>JAJDAO010000104.1 GCA_029261835.1 Deltaproteobacteria bacterium | reverse complement strand
GTGCCGGGGCCGGAAAGAGCTGTCTGTGTCGCATTGACCGCATTGGTCTGCGTACCCAGTATAAGTGATCTTGCAAACTGGCTGCCGGTGGTTTGCGCAAAAACGGCGCACACTCCCTTGTCCAGACCTACATTGGTCATCGTATTTTCGGACAACCCGGAATCACCAACGACCCTGAGCTTTCCGTCCTTCCCGATCTCGCCGATCTTCACGTGAAAGAATCCTCTAAGTGTTATTGTGCTCTTGCCCATCATTTTCCTCCGATTACAATCATTGTCGGTTTAGTGTCTTTATTTAGCTTTCTCATTTCAACAACAAGTTTTACCATTTCCTCAGCGTTTTCATCTGTAGCGGATATGATTGCTCCGTATTCTGTCTTCTGCGGTGTCTCCGGTGCTTTGCGTTTCATATCAATAACCTTAGGGCCAAACCCCATATGGGGGCCTTTGCCCACCGGAGGGGAAATCGAAGCCTTGGCAACATCAGAAACTGTAAAACTATCTTTCTCACTCATAGCGTATTCTCCTTTAAAAATGATTACCAGTTGCTTTTTTTACTTTTTCGACTACGCGCCCTGCGATACTAGCACTGCCTATGCCAGCCAAAGCGTACAGCGATTGTGCATCCATAGGTAGGACCTCAACATTCAAAGCATGTAGATACGGGTTTATTATATAATGTTGAGCAAACCCCAATACGGATATCCACATCAGCGCGGGCTTTGGGCCTGCCAAGAAGATCGCGACGAATGGAGAGCGATGCTTGATAGCAAGCTGATCGAAGTCTGCCTTTATTTGCATCTTCAAGTCTTTGTCTACCACGAGCTTGTCTACAATACCAAACCCCTGATTGACTACATTATCCATACCTATTATTTTAGATATTAATCCCATATCATACCTCAAATCCCTCAAATTCTCCGCCGGAAGGAAGCTCCTTGAAGATCGTACTAATCAACAACTTGTTGAAGTCCTTGTCAGCTTGCGTGTCCCGTGCATCGTCCAAACTTAAGAGAGCATATTTATATACGCCCTGCGTAAGTAAACTTCTCCAATTTCTATATATTTTAGATATTACTGTATTGGCACCTTCCGTAAGGTTCAACGTAGTAATATTAACATAGTATCTAAGCTGGATGCCATATAAGGCAACCGGGGATTGGCCAAGATAGAGTTCATCTTCAAACTTCGAAAAATACCCCGGTTTGGACGTACCCCTCTGCATCGAATCGTCAAGATCGTTTTGGTGTTGTTCAGCAAGCTTTGTATATGTATCCACTATCATATACTCATCATTAGCCGCAGGAGTTTTGCTGGAATCCCATGCTAACGGAGTAGTGAGCACTTTGGTGGTTGCATCATAAGTAATGGTCTCCCGGTATTGGCCTTTAGAAGTACCTGAATACATAAGTACATGAGTACCAGCCGCGTCCGCCGCCGTGATATCTTCATCGGCAGCCAAGGTTACAGAATCAGACCCACCCGTTTGCGCAAGGCCCGTATGCGTACCGGAAAGAAGACTTACACTGATCTCTTCACTAAAGTCTGCCGGAAGAGGATATCGCCTTTGGCCTATCACTCCAATATATACAGCCGTCCTCTGCAAAGACTTAAGCCTCGTGTCTCCGCCGGCAAGAACTTTAGACCAGATATCGCCCTTTACCATCTCCAGCCACTCATCCTTAGCACGATCTATCTGCGTCTGAGTTGGAGACTTTATTCCGGCCCGCTTTAGAGCTTCGGTAACTATACTATCAGCTGTTGGCAGTGTAGGTATTGCCATTTAATTAGGCTCCCTTACCTTCTTGGGGGGAGATAGCTTTGGGGTATTCTCACGTGGATGTATTGGGTCGTAATCCTTTTCGCATACATTAAGCCCACGCTGCCCCTCGGCCTTTCCCTTCTTTAAATCCGATACATGGTATTCATACCCACATATATCGCAGAGCATGAGTCTATCACCCGGTATCGCTCTATGTAGAGACTTAGGCAATGCCAAGCTCCAGTACGATCATATAACTGTCTGCGGCTGCAAACCCTATAGTCGTAAACATGATGTCTCCAGTGCCACCGGCAGAAGCTGGGTCATGACTGCCCCCGAAGTTTCGGAGGTCCATCTCTCCGTTTCCGGTGACTATGGCCACAGTATCGTCCGTGGTGTGATCGAAAGCGATGAGAACCGAACCGCCGGTCGATACGCTATATTTTATCCTCTTTATTTTAACTGTCGCGGGTGCTCCGGTCAGGGCAGATATGTCTACCTTCTGGACAGCGGCTTCACCAGTACCGTCAGAATTATTGGTAAATATACCTATATAATCTCTGCCGCCGGAATGAAGCACCTGACTAGTGACTGTATCTGGCATCTTGCTCTCCTAATTCCCACACCGAATGATACCCATACATGAATCCGGTGTCAGTGGTTAAAAGTCTATGGTTGCCGTGAATAGTAACGTCAACCCCTATACCGTTTGCTATACCAAGCCAGTATTCTACCCCCGGCCTCTCCTTCTGGAGGTATATTATATCTTCGCCGGAATAAACTCCATACATGTGAATATCATCATATCCTTCGTACAAAGCCAAGGCCAACATATAACATATGGTGTTAGAAAAATAATTAGTCCCAAAAGCTTCTACTATCTCTTCAAGTGGGAAGTTCGCTTGCGTTACCACCTCTACATTTTCATAACCGGCAAGATTTATCCCTGTGAGTTCGCCTTCCGGTATGAACTTCCAGTTATGCATATTAAATAAACGGGTAAAGGGGCAGACGAGGACGTGAGAGTTTAAACCCCAACGCTCCCCGCCTGCGGGTGCTTTATCCCACCCATTCCCTTTGGCTATTATATTGACCCGTTTTTTCATGGTTTCAGCCGTGTGCCGTGTTAAGCGGCTCCAGGCGAGCCAAACCAACCCCAAGGAAGTGACCAACCCTTGGAGAACCTAAACCTGATCTTGAACTTGGCGTCGCCGTTGTCAAAATCATTGGCCTGTTGGTGGTCCGGGAGAACTCTCCAGAACCAATTAGCTTCGTGAGTATCGCACTTTATGAACCAAGCATCGGCGTCCGTAAGGAAATGGTTTACCTTAAGTTCGACCTGACCCTGAGCTGGGTTGATATCGTTATTGGCAGAACCGATAACCTGCGCGCTCTCAAGGAGCTTCCTTGCTTCCCACTCACCGGAAGGATGAACGAAAAGCGTCTTTGGCATCAGCCTGATCAGCTTACCTCTATCGTCCGTGGTGGCCGCGATGTCAATAAACGCCTGTTTCAGACTAGCCTCTGAGAGATCGGCGGCAGTGGTCAGAATGTTCTTCTGTGTACCACCACCTACGAGCGGATGATCCGTTACCATGAACGCAGAACCGTCACCACCAAGGTATGATGTGCTGAACGCATTGTTGAGAAGGTTTGCACCTTCCTGCTCAAGCGTGTTCCTTGCACTTCTACCAAGTGATGCCGGAAGCTTGGCCATGATGCCGTATCTTTCGTCTTCGGCCATCTCCTCGGACACACGATACGCGAGAGAAAAGGTCTCGTGTGTGTATCTTTTGTCGTAGCCCTGAAAGACTTCATCATAAGTAACTCCGGCAGATTCGGCCTTACGCGGAATCAATCCGAAGTCGGTGACGTATGAATCGTCCTCGTACTGTACTGAGGAGGTGTTCATGTTGAACAGCTCCGTGTATTCCGGCGGTACCTCCGCAAAGCGTTCGAAAAAAATCTGACGAAAGCCCGGCGCGAGGATATCGGCGAAATTGTCTCTAACTAAGCCCATCGTACTATCCTCCTATTAAGTTACTGCGGTACCAGCCGCACGAGCAACATGCTCATTTATAAGAACCTCGACTTCGGAATGTGCACCCCAAGCGTTACCCGTCCTATCGACCAGACCGATGATCATGAGTTGAGCACCAGTTCCAATATCACTAGCATCAAGCTCGTGGCCGGAAAGACCAGTTGCTGCAACACCAGCTCCAGCAACATGATTGGCAGTCCTGCCGATATCGGTAATGGCCGTAGCCGTACCAGTATCGGACTGAATGCCGAACACTATATTGGGGTCTGCGTACACTAGAACCTTCTTACCGCCTGCGCTAGCACTGTCGTCGACATAGCCTGCGGCTACGCCACAAACGACGAGACCGTCATTGGCGTCAGCTTCTTCAACGGTACCTGCGGTGACGAGTTTTACGAGATCACCTTTGTAGACCGTCTGACCGGTAGTAAGAGTATATTCCCTAGTGTGGACTTCACCACCGGAAAGATGTCGAGTAGGGAAGAATCCCCTTGCGCCATCTACATTTGCCATTGTAGTTTCTCCACTTAAAGATTGATATTACTATTTGTCTAGCGTTTGGCACCTTCCGGTGAGCGGTGTTACTGTTCTCCGACTGTATGGTCCTCGTCCTTGAATAGCACATTTTCGCGCTTCATGACAGGCTTTAGTTTATCCGCCTCTCCTGTAGCACCATCAATAGCTGAGCCGGAACGAAGTTTAGTCAGATTATCATGGTACGCAGTTCTGTCAGCCAAAACTTCGTCTGGCATTTCCATTAGAACCATGCCCTGTCTTATCATTTTGGAACTTGCATCGGCCTTATCCGATGATGTTGCGCCGTAATCGTCGGCGTTAGCAATCTGCCATCCTTCGTTGAGTTTTCTCTGGATGGCCTGATCATCATTTTTCACGAAACGCGGATTGAACCCTTCGTGCTTTTTGCCGAGTTTAAAAATATCGGGACTCCACGTTTTCCCACCTTCGCCGCTCCACGGGGTAGTCGGCTTCTTCTTCGGAGTTGCCATTATTTACCCCCTTTCATGCGGGTGATCTGTTCCTGTTGCGCTATGTATTTTTCTTCCGTTATGCCAAAGGCCCTGCAAAGTTTTTTCTGCTCTGCTGAAAGTACGACTTTATCTTCAGAGGGTTCACCTCCGGGGCCGCCGCCTTCTACAAACCCCTGATCGACTCTGCCGGCATTAACCTTTAACTTCAATGCTTCCGTATACGCTGCGGCTGGGGGGTTTTTAGAATTCCATACTTTGGCCTTCAAAGCAGGGTCCTTTTCCATGACCGCGTTGATATTTCCGATTTGCGCATCATAATCGTCCCACATGTCCCTTGCCGTGTCGACTTGCTTTTTGAGTTCGACGTCAGCGTTTTCAACCACAGGTGCCGGAGGAGATTCTCGTCTTTGTTCAGCCTTGAGTTTACGCGTGGCTTCGTCCGTGGCCCATCTAGCAAATCCTTCCGGGTCCTCTTCCGGATTGGGTCTATCCGTCTTGGCGGTACGATCGAGCATCTTCTCCATAGCGTCTGCCATGTAAGTGTTATGTTCCTGCATCAACCGCGAATTTTCCTTAAGTTCGGCCACGGTTCCGGTGAGTGTTTCTACATCGCGTTCGCCCTGCTTCATACGCCCATATATCTGTTCCCAGCGTGGAGACCCCGGTTCCGGAGTGGGCCTCTCGCCCTCTTTTTTCGGCTCCGTCGTTTTGAACGGGTCGACAGGGGGGGTAGTTGGGGTCTCGTCTTTTGGAGGGTCTCCCGTGGCTACCGGAGGAACATCAGACTTCGTTCCCGTCATAGCAGCTAAATTTTCCTGTGCTGTGTCATCCAACATTTTTCAATTCCTCCTCAGCGTTTGCGCGTGCGAGGATATCTTCCTCGTTCATCACTAGATAGTTGCGGTATTCGCCTTCTAGCGGAAGTTCAAATCCACTAAACCGGGCGAAAAGTATCGTGTCGCCTTTATTGACGAAATCACAGTCCGGGCCTTTATGTATCACTACGCCTAAAAGTCCGGTCTTTTGACTATCATCCGGGAGAATTATACCCCCAGCAGAGCGTTCTTCTACATTGCGTTTTACTATGACCCGTTGGCCATATGGTTCAAGCTTCACTATTGATCTCCTCTTCTTCGCGCGCGTCCTCAATCATTTGATGAGGCATGTCTAAGATTTCTTTGTACACGGCCACTCCAGCATTAGCTACAGCCGCCTCGCTCAATTCATTCTTGCTCAGATGAAGGTGCACATGCTTGTCTTCATCCTCTTCCGTGGTCTTAACCCGTTCCAAGAACGCCTGCGTTACCGGGTCCCGCAACCACGTTCTGATTTCCTCCTCCCGTACCTCCAACTCCTGCATCACCTCCCAACTGTAGATTCTTTTCGTTCTGCTTGTATGCAAGCTGGCGTGTTTCGTTTATATGCTTAGCCACAAGCTCTTTGTATTCAGTACGCATATCTGCAAAGAACGGCGTTGCAAGGAACCGTTCATGGACCTCAAGGTGTTTAAGCACGTCTTCGCCTTCTACCGGAGAGATGAAATCGCCCTGCATAAACATAGCATTTTCGTCTTCGGGCGATGTGGTAGACGGCGGTGGTTCACCTATAATAGTAGACTTGTTCTTCCGGCCATAAGCGTCGAGCAGATCAGAAGTAACTTCATATATGCCCCTCATATTGGCGCCTTCACCAGTTTCGGGATTGCCCACCACGAGCGGATTCCCCATAAGGAGCTGGTACTGTTCAGTGGCTTCCTGCCTACGACTACCTTTAGATGCAAAGGATGGGTCTCCAATGGGTATCATATCGAATTTACCGGAGAAATCTTTCCTTTTTATGTCTGGGAATGCAATCTTCCCGGTGTCCTCCATCACCCTATATTCCTTCTTATCTGGAAGGTATATGGCGTTAAGAGTGGCCAAGAGCCGAAGCTCTTTCCGCAGAGACCTAAAGGTCCGCTTAGTCATCACTGCAAAAGTAACCAAGCCTTGCTCGATTATTGCGAGTGTACCATGCGCGGTAGGTGTTTCAGTTCCTTTCGACTCTCGACCAGTAAGATAATCGGAAGTAGACGTAAACTGTTCTGTATAAGCCTGTATCTGGCCCAAAACTTGGAAAAGAACCTGATCAAGACGCTGCATCTGTGGGAATACTATATTAGAAGCGTCGTCTACTTCATTCATGGCACCGGGATGAAGCTTTATCCGGCGAGACTTAATTCCTGCACGACGGCCATAAAATCCAAATGGTTGATTCGAAAGTCTTCCGGCATCGAATATTTGGTTGAAAGTAGTATTAGCCATCTCGTTGAGCTGTTCGAGGAAATGCCCAAAACCAAAGGAGTAGTAGCCTTCCGGGTTCGGCAGAAAATGATAATCCGTAAAATGGTGCATCACAAGACCTTTTTCGAACTCACGACTTACGGCCCGGAGAAGAGTTTGACTTGCATAATGTACTGTAAATATGTACTCCTTCATCTTGCCGTCCAGCTTATATTTCTTATGCACTTCAAGTATTAAATGCTGCTCTTCGGATTCGGAGGTCTGGCTTTCACCGGCCACTTCGTCTGCAGTGGTCATAAGTTCTTCTGCCGGGGTCTTATCTTTACCGGAATCAAGTTCTATGATCTTGGCAAAGTCTATATACAGGCCCTTCTCGTTTCTTTCAACGAGTTCAGAATAATAGAGCCATACTTTTTGAGTTTGACGTTTTGCGGTTTCAAGGGATTTGGTCTTGTACGGAACTACATGGTCAAGGGCCGATATATATTCGGAGACCGGACGTTCCATGTCCTTGTTATAAAAGAGTTTCTTGTGGGCCAGACCATTGATAGGTAGAAGCTGGAGCGTACGGTCAAAGGTGTCTTCGTATTCCTCCATCTCGTACATCGTCTGCCAGTTCATGAAGGTTTCTACATTTTTAGCGCGATCGACGTCCAACTTGCCTACCGGGAGAACTTTAACCATCCCCGGTGCCGCAAAGATCGATTGATACGAACGTGCGTGAAACTGGTTACAAGCCGTAGCAAGCATCGGTATGCATACGTTAGACGCATTCGGCCATGGCGTATTTTTTTCGTCCCGGTGACACGCCCAGAGCTTGTAATACCTATCGCGCTTATCTGCCCAATCAGACCGATCATTAATATCGGTGTCGTACTGTGTACACGCTTCGAGTGCTATCTCCTTGCGCTTTTCCTCCGGAATCTGATCAGCAATGTTTGTGGTCGTATCATCTGCTAATTTTGATGTATAAGACATTTAATACCCTGTACAACTTTGAGGTTGACTGTAATCGTCCACGTCGTCATATTCTTCGTCCGGCGGTTCCCATTCCGTGCCTATGAGTTCCAGCCGATAAAGGTTTTCCATCATATCGTCCATGGTCTTCTGCGGCTTTCCGGTTTTTGGGTCTACCATAAACCCTTCTATTTCAAGTATGGTGCGATAGAGGTCCCGGAAGAAATAGAGGCCCGTACCACCATTCGGCGTCTTTAGTCTCCCTTTGACGCCGCGTATCCCAGAATCCTTGTCTTTAGTCGCAGTATCCAAGACCATACCATGCCGGGAAAGGACAATATCGATCGTATCGAATGTCGTATGGTCATTATTGCTATCTCCTTTTGCTAACGGGTCTATGATGATCTTATTTATGCGAAGATGCCCGTCCAGTTTCTTTTTTACAATTTGTTCGGCAATCCATTTACCATCGCCGTTATGGAATATTTCATCAAAAACGAACTGCTCATTATTGGGTGCGGTGGCCCGGAAGAGTATAGCCTGTGGCTTCACGGGGTGTACGTCTATAGCTACATCCACCATCCAATCCATCGGGATTTCAAACCTGTCGATCAGATGCGTTGACCGGGAGAACTCATTGTATATAAGCCCTGACATGTAAGACGGTATGCCCTTAAGCCTTGCGTCCTTTTCGTCCTCATTAAGCTTTTTTGCGAACTGGTCCACGCCTTCCTGTGTAATACCATACCCAACGTTTACATCAATCGCTCCGTGTACATTAAATACTGATCTGTCCGGCGTCCCGTCTTTGTTCCTTGCCTTGATTACTTCTTGGTCGACCCAAGCCTCTGAAAGGAGTGTCATCGTGAAGAGTTCACGTCCCAGCCGATCGACGCAACCACGGGCATTAGCAACTCTTATATCTCTTTTTGGTGGTTCATCATAAATTACCAAATCACCATCCCAACCTTCGTGCATGGTGGATTTCTGTTCATTGGACATGATCTCTAAAGTGCTTCCGGTGGCTTCGTCCGTCCAAAGTGCGTCTATTCCTTGGTTATTCTTCTTCTTTTTAACCTTTCTCGTCTTGGGCCACCACTTCTCAAGAGCCGGGATAGTAACCGCCTTGATATGCTTTTCCCAATCCTGCCCCACATACCTTATCTTACGGGGTTTGTTGTGGTTGAAATGTATCCTTTCATTTGACCATGGCCATTTGCCAAACATCACGGCGATTATAATAATAGTACCGATGGTGGTCTTGCCTATTCTGTTTCCGCCGGTAAAGGTAAAGACTTCATTCTCCGGGTCCCTCCATCCGGTGAGGAGTTCGCCCTGTATGGGGTTTGCCCGAAGTGGGCGGCCCTCAAAGTATACTGGAGGGTCTAAGTTAAAGTGGTATATTAAATTCTCCTCTATGTATTTCTGTTTCTCCTTGAGTACGGCGATCTTCTTTATCTTTATCTCGCGAAGACGCTGCTCTTTCATCGCCTTCACTTCATCGCGGACGCCGGAGAACCTTTCAGTCTTATTCACACCGCTTGGGTTTTTGGCCGTTTCAGGCATTATTTCTCCGGTTCTTGATTCTAACATGGAAATATCTGGCGGCATAACCAAATCCTACGCCGACAAGAAATCCTATCAAATGACTACCTGTATATTCCATTTAACACTCTCCTGTAATCACTACGACGTCCCGGTCCGCTTGTCCACAATATGGAATTTGCAGGTCCGGGCCGCTCTGGGATACATACATAACTTGAGTATTACCGTACTTGTCGTTATTTACTATGTACCCTATATCATCCGTAGTATCTAGTTTTGCCATTATAAGTTCGCCATAATTTGAATTGATAGCCTGTCAGATTCCTATGACACCCACATATACATGGGGCGTCGTACCTCTGAGATTTATTATTGTCGTCTTTTAAACACATCTCCTGACGTTGAAGAGTGTATTTTTCAAGAGGGACACCCCACATAGCCCTTAATTCTGCTTTTGATATTTCCATAATAAGTTATACTATACCTGATATCTCTTTCGTAGTCCGAACACCATATAAACAATTTTTTGGTGGGGTGTGACCCCCCTTTCCCGTACTATTCCTTGGTGTCTCCGTGCCCCGTCCTTAACCGTGCAAGCTCCTTACCGGGGTCTGGCCCCACTTCGCTTTGTCCAACGCCGTCTTCGTCCATCACGGGATCCATGTCGTATGCCATAGAAGAGGGGTTTCGATAATGGTCCTTACTAAGGTCACCGGAAGGAGACTCGCCCCCAGCCAATGAATGCGTGAGTGGAGGTTCTTCGATTCGTTTGACTTCATCGTCTTGCGGTACTTCTTTATTATCCGTTCCTTCTACTTCTTCCGTATTATCTCTTTCAGAGCCGCCCAAATCCGCCAATAACAATCTTTCTTCGGCCTCTAAATCAGCCAATGACGAATCATACGAAGCAATGCCCACGTTGGCTGTTGACTGTCCTGTCTCAAGCCGTTCCAGTTCATACAGCGTCTTGGCACTTCCAACTAGACTTGCAAGCGGAGCTTCTTTGATCTTCGCGGGCGTGATGGCCTCAAGTAGTTGCTGTTGCTTTATTGTGAACACTGCCGCACGTTGCTTTCGGAAGGTAGCCGTTGCCCCGCGCTTTACTTTATGTCGCCATAGGAAGTTCGATACGCCGCCACGACTCATACCAAGAGCTTTCCCGGCCTCCTCATGCGTAGCATTGGGATTCACTTCGAAATACGCAAGCAAATCAGCTAGCGTCATACCTTTGTTGCAGTACTTAGCTACATCAGTTCTTACTTTAGGCGTTTGGTCCCTTTTAGAGTCGCCCGAACCTGTCGAGTCGAGTTTTGCCGGTTCACTGTTTAGTTGTGCTTCCATCGCGTGCGTGCTCCTTTCATCTTGTGAAAACGCCTCTCACGCCTTTTGCTTTCATTTCGTTAGGTGTCTTTGCGTACTCAGAGCCTCAGACCACAACCCGTAGTATGCTCCCGGCTTTGACACCACTAGAGCTAGGGACTTGACAGGAGCTTCTCGCTGTGGTATAATGGAAGTAGATGGTCAAGCACAACTAACACAAAAAGGAGGCACGACATGGAAACACTGATGGCAACACACGGGTTTAAACTGGAAGGCTCAGGCGGTGGAGGTGAATGGTGGTTCCGCGACAACGACGGGTCCATCACTACCATCACAGACCCGGACGGCATGACCGCACCACGCACACTTGATGAACCAGCACTTGTGGTTTACTCAACTGACGAGACCTTCGGAACTGAACTCGCAGTCACACACAACTTCGACACTCTAGCAAAAGCTCTTACAAGCATCGCAGGATTCTAAAGGCTTTGGACAACCAACACAGACACCATGCACGGACCTTGCAAGGGCAAGGACGTGCTGGTCGTCTCAACCCAAAGGAGGCCACAAAATGGCTAAGAACAAAACGACCAAAAAGACCACCAAAAGCGCAGTAGTCAAGAACACCGAAAAGCTCGTCAAGAGCGTGAAGGACACCACCGCACTACTTCGCGAGAAAGCCGCCACTTACGTGGTAACCGGGAAAGGAAAGGATAGGCGCATCGACAACGGTGATGAAGTAGCCGCCCAGCTCCGCGAGATCGACCTTGATGCGCTCTACACGCTTGTTGCCAAAGAGGGCGGCCCAAAGGAAAGCGAGCTCCGCGCCAAGTACGAGAAGCTCAACAAGGGCATGCAGAGGATGAATCTCGGTAACCGCCTACGCAAGCTCAGGAGCGAAGAGGTCGCCGCGACCCCGAAGCCCAAGAAGACCACCAAAGCCCCAAAGGTGGACAAAGAGAAGATGAAGGCCGTTTATGAGAAGGCCACAGGCAACGCAGCCAACGTATAACTTAAACCAAAGGAGGACGCTATGACTATGGAACACAGAATCGACGCATTAGCGCGCAACCTATCTGAAGCATACGCTCATGAGCCGGAAGACCTTGTGGACTTGCTGAAAGGCATACTGCCACAATGTCCAGAAGACTTTATTGCGAAGCTTGAAGACGAAGCAGACGAACGTCAGAAGGAGGCATGGGGAGAGTAGGCTTGCAGGTCCGACCGCCGCGCCTCAGTGATGGGGCGTGGAATCGGGCAATCAAGCTCGACCAAAACAGGAGGCTGACATGAATTACTCAGTACAGACTTGGGACGAAATAAGCGGCGAAACCGGAAAAATGGTAGAAGTGGACCTTTATGCGCCATGTGAAGGTATGTATACCGCCGCCGCAGCGTTGATGAAAGCGGACGAAGAGCAGAATGACAACCCGGACTTCACAGACGGCTGGGAACCCATAGAACTTGCAAGGCTTGCTTCCGGTGTCTTAATTCTCGAATGGCGATCTGACCGGGGACACCTTAGTATTTCTATCTTTCAGCCAAATAGGGGTTGACACAGGTACTGCGGCTGTGGTATACTGGGGGCATGGTCAAGAACAACTGACACTAAAGGAGGCAACATGGTAACACTGACTCACGTAATGGGTAGACGCCCATACTGGCGATTTACCGGGAGAGATGGCTCACCGTTTCTTACTACATTAAAATCTACCGCTCTAGACCAGATAACGATAGAGCATGGCAGGGACGTGTCGATTTTGATTGAAACCGAAGATAGGCGCGAGGAGCGTATGCTCCCGGTAACGAACGAAGAAATCCAAAGGAGGCGAAGATGAACGCTTATTTGAAGTGGAGTTGTCTCGTAGCCGGAGGAATTGTAGTCCTAGGTTGTGTGTTTCTCTTAGGGGTCCACCTTACCCGGCAAGAGATGAGACTTCAAACTCAAGATGCTGTGGATTTCGTCAATGCCATGACGATCGAGATAATCCAACAGTGTCCAAACCATGAGGCGGTCTTTGCCGCCTTGGAAGAGGAGGGTTGGTAATGGCTAGATTGCAAGGAACGGGAAACGGAGACAAGACTTCTTCCCGGTACGTGGGCGTGTTCCCAGCACCGCATGGGAAGAAGTGGCGCATGGTAATCGGTAAGAAAGGCAAGACCATAACTAAGTACTACGACACAGAGGAACTAGCCGCCGCGCATTATAACACACAGGCGCGTATCTGGTACGGCCCGGAGGCCAGACTTAATAACTTGTAGGAGGAATACAATGAGACGTATTAGCTTAGCAACCCCATACAAAGACGAAGCCGTCGAAAACGTAAACAAAGAAGATTTAGTGACGTTCCCCGAATGTGCTATCAGAGAATTAAACGCTGATCACACTTTATTACGAACGTCTTGTGGTTTAGCCGGAAAAGGGCTATTTTTACACCCCTCATATAATTGGGAGATTGTACATAAAGAGAACGAAAACTCTATGCACCTAATCGCCATAAGGAGAACAAGCTAATGGTAGACCTAAGAGAGTATAACCCAACGGTACCCACAGTTTCTACCGTGGTATCGGACGGGGGCGAAACAGTACGGGGCAAGCTTTATTGTGATTGTACGTCCGATTGGCACAAGGCACTTGAGTACGGCGCACCGGGAATAGATTTCATTGCTTCCGGTGTTTATAAACCCTGCCCGATGTGCGGAGCCTATCCTTGGATTTTCATCAACGAAATGACTAAAACGAAGACGCAGGAGGCTTGGGGCCATGAACAAAACGGACGAGCTAGTGAAGACGGCGAAAAAGATGAAGATTCCGCCGGAGAAGTTGGAACTCTATATGGCCGCCCCGAACCCGGGAATGCGAGCGATGCAACTCCGGAACTGGATACGGAACGCCCAAGAAAAGACGGGAAAAACGGAAAACCTACTCCCACCGCCCCTGAGGACGTCCAAAACGAGGAGAGCGAAGAGAGATAGGTCCGTGAGGGGTTTCGTGGTGGCTGGTGGGCGGTTTACGAACATAAGAATCGCTCCTACGGTACCGGGAAAATTTAAAATGGAACTCTCACGTACGGAATTGCCGCAATTCGAAGACGCCCTGATGAAAGGGCTAACGTTTACGTGGCAAGAAGTAGAGGCCAAAATAGAATTCTTCCGGTGGGCGTGGCATGGATACGTATGGTTATCAAACATGAAGGAGGCAATACGACAATGAAGTTATTTAGACAGTTTCTAAGTATGCCCGGTGTTGTGGGGGTAGTTTTGTCATCTTTGTCTATACCTATGGTGTTAGTAGGTTATTGGTTTTCAGAATTTGAATTTTTAGTAGATTGGTCTGCGTGGGTATTAATTGTTGGAATTGTGGTAGGTTGTGCAGCTGTTCTTAAATCACAGTGGTAGAATGAGGGATATGATAGCATTGAATGTCATCGTTGTGTTCTTAGGTTTTATCCTTTTCATGTACCCAATCCTATATTTCGATTGGCTATTCTACAAGATTCCCCGTATGTGGTTACCCCTCTTCTGTACGGTCTTTACAACAGTGGGGGTGCTTCTTGTCTTCAACGGTGAGTATGGTATCGTTCGGCTTATTTGGGAGGTAGTATGTCATTATCGACATCTTTAGAAAGGATTAAATCATGAGAGAGCTTAGAATCGTAACCGAAGAAAAGGACGATACACTTGAGGTAAGGGCCGAGGAGTTGGTGAAGTTTGGGCCTTTTGACGATGTACGCGCAGAAGATGATCGGTTAATGTTGTTCCGTTCGATGGAAATAAGTACTGAAAGTAAAGCTCTTTATTTATCTCATCATTTCCGGTGGGACATAGTAACTCACAAGGGTGATACTCTCCTTATAGCCCGGGAGAAGGAGAGCACCCCGTAATGGAAAGGATGGTGAAGTGATTATTGATTATCCCAAATGTTTCGGTTGTGGTGGGGAGTTTGGATTTATTAAAGTGATTTCAGGCCATTGGAACCCTACCCCGAAGTATTGCAATAAATGTAAAAAACACTCAGATAGAATGGAGGATACCAATGAAGATAGCTGAGGCTTTGGAGTTAACAGAGAGAGCGTTCCACGAGAAGTATGCTAGAGTTTGTATCCGTGATGGTGGAGTAATTCACGCGGGAACCGGTATGCCAGTTAGATATGATGCTCTATGTGCTGATGGTTGGATTCCAGATCACCCCAAGACCGACTGCCTTTGTGGGTGCAGAAAGGTGGAATGCGAGGCGTGTGAGCTTTGGGGGCCGATAGTTCCAGCCGATAATATTGGTAGGGCAGTAAGCTTCCTCCTCAAACAGCACTGTACCTGCGGGGGAAACAAATGAACTGCCTACTTTGTAAAGGAACCGGAGAGATCCCCCTTGGAGACACCCAGAGGCAATATTGCCCAATATGCAACAAGAAAGGAGTAGACTTTGAAGAAGATAAGCAAACAGATCAAGTACCAACGAAAGATGAAGGCAAGGGGTAAATGCACGAAGTGTGGCGTAAAGCTCTGGTCGAGGTGGCACTGCAAGAAGCATGCCAAAATGCATTCTACACAAGTGATGTCAAGGAGGTATAAGTTGCGCCATGCGAGACAATTACAGGCGATTAAACACAATGACACGCGTCTTGGCCAAAAAGTACGCATTCCAGTTGGACCGGGAAGACATGCATCAAAGCCTGCTAGTTAAGGCACTGGAACTTGACGGCAAAAGCGAAGGCGAAATCTTTATGGCTTGTAAGCATGAGGCGATTTCGATACAACGCAAGGAACGTAACCGGGGGAAAATTATTCCCATATCGCCCGAAGTGGATTATGATCTGCCAGTAGAAAGATCGCCGGAGAGAGAAAGTACTATGGAAGAGTTTTGGTCGAGCCTGACAGAATTTGAACGTTTCATACTAATAGGGTTAATAGCCGGAGAGATGGGATGCCACCTTGCCAAAATGGTAGGTGTCTCTCCGGCTACTTTTTCCCGTGCTCGTGCTAGACTTAAGACCAAAGCCAAAAGTTATTTTTTTGTTTCTACTTTATCTAAGAGTTAAAGCGTATAAAAGTTTACGGGAGGAGGGAGAAAAGCAAAAACCACCCCCCTTTTTCCCCCCATTTTTTGGCGGAAGGAAAAACCTTACGGGTGCAAGCAGAAAACAAAAACCACCATGAAAAACAAAATTGTAAAAGCACACTAGGCTATCGGGTCCCCTCAGTACGTCCGATAGGTGCATGTGCTCCAGTTTTTAGTATACCACAGGCCGATATGCTCTGTCAAGCCCTCCGTTTAATAGAGGATGGAGTTATAGCACATACAACAGCACACACGCAAATTTTAAGCAAATAATGAAAGCAGAGAAGCTGAGAAACGTTTTCACAGGTGTAGGGCATAAAACAGGAGGTATGACAATGTACGCAAACGAATTACAAAAATTTCAATTTATAGAAGCAATTAAGACTCTTATAGAGCGGTACAAAAGTGGAAGTACTGGTGGACACTGCCCTTTGTGTAGGGTGGCCGTAAGCTATGACATCCTGAATCTTGAATTTGATTATTGTGTCATATGTCCATGGATGATTTTTGAGGGACATAGTTGTGAAATAGACGAGGATGAACGAATAGAACACCCAACTTGGAAAGGGTATGATAATGAAAATTTATCAGAGCGGATAGAACGTTTAGAACGGTGGTTGGAGCAGATGGAATGAAGAAACCAGCAAGCTGCGAAGGATGTACGCTCTTTCATGAGCCGTACGTACCCATAGAACATCATGAAGGGGCCAAGGTCCTCTTCGTGGCAGAAGCGCCGGGAAGAGAGGAGGTAGGGGCCAATCGCCCCCTAGTTGGACCAGCAGGAAAAGTTTTTCGTGGGGCGGCCCTTTCTCTCCCGGTGGAGTTCGCGGTGACCAACGCGGTACATTGTAGGCCGCCCGGAAATCGTGACCCACATAAGAACGAAATCGAACATTGCCAGACGATTCTGGCAGAGGAGATCGCAGAAGTGGAACCCGAACTCATAGTGTGCATGGGCAACTGCGCCGTCCAAGCCGTGATGGACAAAGAAGTAAAAATCCTCAAGGAGAACGGCAAGGTTTGGACGAACATGCCAATACCGGTAGCTATGTGTGTACACCCTTCATATGTGAACCATAGCGGTGATCTGGCCGCCTTTGAGAAGGGGTTCATGACAGTAATATCGTATTTTTCAGGTAAAGGGAAGGAGGAACTCGAATATGAAGCCTTAGACGATTGGGACCCGTTCCGTTGCTTTAACAGTTCCGTTGCTGTTGATATCGAAACGAACGCGCTTCGGCCATGGGATGGTGATTGGAAATCTATTGCCTTTTATGATGGAGAACGTTCGGTATATGGTACGGATTGGGACCACAATGATCTCAATACTATGTTCAGCCTCAATTCGCTCATCGTACATAGCGCGCAGTTTGAGCAGAAGTGGTGGCTGTACCACGGGTTTGACGTCGAAGTAGAAGACGACACCCGTATCATGGCCTACGTGGTAGACGAATCTCAGCCTACCGACCTCGAATCGCAGTGTCTAAAATACGAAATAGACACAAGTTATAAAATAGGCGAAGAGGTAGTCAACCTCGAAGGCGAAGAGCTGGCACAACGCAACGTGAGGGACGTGGTAAACACTCGTCCCTTGCGTGACCGGCTCTTTGCGGATATGACATCGGCAGAATATAAGGTGTACAGAGAAGTGCTCCTCCCGGCAACGAAGACGTTAGCGGAAGTGGAGTTGGCCGGACTTAGGACGCATCCGGACCGAATAGAGAAGACCCGGAACGAAGTCAAAGCCATGCAAGACAAACTTAAGATAGACAAAGACCCATATTTTCAAGCTCTGGCCGAAGCGTGTGGCAAAGACTTTAATTGCAAGTCATTTCCACAAAGATCGATGTTTATGTTCGATATCCTTGGCATAGAACCGTTCACCATCAGAGCGGCCAAGACCAAATCCGGAGCGGCTAGTACCAAGGCTGACATAGCTAAAAAATACATAGCGTTCATGGACGAAGGAGACCGGAAGGATGCTTTAGTTAAATTCGTCCGGTATTCTGAGTTTCAGGGTTGGATGATCAACTTCCTGCAAGTGATGGAAAACGCAATGACGAAGATGGGAAAGGATGAATACTATGTCTTCACTAATCTCTGGCTCGGCATGTCTGCTACCGGACGGCTCATATCAAATAACCCAAACTTACAGAACGCACCCACCAAGGGCGAAGGCATTTTTACCCAGCAGATATTTAGGCCTCGCAACGACGGAGGATGTTTCCTTGGTGCTGACTATAAGCAATTGGAATTACGTATTATTGCTGGCCTCTCTGGAGATGAGCCACTTATTGACGCTTTCCTTTCCGGCGAAGACCTTCATACCGTTACTGCGCGAGAGATTACAGGGAAGAAGAACGTTACCGGCGAAGAGCGTAGTAAAGGCAAACGCATCAATTTTGCCATACCTACCGGAGCACAAGCACCTCGGATATCATTTGAAACTGGCCTTCCGCTTGCCGAAGTCGAGGTAATGCTCAAGCGGTACTGGAAGGTACATTGGAAGCTGAAAGAATATTTTGAGACTTTGCCGAAGGAAGGTACAGTGGTTTGCCCAACCGGGATGAAACGTACAGCATATGGACCACGCGCCGCAAACCAGATACGAAACTTCCCGATACAGAACTCTGCACTTATCATACATCTACAGGGTTTGAATGAGTTGGTTCCGGCGATGCGTGATCTTGGGCATAAAGTGTGCTTACCTATACACGATAGTGATTTGATTGATATATGCGATGATAAGAAGGTAGACGAAGCGTATCACGTGATGAAGGAGGTACTGGAAAGTCAGACTTTTGATTGGCTCCCGGTTCCTTTATTGGTAGACCCCAAGGTGGGGTATGATTTAGGTCATATGGTTGAATGTTAAACAGGAGGCAGTAATGCGAAAACGAGTAATGATGGGATTAACACTTAACCTAGGTAATTTCGAGTCGGCGCGTATAGACGTCATGGCCGAAGGCGATGCCGGACCGGACGAGTCACCGGAAGAACTTGCAAACCGCCTTGCAGTAGAATGCGACGCGGACCTGAGACGTATTGGCGGCGTCTATATGAGCGCAATAGAAGAGATAAAGGACGAAATAGGAGCTTGATCGCCGGACGGCCTCCTGTTTGGGTCTAGTCAACCCAGATCAAACCAGTCCGGCACGGGGCGGCCCTGCCTCACAATCGGGGCCGCTCCACCCCCATTGAAAGGAGGTGAAATGAAACACATCTTATTAACCTTAAATATGGAGAAGAAACGTGAGTCTAAGAGACAACATCAAAAAGGGATATGAGGACGCCCAAAGCGGCAAATTCCTCGCACCCACCACGGACGGTCTGAAAGTAAGGCTACTCAAATTCGGTGAAGGCGACGACGAAAACATAGTAAGGCAAGTCGGCCAGCATTTCATCGAAAAGACGGCAGTGAATTGCCTCGAATCCAACGACGCATTTTGCCCGATCTGCGAAGCTGTACGCGAACTGTACGAAGAGGGCGGCGACGAACAGGAAGAACTCGCCAAGAAGATCAGCGCCCGGAAGAAATTTTATTTCAGTGCAGTACGCGTCACCGCATCGCTCGAAGCGCAGAAACCACAAATTCTGCAAGTCGGCAAGCAAGCATTCGATGGTGCTATGGAGTATCTGCTCGACCCGGATTATGAAGAGTCGCTCCTTGGTGAAGTAGACGACGGCAGTTATCTCATCTTCGGCAAATCTGGTTCCGGTCTCGATACCGAGTACACGGTAAAATTCGCACCAGACAAGGCCGAAATCAACCCCGATCTGGTGGGCGTAGACCCATTCACCGAAGTAACATTCAAAGAAGAATCTGAACTACACGAACTCGTCGGTAGCGAGCCGGCAAAGAAAGCACCGCCTAAAACCGCAAAAAAGAAGGCACCGGCGAAGACGGCTGCCAAAACACCATCTAAGAAGGGCGGCGCATTTGCCGCTCTAAGGAAGGGGAAGTAAATCAAATGGGGAAAGTTACAGTCATTGTCGATGGCCAATTCGGGTCGACCGGAAAAGCTAAACTGGCCGCATTTATAGCGGACAAAGAGAAACCCGATGCAGTCGCGTGCGACTTCATGACTAATGCCGGTCATACGTGGGTTGGAGAATATGGCCGAAAGATAATGACGCAACATATCCCTACGGGTGCGATACACACTTCCGGTCCGATTTTCCTTGGGCCGGGGTGTGCTATCACTCCGAACGTCCTGCTGGATGAAATAGAAGCACTGAGAGAGTTTCGCATCGAAGAGCGGATACGGATACACCCACACGCCGTTATTATTCAGCCGCACCATATCGAAGAGGAACGATTTATTAACAAACGTATAGCCAGTACGATGAAGGGATGCGGAGCCGCCGTAGCCGGAAAGATTCGCCGGAAGGATGACGTTGTTTTGGCCAAGCATCATGACAGCCTAAAGCATTTTTGCCAGAACGACTATACGCAAGAGATCGCCGTAATGCTAAACGACGGAGCACACATCTTGGCAGAAGGCGCACAAGGGTTCAGTCTAAGTATTGATCACGGCTTTTACCCGTACGTCACAAGCCGAAATATTACACCGGGAGACATTCTTCTCCGGTGCGGAATTCCGCTTCGCCATGGTTGGACTACATGGGGCAGCTTGCGTACGTTTCCTATCAGAGTTGGCAATATTGAAGAAGGGGGCCGCCAAGTTGGTTATTCTGGCGGTACGTACGAAGATCAAGTGGAAATGACATGGGGCGAAGTAGCACATATGGCTGGGTATGCGCATATAGAGGAGCGTACTACCGTAACGAATCGGGTGCGTCGTGTATTTGGATTCAGCATGAAGCAACTGCAACATTTTATGGACGTGTGCAACCCTGACTACCTGTTTCTCAACTTCGTTAACTACTATGACAAGAATACAGAGGACGTAGATATATACAGTGAACTGCCAGAATCGATACGTGCAAGGATTAATCACTTACAGATTCGTTCCGGTGGCAAACTGCGCTTGCTTGGCATGGGCGCAAAACATAATCAGATAGTGATCATATGATAGAACGACAAGAATTACATTGTCATGCTTGTGATATGTATGTTCAATTTAATATGGATATGGAGCTTAATGGCAACCATGTTCTGGAATGCCCCAATTGTGGGCATGAGCATTGTCGTGTAGTTAAAGATGGTATAATAACAGGCGATAGATGGGACCAACGGAATGGACCGGGAACAGTTATATATATACCAAGCACTACGACAACTGCTACGATGCAAAGTGTTGATTATACAAACACTGCAACCAGTAGTGCTACAGCAGCTCTATGGTTAAATACGGGGAACTATTAAAGGAGAATGGCGACAATGTGGAATGAAGAATTATACAAGAAGAGGTATGCGGCAACACCGGAGGAGACGATAGATGGTATGTTCACACGGGTCGCAAAGGCCCTTGCAGAAGACGACACGGAATTCAAAGAATTTTACGAAATCATGGCCACCAAGCGATTCCTCCCGGCTGGCAGGATCCTTAGAAACGCCGGAATCTCAGGTTACATGGTTAATTGTTTTTTTGTGCCTCTTGCAGATAGCCGGAAGGACATCTTTAATGCTTTGTCGATCAGCATGGACGCTCAAGCCAAAGGCGGTGGAGTAGGTTATGATTTTACACCGCTTAGACCGAAGGGTTCGCCCTTATCTAACGGCGGATTTGCTTCTGGCCCTTGTTCTTTCATTGACATTTTTGATGTTGCTTCTGCTACCATAAGCAGTACCAGCAACCGCAAGGCCGCCAATATAGCCGTACTTAATGTGAATCATCCAGATATAATGGAATTCATAGAGGCCAAAAAAGGGAATGCAACCGGAGGAAAGAGATGGACAACTTTCAACATAAGCGTGGACCTCACGCCGGCAGACATGAATGGCCCCGTATGGGATACGATCGTCGAGAGCATGTGGGAATGTGGCGACCCCGGACTTGTAAATCTGACGCACGCAAGATCGTCGGACCCGGATGTTCGAGGTGTAAACCCTTGCTTGACTGGTGATACGCGTGTACTTACAGACTGTGGACTACAGAGACTTTCAGACATAGGCACACTTGACGTGGTTGTGAATCAGTCTGGAGAGTATGCAGTCACAGATGCCATTTCTTCCGGTCTAAAACCAGTGTTTAAACTTACCACCAAAGCTGGGTATAATATCCGTGTGACTGGCAATCATCATATTTACATGAAAGATGGAACAAAGAAAGCAGTAGAGGACATTTCTCCCGGCGACATGGTAGCTCTACAACACGTAACTTTAGGCGAAGACGCTTATCGTCGCGAAGGCATGAAGCCATACCATTGCGAAGTTAGAGACATTGCTGCTGTGATGGGATGGATAACTGGTGACGGGTATTATACAGACGGTAAAATAATTTGTCTTGTTTTTGGCAAAGATGATGATTTTGCCATGGAGCAAATAAATGGCAAAATGGGCAGTTTGAATGGCCAACTTAATCCAGCCAAGCAAGGCGTTAACAAAAAATCTTGGGGCGCAATCCCACGGTACGCAAGGTATCGTAGCCAAAAATTAATAAATAAATTTGAAGCCATGGGGTTACGGCCTCTTAAAGCTGGAGAGAAACGAATCCCATCTAGTGTATTTATGATGGATATCACAGCACAAAGAGAATTCATGCGCGCATTGTTTTCAGCAGACGGTACAATAAACTTCAGACCTAAAAAGAGTTACGATGTACGTCTATCTTCTAAATCTTTAGCTTTAATTGAAGATACACAAATCTTGCTTACTCAACATGGCATTTTATCCAAGATCTATAACCGTTCTCGCATAAGAGACGGCGCAACTGCCGTGCTGTGGGAATTGATTATAAATGGTGAGGCTTTGCGTAAATTCAAAAAAATTGGGTTTAAATACAGCCTCCACAAACAAGAAAAACTTTGCAAAGTGCCGGACAAATGGGACAACTACGGTAATGATAAGCCATGGTCAGAAGTGAAAAGTATTGAATTTGACGGAGTAGAAGAAGTATATAATCTAACTGTGGATGAAGTACATCAATATTCTGCTAATGGTATACTTGTAGCGAACTGTGGCGAAGCACCATTACCACCATATGGTTCTTGTTGTTTGGGTTCTGTGGTGCTACCCGTCCACGTGAAAGACGGCGAGATGGACCACTCTATGCTGCAAGAGTCCGCGCGTATTGGCGCGAAGCTTCTTTACCGAGTGATAACCAAGACGAATCTTCCCGGCAAACAGTTCTACAAAATCGCCAAGGAACAAAAACGTATCGGCGTTGGCATCACAGGTTACGCGCATGCACTAATCAAGGCCGGAATAAAATATTCAGAATCGGAGATGCACATCAAAGAGTGGCTGGAATCAATGAAGGAGGCCATCCGGAAGGAGAATACGGAAAGCGCAATAGTCATGGCAATCGCCCCTACCGGAACGACATCTCTCTTCGCCGGTGTTTCTTCCGGCATAGAACCGCTTTTCAGTATTAAAACCACGCACGTTGATCAGACAGGCGTACATACAGAAAATGACCCCCTGTGGGGCAACTACCCGGCGCACCTCTTCGAGACTGCCCATACTATTCACCCAAGAGATCACATCAAAATACAAGCGGCGGCACAGAGCAAAGTGGACGGGGCAGTATCCAAGACGATTAACGTTCCGAATAACTACACCAAAGAGGATTTGGGCGAACTCCTCAAGGAAGCCATGGCCCTTGGCCTCAAGGGAGTTACAGTCTTCCGGGATGGGTGTCTGCCGGAACAAGTTCTCAATACGAAGACCATGGAATCACATAAGATAAAGACACCACAAGGAAGCACACGCTTTATTATAGGGTCGCAGAATGGACGGCCACGAGAAATTTTCATCATTTTGAGCAAGCCGGGAGGAGACGCCTTTGCATTCGCTTCTGCTCTTGGCCGTATGGCTTCGATTGCCCTACAAGAGGGTGCTTCGGTGGAGCGTATTGCTAATAGTTTGGTCAATATAGGTTCTGGCAGTATGGCTAGAGACACAATCGGAGACAAAGTGGTTGGCATAGAATCAGTGCCTGACGCCATGGGCAAGTTACTTCTCTCCCGGTTTGATCTTCAAATCGAAACACAAGAAGCATCGTCATTCTGTCCAGACTGTGGTGGCATGCTCAAGAGGCAAGAAGGGTGTGAGAATTGTGATAAATGTGGATTTTCCCGGTGTGGATAGGAGGTAAGTGATGACTAATAAAGATTTAAAGCCGTGTCCGTTTTGCGGAGACAAGAGAACACTCACAGAACAGGAAAAAGCTGAGCTGCTTCGCAGTAAATCTAAGCATTTAACATTGATAGCTGACGAAAGCAGGGAGCGGTATAATGAAAGATGGAAAAAACATGACTAAACCAACCGACCTATCGAAGAGCCGAAGGAGTTTAAGGAATGCATAGAGTAAAGTACTGCCCCCAGTGTAAGGAGGTCAGACCACCGATGGCTAATACTTGCAGGTGGTGTGGGGCAGAGTTGGTGAAAATTAAAAAGGAGGCCGAAGATGAAACTAACCGATCTATCAAAAGATGAAGCCGAAAGGCTCTCCGAGTTCCTGACGAAGAAGTTGGGGTTGAGGGAGTGCTGGCATGAGAGTGAGTATGATAATAACTGTAGTGTCTATAGATGTATCAACGAAGGATGTAAGGTATACACTCATGAGGAACCATTCGACAACCCCTCAATCCTGGATGCTTCATTCAGAGAGGAGGTGCTGGAGGCTTGGAGAAAAACAGAAAATTGTAAAGAGTGGAAAGACCACTGGAAGCAACGTGGAAGTAAGAGTGTACGCTCTGATTGCTTCGATCATGTTGCTGACCTCCTCACCTCACCAGACTTGGTGTTAACAATAGCAAAGGAGATGGGATATGAAGGAAATGACAGCAAGTGAAGCATTGTATGGATTCGGCGCATGGCTAACTACTAGGGATGAGTCAGTAACCTTTGGGGCGAACAATGATTGCGCTCCGATGGCTGACTTAATTGGTAGGTTTTGTAAGGCCAATAAGTTAGCAGAGACTACAGAGGCTTATCCTAACTGTTTTGTTATGCCAAAGGAAGGAGATGGGATATGAAGGATGATTACGTATGTACTGACAGATTGTTAGAAGCTCTTATGGATACTCTCGAAGCTAAAGGTATTATATGTACTTTTGAAGTTAGAGATCTAGCTGAAAGCCGAAGACTTGAGGATGCTCAACGAGCGAATGGAACTTACAGGGAGCCTACCGATGAAGACCCTATCTAGCTACACCCCGGAAGAACTGGAAGAGATGGCGAAGTGCTTTGTTAATAATGGACTATTAACGAGACATAGTGTGCCTTGCCCTGATAGAAGACGTGGTTGTTTAGTTAATCATAAAAACTATCTGACGATTGACCCTCTTGACCCTGACTTCTATAAGAATGCTAACGAGGTTATGAGGAGGTGGAAGAAGATGGATGGCTTTGGTGATTGGGCTTTCCATGAGTGGGTAGACTCTGAGTTTGAAGATGAAGAGGAGTATTGTGAAAAGCTCGACACTCTCACCGACCCCGAAAAGTTCTTGGTGATGATCTATAATGAAATTAAGGAGGCACACCGTGTGTAGTAACGACCAGATTAACAAAGAATTGGCTGAGCGATTAGGGCGGAAATGGCTTGAAGGTCTTGAAGGTGATGAATATGTTTGTTGCCCTTTATGTGATTCTCGAATGAAAGAGAACCCCGACTATTTCCACTCTGCCGAAGACCTCTTGAAGCTGGTGGAGTGGGGTATAGAAGAATCTATTGCCATTGGAACAAAAACAGATTATGAAGGGACTATAGGTCTTGCTTTCCCATTAGCCAAGATTATCGAACAAGACGAAAACGGCTACACTCTACCAAGAAAGATATTGGAGGCATGTAAATGACTACTGACAACGATATTAATAAGGCGATTGCGGGAGCTATGGGGTTAAAAATAGAAGATAAGTTAGTAGAGGCCAATAGTAGAGCTCACCCTGTATTAGCAGTAATCCCCGACTACCTCTATAACCCCGGCGACAGGGACTATATGCTGAGGTGGGCGATAGAGAGGAATAGGGATGCACTTGCCTATAAGGATGGAATAGTAGAGTGGGATACTGCGATCATTGAAATCCTCGCCCGTGACTCCAAAAACCGGTACAAGATAGCTTTAAAGGTGTATGAGGCGATAAAGGAGGGGTGATGAGGCATTACAGAATTGTAAGGATCGTAGAGGATAGAAGTTTGATGGAAAAAGAAGTTTCGAGATTCCTCGAAGAGGGGTACAAGCTTCATGGAGACTTACAGTATCTTGCTCATAGGCAGGATGGTTACACCTGCTGGGTATACCTTCAAGCATTAATAAGGGAGACTAAATGAAATACTTTCTCCGAAACAACCTCGCCACGATACTCGTCACCATACTGGCCGTCGGGTGCTTTTGGTTGGTAATCTTAATGATGGGAGGTAGGTGGTGATGGAATACGCATTTATAAAACACTGTTTTGACCATCCGGTTTTTTGGTCTGCTGGATTCAGGCCGACAGAACCCTTGGCGGTCTTCATATTGGACGAAGTAAAGGCATACCGGGATGAATATGACAAGTATCCGAACTTCCGTACCTTCATGGAATATCTTGGCACACGGATGGACGCGCAAGAACTTGAGCTTGTAGAGGACCATTTAAATACTGACATTGACCAAAAGTTCGCCAAAAACGAAATACTTAGATCATTAGAAACGCAATCTTTAAAGTCTGCCGCGCACGAAGCATTGGATTTACTAGAAGAAGGAGATGTAAAAGGCGCACGGAGTGCGATGACAACAATTTCTTCTGTTTATTACCAACCTTCGTATAAATACTTCGAAGACCGGAGGGATTTTGCTTCTCATTCTGCCATCCCCACAGGGTATGTATCTTTAGATCGGCCACTTTCGGGCGGTATGCAACGCAGAAAACTTGGTATTGTAATGGGACCACGTTCTGCCGGCAAGAGCATGGTGCTCCTCAATCTGGCTGTGGGTGCAATGTACTTCGGGTTTAAGGTTTTTTATGCTACGTTTGAAGATTCGCTTGAGACGTTAGTAGGTAGATTTGATCAGCGTCTCTCCGGCTATGGCGAGTTGCCGATAAATCGCGTAAAGAAGATGTATGGGGGCGATCTGCATGTGCAGGAGTTCATGACTAAACAGCACACTGTGGCAGACATTGATTCAGCTTTGGATTTTCAGCCGGACCTAATAATAGTGGATTACATTGATGTAGTACGAGCGTCCAGAGACTACAGGGACGCCCGGAGACACGAAATAGAAGACGTTACGGGCGGATTACGCGCTTTATCGCAGAAGAGAGATTGTGCCGTATGGACGGCCAAGCAAACAGGCAAGAGCACTAAACATTCATCCGAAACCGTGGAAGCCGAAGATTCATTTGAAAGTTACGCACCGGCACAGATAGCCGACGTTGTATTAACGATCAACCAGACGTTAGAAGAAAAGCAAGCGGAGAAGATGCGCCTGATACTTAGTAAATGCAAATACGGGCCAGACGGAATAACCGCCAGATTCGACGCAATTTATAACCGTATGTTACTTAGAGTACCGAAAGGATAAAACCATGGCCGAAATAAGCCAAAATTGTCCACACTGTCAAAATCGAGGCAAGACACCAGACACCGGGAATCACATGTCCATCAACACGACCAAGAAAGTATACTATTGCTTCCGGTGCAACGCTAAAGGTAAGATGGGGGGGCCACCACGTACCGGAAGAATCGAACAATCTGAAGAGAAATCTTTGGCTCGACAGATCGATTTGAAACCTATTCAGTATTTAGAAGACCCTATACAATATGAGACACTGCTGCATCGTATGAATAGACGAAATTCTGAACGGATTATTAATTATATGAATGACCGTGGTTTAAGTGCTTGTGGGCATTTTTGGTCCGGCCAACTTCCGGGAAGAGTGGTATTCCCAATCACTAAGGGCGATACTATCCTATTTTGGACGGCTCGAAGTGTAAGCGATCAAATATTACCTAAGTATATTTCTTCCGGCAAAAAGTCTCATTTTGTGTATGGACTAGACGAAATAGAGGGCGATTGGGCGGTGCTTTGCGAAGGGCCAATAGACGCGCTTTCGGTACCGAATGGCATAGCGATTTTTGGCAAGCATCCGTCCGATGTGCAGGTAAGGCTTATTTCTTCCCGGCTGAAAATACTTTATATCGCCTTGGATGGCGACGCAGATAGATCAATCATATACAAGAAGTTCCCACGTACGATCAAATTAAGGGAGGTAGAACTCAATGGCGACGAGGACCCCAATAGCGTTGGGCGTGAAGAAATGGAACGTAGAATCCGTGAAGCTGGTATACGAAACGTTGATCGCGAAACGTGGCGTTCGCAGAAAGTTTCCACCATTAAAATACGAGAAATTATTGCGTGTCATGCAGGAAAATGAAGTAAAGCCACTAACATACCTAAAGGCTCAGTTCGCCCTGTGCGACGTTCGGTTTTGCCAAGGTAGGTGGAAGGCTCCGTATCCACCACTTCATCAAATGTCCGGGCCGACAGCGATGTACAGGTATCGATGCTTTTGTACGGAGAAGGCACCACAGGAAGAATATGCAGCAGAGATGGGCCTTAACCTTGAACTGCTAAGAGCTAACGGTGAATTATGACACTTAAGAAGGCACTTAAAAAGTACACGGTACCGGCAACCAAGACCAAATTTCTCAAGACTACACCAATTATAGACGATATCTTGGGCGGTGGGTTGCCAATAGGTAAGATTACAGACCTCCACGGTTCGAATGGTGCCGGGAAGACTACCTTCTCTTTAGATTGTATGGCTGCCGCCCAAGCCGAAGGCAAAGAGGTAGTATACATAGACGTTGAACACTGTATGGACCCGGATTATGCCAAATACAGGGGCGTCGATTTAGACAAACTTATTATTTGTCAGCCGGAAACGGCAGAAGAGGCAATAGATGCATTGGACGAAGCGTGTAGTTATTCTGCCGGTTTAGTCATACTTGATAGTGTCGGTGGCCTGATTACCGAAGAGGAACTGGAAGGAAATAAATCCCAAGCTCCAGTAGCTAGGCTTTTGGCTAAACGGCTTAAGGCTACAGTACAGCATGCGACACGTGGCCAGACTGCAGTGTTGTTTATCAACCAAATCCGGAAGAAGATCGGTCAGACTATGGGGTCGAACCAAGATTCTACCGGAGGAGAAGCTCTCAAGCATTTTGCCTCTATTCGGGTGTCAATGACCAGAGTGGGCTGGATAAAGTTTCAAGATAAAGTAGTCGGATTTCACAGTAAAGTACGGGCTGTGAAGAACCGCTTTTACCCACCGTATAGAGAGGTTTCGTACTATGTCACTTTCGACCCGTCTTCTCCGGATGTTGGAGCTATCAAAAACTACGTTTCTCTCGGTCTTGTTACGCAAAAGTCCGGAGGACACTACGAGTACAATGGAACAAAATTCACAACACCCACTAGTGGAGGCATACTACAGCAGATCAAGTCCGATCTTCGATAGAATAGTGATTGAACGGATAGAACAAGACAACAAGTGGGGCGTAAAAGACCATTCCCCAGAAAAATGGTTATCTATTTTGGCGGAAGAAGTGGGCGAAGCAGCAAAGGAGATCGTAGAAGACAAACCTCATCTCCTCCGGGGCGAACTTGTACAGATAGCCACAGTTTGCGTGGCTTGGCTGGAGCAATTAGATGAAAAAATTGACGTATCAAGTAAAACTGAGAGATAAACACCTGTGCGAATGGTGTCCATTTAAGCCGAGCATATGCTACCCTGACGTAGAAAATTTCTGCCGGTGCGGGTTCAAGTACGATATGTGGAAAGACATCCGACCGGAAGAATGTCAACGCACGGACGAAATCATAATAGAAATAGGAGATAAAACAGATGGCAGATTTCTCAAAAGTAGGCAAAAAATCTTGCAGAAAGGGAAAAACGCACGAAAGAAGAGTGGCAAGAAAGCTCAGTGAATTGCTTAACATGGAGTTCAAACGTACGCCACAGTCTGGAGGAGGCCATGTTCCCGGTGACGTAATGCGGCTGGATGGCCCTTTCCGGTTAGAGATAGAATGCAAAGACCGGGTACAAATCACTATAGAGAAGGTGTTCAAGAATCCGACGGTACTTCGTGCTATACTTGCTGACAGAAGGTTGGTGATCTTCAATAGCGACGGTAAAGATTACTGTGTTCTTCACGAAAAATGGTGTAAACGGACGATGGACGTGCTGGACCGGCCACATGGGTTTCTCCGAGACAATGAAGGCGACCTATACGCTCTGTTTCCGATAGATAATATTGCCACAATGTTGTGGCCGAGCATATACAAGGAGGGTAAAGATGCATAGAGACGATTTTAAAAAATACTCAGCAGACTTTATGCGCGATCAAAAAACATTACTACATCACAAAGGCGATGCGTATGCCCACGGTGAAAATCAATTTCAGAACTTCATGGAGAACGACGACATCGGCGTCGGGCCGGAACAAACTTGGGCGATCTTCATGCGTAAACACTTCAACGCCATTCTCCATTACGTCCATACGGGCGATAGTGGCGGGGAATCTATCCGGTCCCGATGCATGGACCTTGCCAATTTCTGTGTCATCGGGGCCGCTATGATGGAGGAATTCGAAGAGAACCGGAAGAGAGTACATAGTGAACCCAAGGAGGATTTTGCCAGTGGAACCTAAATATGAATTCATAGACGGAGACCGATATTATGTTATAGATGGTGGTAGGTATATTGGTGTTACCAGTGTCTTTAACATTCTCCCGGTCCATGGTCTCGCACAATGGCAGAAGAAGGTAGGTAAAGCCAAAGCCAAGCAAGTCTTGGATGACGCCAGCGCCAGAGGGACCAAGATACATAAGATTTGCGAGCGAATCGCCCTTGGTGAGAAGACCGCCGAAGATTATAAGAATCATATGTACTGTAAGGCGGCCCTTTGGTTTGAACGTTGGCTTAACGATTTTGTTGCCGACGTAATAGGCGCAGAGGAAATGGTATACCACAAAAATATGCGGGTAGCCGGGCAGCTTGACTTCATACTTAGAATGAAGGGCGACGAAATCTATACCATCGGAGACATCAAGACCGGAAAGATTAAACCTATAGCACGTATGCAAACTGCCGCTTATCGTAATTTGGCTTTGGATTGCACGAGTATTAAACCGGAGCAACTTCTTCGCCGGTTAATTATCCCGGTGACAGCGGACCAGAGCAAAGCGATCAAAATAAAGGAGTTTCCGGTTGCGGACCTTGATTATGATTGGAAGGCATACTGTGGATTGGCCAATTATTGGCGATGGAACAAAAATATAGGGAGGCCAAAATGACGGAAGAGAAGCTTGAAGTAAGTACAGCTACAAAAGGCAAGATCACGAAACTGGAAAAGTTTTCACTTCACGTAACAATAAGTACACCGGAAGAAGAAGTCACAGCAAGCGAAAAATTGGCGCTCGTGGTCGAAGCCCGGAAGAATCTTGAGACACAACGTAAATTCTTCGTACAACCACTCAACAAACACGTGAAGGATATCAATGCGTTCTTCAAACAATACAGTGGCAGAGTGGACAAGACCGAAAAGTCCATCAAAGAGGCGATCAAAGCATACCGGGCCGCCGTACGTTTGGCAGAGCAAGAGAACGAAGACGATCTCGCACCGTCAACAATCGAGCCGCCCAAGAAGACCAAGGGGGGTAAGACTGTAGGGTCATCCTTCCGGTGGATTTTTGAAGTTGAGGACGCTTCCAAGGTACCGGCAGACTACATGATACCGGACGAGAAGAAGATCAAAGCGGCAGTAGACGGCGGTATAAGGGCCATTCCGGGTGTCCGGATATATGAAGATGAGGTTATCTCAGTACGCTAGAACCCCCAAAGGATATATCTTCTTGCCTCGTCGTTAAACGGAAACGGGTCGAGGGGTACCCTCACAGGGTCTGGGCGTTTTAAAACGAAAGGAGAAGGGCATGGAGTGCACAGATAAGATTTGGTTTGGTAAACACGAGAGTAAAACTCTAGAAGAAATACCGTCTAAATATCTTGCATGGCTATTTGAAGAATTCGCAGATAACAAGGATTCACGAAAATCAGATTTGGCCGAAGCTGCCGAAAAAGAATATGATTATAGATCAAGTAATAGTGTGCATTGGGATTAATATACCCACATGCGGTCCTGAGGTTTAGCGTCATCCGAATCTACATGTAAAAATCTTCCCTCGACGCCAACGCGACGGAAGACAACCATAGCAGCTTTCACCAAGGCCCACCGCTCCCCATTATCAGAGACGCGTAAGTCGCCAGCGCAACCCTTGATATGGGAGCTGGTGGGTTTGCTATGGTGCTTTTCATTCCAAGCTGGACAGCGAAGCCCACTATTTATGTGTATCGGTTTGCCATATAGGGCGCGCAATTTTTCCATTTTCACAATAAATTCTACATCGATCTTGTTTGGGTCCTTCCACTCGCAGTTGCCGGCACAATTACAAAGAAATTCGTCCATACTAAAATGTTCGCTTAAATCCCCCACCACTCGCCCCTTTCTATTTCGCGTACCGCTTCGCCAAACTTCTTGCTTGCGCGGTCTTTCTCTTTTTGATCGACCTGTGGGTCCAGCAACTTTTGTATAAGGTCTCCCCGGAGAGATTTGATTCTCCCAGCCTTCTGTACTGCCGTTTGCGCTCGACTCACGGATACGACATTAAATCCAAACCAACGGCCAACAGCTTGTGTAGGCGTGATCGTTCTTCCCCATTTATCCTTCTCACCAATACGAAGGGTGTAACCACCGGCTCCATATCGGGTCACCATAGAAGGTGCCCACTTATTGACTAACCATTCTGTCATGGCAATTGCCTGAGTGTGGGGTGGGTCAAGACGATTAAAGATAGGTCTTCCGGTGAAGGAATCTTTAGGAGGATTACCGCTTCGTGCAGTCCTTAACGTCGTAAATATGTCTAGGAACGGATTACTTATCCCTAAGTCTGTAGTCAGCTCTGCGAAATCAGCATCTTTGAAGTCCCGGAAAAGGCCAAACCAGTTGCCCCACGGGAAATAATATTCAAGGTTAACCCACTGCCATCTTCCATCTGGGTCCTTAAACGGCAGGACGACAAAGCTTTCATGCTTCCTGATATAATGAGGTAAATCTTTTTTGAGTTTCTCCCATTCGTCCTCGTCAATGTCTTGCATTTCCTTGGCAATGGCTGGCATAACGACAGTAGGCAGAGCTAGATACTTGCCAATTACCCAAGGCCGCTTCTTCATCGACTCCCATATCAGGGGTGCGATCTTGTACTGGTAGGAAGCAAATGGTATTATATGTCTCCTAACCTCTTTTACCGCACGGGGAGCGAGTGTATAATCCATACCCCACTTTTGTGCTTCGGCTACGGATTCAGACTCTGAGTATCCATCATTCATCATTTGTACAAAGATTGCATGTTTGGCCACATCGTCTATCTTGCCATATAGATGCGCCACGCTCATGATCGAACTCATTACGGTCTCGAACTTGCTGGGGTCAGCTTTTTTGAACTCATTTATCACTGAATCCAACTCCGCTATGGTGAAGTTAGTTTGGAAGAGGCCATTTCTTTTGGCCCGTACGTATAGAGCGTCCTTGGCCTTAACAGATTGTGCCGCATTAATAACGTCTCCTGGTATCTTGTAAAGGGGGCGGCCACGTAGATTATTCTGTATGAAGTTAGAACCTACATTACGTACCCATGTTGGAAAGTTAAGCGCAACCTTGGCCACCTTGAAATAAGTCATACCCTTGGCTTCGACTTCTTTAATCTTCTGCCAAGACGAACGGACGGAACCGGGAAGACCACTTCCTACCATACTACTTACAAGCGGCAAAAGGTCTCCAGCTATTGGCGTCCTAACGAACGCACCGGAAAGAGGCCCATACGATTTACTTACTGGCATCTGGGTATAACCGGCAGGAATATTACCAGTTTGCTGCTTTGCACGTTCTAAGGCACCGGAGAGACGCTGATATTTGGCGTCTATGTCAGGATTGTCTGGCAATTGCTCCTTAAGCTGCCTGTATATTTCGGTCTCTTTGGCCAGAGCACCGATACCCATAACTTGGCTTCGCATTTCGCCAGTAAGAGTATCTATAAGTACGTAATCGTCGTCTATCCTTCCGGCTTCGTATACTTCGTGGTCTAACGCTTTATTTAATGATTGTGCACGTTGGTCTGCAGAAGCCATATCTTGATAGGTCTGCGGTTCACCGGGAACCTCTACTGTAGAAGGTACCCATATCCAATCCGGGTTGTCGGCAATTGCCTGCAGATAGTCGAATTTAGCAATATCGGTCAGAGCTTTGCCAAGACCAACGGGCACGGCAACAAAAGCATCCTCGATAAGGCCAAGTTCCTTCTTTTGCGTTTCGGTGAGATTAGGATTACGGGCAATCGTATAGGAGCGGTCCATCCTTCCGGTAGACGGATTAGGACCAGCATCGCCGTCTTCGCCCAAGATATGACGTGCATACATATAATGTACGTATTCGCCTTCGTGTTCTTCGTAGGTCTGTTGCGAAATAATACCGCGTTTAACTAGCATCTTGCCTATGGTCTTGGTACGTTCCTTTATTGAACGGGCCGTCTTCCTTATCTCCGGCGCAAGATCAATATCTGCGATCTGGCCGTCAAGGAACCGGAAGACATCTTTCCTTACCTCTATTGGCAGATTTTCAAGACTGCCCGTGATACGCTTAATAATATCTTCTGCTTTGGCTATATCTCCGAATTGACGATATCTGGCATTGAGCAACACTTCACGCTGTGGTATAGAGGAAAATGTTGTCCAGAATTCTTTCCACCCGGGGACCTTGCCGGTAAGAAATTCTGCAGCCTTGACCAGATCGACCCCGACATAAAGCTCCTGCGATTCTTCCAGTACACCTTTCTTTAAAGCATCATTGACTTTGACTGACCAATTAAGAGCTTTTTGTATTTTACCTGTTACATCGAATTTATCTTCATCTGTTATACCTTCGGGCGTACCTGACAATTTAGGGTTAGTAACACGAGTTTCACCAGAGTGGCTATGGCGATAGAGGTCTGATATATGAGTCGGCTCCATCTTGAGTTTAAGACGTTTGGCCGTCTTCTTGAGGAATTGTGGCACCTTTTTATCATAGATATCATCGAACCCCTTACCGCCTAAGATCTGTTCTTTACCCTGCAAGGCAAATGTAGTTTGATCTACTCTAGTGGCCCCTTTGTTTATGACAATCCTTTCTGCCAGATCTTTACCTATTTTGCTTTCTAACTTCTCTTTTTTGACGTTACTTAATGACCCAGATAGATATAAATTATCGTCAATTGGGTCTATAAAATCGATATCATATGTCCCATCGGTGTTTTTCCTATACTCTATGTCTTTGATAAATCTACGTGAATTCCATATATCTGCGATTTGGTCTGCATTGGCGAACGCTATACGGTCGTACCCTTCTTCTGCCGCAAGCCGGAGGAGACGTTTCGTTGCTAATTCCCACCACTTGCTGAACGGCGGCTCTATTTTATTGTATTGTTCACGCGCCGCATCATGAGATGCTATTAACTCTTGGTATAGATCACCGCGTTCGGGTAAATCAAGTGCAGATGTGCCTTTATCCAGTTTGGCGAATAACCCAGCCGGAAGCCCTGTTAAGATGTTTGGGTCAAAAGCCTCTAACTCTTGGATTGTAATATCAGGAGCGTCAGGGCTATGGGGTTTTACTTTTGAATAATACCAATCTAGCACGGCCTTGGCCGCCGGACGAAGAGGGTGTAATTCTGCTGCTTCTTTTATATCTTGGCTTTCGCGGTGCCAATCAGATTGTAATTCGTCTATGAAGAGTACACGTTCACCTTCATCATTGGTGCGCTCTGTCATGCGGACACTGGCTACAAAGTTATGACCTTCGAAATGTAAGGGTTGGGAAAAAGCCAGATCTTTACTGGTTTTGGGGTCCGTTATGCCATCAATGGTAAGCAAGAGTTCACGGTAGTTGGATTTTTCTCCCGGTACGGCATACTCTTTATGACGCGTGGGTTTTATATCAGTATCACTAACTTGGTATTGTTTGCCCGTAGCATTGAATAAAGCTGTGGAAAGTTCTGCAGTGTCCATACCACGGGGGTCAACACCAGCCGTACCAAGAAGACGTCCAGCCTCTATTTTATTTACAATGTTTTCACTGCCGGGTTCGAGTTCGCCTTCCGGTCGAAGGCCCATAGCTTCCGCTTCGTCCAGAAGATTGCCGTGTCTCATCTCCCCAAGCATGTCAGCGTGTGCTTCCATCAACTCGTCAAACATAGCATCACGATTTGTACCGAACTGAGTTACAAATTCGGCTTTTAACTGCACTATATCCAACTCGTCCACAGCTCCGGGGTCTGGGTGGTCTTCCTTAAGTCGAGTACGCATTTCTTCTTCACTTACATTACCTGCTGTGAGATACACTTGATCATCAGGCATCTGCATAAAATCTATATATTCAGCCTCAAATTGATCATCTGTCATACCATGAAGTTGTTCACCTCTAGCGCCTAAAATAAGCTCGGATACGTTATCAGCTTCTATATCAAAACCCCTAGTGGACGATTGTGCGTTCCATACGTCATTAACTTGTATTTGGTTGGCAAGCAGAAGGTCTTGGAGTTCGGCCATCTCGACCTTTTCGCCGCGCTCCTTGTGTTCCTCTAGGAACGGGATAACCTCTGACCAGTATACCTCCTCTTCTTTGACCGCCCCCTTTTTGGGGTTGATCATGTTCATAATATCTTGAGCGTTGGCACGCTTACCGGGAAAAGCTGTCTTGAGAGTATCTTGAAGTTTAGAGAAGAACATAGGGGCGCGTGGGGCCGGTTTGGTGATGTCTAAACCTACCGCACCCTGCTGGTTTTTTATCTTGTCGATAAGAAATTTACCGGCAGAACCTTCTATGTGTTCCTGCGATGCAACTGCACCTCCACCCATGCCAAGCAGAAAGGATGGAGGTATTACGTTCAGGCCGTCCTTCATGGCCTGTACCACGTCTTCGCCCAAAATCACCGCTTCGGCTGGTTCTTCCAACCACTCCGTGATACTTTCAGTCATACCGGCACCAAGGAACTTTGTACCCTTCTTTATCCAACCAGTGCCTACGCCGCCCAAGGCCACGAAGTTAGACGCAGAATTGAGGACCATAGACGCGCCCGTCATAGCATAGAAGGCATCACGAGCTTCTTCCGGCGTACCACCTTGGTCGAGTACAGTCTGATATGTAGACGAACCTTCAAGCGAACCGCCAGTAAGACCGCCTGCAGCAGCACCACCAAGACGCGCAAGTTTGGATGCGATCTGTGGGGTCATTTTAAGTGCCTTACCGCCTATATTTATATATTTAGCTGTAGCTACCGCCGGGATAACGGATGCGGCCAGAGAAGGTGCCATTTCGCCTATCATATAGCCCCACCATTCTGGGTTTAAAAGCAATGATTGGTCCTCCCACAGGTTGCCCTGCGCACTCTCAGGCATGCGGAAGTCCTTGCGCTTGGTATTCCAGAAACGACGATTGGAACCTGCGGCTTGCTCCAGACTTTCAATACCTGTGGCTCCACCTACTACTTCCATTACCGTATTGACGCCAGCAGCCACTCCCATGAGGCCGGAAGGAAACCCTTGACTTAATCCATTTACGAATCCGCCATCGTTGGTGTCAGAACCACCCACAGGAGTAAGTTCGAATTCTTGGTCTCCCATCTTCCCGGTAAGCGGCTCTGGAGTAGGTTCATTCAATGGTGTCAATTCGAATTTGCCGTCATCGCTATTAAGTACCAAAGTTACCTCCTCCGGCGTTGCGTTTCTTTAGGTCCGCCCTGCGACGTTCAGAAGGGGTCAGGGACCCCTCTCTCTGCCCCGTCGTTGGTTTAGAAGCTGGCGGTGGGGTGGTAGTAGCCCCTTGTGTTTTTCCAGCTTTAGGAGTGACCTTGTACTCAACCCCATCGATGGTTATTACACCGTTGATCACGGGGTACTTGGCCCCATTTACTTCGACAGTTTCGTCCGGGAAGACATTCTTGTCATACCATTCCCCAGCCGCCGCCACCTTCTGGTCGAGTTCAGCCCCTTCTGGGCCGCCAAGCTTTTCAACCAAGGAACTGCGGGTTTGCATCATGAATTGTTCTCTCCCGGTAGTCCCAAGTTGGTTGGCAAGCCTGAATGCTTCTTCCGGTCCTTCCGCAAGCCCGGTATCCATAAAATACTGCATCATCTTCACTTTGGCCGGAGCGGTGCCTGAGCCGGCAGACTTACTTCTTATTGCCTTGGCATAGGCATCGAAGCCCTTGAGATCGCTAGACCCCGGATGGTCGCGCCTGTACGCTTGCATAAACGTCGTGAACTCGTCGAAGTCCTGACGTTGTTCGGTAATTGTAGCCTCTGCGAAAGCGCGGGTCTTGGGGTCCTTCGACGTAAGGGCTGCTCTAGCCGTACCTTCTGGCCCGAAGTCGAATCCTTCGCTTTCACCGGAACGGACGTCTTGCCTCTCCGCTAGGAGGTCTGCGCGTGTAGCACCTTCACGTTGGCCGGAAAGATCGGATATTTGCTTCTGTACGTGCGCTTCGGCTTCTGGCCGGTTCACTCTGTCTTGATATTTTACCTGCAGAGTATTATAGAGTTCAAGTACGTCTGCCATCTCCTGATCGGTTTTGGCCGTCTTAGATAACTTGTTTACCTCTGCGAGTTCTTTGGTGTAAGCGTCCACATCTCCGAAGGCAGCTTCTACGTCTACATTCCCTCCGGTAAGACTATTAAGTTCTGTTACTGCTGACCTGAACGCTGTTTGGTTGCCTTTCATATGAGGTATAATATTAAGTAAAGACGTAATGCGCACTTCGTTTTCCTTGGCTTTGCGCCTCAGTTGGTTGTCTTCGGCTTGTTGGTCGAGCTGACGGTTAAGTAGTTGATTCCGCTCTTCGCCCTGTCGGAGAGATTGATTTTGCCCACGGATTTTATTCAGCCTATCAACTGTACCAAAAAGATCTTGGCCGCTATAAGTGTATACCATGCTATCCTCCAATCTGTAGATCGTATTTATCGCTAAAGTTGACAGGTGCGCCAACATTGACTCTAGTCCTTGAGCGAAGTGAACCACCTAAATCTAAATTGTTAGTAACCGTCCCCTGTGTACCTGTGAGTAGAGGATTAATACCTTCGGTACCGGCAAGAGCAAGCCCCCCAATAATATTGCCAAGACCTCCATAAAGCGCGCCTGATACGGCACCCTGTTGGCCAAGGATTTGAGATTGTGCATTGACCGGTCCACCAGCAAGACCTAAAGTTTGTGTAGCTCCGGGTACACCAGTGTTTATACCGGAGAGAAGCGACTGCCTTGTTCCTCTTATACTTTCGATATCACGTGATAAAAGATCTGCCGTAAGTTCGCCCGAAGCTACACCAAAACTGCTAGAGTCGAGAAGTCCATATTTTGAAAATTCAGACGCCAAACGTTCAGTGCCTTTAGAGAGACCACGTTCGAAGAGTTGGCCCGTTCCCGGTTCCCTATTAGCTTCATCTACGACCAACCCAAGCATTTCTGTGGCAGCTTCCCGGAAAGGTTTCCCTTCTTCGAATATTTGAGTATAAAGTTTCATAATTTGCTGTTGGTATGCAGCTTGGGCTTTACCAGCTTTAGATAAAGCCTTACTCTGTGCTTTAGAACCGAGTATACCACCAAGACCGGAAGCAATTCCCGAAATAGCAAGCCCAGCGGCTAATGATAGTACCATGATACCCTCCTAACTTATAATGTCTGCGCTACGAAGAGCCGCAAGCAAGGCGTTAAAGTTTGCCTTTAGTTCGTTTATCAAATCTCTCTCTAATGTACCGTACGTAACGTCTGCGTCTGCCGTGGCAACATCCGTGGGATCCGTGGCCGTCTTGAACAACTTGTCGTGTACTTCAAACAAATACCTATCAAGTTCTTCGTTTCCGGTTATAGGCGGTTCATTAAAATTAGGCACCGAGTTCCCTCACTGTTATATTAATATTAGTAAGTAAAAAGTCCACAGCATCAGTTTCCACTACTTCCATCTCAAGCTCACGGCCAACACCCAGATCGTGAAAATCTACAAATGGGTCATCGTCGCCCGTTACGCCAAGGTCTATATACTCGTAAGGGAACCATGGTCCTTTGTCAAAGCGGTACCGCCAGAATGCTTCCGGTGTAGTTTCGCTCGTGGTAGCTATCCCACGTTTCACCCGGAAGCGAAGCCTATTTACCCTTACATTATGGCCACGAGCGGACGGTATGAGTTTGAACCGGCGATACATACGAATCTCTTGGCCATTATCATCTTCAAAATCATGGCTCCATCGATACACATTTCCAGTATTATCATAATCGCCAAAGTATTGTTTGTTATTGAGTTCCATATATGAGTTAATAGGCATACGTTCAAATTGCCCATGCGCCCATGCGTTATCTTCACTGAACACTTTCTTTACATAATCGTATACGAAACATTTACCTTCTACCGGAGCGAACCACCTTATTTTCTTCTCGTTCCTAAAGTGTATGCCATATATAAGTTCGGGCGAATGCAACTTCGTGATTTCTTCCCGGTATGACCCAGATATTTCCTGTACTTGGTGATCTACAAGGACGTAAAAATCTAAATCGTCACCAAGCCAATATATGGTGTCATTGGCCTGTACTACCGAATAATCAGCTTTAGTTCCTTTTTCTATGTAGAGGCCGCCATACCGGACGAACGGAGTTGCCCCACCCACGTTGGTCCATATCTCAATAGATTCGTCCTTGAATAAAAATAGACGTTCACGATGTACGATCTGGTTGCGTATAATCTCTCCGGTCTTCTTTACATTAAAAAATCCGGAACCGCCAGAGGTCCAATTCTCGAAGTTACCGGGGGCAGAGTACTTAACTTCGGTATCATCATGGCCACTCATTATTGTATATGAACCTAAACGGCTTACGAATCTGGCCCGTGGGGGCGAATCAGCTAATATTGATGCAATACCGGCAGAAATCTTAATAGGAGCACCACCATCGCATACCACTATCTCATCACCTTGCTTCGTCCATGTTGGCCTATAATTACCGCTAAGCCTTGCCCCTGTAAGTTCAGACGGCGTGGACGCTAAATTAAACACACGGCCTGATTCTACAATACTATATCCATCCGGCCCATGTGGTATCAAACAATTGATCGGTTCTTTGGCAGACACAGTGCGATACGCGGCACCATACCCCGGACGTTTAGCCCAATAGCCAGCGTCTGTAACATACCCGTTGCGGAGATCAATATGCGCCGGAAGGAACACTTCATCGGGGTCGATGTTCTTGTTGGTTACAGGGTTTGTAGCTATATTTTTAGTATCGCCTCTTATCATTTACCTACCAAAATATAAGTGTGTTTTCAGGTACATATACAAATCCTGCATCGCGTAAAGGACCAACCCGGTAAATACCACAAGCATCGCTTTGACCGCCCACCCTTTGGTTTTGAGTATACCCTTTAGAGAATCTACTTCGGCGTCAGACAATGCACAACACGGATGATCTTGGCTTTTTATTCGGTCTGATATTCTATCGACTATTGTATCTATTTCATGGTCTTCCAATGTCATTGTCCTCCTACTATAACTATATAAGCCCTGTCAGTTGTACCCGTACCTGTGTATTGGAAGCTAACAGCAGTGGTGGTGGCAGAATTTACTACTATATTAGTCCCAATTGCATCTCCACCCAAGATAGCGTAATTAGCATTGGCCAAGGCAGTGTTAAACGTTAAAGTAAAATTTGCTCCGCTCCCGGTCAATGCTCCATTAAATGTAACTTCGTCTGTTGGTGGACTAGCACCATTTTGAGTAAACACAGCTGACGCTGAAATCATATTATCTATATAATGCTTAGTTGGAGCACCAGTAGAACCACCAGCCGTCGTGAGTAAATTAACCCCACTGACGTTACCAGTTGCAGCTATGGTAGTCGTAGCGGTTATTGCACCAGTTACGGCTACTGCCCCGGACGCGGTTATTGTGCCGGTAGTCACTGCGCCCAAGTTCCCACCGTTAGCCGCATCAGAATGATCATGCAAAGCGTTGGTAAAATCCGCCAACGTTACACTTTTATCATTACTACCTACAAGCATCCAGTTACCGGAAGAAATCTCCATCAACGCCACTACTAGATTAGTGTAAGTAGTAATATTGTTACCGCCGGGAAGAATAAGTGACGTCCCGTTATGAGTAAGTGTTAAGATTCCGTCAAACTGCAAATATATAAGTCTTCCCACGCCGTACGTATTGATGGCAGTAATCGCCATAGTACCGGTAACGTCATAATACCATCCATCTCCCGGTATGGTGATCGTGGCCGCCGAAGCGATGTCCGTACCTTGACCTATGGGGGTAGAAACATCTATAAATGACGTCCCATTATTAAGGCCCAAAGCCACAAGATTGTCGCTACCGTCCACCTTGGCAAACAAATGGTGTAAATTAGCTGCTGTAGCAGTTGGGTACGATGTACCAAAGTTACCTTCCCATAGTGTGGCCGTATCGGAAGTTATCCTCCAATTATCCCGGTCGTATAAAGTATTATCATCGGTGTCCTTGATCACCAAATGGTACATGCCATCGCCAAAGAGACCTGCTATACCAGAAGTGTCACCGACAAAAGGCTGCGCCACGGCTGAAATCTTACCTTCATCGCTCCACATATCCTTGTTGGTTGTGGTACCGGCAGCATAATGATATACTTTTATACTTTGGTAAAGTGTACCGGAAGAATTGAAATACGGTCCAATCTCTATAAACTGTGCTCCACCATCGCTCATAATGTATCTCCTTACTTAACCGCTTTTACTTTCCATAATCTTGCATGAATAGTGTCACTTGCATTTGCTAGCTGTCCAGTTATCCTAACTGTAACGGCGTTAGAGAAGTCTATCGTCCCGGAGATATAGTCTTGAATGTTCATGGTAGTGCCTTCCCATCCCCTAGTAAAAATATTCTGAGCTGTCTGATTAATGGCATAGACATCCATCTCAACAATCCAATCCTCGGCTCCCGTAGTGCTAATCACAGGACTAGTAAGCTGTGTGACCCCATCGTCCATTTCAAGCCTAACAGTCTTCAGCCCTGCGGCTACATCGGTTATTCTGCCACCAGCGCATACTTTAAAGGCATTTCTTTTTCCAAATTCATCTGCCGGGATTGTAATACTTTCAAGTATAGTCTCCGCAGTTGAACCCGTAAGGTCAGTCGTAGAAATATAGTCTGAGTTATTATAAGATACTCCTCTAACCTCCCCATCTATTCTTATATCAATGCCAGTAGAGGTATTGAGTAACGGTCCTGTCTGGTTATTCCTTAAGTCTGAACTTGTTACGGTAATGTTGTTTGATGTATTCTCAATAGCTATACCATAATCCTGAGTTTTGGTCCCCTGAGTATCAAAGCATTGAACATTGCTGATATTAATGCCCGTATTAACGGTCCCATTGTTCTTTATCGTTATGCCATCTCGACCGCTTGTGGCGGCTCTTGCGGTTGCGTTCTGCCCGTTATTATAGTATTGCCCCCCATTAATAGTTACGTTATCACAACCATTGAGAATCATTACCCCGGAACCGTCATTACCAGAACAGTTAGGACCATTCAGGATAACCCTGTCTGTTGCAACGAGTCTAATCCCATCCGCTAACACATCGCTTGTATTGGCTGTATATTCACCGCCATTTACAACTAAGAAAGAAGATGACGGAGCCGTAAGTCCGACATCCTTATTCCCTGATGCGATACACGTAGTCATTTCAATATGATTTCCTGTAGGTTTAAATCCAGCCCTATTATTGCCATAAGAACGTGCGTTAAGCGCCCTGAATTCTAAAGCATTTGTGACAGCGACCCCCGACCCTCCAACACTTGTATCGCTTAAGCCATTATTTTGAGTAAGGGTATTTGATATATAATTGCCTTTTTCAGTGCCGTTAAGAGAGAAATGTATACCGTGATCTTCGCAGTCCTGGACGGTGATACCTTCCACACCACTATCAGTTGTTCTGACTAAATATACCCCACGAGCCTCCTGCCCTGCGGTCTGATTTGTCTTATTACCATCAATGGTGCCTGCACCGTAAATCTTAATATCGGTATTCCCATTCGTATAGTCCTTATTAGTAAATATGTGAACATTCGCCGCGTCTGCTAACTTTACTATAACCCCCGGCCCTAGATATATAGACGTAAAATCTCCTATGGTTAAAGCGGTCCCGACCTTATAAGTGCCAGCTTCATTTAACCATATCCGGCCACCTCCCAACGTATCAACGGCATCTAATGCTGCTTGCATCTCTGTAGAATAATCAACCGTACCATCCTTAATGTAGCCCACAGGGAAAAAATTAGAGAAATACATAGTCTTACCCAAAGCTTGCAAAGAATCTAATGTATCAAAGTTTGCATTGACTAATGCCCCGTAATCTTCTTCGCCTATTCCCGGTTTATATAAACCAAGCGTATCTGTAGTTGTACCTGCCATTATTGCTCCTTATATAGCGTGTTTAGTGGTGGAAGACCAATCACCGGAGACATTGTCAGCTTTGCTCCAAGTTATGCCACTTCCCCATCTATAGCCCCATTTATATCCCCAAAATTCAGGCGAAGATTGTGCGTCTTCGCGTTGTACCCATCCAGTTTGGCCGGAAGAATCAAGTTCTGTGGTCCAATGCACTCCAATAATGAAAGTAACGCTATCAGTTATTGTAATACTTTCAGACACGTTAGCCGACGCGAACAGAGCTATTGATGTAAAGTTATCATAATCAATAGGATTACCACCAGCGCCTACACTTATCGCCTGTTTACCACTGCCCGTAACTGTACTATCAGTTGTGGATATAGACCCTAATGTAGATGGGGAATCCAAGTCTTTTAGGGAACAATCGAGGGATGTACCATTACAAGTCAAACTTAATTGATAATTAGTGCCAGTAGAAAGCGTACCGACACTTGTGGTACTGATAGTAGTATAACTGCCGGATAATTTAGCTAGGACTAATAAAGTACCATTGATATATGCTAGATAGAATATATTATCATTAGTACCTTGGCACCTAGCATGGACCTGAGCAATACCATCCGTAGCTGTAATAAACTGAAAATCAGTTGTTACAGTACCATCAGCCCAAGCTTCGCCAGATGGCCTTAATAGCTGCGCATCATAGTACTGAGTACCATCCGCAGTCCCTCTACATTTATTTGAAAGTATCTCAAATGTAGCAGCATGCTCCTCAGTCCAGCTATTGCCTATCGTGCCAGAGTCAGTCCTATTGAAATTATCAGAGAATCCCATACTACGTTATCCCTATATTAGCCGGATACATAACCCCATCGGGGTCGATGTGCTGGCAGAAAATCGACGTGTCAAGAAGGAATGGATATTTCTTCCTTGCGACCTTGCCCCATCCCGTCTTCTTTAGCACGTCATTCTTGATCAAATTGTCGCACCACCAAAGATCTTCGGTACCACATCTTACATCGTACTGCTTGGTCTCCGGGTCCATTACCACGTCCCTTGGAGTATGGAATACGCGTCGTACATCCGTACCATCCGGAAGTTTGTAAGGTTCTGCATTGTCCCAGCACCATTTAAGGAGCGAATGATGAATCAAGGTACACCCCATAGGGATGCCATCTACCCATACCTTATCGCCCATCTTCCATTTATAAAATGGACCATTGCCAAGACCCCGGAAAAGAAGCGGCTCAGGAGTTGACCCTTTAGCATAATAAAGACCGGAGACAACTGGCGTATCGCACTTCTGCATGTATTTGTTGAGCTTTATCCAAATATCGCTCGGTAAAATAACATCATGGTCGATAAAAAAGAGCCACTCCGCATCAGCTTCGATAAACTTTTTGACGATAACATTCCTGGCCTCGTCTACATGGTAGCCTACCGGAGAAAGCATATTAACTGCAGTCTCCCGGCAAGACCAATTTACGGGCGTAATGGCCGAATATCTAGCTACTGCCCATTCGTACCTTACGTTCCCGGTTGTTGGGATTCCCAACATAAAACTTACTTTAAATTTGGCCTTGTTGTATGGCCCTACTTTGGCAATTTGGTTTTTGATAGTATTACCTCCATGTTCCCCTGCGGATTCCAAGAAAGGAACTCTACTAGCCATGGTTTCGGCATATAAAGTTCATATATAGCCTGACGTGGGTCAAAATACTGCCACGTACTCTCATTCGCCATATTACAATGCGTGGGGTCCTGTTGGAATCCACGGCTTGCGCCGTAAGGCATACTAATACAAAATTGCGTTTTGGGCTTACATACTCGCCATACTTCGTCCATAAACGGTATGAAAAGCCATGGTTTTATGTGTTCTATTATGTGAGATGCCATCACTTGTATAACACATCCGTCATCGAGCGGATAGGGGAAGACTTCCAAATCATGAACAATGTCCACGCCTTCCACCTCCCTTCTATCCATCCCAACGAAGCCCTCTTGTTTATTGCCGCCACAGCCAAGATCGAGCCGTATTCCAGCCTTGGCCGAAATCTTCTTACGCAACCTGCCACTCATATGTTACAGAAGCGGTCTGCCCGGTATCGAAGCTCGAAGCTCCACCTGAAAAAGTGTTACCGGAAAGAATGCTGCCATTAGTAGCACTTGCAACTCCTATCGCGCCAACGTTGGAGCCGTAATACTGACCATCAAGCGTACCCGTCATACGGAATGTACCCGTCTGTACAGTAGAAAGATTTGCCGCTACCCAAGCCGCTGCCACCGTGCCGGGGCCGGAAAGAGCTGTCTGTGTCGCATTGACCGCATTGGTCTGCGTACCCAGTATAAGTGATCTTGCAAACTGGCTGCCGGTGGTTTGCGCAAAAACGGCGCACACTCCCTTGTCCAGACCTACATTGGTCATC
>JAJDAO010000103.1 GCA_029261835.1 Deltaproteobacteria bacterium | reverse complement strand
CCTGGATGAACAATCGCTTCTGGTCCATGGTTGACGTCTCGCTCCAAGGCATCGGTGGCCACCTCCTGGCCACCGATGGTGCGAAATGTGTAAACCATGTCCCTGGACTGATGTGTAAAGGATGTGTCTGGACCGTACCCTGGTTCGCCACACTCCTCAATGCAACCAACGGCTTCCGCTCAAACGAATTCCACGGCGTGGTCAGTCCCGTCAGCAACATCGGCATAAACGCGTTCGCGCTCGCCAACAACGACTACAATCTCTTCACCACCATCGAGCAAGTCGTGATCAACGAAGTCGACACCCAAAACCCCGGGATCGACACCGCAGAATTCATCGAACTCTACGGCCCGCCGAACGCTCGCCTCGACGGTCTGTCCGTCGTAACCTTCAATGGCAGCGATGACCGGAGCTATAATCTGGCCCCGCATACGAGTGGTATCGATCTCGATGGCCAACAGCTCGACGCGAACGGCTTCTGGGTCGCCGGAAACTTATCGGTCGTGGGCGTGGACCTGATATTCAGCAACAATGTGCTCCAGCAGGGCCCGGATGCGGTCGCGATCTTCCTTGCCGACGGCTCCGACTTTCCCAACGATACCCCGGTGACCAACACCAACCTGGTCGATGCACTCGTCTATGACACCAACGACGCGGATGACTCAGGCCTGCTTTCAGTACTCACTCCGGCTCAGCCGCAGCAGAACGAAGAGGCCGGCTTGCTCGGCGGCAACGTGGAATCAAACCAGCGATGCGCCGACGGTGCCGGCGGCCCCCTCGTCACCACGGAGTTTCGCCAGGAATCTGCCAGCCCGGATGATTTCAACACCTGTCCTCCGTCGGCGGCGGTGCCCGTGACGGGCTTCCTCGGCAGGCTTCTGGTGGCGGCGGGTGTGCTCGCAGCGGGAACTGTTGGAGTTCACGTGAGGCGCGCAGCGAAGAGTTGATGTCTGGACTTCCCCCGCGGTGTTGGGGACGAATCCGTCGAGAAGCGCTCCAGCAGGGGGTGCGCCCTCTCAAGCCCCACTCAGCCCGCCACACTTACGCCAGCCGGGCCCTCGCGGCCGGGAAGTCGATCCGGTGGATCAGTGAGGTGCTAGGGCATTCGAACCCCGAGTTCACTCTGCGCCACTACACGCACATGATGGCTTCAGAGACGACCGACCTCAGCTTTGCGAACCTCGGCGTCACTGGACGGCGGCGGGGGAACGCCCTCACTTGCGGGAGATCCAGCGTCGACACGAAGCACCGCGAGGAAGATTCCCCGAAGAAGTTCCGCACGAACAACATTCCGAACAGCGAGAGTGATAGCGCCAAACCAGGTTTCTGCGGAAAGGCCACGTGTTCTGACAGCCGTGCTGTCGTATGTTGCAGACTGGCAACAGCGGAAGGAGAGATTGTCGATGCGCTGGTCCCGCATGTTGGCGATGGTTGTAGTGCTGGCGCTATTCGGTCTCGAAGTTCGAGCCGGCCTGGACGGGGACGAGGTCATCGTCTCCGGTCGCTATCCCACGCAGGATGACGTAACGGAGTCCCAGGCCGTCGTCGTCGGGCGTTGGCAAGGTGATACGGCGAGGATCCCGTGGAGCGGACTGAACCGTGCAACTATCAAGGTCGAGCCAGACAGAATCATCATCAACTTGAGGTGCGGCTACAGCCGCTGCCACTGGAACTATGGCAGAGACGTTTTCCGCGGTTTCGCCATTTCGGATCTAGACTGGTCCGATCCGCCCGGCCCTCCCATTGGCGTCAGAGTGCGGAGCAGCATATTCTTCGATCCCGACCGGGTTCAACTCGGAACGAACGAGATTCTCATCGAGACGACTTTCATGAGCTATTGGGCTGGGGATGTCATTGAGATCGATCTGCAGTTTGCTCCCCAGGTCTCCATCGATATCGTCCCGAGGAACTCGCGCAATGCCATCGGGAGGAGTCGCTGGGTTCCTGTGGCCATTCTTGGTTCTTGGCAGGTCGATGTCTCGCAGATAGATCCCTTCTCTTTGCGCTTTGGTCCGGGCGAGGCACTGGGCGCTCGGAGTTCTCACAGCCACCTTTCATATCGCCTGGTCGTGAAAGACATCAACCAGGACGGCCATTATGATCTCGTCACGCGGTTCCGGACGGCCGACGCTGCGATCCCAACTGATGCAATCGAGGCGTGTCTGTCCGGAGAACTCGACGGGCGGCCTTTCGTCGCATGCGACGCGATCAACACAAAACGTCGGAAGCACTGATCTTATGTGAGAAGGAAGAGGCAGAGCTTTTCCCCACTACGAGAAGAAGGTGCTGTTACAATGGCGGCGTCGGTCGGATTGAGGAATCGGCTGCTCTCTGGACGCGGGAGAGGATCGATGAAGTCGCGAATTCTGAGCGCTTCGTGTCTGGCGATCGCGGGCTGCTTGTTCCTGGCCGGGGTGGCTGCCGCCCAAAACGGAGTCATCCTGGCTCAGCAGCTCGACGCCAGCAACCGTGGATACACTGTCTTGCGAATCTGGGGCTCCCATTATGAAATGGGCTACGCCCAGGCGAGTCTCCTCGGGGATTACATCGTGAACGGCGTCGACGAGATCAAGGATCTGGTCGGCGAACCAGACTACAGTTCGCTTCGGCTGCTCATGTCGGCCGCCGTCTGGAAGCCGCCCGAGATCGAGGATGAGTTCGACGGCATGGTGGCTTCGCTGGCCATCACCCACCCCTCGGCCGCGATTGACAAGCTCGACCTGAAGGTGATCAACACCTACAGCGACTATTCCTACGCGTGTCGCAGCCACATCAGCTGGGGGCGCTACGTCGCCGCTCCGATCAAGACGCTGGCCACCCGGCGGCTGGATTTCGGGTCGCCTACGCCCACATCGAACCATCACGTGTTGGCTGCGCGAGATCCCAACGACGGCTCGCCGCGATGGGTCAATCTGGCCTGGCCCGGCGCCGTCGCGGCGGGGACCGGCGTGAACGAGTTCGGTACGCTGGTTTCACTGCACGACTACGAGTCCGGAGGCGCTGATCTGTCGGCAGGGCGCATGCCGCGCTCGGTTGTAGCCCGCTACGCTTTGACCTTCGCTACGGGGGGCGACCTGTCCACCCACCTTGCGAGCGTCTTTTCCGAGCTGCAGCTCTACGAGATCATGACGGGCGGCTTTTTCAACTACTACGCGCCCGAGGGCCACGGCGGCGTCATGACCGCCGATCCCTACCAGGCCGGTCCCGACTTCTACCACCTCCGGGTGCCGCAGGGGGTCTGGCACCACGGTGAAGCCATGATCACCACCAACAGACAGACCGACGGAACAACCACACCGGGGGATGAGGACTTCGGCGCGGACGCGTACTACAACGACGAGTCTCCCAAGACCCTCGAGAGCCACTGGGATCTTCTGGCGAGCGGCGGCGGCGACAAGCTGCACATGATGAGCGTCGCCTACCGCGGACGCCGCGACATGACCGTCTGGGCCGATGGGAGGTTGGATCCTCCCCACGGCGGCCGAACGCCGCGGCTCGAGTGGGAGTGGAACGAGCTATTCGGCGCGACATCGGTGCCCTCCGTCTCCTACACGAGCCTGGCGATTCTGGCGCTGCTGTTGTTCGCAACAGTGGCAGCAATTCAGAAGCTCCGGGCGTGAAGCCGGCGGACTACAGACGTCCGACTGCATGCGTCATATCACACTTCTTGCTGGGCTGGTCTGAGAGCTGGCGGGACGAAACGCAAACGGCTCAGGGTGACGGGCGACGCACCATGGCGGCCTGACGCAGGTCCTCGTGCAGCGAATCGAGCGCCTCACCCAGCGCCAGGGAAAACGCCTTCACGACTTCCTCGAAGTCCCCATCCTGCGCGATGCGCTCTGCGTGGTAGCGCCCGATCGCCAGCGTCTCGCGACTCGGATGGCGAACAACCCGCACTTCGAGATCGACCACGGCCTCCCTGCCCGTACGCGTCGCGACGTACTCGAGCCGCCGTAGCGTTCCCTTGAGAACCCAGTCGGGACTCGCGTCGAAGGCGGGCACCAGGACCTCCTGCGCGACGCCTGCGGCACGCAGATGATCCGCCACTGCGGCCTGCACCAGGAGCGAGGGCGAATCGGTCCAGAGCCGGTAGGCGTGGGGCACGATTTCGCTCGACGCTTCGTGCCGCCGGAAGAGAATGGGCCTGCCCCGCAGCAAAGCATCCGACGCGAAGCGATCGACCACGAGGACGCCGTCCAAGATCGGCGGCGAATCGGCGCTGCTGGGCGGGTCCACCTGCAGGCGATAGAAGTGATCCATTCGCGCGGGCCCCCTGACGCAAGCGAGCGCGACGACTGCGCCGAGCAACACGAGACCCACAAGACCGTGACGACTGAGCGATTTCCGCTCCGGCCGACTCCCCCAGCTCATCACTGCTCCTCCGCCCCTTCTCGTCCGCGCAGCAGCACACTCGGGTCGTCTCGGATCTGCCGGCTAAACTCGCCCGCGTTACGAGAGGTCGTCTCGAGATTGATCGTGATGGCATCGATGTGCCGCGAAACGGCCTGCAGAGTGTAATTGAGCTCAGCGATCGCCGCGTGCAGTTCGCCGGTCTCCCGATCCATCAGAAGGTTCATCTTGGCCACCACCCCGTCGAGCTGCCCGCGGGTTCCAGCGAGGTCAGCGATCAGCGTATCGAGACCGCCGCTCGTAGACTCGAGGTTCCCGAGGACGTTGCTCACTCGATCGACGTTGGCGTCGCTCAGCATCGCGCTGACGTTGGCCGCGGCCTGTCGCAGCTCGGCAGCGATGTCGTCCGCACTGGTCAGAACCCTTGGAACGCCTTCTGCGATCGACTCCAGCAGCGGCCGCACCGACTGCTCGAGGATCCCGTCGACACCCCCTGCGAGCTTGTTCACCGTCTCGAGAACATCCGTGGCCCCCACGCCGACGATCTCCGAGCCCGGCGGCAGAGGCCGCGTCGACTCTCCGCCGCGGATGTCGATGACGAAGGCCGCGAGAAGCCCGGGCGCCCGAATGGTCGCCACACTGTCGTCGGGAACGGGCCAGCCGTGCTGCACGCTGACCTCGAGCTCGTATCGTCTCCGCCCGTCTCGATCGATCGGTCGAATGGATTCGATGTGACCAACCGGATATCCCTCGTAGAGAATCTCCACGCCCGTCTTGAGACCGAGGACGTTGTCGTAGACGATGCGATAGGAATCGGTTGCACCCGTACGGCCCGAGACCAGTGTGATCCAGACGATCAACGAGACCACCATGGCAATCACGAAGACGCCGACGACGACGTAGATGCGGGCGTCTTCCCTCATGGCTTCATGTCCTCGATCGCTCGCCGGTCAGTCGCGCCAGATACTCGTCGGGATCCAGCTCTTCTTCCTTGAATCGACGGTTGAGAAGGTTCTGGATGCGCTCGTTCTCGCTGCGCCGGATCTCGTCCACGGTTCCAATGAAGAGCACGTCTCCCTGGTCCAGCACCGTGACGCGGTCCGCGATTCGAAAGGCACTATCGAGTTCGTGCGTAACGACCACGATAGTCATCCCCATGGCATCCCGGAGCTCGAGAATGAGTTCGTCGAGAGAGCGAGAGACGGTCGGATCGAGACCCGCCGACGGTTCGTCGGCAAAGAGGACGACGGGGTCCATGATGACCGCACGTGCGAAAGCCGCTCGCTTGATCATCCCTCCCGAAAGCTCCGAGGGCATCAGATCCTCGAAGCCCGAGAGCCGCGTGATCTCGAGCTTCATGCGCATCATGATTTCCATTGTCTCCCGGTCGAGCCGGGTGTGCTCGACGAGGGGCAGCATTACGTTCTCGCCCACAGTCATCGAGCTGAAGAGCGCGCCGCCCTGGAATGCGACGCCGATCCTCTTGCTGAGTTCGAAGAGCTCGAGGCTGCTCACCGCGGCGAGATCGTGGCCGAGGAGCCGAACCGATCCGGAGGTCGCGCGCTTGAGGCCGAGCAGATGACGCAACAGTGTCGTCTTTCCCGATCCGCTTCCGCCTATGATGACCATGATCTCGCCGGGCTCGATCCGCAAGTCGACGCCGTGGAGAATCTCGCGTGGCCCGTAGTGGGTCACGAGATCCCGTACTTCGATCACAGCATCCTCCGAATTCGAGTGCACGCTTCCCCTCACGCTTCAGCCCCGGGTCGTCGCAAAGGCGAAGAGCATGTCGGTGAGAACGATGGCGGTGATGCCATGTACCACGGCGCGTGTCGTGACGCGCCCGACTCCCTCGGCCCCACCCTTTACCGAGGCCCCGTCCACGATTGCGATGACGACGATGAGAACGGCGAAGATCACGCTCTTTTCGAGACCATGGAGGATGTCCCCGACTCGCAGGAGATCGAGCACCCGGCCGAAGTAGGCCGACAAGGTCATCCCGAGATCCGCGCTGATGTAGAGCCCGGCGCCGAGAAGAGAGACGAGATCTGCCCAGATGACAAGCGCGGGCAGCATTACGAGCATGGCCAGGAAGCTCGGCGCGACCAGGTAGCGGACCGGATTCATCCCCATCACCCGCAGTGCATCCACCTCCTGATTGATCGTCATCGTGCCCAGGCGCGCCGCGAGTGCGGACCCCGAGCGACCCGCGACGAGGATTCCCGTGATGAGCGGCGCGAACTCACGCGTCATGCCGAAAGCGACTCCGAAGACCACCTGGCTCTGGGCGCCGAAGCGTTGGAGCTGATAGATCCCCTGGATCGCCAGCATGATTCCAATCGTCATCGAGAGAAGCGTGACGATGGGGATCGCTCGAATGCCGATCTCCATCATCTCGGCGAAGACCGGGCGGGCGCGCACCACCTGGCCCTGACGCCGACCGAGGACGAGCCAGTAGAGCGACTGGCCGGCCAGGATCGCGCCGAAGCCGACCGAGGAGAGCGCGCGAACGGTACTGCGCCCCACACTCTCACTGACGCGTAGCGCAAGCGGGCTCGAATCCAGTGCGTCGGCCACGCTAGAGTGCCTCTTCGAGCTTGTCGAAGATGGAGAAGACCCTGTCGAGGCGGGCGAGCCGAAGCACACGCAGCGCGGCCGGGTTCACCGCCACCAGGGCGAAGCCCTGTCCCTGGTTCTTGGCGATCTTGTAGGCCTCGACCAGGCTCGCGACCCCCGAGCTGTCGATGTACTCGACGCCGGCCAGGTCGACGAGGACCTTCCGCTTGTGGGAGACGGCGGCGAGCAGGACCTCCCGCGCCGTCGGCGAGTGTTCGAGGTCGACTTCACCGGCCAGGATGACGACGAGGGCGTCTCCTCTCTCCTGTGTTTCGTGCTCCACTTCCGATCTCCCCGCGTCCGCTACTCGCCCGGAATGCGTTTGGTCATTCTCAGCAGATTGCCACACCCCGGAGCCGGCTCGATGAATTCGACCGAGTCCATGAGCTCCTTCATCAGAAAGGTACCGAGACCGCCCGGGCGCAGGTCCGACAGCTCTCGCGGCTTCACTCGGCTCGGGTCGATGGGCGGCGCGAAGTCCCTGAGCAGGATGACGAGGTGATCGCCGTCGCGATCGATCTCGAGTTCGATCTCGCCCATCCCTTCCTCGCCATAGGCGTGTCGGATGATGTTCTGGCAGGCTTCGTCGACCGCGGCGACGACGTCGCAAGCAGCTTCGCCGGCAAACCCGATCGCGCCCGCGCATTCCCCGACCGCCTTGCGCACGGCGGAGAGCTGATCGGCGCTTGCTGGAAAGCAGAGGCGCATGGCCGGGTCGCTCTCGATTAGTCGTTCGGCGTCGCTCACCCCCAGCAGGGTCAGGTCGTCTCGCAATCGCAGCTTTCCAGTCTCTCTCGCGATGGCTTCGATGCGCTCCGCCAGCGGCAGATCCGAGAAGCGTCGCGCGAGGTTCTGGAGCCCGTCGCTCCCCAGGTAGCTTCCGTCATCGAGCAGCGCTTCGGTCACACCGTCGGAGCACAAGATGAGGCTTCCCCCTTCGAGCGGAAGATCCACCTGGAGAAAGTCGCAATCCTCGAGAATCCCGAGCGGCGGCGCCTCGGCGGCAATCGTGGCGAACTGGCCGCAAACCGTGGCGTGCAGGGGAGGCTCGTGCCCCGCATTGGCGATGGATGCGATGCCCGTGGCCGGGTCGTAGACTCCAGCCGCCATTGTGACGAACATACCGCGGGTCGACGTCTCGAAGATCTCGGCATTGAGTTGCTCGAGGAGCTCGCCCGGCTTCTCGATCGACTTGACCAGGCAACGATAGAGGCTGGCGGTCTTGGCCATGAGCAGCGCCGCGTTCATTCCCTTGCCCGAGACGTCGCCCAGGCAGAAGGCGATGCGGCCCCTCTCCAGTAGCTCGATGTCGAAGAAGTCGCCGGAAACAGTGCGAGCCGGAATGTTGATTCCGTAGACGGGAAAGGGTGACGGGCGCGCTTCCGGGAGAAGGCCGCGCTGGATCTCGGCCGCGAGTTCCATTTCGTGTCGCACTCGCTCGTTCTCGGCCTTCGCGGAGGCGAGACGGGTATTCGCGATTCCGAGGCCGGCCGAATAGGCGAGCACCTTCAAGAGGTGTGCGTCCCTTTCGCTGAAGCACCCGTCACCCGAGCGCTTGTTGACCATCTCGACCGCCCCGAGGACCTCGTCGCCGAACGCCATGGGTGAGCAGATCAGGGATCGGGTGACGACGCCGCTGCGCTCGTCGGCGAGCGACGAGAAGTGCGGATCCTCGGCGACATCGAGAACCTTCTGGCAGGCGCACTCGCGCACGCTCCGGCCGACGATACCCTGGCCCGGCGGAAGTCGGAGTCCGTCGATGGGATGAAGACCCACTGATGCCGCACACACGACCTCCCCGGATTCGGGCTCGACGAGCCAGAGAGAGCCCTCGTCGGCTTCCAGCAGCTCCGTCATGGACGCGAGAGCTGCATCGAGGGTGGTCTTGACATCCATTGCGGTGGCAAAGCTCTGCGTCATCTTCGCCAGGAGTTCGAAGGCTTCCCGATAGTCCTCGCTGGCCTGCGCGCTCGGATCCGGGCTCTCCACGGAGACCTCCCGCTCCGAGTCTACACCAGTCGCTGCTCCGGCATCGGCCCGCCGCTTCCGCGCGGCCGACCTCGTCCGAAGTGCTGCGAACACGAGTAGAACCCGCCGTGCGAGCCGAGAGGGGACGGCGGGGACCCGTCACCGGGAAGCCGATCAAGCGCGGCCGGCGAGCCACGCCCGGTCCCGCTCGAACCGTTCGCTCAGGAAGTCGTAGACCGCCCGGATGCGCGCGCTGCGGCGCAGGCCTGGGTGCGTAACGAGCCAGACCTCGAGCAGACGCTCGATTCTCGGTAGCACGCGCTCGAGCTGCGGGTCGCCCTCGGCCATGAAGACCGACGTCATCCCGATTCCCCAGCCGTTGCGAATGGCCTGGAGCTGGGTGATGAGGCTCGTCGAGCGGAAGACGGGACGCCCGGTGCCGACGAGCCCTTCTACCCAGCTTCCGGCCTCCGTATCGAGGATCGCCTCATCGAAGCCGATGTACGCGTGCTCTCCGAGAGATTCGATCGACGCGAGTCGGCCCGCGCGGTCGAGATAGTCGTGCGATGCATAGAGCCCGACCGCCACCTCCCCGACCCGACGAGCGACCAGCTCCTGCTGGCGCGGGCGCCCGAGACGCAGCGCGATGTCGGCCTCGCGACGCAGCAGATTCGCGTTGCGGTTGCTCACGTCGATCTCGATGCGGACGGCCGGGTGCTCGCGTTGGAACTCGAGCAGCGCGGGGGTGCACCAGTAGTTCGCGAGCCCCTCGGTCGCGCTGATGCGAACGATGCCCGCGAGCGACGCGTCGCGACCGGTCGCCGTAACGTCGACCACCGAGGCGTCGTCGCGCATGCGCTGGATCGGTAGCAGGATCGCCTCGCCGGCCTCGGTGAGTTCGATGCCGCGGGGGCCCCGTCGCAGGACGTCCGTCCCGAGGTGCTCCTCGAGCGCGGCCATGCGCCGCGTCAGGGTCGGCTGGCTCACACCGAGCAACCGCGCGGCCTCGCTGAGGCTCCCGGCCTCGGCCACGACCCCGAAGTCGCGCAGCCAGCTCCAGTCCAGACGTTCCGCGCCTCCAATACCCATACATAAATGCATAGCTAATCTCAGAATCTTTGTCTGGTGATTCGTAAATTTTGGTCGATCTTCCTGGGGCGCCCGTGAGGAGGACAAGAAGATGGGAGCCGTAGAAGTCGCCCATGCTAATCGAGAGTGGATCCGCCACCCGAGGCCGGCCCCCGAGCAGGACGCTGCCCGTCGAGGAATCCTGCTCGCCGCGCTGCTCGCGCTGGCGGTCGTGCTGCTGGTCGGTGTCACACTGCTCGACCCCACCGGGCTCGCGATCGCGAAGGGTCTCGCGGACCGGGCCACGGGCGCAGACCGGACCCTCCACGTCGAGGGCATGGCTGCGGCGGCGCGCGAGTGGCCGACCCGGCCGATTCCTGCCGAGTGGCGCTGGTCGCCTCCGGGTGTGGACGTCGACGCGATGTTCCGCAAGTCGCGCTGAGGCCGACGCCCGTACGCGGCCGATGCGAATGTCGCGGTCCGTCCTGACTCGCCGCGCATCGCCCGCTCGCGGTGCAGATGGAGCCCGTACTGCGCCAAGATCCGGACGACGAGAAGGCTGAGCGAGTTGACCAGCTTCGCTTCATATCTGGCCGCCGGCTTCGGCCCGCGACGGATTCCTTCACTGGGTCGAGTCTGCCGAGCGCAGCCGAATCGGGTCAACGTCACTGGCGACGGGACCCATTCGGGCGACTACGTGCTCATCCCAACGTCGAGTGCCCGTTTGGATGGCTCTCCGACGACGCACCCACAATCGATAACGCCCTCGCCGCAAGTGGGCGAGGGCGTTATCGAACTATGGAGCACGAGACCGGATTCGGACCGGCGACCCTCACGTTGGCAACGTGATGCTCTACCAGCTGAGCTACTCGTGCTTGGAATCCGTGTTTGGGGGGGAGGTTTTACGGAACCCGGGCGGGATCGTCAAGGTCGAAGCGCCTATTCCGTTCTAAAATCAGACACTTACCTCGGCTCTGCCCGCTTCTGGCCGCTCAGAGCTTGGTGATCTTGTGGCGGTTCCCCTTCAGGTCGCGGGTTGCGTTTCGCGTGTCGAAGACATGCGGAGTCTGTTCGATCACGCGGGCGTAGTCGATGTCGCTGTGGTCCGTGAGGATGATGGCCAGATCCGAGGCGGCCAGGACCTCGTCGCTGAGATCGACGCTCTTGTGGAGGATGCCGTCGATCTCGCATTCGGAGACGAACCGGTCGTGGTACCGGACGTCGGCCCCCTTTTCGACCAGCAGCGAGATGACGTCGATGGCGGGCGACTCACGCATGTCACCGATATCGCGCTTGTACGCGACACCGAGCACCAGGACCTGTGCGCCGTTCACCGCCAGACGCCGATTGTTGAGCAGCTCAGCCACGCGCTCGACGACGTGCGTCGGCATGCGGCTGTTGATCTCGGTGGCGAGGTCGATGAAGCGAGCGGGGAAATTCAGCGACTTCATCTTCCAGGACAGGTAGCTGGGATCGACCGGGATGCAGTGCCCCCCGAGACCCGGACCGGGCACGAACTTCATGAAGCCGTACGGCTTGGTGGCGGCGGCGTCGATCACCTCCCAGACGTCGAGACCGAGACGCTCGCACATGAGCGCCACTTCGTTCGCCAAGCCGATGTTGATGGCCCGAAAGGTGTTCTCGAGCAGCTTCACCATCTCCGCGGCCTGTGTCGAGCTGACGGGAACGGTGACATCGAAGACCGTGTCGAAGAGCTTGCAGGCAAGCTCGGTGCAGAGCGGCGTCTCGCCCCCGACCACCTTCGGAACGTTCCTCACCTTGAACTCGCTGTTGGCGGGATCGATCCGCTCGGGTGCGAATGCCAGGCCGAAGTCCTCGCCCACGCTGAGCCCCGTCTCTTCGAGGGCCGTGACAAAGAGATCGTGCGTCGTGCCGGGATAAGTCGTGCTGCCGAGGATGATCAGCTCGCCTGGATGCAGGCGGTCGCGGATCTGCTCGACGGCCCGAGCCATGTAGGAGACGTCGGGATCCTTGCTGCGGGTCAGGGGCGTGGGAACACAGATGTTCACGACCTGGATGTCCTGCAGCTCGTCGAAGTCGGTCGTCGCTCGCAATCGGCCGGCCTCGCACATCGCTGCGAGGTCTTCCGTCGGCACGTCTCCGATATAGGAAATGCCCGCCTCGATGGACCGCACCTTCTCGGCGTCGATCTCGAATCCGGTGACGTCGAAGCCCGCCCGGGCCAGCTCCACCGCAAGCGGGAGCCCCACGTAGCCAAGACCGATCACGCCGACTCGCGCCGTGCGTTCGTCGATCTTTCTCCCCAGCTCTGCGAGCTGTCCCATCTTCGTGCAACTCCTTGTCGGTGACAGTTCGCCCGGGCGAATCTTCCGGTCAGCGATGCCAGCCGAAGTAGTCCGCGAAATAGACGTACCCCGACCACAGGGTCAAAGCCGTCGCCACCCCCAACATCGTCATGCCGATCTCGTGAGCGGGCAGACCGAACGTCACGTAGTGAAAGAGCAGAGCCCCGATCGCGAAATTCTGTACGAACGACTTGAGCTTTCCCTGCCAGGAGGCCGCCACCACGTGTCCGTCGGATGAAGCCATCCCGCGCAGACCCGTCACGGCGATTTCGCGGCCCACGATCACGACGACCATGAAGGTGGCCCAGAGCGGAATGCGGCCGATCGCCACCAGCATGACGAGAGCCGTCGAGACCAGCAGCTTGTCCGCCAGCGGATCGAGCAGCTTGCCCATGCGGGTGATCTGCGCGCCCCCGGAACGCCTAGCGAGCCAGCCGTCGAGAATGTCGGAGAGCGCCGCGGCGATGTAGCACCAAGCCATGAACTGGCTGCCCCGTTCGCTCTGGGCCCAGGGGATGAAGAGCAGCACGGGCACCGCGGCGATACGCAACATGGTGATGCTGTTCGGGAGGTTCCAGAACCTCTCCCTCAGCCTTCGGCTCGCCAAGCCGAAGTGCGAGCGGGTCGTTGCGGCCTGGTCGCGGTCAGCAACGGAATCGGCCTCGCCCGGCACGCTGGCTCCCGCCAGCTGGCCGGCTTGATCTGTCTGTCCCATGACTGTCCGCACCTGCACAGAGCTCAGCGGGGGAAGTGGCTCTGATAGCCGCGATAGTAATTCAGAACACGCGTCACGTAAGCCTCGGTCTCTGAAAAGGGAGGAACGCCGCCGTAGCGATCGACTGCGTTCGGACCCGCGTTGTAAGCCGCCAGCGCCCGGCGCACATCGCCGTAGCGATCGAGCATCTCCCGCAAGTAGCGCACGCCTCCGGTCAGGTTGTCGAGCGGCCTGAAGGGCGCGCGCACGCCGAGCTGACGCGCCGTCTCGGGCATGAGCTGCATCAGCCCCTGGGCCCCGGCACGCGAAACCGCAGCGATTTCGAAATTGGACTCCGCCGCGACCACGGCCTTGACGAGGGCTGGCTCGACGCCGTTGTCGCGCGAGAGGCGCGCGATGATGGCGTCGAATCCGTGGTTCACCGGGAGCCCGGGCTTGGGCAGCGGGCTGAGCGCCAGCTCGGGCGGTCGCCGCTTCAGCACCCGGTAACGCGCGTCGGACGGAACGTCACTGAAATGGATCACGCCGCGCGCATCGATGAACTTGTAGATGCCACCCGCGTGCAGGAGAGCCGGCCACCCGGCGACGAGCAGGGCACATGCGACCGCCAGCTTGTTCACCATCCGCAGCCTCAACGGCACGATTCCTCTTGCTCGATGCCCCTGGGGGAGCATTTGCGGGTATTCGACCCGGGCCGATAGACTCGGGCCCCACCACCGTCCGAGCATTATCGGAGCCTCTGACCAGCAGCATTAGAACGCTCGCCGTAGAAACCCCGCGAGCACTTACCCGCCGCGGGCACGAACGAGTAATCAAGGATGAGCGCTCACATGTCCGGACCCATCGAGTTCGACTTTCTGGTGATCGGCAGTGGGCTGGCGGGCTTGCACTTTGCGCTGCGAGTCGCCGAGCACGGAACCGTCGGCCTCGTGACGAAGAGACAGGCGGACGATTCCGCGACTAATTTCGCGCAGGGCGGAATCGCCGCTGTCATCGCTTCGGACGATTCGTTCGACGAGCACGTTCACGACACACTCAACGCCGGTGCAGGCCTGTGCGACGAGAAGGTCGTTCGCTTCGTCGTCGAACGTGGGCCGGGCGCCATCGAGGGCCTACTCGAGTGGGGCGTGGAGTTCGACCGCAACGAAGGCACTCCAACGAATGAGGGCGGAGCATTCGACCTCGGGCGCGAGGGCGGGCACTCGCGGCGGCGCATCCTGCACAGCCGCGACACGACCGGTCGCGAAATCGAGCAGTCGCTGCTCGCACGTGTCGCCGCACATCCTCGGATTTCGCTCTACGAGAACCACTGCGCGGTGGATCTGCTGACGGCCCACAAGCTGGGCCGTACGGAGGCCAATCGTGCGCTCGGAGCCTATGTGCTCGACGCAAGCACTGGCGAGGTGCATCGATTCCTCGCGCCGATCACGCTGCTCGCAACGGGCGGGGCGGGCAAGGTCTATCTCTACACGAGCAATCCCGACATCGCCTCGGGAGACGGCATCGCCATGGCCTATCGCGCGGGTGCTGCGGTCGCCAACATGGAGTTCATGCAATTCCACCCCACCTGCCTCTACCACCCGGAAGCCGGTTCGTTTCTCATTAGCGAGGCCGTGCGAGGCGAGGGGGCGATTCTGCGCAACCTCGCTGGTGACGCCTTCATGGCTCGCTACAACGCCGAGATGAAGGACCTGGCCCCGCGCGACATCGTGGCGCGGGCCATCGATAGCGAGCTCAAGCGATCCGGCGATGACTATGTAGTGCTCGACATCACGCATCGCGATCCGGCGTTCATCCGCCGTCGCTTCCCCAACATTCACGAGCGGTGTCTCGACCTCGGCATCGACATCACGACTCGACCGATCCCCGTCGTCCCCGCCGCCCACTACTGCTGCGGAGGTGTGCGCACCAATCTGCACGGCGAGACGGATCTTCCGAATCTCTTCGCAGCGGGTGAGGTCACATGCACCGGCCTGCATGGTGCCAACCGTCTGGCCTCCAACTCACTGCTGGAGGCCGTCGTCTTCGCCGGGCTGGCGGCCGAGGAAGCGGTTCGAAGGCGTGCCGACCTGCCGCCCCCGGGCGCGGTCTCGGCCTGGCAACACGGCGACGCGATCGAGAGCCACGAAGCTGTGATGATCACCCAGAACTGGGATGAAATCCGTCGCTTCATGTGGAACTACGTCGGCATCGTACGTAGCGACAGGCGCCTGGCCCGCGCGCGCCATCGCATCGAGTTACTGCAGGACGAGATCAATCAGTACTACTGGAACTACCGCATCACGCCGGACCTGCTCGAGCTGCGCAACCTCGCGACGGTGGCCGAACTCCTGATCCGCGCCGCTCAGCACCGCAAGGAGAGCCGCGGTCTCCACTACAATCTCGACTACCCCACCCGGGACGACACCCGATTCAGCAGGGATACTCTGCTTCAACGGGGAGAGGCTCCCCGCAGCCATCCCACTTGATGTACCGCTGCGCTCGGCTCGCGTCTGAGCGAGCGTGCCTCTGGCGCTCGACGCGCACGCGACTGCTCGCAGTAAGCCTGCTTGCGGCCGTCACGATCTTGGGCGGGCCGCTCGCTTGCGGCCCAGGTGTGAGCCAACACCTCGATGCGCCGCCGTTCGATGCGGCGGACCGCGCGCGTTACGCGCGCCGACTGCTGACCGACGCGCGTGCACTGCGCAAGCAGGGAAGAATCGAAGCCGCCGAGCGCACCGTGCGCCGTGGGCTCACACTGCTCCCGAACGACAGCGATCTCCATCGACTGCGGGCCGAGCTGCTCGCGGAGCTCGGCCGTGAGCCGGAGGCGCAGCAGCACCGAGAGCGAGCCGATGCGCTCGACCCCCCTCCCCCACCGCTGCCAGAGAATACGCTCGAGCTGCCCTCGGACGACCTGCTCGTCGTGCTTCTGCCTCCACCCGACGATCAGCTCACCTCCGGCCGCACGCCGACACAGTGGCCCGAGGGTCTCGTCCACCGCGCGCTGCTCGATCGATTCGCGCTGCGCATGCCCGATGCTCGCGTCGTGGAGGCTCCGGCCGAAGCCAGCGCATCGGTCGACACGCTGCGACGCTGGCTCGCCGGGCATGCTCGCCACATCGCGCTGAGCCTGCGTGTCGATCGCGCCTACTGCGGCGAGTCGATCAAGGACGGACGCTTCGGCCTGGCGCGATTGAGGGTCGGCCTGGCGGCTCCCGACACCGAGGCGGCGTCAGCGGGCGAAAGCAGTCGAACAAACCATGAGCACTGGATCCGCCGGGCAGGGCCCGAGCGGCAGATCGACGAACGCTGCGCTGCCGACAACATCGCGCGAGCCCTCGAGCAGCTCTTCGAGCTGGAGACGTTTCGCAGCTTCTGCGCTCGCAGGCCGGGAGCTCGGGAATCGGCGCGCTGGAGCCGCGAATCCATCCACCTGCTGTTCCCCGCGCTCGAGAGACGCATCGCGAGCGCGCTCGACGAGGCGCGTCACGCGCTGGCGTTGGGGCAGCTCACCGCCTCTCGGGCCGCTCTTGCGCGGGCGATCGCAATCGACCCCCGCCATCTCGATGCCCGCTCGCTTCTGGACGAGGTGGACCGCGCGCTCGAGATCACCCGACAGATCGCGCGTCGCGAAGAGCGGGAGAAAGTGGTCGCGGAGAATCCGCTCGCGACAGATCGGCCAGCTCCGCCACAGAAGTCCTGGCAGGTGCTCGACCCCGAGCTAACGCCTGCCCAGCGCAGAAGACTCGAGGCGCAGCTTGCGGACGAGCAGGCGCTGCGCGCAGACCTTCTCGCGGCTCTGGCGGTGCTGGAGACGAAGCATGGCGTACCCCGGGCGGCCGCACTCGCCGCCCTGCCCACTGGCACGATCGGCGATCCCGCGGCCGAGGGGCCGACGCGCGCCCGGAGACATCTGCAACGACTTCGGGCGAACGGCACACTCGCACAGGCGGCAGAACAGCAGGAAGGCACTGAGCTGACGACCCGCGTCCTCTACACGCCAAGCGGAGAGATGCTCGCTCGCTATTACTTCTCGCGCGGCGGCGAGTCTCCAATCCTGGCCGAGGAGGACAGCAGCGGCGACGGCCGACCGGACCGCTGGATCGCAGTCGTTGACGGAATACGCCGCGAGGTCTGGGAGAGGGGGCGCGGCAAAGGGCAGCCCGACCTTCACATCGTCTATGCCGAGGATGGTCAAACGCTCGAGCGAGTCGAGCTCGACAGCCGCGGCGACGGCCGGCCAGAACGTGTCTTCGTCTACGCAAACGGTCTGCTGACGAGTGAGTCGCGCGATACGAACGAAGACGGCCGCTTCGACCTCCTCGAGCACTTCGACGACATCGGTGCACTCGCAGTGCGTGAAGAAGATCTCGATCACGACGGTCTCATCGACGTACGGACGCACTATCGCTCCGGGCGAGTCGTGCGCCGCGAGATCATGAACCCCGAGATTCTCGGTGAACGGCCGTGACTCGGCTCGTCACGAGGCCAGCGCTCCGGCTGCTCACGTCGCTCGTGCTGTGGTCCTCGCCGCCTGCCGCTTTGGCGCTGATCCTCGATTCCGGCGACGGCAGTAGCAACGACGAAGTACCCGCCGACGACCCCGGCTGGGCACACGTCGGCCGGCGCCTGGGCGGCCCATCGGTGATCTATCTCGGCAACGGCTGGGTGCTGACGGCGCACCACGTGGGCGTTGGGATCGTCGTGATTGGTGGCGAGCGCTACGACCCAGTCGCCGGCACGGCGGTCCAGATCAGCAATCCGGACGGCGTGCCCAGCGACCTGCAGGTGTTCCGGCTGGTCGGCAATCCCGAGCTCCCCGATCTGCCAATGCTCCCGATCAGCCGCTCCACGCCCAAGCCCGGCGAGTCGGCCATGATGATCGGTGCCGGCTACACGCGAGGCGAGCCCACGAAGATCGACACGCACGACCGCGGTCTGGTCGATGGCTGGCTCTGGGGCACGGAAGACGGCCTGCATTGGGGGACGAATACGATCGCCGCGTGGCCGGAGGACATCGAGCGCGGCGGCACGCGCACGCACGCATTCGCGACGCTCTTCGACCGGCTCGACGATCCGGCAGGAACCGCCCATGAGGCCCAGGCGGCCCAAGGCGATTCCGGGGGCGCTCTATTCGCGCGACGTGATCGCCTGGAGCCGAGCAAGGGGTGGGTGCTAGCCGGCGTGATGTTCACCATCCGCGCTCGAAACGGCCAGCCACCCCGAACCGCCTTCTACGGCGATGTCACCTATTCGGCCGATCTCTCGTACTACCGCGATCAGATCGTCGCTCTGGTGGGATCCGGGTGCGATGACTCTTCGGACAACGCGAACTGCAACGGGCAGGGCCGCGGGCCGTTCAGCTTCGCCCACCTCTACCTGGCGCTGACGGCAACATCGCTCGGCGCGCTCGCAATCGTGCTAGCGGTGATGCGGCGCAGGCGCGTCTGGGGACCCGGGACGGCTGAGCGATCGCATGGACACTCGGCTACTCGGGCGTTACATAGGCGGCCGTGATGCCGCCGTCGACCATGAAGGTGCTCCCGGTGACATAGGAAGATTCGGGACAGGCGAGGTAGAGCGCCGCCTGCGCGACCTCGCTGGCCTCTGCCAGCCGGCCCATCGGAATGTGGACCAGACGCCGCGCGCGCTGTGCGGGATCGCTCAGGAACTCCTCGAGTAGCGGCGTGTTGACAGGTCCGGGGCAGAGCGCGTTGGCGCGGATTCCGCGACGCGCGTACTCGACTGCAATCTCGCGCGTCATCGCCAGCACGCCGCCCTTGCTCGCCGTATAGGCGATCTGGGAGGTTGCGGCGCCCATCACGGCGACGAACGATGCGGTGTTGATGATCGACCCGCCGCCGGATTCGATCATGGCGGGAATCGCGTGTTTGCAGCCGAGGAATACGCCCTTGAGATTGACGTCGATCACGAGCTGCCAGACATCCAGTGGCGTCTCGACCGGCGATCCGTCGCGCGCCGGAAAGATGCCCGCGTTGTTGAAGAGAACGTGCAGACCGCCGGTCCAGTCGACGGCGGACTCGACGGCCTGCCTCATCTGTGCGTCGTCCGACACGTCGGCCAGCGCCAACAGCGCCTGCCCCCCCTGCGCTTCGACGTGCTCCACCGTGACGCGGCCGGCGGCTTCGTCTCGCTCGCACACCACGACGCGGGCCCCCTCAGCCGCAAAGAGCAACGCACTCTCGCGCCCGATTCCGCTACCCGCCCCGGTGATCAGAGCCGTCCGTCCATTGAGACGCCCAGTCGGCGTTCCACTCATGCACACCTCCCATCGATGTGCACAAGCGTAGCGGCGCCATGAGCGGGTAGCAGGGCGCTCAGCGGCAGCGGATCAGGCCACGCTCCAGCAGCGAGTCGAGAGCCGTGTAGACCTCGATCTGTCGCTCGGGGATGACCTCCAGCATCTTGTCGACGCTCATGCCGACGCACGCGAGGTCGAGTACGGCCTCCTCGGTCTTCGTCAGCTCGCCGCGAGACGAATCGGCCCTGGCGGTGTCCGCCGTGAAAGTGCCGTCGGGCGAGATATGAGCCGGCACGTTCGAACTCCCGGTGCCCGCCGCCGACTCGCTACCGTCAGCCACCGGCGGCTGGCCGGCTTCGCGGGAACGGCTCCGCTCATCGATCTCGCACAGGGCATCCAGAATCGCCCCACTGAGGGGGATCTCGCTATCGCGGAGCTCACTCTCTTCGACGCGGGCCTCGAACTCGAAGCTGCCCTCACGCCAGCCAAGCATTTGCCGCAGCGCCGCAGTGCCGCTCGCGCGCCCAACCCGTGCACCACACAGCATGCCGCCCTCGAAGGCGATGAATCCCTCCTCCGCGCCTCGCGTCAGCGTGAGCGTGCCCTGATGAGAGCTGGAGCCGAACATCTGGAGCAGGTTTTCGATGCCCAACTCGGCGATGGGCCCCGTGATGCCGCCCAGACGGCGACTGTGTTCCGTGACCTGCACGTCGCTGACGAAGCTCGAGACCTCGGCCTGTCGCGCTTCGGGCGCGCAGAATTCGATCCCCATGGCGGTCACCTCGCCAACATCCGAGCGGACATGGCGAACGACTTTGCCGTCGACCTGCAGTGCCTCGCCCGTCTGGGGATGCGCGACGGTCACAACGATCGGCTCACCGACTGGAATCGGCTTCCCCGCGACCGAAATCAGCATGCCTGAGCGACTGATGTCCCGCGACCGACCCGCGACCTCACCCTGACTCGAGCTCTCCACCTTGGCCTGCACGCGAGCCTGCGAGCGCCGAGCGACGCGACGACCTGACTGCGAGGCCCGCTCATCGCCATCGGCCGTTCCGACGAGCGGCTCGAACTTTGCCCGAAGCTGCTTGGCCGAGAGTTCGAACTGCACGGCCACGCCCGGAACCGCACCGGTGGCGGACATCTCAGGGGGGATGCGGTGCACGACCTCTCCCTCGAGCTCGATCGTCTGATCGCGATACGCCAGACCGATCTCGACCACGACGACATCGCGCACCGCAATCGGCGCATCGCTCTCGATGAAGATGCCGCCATTGGCGATATTGCTGAGGTACTCGCGGCGGAAGGTTCCCGCGCGAGCGAAGTCGACTCTCAGCCTGTGGCGTTCGAGAGACACTGGATCTCCCCCGAGCGAGAGCGCCGCGGGGCTTGCCACTCCGCGCGCCGTACTCGGCCGGCAGTGCCGACCGTCTTCGGTGACCCGGAATCTCCTCTCAGCGATCCGAGGGGATGCCAGACCCGTTCCGAAGGCCTGCATCGGCCCCGCCCACAGAAACCCGTATCGGCGAGCCCGGACGAAACCTGACACTCGCCGCGCGTACGATCTCGGCCCGCGCCTCAGCCGCGTTCGAAGAAGCGAGCTCTCTCGAAGTCGGTCACCGCTCGATTCGAGGCGGCGAGCTCGGTGCGCGCGAAGTGCAGAAGATGCTCCACGACGCCGGGAGAAAAGGCACTCTGGACGAAATCACTGGCGGCGAATTCCTGCACGGCCTCAGCCAGGGTCCCCGGCACGCGCGGCAGATCCGCCGCCAGATAGCCGTTGCCCTCGAAGAACGGACCGGGCTCTCGCCGCTGCTCGATGCCGTCGAGCGCCGCCGCGATCAATCCGGCGTAGACCAGATACGGGTTGGCATCACCGCCCGGGATCCGGCACTCCACCCGCAGGCCGGCACCGTGCCCCACGACGCGGAAGCCAACCGTCCGGTTGTCGTAGCTCCAAGCGATGCGGGTGGGGGCAAACGTGCCCTCTACGTAGCGCTTGTAAGAATTCGCGTTGGGCGCAAAGAGCAGCGAGAGCGCTCGCGCATGCGCGAGCATCCCACCCACTGCGTAGCGGAAGGTGTCGCTCATCTGCACCCGTGTACCGGGCGCGGGATCACCATCCGCGGAGAAGACAGACCGCCCATCGAGATCCTGGAAGCTCAAGTGCACGTGCAGGCTATTGCCCGCGTAATCAGTGTGCCACTTGGCCATGAATGTGACCGAGCGGCCCTGCTGGGCCGCAATCTCTTTGGCGGCCAACTTGTACATCACATGGCGATCGGCCATCTCGATTGCCGTGGCATAGCGCAGGTTGATCTCATGCTGACCAGCGCTGGCCTCGCCCTTGCTGAATTCCACGGGAATGGCGGAGTCGTCGACACAGCGGCGGATGGCTCCGATGACTGGCTCGGCGAAGCCGCCTGAAAGAACATGGTAGTCCTCGTTGTACTTCTGACTCGTCTCGATGTCGCGATAGCCTTTGCGACGAGCCTCTCCATAGCTCTCGTCAAAGAGAAAGAGCTCCAGCTCGCTGGCCAGATAGGGAACGAATCCCGCCTCGCCTGCCCGCTCGACCTGCTCGCGAAGAATATTGCGCGGCGCCACGGCGATGGGAACGTCGCGATCCTCCTCCAGTGTGTCACAGACGACGATGGCGGTGCGCTCGAGCCAGGCCGCCCTCCGCAGCGTGCTGAAGTCGGGGACGACCCGCATGTCGCCATAGCCGGTCTCCCAGCTCGTGAAGCGATAGCCCGGCGTCGGATCCATTTCCATGTCGCATGCGTAGAGATAGTCGCAAGCGTGCATGCCGTGCCCCGCGACTTCTTCGAGGAAGTAGCGGCCGACGATGCGCTTGCCCATCAGCCGGCCATAGAGGTCAGGGAGTACAGTCAGCACCGTCTCGATGCTGCCGTCGTCAATCAGACGTCGCAGCGTATCCAGGTCGAGCCTGCCGCGCTCACTCATCGAGAGCTCCTCCTCGTGCGCCCTAGCGAGAAACGAGGAGAGAGCCTAGCAGGGTTCTGAAATGGGCCGGCTAGGCTTGATTCGGCGCTCGGATCGGGGCGAGTGGCCCGGGTCATTCCGAGACCCGGCCGAACTCACTCTGGATCAGGCTCTTCTTCCATGGCGCGAAAAAGCGAGAGCTGGGGGGTCTCCGTCTCGCTGTCGACCGGAATGGGGTAGTTGTCGGAGAAGCAGCCGTCGCAGATGCCGATCTTGACTTCGCTAGCCGCGGTGCGGCGAAGCCCTTCCAAGGAGAGGAAGCCGAGCGAATCGGCGCCGATGATCTCACGGATCTCGTCCACCGAGTGATCGTGGGCGATCAGCTCCTCGCGCGTCGGTGTATCGATCCCGTAGTGACAGCGGCCGATGGTGGGAGGGGATGAAATGCGTACGTGGACCTCTCGGGCCCCCGCCACGCGCAACATGCCGACGATCTTGACCAGCGTGGTCCCGCGCACGATGGAGTCGTCCACCAGCACGACCCGCCGGCCGTCCAGAAAGCTCTTGATTGCGTTGTGCTTGACCTTGACACCGAAGTTCCGAATCGACTGCGCGGGCTCAATGAATGTGCGGCGCACATAGTGATTGCGGATGAGGGCCGTCTCGTACGGAATCCCCTCCTGCTCGGCGTAGCCCAGTGCCGCGGCATTACCGGAGTCGAGAACCGGCACCACCATATCGGCGGCCACCGGGTGTTCTCGCGCCAACGTCCGGCCGAGCTCCTTGCGGAAGGCGTAGACGTTGTGCCCCACCAGGTTCGAATCGGGTCTTGCGAAGTAGATGTACTCGAAGATACAGAAGTGCTTGGGCACCTCTCGGGTGAACGGACGCAGGCTACGCAGTCGACCTCGCCTGATAACGACCATCTCACCGGGCTCGACATCGCGCTCGTAGCTGGCTCCGATCAGATCGAGTGCGCAGGTCTCACTCGCGAGCACATAGGCGCGACCCAGCCGTCCCAGGCTGAGTGGTCGGAAGCCGCTCGGATCACGCGCACCGATCAGCGCATCGTCAGTCAACAGAACGATGCTGAAGGCACCCTTGACCCGGGAGACCGCGTCGATGAAGCGATCCTCCACGTGCTCTTCACGCGAGCGCGCCAGGAGATGAAGCAGCACCTCGCTGTCCGAGGTAGAGCCGAAGATGGCGCCCCGCCCCTCGAGCTCGCGCCGGATCGCCACGGCGTTGACCAGATTGCCGTTGTGGGCGATCGAGACCGGGCCACCATCCGTGTTGGCGCAAATCGGCTGCGCGTTGCGCAGAAGGCTCTCGCCCGCGGTGGAGTAGCGCACGTGTCCGATGGCGTGACGGCCGCGCAGACGACCGAGAGTCTTCTCGCCGAACGTATCGGCCACCAGGCCCATCGCACGATGCGCGATGTGTTCGCGGCCGTTGGATGCCACCATGCCGCAGCTCTCCTGGCCGCGGTGCTGCAGGGCGTAGAGCCCGAGGTAGCAGATGTGGGAAGCCTCGTCGTGACCGTGAATGCCGAAGACGCCGCACTCGTCATGGAAGTGGTCGGCCACGCGCTCTCGCGCGAGCCGTTCCATCTCCGCGTCGGAGATCGCGAGAGGGCTGCGACGCTCACTCATGACATCTCCGGGTCGCATCTGCGGGGACAGAGGAACAAGAATGCCTCGAGCCGGCGGAGGGCAGCGCGGATCCGAGCAGAGACCCGGAGCCCGCGCGGCTCGTCGTCGTCGCTGCAATTGCTGAAAGGAGCAGGCGCGAACAAGTAAGGGCCCCGCGGTGCACTGAGAGCTGGCTCTCGAAGGGATCCGCTCGGAGAACGGGCATTGTATCGGAGCCGTCCCGTCTGGGTCAACGCGAGGCCGGGTCGTCCCACTCGCTGTTGTAGTCCACCTCGATTGCTCCCTCGGGATCGGGCACGGGACCGACCTCCGAGGGCACCACAGACGTGGACCGATCCAGTACGCGCGCGGCGCTCGCGGCGATGGTGGCCAGCGGAAGAAAGCCGGTCAGCGGAAGGGCACAGTACAGGCCGGTAAGAGCTGCGCAGAGCCAGCGCGACCGCCTCGGAAAGCCGAGCTCGGGTGCGAGCCAGAAGCCCACTGCGGCACCGAGCGGGATGCCGGCCCATAGACCCACCGGACCAAAGGTCGCGAGATCCAGCGCGTCGATCGCCAAGCCAGCCATCGCTGGGACGACCATCCGCCTGATCGAGCATGCGCCCCCCACAGGATCCGGCTGCTTCGGCTCACTCGAGCGCGTGATCATGCGGGGCTCCTGAGCCGAGCCACTCAGGCCTCCCGCTGCCAGGCCAGCGTGAGGTAGCGCGCGGCAAAGCCATGGCGCAGCGTCGTCCGCAACCGCGTGAGTGCTGCGCTCGGGCGAGCGAGGTAGTACCTCACGAGGTCCGGACGCAGGTTGGATCGGCCGAAACGCTTGCCTCGCATGAGCTCCAGCGGGTTCACCCGCTGAACTTGCTCGAACTCGGCCCGCTCCACGAGTCCGTTCTCGCGCCCCATACGGCGGAAGTCAGCACTCGTGAAGTCGCGCAAGTGGTGCGGATTCAGATCGACGGACGGCGTGACGGGCACGGACGAAACCAGCACACCGCCAGGCCGAAGCAGTGCCACCAATCTCGCGAAGAGGGCGTCGGGGCCGGGAACATGCTCGATCGTTTCGAGACTGACGATGGTGTCGAAGCCGTCCGCGTCCTCGAAGCTCATGCCATCGCAGCAGAGAAAGCGCACGCGCTCGTCGGCATAGTGTGTGAGCGCGTACTGCACTGCCGCGGCTGCGATGTCGACGCCCAGAGCGGACTCGAGATGGCCATTGCGATCGGCCATCAGCCGGGTGCCATAACCGACACCACATGCCAGGTCGAGCAGCCGGCCGGGCCGAACCTGGCCAGCCGCGAAGCGGTAGCGCTCGAGATGAAGCTCGAGGGTCGCGGCGCCCGCCAGATCGGCGGGATCCATCCGCTCGGGAACCAGTCGCTCCAGGCTGTCGCTGTCGAGTTCCATCTGTCGCAGCTCCCGTGCGATGCGGCTGACGTGCTGGGGCCGTGCCGGCCGAAGGCCATTGCGCCGCGGGGCCCCCAGACGCCGGCCGCGGTCCCGCGCTCGCTAAGGCTATCTGTGCCGCGCGGGCTTCGCCAAGTGGGGCGGGGGCTCAGCGAACCGATTTCGGCCACGGAACCGGAGACTTGCGCTGGCCGCCGTCGAACGGAACCCGCGCGCTCACGCCCCGGCCGGCCATCACAGGCGAGTGGCCTTGCCGGCGCGAGCAAGCGGGGCTTAAATGCCGGTCCAGCCGCGACTCGCCCAATCGGAGAATCAGCCATGACCATCGACCCCGAGCTTCTCTCAGAGGCCTGCACCAGCACACTGGATCAGACCGACTTCGTCGGTCTCGGGGAGAAGCGGGTCGGCAAGGTCCGCGACAGCTACGTCAAGGACGGGCGGCGCACGATCGTGGTCTCGGACCGCGTGAGCTGCTTCGACGTGGTCGTCGGCACCATCCCGTTCAAGGGTCAGGTGCTGAACCAGATGGCGGCCTTCTGGTTCAACCGTTTGGCCGACGTGGCCCCCAACCATCTGATCGACGTGCCCGACCCGACAGTCTCGATCGTGCGCGAGTGCCGGCTCCTGCCGGTGGAGTTCGTCTGCCGCGCCTACCTGACGGGATCTACCAAGACCGCTATCTGGACGAGCTACGAGAGCGGTGAGCGCGTCTACTGCGGCCACCGCTTGCCCGACGGTCTGCGCCGACACGAGAAACTGCCGGAACCGCTTCTCACGCCCACGACCAAGGCGGAGCTCGGCGCCCACGACGCGCTCACATCCCGAGCCGAAATCGTCGAGAGCGGCGTAATGAGCGAGGATCTCTATGACGCAGCCGACCGCATGACCCGAGCGCTGTTCGAGGCCGGCTCCCACTTCGCGAAGGAGCGGGGGCTGATCCTGGTCGACACGAAGTACGAGCTGGGGCTCGATGACCAGGGACAGCTCGTGGTGATCGACGAGATCCACACGCCGGATTCATCACGCTACTGGTACGCCGACAGCTACGAGGGCGCCATGTCTCAGGGCGAGGATCCGGCGGCAATCGACAAGGAGTACATCCGTCTGTGGCTCGGTGAGCAGGGCTACAAGGGCGACGGACCGCCGCCGCCACTGTCGGACGAGGTCCGCTGTGAAGCTGCCCGCCGCTACATCCAGGCCTTCGAGCAGGTCAGCGGCGTCCGCTTCGAGCCCGACACCGAGAACCCCATCACGCGGATCCGGCGCAACCTGGAGATCTAGCCTGCATCACGGGGGAAGGTTGCCGTCCTGCGACTCGGACGGCCTCAGCCCACGCGCATCAGCCTACGCGCATATAGGCGTAACCGAGCAGCATGTAGTAGGTGACGGGCAGCGCGAGCAGCGGCGCGTCGATGCGATCCAGGACGCCCCCCATACCGGGCAGCAAGGCACCGGTGTCCTTGACATCCGCATCCCGCTTGAGCAGCGACTCGACCAGGTCGCCGATGATTCCGACAATACAGAGAACCACACCGAACGGAATGGCGACATCCCATGGCAGGGCTGCCGAGAGCCCGGGCCAGAAGAAATCGAAGACTGCTTTGACAACCAGCCCGGCGATAGTCCCCCAGACCACGCCACCGATGGCACCCTCGACACTCTTATTGGGACTAATCTCTGGCGCCAGCTTGCGGCGTCCCCACGCTCGTCCGGCGAAGTAGGCGCCCGCGTCACAGTTCACGACCACCGTGAGCGCGTAGACCATGAAGAAGATGCCGGACTCGGGATCGAGTCCCAAGCTGAAGAGCTGTGCCGAATCGTAGTGAGACTGGGCCGCTTGGTAGAAGAAACGGAGCAGAACTGCATGCGAGAGCAACCAGGCCACATAGAAGACACCGAAGAAAGTGCCGGAGATGCTGGCGAGAGCTTCGGTAATCTGCGCTTTGCGCAGCTGTGCCACCATCAGCACCAAGAGCGACGCAGTCATCAGCAACATGGCGAAGTACTCGCTGCCGACGTAGGCAACGCAGATCACGGCGGCACCGAAGCTCAGCCCCAACCCCTTCAGTGGGCGAGCACCCTTGTCTTCGATCAGGCGGTAGAACTCGCTCTGGGCGAGCAGACCGAAGGCCAGCACCGTCGCCAGATACAGATAGCCCCCCTGTGCGATGATGTAGATCACCGCGGGGATCAGAACGGCGGCGGTAATCAGACGCAGGCCAAGATCGCTGCGCCCCTTCTTCACCGGCGGCTCCGGGCACGGCGTGGGCGGAAGCGGGTGCAACGGCTCGGCGCGGTGCACCGCGCCGCCCGCTCCCGGCGGCTCTGAAGGCTGATCGGATCTGTCCGCGCTCACGACGATCCTACGTTAACTCGGGTCCCCGACGGATGCCCGTTCGCCGCTACCTGCCGGTGTGACCGAACCCGCCGTCACCCCGCCCCGTGTCGACCAAACCGTCGACTTCCCGCCAAATGGCACGCTGCACCGGAGCCACCACGAGCTGGGCGATGCGATCGCCGCGCGACACGCGGAACGGTTCACTGCCGGCGTTCATCAGAATCACCTTGATCTCGCCCCGATAGTCGGAATCAATCGTACCGGGCGCGTTGGGAATGCTAATGCCATGGCGTAGGGCCAGGCCGCTGCGAGGCCGCACCTGCCCCTCGAAACCTTCGGGCAGCTCGATGGCGAAGCCGGAGGGAACGAGTACGCGCGCGCCGGGCTCGATCAGCAGGTCTTCTTCTATGGCGGCCCGAAGGTCGACGCCGGCGGAGCCCAAGGTGGCGGGCTCGGGCAGCGGCAGCCCCCCGCCACCTGGCTGGCGCGCAAGCCGAACACAGATTGGGGGCGAGCCGACGCCCTCTTCGCTGGCACTCTTCACTGGTCGGTGTCGGCGACTTCCGCCAATGCCTCCTTGCGCGAAAGTCGGATGCGACCAGCCGGATCGATGTCGATGCACTTGGCTAGCACCTCATCGCCCTCCGAGACGATGTCGGTAACGTTCTCGACCCGCCCCTCAGCGAGATGGCTGATATGGATGAGTCCGTCCGTGCCCGGGAAGATCTCCGCGAAGGCGCCGAAGTCCGCCACCCGCCTCACCTTGGCGAGGTAGATCTTGCCGATCTCTGCCTCCTGGGTGAGCTCCTGCACCATGGCCAACGCTTGCGCAACGGCGTCCGAGTTCGGACCGAAGACCGCAACTCTGCCAGAATCTTCGACATCGATCTTGGCACCCGTCGTCTCCTGAATGGCGCGAATCACCTTGCCACCTGGGCCAATGATGTCGCGAATGCGATCGGGCTTGATGAAGAGCACCTCGAGCCGAGGCGCATGCTCGTGCATCTCCTCACGCGGCCGGAGACCATCGAGATCCTCGGCGGTCTCCTCGCTCATCCGGTCGAGAATATGAAGCCGGCCGTCTCGCGCCTGTCCGAGAGCCGTCTCCAGGATCTCCCAATCGATCTGCTTGACCTTGATGTCCATCTGGAGCGCCGTAACACCATCTCGTGTGCCCGCGACCTTGAAGTCCATGTCGCCCAGATGATCCTCGTCTCCGAGAATGTCCGACAGAATGACGGTGCGCTGACCGTCGGTGATCAAACCCATGGCAATGCCCGCGACCGGCGCCTTGATCGGAACACCGGAATCGAGAAGCGCCAGCGTCGAGCCGCATACCGCGGCCATCGAAGAAGACCCGTTGGATTCCAGGGTCTCACTCACGACCCGAATCGTGTACGGGAAGTCCTCATGCTCTGGCAAGACCGGCAGGATGGCGCGCTCGGCCAGATGGCCGTGCCCGACTTCTCGCCGTGCGGGACCGCGCAGGGGTCTTGCCTCCCCCACCGAGAACGGTGGGAAGTTGTAGTGCAGCATGAACGTCTTCTTGAACCGTCCGATCATGCCGTCGATGGTCTGCTCGTCGAAGCCACTGCCGAGTGTCGCGGTCACGATCGCCTGAGTCTCACCTCGCGTGAACAGCGCGACGCCGTGCGGCCGCGAAACCGGCCGCACTTCGCACGCGATGGGGCGAATCTCGGTACTGCTACGGCCATCGATCCGCTCACCGGTATCGAGAACGCGGTTGCGCATCAGCTCGGCACCGAGATCGTGCAGCGTGCTGTTGACCTGCCCGCGCAGCTTGGCCAGGCCGGTGCGGCGCTCCTCCCAGTCCGTCAGGCTCTCGAGCTGGACCTTCTGTGCGCTGTACTCCGCAACGTACTCATTTGCGACTTCCGTCTCGATGGCCTTTACGGCCGCGCCACGTTCCTTCTTGGCGCGAATCTGAAAAGCCTCGGCCAGCCTCTGCTCGGTCTTGCCCCGGATCTCCGACTGGAGCTCGGAGATGTCCTCGGGGTCAGGCAACACGATCTTCTCTTTGCCAACCTTCTCCCGCAGATTCTCGATGCGATCGATGATCGTCAGGATCTCGCCGTGGGCGTGCCTCACAGCGGCCAGCATGTCGGCCTCGGAGAGCTGCTTGGCCCCACCTTCGACCATCACGATGGAGCCGCGGGTCCCGGCCACGATCAGCTCCATGTCGCTTGTCTCGAGCTGCTCGGGCGTGGGGTTGATGACGAACTCTCCCTCGACACGACCGATGCGTACCGCACCAATCGGACCGAGGAAGGGGATTTCTGAAATGCTCAGCGCCGCGGAGGCACCTACGAAGGCGCACATGTCGGCCGAGCAGTCCGGCTCGGAGGAGAGCACCGTGGCCGTGATCTGGGTCTCGTCGTTGTAGCCGTCTGCGAATAGCGGGCGGATCGAGCGGTCGATGAAGCGGGAGACGAGGACCTCTCGATCCGAGAGACGCGCTTCGCGCTTGAAGAAGCCACCCGGAATCTTGCCCGCAGCCGCAAACTTCTCGACGAAGTCCACGGTCAGGGGAAAGAAGTTGATACCAGGCCGGGGTGATGAGTGGACTGCGGTCACGAGCACGGCCGTGTCACCAAATGTGACGAGGGCGGCTCCCGCAGCCTGCTTTGCGATGCGACCGGTTTCGATCGTCATCGTGCGACCGCCCAAGTCGATGGACACGGTCGTCGGTTCAAACCAATAGGGCATTACAGTGGATCTCCTCTCCGGCCCGAACAGATAGAGTCAGAGGCCGGATGCACCAGCGGGCGATACGGAGGAGAACTCACGGTGGAATGCAGGATCACCCATGCGCGAAGAGCGGTTTCGAATCGCATATTCGCGTATGACCGACTCCCGCATCCCATCGCGGCACGCACGACTCGTACCGCCCTTGATTATCATGGCACCCGTCACACACTCGTGGACGAGCGATGTTGTCGTCGAAACGAGCGAGCGAGCCTCTTGCCAGCCGCCCATTCCAACCTGCTAACGCCGCAGGCCCAAGCCCGCGATCAGCTTCTGATAGCGATCAAAGTGAGTTCGCTTCAGGTAGTTAAGCAGCCGCCGACGCCTGCTGACGATCCTCATCAGCCCACGCCGGGAGTGGTGGTCCTTCTTGTGTAGCTTGAAGTGCTCTGATAGCTCGCTCAGCCGCTCCGTGAGGAGCGCGACCTGCACCTCGGCCGAACCTGTGTCGGTCGCGTGCTGGCCATATTCTTCGAGCACACCCTTCTTGGTCTCGCCCGAAATCAATGTCCTTCCCTCTCGGATTCGTTCGTCATGTAGTCGCTCTCTTCGTGATCATCTACGCCGGAAGACAGACACACGTGCCGCACGGCTTCGGAACGGGCAGACTCATCTCAGTTCGGCCCGCGCGACGGATCTCAAGGCACGGCAAGGCGCGGATGCCACGGGGCATCCGGATTCGCGGGAGTTTGGCAGACACCCGCGGGCGCCGCAATGGCCACCTCACCCGACAGCGGTCGGCAGTACACGTACAGGCCACAGGCGGCGATCCGCCCGGATTTCCAAGACCGCGATCATGCCACCCGTCGGACCCAACGCGGTCACTCGCGTGCCCGGCTTCGCGCGATCGAGGGACCCCGGGGAAATGTCGCCTCCGCTCACGATCCGCCGAATGGCTGGCTCGGCCAGCCTGACGACGGGAAAGCCCAGCGCCACCTCGGGAGGAATCATCATCGCGTCGAGCCGTCCTTCGGCGGCGGCGCGCTCGCAATCGTCGATCACGAGTGCCTGCTCGAGATCGAACGGAGCACTGCGCAAACGGCGCAAGCTCGCGAGATAGCCGCCACAGCCGAGCTGCCGGCCGAGGTCTGAGGCCAGACTGCGAACATAGGTTCCCGCGCCACACTCGACCGAAATCTCGACGTCGGGGGGCGAGAAACGCACCATCTCCAGCCGCTCGATATGAACCTTCTTGGGAGCGCGCTCCACTTCCTCGCCCTTGCGTGCCAGGCGGTGCAAGGGCACACCGCCGTGCTTGACCGCGCTGTACATCGGGGGGACCTGCTCGATATCTCCAACGAAGGTCGCCAGCTCGCGGCGCACAGACTCCTCGTCGGGAAGAGATCCGTCGTGGCGCCTCAGCACCTCACCCTCACCATCCAGGGTGTCGGTCTCGATGCCCAGGCGCACCGTTCCCACGTAGTACTTGTCTCCCCCCTGAAAGAAGGGCACGAGCTTGGTGGCAGCGCGCACTGCCAAGGGCAAGACGCCGGTCGCCTGCGGATCGAGCGTGCCGAGGTGCCCGACGCGCCGGATGCCGAGCCACTGACGAGCCGCCTCCACGACGTCGTGCGAGGTGTATCCCGCCGGCTTGTCGACCACGAGAAACCCGGCCGGCCCCGGCCGATCCGATGTCTTTCTCCTACGCCTCTTCGCCATCCTGCTCGTCTCTCGACTCGTCCGTCGCGCCATCGTTCAGTGAGCGGAGCAGCGCCAGCGTGCGGCTGCCATGCTCGATCGACGGGTCGTAACGAAACTGAAGGGCCGGCATGCGCCGCAGCTCGAGACTCCGCGCCAAGCGACCACGCACGAAGCCGGTGGCGGACAGGAGTCCCTCCGCCATCTGTTCGATGTCCACATCGCCATTCACGTCCAGCGGACTCCAGAACACGATCGCCTCACCGAGATCCGCGCTCACCTTCACGCGGGTAATCGTCAGCAGGCCAATTCGCGGGTCGCTGGTCTCTTCTCGCAGAAGGCGGGCGATCTCGCCGCGAATCTGCTCCGAAATCCGGCCGGCGCGAAGCGACACGTTCACTCCTCCTCCCAGGGCAATGGCTCGCCGCCATCGACGTCGACGTCGGCGACGGCTTCGTGCGGCAGTGTCAGGATTTCGACGTCGGAGGCTCGAACCTCGGCCAGATGAAGCCCCTCGATGAAGTCGACTACCCCCTCGAGCGAACGCCGCACCCGGGCGGCCTCGCAGCCAGCCGCACTGATGCCGAGCACCGCCCGCTGCCAGGTATCCTGTCCCCCGACCTCGGCGACGGAAACGTTGAAGCGGTCGCGTACCCGCTGCGTGATGGACCTCACGACGCCGCGCTTCTGCTTCAGTGATCTCGAGCCGTGGACATGAAGCTCGACGAGGGCCGCACCGACGATCATGGAGTCTCGTCCTGCCATCGCTCTACAGGGTGGCCGGCACCTCCTCCACCTCGAATACCTCGATCACATCGCCGACCTTGACGTCGTTGTAGTTCTCTATGCCGATGCCGCACTCGAGGCCATTCTGAACTTCCTTGGCCTCTTCCTTGAATCGCCTCAGCGAGCCGACAGCGCCCTGGTAGAGCTGCACGCCATCTCGCACGAGCCGGCACTGAGCGCTGCGCAGCACCTTGCCCTCCATCACCAGAGAGCCCGCCACGGTCCCAATCTTGGGAATCGCGAAGGTCTGTCTGACCTCGGCCCGACCGACGAGGTGTTCCTTGATGGTCGGCGGCAGGAGTCCCGCCATGGCGGACTTGACCTCATCGATCAGGTCCATGATGACCGTGTACGTGCGAACATCGACCCCAATGACATCCGCCGCTCTGCGCGCGGACGGATCCGGGCGGACGTGGAAGGCAATCACAACCGCTTTGCTCGCAGCGGCGAGCATCACGTCACTCTCATTGACGGCGCCAACACCGGAAGACAACACCTTCAGCTTGACTTCGTCGGTGGAGAGCTTCTCGAGCGAGTCGCGTACCGCCTCGCACGTGCCCTGCACGTCGGCCTTGAGTACGACGCTCAGCTCCTTCGGACCCTCACCCTCCGCTTGTGCGAAGAACTCCTCCAACGTGAGCCTGGGCGGCGTCTGCGCCGGCCTGGAACGAGCCTGATCTTCGCGGTGGCTGGTGATCTGCTTGGCAACGCGCTCGCTCTCCACGGCGTAGAAGGGTGCGCCGGCTCTCGGCACGCCGGAGAGCCCGATCACCTGCACGGGCGCCGAGGGCCCCGCCTTGTCGACCCGCGCCCCAGAAGCATCCTCCAGCAGACGAGCACGACCGCTTTCGGTGTCGACCACCATGGTATCACCGCGCGCCAATGTGCCGTCCTGAATCAGCACGGTCGCCACCGGGCCTCTTCCCCGGTCGAGGTGGGCTTCGAGCACGACGCCTCTGGCTCGGCGAGTCGGATCCGCTCTGAGCTCGAGCACCTCGGCCTGCAGTGCCAGCATCTCGAGGAGCTGATCGATCCCGTCGCCCGTCTTTGCTGAGACGTCGACGCAGATCACGTCTCCACCGAAGTCCTCGGGCACCAGGTTGTGTTCCGTCAAGCGCTGGCGTGTCTTCTTCGAGTCCGCGTCGTCCAGATCAATCTTGTTGATGGCAACGACGATCGGACAGCCAGCAGCCTGAGCGTGTTCGATCGCTTCAACGGTCTGCGGCATGACACCGTCGTTGGCCGCCACGACCAACACCACCATATCGGTCACCGCCGCGCCTCGCGCTCGCATGGCGGTGAACGCCGCGTGACCCGGTGTGTCGATGAAGGTGAGATCATGGTTGCTGACCTCTACCTGATAGGCCCCGATGTGCTGGGTGATGCCACCCGCCTCACCGTCGACAACCTTGACTCTCGTCTTGCGAATCTGATCCAACAGCGAAGTCTTGCCGTGATCGACGTGCCCCATCACGGTGATGACCGGCGCACGCGGCTGCAGATTCTCGGCTCCCGCCGTCTCGCCTGCGGCCAACTCGGCCGGTGAGGCGGCGGGCTCGAGGAATTCCTCTTCCTTGAAGCCGATGTCCTGCACTTCGAAGCCGAGCTCGGCGGCCAGCTTCTGGCAAGTCTCGATATTCACCGTCTGGTTGACGGAGACCATGATGCCCAGTGCCATCAGCTTGCCCTGGATCACGGGCGCCTTGGCACCAACCAGCTTGGCCAATTCGCCGACGCTGATCTCACCCTCGACCTTGACGGCGCGCTTCTGCTCCGAAGCAGCCCTGGCGACCGCGGGCACGGCCAGCTTGTCGCGGCGCTTGCGGCGCGGATTCACCGCCTGCCGCGGCGCCACCGGGATCACTCGACGAGATGTGTTGCCGCGGCCGGTAATCTGCCGCGCAAACTGCTCCTGCTCCTGCAGGTTCACGACCTCGCGCACGCGCTTGCGCTGGCGACCCTTGCGGTCGGCGGCCGGCTGAGCCGGCTCTGGCTTCTGCTCGGCTGCCGGACGCCGCTCCGCGGTCACCGCCTGCTCGCTCGGGGTCTCCTCGGGCTCTGCGACCGACTCCTCGACCTCGGCTGCGACCTCAGGCTCGGGCTCGACCTGGGGCTCAGCCGCCACTTCGCCTACCACAGGGGCGATCGGCTGCGGGACGGCCTCGAGCGGCGGTGCCTCTTCCGCGGGCGGCTCAACGACCGTGGCCCGCTTGCGTCGACGCAGCACGGTCGTCCCGCGCTTGCCCTCGACACGGCTCTCCTCCATGTCTCGAGCTGTCTTCGCCGGCTTACCCAGCTTCTCGCGCAACAGATCAGCCTGCTCGTCCTCGAGAGCCGACATCGCGCTCTTCAGCTCGATGTCGAACTCCGCCGCCTGGTCGACCAGCTCCTGCTTGTCGATCCCCAGCTCTTCCGCGAGCTTGTATGCTCTGATCTTCCCCATGAACTCCCTGACCGGAGGCTACTCCCCGCCCCCCTCCATCGGCACAGCTTCTTCGCTGGCCGAATCGGCCACCGCGGGTTCGTTTGCCGCGGCCTCGGCAGCCGCCTCGGCCTCAACTCGCGCGCGCTCCTCTTCCTCGCGCTTCTCGACTGCGAGTGCGACCGCCTTCTCTTTGATCGCCAGCGCCCCGGACTCATCGATGCCGGGCAGCGAAGTCAGCAGGTCAGTCGCACATTCTGCGAGATCCTCGAGCGAGGTGATCCCCTGCTGCAGCAGCAAGTCGGCCTCGGGATCCCCACAGCTCTCCACGGCGGAGACCGCCCTCGAGAGCCATTGGGCCACCTCCTTCATCTTGGACTCGCTCTTGATGTCGATCTTCCAGCCGGTGAGCTGAACCGCCAGCCGCACGTTCTGCCCACGCCGCCCGATGGCCAACGAGAGCTGATCGTCCGGCACGATCACGTCCATCGAGTTGGTGTCCTCATCGATGATCACCTTGGAAACCAGCGCTGGCGAGAGCGCGCTGCAGACATAGCGCGCGGGATCGGGGCTCCAGGGAACGATGTCGATTCGCTCCCCGCGGAGCTCCTGGACCACCGCCTGTACGCGACTGCCCTTCATGCCGACACAGGCTCCGACCGGGTCCACATCACCGTCCCGCGAGGAAACTGCGACCTTCGAGCGACCGCCCGGCTCACGCGCTGCCGACTCGATGTTGACGATCCTCTCGTACATCTCCGGCACTTCCTGCGCGAAGAGATTCGTCAGCATTTCGATGCAAGCACGAGAGACCACGATCTGCGGCCCCTTGCTGATGCGGTTGACCTCACGCACGTAAGCCCGGATGCGATCACCCGGCCGGTAGCTCTCCCGCGGCACCTGCTCCTTGGGCGGCAGGATGGCCTCGGCACGGCCGAGGTCGACGATGATGGCACCCTTTTCGAAGCGCCGGACGATTCCGTTGACGATCTCGCCTTGCCGATCACGATACTCGTCGTAGGTCTGGTCCCGCTCGGCATCCCGAATCCGCTGAATGATGACCTGCTTCGCCGCTTGGGCGAGAATTCGACCGAAATCGGACGTGTCGAGCTTGACGCCGATCTCGTCCCCCACTTCGGCCTCGGGATCGTATTCGGCGCGGGCAACATCCAGCCCGATCTGGCTGCCGCGATCCGTTACGTCCTCGACTACCTCGAGAAACTCGAAGAGTTCGATCTCGCCAAGCTCATCGTTGTAGCGAGCTTCGATCTCCTTCTCCTGCCCATGGCGCTTTCGGGCAGCCTGCTTCATCGCCTCTTCGAGGGCAGCGATGATCTCACCCACATCGATGCCCTTGTCCTTGGCGATCTGGTCGATCTCACGCTTTAGATTCGGACCGAGCATAGAGGCTCCAGTCGTTCAGTCAGAGGAGCCGCTCGAGCGGCTCCTGTTGAAATCCGCGCTGCTGAACGCGTAGATGATATTGGCCTTCTCGACCTCTTCGAACGGGATGTCCTTTTCCTCTCCTTCGACGGAGACCCGTGCCACACCGTTCTTGAACTCGACGAGCACTCCCCGAAAACGCCTGCGGCCGTCCAGAGGTCGGCGCGTCTTCAGCTTCACCTCGTTTCCACGAGCCGCGACGAAGTCCTCCTCTCTTGCCAGCATTCTGTCGAGTCCGGGCGAAGACACCTCGAGGCGATAGCTCCCGTCGACGGCATTCGCCGTATCGAGCTGCGCCGCCACCTCGCGCGAAACGGCGGCGAGCTGGTCCACGGGAACCCGGCCGTCACCAGATCGGGTGTCGATCGTAATCCTCAGTAATGCCGCTCCCGGTCCCTGCACGTTCTCCACGTTCATCAGCGCGTAGCCGTGGTCTTCCACCACTGGCTCGACCAGCCTTCGAAGGTCGTCGGGGATATCGCGGTACACACCATTCACCCCCTCAGCCCTCAGCACTCGGATCCCAGAGACAAAAAAAGCGGACGCTCGTCCACTCTCCAGGCCTTCACCCACCGCCCAGCGACTCGCGAAACGAGCCTGACCGACGAGCTTCAGCCACATCCAGAAACCCGAAACCATTGCGTTCGCCGACGCCCCCCGACCCGGGAAGTGCCCACGTAAGCCCGCGCAAAGTAAACGAATTGCCAGCCGATGGCAACTCGACACTCAGACGCTGCGGGTCTCCAGGGCGCCGGTCAGGTCCGCCACACGCGCAAAGCCGTGGCGCTCCGCGTACGACTGGATCCCCTCGGCGATCTCCAGTGCCGCCAGCGGGTTCAGGTAGTTCGCGGTGCCAACCTGGACGGCACTCGCGCCGCAGAGCAGAAACTTCACGGCGTCGTCGGCGGTCAGAATGCCGCCGATCCCGCAGACCGGGATCTTCACCGCCTGCGACACCTGCCAGACCATGCGCAGGGCAATCGGTCGAATGGCCGGACCGGACAACCCCCCGAGGATGTTGCTAAGGACGGGGCGGCGAGTCTCGACATCGACCTCCATGGCCTGAACGGCATTGATGAGCGAGATGCCGTCCGCTCCAGCGTCCTCGCAGGTCATCGCCATGTCGGCAATCCGGGTGACATTGGGCGAGAGCTTCACGAGAAGCGGCAACCGGGTGGCCTCCCGGACACGCCGCACCAGCTCGGCCAGCAGGCTCGCATCCTGACCGAACTCGATGCCGCCGCTCTTGACGTGCGGACATGAGGCGTTGATCTCGATCCCGGCCACGCGCGGCGAACTCGAGAGCCGCGCGGCGAGCTCGGCATACTCAGCCGACTCGGTTCCGAAACAGCTCGCGATGACCGCAACGCCGTCTGGAACCCGGGGCAGCTTCTCCTCGAGGAATGCCGCCACGCCAATGTTCTCGATGCTGATCGCGTTCAGCATTCCCGAGGGCGCTTCGGCGATGCGCGGCGGCGGATTCCCCCAGCGCGGCTCCAGCGTCAGGCTCTTGGCGACAAAGCCGCCGATCCTGCGCAGATCGAAGAACGCCTCGAATTCGCTGCCGTAGCCAAAAGTGCCGGAAGCGCCGAGCACCGGATTCCGCAGCTCGATTCCCGCCAGGCAGACCCGGGTGTCGATCCCCCCGCTCATGGGAGGTCCTGCCACCGGACATCGTTCGAATCGAAGACCGGCCCCGACTGGCAGACCAGCGCGAAGCCGCCACGGCGCGCGGGCACCGCGCAGCCGAGGCAGACACCGAAGCCACACGCCATATTGTTCTCCAGCGACACGAGGCAGCGTACCGCGTGTGACTCGGCGAGCTCGGCGCAGGCGCGCATCATCGGCGTCGGACCGCAGGCGTACACCGTGGTGCTCGACGGCCGCGAAACCCGGCGAAGAAGCGGCGCCAGGGCGTCGGTCACGAGACCACGCAGTCCGCTGCTGCCGTCCTCTGTCGTAATTTGCAGATCGATGTCGAGCCCGGCGAAGTCGTCCCGCCCCATCAGATCGGCGGCGGTGCGTGCTCCGAGGACAACAGTGGTGCGGGCGCGGGCGACGGCGCGGGCCGCCAGCTCGTAGAGTGAGGCGACGCCCGTACCCCCTCCCACGAGCACGGCGCTCGCGTCGGACTCGACTTCGGGGAAGCCACGCCCGAGCGGGCCGACGACTCTCAAACGCTGGCCGGGCAGAGCCTCGCTGATCAGCTGGGTGCCCCGGCCCGAGACCCGGTAGAGCACCTCGACCCGACCCGCTGCTGGCTCAGCCGCCGGGGCATGCCCTCGGTAGACCGCCATTGGACGGGGGAGCAGCGGGTCGCTGCGCTCGACGGCAGCTCGCGCGCCGGCGGACAGCATGATGAACTGCCCGGGCTCCGCGCCGGGCCAGTCGGGCACGCTCAGCACCAGCCTGTGGTTATTCCCCCCCTCGGAGCGGTTCTCCAGCACCTGCGCATCAATTCGGCTGGGGAGACGGCTGTCACGGCCGGTGCTCGTCAATCAGCCAGGTCTCCCAGCTTTCGGCCGCAAGCGCTGCCCGCGCTTGCGGCTCCACTCACGCGACGCGGCACGAGAGACGGCCGCGGGGCATGAAAACTCCATTCCTGCCACCGGGTAATAGCGCGGCCCGATCGACGCCACCACGAATCGGCTGTCGCGGTCCCGCTGGCGGCTCGCGGCCGGTCCGGAGCCAGTCTGTGGTCAGCGCCTCCCGCCGGCGAGTCGGCATGCTCGACGGGGCCGACAGCAGCCTGTCGCTTCCCGTATCTAACTACTCGGAAAACTTCGCCAAACAGGAAACGCCTCAAGACGGAAATGCATCAAGCCCGAGAGCCAAGAGGTCGATGAAGCCTCCGGGGAGACCCCTTACCGAGGGTGGCCCAAGGGGGCAAGCTTGACCGCGATTCTCGACCAGCACCGTGAGACTCTGGCCTCGGATCCCGAGAACACGAAGGCCTTTGAAGCGCTGCAAGAGCACCTGTTCCTGGACGGGCAGTGGGATGAGCTCGTGTCGCTCTACCGACAGCGGCTCGAGGCACCCAGTCTGCAGGAGGAACCCAGGCGTCGCGCTCCGATCCTCTTTCGCCTCGGTCAGATCTTGGAAGAGCGCTGCTCCGAGATCGACCAAGCGGCCGCGATCTACTGGGACGCGGTCAAGGTGGATCCAACGTTCCGACCCGCCCTGCGACAGCTACGCCAGATTCATTGCGGTCGCGCGCAGTGGGACATGGTGCTGCAGATCGCAGAGATCGAGGACCAGCTGGAGATGAGCGCCGCCGAGCGGGCGACCTTCTTGGCCGAAATGGGACACATCTGGCTCGCGCATCTCGACGATTGCGAGGAAGCGAAGAGCTGCTTCGAGCGCGCGCGCGCGGCCGATCCGCAGGAGAAGAGGGCTCTCGAGGGCCTCGCCCTGACCCACCAGATGCGTGGAGATTGGGCAGTAGCAGCTGAGACCTGGGAAGAGCTGGTCGGCCTGCTGCGCGGGCCCGAGCGAGCGCCGGCGCTGGTCGCGCTCGGTCGACTGTACTCCGGCCCACTGGAGCAAGGAGAGAGAGCAACCCAGTGCTTCCGCAGAGCCATGACAGACGATGCTCGCAACGCGGATGCGGTGGAATCACTGATCGAGATCGCCAGGGCCCAGGAACAGTGGAACTTGCTAGCGGACCTCTACGAGAGGCGTTTCGACCTGTCCTCGGGAGCCCGACAGCGCTCGGCCGTCGCCGTCGAAGCGGGCTACATCCAGCTCGAACAACTGAACGATATCGAGCTGGCGCGCAGCTGGTTTGCACGGGGCCTGGAGCTGGTCGCGGATGACGCCTCGGTCCATCAGGCGATGGCCGAGGTGGCGCGACGGCAGGGCGACACTGCCGTCCTCAAGGCCTCACTCGAGCGCGTCGTCGAACTGTCTGGAGATGCCGCGCCCGTCAGCACGTTGCTCGAAGCGGCCGATCTGTGCAGCGATGAGGGAAACGACTCGCAGGCGCTCGCCCACCTCCAGCAGGCGCAGGCATCCAACGCGGCTGACCCCTTGGTGATCGAAGCGCTGTCCGATGCGCTCGCCCGCGCGGGCCGGAGCGGCGAACTGGCCGAAGTTCTCGAGCAACGGGCGTCGCTATTCGACGACGACCCCGAGATGCAGGCGGAGGCGCTCTACGAACTCGGTCAAGTCTACGAAGACGATCTGGCTGATAGGGAGGCGGCGATCAACGCACTCGCCAGGGCATTCGCCGCCAACCCGCAGATGCATGATGCCACTCGCCGGCTGCAGCACCTCTACCGCCAGACGGAGCGCTGGGGAGAGCTGCGCGACCTGCTCGAGCGGGCGAGCGCAGAGGCACCTCCCGAGCGGCGCGCGAGCTACTGCTGCGCTCTCGGAGAGGTACTGCTCGACCACCACGAAGACTTCGAAGCCGCTACGAGCGCCTTCGAGAGCACCCTCGAGCTCGACCCCACATCGGCGAAAGCCCTACGCGGGCTGGAACGCATCGCGCGCGAATCAGGGGACGAGCAGGCAATGGTGCTCGTCTGCGAGCGCGAGGCATCCGCCACGACAGACCCGGCCCGCCTCGGCGAACTCGTCGACGAGCTCGTGCGCCTGCTCGAGGGCCACCACGAGCCCGAACGCGCGCTCGTCTGGATCGAGCGACTCCTGGAGGCAACGCCAGAGGATCGCCAAACGCTCGAGACCGCGGCGCGGCTGCAGCGAGAGATCGGACGCCTGGAGGACCTCACTCAGACACTGCAGCGCCTGGATCCGCTGCTCCTCGGGACGGAGCAAGCCGCCAACCGCCTGCAGCTGGCCCAACTGGCCAGCGAGAGCGGCGACGAAGCGCAAGCTATCGCGAGCCTGGAGTCTGCGGCGGAAAGTGACCCGACCAACTGCGAGATCTGGCGCGAACTGAAGCGCCGCTATGAAGCCGGCCACCAGCTGCACGATGTGGCGCGCGTCCAGCGGCGGCTTGCCGACACACTGCCCGCCGATGAGCAGGCTCGCTGCCTGGACGAGCTGACAACGCTCCTCGAAACACAGCTCGGTGACATGGAGGCGGCCATCGTCGTGCTATGGCGCCTCTGCGACATGCCGGCTCGACCTGCGGGTGCGCCGGAACGCCTGGAGGCCCTGCTCGAGAGGGCGGGCCGCTTCGAAGAGCTGGCACAGCGGCTTCTCGAACGCCGGCGAGCAGTGCCCGATGACAGCGACGACGCAGAGGAGATCGACCTGCGCAGGGCTCATCTGCTGCTGGACCAGCTCGGCCAGGCCGAGCAGGCGGCGAGCCTCTTTCGCAGCATCCGAGACCGCAACCCGGGCTGCCAGGAGGCCACTACGGGGCTCGAGCAAGCTCTGCGATCCGGCAATGACTCGGCTGGCCTCGCGCTGCTGCTGGAGAGTCGCGCGCGAAACGAAGAGGACGCAAGCGCGAGAGCACACATCGAGTTCGAACGCGCAGTCATCCTGGAAGAGGCGCTCGAAGACGAGGAGAACGCGCAGAGCCTCTACACGGCTCTGGCCGACCAGATGGACGACGCCTCGATCGGCACCCTGGCCGCCGCCCGGCTCGTGTGCCTGCTCGAGCGACGGGGCGACTGGGCCACACTGCGCCGACGTCTAGAGGACAACCTGCGAGGGGGCCCCGGCGAGGATGACCTGCAGCTGCACGAGCGTCTGGCGGTAATCTGCCGCGATCGACTGGCGGATCGCGAAGGCGGCATCGAACACTTGGAATCAATCGGTCGTTTGCAGCCGGAAAACGCCGAGACGTGGCGGCAGCTGGCACAGCTCTACGACGAGCTCGAGCGCCCAGAAGACCTGCTGCACGCGTTGGAAGCGGAGCTCGACTGTCAGCCCGATATCCGTCGGGAGCTGATCCTGCGATCCAAAGCGGCGGATCTGTGCAGCAAGCTCGCAACGGCCGAGGATTCAGCAGATTCCAAGCTCCTCGTCAGGGCTCGCGGACACTACGAACGCGTGCTCGAACTCGACGCCGGACACTCGCGGGCAAGTGAGTTCCTGATCGACCACTACGAGTCCGAAGGTCGCCTCACCGAGGTGGCGCGGCTGCTTCGGGGCCGTCTCGACGCCAGGCGTGACGAAGACGAGCGAGACCCCGACCAGCGCGTCTCGCTGCAACTGCGTGTCGCCGATCTGCTGGCCGATCGATTGGACGATGTCGATGGCGCAATCGGGACGCTTGAAGAGGCGCTGGCGGAGATCGGCCCGGTCGGGCTGGTGAGCGAGCCGCTCGCCGAGCTATATGCGAGGGCGGGCGCCGTCGATGAATTGGTCGATCTCTGTCGCCGGGCGAGCGGGCGCTGTGATGCTGCTGAGGAGAAGGCCGGGTGGATGCTGCGGCTGGGCAGCGTGTTGCGCGAAGCGGGAGAGACCGGAGAGGCAGTCGAAGCCTACTGCGCCGCCTTGGTCGATTGCCCCGGGGACCGCGAGATCGAGGCGGTGCTGCGCGACCTCTACCGTGAGCTGGGCGACGCGCAGTCGCTCGCATCGCTGCTCGAAGGCGAGATTCCGCGACTCTCGGCGCTGGAGCAGGTTCCGCTGCGAATCGAGCTAGCCGAGTTGCTAAGAGAGCAGCTCGCGCGTCCCGAGGATGCGCTGGCGCAGCTGCAGAAGGTGCTGAGTGTCGAGCCAGAGCGAAGTGTCGCATTCGACGCCGCGGTAGAGCTGAGTGAACAGCTCGGACTGCAGGAAGAGATCCTCCGCTTGATCGAGGCGCGTCTGGCAAGCGGCGGCGACCTCGCATCAGCGACCGGGCTGCTCGAAAGGCGGGGCGATCTGCTGGCGGGCGCTCTCGAGCGTCCCGAGGAGGCGGCAAGCGCCTATCGCGAAGCGATCGCCCTCGATCCCGATAACGGGCGAGCCCGTCGATCTCTCTGTTCCGTATTGCAGAAGCTCGAACGCTGGCCGGCGGTTCTCGACTGTCTGCACCTCGAGAGCCACGCGTGCACAGAAGAGGAGCGCGTCCCAATCCTCGAACGCGCAGCCGAGATCGCCCGGCAGCACGTCTCGAGCGACGCGCAGCTCCCGTGGCTGCAGAGGCTGCGGGCCGAGCGTCCCGATGACGCCGACGTGGTGGCGCGTATGGCCGACGTCCATCGTCAGGCGGGTCGTCCCGAAGCACTGCTGCGGGCTCTCGAGCTGGAGCTCTCGCTGGTGAGCGACCCCGAGCAGACACACGATCTGCAGCTACAGCGAGCGCGAGTCCTCGAACGAGATCTGCAATCACCGGCTCGCGCGATCACCGCGTACGAAATAGCTCGAACCGTGGCGCCGAACGGCGCCGCTCCGGTGCTGCGTGAACTCGATCGCCTCTACAAGCTTGCGGGGCGGGCGCACAGAAGAGTCGACGTGCTGGAGGCGCTGCTGGAGCTGGCGGCTCCGGAGGAGCGCATTGGTCTGCATCGCGAAGCGGCCACGATCTTGTCTACGTCATTCGCCGAACCGGACCGCGCCGCCGCACACCTGGTGAGCGCCGTCTCCCTTTGCGAAGCAACCGCTGCTGAAGACGACGAACTCTTTCCGATTCTGCTGCGTGAGCTGCAGGAGAACCTGCGAGCAGCGGGGCAGACGGACGCGTGGGTCCGAGCTGCCGAGGCAGAGTTCACTTGGCTCACGACCCGAACGGCAGCAGACAGACCGCGGTGCGCGGACCTCCACTGGGAGCTGGCCAACACCTACGCTAGGGATCTCGGGCTGCCCGACGAGGCGACCGGCCACTTGCGGGCCCTGCTCGCCCTCGTCGAGCAGGCCGAGCAAACCGGTGAGGAGGGATTGTCGCCGGAACGGCTCGAAAGAGCCGAGCTGGAGCTGATCGGACGACTCCGGGCGAGCGGAAACCTCGTCGCGCTCGGCGGACAACTCGAGAAACGTCTCGCGCGCGACCGGGGTGACTCGGAGGAATGGCTCGAGCTGGCACAGCTGCGAACCGAGTCGCTGCACGCCCCAGCGGCGGCTGCACAGGCGTATCGCGAAGTGCTGGCGAGACAGCCATCGTGTCTCGCCGCCATCCGCGGGCTGCGACACGTTTGCGAGTGTCTGCGAGACTGGTCGGAAGTCGCGCGCAGTATCGAGCTCGAGCTGGCGCTGCCGAACCGCTGGGCTGCGCGTGAGCTACTGGCCCTGCAAAAACGGCTGGGCGATATCTGTCGCCAGCGCCTGCAGGCACCAGAACGCGCGATCGAAGCCTACCGGGCGGCGCTCGAGGCATCGCCCGGCGACCTCGACGCGCTCCGCTCACTCGAGCAATTGGTCGAACAATGCGAGGACTGGAGCGAGGCGCTCGACCTGTTCGAGCTGGAAGTCGACATCCTCGGCGAAGACGATCCGGATCGCCGCCACTGGCTCTGGCTTCAGAACGGGCGAATCGCTTGCGAGCACACCGACGACCCGCAGCGAGCACTCCGCGGTTTTGAAGCGGCAGCCCGGATCTCTCGACTCTCCGCTCCAGATCAGCTCACTCTGGCGAGCCTCTATCGGGCAGTCGACGACGTGGAGCGCTTCTCGGAGGCCTTCGCACACTGGTGCGACGACCCCGAATCGGGCGCGAGCTGCAGGGATCACCTCGCCGTCGTGGGAGCACTCGAGGAGCTCGGAAGATCAGACGCCGCCCTGGAGCGAGCGCTCACGGCGACACGACTGGCGGACGGCAACGCCGAGAGCTGGGAGACTTTGGCGCGGCTGTACGAGCAGCGAGCCGATCTGTCGGGGGCGAGCGAAGCCCTGCAGCGGGCGGCCGACCTCCGCGATCCCAAGGAGGCGGCGCTGCTACTGGTGCGCGCAGCCGAACTCAGCGAGGGCGCTGACGCCGAAGCCGCTGCACAGCTGCTGCGCCGTGCAACGCAGCGCGACCCCGGTCTGGCACGAGCCCACGCCGAGCTGGCACGAGTGGCGGAACGCCTCGAACAACTCGACGTGGCCGAAGAGGCGGCGGGGCTCGCGCTCGAATTGGCTTCCGCCGGCGATCAACTGGACGGTGAGCGGCAACTCGCCAGCGCACTGGTGGGCGGGCGAACGGCGCGGGCGCAGCAGCGCCTGGAGCAGGCCGCGCGCTTCTACGCCGCGGCGCTGGAGCTGGATCCCGACCATCGCGAGGCGATGGACGCGCAGGGTGAGATCGTGTTCGAGCTCGGCGAATACGACGCCGCCCGCAAGCTGCTACAGGCCCGTCTGGAAATGCACGGCAGCAATTCGCGCCGCGCCTGGCAGCTCGCCGCTGTGGCCCGGTGTCTCGAGCACGAGAGCGACAACAGTACGGCGCTGGCGCGCTACCAAGAAGCCCTGGAGATCGACCCGAGCCTCTCGATGGCACACGAGGGCTCGGTGCGGATCCACGAGCAAGCGGGTCGGGACGACCTCGCGGTCAGCGCTCTGGAGAGCTGGATCTGTCAGGATGAAGATCGCGGCTCCCGCGCGCGATCCCATCTGCAGGCAGCCGAGCATCTGCTGAACAACGGAGACCTCGAGGCGAGCGAAGCCCACTTGCGAAAGGCCTTGTCTGAGGATGCCGACCTACAGCGCACCTGGGTGCTGCTGAGTGAGCTCCTGCTCGACCTCGACCGGACGGAAGAAGCCCTGAGCACGGGCGATCTCGCCTTGGAGCATGTCACCGAGCGCGAGCTACGCGCTCGCGTATCGCTAATCCGCGGCCGGGTCCTGGACCAACGCGAAGAGGTGCGGAAGGCCGCCGAGGCCTACGGCGATGCGGCACGCGGAGATGCGCGCTGTGCGGAGGCGGCGCTGGCCGAGGCGCGTCTGCTGCGGTCGATGGGCGACTGGTACGCTGCAGCGGAGGCATTGGAACGATTCGCGTCTGCTCACCCGGAGCCGGACAGCTTGGAGCTCGCCCAGATACACCTCGAGAGGGGGCGGCTCATGTCCGGCCCGCTGGAGAACGTGCAACAGGCGATTTGCTGCTACGAACGCGCGCTCGAGCTGCGGCCGGGCCTGAGCCAAGCGCGCAAGCCTCTGGCAACCCTGCTCGCTCATGTTCCCGGGCGCTGGGAGGACGCCGTCTGCCATCACCAAGATCTGCTGGGCGACAACCCCACACGGCAGAGCTCGCTGCGAGCCCTGCTCGAAATCTCTCGCCGGCGAGACCTCGAGAAATCCAGCAGTCTCGGTCTGGCGGTGCTGCGGGCGCTCGGAATCGCTTCACCCGAGGAGGTGGCCTACTCGCCCGACAGCCTACCGGTCCAACTGCGGGCGACACCACCGCTGGAGGAACCCACCTGGGAGACCGTTCGACAGATCTGCAAGATCGCAGCGCAGGAGATCGGCGAGGTGCTGGCCGAGACGTCGCCGCCAGCGCGAGCCGGAGACCAGGCGATGCAAGATTTCTGGGCGCATGTGGGAGAGGCCGAGGCTTCACTGACGGCGCCCGGACTTTGCTGGCTGCCCAGTGAGCAGCTGAGCTCGATCGTCTACACGCTGACCGCACTGTCGGCCGATCCAGGCGGAAACTGCAACGACGGCCCGTACCTTCATTCACTCGATGGATCACTCGGCCGCTGGACACGGCGCAAGATCAGGAAGTCGCTCGAGGACACCGCGATACGTGATGTTCAGGCGATCGACTACCAGCGCTGGCGGGAGCAGATCCGTCTGCTGGCCGCCTGCAAGGCACTCGACACAACTGGGGGCGATCTGCGCACCGCACTGATCGCCCTGGCGAGCGAAGAGCAAGGTGAAGACTGGGCAGGGCCGAGCGAGAGTGCCGACATCACGGCGCTGGTCGCCGGTTCGGACCTCGCCCTGCAGCTGCTCGGGCGAGCGGTTGACGCCTGGTGCAGAGAGATCTCGCGAGGCGCCTGACGGACCGGCGCCTCCGAGAACGGGAGTAAGAAATGACTGAACGCAGCGACCAGGACACACGCCGGCACCGACGTCAGACCTTGAGGATCCTCGTCGATTACCGAACCGAACGTGGCGTGGGCTGTGACTACGCGACGACTCTCGGTGCGGGCGGAATGTTCCTTCAGACGGACGAGCCACTGACACCGGGCTCGATCATCAAGCTGCGTTTCCGCCTACCCCACGGAGAAGAGCTGCACGAGACCGAGGGGCGAGTCGTCTGGCAAAACAGCCCCGCGGCCCCGGGTGAGCCAACACGTGCGAGCGGGGCTGGGATCAAGTTCACGGATCGGAACGCGATCGCGAAGCTGGCCAGAGAGCTGGAAGACTACGAGTTCTGAGCCCGCACCTCGTCGCTCGTCTCGCCCACCGAGCGCGACGTGTGACGGGCGAGGCGGCTGGTCACCAGCCCATCCACTCCGCCGATGATGCGCCATGCCTCCGGACTCTCGATCACGGCCCGCGCGAGCCGGTGGTGCAGGGAGTGGCCACCTCGCTCGACCCTGACATGCCCCTGGATCGGCAGGCCAAGCAACGAGAGGTCGCCGATGAGATCGAGGATCTTGTGGCGGACGAATTCGTCGGGCCAGAGCAGGCCCTCTGGATTCAGCACGCGGCGATCGTCGAGCACCACCGTGTTCTCGAGCGAGCCACCGCGGGCCAAGCCGGTCCGCCACAGCTCGTGGACTTCCTCGAGGAACCCGAACGTCCGGGCCGGGGCGATCTCGCGCGCGAAGACCTCTGAGGTCAGGCGCGGGACTTCGAACTCCTGGCGACCGATCGCCGGATGCGCGAATTCCACCGCATATGAGATCTGAAAACCATGCCCGGGCTCGATCGAAATGAGCCGGTCACCGTCCGACACCTCGACGGGACGGACGATCCGAATCGAGGCGCCCGGGGCGTTCTGGCGGTAGATGCCGGCGGCGTTCAGCAGACGAACGAACGAGAGCGCGCTGCCCTCCATCACGGGCACCTCCGGCCCGTCCAGCTCCGCTCGAACGTTGTCGATCTGCAACGAGTGCAGCGCAGCCAACAAGTGCTCGACCGTCGAGACCCGCACCCTGCCGCTTGAAAGCGTGGTGGCATGAGAGGTCGAACAGACGGCGCGGGCACGGGCGCGAATCTCGACCCTCTCACCGGCGAAGCGGCGCACGAAGACGACACCCGTGTTCGCACGTGCCGGTCGCAGTGTGAGTTCGACCGGCATGCCGCAGTGCAGCCCCAGGCCTGTGCACGACACCTTCTCTGCGATCGTTCTCTGCTGCCGCAACTTCCGCCTCCACAGGCTGGGTGATCGGACTGCATCGTCGACTGCGAGGCGGGCTCGCTCTTCTGTCAGGCTCCAGCCGCCACGACAGGCCGACTCGTGAACGCTAGCGGCGGTACCCGCTGCCGTCGGCCTGCACCGCGAATCTCCTCTCCACGGGATAGCAACGTAGACCGTAAGACGACGCTCCGCCTCGGGTGATGACTTGGGACCGCCCCTGGGTGTCGAATCGATCGCACGGTTCGACGATAGCGCTCTTGCCGGCCCTGTGAACGCCCGGGACCTGGCCGTCCGAGTCTGACACCCGCTGAGAGTTTCTAGCTTGATTTGGCGCTGCGGGTGGGGATGGAGACGTCCGGCCGGTGCCGCTACCGACTGCGCGTCTGGCTATTCCCGAGAGACTCCCTCACCTCGGCGAGGATCTCACGGGTGGACTGGTAGCGCCGAGCGGGATCCTTCGCGAGGCATCGATTGACGATGGTGGCGAGGCCAACAGGCAGCTCTGGGCGCAGCTCGCGAATGTCGGGGGCGGGGGTATGAACGTGGTGATAGGGGATGTTGCCCTCTTTGAACGGTACGGTGCCAGTGGCCATTTCGAAGGTCGTGACACCGAGCGAGTAGATGTCGGTGCGATGATCGATGTTCTTTCCAAGTGTCTGCTCTGGACTCATGTAGTACGGCGTACCAGCGACGACTGTCGTGTGGTTTCGAACTTCCTCCACGACCTTCGCGAGACCGAAATCCATGATCTTGGCCTTCTTGTCGCGTGTCCACATGGCGTTGGCAGACTTGATGTCCCGATGCACGACTTTGTTCTCATGGGCATAGGCCAGCGCTTCGCAGATTTGTACCAGGACATGGAAGATGCCGGCTGGCGATATGACGCCGCGGCGACGCAAGATCTCCTTCAGCGTGGTTCCGTCGACATACTCCATCGCGATGTAGTAGCGGCCATCCTGCTCGCCCGTGTCGTAGACGGTCACGATATTGGGGTGGTTCAGCTTTGCAGCCGCCTTGGCCTCACGCATGAAATTGGCCAGTGCCTGCGGGTTCTCCTTGAACGAGTCGGGCAGCACCTTGAAGGCTACGAGCCTGTCCAGCATCGTGTCCTTGGCCCTGTACACGATCCCCATGCCACCGCGACCCAGCTCACCGACGACTTGGTAACGCCCCGACTGACTCGATGCCGTGACGGTTCTCCCCGTCTCGGTTCCAGTCCCAGTGTTCAATGCGCTCTCGGACAGGGGTGTGTCGTTTCGCACAAACTCACGAGATCGGATCAGCCGCTGCTCGACATCCTGATAGTGGTAGTCCAACGCCATGATCTTCTCGTAGATCTCGACTGCCTCGGCGTGCTGCTCGTTGTCCTCCAGAATCGTGGCCAGTGCATAGTGGACCGGCAGATTGCCTCGGCCTATTCCCTCGTCTCCCACGCTCTGCCGAAGCTTCTTGACCGCCAGCGAGAGCTGGCCGCGAGAACGAAAGATGTCGCCGAGCAGCGCCGAGGCGGTGGCAAAACCCTCGCCATCGGGCTGCACTTTCTGCAGCACCTTGATGGCCTCGTCGTCGAACCCTTCGCGGTGATACACCTCACCCGAACGCAGGTGCTCGCCGGCTTTGTCGAGAAGCTCCGCCTCCTTGTCGCTCGAGCCCGCCAGCGCGTAGCATTCGGCCGCCTCGGCGAAACGGCCCGCCTTCTCGAAGCAGTCAGCGGCCTGTCCGCGGTCTCCCAACGCGCTGAACATCTCGGCTGCCGTGGCGTGGTCGCCCTGTCTTCGATAGCAATTGCCCGCTTCGCCATAGCTCTCGAGCTGGCGATAGATGTCACCCGCTTCGGCAAAATCACCCGCCTCTTCCATCTGCGCGGCAGCCTCCTTGAGCTCTCCGCGATCGCGATGGAATTCGCCCAGAATGCGGGCGGCGGCTTCGTCCTCTCCGAGCTGTTTCAGCGACTCGGCCGCGCGTTCGAGATCGCCGGCGTTTCGGAAGTAGTCCGCGGCTTCGGCGAACTTCTCCAGCGAGAGTGCAAGCTGCGCCGCCTCGATCCAGCACTCGCCCTGCTCCAGAATATCCTTGGCTGCTTCGGGCTGTTTCGCTCGGTGGTAGAGCTTGCCGGCCTGGCGCGCGATCTTCTGCAACTCGGCGAGCTTCTTGGAGTCGTTCTTCGCCTTCGGGTTTTCGTCGCGGAAGACATGCGCGAGACAGTCGGCGGCTTTGGCCCAGTCTTTCACCTTGACGTAGGCCGAGGCGGCGTGGCGGTAGAATTCGACCTTGGCGTAGCAGTCGGCCGCCTTCTGGTAGTCGCCCGCCTTGTCGTACATCTCGGCCGCCACGCTCAAGCCTCCGATCTGGAAGTAGCAGTCGGCGGCAGGTCCCCACGCCTCCTGCTGTGCGTAGATCGCACCGGCAGACTCGAGCTGACCGCCCTTGAGATAGAGCTCGGCGGACTCGATGAAGCGATTCTGATCGTGGCGGATCTCGGCGGCCCGAATGAAGAGCTCGCCTTCCAGGAAGTAGTCCGCCGCCTTGTCGAACTGTTTGCCCGACCACAGCATGTCGGCGGCTGCCTCGAGGCACCCCTTCTTCTTCATGGCCGCGGCGGCCTTGAGGAGCTTCTTCTCGGCCCGCCTATCGACCGAGACAGGCTCTTCCTCGGATCCCTCGGGCTCCGCTGCCACCTCGGACTGGACGCGACCCATGCGAAGCCCGGCCGCCAGCGCGAGCAGGACGACTGCGGTGGGTGCCACGACGAAGCGCAGCGCGGTGCCCGCCAGCCACTCCTCCATAGTCACAGAGGCATCACGGGGAATGTCGAACCCGGCTTCGATCAGGCCTTCATTGGCCGCCTGCAGGAGCTGGTAGACGCGCTGCAGAGAATCGGTACCGGGGAGATAGGCCGATACCAGCCCGAAGCTTCCCGCCAGCAGCAGAGGCAGTCCGAGAAATCCCGCGACGATTCGTCCCAGCAGTCGCACGTCGGCCAGCACCCTTCCGAGCCGGCAGCCGAGCTGCCGCGCCCCACCGATGATCTCACCCCCGGTTCCTCGCCGGAGGCGGGGCACGGAGCGAATGGACTTCTCCCCGCTCGCGCACTCTCCCCTCTGACCTATCGGTCACCTGGCCATGGACTTTGAGTCCGCAGACGAGCCAGGAGGGGCAGCTCGGCGGGTCTCCCCCACGCCGCCCAGGGGGACTCGCGGAGGGTGATCAGCTTCGGCGCCAGTAGTCCAACGCGCGCCGGGTCGCGACTCGGCCGCGGGGCGTGCGATCCAGAAAGCCCTGGTGGATGAGGAAGGGCTCGACGACGTCCTCTAGCGTTCCCTTGTCCTCGCCGACCGCCGCCGCCAGGGTCTCGAGGCCGACCGGACCGCCGTCGAATTTGTCGATCAAAGTTCCGAGCAGAGCACGATCGAGGCCGTCGAAGCCGACCTCGTCGACCTCGAGCCGGCCGAGCGCGAAACGGGCCTTGTCCAGGCGCACCGGCTCGCCACGACCCGCCGCCACCTCGGCGAAATCGCGCACCCGGCGCAGCAGCCGATTGGCGATGCGAGGCGTCCCCCGTGAGCGGCCGGCAATCTCGTGGGCGGCGGCCGATTCGATCTCGATGCCGAGCACGCGAGCCGAGCGGCTGACGATCCGCTCCAGATCCGCCACCGGGTAGTACTCCAGCCGGGCGCTCCAGCCGAAGCGATCTCGCAGCGGCGACGTCAGAAGACCCGCCCGGGTGGTGGCTCCGACCAACGTGAAGTGGGGCAGGTCCAGACGCAGCGAGCGAGCGCTCGGCCCCTCGCCGATCAACAGATCAAGCTGGAAGTCCTCCATCGCGGGGTAGAGGATCTCCTCCACGCTGGCCGAGAGACGGTGAATCTCATCGATGAAGAGGACTTCCCCCGGCTCGATGTTCGACAGCAGGGCGGCCAGATCCCCAGGCCGCTCGATGACCGGACCACTGGTGGCGTGAAACTGAGCCCCCATCTCGTTGGCGACGATTCGCGCCAACGATGTCTTGCCAAGGCCGGGTGGGCCGTAGAAGAGCATGTGATCCAGCGCCTGCTCGCGGCTCTTGGCGGCCTCGACGAAGACCGCCAGATTCTCGCGCAAGCGATCCTGGCCCACCATCTCGTCGAGCGTGCGCGGCCGCAGCGTATCTTCGGTCCCGCGCTCGCCGGGGGCCAGCTCGAAGCCGATGGAACCTCGCTGCGCACTCTCATCGCTCATCGCGCCAGCCTCCGGAGGGCGACGCGGATCAGCGATTCGAGCGAAGCGCCGTCGCCCGCTTCTGCCGCCGCCGCATCGACGACCCGCTCGGCCTGGGCACGCGGATAGCCGAGGTTGAGCAGAGCCGACAAGAGCTGCTCCCGAATGTGCTCGGTCGCGACGACGTCATCGCCTGGCGTCGCCACCTCGACCTCACCCAACTGAGCGAGCAGCTCGGCCGCCCCATCACGCAGCTCGACGACCATTCGCTCGGCCATCTTCGGACCTACCCCGGGCACGCGGCGGAGCGCTTTGGCGTCACCGTCGCGAAGCAGGCGCAAGAGCCGGTCGGGCTCGATACCCGAGAGAATGGCTTGGGCCAGCTTGGGACCGAGTCGACTCGCCTTGAGGAGTAGATCGAAGGCCGAGCGTTCGAGCCGAGTGGCGAAGCCGTAGAGCAGGAGGCTGTCCTCACGCGCAACGGTTCGGACCTGCAGCGCCACGGTCTTGCCGCTGTCGGGCAACTGCTCGAAGGTCAGAAGGGAGATGAGAAGCTCGTATCCGAGGCCCTGCACGTCGACGACAATCCGCGTCGGAGCCTTCTCGCGCAGCGAGCCCTCGAGCCAGGCGATCATTGAGGCGACCTCGGGAGCACACGACCGGCCACTCTGCGCGGGCGGCGGCGGCGGCTGACGCCCAGCCCCGTCAGCCGACCGGCCTGGGCCTGACAAATCGCCACCGCCAATGCGTCGGCTGCGTCGCTGGCAGGGCTCGTGTCGAGTTCGAGCAGGCGCATCACCATCGCCTGCACCTGTGTCTTGCTGGCGGCGCCCGTTCCCGCGACCGCCTTCTTCACCTCGCGTGCCGCCAACTCGGCCACCTCCAGTCCAGACACCGAGAGCGCGGCCAGCACGACGCCGCGGGCCTGGCCCAGAACGAGCGCCGACCGCGGGTTGGAGGCGATGAAGACGCGCTCCACCACAGCGATGTCTGGCGCATTCTGCGCAACTACGCGAGCGATACCGGCGTGAATGTAGGCGAGCCTAACGGAGAGGGGTGCCGATCGCGAAGGACGAAGGACGCCATGGGTGACGTGAGTAATGCTGCCGCTGAGACGGTCGACGACACCGAAGCCGGTCGCGTTCGAGCCAGGATCGATCCCGAGAATCCGCATCGCCCCCCCAGTGCTCTCAGCGTTTGGCGATCCGTCCCCGGTCATCGGCGAAGACTACGCGAACTTCGCCATCTCCTCATCCGAGATGTCGAAGTTGGCATAGAGATTCTGGACGTCGTCCAAGTCCTCCAGAGAATCGGCCAACCGCAACATCTGCTCGGCCTCCTTCCCCGAAAGCACCACGGTCGTACTCGGCTCCATGGTGACCGCCGCGTCCACGGTGTGGAAGCCGGCCCGCTCAAGCTTGCTCTTGACCTCGCTGAACTCGCTGGGAGTCGTCACCACGTCGAGCGTGTCGGCCTCGATGACGTCTTCCGCCCCCACATCCAGCGCGGCTTCCATCAACGCGTCCGCGTCGAGCCCCTCTCGATCGAAGCTCAGCAGCCCCCTCTTCTCGAAGAGATAAGCCACGCAACCCGAGGCGCCGAGGTTGCCGCCGTTCTTGGTCAGCAGGTGTCGCACCTCGCTCACGGTTCGCTTCTTGTTGTCGGTCAGGGCCTCGATCAGGATCGCCGCGCCGCCGGGACCGTAGCCCTCGTAGACGATCTCCGCGTAGGCGTCCCCCTCGCCGCCGCCGACGCCCTTCTGAATGGCGCGCTGGATGTTGTCCTTGGGCATGTTGGCGCCCTTGGCCTTCTCGACGACCAACCGCAATCGTGGATTGGATTCCGGGTCACCCCCAGCAATGCGCGCTGCGGTCGAGAGCTCGCGGATCAGCTTGGTGAATATCTTGCCGCGCTTGGCGTCCGCGGCGCCCTTCTTGCGCTTGATCGTTGACCATTTTGAGTGTCCGGACATGGGCTTTCCTGGCTCCTGCCCTCCGGATTAGCACGCGGGCCGTCTCACGGCCATGGAGCCGGATCGCGCTGTCTCCGGGAAAGCGTTCAGCTGAGGACCCGAGTTGCCGATGTCTGAGGAGGAGCGGGCACCCCCGCAGGGCGAGGCGTGCGGGTGCATTGGCGCGAATCGCTAGCCGGCGATCGCACCAGCCGGAGTCGTACGTCGCCGCCAAGCACTCGAAGTGGATCACAGAGGAGACCTCATGTCGGAGATAGCCGTTGGAATCGACCTGGGGACCAGTAACTCGTGCGTGGCGGTCATGCGGAACGACCAGCTCGAGGTCCTGGCCAACACGTACGGGGAGAATACGACAGCCAGCGTGGTCGCCTTCGCCGAGGACGGCGGCATCAGGGTGGGTAACGCCGCCAAGGCGAACATCATTCACGACCCCGCGCACACCGTCAGCTCCGCCAAGCGTCTGATCGGCCGCTACTACTTCTCCGAAGAGGTCAAGAAGGCCCAGGCCATCTGCGCCTACGAGATCATCGAAGGCTCCAACCACGGCGTGAGAATCGAGATCCGGCAGGAGGAGTTCTCGCTCCCCGAGATCTCTGCCATGGTCGTGCGAGAGATGAAGCAGGTTGCCGAGGCGAAGCTGGGTGAGCCGGTCACCAAGGCCGTGATCACCGTGCCAGCCTATTTCAATGACAATCAGCGGCAGGCCACCAAGGATGCGGGCAAGATCGCCGGCGTCGAAGTCTTGCGGATCCTCAACGAGCCGACGGCGGCCGCCCTCGCCTACGGCTTCGGCCGCGCGTTGAATCAACGCGTAGCCGTCTACGATCTGGGCGGCGGAACCTTCGACATCTCGGTACTGGAGATCGGTCAGGACGTCTTCGAAGTGCTCGCCACCTGCGGTGATACCTTTCTCGGCGGCGACGACTTCGACGACCGCATCATCGATCTCCTGGCTGATGAATTCGTAGCCAATCACGGAATCAATCCGCGAAACGATCCCTTCGCCTTCGAGAAGTTGAAGATGGCAGCCGAACAGGCGAAGAAGGGCCTCTCAGTCGAAGAGGAGGTTGAAGTTCGCCTCCCCGACGTGATGGCCGGAGCCGACGGACAGCCGCTCTCGCTGGAGCGTACGATCACTCGTGCCGAGTTTGCCAGTCTGGTACAGGACCTGATCCAACGCACCTTCAAGGTCTGCGACGAGGCCCTGCAGCAGTCGGACCTCACGACGCGAGATCTCGAAGGCGTGATCCTGGTCGGCGGCCCGACTCGTCTGCCGATCATCCGCCAGGCGGTTCGTGACTACTTCCAGCAGGACCCCAAGACGGACGTCGACCCCGACGAGGTCGTGGCGCTGGGCGCGGCAATCCACGCTGCCTCACTGGTCAGCACGGACCAGGCTGAATCCGTTCTGCTCGACGTCACCCCGCTCGATCTCCGCATCGGTGTGGCGGGCGGATTGGCCGAGCCCGTGATCGAACGCAATACGCCGGTACCGATCGAACAGACACGGCGCTTCACGACCTTCCAAGACTACCAGGAGTCCGTGAAGATCCGCGTCTACCAGGGTGACTCGCGCCAATCAGAAGAAAACGAGATGCTCGGGCAGTTCGAGTTCTCCGGCTTCGAGAAAGCGCGCCGAGGAGACGTCGCGATCGACGTCACCTTCGAGATCAACGCCGACGGCATCGTCAACGTGACGGCGGCGGATCCCGCCACCGGCGAGCGGGCATCGACTGCGATCACCCTCTCCTCTGGTCTCAGTGAGGCGGATCTCGAGCAGATCATGGAGCAGAATCCCACCGAGCGGGTCAGCAAGACGACAGGGCCCGATTCGTCGGCAGAGGGGCAAGTACCAGGCGACGAAATCGAGCTGCTCGCCAACGCTGACGACGTCGATCTGCTCGACGATGATGGCGGCAGCGCCGACGACATCGATCTACTCGACGACGACCCCGTAGCGTTCGGAGGCGACGACGAAACCGACGCCCTCTCGGCCGAAACCGATCCTCTGATGGCCGTCACGCACCCCGACCTTGGGGGCGGCGAAGAGGTCTTGCTCACGGACGACCACGGCGGCTCTGAGGGCGGGGAGCTATTCGATACGGCGCCGCCAGATCTGTCCGAAGACGACGATGAGATCGAGCTGGAGTAGACCTCGTTGCCCAATCTCGCACCGCTCGAAATCCAGGCGCTGGCCAAGATCGTAGACGAGCTGGACTACTACCAGATCCTGCATCTCAAGAACGCCGCCTCTGGCAGTGAGATCAAGAAGGCGTATCACGCCACTTCCCGAAACTTTCATCCAGACACGAATCGACGTCTGAGTTCGGAGCTGCAGGAGGAGTGCTCGCGAATCTCGAAGCGCGTGACCGAGGCCTACTGCGTGCTGCGCGATCCACGGCGCCGCAGGGCCTACGACGCGCAACTCGAGGACGACGGAAGGCTGCGCATGCAGCTCTCGGAGGCGCGGGCTGTCCACGTCAAGCAGCGAACCGAGGAGCGAGAGGGCAAGACGCCGCAGGGCAGACAGTTCTACCGAAAGGCCAGTGAGGACATGGCTCGGGAGGACTGGGCATCGGCGGAGCGCAACCTGCGAATGGCGATGACCTTCGAGCCAGACAACGCGCTGTTTCGGGAATACTTGGAAGACGCTCGCGGGAACAAGCAGCGCGCCGCAAACGAGAAGAGCTGATCCCGCAATACCCGCCGGAGCGCTCCCTGGATCGGGAATCCGGAGCAGAGCACGCGCCTAACCAGCGGGAAGCATGACGCGAAAGGTCGTGCCTTCGCCGGGCCGACTCTCCAGCGTGATCTCACCACCGAGGTCCGCGACGATCGTCTGGCAGATGGAGAGACCGAGTCCAGAGCCGCGACCGGGCTCCTGGGTAGTGAAGAACGGGTCGAAGACCCGCTTCGCCCGCTCGGGCGGCAGTCCCCGACCATTGTCGCGCACTTCGATCGTGACTTGCCCCGGTGTGTCACTGTGTATGGCAAGGCCGATCTCGTTGCGACTCGCGGCCTTCGGCGGCAGGGCTTGCACGGCGTTCGTGAGTAGAGCCAGAAAGACCTGGGCGAGCAGTGTGGGATCGGCCCGCACAGGCGGCACACGCTCGTAAGAACGCATGATTCGAGCCCGAGACCTGAGTTCGCCTCCCATCAATCGCAACGTCGACTCGAGGATCGACTCGGCATCGGCGCTGCTCCGGGGCTGACCGGTACCCCGGGAGAGGATCTTCAGATCCGCCACCAGTGCACGAACACGGTCGGCCCCCTCACGAGCGTCATCGATGGTCTCGAGCAGCTCGCCCCAACGCTGTCCGAGGCACTCGGTCTCTTCGGACGTCGCCATCTGGCCCGAACCGGCGGACCTCAGCGTCGACATTTCGTCAGCGAGATAGTCCAGATTCCCGATCACGTATGCGAGCGGATTGTTGATTTCGTGTGCCATCCCCGCGGCAAAGACCCCCAGCGCAATCGCGCGGTCGGCCCGAATTGCGCGGGCCTCGACTCGCTTGCGTTCAGTGACGTCGCGCGCCACCATCAGCACAGCCGGCCCCTCACCAAAATCGACGTTGATCACCAGAACTTCTGTCTCGATGATCGTGCCGTCGACACCTCGAAGACTCACGTCCCGAGAATGCGCCGCCTCCTCCCCCGGATGCGAAGCCGCGGACATCAGCGCAAGCGCTGATCGGTCGTCCGGATGTACGTGGTCGATGATCGGCTTGCCGAGCAAGTCCTGACGATCCCCAGCGGCCAGCAGCTGGACGGCGGCCGGGTTCACGTAGACCAACAGACCGTGCCGATAGACGAGAATCGCGTCTGGGATGGACTCGATCAACGTGCGAAAGTTGGCCTCGGAACGCCTCAGTGCCTCCTCGACCTGCCGCCGGGCCAGCAGAGCGCGGCTACGTTCGACGGCGTGACGGATGGAGCGCGCGAGCGCCAGCCGATTGATCTCATCCTTGACCAGATACTCCTGCACACCGCGACGAACCAGTTCCGTCTCGAGCTCGGGATCGTCGTGACCGGTGAGCACCACGACCGGCGTATCACCGGCGGCGGAGGTGATGCCCAGCAGCGTGTCGATACCGCTTGAATCGGGTAGCGACAGATCGAGCAGAATCGCGTCGAACTGCGACTGTTGCAGATACGCCACGGCGTCGATCACACGCTCCACAGTGGCGACCTTGAAACGGCCACCGGTCGCGGCCGCCAGGGTCTCGCGAACCAGCAGCGCATCGCCCGGATTGTCTTCGACGACGAGGAGCGCGATGGCACGCGACAGCTCGAGCGGCGCCTCGTCTCGATGCGAGCGTGGGGGTGCGGGCTCCGATGTCATAGGGCGCTTCCTCTCGCCGCGCGGTCATGTGGCGCTCGAGCGCGTCATCCGGCGAGCCCGAGAACTCTGGCCGCTCGTCGGGAGACTGACAATCGGGCGAAGGCAGTACGGACAGCCCGGCCAAGTGGCACCGCTCTTCTTCTTGTACCCCTAGGGGACAGTCCGGAGCTGGGCTCTCGTTGACATCGCTGTGGCGAGACTGGCATGCTCGACGCTTCATTGACTCGCGAATCAATCGCGTACATCGCAGCACAGACGCGACGCAAGGAAGAACGATCATGTCCTCGACCGCATCAAACAACTCGGAGGCGACGGGGCTGCTTCCCATCGCACCGTTCCTCAGAATCTCCGATCAGGGTGAAGCGCACTTGGAAGGCTCGCGATGCAAGAGCTGCGGGGCGGTCTTCTTGGGTGAGCGCGCGACCTGCTCGAAGTGCACGACCCGCGATCAGATGGAGGCGATCGAGCTGTCCAATCGCGGTGAGCTCTATGTCTACAGCATCGTCTTCCGCTCGTTCCCCGGCGTCGAGGTGCCCTATGTCTCAGCGGTGGTCGACCTCGAAGGTGGCGGCACGGTGAAGGGCACGCTTCTCAACGTCGATCCCGACCCAGAGAAGATCCGAATGGGAATGCCGGTCGAGGTGATCTACCGCAAGGCCCCGCGCAAGGACGCCGAGGGGAACGAATACCTCACCTACTACTTCCAGCCCCGCGGCTGAGCCCTCCGCCCCGCCAACCCGAACGGGAGATGACAATGAGCGACGTGTATGTGGTCGGTGCCGACATGATCAAGTTCGGGCGCTTCCCCGCGATCAGCGTCCCCAAGCTCGGAGCCCGAGCTGCGCACATGGCCCTGGATGATGCGGGCCTCACGATGAACGACATCCAAGCTCTCTACAGTGGCAACCTCGTCCAAGCCGCCGCCATGGTGGGCCAGCGCATCCTGGCAGAAATCGGCCAGACCGGCATCCCGGTCGTGAACTGTGCCAACGCCTGCGCGACCGGCGCTACGGCCTTTCGAGAGGGCTGGATGTCGATCAAGGCCGGCGTGTACGACGTCGTACTCTGCGTCGGCACCGAGCAGATGGGCAAAGGCCTGCTCGGCGGCGGAGGCGGCAAGAAGGGCATACCGACCGAGGGCCTGCTCGGCTCCGGCACCATGCCGGCCGTATTCGCCGAGGCGGGAATGGAACACCAGCGCAAGTACGGCACGACCCTCGAGCAATTCGCGGGTGTGTCGGTCAAGAACCATCATCACTCCACGATGAACCCGAAGGCGATGTACCAGATCGAAACACCCCTCGAAACGGTGATGAACGCCGAGATGATCGCCTACCCCAACACCAAACTGATGTGCTCCGTGAACGTAGACGGTGCGGCGGCAGCTGTGATCTGCTCCGAGCAGAAGGCCCGAGAACTCGGCCTGATGAGCCGGGCCGTACGCGTACGAGCCTCGGTCCTGACGAGCGATCCCTACCAGGAGCGCAATCTCCAGATGCCGGACGTGAATACCTGCACACAGCGAGCGGCCAGCACCGCCTACGAGGCTGCAGGGGTCGGACCGGATGAGATCGACCTCGTCGAGCTGCACGACTGCTTCGCCACCGCCGAGATCCTCCACTACGGCAACCTCGGCCTGTGCGAGCCGGAAGATGCCGGCGCCTTCCTCGACGACGGACAGACGACACTCGGTGGCAAGTGCCCGGTCAACGTGTCGGGTGGCCTGCTCTCCAAGGGGCATCCGCTGGGCGCGACGGGCATCGCCAACATCTACGAGATCTGCACGCATTTGCGCGGCGAGGCCGGGAAACGTCAGGTCGACGGAGCGAAGCTGGGCCTGACGCACGTGATCGGTCTCGGCAGCGCCTGCGGCATTCACATCCTGGAAAGGCCCTCCTGAGGCCTCCACAAGCCGTCGAAAGGCCCGAGGGCAGAGAGCCCGTAGCGTTTTCCGCCGCGAGGTGCGCGCAGCTTGCTTGGCTCTAGCGCCCCGCTTACCCTGTGCCGCCATGCGACCGCTGCATCTCTTCATCGCCTTGCTGATGGCTGTCTCGACCGCCTGCGACGGCTCCAAGCCCGACGCCCAGATCACGGCATCGGGCTCCCCGAACGTCTATGCGGATAGCGAAGTTGAGCGCAGCGGCTTCGAAGCGATTCGGGTGGCCGATCCCGGTGCGCCGAAGAGGCGCTCGGAACACCGTCCCAACGAGCGACCCCTACCCGCCTTCGAGGGCCGCACATTGGCCGGCACACAGCTTTCGATCTCGTCATTGATCGGAAAACGCATGCTGCTCTTCTTCTTCAACCCAGAGGACAACGGCGCGCAGACGGTGGCACGAGCGGTGGTCGACGTGGCGAAGCAGGCACGCCGCCACAATTTCAGCGTCGTGGGCATCGGGGTGGGCTCTGCCACCTCTCGCGTTCGCGAGCTGGCGAAGAAGACCAAAATGGACTTCCCGGTGATCGACGACTCCAATGCCCGGATCAGCAACTCTCTGAGGCTCCAAACGAAGATGCTGATCCTGGGCGCAGACGCCGAGGGCTACGTCACCTTCATTCACCCACAGTTCAATACCGAAGCACCCAACGCTGAGCGGACGATTGCCGATCGACTCCGCGAGTCATTGCGAATCCCCAGTACAGACCGAGTGGGGTCGGGTCAGCTGCTGAACCAACCGCTGGCACCGAGCTTCGAAGTGGCTGACATCGACGGCCGCAAGTTCAAGCTGGCGGAGCTCGAGGGACAGCCAAAGGTGTTGATCTTCTTCCTCCACACGTGCCCCCACTGCCACGATGCACTCACTTTCTTCAAGAAGGCGTTGGCCGAGATCCCCGAAGAGAAGCGGCCGGTGCTGATCGGCATCTCTCTGCAGAACCGTCCGTCTGCCATCCGGCTGGCGCTTCGGGAGCGGGAGCTCGACTACTTCAGGGTGCTAGTGGACGCGGGTCAGGAAGTCGCCCAGCTCTACGGACTCAAGGGAGGCGTGCCTGACATCAGTCTGATCGACGCGGGTGGACGCATCGTGCATCGGATCCAAGGCTGGCGAGAAGATCGCGACCCCGCGCTCATGAGAATGTATCTGGCCAGGATCGCGGGCGAAGACGTTCCTCTGCTGCTCAGCCGCAAGGGCTACACGGGCAACGACGCCTGTTCGGTCTGTCACGAGGACGAGAGCGCGACGTGGCTGTTCACGTCCCATGCCCGCGCCTATGACTCGTTGGTCACGCACGGCGAGGAGCGCAATCCAGAATGCGTCAAATGCCACGTCGTCGGATTCGACGAACGCGGCGGGTTCTCGATCAAGAAGCCCGTCGCCCACTTGGAGGGCGTCGGCTGCGAGACGTGCCACGGCCGCGGCGGCTCGCACCTCTCGCCCGAAACGGACGAGGAGCCGGACTATCAGAAAGTCTGTCTGGGGTGCCACGACGCCGAGCACTCGCTCGCCTTCGACTACGAGAGCTTCCTGCCCCACGTCTCTCATGACGCCATCGCCGCCCTCACACCCGAGGAACGGGTAACCCACTTCTCGGGGGAGGGCCGTCGTCGCGACCTACTCCCGACAACGGCAACCTTCGTCGGCTCGGACGCCTGCGAGAGCTGCCATGTCGCTGAGTTCGAGACTTGGTCGAAGAGCGAGCACGCGCTCACGCTACGGTCCCTGAAGCAGGAGAAGAAGACCGCAGACGCGGACTGCCTGCGGTGCCACACGACCGGCTTTGGCCGCAAGGGCGGCTTCCCCAGCAAGAGCAGAGCACAGAGCGGACAGGACCTGGCGCGGGTCGGCTGCGAGTCGTGCCACGGTCCCGGGAGCGACCACATCGGTGAGGACGCCGAGCGCTTCGGAACGATCGTGAGTCTGGGCGACAAGTGCGACTCCTGCGTAATCCTGCAGATCTGCGGGACCTGTCACGATGAAGCGAACGACGTGAACTTCGAGTTCGAGGTACAGAAACACATCGAGCGCCAACGCCACGGCACGACGGAGCCCGGAACCGGTAAGCCGCTGGGCACCTCCGCTCTACGGCTACCCCAATACCGCGACAGAACGCCGCTCGCCGATTCCTCCAAACCAGCCGGCAGATCGGGCCGAAACAGCTCTCTGTAACGGAGACGACATGCAGGACGCAGCGCGGTGAGCCGGCCGTCGGAGACTCAAGCGACCGCACGCGCGATCATCTCCAGCGCCCGAGAGGTGCTCGTTGAGCTGATCGAAGAAGGCGTGGACGGCTTCGAGCGCACCGACCGACCCGAGCCGGGCCCAAATGCCTCTGCGAGCAACGACACTGCGACCCCAGCAGCCGCTCCGGCCGAAAACGTGACTTCACCGGGGGCGGGCCATCTGGAAGCGAGGCCGCGGCTCACCGCCAGTCTCGATGAAGTGCGAAAGCAGTTGGGCGAGTGCAAGCGCTGCAAGCTCTGCGAACGGCGCAGCAACATCGTATTCGGCGATGGCGATCCGGCTGCAGAGCTCATGTTCATCGGAGAGGGGCCGGGCGAGAACGAGGATCTGCAAGGGCTTCCCTTCGTGGGCCGCGCTGGGGAGCTGCTTACTCAGATGATCGAGAAGGGCATGGGGATCCCGCGCGCCGAAGTCTACATCTGCAACATCGTCAAGTGTAGACCGCCCGGCAACCGGAATCCCAAGCCGCAGGAAGTCGCCGCTTGCCGTCCCTTTCTGGACGGTCAGATCGATGCCGTGCGCCCGAACGTCATCATTTCTCTGGGAAAGCCCGCGGCCAGCTTGCTGCTCGACCGCGAGGTAGCGATCACGCGCCTGAGAGGTACCTGGCAGAGTTATCGCGGCATCCCGCTGATGCCGACTCTCCACCCCGCTTACGTGCTACGGCAATACACGTCCGATAATCGCCGCGCAGTCTGGGAAGACCTCAAGTCGGCATTGGCGAGGAGCCGCGGCGTCTGAGAGCCCTCTCGGCCGAACGCCGGACCATCACGTGCGGCGACCCAGTGAGTTCAGCGCAACAGACTGTCCAGATCGGCAGTCACGGGGCCCAGCTCCGTCAGCTGCACGGCCAGCGTGCGTGCACGCTCCTCGAGAAGTTCGTTGTCGAGGGTGGCGCGCAACGTCTCGACCAGCCGATCGACGTTCAACTGTGTCCTCGGTATCGGAGGCGGCCCAACTCCGAGGTCGACTACGCGTCGGGCAAAGTAGAACTGGTCGAGGATGTGGGGGATGATGATCTGGGGCACGCCCGCCCGCGCGGCCGAGTGCGTCGTTCCCGCACCGCCGTGATGAACGACAGCCGCGAGCCGCGGGAACAGGCTTGCGTGTGAAACCGGATCGACCGCCATGACACTGTCGGGCAACGGGCCGTCACCCAGACCCGCCCAACCACGGGCGATCAGTGCGCGGCAGCCGATCCGATCGATGGCCTCGAGCAACCGCCGCGTGGTCCTCTGAGGACTAGGATCGGGCATACTCCCGAAGCCCAGAAAGACCGGGGGCAGACCCTGCCCGAGAAAGCTCTCGAGCTTTGCCGGCAGCGGATCACCGACGAGCGGATGGAGGCATCGAATCTGATCGTAGTCGTAGCGGCAGTCTTCCGGCACCGGCGCGAGAGGACGGTCCGCCGCGACAATCGGTCGACGCGATACAATCTGGCTCGAGATGTCGCGCACCGGCGCCAAGCCAAGCTCACTTCGAAACGCGTTCACGCTGCGGCCCACCATCAATCCCATCAGGCGATGAGCCATCCACCAGAGCAACCGATTGGCTGAGCGCCCCTTCACCTGGAATGGGAGGAGAGCCGGTGTGTACTCAGCCGAAGGCAACATCGCCGGTGTGTAGGTCACGTACCTGAAGGGAATCCGGTTCAATTCGGCAGCGGACGCAGCGGCGAAAACCGTACCGGCTGCGAACACCCTATCCATGCCTGCAGTCGCCTCTGGCAGCAGCTTGAACTGGCTTATCACGCTCTCCTGGCCAAGACGATTCACCTCAGTGAAGAATTCGAGACCGCGACTGTGCAGAACATGCGCTGCGTCGGTGATCAACTCTCGAATGTTCCGACCCACGGGCCAGAACTCGGCGCCGCGCGCTTGGACGACATCTTCGAAGTCGGGAGGAGCACAGATCCGAACGTGGTGACCAGACGACATCAACCAGCCGGCCAGCTCCAACATCGGATGGACATCTCCGCGTGTCCCCTCGACGGCGATCACGATTCTCATGTACGGAGCCCCTCGAGGAGCCTGGCCTGCTCGCTAGTGAAGCTTGACGGGCCTGCCTCCATTCCAGCGCAGAAGTAGCCTGAGGTATCGATCAGCGGCGGGCCCGGCTTGAGCGGCGCGCCCGATACCGCCAACGCACAGGCTATGCGCAGGTGGGAGCGTTCGTGGAAAGCCGCGGCGAGACCGGGGGGCTACGGGTGCAGCCCGACGTGGGTCAGAAGGGTCTCTCGGGTACCGCAGCCGTCTGCTCTCGACGGTATGCGTCCAGCCTCTCGCGAACTGCCGAATCCGAACGGGCTAGGATTGCAGCTGCGAAGAGTCCAGCGTTCTTGGCTCCGGCCTGGCCGATGCCAAAAGTCGCGACCGGGATTCCGCCCGGCATCTGCACGGTCGACAGAAGAGCGTCGAGCCCATCGAGCGCCGAACCTTCAAGTGGTACGCCAAGCACCGGAAGCGGCGTGAGTGCTGCTGTAACGCCGGCCAGGTGTGCCGCGAAACCCGCCCCGCAGATCAGCACCTCAATCCCGCGCGCTTCGGCTTCACTCACATACTCGTGATGGCGCTCTGGCGTGCGGTGAGCGGAAATCACCTTCACGTCGCTCGCCACGCCGAGCTTTTCGAGCGTTTCGGCCGCGGGCTTCATCGATTCCCAGTCGCTCGCGCTCCCCATCAGAATCGCGACGCGCGGTGTGTTCTTCTCTCTCATCGGCGGGACCGTACCATCGAGACGTTTCGCCAAGCATCCCACGGCGCCTGGACGCTGGCCGCCTCGAGGCTCAGCAAGAGGCCGCCTGGGCAAGGCAGGCCCAGACGATGGAAGCATGAAAACCGAGGGCTAGCCGTCGTAGCCCCACTGTTCTTTGTTGGCTTGGACCTGATCAGGGGTTGGCGAGTCGCTGTCCGCCTTCTCCGGCACTTCGAAGTCATCACGAACCTCGGAAACCCGAGCGTTGAGCGCGATGTCTTCTTGAAACACCTCAGGCACCTGCTCGTCCTCGAAGATCGCCTCCCAGGGACACTCCGGCTCACAGACGCCGCAGCTAATGCACTCCTCGGGATCGATGTAGAGCTGATTCGGCCACTCGCCACTGCTGCCGTCGGTACGCTGCACGATGCAGTCCACCGGGCAGACCTCGACGCAGGCCATGTCCAGCTTCTCTCGACAAAGGCTAGTGATCACCCATGTCATTACCGCCCCCTCCTTCTCACATCGGCAGCCGACGAGCCAGCGAAGAAACTATCTCCATCCTACTTGAGCTTGGTTTCCTTGTAGACGACGTGCTTTCGAGCTACGGGATCATACTTCTTGAACTCGAGTTTGTTCGGCGTGTTGGTCCGGTTCTTACTCGTAGTATAAAAGTGACCGGTACCCGCCGTCGACTCGAGCTTGATCTTCTCTCGCTTGCCCTTCTTTGCCATTACTCGCTCCTACCGCCGTCGCCCGGGCTTGGCGGCTCTTCAGCCCCCGGTCGGTTCCGGCACGGGCTCGCCATCGCGAGTGAAGACGCGCGTTCGACGCCCGTCCCGCGTTTCGATCCGCATGCGGGAGGGCTTGCTGTCCGCCGGATTGACCAGCATTACATTCGATAGATCGATGTATCCCTCGTCCTCGATGACACCACCCTGCTGTGCGCCGGCGCGGCCCGGCTTCAAGTGCCGCTTCTGCATGCGCACCTTCTCAACGCGCACGCGGGCTCGATCGCGGTCGACCGCCAGAACGCGCCCCTGCTTGCCGCGATCAGCTCCGCTGATGACCTGGACGAGATCACCCGTCCGAATGCTCTGCATGGTTCCGTGCCTCCGCGAGGAAGGCGTAGGTATCCGCTAAGGAGCCCGGTAAGTCAAGACCTCACCTCGGGAATCCGGCTCTTTCTCGGCCCGTTCCGGGTGGCTACGCGGCATGCTGAGCCCCTGCCGGCGTGCCGGCGGGCAGCGGGCTACCCGCAGGGATGCGAGGGTGGGGATCAGCGCACGAGCGAGTGACTGTGGACCAGGACGCCGTCCGGGCGGCGAGATGTCACGCAATCGCCCGCATCCTCCAGCACGTCGAGGGCACCGATCACCATGAGGAGCTTGGTCCGCATCTCGGTCAGCGGGTCGTCGTTCGGAAACAGCGCTCGCCAGAGTTCGTAGGCCGTCACAGCCTGCCCCAACGCGGTCACCGACCTCAGACTCCGCTCGATCCGCTGAATGCGCACGTCGTAGAAGAGGAGCGCGCGGTGGATCGCCCGGTTGGGCGCCCGGATGACTTCGCCGTAGCCAGGAAGGACGGTCTCGAACGACTGCCTGAGCAGAGTTCTCAGGGACTGCCGGTAGAGGAGCAACCCCTTGAATCGAGGCCGACGGCGGAGAGGATCGCGTGGATCCGCCAGGCCATCGAGGTAGTAGTTCTCCGTATTGGGGACGGCGCCATTCATGATGTGGTCACCCGTGAAGAGAACACCGCTGTCGGGCTGATGCAGCAATACGTGGCCGGCGGTGTGTCCGGGAGCGTGGATGACCTTGAGCTCGAAGTCCTTGAAGGGAATCGTATCACCATCACGTAGTGCGTGATCAACGCGGGTTGGCTCACACAGGACCGGCTCGTTCTGCTGATGCTCCCGGCGATGTGCATTCACGCGTTCGAGCAGATCGTCAGGTGCGCCGAATTCAAGAAAGAGCGCGGCTGTTCCGTCGAGATCTTCGATTCTCTCTACAGAGAAGTTCTCGACCATCGCCACCGCATTCTCGTGGGCCCACACCTCGAGCGAGACGCCGGCGTCGCGCAGTGACTGGACCTGGCCCACATGGTCTCGGTGGTAGTGCGACACCACGACGCGCTCGATTTCATCAACGCCGTGGCCAAGCGCTTCGAGAGCCGAGCTCAGAGCGGCTCTGGATTCCGGCGTCTTGACGCCGGCGTCAATCAGCGTGAGCGGCTGGCTGTCGATCAGATAGGCCTCGACGCACCTTCCCTCCCACGGAGTGGGGAGCGAGATCTTGTGCACGCAGGGAAATGATGCGACAGGGGAACGAGCGAGATGCGCCTCGGTTCCGGCTCCACTGTCGCGAGTCCAGACCGACTTCATGAAGGCGAGGATAGCGTGAGCCATGAAGCGACGCAGCCGGTGGCGCGTGAACGCTCGCTCAGAAACGATCGTTCGCGAGTTGTCAGAACAGGGATATGTGAGGCACATCCGGACTTTTGCGAATGAGCCGGGCTAGACTCGAGAGATGCTCAGCCGCTCACAGCGCCTGTTCTCTGCACACATGCTCTTACTTGTATTCGGAATCACGTCGTGGTCCGGCGTTGCTGACTCGAAGTCGAGCCTGCTTCTCCCCTACCCGCCGGACATTGGTCATGTGCCGGCAGTTACTTTTGATTCTACGGGGCGGGCGGTAGGAGACTCTGAGTTCTCGCTGCAAGCCTTGCAGAACGGCCGCTTCTTGATGCGCGTATCCATGTCCATCAAAGACGGTGCTGAGAATCGCATTCGGGCCGAACTCGAGACGGTGGCGACCGGAGAGAATGACTCTCCCCGTCTGCGCATTCTTACTGAGCGATCGCAGTCATTCGACGCCGACGGGCGCGCGATGAGACTTCTCTTCATCGATCACACGTCGGGGATTGCGAGCTGTACGCCGGCCGGCGGAACCACGGAGGACGCGGTAACCATCGCTCTGCCCGAGGACGACCGTGTTGCGAACGTACCCCTGAACCTTCTGTTTCTCCCGCTGGCTCGCGGCGAAGTCGAGCGAGTACACTTCCAACTCTTCGTGTGCCAAGACGGGCCACGCATCCACGACTTCATCGCTCTGCGCGGTGGACCTCCCAGAGAGTTCGGCGACAGTAGTATCCTCGAGGTCCGCTACGGGCCTGATGTCGGGCGTGTCATATCCTGGGTGGCCAGCCGCATCTTGCCGAGGCTCTCTTTCTGGTTCGACACCAACCGAGACGGCACATACGTTGGGCACCGCATGCCCCTCTACTCCAAGGGGCCAGACGTCCTGATGATTCGCAAGGACGTCTCTCCTCCGGCAATCGGCCCTCCCTTTGAGCAGCCCTGCGATTCTGGTACCAGCCCCTGAGTTAGCCTCAACCAGAGGCAACGGGGGTGGAGATGAAGCGAGCGCGGTTCTCTGAAGAACAGATCATTGGAATTCTGAAGGCTGCAGAGACGTCCGGGAACATTCG
>JAJDAO010000102.1 GCA_029261835.1 Deltaproteobacteria bacterium | reverse complement strand
GCACTCCGGATCGATCGGGCGAGCCAGCGCCTCGCACTCATCCCCCGATCAGCGCGCGGCTGAACGAGATCACCCGATTCCGGCCCGATCGCTTGGCGGCATAGAGCGCTTCGTCGGCGTAGCTCACCAGCAGGCTGCGCTCCTTAGCGTCGCGCGCATACTCCGCCACCCCGATACAGACGCTCACGTGGACGGTGACGCCCTGCGAGTCACCGATCTCGGTCGCCTCGACCTGCGAGCGCACCGCCTCGGCGACCTCCACGGACTCGCGCCCGCTCTTGCCGGGCAGGTACGCGATGAATTCATCGCCCCCGTACAGGGCCGACACACCCCCAACTGGCTCTACGTTCTCGTGCAGGCAGCGCCCGACCTGGCGCACCACCTCCGCGCCCAACAAGTGACCGTGTGTGTCGTTGACCCGCTTGAGGCCGTCGACGTCGAGCATCAAGAGCCCGATCGACCCGCCATCGCGCCGCGACTGTGCCAATGCGCGGTCGAGCTCCGCATAGAAGGTCGTCAGGTTGAGCAGGCCCGTGAGGTGATCGCGGCGCATGCGCTGGCGAACCTCCTGATGGAAGCTCTGCTCGAGTGCGTCGAGCAGGCTGAACTTGAGAACCACTTCCCCAACACCGATCCGATCGCCATTCTCCAGCACATGCTCATGCACACGCGCACCGTTGACGAAGGTGCCGTTCGTGGAACCAACGTCGCGCAGCTCGAATCTCGACTGCCCGCCCTCAACCGCGCAGCTGAGCTCACAATGTCGACGCGAAAGGGACGGATCCGGAATGCAGATCTCGACTTCTGCCGAGCGCCCGAGCACCGCCCGCCGGGTGGAGAGCGGAAAACGCCGGCCGAGTTCTGGCCCGCGAATCACGATCAGGAAGGCCACGCGTTCGCCCGTATCGCCCGAATCCAGCGATGAGAACTGAACCGTTTCTGTCTCTTCCACGTTTGCCATGGCGCACTGGAACAATAGCAGCGTTCGACGAAGGGGGTGGCGAGTGCCAGGGAGGCCGTTCACCCGCGATTCGATCTGCGACAGTATCGGAACGAGCTGCGGACCCTCGGCGAGGTGCCCGCGGAGGACCTTCATGAGTCGACCCAAGCAAGTCCTGCTCTGGCGGCGCGCGTGATAGGGGGATTGTTGGGATTTCTGCGTCTGACATTGGGTTGTGACGGGCAGCAAGGAGCACCACCACGCCTCGCTCCAAGCGACGGAGTGATTGTCTCGCGGGTCCTTACTTGCGCCGCAGCGGCGGCTCGGCGCCGTCACATAGGGTGAGTACCTCCGCGAACCCGTCCTCTAGGCACTGACCGAACAGCTCCGGATCGGTGACCGCGGCCCGGTCGACATTTGCGGCGATGCAGCAGCTGTCGCGGTGGGTCACTAGGGTGATCATCGTGGCACAGCCGGGGAGTGGGCCGAAGCCGTAGATACGTTCGATACGGGCGCCCGCGATGAAGAGCTCCTCGCGGAAGCCTGGCACGTTGCTCGCCTGCAGGTCGTTGGTCTTCGTGATGCCGCCAGCGAGTCTGCCGAGTAGCGGCGCTGGAAGACGCGCGAGAACAGGGGCAATGAACGCCATGCCGTTGATCGCGGGCTCCTTGCGGGCAGCGCGTACCATGTTGCCCACCGCCTCTATGCGCGCCAGCGGATCGGCAACTCCGACCGGCGCCGCGAAGCGGGCGCCGGCGAACTTGTTGCCGCCCTGGTCGTCGTCGTCACGACGCACGGAGATTGGCATCGCGATTGGCATCGTCTTGATCGCCTGGCCCAGCTTCGCGTGGTAGATGCGGAAGGCACCGAGTAGCGAAGCGAGAAAGGCGTCGTTCAGCGTGCCTCCCGCCTGCCTTGCGGCGCTTCGCAGGTCCTCGAATCGGACATCGAGCGCCAGGAAACGCCACGAGAGACTCCGCTCGCGAAGCAGGGGGGAGCCCTCAGCGTCCGGATCAGCCGCGACCCGCGTCAGCGATTCCATGAACCGGCGGGCGTCCTGGACCGTCTTGCCGGGCTGACCGAGCGCTCTGACCAGCGTCCCCGCGCTCTTGAGAGCGTCACCCGGGACCGCCCGGGCTTCGCGGCTCATCTGTTCCACCAGCAGGTCGGTCGGGCTGATCCACTCCGGTGGCGGCGCGTCAGGCTGGGGCTTGTCCGGGTCGTGCTCCCGGGTTCGCGAGTGGAGCTTCGCGAAGAGCTGGAAGCCCCCCATCCCGTCCGTTGTCGAATGATGCAACTTGACCAGCAGCGCGGAATGACCGTCGGGCATGCCGTCGATCAGCACCGCCTCCCAGGGCGAACGCGCGCGATCGAAGGGCGTCATCGCCACCTGCTCTGCGGTTTCGAACAGTTCCCGCCACCCGGCGCTCTCGCTGAGCCGAATGCGCCGGACGTGGTAGTGCAAGTCGAAATGGGGATCGTTCACCCAACACGGCGTCCCCAGCCCGAACGCTGGCTCTACGACTTTCTGTCGGAAGCGCGGCGCCATCCGCGAGCCCCAGTCGCAGGCGGCGACAAAGCGTTCCCAATCTGGCGTGCGATCAAGGAGCGCGAGGGAGCAGATCGTGGACCGCATGCGCGGGTCCGCCTCTGCCCGCCACATCAGCGTCTCGATACCGTTCATCTGCCGCGATCGGGCCCAGTCGAGCGGGGTGTCGCGTCGCTTGCCAGCGCCCTGTCGGCGCTCGTTCTGGTGGGTATCCATCTTCGAACCTCCTCACTCGGCATCCTGGCCCAGCACGTCCAGAAACATCCCTCGCACCTCGGCCACGTGGTCGTTGATGCTCTCGGCGCTCCAGTCTCCTGTATCGACCGGAGGCAGTACTTCCACCTCGACGGTGGCAGGGCGGAAGACGAAACTCCCCTTCGGTGCGACATCGAGCGCGTTGTGGATGACGATCGGCACGATGGGCACACCCGCCTGGATGGCGAGGTGGAAGGCGCCCTTCTTGAACGGAGCCAGCCTGGGTGACACCGTACGTGTGCCTTCGGGCGCAAGGCAGACGGATTTGCCCTCCTTGCGCATCACGTCCACCAGCGGCGTCATGGCTTTGATCGCACCGGCTGCATTCTGGCGGTCGATCAACACGACCCCACCAAATTCCAGCACCCGGCCGAGGATCGGGAGATTGCCGATCTCCTTCTTCCCCACACCGGCGATGTCCCGGCGCAGCAGGCGGGCGGCAATGACGATATCGGCCTTGCTCTGATGGTTGAAGACGAACACCGCCGGACGCTGTTCCCAAAGGTGTTCTTCGCCCTTGATGTTCAGGTCGAGACCGATCAGCGCACTCGCCGTGTCGGCAAACACCGAAAAGGAGAAGTTCTGAGCCTTGCGTCTAGAGCCCGTCAGCGCCCAGATCGGGAGACCAGCAAGAAAAGAGGTCACCAGGCTGCCCGTGGCGGCGATGGAGCGAGCCCAGTCCACAACTCCCGGCCGCCCGCGGCTGGCGAAACGGCGAATGGGCCAGCCGCGTCGCTCGGCAATTGCGGTGAGTTCGCGGTTGGGGTTCAGCGGTCGAGCGTGACCGACGCGTTCGAGCAACTCAATGTCATCGTCGCTGTCCGAGTAGAAGTAACTCTGTTCCAGGTCGACTCCCAGTTTGTCCGCCAGTCTTTCTGCGGCCACGACCTTGCCGGGGCCAAAGCAGGTGGGACGAACGACCCCGCCGGTGAGCACTCCGTCCTTCACCTCTAGGTGCGTGCAGAGCACATGCTCGATCCCCAGATCACGGGCGGCGGGTTCAACCTGATAGGGGGTGGCGGAAGAAACCATCGCCACCGTGTGGCCCCTGCGCAGATGCGCCTGCACGAGCGCCCGAGACTCCGGGTAGACCAGCCGAGCAATGCGCGTCTGGAACAGCGCCTCGCCAAGCTCGATATAGCTGTCTTCACTGATGCCGCGCAGGAACTGGGACGTGGCCACCATCAGTGCTGAAAAGCCCATACTGCCCAGACCGAAGCTGGTCGCAGCCCCCAGCAGTTCCAGGAAATCCGCCACGGACAAATCACCCCGCCTGACCTGCGCCTGCACGAAGGTCACGGCGGAATAGCCGGATATCAGCGTGCCGTCAAAGTCGAACAGCGCCCCGATCTTGGGCCCACCGGGGGCTTTTTGGATTTCCGCGATGAGGTCTTGGTGGAGTGCCATGGAGTCCCTCTCAGGAGGAGTAGAGGATACACGGGGTCACAACGACGGACGGGCTCATCGAGATGCGGTACTGAAGATAGCCTTCGCGTGGCTTGACCTGCCCCTGTGTGTGGACCCTGGATTGAGCCGGAGGCGCTCAAGCGTGTCTTCGATCCCCTTCTACACGACCCGCGCGGAAGAGGGTACCGCCCGCCGCCAGGCTTACGCTGCCGCCGCCGACGACCTACTCTGGCCCCTTTGACCGGTCTACGCGAACGGAGACGATGATGCAAAGCTGGCTCCTCCTGGTTGCTGCGATCACAGCAGAGGTCGGTGGCACGACCTGTCTCAAGCTCTCTGATGGATTCTCGCGGCTCGCTCCCTCGATTGGCGTCGTCCTGTTCTATCCACTGTCGTTCGTCCTGCTGGCGATCGTCTTGAAGCACGTCGACGTCAGCGTGGCCTATGCCATATGGTCCGGCCTCGGAACCACCCTGGTTGCCGCGATTGGGATGCTGTTTCTCGCCGAGCCGGTCACGGGCGGCCGACTAGTCAGCATGGGCTTCATCATCGTGGGTGTCGTGGGCCTCCAGCTGTCCGATGCCGTTCACTGAACACCGCCCCTGGTCCCGTAGACGCGCATGCTATTCAACAGCCTGATCTTCCTTCCCTTCGTCGTTGGCGTGCTGGTGCTCCATCATGTGGTGATCCCCGCTCGCCACCAGTCTGCTCGCAAGATCCTGCTGCTCACCTCCAGCTATGCGTTCTACATGTCGTGGAATCCGTATTTCGGCACGCTGCTGGCCTTCTCGACGCTGCTGGATTTCTCGGTCGCCCTCCGGCTCGAGCGCAGCTTGTCAGCCCGTGCGCGCGGACTGCTGCTCTGCGTGAGCTTGGCCGCGAACCTGGGACTGCTCGGGTTCTTCAAGTACGGGGCCTTCTTCGCAGATGGCGCCCTGCGTGTCTTCGGACGCGAGCTCGAGCCCGGATCGCTCCCGCTGCTCGAGCTGGCGCTGCCGATCGGGATCTCCTTCTACACCTTCCAGACGCTCAGCTACACGATCGACGTCTACCGCGGCAGCCAACGGGCGAGCCACAGCCTGCTCGACTTCGCGCTCTACGTCTCGTTCTTCCCACAGCTGGTTGCGGGGCCGATCGTACGCGCAGCTGGCCTGCTCCCCCAGCTCGCGACCGACCGCCGGGTCACGGCAGCCGACGTCGAGATGGCGCTCGCCCGCATCGCGAGCGGCTTGACGAAGAAGGTGGTCTTCGCCGACACCCTCGGTGCATACGTGGACAGCGTCTTCGCCGCGCCTCTCGAGCACTCGGGTGGTGACGTCTGGCTGGCGGTCTACGCCTATGCGTTTCAGATCTATTTCGACTTCTCGGGCTACTGTGACATGGCGATCGGGCTCGGCCGTCTCTTCGGGATCTCTCTGCCGGAGAACTTCAACCGGCCCTACCTCGCGACCAGCCCCCGCGACTTCTGGCGCCGCTGGCACATGACGCTCTCGACCTGGCTACGTGACTACCTCTACGTGAGCCTCGGCGGCAACCGCACCTCACGGACGCGTACGCAGGCGAACCTGATGATCACGATGCTGCTCGGCGGGCTCTGGCACGGCGCAGCTGTGGGCTTCGTGCTCTGGGGGGCCTACCACGGCGCGCTGCTGGTGCTTCAGCGCGTGGTGGGCGAGCGCCTGGTCCGGCGTATCGCGGTTCCGCTCTGGTTGCGTCGGCTGCTGACGTTTCACCTGATCTGTCTGGGTTGGATCCTCTTTCGCGCACCCTCACTCGAGCTAGCGGGTAGCGTGCTCGGGCGCATGGCCCACATCGGCTTCGAGCCGACGCCTCTCGCCGTGCAGGCGCTGGTACTCCTCCTGATCGCGGCGGGGATTCATGGGCTGAGTGGCGCCGGCAGCATGGTCGTGCGAACCACACGCTGGCCCATCGTCGTTCAGGGAGCGGCTTACGCAGTGCTGGCCACACTCGTTTACCTGGCGTCACCGAACACGGGGCGCTTCATCTACTTTCAGTTCTAGTCCGGATGCATGCAGGAATGAGACGACTCACAATACTCGGCCTGGCGTTCTCGGGTGTCGCGACAGCTCTGCTGACGGCCTCCCTCTTTGCCCTCGCTGATGACGCCACCCGCCTCGGGCGACAGCGCACTCGATACCGAGCGGCAGTACGCGTTCCGTTGGCGCGCCCGGTCTCCGATCGACCCGGCGTCGTGTTCATGGGTGATTCCACGATCTACGGCGCCTCCGCCTATCCGAACCACATCGCGAAGGTCCTGCGCGACACGGCCGACGTCCGCGCGATCCGCTATCCCGGCTTCGACTTCTACCACCACTACTTCAGCTTGGGCGAGGTGCTCGAGCTCGAGCCTGCAGTCATCGTCCTCGTCGCACATCTCCGCATGTTCGGACGCGCCGGCGTCTTCGGCATGACGGACCTCGTATCCATGGTGCCCACGGCGGAGCTCCCACGCGCCGCGCTGTTGCCGCTGCACGAGCGCGGCATTACGCTTCCCGAGCTGATCGCCTCCCGCTCGCTGCGATATCCATGGGGCGAGCGGGCGCTCGAGCTCCATATCGGGCTGCGCGCCGCGCTGCAGGCGGCGCAGGGCTGGCGCTGGCTCGTGCCCGCCGAACCGCAGCTCGACGTGGACGATCCCGCCTTGCGTTACGCCGCCTTTCGCCGCTACGACACGCCGCTCTACGAGCAGCACCCCGTGGTGCGTATGATGGCGGCGACGATCGAGCTGGCCCGACGTCGCGGCGCTGCCGTGGTTGTCGTGGTGAGCCCAATCCCCGTCGCCCGACTCGCGAGCGAGGGATTCTACGACCCGGCGCGGTTTACGGCCCGGCTCGAAGTCCTGCAACGCGTGACCGAAGCGCGTGGCGGTGAGTTCGTGGACCTGCACCAACTGCTACCCAGAGACCACTTCTCCGACGAGCTCGGGCACACGCGGCGCGCGGGAACGCTGCGGATCGCTGAGGCGCTAGCCCCCCGCGTGATAGCGGCACTCCGGCGGCAACATCTCGAGAGTGACTCACCCGCGCCCGGCCGGTGAGCACTGCTGCCTCCCTCGAATCGGACCAGCTAGAATGCGCGAATCGCGCCGGGGTCGCGTTGTTTGCTTCGTGCTGCCAGTTACTTAGGCTAGAGGCGCGTTCTCTAGCTGGCTCCGCGCCCTGGCCTGGGGCATGTCGAGTACGTCGACAGCCGGTCCCGGCGTGTAGAATCACAGGTCCACCGGACGATTCTGGCATGGTCAGGGCAGATGATGGCCAAGGGGATCTGAGTGACCAGGTCTCAGCGAGAAGACAGGCGAACGAAGCGAGTTATTGAATATGCGGGAGAAGCGCGAACCAGAGTGGCTGCGAAGGTAGAAGCAAGCGCAGGAGTGGAGGCGAAGTCCGATTGGACGATACATACGATCACATTGTTGTAGGGGCTGGAACTGCCGGTTGCGCATTGGCCTATCAGCTGTCACGAGAATCCACCAACCGTGTCCTGCTACTGGAGGCGGGTGGCAGGGACAGCCATCCGATGATCCACATCCCGCTCGGCTTTGCGTTTCTCATGAAACACAAAGACATCAACTGGTGCTACCAGACCGAGCCAGAGCCCGAGCTTCAGAATCGGCGAATCGACTGGCCGCGGGGGAGGGTCCTGGGTGGTTGCAGCTCCATCAATGGCATGGTCCATATCCGCGGTCAGCGTGAGGACTTCGACCATTGGGCATCCCTCGGTAACCGAGGTTGGTCCTATGATGAGTTGCTGCCCTACTTCAAGCACCATGAGCACAACGCCAAGGGCAGCAATCGATATCGTGGCGTGGGGGGTCCGCTATGGGTGGATGAAGTGCCCTGCCAATTCGACATGTCGGCCCTATTCGTGAAGGCGGCCATCGACGAAGGCCTCGCATTCAACGAGGACTTCAACGGCGCGACGGAAGACGGCGTCGGCTATTTCCAGGTCAACATCAAGAGGGGGAGACGGCAAAGCACGGCGGTCGCCTACCTGAAGCCGATTCGGAAACGCACAAATCTCACAGTGCAAACCCATGCACTGACGACACGAGTTCTCTTCGAAGATGACCGTGCCGTGGGCGTCAGCTATCGCCACACCCGGCGCGGGGGCGGGTCCGTCACCGCGCGCTGCAAGGGCGAAGTGATTCTCTGCGGAGGTGCGATCAATTCTCCGCAGCTCCTGGAGTTGTCCGGTATTGGAGATCAGGCGCGGCTCGCGAGTGGCGGCGTTGCCGTGAAGCAGCATTTGCCCGGCGTTGGCGAGAACCTGCAAGACCACCTGACGGTCAACATTTGTCAGGGTCTGAAGGGTATCAACACCTACTATGAAGAAGTCAAGCCACTGCGTTTTCTCGAAAACCTGCTGCAGTACATCTTCGCACGCCGGGGGATGCTCGCTTTTCCCTCTGCGCAGGTGGGCGCGTTCTTCAGGACCGACCCGCAGGTGGAACGCCCGGATGCACAGATCCACTTCGCCCCCGCAGCAGGCGAGTACAATGACAAGGGAACGATGGTGACCGTTCCCGGGACGACCGCAACCGTCTGCTATCTTCGCCCCAGCAGTCGAGGTTCCGTGCATATCCAATCGGACGACCCGACTCAACACCCGGCCATCTGCGCGAACTACCTGAGCAGCGAGAACGATCGTCAGCACCTCATAGCCGGTGTAAAGAAGACGCGAGCCATCTTTGCGTCACCAGTACTGGAAAAGCACCGTACGAGCGAGCTGCTCCCAGGAGACAACGTCCAGAGTGACGAAGAGATCCTGGATTACATCCGCCGAGAAGCGGTTTCGGTCTATCACCCGGTAGGTACCTGCAAGATGGGGAACGACGGCATGGCGGTGGTGGATGACCGATTGCGGGTACGCGGAGTGTCGGGGCTCCGGATTGCGGATGCCTCCGTGATGCCCACCATTCTCTCCGGCAACACCAACGCAGCTTGTATCGTGATCGCCGACAAATGCGCGGATATGATCCTGGAAGATCGTCGATCGTAAGGATCATCCGCTCGGGCGCAGGATCCTTCACCGCTCTCCCATGAAGGGGTAGCGGAAGTCGGTGGGCGGCACGTAAGTCTCCTTGATGGTGCGCGGCGAGACCCAGCGCTCCAGGTTGATCCAGGTTCCCGCCTTGTCGTTGGTTCCCGATGCTCGCGAGCCGCCGAAGGGCTGCTGCCCCACCACCGCGCCGGTGGGCTTGTCGTTGATGTAGAAGTTGCCGGCAGCGTTGCGGAGCGCCCGAGTGGCCTGCACGATGGCGAAGCGGTCCTGGGCGAAGATCGCGCCCGTCAGCGCGTAGGGGCTGGTGGTGTTGCACAGCTCCATGGTCTCCTCGAACTTGCCTTGCGGGTAGACGTGCAGCGTCAGGACCGGCCCGAAGATCTCCTCGCACATCAGCTTGGAGCGAGGATCGCTCGACACCACCACCGTCGGCTGGACGAAGTAGCCCTCGCTGTCGTCGTAGCTGCCGCCGCAGAGGATCTCCATGTTGGGATCCTCCTTGGCGAAATCGATGTACCCGGTGATGGACTTGAAGGCGGCGGCGTCGATCACCGCGTTCATGAAGTTCCGGAAGTCGCAGACGTCGCCCACGCGGATCATGGCGACCTCATCCAGCAGACGCTGCTTGAGCTGCGGCCAGAGGTTGTCCGGAATGTAGCCGCGGCTGGCCGCCGAGCACTTCTGCCCCTGGTACTCGAAGGCCCCGCGCACCAGGCCGGTGGCCAGGATGTCCACGTCGGCCGACTCGTGCGCGAAGATAAAATCCTTGCCTCCGGTCTCGCCCACGATACGGGGATAGGACTGGTACTTGCGGATATCCGATCCGATCGTCAGCCAGATGGTGGAGAACACGTGGGTCGAGCCGGTGAAGTGCACGCCGCCCAGGTCGGTGTGGTTGAGCACGGGCGGGCCGATCGCGGGTCCGGGTCCGGGGACCAGGTTGATCACGCCATCGGGCAATCCCGCCTCCTTCAGCACCTTCATGATGTAGTAGGCGGGGAGCACCCCAGTCGAGGACGGCTTCCAGACGACGGCGTTGCCCATCAAGGCAGGAGCGGTGGGCAGGTTGCCCGCGATCGAGGCGAAGTTGAAGGGAGAGATCGCGAATACGAATCCCTCCAGCGGGCGGTGCTCCATGTAGTTGAGCACCTCCTGGGTGGAGATCGGCTGGTCGTCGTACACCTGGGTCATGAAGTAGGTGTTGAAGCGCCAGAAGTCGATCAGCTCGCAGGCGGCGTCGATCTCGGCCTGGTGACAGGTCTTGCTCATGTTCAGCATGGTTGCGGCGTTGATGGTGTGCCGGTACTTGCCGGCCAGCAGCTCGGCGGCCTTGAGTATCACCGTAGCCCGGGACGACCAATCCATCTCGCTCCAGGCGATCTTGGCTTCGTTGGCCGCATCGATCGCCAGCTCGGCCTCTTTCGTGCTCGCGCGGTGATAGCGGCCGAGCGGATTGCTGAGATCGTGGGGCTGGACCAGATCCACCAGGTCGCCGGTGCGGACCTCCTCGCCCGCAATGATGCAGGGGACCTCGACCGGGCTGTTCAGCATCCTCTGGAGTTCGGCCTTCAATTCCGTGCGCTCCGGGGTTCCGGGCGCGTGGCTCTTCACCGGCTCATTCTTGGGCTCGCGGATGTGAAACAGTCCGTTGAACATCGCAGATTCTCCTTTACGCCTCGATTGCAGCGCAGCAACTGGGCCTGCATCATACTCGGGGAGAGCGGCGCGCGCGATTCCCGGTCGCCCAGTCCGGGAGGGCCGGCCCGGTCGATCCCAAGAGGGAAGGCGAGGGCACTGTCGCGGCGTTGGAGAGGGTGGGAGGAAGAACACCCCTCATTCGGCGGGAGGCCCCGGTATCGCGGTCGGCGGGTCCCCCCGCGCTCCATTTTGAAAGCTCCAAGCGTGCTATTCGTCCCTCGATTCATTGCGCACTGCATCGTGCAAGCGCGCGGGAGAAAGGGAGTGAGCGATGTCGCACACAATCGAAATGAGCGGGCATGGGCCGGACTGGCGTCTGCGGTTCAGCCTTGGGGTCACGGTAGGCTGGCTGTTGCTGGGGTTCATCTATATCTCGGAGGTCGTAGGCTGGACCGGCTTCGTCAGGCAACAAGCCCCCGCACTCGGGAGCTTCCTCGAGGGCGCGTTCGCCCCGCTCGCATTCCTGTGGCTTGTGGTCGGCTTCTTCCTTCAACAGCAACAGCTGCGCGAGAACACGCACACCATACAGCTGCAACTCGAACAGATGCGCCGCTCCGTCGAGCAAGCGGAAGTGCAGGCCCGCGCGATCGCTGCAGACGAACTGCACTCGCGTCAAGACACCTTCCTGCGCTCCAACGCTCTGGTGGGAGAGCAGCTTTCGATGATCGTAGGTTGGATCATCACGTCCTATTCGAACACTTCGGAAGAAACCATGGCCTTGTGGCGACGCAGCACGCAAGGCGAGGTCGCGGCCTTTCCAATGGATGCCATCCGGCGTTGCTTTGCGGACGAGGTCGACGCCGCCGAGTTGTTTCACGGGAGCGAGATACGGCACGCTCACACCGAACGCTTCATCAAGGCATTTGAGCGGCTGCTCGAGGCGGGCATTGCGTGCGATTCCAACGGCTTGCTCGAGGGCGCGCTGCTCGACGGCGCGCACGGCCGGGTCTACCGGCTGATGACCGAGAGTGCTCCGGCCTAGGAACCGCTCCGGCTCTTCGGGATAGTCTGGCGCGCCTCCCGAGATCCCGGGGCGATTCAGCGGCCTCGGCGAATCGGAAGAGCCTCTCTCTCACAGTTCCTTGCCACAAAGTGTCCCGGCGGACCACTTCGCTTGAGATGCGGTTCTCACGTGGTCGAGGAATGAGAGGAAGCAGATGATGCGGGCGAGTTCGAGGGTTGCGATTGTGGGGCTGATGCTGGGTGGATTGCTGCTGGGGCCGGCGTCGGCGCAGGCGATTCCCATTACCGTGGACGGCGGGTGGGTCTCCTTCACATTCGACTCCGGCGAGACAGGAGGTCCCTGGACCTTCACCGCGCCGGCCGGCGGCGTGGTGCTCACGATAACCGACCGGTACGTCTACGGTGAGCGGTGGGATGTCTACGATGGCGCCAGCTACCTCGGAGCCACCAGTGTCGCACCGCTGGGAGGGGGTAGCTGCGAAGGCAATGTAACCAACTGCTTTGCCGATCCGAACACGAGCAAGGGCTTCTTCAACCTCGGGGCGGGCGCACGCTCGATCACCATGCAGCAGATTGCAGGCGGCTCCACGAGCGGATCACTGCGCGTCGAGAGCGTTGTCCCCGAGCCCGGCACGGCCGTGCTACTGGCAACAGGTCTGCTGGGCCTGGCGTTGCGAAGGCGGGGCGTCTGACGGAGTAGAGCAGCTACCTCCGCGGGGGGGGGCTGCGCGAATCAAGACCCCATTTCAGCGATGGTACCCAGTATCGAGGTGGAGAAGGGCGGGGCGATGGGGCCCTGCGCCCAGACGAGCTCCTGGGTCGGCCGGGATTCATGAGATGGGCCCGTAGTCCTGATCCGGTGCCTCCACTCATGGGCAACTGCCATCGGTGTCCGCATCGACGCAGAAGAAGCGGAAGTGCCCGGCGGCCTGTCCCAGAATGTTGTCGTTCTCGTCAACGAGATAGGACTGGATGTTCATCCGGCACTGGATGTCTTCCTCGGCGATACCCGATGCCGTCGCACAGGTTGATAGATCACAATCGACCGTTGGCATGAAGCTGTCAACTGAGTACAAGCGGCCCGAAGACACCTGGTCGCATTCACCCGCAGGCGAAACCTGTGCCGCGGAAGTGTCGACATGAGAGAACTCGTAGGTGTACTTTGCTTGCAAGGTGCTCGCCGAGAGATCGCTTGCGATGCCAGTGTTCGATGCATCGTTGATGATATTGGTCAACATGTCCGCGGGCGAGGTCCATTGATAGAGCGGCCGAGTCGAATCGACGACCGTTGGGGAGCTTCCGGAGTCGGAGCCCGCTATGAACGCGCCATCGACGAAGACTGAGCTCGCCGCCTCAGGAATGCGAGGGTGATTGCGGTCGACGTTCAAAGAGGCCTCGCTGGTGTCGGAGAAGGCAGCCGTCACCGTGTAGTCGACATCCGTTCCCAGGGCCACACAAACGCCGTTGGTATTGCTGCGATATACCCCAACGAATTCCTCGGTAAGCGTCTCGACCCCGTCGCCACCCAACGCGCTGCTGTCCGACGAGGAGATGGTGACGCTACTGACTGTCTTGCCCGCTGTGTAGACTTGAACCTCTGCGTAGAAGTGACCCTCCCCGGAGCCCTCGTCGCACCCGAAGCCGCTGTTGTGGTACACCTGCGCATCGGAGATGCGTGCTGTCGCGAGGCCGCTGTCCGCGAGGAGCTCCGCGACCAAGCCGTAGATATCAAGTCCGTTGTCGAAATCGCACAGCTGGCTCGACAGAAACTGGATGAAGGCGCCGGCTTGATCTGCGACGAGTTCGGTGTCGCTGGCGAAGCTGTCGGACTCTAGATCATGACGGACCAGGAGCACGATCTGTTCTTCTTGCGAGATCGTTCCGGCCGTAGCGGCACTTGCGGCTAGATCGGCCTCAATGCTCTCGAGTACAGCGGCAAACTCGGCTACGGCATCGGCCAGCACCACACTGGAACCGGAGAAATTGTTGTTGTACGCAGAGACAATCTCGGCAGGTGTGACTGTTCCTCCTTCGTTGAAGAAGGTGCCCAGCGCATCCGCCACACCCTGAGGCATGTAGTCGCCGCTGCCCTGGTCGCAACCCTCGCGAATGACTCGCTTGATGAATCCCGCTGCTTGTGCATCGGTGAGTTCTGTCTCCTCGGTCAAAGCCTCGAACTCGCTCTCGAAGGCAGCAGCCAGGAAGAGCTTCTCGGCGCTGCCGCCATTCGACGCAAGGCCGTTGGCTGTCGCCAGCAAGTTGTCGTCGGCGCTCGTCCCCACGAGAGACGGTATTTCAATGGCTCCGGCGTCCGCCAAGTCGGCTGCGTTCTGGACCACCAGCTCCCGCGTGGCTTCAATGATCTCGGTCGGAGGCAGAGGTGGGTTGTCGACACCGAGCACGTCGACGACGTCGGACAGTATCGCTGCTGCGAGATCCGTTTCTGGGGAGACGTTGACGGTGGCGTCTGCTTGCGCAGCGGTCGGCGAGAGGATCTCGAGATCACCCTTGGTGACATGCACCTCGTAATAGAAGTCGTCGCTGTCAGTGGGCGGTGAGATATCGGCAATCTCGAAGTTCCCCTCGCTGTCAGTTGTTACCTGGCCAATATCAACTTCCTCAGGAGGCGTGGACCCATCGGCAAAGACCTTGTAGAGCTCCACCTCTGCACCGGGCAGTACCTCATTGGCCGTAGCTCCGGTGTCGATGGCCGCAAAGGCACGTGTGATCGGACTCAGCTTGGCCAGCCGAGCCTTGATGCGATCCATCGTAGTCGCCACTTGTGCGACATCGCTGGCACCCGCGAGAGCTTGACCACTGAGCGTGACGCTGCCGTCGCCGCCGCTGGAAGCGGCGTCGTCTCCTCCATCGGCGCAGGCAAGGAAGGCTGTCAATGTCACGCAGAGTGCGATTCGGCTAAACATGTCCATGGTCCCCCGATCTTGGGCGTGCACTACTGATCGACGAAAGAGGATGCAACTGAAGTAGTCTGCGACGCTCACTCTCATGAGGGTGAATGACGGGGCTTCGCGACATTGCGATTGCTTACGTGAATGGGTGTAGACACACGATCGAGAGGTGCACGGCGTAGATCGATTCCGCGCTTGGTAGGGTGTCTGTGCATCGAGTTGGTAGGGAAGATCGCAGTGCGTGACTGGAAGGAAGCGGAGCAATGTGCGCAAGAGGGCGCAGCACGGAGGCGGGTATAGGCTTGGTGGAGACTGGGGGGTTTGTGAGCGGTGATGGCGTATCGACTGCGGAGCGGCAGTATCTCTGCTGGAGGGACTGTATGCGTGCTTGGGCCAAGACCATGCTGAAGTCGGTGAAGTAACTAGAATGTGTAATAGATTGTGCAGGGCGATGGCGTTGTCGCGCGGCTCGAAGATGTCTTCGGACTCCTCCTCCGGAAGCGGTGAGGTATCCGCGAAGGCGGGTCAACTCCAGCCATTCGTCTTGCCTGATACTTTCGACAGCATCTGCTTGCAGAATCTCATCCGGCTCCACTACTCCGGGCGGCGGCGGAAGGCGGATTGCTCGACACTGTGAAGAGAGAGGCCGTGCCCCAGCGCCCTGGCGACTCTTGCTCTACGTATTCTTGCCCTACGCGCATGCCGCATGGGACAATGCCGTTACCCCGGGAGGGGAGATGTAGTGCGAACTCTGATTGCGATCGTGGGGCTGGTGGCCCTGCTGGCAGCTGGGACTGCTTCGGGGATCGAGCTGCGCGACGCCGAGCTCGTCGCCGGTGGCTCGTCAGTCCTCCAGAACGGCACGGGCACTGTGCGGCTCGAAGACGCGCGGCTGGGTCGAGTCGGTCCGCCTGTCTTCGTCCCCGAACCCGGCGGTCTTTGGCAGCTGGGTTCCGGAGTCGGGCTCCTGGCGTCTCTCGCGAGGCGGCGGAGACTCCGCGTTCCTACAGCAGCGGCTGCAGCTCGCCCGGCCGTGCCAGTCCTGTGACTGCGAAACGGACAATGACATGACAAGGTTTGCCCGCCGATTCCGCTCGCCCCGGCTCGCGCTCCTCGCCCTGACGCTCATGGCGGCGCCCGCGCTCGCGGAGGTCCCCCAGGACATGACGTTCACGGGTCGTCTCGTGGATAGCCTGGGTGATCCTCTCACCGGACCCGTGAATCTGGAGCTTCGGGTCTTCCAAACGAATACGGGCCCCACCCAGCTCTACAGCGAGCAGCACCTCGCCGTGGCGCTCGATGCAACCGGAGGCTTCTCCGTACAGCTGGGCCTGGGCACCAGTCCGTCGGGGACCTTCGATGCGTCGCTCTTCGCGGGAATGGAGCGCTGGCTAGAAGTCCTGGTGGGCGCCGAGGTGCTGACGCCGCGCCAGGTCATCGCCGCGGTGCCGTGGGCGTTGATCGCACAGCAGGCGAACGAACTCGTACGCGACCCGAGTGCGCCACGTTTCGAGGACTGCGGCGACGGTACCGTGGCTGACCACTGGACGGGCCTGCAGTGGGAGAAGAAGACCGGGACGGTGGGCAGCGCCATCGACTGCGAGGCGGTGGGCTGCCCGGATCCGCACATAGTCAACAACCTGTACGAGTGGTCGGACACTGCGACCGATCCGGACGGCGGCGCGTTCACGGACTTCCTGTCCAAGCTGAACGACCCGGTAGGGGGTGAGGCGTCGACCTCGCACGGTATTACGGGTTGCTTCGCAGGACAGTGCGATTGGCGTCTGCCAAACATCGCAGAGCTGCGCGGGGTCAGGGACACGGGTACCGGTAGCCCCAATCCGTGCATCAATGCGATCTTTGGTGCCACATCATTGGCGAACTACTGGTCGGCATCCACGCTCGACGGTTGGCCGAGCGACGCGTGGGACGGGGACTTCAGCAACTGCGGCTTGAACTTCAACCTCAAGACGGGCGCCGCCCACGTGCGTGCTGTTCGCATCGGCTCGTGCCCACGCGACATCCAGTAGCCGCAGGGTGAGGAGTCGCACCTTGGCCGGCCAACGCGAGGAGGTGCGGCTCGCGTGCAGGGTTCTGAAGACGCTGGCCCGTCTCGGGATGTCCGACAGCGACCGAGAGGCGTGATCCTCGGGTGGGGGGAGCCCGAAGTCATCTTCGAGCCGTGCAACGACCGATCGCCGAAACCGCTTGCCAGGGCTGCGGCGGGGGTGTAGGGTATGGGCCGAATGGCAGGTGGTCATACCACCAGCCGCTGTCAGGGCCGCAGGGCAGGCCACAGGCCACGCTGCCGGAGGCGCCGAGCGACTGCTAGCGCAGGCAGCCACAGAGCGACGGGACGGATATCAGGCCATGATTGCCGCGCTAGAACCGATCAGCTCACCGAGTCTCAAGGCGGTCTTCATCCAGCGGCTCGAGGAGCTGATTCTCTCAGGTCAGCTCCCGATCGGCGAGAAGCTGCCGCCCGAGAGGGTGCTGGCGCAGCAGCTCGGGGTTAGCAGGCCGGTCGTTCATGAGGGCCTTGTCGAGCTGGCGGCGAGAGGGCTGGTGACGATGACGCCGCGCGTGGGCACGGTGGTCAACGACTACCGCAGGCAAGGCTCGCTGGCACTCTTGAGTTCTCTGGTGGGTTACGGTCAAGGCGCTCTCGATCCCGCGCTTCTGGCTGGACTGCTGGATCTACGCCGGCTGGTCGAATCCGAGAGCGCGCGGCTTGCGGCGCGTGAGCGCACCGACGACGACCTGGCCGAGCTGCGCGAGATCGCCGCCGCCGAAGATCGAGTCGACGGCGATGACGTCGAGGCCGTGGTCGCACTCGACTTCGATTTTCATCACCGCGTCGCGCTGGCCTCGGCCAACCCGATGTATCCAATGCTGATGAAGTCGTTCGAGCCGGCCGCGAAGAATCTTACGCGCCAGTTCTTCGCACGGCGCTCGGTGGTCGAGATCGTGTTCGGCCTCCACAAGCAGCTTCTCGCGGCGGTGGAGGGGCGCGACGAAGAGGCTGCGGCAGCCGTGATGGGCAAGCTTCTGGACCACGGGCGCGAAGTCATTCAAGATGTCGAGGCGCAGGCAGAGCAGCGCGCGATAGCGGGGGCAACGGCCGCCGCCGGGAGGTAGGAGAGCCAATGGCAACGCAGAGCGCCGCGCAGGTCGACTGCGGCAGCTACGAAGTCAAGAAGCCGTATGGACTGTCGCCGCGAATTCAGTGGCTGCGCGACTACTACTTCAAGGGCGTCGAGCGCGCCTGGAACAACGAGTTCTCGTGTTGGACGACGGGCACGCCGTGGGACGTGGTCTACGACGAGATCGGCTACTACATCGTCCCCGAGACGTTTGCTTTCTTCCAGGTCTTCCGAACGTCGACGCTGCAAGCGGCCCAAGCCGTGAAGCTGCCGGCAGAGTTCTGGAGCTGGAGCCTGCCGGAGCGGCGCGCGTGGTTCATTCGCGAAGTGATGGTCGAGTACCTGCCGCGGGAGATTCTGCCCGGCGACCTGATCGCCGGCGCTCGCTTCAACATTCTCGCCTCTCGCTGCTGGAACAAGGAAGAAGCCAAGGCACGCGACCGCCTCGTGAGCGGGCCGCGCGGCTCCAGGGCGGCGGTGAAGTGGTTCCACGACCACGGCTACGGCAACGCCGGTGCCACGAGCGGTCATCTGATTCCCGACCACGCGCGCGTCCTGAGGCAGGGATGGAGGGGCGTCCACGAGGACCTGCAGTCGAGCTACGGGAAGCTGTCGGCGAAAGAGCGCCGCAGCGCCAAGGGCGGACAGCTCAGAGCGATGATGACGGCGGCGACGACGGCGCGTGACCTTGCCGCCCAGTACGCCGCCCTTTGCACGGCGCTAGCAGTCCAAGAGAGCGATGCGGTGCGCAAGGCCGAGCTGGAGCACATGGCGCGCAACCTCGAGCGCGTGCCATGGGAGCCGGCCACGACCTTCTGGGAGGCTCTGCAGGCTCTGTGGATCAACCACATGCTGATCATGAGCGACGAGAACTATCCGGGCCCGGGCGTGAGCTTCGGCCGTGTCGACCAGTACCTCTATCCATATTGGACCCGGTCGCTAGAGCAGGGAATGGAGCGAGAGTTCGGCAAGGAGATTCTCAAGTGCTTCTGGGTTCATGCCAATACAGCCTACGACGCGATGATGCGGGTCGGCGCCAACCAGGGCATCACCGCCGGCTTCGGTCAGCTCATGAGCCTGTCGGGGATGGGCGCGGGCGGCAAGGACATGACCAACGATCTCACCTACGCGTTCCTCGAGGTCATCGACGAGATGAGCCCGATCTTGGAGCCCAAGCCCAACGTGCGCCTGCACCGCAACACGCCCGATGAGCTCTTGGACAAGGTCGTCGACATGATCGTGGCCAGCCAAGGCGCGCCGTTCCTGCTCAACTTCGACGAGCGCTCCATGGCCGGCCTGCTGCGCCAGGCCAAGGAAGCCGGCTGCGAGCACCTCATCAACGCCGAGAACGTTCACGAGTACGCATCGGTGGGCTGCCTCGAGAACACGATGGTCGGTAACGACCGCTCGGGCACGGTCGACAGCAACCTCAACCTGCTGAAGGCCGTGGAGTTGGCGCTGACCGGTGGCAAGGACCTGCAGCCGGCTATCGACCCGATTACCGAAGCCGCGGCGCCGTTGAACCAGGACGGCCCGCGCACCGGCGATGCGACGACATTCGTCGCGTGGGAGGACTTCTGGCACGCGTACGTCGAGCAGACTCGCTACATCATCTCTAGGTGTGTCGATCTATACGAGAAGAGCGAGTCGATTCGAGCGCGCTTCTCGCCCACGCCGTATCTCTCCTGCATGGTCGGCGGATGTGCCGAGCAGGGCCTCGACATCACCCAGGGCGGAGCGGAGCTGAACTTCACGACCATCGAGGCGGTGACCTTCGCGACCACCGTGGATTCGCTGCTTGCCATCAAGTACCTCGTCTTCGACGAGAAGAGGGTTTCGATGGCCGAGCTGATCGCCGCGCTCAAGGACAACTGGAAGGGTCACGAGACCTTGCAGGCTTGGGCCAAGTTCCGAGCGCCCAAGTACGGGCGCGACGACGCTGCCGCCGACGAGATGGCCCGCCAGGTCATGGATCTGTGGACCTCCGAGACCTGGAAGCACGAGACAGTATCGACCAAGCGGCGCTTCAGGCCGGGCATGCTGAGCTGGAACTACTGGGTGGGCGACGGCTACGTGATGGCCGCGAGCGCCGACGGCCGCCCCAAGGGTCAGTTCCTGTCGAATGCCATCTGTCCTTCCAACGGCGCCGACATCAACGGCCCCACGGCCAATGCCAACTCGGCGGGCAACGCGTTGGGTGGAACCTCGGTCGACCACGGCGATTGGGAAGACTACCTGAACTCGTTGCCGAACGGTGCCAGTCACACGATGACGTTCAGTCCGTCCCTGCTACGCGACGACGAGCACCGGCTCAAGTTCAAGGGCTTCCTGCGTGGCTACTGCCGAAACGGTGGAACCGCTCTGCAGATCAACATGGTCGATGTCGAGATGCTCAAGGACGCGCAGAAGCATCCGCAGAACTATCGGCATCTTCTCGTGCGCGTTACCGGCTACAACGCTTACTTCACGAGCATCGGCCGCGAGCTACAGGACGAGCTCATCGCGCGCGAGAGCCACAACCGGTACTGATGACGATGGCAGACTCGCTCACCTCGGGCGCCGACCAGGCTCCTCAAGTCGAGGGTTCAGGCATTCTTCGTCAAGTCGAAGCCTCGAACCGTTCGGCTGTGGTGCTCAACATCCAACGCATGTCGACCGAAGACGGCCCCGGTCTGCGCACCACGGTGTTCATGAAGGGATGCAGCTTGAACTGCCGCTGGTGTCACAACCCCGAGGCCGTGAGCGCCAAGGAGCAGCTCGTTTGGCATCAGGTCAGATGCATCGGCTCGAAGGTGTGCGACGCGGTCTGTCCCGAAGACGCCCTCGCGCGCAACGGGGAGCTGTTGGAGATCGATTACACCCGTTGCACTGCATGCGGGGAGTGCAGCGACCAGTGCCCCTCGATGGCCCTGGAGACCTTGGGCCGCCGCTGGCAGCTGGAGGATCTAGTGGCGGAGGTGGCGAAGGACCGCGCCTACTTCGAGGCTTCGGGAGGCGGGGTGACGGTGTCCGGCGGCGAGCCGGCGCTGCGCGCGCCGTTCATGGCGCAGTTCTTGGAGCGCTGCCGCGAGCTCGGCCTTCACACGGCGCTCGACACCTGCGGCATGTGCTCGCCGTCGGCTCTGCAGTCTCTGGCCGGCTGTGCGGACCTGGTTCTCTACGATCTCAAGGAGATCAATGGCGACAAACACGCCCGCTTCACGGGCGTTTCCAACGAGCGGATCCTCGCCAATCTGGTCGAGCTCGGCGAGCAGATGCGGCATAGCTCCTTGCCGGCCGAGCTCTGGATCCGCACGCCGCTGATCCCCGGTGCGACGCTGAGCGACGACAACATCGAAGGCATCGGTGCCTTTATTGCGGGCAACGTCGGCGACGTCGTCAGTCGTTGGGAGCTGTGCGCGTTCAATAACCTGGCCGGCGACAAGTACGAGCGCCTCGGCTTGAGCTGGGAGTTCGACGGCACGCCGCTGCTGAGCAACGGCGAGCTGCAGCACGTCGCCGAAGTCGCACGCGGCTCCGGGGTCGACCCCGACATCGTGTTGACTACGGGCCGAGCCCAGCTCGAAGGCGAGCTCGACGGCGAGGCCTCCAAGCCAGAGGCGAAGACCGCGGCGCAGGCTGACGCGCTGGCGGTGGGGGACACGCCGTTGAAGTCTCCCGCTGCCGGATGAGGTCGGCGGATAGCTGCGACGCAGAGGTGAGGGCAGACATGACGACATCCGTTCAGCCGTTCAGCGACAGCGACCTGCGCGCCTTCGAGCGCGACGCGAAGATCGGCCTCTTGGCCACGGTCGATGCCGAGGGTCTGCCACACATCACGCTCATCACCTCGATGCAGGGCAAGGATCGGCATCGTCTCATGTTCGGCCAGTTCACCGAGGGCTTCAGCAAGCAGCACTTGAAGAGCAATCCGCACGCGAGCTTCGCGATCATGAGCCAGGACAAGGAGGTATGGCGAGGCAAGGCGCGCTGGACCGATGCCGTCAGCAGCGGAGAAGACTTCGAGCTCTACAATCACAAGCCGATGTTTCGCTATAACGCGTATTTCGGCATCCATACCGTTCACTACCTCGATGTGGTGGAATTCTGCGGCAAAGAGAGACTTGCGCCGGCGAGCATCGCGGCGGGCCTGCTCGTGACGAGGGTGTGTAAGCCGTTCGTCACGGTCGATGCCGGCGAGCGCGTGCTAACGCCGTGGGCGGAGGGTCACATCTGCCGTCTCGGCACTCTGAAGTTCCTCGCCTACGTTGGAGACGACGGCTACCCGGTGATTGTCCCCGTGGTGCCGTGCCAGGCCGTGGGCGGTCGCCAAGTTGCCTTTGCCACGACGGTCTACGGCCAAGAGCTCGACGCCATCGAGCGCGGCCAGACGCTGGCCCTGTTTGCCATCAATCTCGAGATGGAGAGCGTGCTCGTGAGGGGACCCTTCGCGGGTTACCGGCGCTACGCGGGTCTCAGAGCGGGCGCCATGGAGATCGACTGGGTCTACAACTCGATGCCGCCCAAGCAGGGCCCGATCTACCCGCCCGAGCCACTGCGAGCCGTGGCCGGCTTCTGAGACTGCCGCTCCACTGAATTCGGCCTGGCCAGCACCTGCATCCAGTGGTGGCTGCAGCGCCGTCGTCAACCAACTCGGAGGCCGCGCAACCCGAGAAGGCGTCGAGCGCCGCTCCTGATGCGATGTAGGCGGAGAAGCGCCGGGGGTTGGTCTGCAGGCCCACCGGCAGCGGTGCAGTGGCTAGCGGCTTCTTGCTGGGCCAGGTGCGAATGCTTGGGCCTGGACTCTCGTGGCAGCAGATCAGTACCATGGTCGAGTATCTTCTTCGCTCGGAGGGTTCGTAGTGGGGGGCGCAGTGTTGAGGGATCGATCAGGTGAGCAGAAGAGTGTCGGATGAGCTGGCTGACGTCCTGATCATCGGTGCAGGCGCCTCGGGTGCGGCAATGGCCTGGAGCCTCGCTGAGACTCGGATGCGCATCGTCTGCCTCGAGCAGGGTGGGTGGATGAACCCTGCCGAGTATCCGACGACTCGAAGCGGCTGGGAGCTGGAGCGTTTCGAGGGGGCCTACACCCTCAGCCCGAACGCGCGTGGTCGACGGGAAGACTATCCGGTCAACGATGACGATTCGCCGATCAAGGTCTCGAACTTCAATGCGGTGGGTGGGGGCACGATTCTGTACGCGGCCCATTTTCCCAGACTTCATCCTTCGGATTTCAGGGTGAAGACCCTCGACGGAGTAGCCGACGACTGGCCCATTGATTATGCGACACTCGAGCCCTTCTATGATCTCAATGCCCGCATGATGGGGGTCGCTGGCCTGGCCGGCGATCCCGCCTACCCCCCTAAAGAGCCTCCGCTTCCGCCGGTTCCCCTCGGCAAGCTGGGCGAGACCCTCGGTCGGGGTTTCAACCGTCTCGGATGGCATTGGTGGCCGTCGGACAGCGCCATTGCAACTCGGGATTACGAGGGCAGGGCGGCCTGCATCAATCTCGGGCCATGTATCACGGGCTGCGCTCAGGGCGCCAAGGGCAGTACCGATGTGACCTATTGGCCCGTTGCTCGCCGGGAAGGCGTCGAGCTCAGAACTCACTGTCGCGTTCGCGAGATCACCGTAAACGAAGAGGGGCTGGCAAGCGGGGCGCGCTATGTCGATGGGAACGGCCATGAGCACCACCAGCGTGCCGAGATCGTCATCCTGGCTTGCAACGGCGTGGGCACGCCGCGCTTACTGCTGAACTCACGATCAGGGCGTTTCCCCGATGGTCTCGCCAACTCGAGCGGCCTGGTGGGCCGGAACCTGATGTTTCACCCCTACGCGATGGTCACCGGGCTGTTCGATGAGCCCCTGGAAGGTTACAAGGGGCCCACCGGCTGCTCGATCATCAGTCAGGAGTTCTATGAGACGGATCCCGCTCGCGGCTTCGTGCGGGGCTACTCCGCTGAAATGCTGCGCGGGATGGGGCCAGTTTCTACGGCGCTCTGGGGGATGTCTTCGAACTGTCTTCCCTGGGGCGCGGAGCATCATGCGGCCTACGACGAGCTCTGGGATCGGACCGCGGGAATGGTCGCGATCTGCGAAGACCTTCCAGAGCCGCACAATCGCGTGACCCTCGACCCCGACCTCGTTGACGCCGACGGAATCCCCGCGCCCAAGATCCAATACCAATTGAGCGAGAACAGCCTCAGGATGCTCGACCACGCGGTGGCCCGGGGGTCCGAAGTCCTGAAGACCGCGGGAGCCCGGGAGACCTGGTCGGAGGCGCCTCTGCGGCCCGCTGGCTGGCACCTGATGGGCACTGCTCGAATGGGCTCGGATCCTCGTTCATCCGTCGTCGACCCGGTGGGACGGGCGCATGATGTCAAGAACCTCTTCATCGCCGACGGCAGCGTCTTTGTCACGTCGGGAGGTGTAAACCCGACCCATACTCTTCAGGCCATCGCTCTCTACATCGCGGATCACATCAAGAAGAATCTCGAAAACCTCTTTGACTAAGAGGTGCCTCACAAGCAGCGCTCGAATCCCGCGGCCAATTGGCCGACAACCGCAATCCACGCGAGGCGTGACATGAACGAAGACTCATTGCCCGAGCCCGTCTTCAGCGCCGTGCTCGACGAGCTGATCCCCGCCCGTGACTCTTCGCTCCCGGGCGCGGGCGCCCTCGGGCTCGGCGCCACTGTGGAATCGCGGCTGGGCGCCGCGGTCGCTCTGGTCGCAAGCGGGTTGGCGGCCCTCGATGCGCTTGCCAACACTCGGAAGGCTCGGGACTTCGTCGATCTGCCGCGTGAGGTTCGGGTCGAACTCTTGCGGGAAGTGGCGGCCAGTCACCTGGGCTTCGTCGAGAATCTGATCGTTCATCTCTATTCCGCCTATTACCAGCACCCGCGCGTCATCGAGGCCATTGGTCTCGAGAATCGTCCACCCTATCCGGACGGGTATGAACTCGAGTCCGGTGATCTCGGACTCCTGGATTTGGTGCGCGAACGCGCTCGGCTCTACCGGGACGCCTGATGCCGTTCGCGGGGCTGTCGAGAGCAGCAACGCCGTCCGGATCCTTGGTGGTCTAGGAGCCTGACCCAAGACTGGGTGGTGCGGCCCAGACGTCAAGACGCCCCGCTGGCCAGGCGCGGGAGGGAGGCATAGCCGTAGCTACGGTGACCGAGCGCAACGCAGCCAGCGGGGATGGATGGGCGGCTGGACGCGCTGCCCAGTCTTGGGTCAGGTTCCTAGATCCCACAAGTCGCTCACCAGCGCTCCAAGCAAGACCGGCGGCCTCCGGCGCCTTCCGCCACGCTGTAACGTTCTCGATCACACCTTCGTCTACACAATTGGGACTGAGGGCTCCACGCGGTTCCGCGCCGAGCCGGACGGGTTCCAATCATCGGGAGGTGGATCATGAAGATCGAGAGGAACGTCGGCAAGATGGACCGGGTACTTCGAGTCCTGATCGGCATAGGTCTGCTGCTCGTCGTGCCCCTCGGGCTGGCCGGGCCCGGGGCTTCGTGGACCGTCTTCGGACTCGCCGGGCTGGCGGTCCTGCTGACCGGCGTCTCGGGGCTCTGCGTAACCTACAAGCTGCTGGGGATCAGTACCGCGAAGAGACGCTCTGGGAGCGAGATGGCGGATTGAACCTCCTGGGCCGGCGGGGGAGGCCCCCTCTCCGTCCTCAATACCGGTACGTTGCGAAATCATTGGGCCTCTTCGTTGGTGCCCGGCTTCGCGGAGCAGGGGAGATCATTGAGGTGTTCCGCCGGGCCGAGCAAGGCCCGAAGATCGCCGACGGGTCACGATCTATTCCTCTGCACGGCTGCACTCTTGGCCGGAGTCTATCGGCAGCGATTCGGAAGAGCGCGATTCAGCATGGTGTATCCTCGCCGCGAACCGCGCCCAGAGGAGGAGCCAAGCATGGATGAGGTGTCCCGCCAGATTCTGAAGGGGGTCATCGATATCACGGATGAGGACCTCGACAGGCTCTCCCCAGGCATGAAGAGAATCCTCTCGAATCTGCCGGAGAAGGCGAAGTGGAAGATCATCGCCGAGGTCACGGAGTCCAAGTACTGTTTCGCCGGACTCAAGCCGGGTGAGAAGTTCGTCTTCAACTTCCCGGTACTCAACGTCGCCGAGAGCACGGCCGCACCCTGCATGGAGGCCATAGCCCCACTGGCCAATCAGATCCGAGCCCTGATCGACAGCGCGGCGGATGGTGGCGATCCCAACCGCTCGGTCTTCACCAGCCAGCAGGTGTCGTGCTGGGACGTGGGTGTGGAGCATGGCGGCTTGGGCAGGGTGATGTTCAAGGTCTACGCCGAGAAGGCCGGCTGAGCCGCTGGCGCGGGCGAGCGCGCAGAATAGGGCCCCTGCGTCCTGCCGTCGGATGACTGAGAGGGTTGCATGAATGATCCGGGTTGAGGCAGAGCGATGATGGCGATCCTCTACCGCTTGCTCACCGCGGCGCTGCTCGCTGCCTGTGCTGCGGGCCTGTGGTTCGACGTGTCCAGTCTCGCACCGTACGGGCTCACGCTGCTCGCTCTGGGCGGGCTGTTGCTCGCCAATGACGCCTTGAGCGCGACCTACTATCAGTCGGGTACGCCGTGGCCGCAGGGCTCCAGCGAGCCGCAGCCCCTGCGCATCGGCTGGCTCGACTACATCAAGGCCGCCATCAGCTGGATCGACGCCTTCAAACGCACGTACGTGGTCGAGCCCGGCCTCTACTACACAGGCGATCGATACGACAGTGGCGCACCATTGCTCGTCACCTCGAACTATCGATTGACGGTCTTCCTCGTTACGCGTCGGGTCCGTACCTTCAACGCCCGACTGCTCGTTGTCGATACTGATGGCATCAACGTCTGGTGTGCGGCCGGAAAGGGGCAATTCGGAAATCAGGCCATCCTGGCACAGATACAGCGCTACCCGCGGTCTTTGCTCACGCAGGAGAAGTGGCTGCGCTTGATCCTGCCGAAATTCGGTCTGGCCGGTGTGGATCTGCGCGCGATGCGCGAGGAGCGCATGCGTCCCATCATCGGTCCCCTGTACGCCAGGGATCTGCCCGCCTACCTGGCGGCGCCACCGCTTCGCGATTGCGATGACGACTGCGTGGTCTTCGGGCTGCGGATGCGCACCTTCTCCTGGTTGCCCGGCCTCAAGCAGATGGTGGGCTACAGCCTGCTCCTGGTCATCTTCTTCATGCTGGCGCAGTGGCTGTGGGGATCGTCGGTCCCGCTGGGCCTCCTCGCCATCTCGGTATTCGTGGCCACGGCCTACCCACTGCTCTTCCCGTGGATCCCCGGCGACCGCTTCGCCGTGAAGGGCCTGTGGCTCGGGGCCATCGCCGCCGCAGGTCTCGGGCTGGGCGCGGCGGCAGGGCTGGTGGCGGCCGCCGATCTCGTGGCGAGTATTCCCTTCACCCTGGCGACGGGGTTGTTCTTCGGCCTGGCCTACACGGGCAACTCCGCGGTGAGCAACTATACGCGAGTTCGAAAGGAGACAGCGCAGTTCCTCGTCCCGGACGCGGCGCTGTTCGCCGTCAGTCTGCTAGCATTCGTGGTGATGGAGCTGAAGGCATGATCACGGTCAATCCTCGGGCGTGCACCGGCTGCAGGGACTGCGTGAAGGTCTGCCCGCACGCGGTGCTGGCCATGCACCACAAGAAGGTGGCCATGGTGGCGGAGGAGCGCTGCATCGAGTGCGGCGCCTGTCAGCTCAACTGCCACGATGGCGCCATCGAGGTCACCAAGGGTACGGGTTGTCTCCTGGTGATCATTCGCGACGACATCCTTCGCCGAGGCGACGGGGGCCACACCCTCGCCACACCGACAGGCGTGTAGCGGTCCACCGGACTCGGCTCGTAGCTCGCTGGAATGGCAGGATTGACTCGGTCGTGAATCACTGGAGGCGACATGGACACCCGCGGATCCCGCTTTCCCGAACTCGGCTGCTATCTGCTCGCCGGTCAGCCGAAGTCGCCACGCGATCTCATCGAAGAAGCACAGCAAGCCGAGGCGCTTGGTCTCGGTACGGCGTTCATCTCCGAGCGTTACCAGTCGAAGGAGGCGGCGACGCTCTGTGGTGCGGCTGGGGCGGTCACGAATTCGATTCGTATCGCCACTGCGGCGACGAATCACAACACCCGTCATCCGATGGTGAGTGGGGCGTATGCGCTCACGATGCACGGGCTCACGGGCGGGCGCTTCGTCTTCGGCATCGGTCGCGGGATCGAAGTGCTGCAGAAGGCGTACGGCATCCCGCTCATCACGACCGCGCAGCTGGAGGCCTTCGTCGGCCTGATGCGCAAGCTGCTCGCCGGGGAGGCGGTCGTGGGCTACGACGGTCCCCTGGGTTCGTATCCCTTCCTGCGCCTCGGTCCGAATGTGGCCGAGGAAGTGCCGATGCTGCTCGCGGCCTTCGGCCCGAAGTCCCTGGCGCTCGGCGGCCGTTGTTTCGACGAAGTCGTGCTCCACACCTTCTTCACCGACGAAACCACGGCGCGCGCGGTGCGAAGGGTAAAGGAAGCGGCCGAGAAACAGGGACGCGACCCAGAAACCGTCAAGGTCTGGTCCTGCTTCGCCACGGTCGGCGACCAAATCCCCCATGAGCAACGCCTGATGAAGACCGTGGGCAGACTCGCGACCTATCTCCAGGGATACGGCGACTTGATGGTGCGCACCAACGATTGGGATCCCGCCGTCCTCGAACGCTTTCGGGCGGACGCGCTGGTGAGTGGCTTTGCCGGGGGCATCGACGTCAATGCCACGACGGAACAACTCGAACACATTGCGGGACTGCTGCCCGACGAATGGCTTGCCCCCGCAGCCGTGGGTTCCCCGGATGATTGTGTCGACGCGGTGCAGGGCCAGCTTGCGCTGGGCTGTGACGGCGTGATCCTCCACGGCGCAACACCGACCGAACTGGAACCGATCGTGGCCGCGTACGCCAAGCGCAAGGCGGATTGATTCAGCCGGCAGAGGTCGCGCATTCTTGCGATTCGCACGCGACTTGTACTGAGGACGGCCAAGCAGAGGAGTCAGCGACGAAGACTCCATCGGCCGTGACGGCTGATGTGTCGCCAGCTGGCGAGCGCGCCCGCCAGAATCATGAACGCGGCGAGTACCCAGGCGCCCGTTGGCGGCAGTGCCGGTACCGCAGTCGTCCCCGGACCCAGTGTCAGCTCGAAGTTCGAGAGACTCAGATCCACCGCCCCGCTCTGGTTCTTCACCGCGAACTCCCAGGTCGCGATAATGATGTACGAAGTGCCTCCCGTGACTGTCACCGGTATGCTGCCCAGCGCGGCATGGGGCAACGTCGTGCCGGAGCTCACGTTCGTGAGCACCGTGTGGCTCCCGTTCTTGGGTGCGGCCTGGCACGGTATGGGGCTGGCGTCGGTCAGCATGTCCCCCACGTTCTCGTACAGACATATCTCGGCCCTCACGAAGTCGCTGGCTCCGAGGACGCTCTTCGTCGTGGACGTGATGTCGAAGCTCGCTTCGAGATCGAGCGTTTGACTGGCGGAGCTCACGAACGGGACGTGGAGCGTGATCTTGAGGTCCGCTGGTCCGTTGTTTGTGTCGGGCGGGAGTAAATCGGTCTGCCCCAGCGTCATGGCGGAGCCCGTGACGAGCAGCTCGAAGTCGGCGAGGACGCTGTCGTCCCAGCGGGCGCCCACCGAGGCGGGACTCTCGCCCAATCCCGAGGAGATCTGGTTGTCGACGTAAGAGAGCGGCGCTGTCGGCGCGCGCGGCAGGTCTTGGAGCCCGGTTCCGACGTAGCTCTCGTCGAAGATCTCGAGCTCGAACGCGCCGAACCCGTTCAGGTGCGTACCGGCGATGAGCGGGCCCGGGACCACGAGCGGGGCGCCACCAAATGAGACCGTCCCCCCGAAGGTCAGAGGGGGCTGTTCGGTGTTGGTAAAGGTGCAGGTCACCGTCTCGCCCGGCGCAAGCTGGAAGGTGGCCGTTCGGGTACCCACGTTGCCGGTGCTGTCCCCGTCGTCGCAGCTGATGCTCGTGAGATTGAACGCGGGGGCCGGGTCGTTCTCCGTGGCCGTGTAGACCCCAGGCGTAAGCCCGCCCACCACGATCGTTTGGCCGTGCCCGATCGTGCCGGAGGCATCGCCCGTGAATGTGAAGCTCCCGGGCAAACCGCTCGGACTGGTCTGCTTCTCGACGATGATCGTGCCGGGCTGCTCGGTGTTGGTGAAGGTGCAGGTCACCGTCTCTCCCGCCTCGACATTGAAAGTGGCGGTTCGACTGCCCACGTTGCCGGTGCTGTTGCCGTCGTTGCAGCTGATGTTCGTGAGGTTGAACTCGGGGGCCGGGTTGTTCTCCGTGGCGGTGTAGACCCCGGGCAAGAGGCCGCCCATGACGATCGTGCCGTTGTCGGCAATCGTGCCGGGGGCGTCACCGGTAAATGTGAAGCTCCCCGGCGCGGCATCCGGACTCGTCTGCTTCTCGACGATGATCGTGCCGGGGTCCTCGAGGTTGGCGAAGGTGCAGGTCACGACCTCGCCTGCCTCGAGATTGAAGGTGGCCGTTCGGGTACCCACGTTGCCCGTGCTGTTGCCGTCGTTACAGCTGATGCTCGTGAGCGCGAAGTCGGGAGCCGGGTCGTTCTCGGTGGCGGTGTAGGTCCCGGGCAAGAGCCCACCCACCACGATCGTGCCGTTGTCGGCGATCGTGCCGGCGGCGTCGCCCGTGTACGTGAAGCTCCCCGGTGCGGCGTCCGGATCAGTTTGCTTCTCGACGATGATCGTGCCGGTCTGGTCGGTGTTGGTGAAGGTACAGGTCACCGTCTCGCCCGCCTCGACGTTGAAAGTGGCCGTTCGGGTACCCACGTTGCCGGAGCTGTTGCCGTCGTTGCAGCTAATGTTCGTGAGGTCGAACTCGGGGGCCGGGCTGTTCTCCGTCGCCGTGTAGACCCCGGGCGCGAGCCCGCCCACCACGATCGTCTGACCGTGTCCAATCGTGCCGGAAGCGTCGCCCGTGAATGTGAAGCTCCCGGGCACGCCGCCCGGACTGGTCTGCTTCTCGACGATGATCGTGCCGGGGTCCTCGAGGTTGGTGAAGGTGCAGGTCACGACCTCGCCCGCTTCGACTTGGAAGGTGGCCGTTCGAGTGCCCACGTTGCCGGTGCTGTTGCCATCGTTACAGCTGATGTTCGTGAGCGCGAAGGCGGGAGTCGGATCGTTCTCGGTGGCGGTGTAGGTCCCGGGCAAGAGGCCGCCCACCACGATCGTACCGTTGTCGGCGATGGTGCCGGCGGCGTCACCGGTGAACGTGAAGCTCCCCGGTGCGGCGTCCGGATTGGTCTGCTTCTCGACGATGATTGTGCCGAGCGGATCGGTGTTGATGAAGGTGCAGGTCACCGTTTCGCCCGCTTCGACCTGGAAGGTGGCCGTTCGAGTACCCACGTTGCCGCTGCTGTTCCCGTCGTCGCAGCTTATGCCCGTGAGGTCGAAGCCGGGGGCCGGGTCGTTCTCGGTGGCGGTGTAGGTCCCGGGCAAGAGGCCGCCCACCACGATCGTACCGTTGTCGGCGATCGTACCGGGGGCGTCGCCGGTGAACGTGAAGCTCCCCGGCGCAGCGTCCGGAGCGGTCTGCTTCTCGACGATGATCGTGCCCAACTCGGCGTTGGTGAAAGTGCAGGTCACGGTCTCGCCCGCCTCGACATTGAAGGTGGCCGTTCGGGTGCCCACGTTGCCGGTGCTGTTGCCGTCGTCGCAGCTGATTCCCGTGAGGTCGAAGGCGGGGGTCGGGTCGTTCTCGGTGGCGGTGTAGGTTCCCGGCAAGAGCCCGCCCACCGCGATCGTGCCGTTGTCGGCGATCGTGCCGGGGGCGTCGCCCGTGAATGTGAAGCTCCCCGGCGCGGCGTCCGGACTGGTCTGCTTCTCGACGATGATGGTGCCCAATTCGGTGTTGGTGAAGGTGCAGGTCACGATCTCGCTCGCCTCGACATTGAAGGTGGCCGTTCGCGTGCCCACATTACCGGTGCTGTTCCCGTCGTCGCAGCTGATGCCCGTGAGCGCGAAGTCGGGGGCCGGGTCGTTCTCGGTGGCGGTGTAGGTCCCGGCCCAAAGTTGGTCCGTCTTGGTCGTACCGCGGTGCTGGATGGTGCCGGAGACGTCGCCGGTGAACGTGAAGTTCCCCCACACGGCCGGATCGGTCAGCTTCTCGACGATGATCGTGCCGGTCTGGTCGGTGTTGGTGAACGTGCAGATCACCGTCTCGTCCGTCTCGAGATTGAAGGTGGCGGTTCGGGTGCCCACGTTGCCGGTGCTGTTGCCATCGGTACAGCTGATGTCGGTGAGATTGAAGTTGGGGGCCGGGTCGTTCTCGGTGGCGGTGTAGGTCCCGGGCGAAAGTCCGTCCACCACGATCTGACGACCGTCTCCGATCGTGCCGGAGGCGTCGCCGGTGAACGTGAAGTTCCCGGCCGGGGGGGCGTCCGGGCTGGTCTGCTTCTCGACGATGAGTGAAGCGCCCGCGGTTTCAACCCGGATCGCGCAGCTGGTCACACCCCCGGCCGAGATCGCGCTGGCGGTGCCGGTCGTGCCGTCCACCGAAGCGGGGGGAGACGCCCGGCCGTCGGGGTCGCTGCCCCAGAGCCAGCAGACGGCATTCCCGGTCCCGGCCTGGATCGCGCAGTTGTGGTAAGCCCCGGCCGAGATCGCGCTGGCGGTGCCGCTCGTGCCGTTCACCGAGGCGGGGGGACGCAAACCGCCTGTTTCATAGCCCCAGCAGATGACGTTCCCGGTCCCGGCCTGGATCGCGCAGCTGTGGGATCTCCCTCCAGTGATCGCGCTGGCGGTGCCGCTCGTGCCGTCCACCGAGGCGGGGGGAGACGCCTGGCCGTAGTAGTCGTAGCCCCAGCAGATGACGTTCCCGGTCCCGGCCTGGATGGCGCAGCTGTGGAAGCTCCCTGCGGTGATCGCGCTGGCGGTGCCGCTCGTGCCGTCCACCGAGGCCGGGGGAGACGTCGCCGCGCCGAGGAAGTCGTAGCCCCAGCAGATGACGTTCCCGGTCCCGGCCTGGATGGCGCAGCTGTGGTAGATCCCTGCGGTGATCGCGCTGGCGGTGCCGCTCGTCCCGTCCACCGAGGCGGGGGGAGAAGCCTGGCCGTAGAGGTCGCTGCCCCAGCAGACGACGTTCCCGGTTCCGGCCTGGATCGCGCAGGCATTGATAACCCCGGGCGCGATGGCGCTGGCGGTTCCGCTCGTGCCATTCACGGAGGCGGGGGGAGAAGCCTGGCCGTCGGAGTCGTCGCCCCAGCAGACGGCGTTCCCGGTCCCGGCCTGGATCGCGCAGACGGGCCGGGGCCCGACCGCGATGGCGCTGGCGGTTCCGCCCGTGCCGTCTACCGCGCCGGGGGGAGACGCCCGGCCGTCGGAGTCGTGGCCCCAGCAGACCACCGGGCCGCTCGCGTGCGAGGCGCTGGCGGCGAGCAGTCCCACCAGAAGCGCCCCTCCCAGCCAGCCCCTCCAGGCCCCCCCTCGCGCCACCACCGGAAACCCCAGTCGAGACGAGCGCTGAGTCAGAGCGGTAGAGATGCGCATTCCGAGCTTCCCTTCCTATCCGGCCTCGAGCAAGTGAGCCTCCGCCGCGCCCAAGCTCGAACTGGTGCTGAGTCTCTCATAATCTGATGTCCGACGTCTTGCTGATTCTTGCGCGCAACGAAGGGGCATTCTTCGAAAACTACAGATTGATCCCCGCGCGTCGGGTCGTTCTTGGCGCACTTCCCGTTGTGTGCAGAAAGTCAGCGCAGTGCCAAGAAGCAGAGGAGTCAGCGACGAAGACTCCATCTGCCCTGACGGCTGATGTGTCGCCAGCTGGCGAGCGCGCCCGCCAGAATCATGAACGCGGCGAGTACCCAGGCGCCCGTTGGCGGCAGTGCCGGTACCGCAGTCGTCCCCGGACCGAGCGTTAGCTCGAAGTTCGAGAGACTCAGATCCACCGCCGCGCTCTGGTTCTTCACCGCGAACTCCCAGGTCGCGATGATGATGTACGAGGTCCCTCCCACGACCGTTACGGGTATGTTGCCCAGCGCGGCATGGGGCAACGTCGTGCCGGAGCTCACGTTCGTGAGCACCGTGTGGCTCCCGTTCTTGGGTGCTGCCTGGCACGGTATGGGGCTGGCGTCGGTCAGCATGTCCCCCACGTTCTCGTATAGACACATCTCCGCCCTCACGAAGTCGCTGGCTCCGAGGGCGCCCTTTGACCCCGACGTGATGTCGAAGCTTGCTTCGAGATCGAGCGTTTGACTGGCGGAGCTCACGAACGGGACGTGGAGCGTGATCTTGAGGTCCGCCGGTCCGTTGTTCGTTGGGGGCCACAGGAAATCGGTCTGCCCCAGCGTCATGGCGGAGCCCGTGACGAGCAGCTCGAAGTCGGCGAGGACGCTGTCGTCCCAGCGGGCGCCCACCGAGGCGGGACTCTCGCCCAATCCCAAGGAAGTCTGGTTGTCGACGTAAGAGAGCGGCGCAGTCGGCACGCGTGGCAGGTCTTGCAGCCCGGTTCCGGCGTAGCTCTCGCCGAAGATCTCGAGCTCGAACGCGCCGAACCCATTCAGGTGCGTACCGGCGATGAGCGGGCCCGGGACCACGAGCGGCGTCCCCCCGAATGAGACCGTCCCCCCGAATGTCAGACGGGGCTGTTCGGTGTTGGTGAAGGCGCAGATCACCGTCTCGCCCGGCGCGAGCTGGAAGGTGGCCGTTCGGGTACCCACGTTGCCGGTGCTGTCCCCGTCGTTGCAGCTGATGTCCGTGAGATTGAACGCGGGGGTCGGGTTGTCTTCCGTAGTCGTGTAGACCCCGGGCGCAAGCCCGCCCACCACTATCGTTTGACCGTGTCCGATCGTGCCGGAGGCGTCGCCCGTGAATGTGAAGCTCCCGGGCACGCCGCTCGGACTGGTCTGCTTCACGACGATGATGATGCCGGGTTGCTCGGTGTTGGTGAAGGTGCAGGTCACCGTCTCTCCCGCCTCGACATTGAAAGTGGCCGTTCGACTGCCCACGTTGCCGCTGCTGTTCCCGTCGTCGCAGCTGATGCCCGTGAGGTCGAACTCGGGGGCCGGGCTGTTCTCCGTGGCCGTGTAGACGCCGGGCGCGAGCCCGCCCACCACGATCGTCTGACCGTGTCCGATCGTGCCGGACGCGTCGCCCGTGAACGTGAAGCTCCCGGGCACGCCGCTCGGACTCGTCTGCTTCGCGACGATAATCGTGCCGGGGTCCTCGAGGTTGGTGAAGGTGCAGGTCACGATCTCGCCTGCCTCGACATTGAACGTGGCCGTTCGGGTGCCGACGTTGCCGGTGCTGTTCCCGTCGTTGCAGCTGACGCCCGTGAGCACGAAGTCGGGAGCTGGGTCGTTCTCGGTGGCGGTATAGGTCCCGGGCAGGAGGCCGCCCACCACGATTGTACCGTCGTCGGCGATCGTACCGGGGGCATCGCCGGTGAATGTAAAGGCTCCCGGCGCGGCGTCCGGACTCGTCTGCTTCTCGATGATGATCGTGCCTGACTCGGTGTTGGTGAAGGTGCAAGTCACCGTCTCGCCCGCTTCGACTTGGAAGGTGGCCGTCCGGGTACCCACGTTGCCGGTGCTGTTTCCGTCGTCGCAGCTGACGCCGGTCAGGGAGAAGCTGGGTGCCGGGTCGTTCTCGGTAGCGGTGTAGGTGCCAGGTGCGAGCCCACCCACGACGATCGTACCGTTGTCGGCGATCGTGCCGGTGGCGTCGCCCGTGAACGTGAAGCTCCCCGGCGCAGCGTCCGGGTTGGTCTGCTTCTCGACGATGATCGTGCCCGACTCGGTGTTGGTGAAGGTGCAGGTCACCGTCTCGCCCGGTTCGACTCGGAAGGTCGCCGTTCGAGTGCCCGCGTTGCCGGAGCTGTTCCCGTCGTTGCAGCTGATGCCCGTGAGGTCGAAGGTGGGGGCCGGGTCGTTCTCCGTGGCGGTATAGGTCCCGGGCAGGAGGCCGCCCACCACGATCGTACCGTCGTCGGCGATTGTGCCGGCGGCGTCGCCGGTGAACGTGAAGCTCCCCGGCGCGGCGTCCGGAGCGGTCTGCTTCTCGACGATGATCGTGCCTGATTCAGTGTTGGTGAAGGTGCAGGTCACCGTCTCGCCCGCTTCGACTTGGAAGGTGGCCGTTCGGGTGCCCACGTTGCCGGTGCTGTTCCCGTCGTTGCAGCTAATGGCCGTGACGCCGAAGGCGGGGGCCGGGCTGTTCTCCGTGGCGGTGTAGGTCCCGGGCAAGAGCCCGCCCACCACGATCGTACCGTTGTCGGCGATCGTGCCGGCGGCGTCGCCCGTGAACGTAAAGCTCCCCGGCGCGGCGTCCGGATTGGTCTGCTTCTCGACGATGATCGTGCCGGGATCTTCGAGGTTGCTGAAGGTGCAGGTCACCGTCTCGCCCGCCTCGAGATTGAAGGTGGCCGTTCGCGTACCCACGTTTCCGGAGCTGTTCCCGTCGTCACAGCTGATGCCCGTGAGCGCGAAGTCGGGTGCTGGATCGTTCTCTGTGGCGGTGTAGGTCCCGGGCAGGAGGCCGCCCACCACGATCGTACCGTTGTCGGCGATCGTGCCAGAGGCGTCGCCTGTGAACGTGAAGCTTCCCGGCGTGGCGTCCGGATTGGTTTGCTTTTCGACGATGATTGTGCCCAACTCGGTGTTGGTGAACGTGCAAGTCACGATCTCACCCGCTTCGACTTGGAAGGTGGCCGTTCGCGTACCTACGTTGCCGGAGCTGTTCCCGTCGTTGCAGCTAATGGCCGTGACGTCGAAGGCGGGGGCCGGGTCGTTCTCGGTGGCGGTGTAGGTCCCGGGCAAGAGCCCGCCCACCACGATCGTACCGTCGTCGGCGATCGTGCCGGAGGCGTCGCCGGTGAACGTGAAGCTCCCCGGCGCGGCGTCCGGATTGGTTTGCTTCTCGACGATGATCGTGCCGGGCTGCTCGGTGTTGGTGAAGGTGCAGGTCACGATCTCTCCCACCTCGAGATTGAAGGTGGCCGTTCGGGTGCCCACGTTGCCGGTGCTGTTCCCGTCGTTGCAGCTGATGCCCGTGAGGTCGAATGCGGGAGCCGGGTCGTTCTCCGTGGCGGTGTAGCTCCCGGGCAAGAGGCCGCCCACGACAATCGTACCGTCGTCGGCGATTGTGCCGGCGGCGTCGCCGGTGAACGTGAAGCTCCCCGGTGCGGCGTCCGGGCTGGTCTGCTTCTCAACGATGATCGTGCCCAACGCGGTGTTGGTGAAGGTGCAAGTCACCGTCTCGCCCGCTTCGACTTGGAAGGTGGCCGTTCGGGTGCCCACGTTGCCGGAGCTGTTCCCGTCGTTGCAGCTGATGGCCGTGAGGCCGAAAGCGGGGGCCGGGCTGTTCTCGGTGGCGGTGTAGGTCCCGGGCAAGAGCCCGCCCACCACGAGCGTACCGTCGTCGGCGATCGTGCCGGGGGCGTCACCCGTGAACGTGAAGCTGCCAGGCGCGGCGTCCGGATTGGTCTGCTTCTCGACAATGATCGTGCCGAACTCGGTGTTGATGAAGGTGCAGGTCACCGTCTCGCCCGCTTCGACTTGGAAGGTCGCTGTTCGGGTGCCCACGTTGCCGGAGCTGTTTCCGTCGTTGCAGCTGATGCCCGTGAGTGCGAAGGCGGGGGCTGGGTCGTTCTCGGTGGCGGTGTAGGTTCCGGGCAAGAGGCTGCCCACCACGAGCGTACCGTCGTCGGCGATCGTGCCAGGGGCGTCACCCGTGAACGTGAAGCTCCCGGGTGCGGCGTGCGGATTGGTCTGCTTCTCGACGATGATCGTGCCCAACTCGGTGTTGGTGAAGGTGCAAGTCACAATCTCGCCCGCTTCGACTTGGAAGGTGGCCGTTCGGGTGCCCACGTTGCCGGTGCTGTTCCCGTCGTTGCAGCTAATGGCCGTGAGGTCGAAAGCGGGGGCCGGGTCGTTCTCGGTGGCGGTATAGGTCCCGGGCAAGAGGCCGCCCATCACGATCGTATCGTTGTCGGCGATCGTGCCGGGGGCGTCGCCCGTGAACGTGAAGATCACGGGTGCGCCGTTAGGGGAGGTCTGCTGCTCGACGATGATAGTGCCGGGCTGCTCGGTGTTGGTGAAGGTGCAGGTCACCGTCTCTCCCTCTTCGAGCTGGAAGGTGGCCGTTCGGGTACCGACGTTGCCGGAGCTGTTCCCGTCGTTGCAGCTGATGTCCGTGAGGTCGAAGGCGGGGGCTGGGTCGTTCTCGGTGGCGGTGTAGGTTCCGGGCAAGAGCCCGCCCACCACGAGCGTACCGTCGTCGGCGATCGTGCCGGAGACGTCGCCCGTGAACGTGAAGCTCCCGGGCGCGGCGTCCGGAGCGGTCTGCTTCTCGACGATGATCGTGCCGGGGTCCACGTTCTCGTACCAGGCGATCGTGTCGTCGCTGAGGGAACCTGACAGGACGTCCGTGTCCGCGTCCCCGTCCATGTCAGCCGCGAAGACGGCGGTGGCGCCGTCGGCGGATGTGGTGATGGTGTGAGGGGTCCAGGCTGGAGGCGAGGCACCGTTGTTCTCGTACCAGGCGATCTCGTTGTCGTGGAAGGAGGCCGACAAGACATCCATGTCCGTGTCCCCGTCCACGTCAGCCGCAAAGACGGAGTTGCCGGCGGTAGTTGAGATAGTGCGGGCGGTCCAGGTCGGGGGCGAGGCACCGCTATTCTCGTACCAGGCGATCCTGTCGTCGATGCCAGAGGCCGATAGGACATCCATGTCCCCGTCCCCGTCCACGTCAGCCGCGAACACGGTGTTGGCGCCGTCGGCGGTGGTGGAAATAGTGTGTGCCGTGAAGGTTGGAGGGGAGGCGCCATCGTTCTCGTACCAGGCGATCTTGTCGTCGAAGATAGAGGCCGACAAGAGATCCATGTTCATGTCCCCGTCCACGTCGGCCGCGAAGACGGAGGAGGCGCCGTCGGCGGTGGTGGAAACGATGCGAGCGGTCCAACTCGGAGGCGAGGCGCCGTCATTCTCGTACCAGGCGATCTTGTCGGCGGAATTCTCGGCTGAGAGAACGTCCATGTCCGTGTCCCCGTCCAGGTCGCTGGCGAAGACGGATTCGGCAATCTGGGCGGTGGCGGTGATGGTGTGGGTGGTCCAGACCGGGGGCGAGGCGCCATCGTTCTCGTACCATGCAACCGTCTGGTCGTACCGATTGGCGGAGAGGACGTCCGTGTTCCCATCCCCATCTACGTCGGCGGCGAAGACGGAGCGCGCGCCATTGGCGGTGGTGGTAATGGTGTGTGCCGTGAAGGTGGGAGGGGAAGCGCCATCGTTCTCGTACCAGGCGACTGTGTCGTCGTCGAAGGAGGCCGCCAAGACATCCATGTCCAGGTCTCCATCCACATCAGCGACGTAGACGGATGCGGGTGAGGCCAAGGCTGTGGTGATCACCGACGGCGCGGCGAAGACGACCTCTGCAACGGCCACCCTGGGCAGTGTAGGGAGAGAGCAAAGCCCCAACAGACACGCCCCCCAGATGCCGAAAGCCGATTGCCAGGACCATCGAGCGTGGAGAGTGACGACCTGCTTTCGATCGAGCCGGTCCCTCATGCTTCAGCGTTCCTTCCCCGGGAGCCCGGGGCTTTGGGAATGAGCGGAGCTGCGTGCGGCGATTCGCAAGAATTTCCTCCGATCGACAAAGCCTCCAGAACGAGGGATGGGCGTCTGCTCCGCCCAAGCTCGAACCGGTGCTGAGTCTCTCACAATCTGATGTCTGACGTGTTGCTGATTCTCGCGCGCAACGAAAGGACATCCTTCGAAAACTGCAGATCGATCTTCGCGCGCTGGGGCCGCTCTTGAGGCGCTTCCCCCTCGTCGCCCGCGGTCTTCTCCGCATCCGCGAAACGAAACCTCCCCGCATCGCCATGGCGAAGAACGCCGTGGAGCGCGCGGTTTATGTCTCAGACGCGCAGCGACATAGAATCGACCCACACGGAAGCCTGACGCGACGTTTTTCAGCTCCAGGTCGACTCGCAGGAGTACAATGTTGCTCTTTGGCGGAGGCTGCGTCTTCAGTGGCGATTCCTTGCTGCTCGTGCCGAGTTCGAGCTTCCAGCGCCCGCAGACGGGCGCTGCGGGTGCCGGTGTTGGTGTGCGTGGCGGCGCTTGGCCTCGCGTTCCCGGGCGCGCCCAGCGTTGCGCAGGTCGACGGCGCCGCACCAGCAGGCCGGGCCTTCGACTACGAGCGCGGTTCCGCGGCACTGGTCGTCTCCATGATCGAGTATCCGTCCGAGGCCGGTGAGGGCGAGCCCGGACGTTGGGTTCAGGTCTACGGCGACGGCCGCGTGCGGGTGCACTACCCCAGCTATTCGAAGCGCCGGGGCGAGTACACGTTGATGCTCACACGCGACGAGATGCAGCGGATGCTGCGCTCACTCGTCGCAAGCGAGTTCGTCGAATTCGATGCCGACGCCGTTCGCGGCGCCAAGCGCGCTCGGGCGCTCGAGCAACGCGCGGCCGAGCAGCGCGGCGAGGCGACCACTGAACTCGTCCGCACCTTCGATGCGTCCACGTTCGTGATCGAGCTCCGGCTCCGCAGCTACCGCTCCCACGGCGCGGCAAGCCACCGCGCCGTGGACAAGCGGGTGACGTGGCGAAGCCCACGCCTCGACGCGCGACACAATCCAGAACTTCGAGAGCTCCAGCAGCTGGCGGCAGTCCAGGCGGAGCTCGAGGCGTTGATGCAGCGACCCGATCTGACGCGGACCGCGACGCAGGATGAGTAGGAGCTGGCAGAGAATAGGGGACAGCTCTTGACGTTCGCGCAGCGACAGGCGTCGTGCCAGGCGGCCGGCGGGAGAGCGGGGCCGGACCGTGTTGTCGGGACGCGGGCCACTGCTCTGGCGCTGGCGCTGCTGACCCTCCTCGCGACTGAGGGGAGCGCGAGAGCTGGAGCCTTCATCTTCGCTGGCGATGTCTGGGGCGTGGACGTCGTGACCCACCCACTCGGCTATACCGGGGGCGGCGGCAACCTCAACGTTTCGGTCTGTATCGACCCGGCGATGACGGATGCGGCGCTGATGGTGATCCCCGTCCAGAACGCGATTCGCACCTGGAACGAACGCATTCCGACCACCGGCAACCTCTTCTCCGATGAGCACAACGCGATCCCCTGGTCCATGATGTTCGTGTTCGACATCGAATCCACTTTGGTCCACGAGATCGGCCACTGCGTCGGCCTCCACCACGTCAACCTGGCGACGGAGTCTGGAGTCGCCCGGGCAGACCGGGACTACACCAAGACGACGACCGGGGGCAACGCCGTCTTCAACCTCGCCAGTGGTGCCGACGCCATCAGGGGCTCGCGCGACGACGTGCGCGGCGATGACATCAACCTCCACTGGTTCAACGCCACCAACGATCCCTTCACCCTGGTAGCTCCGGTCGAGACCACGAGCTACTTCCGCAACACCGCCTTGCTACCCGGGCTGGACCTCTTCGCCGCGAACGGAGATCGGGACGTGGCCGAAGCCCTGCTGCACGTCAACACCGAGGTCGTGATGCAGCAGGGCCAGCCGGACGACGAAGAGCAGCGACGCCTCGTCCACGATGATGTGGCGACGCTGCTCTACGCCATGAGCGGGATCGACGAGACCGCAGGAACGGCCGACGACTACAACTTGGTGCTGAATTACCTCGGCCTTACGACCGGCTGTCAGGTCGTGATCGAGACGGACAACGCCCTGGGCTTCGCGGGCTGCACGGCTGGAACGACCTCCATCGGCGGGGATCACCGCAGTGTGTCCTCCGCCGCGATTGGCTTCAACGACACCATAAACTGGTACTTCAACCCGACGCTCACTTCCACGTCGACGGCCGATCTCGACCTCGTCGTGTCCGATGACGTCGACCCGGTCGGGGCCGGCGGAACCCTCACCTACAGCTTCGACGTCTTCAATTCGGGGCCGAACAACGCCGCAGCCGCGGTCCTCACGGTGATACTCCCGTGGGCGGTCACCTTCGTCACAGACAATGGCTTCGGCTGCAACACGTCCGCGCTGCCGGTGGTGACCTGCTCCCAAGGTGTTCCTGCGGGCTCCGGCGGCGTCGTCGACCTCACCGTGACCGCTCCGAACTTCGCGACCGACCTCTCCGTCACCGCTACTCTTCGATCGGGCGAGTTCGATCCGGATCTCTCGAACAACACCCGCGTAGAGCAGACCACGGTGGACCCCCTGATCATCACGTTCGGGGGAATCGTCTCCTACCTGGGGACCCCCTTGTTCGTTCCAGGCCCGCTGATCTCTGGCGTTCACATCAACGGCTTCGGAACGTCCGATCCGATCATCTTCGGAACGAGCTACGTGGGTACCCCCCTGCAGGATCTACCCGCCGCGCCGAGTTCTCCGCTGAGCTACGTCGGCACCCAGCTCGATATGGGACTCGGGGTGAGCGGTGCGGTCGCCGGGGCCGGATGGACCACGAACGGGTCCGGCGACTTCGAACTACTCGTTCCGCGTTCCTGGATCGGGCTCGCTCAAACGGACCTCGATCCGCCGGGATCGAACAACGGGACGGCGGACCTCAAGATCACGCTCCACGTCCCGTTCGTGAGCAGCCTTAGTGGAACGCGTACTTTCAACGCGAGCTTCGACATCAGATCCAGCAAGGCCGTCCTGGGAGCCAGCGACTTCGTAAGGGCCGAAATGTGCGTGTACGAGAACGTGGGGGACATGCTGACCGTGGCCGACCCCATTTCGTGCCTGCTTCCCCCCAAGAACGGGAGCTACACGCTTCTCACGAACATCGGCTCGGGCGCGCCGTTGCCTCACGCCGCGTTGAGCAACATGCCGGTGACGGTCGTGGGAGGGACCTCGTACGTCGCCATCGCCACCTGGGAGATCGCCGTGAAGAACCAGAGCGGTCCCGTCGATCTGAACCTCGCTCACTTCGAGTTCGGAATCGGAAACCCCGACTGCGGCAATGGATCCCTGCAGACGGGCGAGGCGTGCGACGATGGCAGCACCATCTCGCTCGACGGCTGTTCGGCGACCTGCGAGTTGGAGGACATCTGGGGATTTGGCGGGACGGCGGTGGGTGGATACACCATTGAGTTCACCGTGGACGGCGTGGCGCTGCAGATCATCACGGTCGCGGGTCAGACTGCGACGGACATCGCACAAGCGGTCGCGGCCGCGATCAACGGCGATGCGACGCTGCAGAGCAATGGCGTGAACGCTTTCTCCAGCGGAAGCGAGATGGCCGTCGACGCTGCTCTGACCGACGCGGTCGTCAACGATCCGGGTTTGACTCAGACTCCGCCTGTCTACGTCCCGGCGCTCTCGCTCCCGGGACTCATCCTCGTGTTCGCGGTCCTCTCTGGCACAGGCTACGTCTGGTGGAGGCGCCTCCGGTTAGGGGAGCGCGCGTAGGCAACCTGAAGATCGCGGGCCGGCGTGCGCGATGCTGGTCAAACAGTCTCGATCTGGAGCAGGTTGGTGGTTCCCGGAACTGCAAAGGGTGTTCCGGCCGTCATGAGCAAGGTATCGCCCGCGCACGCGTAGCCCAGCGAGACGAGCGACTTGCGCACCGTCGCCAGCATGGCCTCATATGAAGGCTGCCAAGCAACCAGCGCCGGGGTGACGCCCCAGGACAGCGTCATCTGCTGGTACGTGTTCGGATCGGGCGTCATGCCAACAATGGGACGAGTGGGGCGAGCGGCGGCGATCTGGCGAGCCGTGAAGCCGCTGCTGGTGAGGCAACAGATCAACGGGGTTTCGAGCAGGTCGGCCGCAACGACCGTGGCCACAGCAATGGCCTCGGGGACCGAAGGCTTGCGGCTGCTGAACTCCCGCTCCTGTCGCGGGGCGCGCGGGGCGGGGGTCGCGGATGTCGAGCGCTCCGCTCGGGCGGCTATCCTCGCCATGGCCTCGACTGCTGCGATGGGTCGTGAGCCGATGGAGGTCTCGGCCGAGAGCATGACGGCATCGGTGCCGTCCAGCACCGCGTTCGCCACGTCGGACGCTTCGGCACGGGTCGGTCGTGGATTCTCGACCATCGACTCCAGCATCTGCGTCGCGGTGATGACCGGCCGGCCCAGCCGGTTGGCTCGAGAAATCACGCGTTTCTGGGCCATCGGAACTTCTTCGAAAGGAAGCTCGACCCCGAGATCACCGCGCGCGACCATGATGGAATCCGCCGCTCGCACGATTCCGTCCAGTGATTCGAGGGCCTTGGCGAGCTCGATCTTGGCGACGATCCGGATGTGCTTGGGCAGCAGACGCCGCACGGCATCGATGTCTCTCTCGCTTCTGACGAAGGAAAGCCCGATGAAGTCCGCGCCAGAGCTTGCGGCCGTCTCGAGATCCTGACGGTCCTTGTCGGTAAGGGTGGGTGCCGAGACCTCGACACCCGGAAGATTGATTCCCTTGTGACTTCGGAGCAGCCCGCCGCTGATCACGCTTCCGACCACCCGTCGCCCGTCGCTCGACTCCACCCGGATCTCCAACAGCCCGTCGTCCATGAGAATGCGGTCTCCGGATCGGACATCGGTCGCCAGTGCTTCGTATGTCGTCGGAATCTCGTCGGGGGCGATGTCCGACTCGTGGCTCAGGACGATTCTTGAACCCTCCGCGAGCTCACGGGGCCTTGGAAGATCTCCGACTCGGATCCGCGGACCCTGTAGATCGACGAGTAGGCCGACCGGACGCCGAAGTTGCTCGCGGACCTCGAGGACACGCTCCATCAGCTCGATTCGAAGCTCTTGGGTTCCGTGCGAGCTGTTGATGCGGAAGACGCTGACACCCGCCTCGACCATGGCCGCCATCGTGTCCGCATCGCTCGAAGCGGGACCCAGTGTGGCTACGATCTTGGTGTGCCGAAGTTCAGCGAGGCTCTTCATTCGCGCTTCTTTCCATTCCCGCCCGATCGAGGCTCTCCTCGAGATACCAAGGTGTCTCTCAGCTTAAGGCACGCGAGTGTGATCTCACAGATCAAGCCGGCCATCTTCCTTTAGCGTAGCTTCTCGCGAAGCAGCCGTATGCGACAGTCGTCGCCGCCCCCCCACGTTTCTCCCACCTTTTCCGTCGCCACCGGCACCTACTCCGCAGATACCCCTCGCGACCCGAGAGCTACTCGGAGAGGTGGTCGTCGCGGGTCGGGTGGTCGGGGAGGTCGTGGCATGATCGTCTATCTGCACAACCAGTACGTGGCCGGAAGCGCCTCAGCGAACGCGAAGCTCAACGCGGCCATCCAGCCGTGGTACTACAGGAAGGCGCCGTTTCACCGCAAGATCCCCGATTCGCAGATTCAGCACGTCGTCGTCAACGACCGCATGTCGGTTGGGCAGGTGGTCGCCGCGGCCAAGACGGCGGCGAAGCGGCCGGGCAACCTCTCGCAGCTGCTCGTCAATACGCACGGCAACGCGGGATCCATCGACCTCGGCACCGGTCTGACGCCGCTGACGGTGGGTGACTTCGCCCAGCTGAAGCCCTACATGAAGCCGGACGGGCCTGGGATCCTGCTCGGCACCTGTGGCGCCGCCAGTCAGAAGAAGCTCGACCCGAGCATGTACCGCGGGCTCCAGGGTGCACTGCGGTGTCGGTCGTCCGCCACCAATGGTCTCACTCTGCTGATGATGATGGCACGTCTGACGGGGGTGCCCGTGCGCGGCGGCCTCGACGCGCAGCTCACCTGGAATCTCAACGGGCCCGTGGTGGTCGCGCTGCCCGACGGCCGGATCCTGGTCACCCAGGGGCGCGTCGCGGACTCGATCCGCGCGAGGAAGGCCGCGTAGGGGAGGGCGCGGCGTCTCGCGTGTCTGCCCGACGTCATCTTCGAGCCGTTCAACAACGCCCGGCGGAGGCGAAGAACCGCATGACCTCCTCTGCGAAGACCTCCGGCGCCTCTATGTTCATGGCATGTCCCACGCCCTTCACGACTACCTTATGCGCCCCCGGGATGCGGTGCGCCATCAGCTCCGCATCCTCGAGGTAGAGCGCATCGCGTTCACCCACCAGAATCAACGTGGGCGCCTGGATGCGATGCAGCTCGGCGACCATGGAAGGTCGATCGATGGTGACACCGTAGGCACCGCTGAAGCCGTGCGGGGTTGCGCTCGCAGCCCATGCCTCGACCTCGGGCTCGAGCCGGCTCTCCCGCTGGACGCCCTTGAAGAGGGGCCCGCCAAAGTAGAATCGATAGGCCGCCCGCACCCCGTCGCGGGACAGTACCTGCTCGACCGCCTTGGCGCGCTCGATGATCTCGTCCGGCAGCCGCGATGCCATCGTCGAGGCCAGTACGAGCCCCTCCACGCGCTCCGGCCACTGCGTCGCGAACCGAAGAGCCGTCGCTCCCCCCATGGAGAAGCCGAGTATCCGCGCGCTCTCAATTCCGAGGTCATCCAGGACGCCCCGGAGATCCTCCGCGAAGGTGTCGATGGTGTACGGATTCTCTTGGCCAGCGGCCGGAACGGGGTGATCCGACTCGCCACTGCCGCGCTGGTCGAATGTGACAACGCGGTGCGCACGTGCAAAGCGCGCGAGCTGCAGCTTCCACATGGACCGATTCACGCCGAAGGCGTGGCAACAGACGAGCGCCGGGCCCGTTCCCCAGCTTTCGTGGACGATCCGCACGCCGTCGACGCGAGCCTCGCCGCGCACGCCCCTCCCGACCTCGAGGTCCCCACTCGCAGGATCGAATCGGTCGCTCATCGGCGGACATTACTCCATGTGGTGTATGATGCCGGCACTCTTGCTCTGGCAGGTGTCAACTGGGTGCAGAGAATCGTGGCCAGAGAAGGTCAGATGCCCTGTATCACTCGCAGAGTCGTTCCGTCGTTACACCCTCTGAACCAGCGTACCCGTCCCCAGGCCACCGCCACAACACATGCTGACCAGACCGTACGCGCCCTGGATGCGCTGCAACTCGTGAACCGCCTTCGTGATCAGGAAGCAACCGGTGGCTCCCAGAGGGTGTCCGAGGGCGATGGCCCCTCCGTTCGGATTGACCTTCTCCATGTCCGCGCCGACGCTCTTGGCCCATGACAAGACAACGGACGCAAACGCTTCATTCACCTCGAACACGCTGATGTCGTCAATGGAAAGGCCCGATGCTTCCAGCAGCTTCTCGGTCGCCGGGATCGGTCCTTCCAGCATCAACACGGGATCGCAGCCGACCAGAGCCGTTTCCACCACTTTCGCCATCGGCTTCAAACCCAGCTCGCCCGCCCTGTTCGAACTCATCAGCAGAACCGCAGCCGCGCCATCGGCAATCTGTGAAGACGTGCCGGCCGTGTGAATCCCGTCTTCACGCGCAACGGGCTTCAAACGAGCGAGTGCTTCGAGGCTCGTATCCCTGAGAATCTCGTCCTGGTCGAACACTTTCGTCTCTTCCGTGCGATTCCCGGCTTCGTCGAACACCGGGACTTCCAGGGGAATGATCTGACTCTTGAAACGCCCTTCACTCACCGCCCGGGCCGCGCGCTCTTGGGACGCGAGACCGAAGTTGTCCGCATCCTGACGAGTGACCTGATACTTCTGCGCCACGCGCTCCGCCCCTTCGAACTGGCTGGCGAACTCGAAGTGCTCGAAGTAGCTACGCGAGACCGGCTTGCCGTATTCCTTCGGCAATCCGACGGAATCGGACCCGATCCTGAGCCGCGACATATTCTCGACGCCGCAGGCCATGACCGCCTCTGCCATGCCCGACTTGATGAGGCTTTGGGCCAGCATGACAGCCTCCTGGGAGGACCCGCACTGCGCATCGACCGTAATACACGGGGTCTTCTCGGTACCCCCGTGAGCCAGCCACGCCGTGCGAATGACGTTCATGCCCTGGGCTCCGAGCTTGTTGATGCAACCCCCGACCACCTGATCGACCTGGTTCGTCTTCAGGCCACTGCGTTCCAACAGCTTGGTCATGACTTCACCAAGCGTATCCGTTGGATGCACACGACCCAGCGATCCCTCTTTCTTGCCTACAGCCGAACGGCAAGCATCGACGATGACTACCTCATTCACGACTATCCCCCTCGAAACGTCGCTGGCAAACAGGTCCGTATCTTACCTCGCGCAGCGGGCGCCATCGACGGTCGGTTGCGGGATCTGCGGCGGGCTGCGAGGCGTGCGATTCCCTGCGTGGTATGTCGGGGCCGAGAACTGACACGGCCGCGTCGACGATTGCGACGCGGCCGTGCTGGTGAGATGCTCGTGCCCGGATTGAACTCTCGGGCTTCGGCGGACGCGCTTCAGCGCGATCGACGTCGCACTGCGCCGCCCGCGATGAGCGTTCCGACGCCGAAGACCAGCGCGGCGCTCGGTTCGGGGACCGGAGCACTGGTGCCTCGGATGACCTGGTCCTGGTAGCGCACGAGGTCGACGATGAGAGCCGGCCCGTCGGCCCCGACCTCGCTCGACATGATCATGCGGAAGACTTCCTGGGCACCACGCGAGAGGCTTTCGACGACGATGATATTGCCGCCATAGATGCCTTCCCAGATGGCAGCCTGAACGCCTGTGATGGCCTGCGCACGCGTGATTTGGCCGATGGCCAGGAGGCCGATGTCGTAGCCGAAGTCATCCATGACGTGACCGGCCCAGGCAAAGTCGCGCGCCCGCTCATCTGCGGGCGAGGGGCTCGAATGCGCATCGAGCACGGCGCGTGCGTCGTACGTGCCGTAATCGATGTGAGTCGCGAGATCAACGCAGTAAGAGGGGCTGTGCATGGGGCCGCCCTCGAGGCTGATGTCGAGTTGGGCGGTCCAGACGTCACGGTCGCCCGTGAGTGTGATGCGTTCTCCGAACTCTGCGCTGTGAACCGTAAAGGGTACGGCGAAGGAGGGTGAGGCAAACGCAAGGCAGGCGATCGATAAGACTAGGGCGCTCGTAAATCGGATATGGATTCTGGGCATAGTGAATGGGCGTACAGCAGGTATCGTGCCAAGGACCGAGGCGGCTCGCCGGCGTCGTGGAATCGGCAACACGTTTGGGGTGATAGAACTCGCTTCTGCCGTCTCGAGATTGAGAGGCCTTGGTCCAGGACACCGCTGGGGAGGGTAGGAACTTACCCAGGTTGCGACGCGCCTTGAATCGCGATGAGAGAGCGGCGACAGTCTATTACGGCACTCTCGGGTCTCGCGGGCCGTCTCGTCGCGTATTCAGGGACGCGGCTCGAGGTGGTCGGCGATCGCCGCGAGCGTGGCGAAGGCCTCTTGCTCGAAGGCGTCGTCCCAGGCGATTGGCCACGCACTCGCCTTGGCGATCACAACGTCGCGCAGCGGGTCGATCCAAATCAGCTGTCCGTAGACGCCTTCGGCGGCGTAGCTGCCGTCGGCGCGGATCCACCACTGGTACTGGTAGTGGTCGAGGGGGGAGGGCTCGTGGGTCGGGGTACGACCCGTGGCCTCGGCGACCCAGCCTTCGGGAAGGATGCGGCGACCCTGCCAGACGCCGCCGCGGGCGTGGAGTAGACCGAAGCGCGCCCAGTCGCGCAGCGCTGCGTTCAGGCAGCAGCCCGCGACCTCGACGCCGGCGGGGCCGGCCCGGTCGAGCAGCCAGGCTGCGTCGTGCTCCATGCCGAGCGGCCGCCAGAGCATCCGCTCTAGGCTGCTCGCGAGGGTCTCGCCCGTCGCCGCGCGCACGAGCCGGCCGAGCACCTGGGTCTCGGCGGTGTTGTAGTTGAAGTGGCTGCCGGGTGCGTGGTCGCGCGGATAGCGCACGGCCAGGCGGTCGGCGCCGGCGAGGTTGAGGACAAGGGAGAAGACCATGAAGCGGTCGACGTCTGAGCCGCCGAGCCTGCCATAGGTCTCGTCGAAGCTCACGCCCGAGGCCATGCGGAGCGCTTGCCGGATCGTCACGCCGTCGTAGCCCGTGTCCACCAGCTCGGGGAGGTAGTGGGTGAGCGGGTCGTCGAGGCTCGCGATTCGGCCCTCGCCGAGGGCGATGCCGACGAGGGTGGCGGTGAACGACTTCGCGGTCGAGAAGGAGGTGAAGCGCGAGGTGGCGTCGGCACCGTTCCAGTAGCGCTCGTAGACGATCCGCCCGCGGTGCAGGACGACGATTCCCTGCGTACGGTTGTCGGCGAGTCGCTGGGTCAGCGGCAACTCGACGCCGTTGATCGCGATCGGGAGTGTGTCCAGATCGATCGCTGCAGCGGGCAGCTCGGAAACGGGCCCGCCCCGCGAGACCGTTCGCGAGGGGAAAAACTCCGTCATGGAGCGCAACGCATCCCGGTGCCAGTCCGCACCGCGGATCGCCGGGTCCATCGAGGCGCCGCGCGCGAGGCCTTCGCGGAAATGCGCCCAGCCGAGTGCGGTCACACCCCCGGCCAGGATCAGTGCGATCCCGACCGCGATCGCGAGTAGCATGCGCCGCGCCGTTGAAGCGTTGTACACCTTCATCGTGAATAGGCCCGAATTCCGGGCCTCGTCTCCGTTTCGGTTCAACCCGCCCAGTGGGTCCTCGTGAAGAAGACCTCCGGCGGGTCAACGCTAGCCCGGATTGCCCTTGAAGCTCCTGCTGCGGCCGCACATCTGCTCGCGCTGAGTCCGGTCGGGAGATGGCCTCTAGCCGTCGGAGCGGACAGAGTACTCGAAGCCGTCCGCGATCGAGAGCGTCGTCGAGTCGAAGCCGTTCTCGCCGGACTGGACGAACTCGACATAGGGCCGGAGTGACTTCCGGAAGGTGTGGATGTTGTCGGCCAGGACGACCGCGCCCGGGCGCAGCCGCGGCGTCAGTAGGTCGAGAACCGGCCGGTAGAGGTCCTTCCAGCCGTCGAGCAGGACCAGGTCGATCGGTTCGGGGGTCTTCTCCAGCGTCTGCATCGCGTCGCCGAGCCGCACCTCGGCGATCTCGTCGAGTCCCGCCTCCGCGAGGTGCGCCAGGGCCCGCTCGTGTTTAGAGGGCTCGAGCTCGGTACCAATTACGACGCCCCCTCCATTGTCGCGCACGGCTGACGCGAGGTAGAGCGTCGAGATAGCGAACGACGTACCAAACTCGACCACGGTTCGCGCGCGGATCGCGCGCGCCGTCAGGTACAGAAAGTGGCCCTGCTCCCGCGATACGGGCATCAGGATGTTCTTCGCCCGCTCCGGCGTCATGCTGTCGAACAGGCTGCGCCGCACGAGGAACCCGCCCAGCAGCCTCGGGGCCAGGCCGACGAAGCGGAAGACATCGCGCCGCGCATCGCGGTGCAGGCGGTCGAGCACGGCCGAGATGCGGGGATCGCGCAGGGAGCTACCGGGGTAGGTTGCCATGGGGCTCACGGATGCTCCCTCCTTCGGTCGGGGCTTGCGGCCTCCGAGCTGCTCGGACTCCTCTCGGGCTCCTTCCCGATTGACTCAACCTTAGGCCAATGGTGTCTCCTTTACTTGTCGCGACCGCAAAGTTGTGCAAAGTAGCCCGTGCGCGACTTGACCTCCTCCGCCCCGCTTCACTTGGTGGCGAGGATGTGGAGGCTCGTCACCGCATTCGCATAGCTCTGCGCCTCTTCATCGCTGATCCCCATCTTCTCGATGGCTTCGCGGACCTGGGGGTCGTCGAGGGAGAGGGAGGACGCGAAGCTGGCTTCGCGTTCGATGTGGACCTCCCGGAAGCCAGCCTTGGCGATCGTCTCCAGGTACTTCTCGCGCACGCTCGCCCCTCCGACACAGCCGATGTAGGCGTCGATGCTCTCGATCACGGCGCGCGGCAGCTCCCGCTCGAGAACGATGTCGGAGATCATCGCCCGGCCACCCGGGCGCAGCACACGATAGGCCTCAGCGTAGACCCGATCCTTCTGCGGCGAGAGGTTGATCACGCAATTCGAGATGATGACGTCTACGCTGGCGTCCTCGATGGGAAGCTCCTCGATGCGGCCCTTACGGAACTCGACATTCTCGACTCCGGTCGCGCTCGCGTTGGCGCGCGCCTTCTCGAGCATTGCGTCCGTCATGTCTACGCCGATGACGTGGCCCTCGGGGCCCACCTGGCGCGCGGCCAAGAACGCGTCCATGCCGGCGCCGGACCCGAGATCCACCACCGTATCTCCGGGCTGAAGCGCATCGATGGCAGTCGGGTTACCGCATCCGACGCCCAGGTTTGCGCCCTCCGGCACCGCGTTCAGCTGCTCGTCGCTGTAGCCGATCTTGCTCGAGGCCTCGCGCACTCGGGCGCTGTCCTTCTCGCTGATCGACTCCACCACCTTTGTGTAGCCTTCGCGCACGGACTTCCGGATGGCCTCGGCGTTCTCGGGTCGCTGAAGCGTGCTCATGGTGTTCTCCTTGTCATGTCGTGAGTCATGTCGTGAGTCATGTCGTTTGTGAGTAGTGAAGCGCTCGCACGGATGGCGCGCGCTTCGCGTCGGATCGAGCTCATGAGTTCGATCCCTTCCGGTTCTTCCCGACTCCCTGACAGCAGCTCTCACCGAGGAAGGCGAGCAGCTCGTTCACGCTGTCGAAGTCGGGGCTGTAGATACGAGAGCGGCCCTCGGCCCGGCAGGTGGCGAGGCCCGCGCTGCGCAGCTCCTTTAGGTGAAAGGAGAGGGTCGCCGACGGCATCTCGAGGGCTTCAGCGATGCTGCCCACAGACATGCCGGCGTGCCCGCTGCGGACGAGCAGCCTGAAGACGTCGAGGCGGGATTCCTGAGCCAGGGCGGCGAGGCAGGCAATCGCGGTTTGCTTTTCCATATCTCCATATATATCGAAAGATCGAGATAAGGCAACCCCTGGCCGGCAAGAAATGCTGCAGCCCGACCCGCCCGGGAGCCGACAGCACCTCAGCTGGCTCTTGGATGTTGGACTCGGAGGTGCTCCGCGAAGAAACCGCTCGACGAGACGCCATCCACCCCGAATCTCGCAGCCTCGCGTGATGCTCTGAGGTGATTCGTCTACCGGAGCACAACCCGTGCCGTGGCGGTGGCGACCACCTGCCCCCGCTGGCTCTCGGCCGATAGCTCGACCACGACGAAGCTCTTGCCCGCCTGGCGCGGGTGCTTCTCGCGGATCACGCCCTTGCAGGTGATCGTGTCCCCGGGCCTGACCGGTCGGATGAATCTGCTCTCCAGACCCGAGACGAAGCCCCCACTCGGCGCGCACCAGTCCGTCACGACGGACGTCATGAAGGAGAACGTGCACATGCCGTGGGCGATGGTCGTGCCCTCACCGAGGAGGTCGACCTGCTTCGCCCACGCGGGCTTCACATGGATGGGGTTGTAGTCCAGGGACGCGGCGGCATTGCGCGTGATGACCCGCTGGTCCACCTCTCGCACGATCTCGGGAAGCTGCGTGTCGAGTTGGACGCTGTCGAAAGTCACTTCTGCCATGGCGATGTTCCCCTACCCACCTTCTAGCCGGGCTAGAACTGGTGCACTTCGTCGCTGCGCGACGTCGGAAGAATCAGCGTCGCCCACCACTTCGCCACCAGCTCATCGCGCTGGTTGGTGTACTCGGTGAGGTAGGTCAGATAGCGCTTCCCGCGTTTGATCCACTTGTCGTGAAAGCGCGACCTGGCGCGGATCGTGTCGCCGGGCCGGATGTGCTCGTAGAATTCGATCTTCTGGCCGGGGTTGATGGCTCCGGGCGTCCGGACCCAGCTCCCCGGTCCGGAATCGCCCGTCAGCCAGAAGGCGATGGGCGTGAGGAAGAGCGGATGGCCGACGAGGCCTCCGTAGGGGCCCGCCTCGGCCGCCGCCTCGTCGTTGAAGAGGGCATTGTCGTCAACAATGCCCTCCGAGTAGGCCTTGATGTCCTCCACCTCGACCGTGAAGGTCCTGTCGATCTCGTACTCTCCGTCGAAATCCACGTCCTCCCAGCGCTCGTATTCATCCGCCCCCTTGAAGAAGTCGACCTCGAAGGCCCGTTGCTTGGCGGTCTTCAAAAAGTCCTCGATGCGGATCTCTTCTTCCACGCTTCGCTCCCTCCCGGCTGTCGAAGTCTAAACGAAGAATATGTGTGGGCTGTATCGAGTCAATGACCGTGAGGAAGCCTATCCGGACGGCGCGGAGGGCATGGCTCTGCTGAAACGCCACCCTTGGGGCCGACGCAGCGTCACCGTACGCGCGTTGTCCCTACTTATCCCCAGCCTGATACTGGAACCGATCAGTGCGCGGGGGCGCTTTTGTTCCTACGCTCCCGCTGCCGCCACTCCCTGTACCTCGCTCGAGGTCAAGCCGGCGGTTCTCGCGTTCGATGAGACAAGGAGGTAGGATGCGACAGCATCTGACCGCCGCGTGCGGTCTTCCGGGGAGCCGGAGGCCGGGAGCCAGCAACATGCGTGACCTCAGAGACACGAGTCTGCATCTTCGGTTGGTGGGGATGGTCGTCGCGGCCGTCCTTCTCGCATGTCTCACGTCGTCTGCGGCCGTGTCCCGCACCGGTGACGCAGAGATCCAGGCACAGTTCGTTTCCAAGCTCGCGCGTTTCATCTCCTGGCCCGACGGTGCTTTTGCATCGGACGACGCCCCGATCCGGGTGGGGATCCTCGGCGAGGATCCCTTCGACGGTGCTCTGACCGAGGTCCTCGAGGGTGTTACGGCGCGCGGACGCAGCTTCGAGCTGCACTCTGTCGACAGCGTGGAGGAGGCGGACACCTACCACATCCTGATCCTTGGGGAGACGAAGAGGCGCAAGCTGAGCAGGCTCGCGCATGCGCTCAAGAAGACGAGTGTCGTCAGCATCGCAACGTCCTTCGTCTTCGCCGAGAACGGCGGCACGATCGGGATGGAGATGTTCAAGGGCAAGGTGGCATTCGAGGTCAACAACCGATCGGCGAAGATGGCCGGTCTCGAGATCAGCAGCCACCTGCTTCGGCTTGCCTCGACCGTGTATTGAAAGTCTGAGAGCCGAGCGGTTTCTCAGTCAGACTTCGTGCCCTTCAGCATCTTGGCCATCATCGTGTGCAGCAGGTTGACAGCCTTGAGTGGCCGAATCATCACCTTGAAATCGACGATCTTCCCTTTCTCGTCGCAGTGGATCATGTCGACACCGTTGATATAGATCCCGTCGAGCTCCGCGGTGAATTCCAGGACAGCGTCGCTCTCCCCAACCACTTCCCTGACGTATCGGAAGTCGCTGTTGCCGAGCACACCGATGGCCGCCGCCAGGTAGAGCTTCGTCAGGGCTTTGCCTTCCTGGGGCGTGCGTACCACCGGCGAATGGAAGACCGCGCCGTCGGCCAGGATCTCATCTAGGCCATTCGCATTCTTTTCTTCCACGAGCTGGTGCCACGTCTTCAGTGTGTCGTCGATCATGTTCAACTCCTGCTTTCCGAAAGACCCGGAATCAAGCGATCATCTGCCTCAGCAGCGCCTCGCACTGTGGCTGGCTCATATACCGCGGTACGGGGTAGTTGAGATGGGCTTCGCGAAGTGCCTGCCCGGCAAGGGGCGCGATATCGGCTTCGACCAGCGCATCGTGCTTGGGAGCGATGTCGATCTTGGCCATCAATCCTCTCACGGCATCGATGAATCTCTGAGCCTTCTCCTCGTCGGAGGCTCCGTCACATCCAATCAGTTCGGCCAGTCGCGCCAAGCGCCTCTCCGCGGGCTTCTTGGAGAACTCGAGCACATGCGGCAACGCGATCGCATTGGCGAGGCCGTGCGGCGTTCGATAGTAGGCACCAAGAGCGTGGGCGATGGCGTGTACGTAGCCAAGACTCGTGCGCGTGAACGCAAGACCCGCGTAGTAGGACGCCAGAGCCATGGCCTTTCGGACCTCCACGTTGCCTCCATCGGAGCAGGCCGCGTGCAAGTGGTCGAAGATCAGTCGGATGCTGACTTTCGCGTGACTCTCGGTCGTCCGCGTGGACCAGCCCGATAGGAAAGACTCCACGGCGTGGGTGAGCGCATCCATACCCGTTGCGGCAGTGATGGGGGCGGGCAGGCCGACCATCAGATTCGGATCGAGTGCCGCCATGGTGGGGATCATCCTTGGATCCAGGAAGAACTTCTTCGTGTGTGTCTCGGGGTCGGCGACCACGGCGGCAAGCGTGACCTCGGAGCCGGTTCCGGCCGTAGTGGGTATGGCGAATAGGGGCATCGGAGCCTGTCGAACCTTCAGCATGCCTTCGAGCTTGCGGAGCTGCCCGCCATTCGTCGCCATGGCCGCGATCAGCTTGGAGGCATCCATGGGCGAGCCGCCCCCCACGGCGAGAACGGCCTTGCAGCCCTCCTGCTCGAGCTGCGCAAAGCCGGCCTCCACGTGAGAGAAGGTCGGATCGGGCTCGACACCCGAGTAGATCGACCAGCCCAGACCGCCCGCATCCAGTGCCTTGGTGATCCGATCGATCAGTCCGATCTCCACGAGCGTGGCGTCCGTGACGATCAGAACCTTCTCGCAGCGCATGTGCGCGATGGATTCACATAGCTCGAGGGAGGCGTCTGGCCCGGCGAAGGTTACGGGAATTCTGTCTGGCGTCAGTTTCGACAGGACACCGGCCACTGCCATCGCCGGGTCGTGCAAGAGCTTCTTCAGTATGAACACGTGAGATCCTCCGAGGTTTCCCAGGCCACGCATGATACTCCTGACCACGGGAAGGCGGGAGTGCTTCTTTGACGATTCAGGGACGACAGTAGGGGTGAGATTCAAAGAGAGTGCGCTTGGGCCGCCACTTCGCGCGTTGGGCAGGTGCGGGTTCCGTGTCTTGATTCGCTGTGGGCATGTGAGTGGGCGCCCTCGTCTCCGGCTACTGCTCCGCGGGAAGGAACTTCGAGAAGAAGGGTTCGACGAGATCCGGACCCTGACGGAGCGTGTGCCCGCCGTCCACGCCAATACACTGCCCGGTAATCCAGCTGGCCGCGTCACTCAGCAGGAAGGCCACGAGGTTCGCGACGTCCTCCGGGCGCCCGAGTCTCGAAAGGGGCATTCGGCGGCTGTATTCGGCTACGACATCTGGGTTCGCGACGAGTGGCGCCGCGAGATCCGTGGCGACGAGGCCGGGCAGGACCGCGTTCACGCGGATCCCGTGCTCGCCCAGATCGTCCGCAGCGCAGCGCGTCAGCATGTCCACGCCCGCCTTCGACGCGCAGTAGGATGTCATCCAGCGATGGGAGAGCGCGCCGGCGATGGAGCTCACGTTGACGATGCTCCCGCCGCCGGCGTCCTTCATCGCCTTGGCCTGGGCCCGGAGACAGCGGAAGACGCCGGTCAGGTTCGTATCCACGACCTGGGAGAACTGCTCCGCGTCGCTGTTGAGGACGCTTCCCGCCGATCCCATGCCCGCGGCATTGACGGCGAGGTGGAGAGCGCCGAAGCGCTCGCGGACGCGGCCGACGGCGGCATCCACAGACTGCTGGTCGGTGACGTCGCAAATCACTCCGAAGGCGCTCGGGCCAAGATCGACAGCCGCCGCCTCGACCACCGCCTGCCTCCGGCCCGCGAGCGCGACCCGCCCGCCGGCTCGCACGATGGCCTTCGCACACGCGAGCCCAATACCCGTCCCACCGCCCGTCAGAAGGGCGACCTTGTCTCGCAGATCGCTCAAGTGGCTCCTCCCGTGTGGCATCCCCGCTGAGGCGCTGCTGGGCACCCAGTACACTGGTTGACAACTATAATATGACAGTCATAATAAAACGAGCAGGGCCTCGAACTCCACTCCTGCCCTCAGGACCGAAGGTAAGTGGCCCTCTCATCACGCGAAAGGATCTGTCATGGAGAAAGCCATCGACCTCGACCGGATCGAGCCCATCGCTCCCGGAGAGTCGTCGGACGAGGAGATCAACCAGATCCTGCAGTCCACCGTGGACGGTTGGTGGGAGGATCCTCGCATGTGGGGCGTGATCGCCCACGCGCCGGAGCTGCTCCGCGGCTGGCTGCACTCGATTCTCGGAGCGGCCAGCGTCGTGGATCCCGTCACCTGGGAGCTGATGGCGCTACGGGGCGCCTTCCGCACGGGCTGCGAGTATTGAGTGACCCACCGCACCGCTGCCGTGCGCAGCGAAGTCCGACCCATCGAGTGGGCCGTGTTCAAGCCGGAAGTGAGCCCCGAGCCGCTCACGCGAGAGCAGTACCTGGCGGTACTGCTCTCGGACGGCATCGCGAGCCACCGAGTAGCCCCCGGGCTGATCGCCGACCTGCGAAGCGAGTACCGGGACGACGAGATCGTCGGGCTGTGCATGGCCGCCGCGATCGCCCACGCCGGCCACGTGCTGAACGAGGCCGTGCGCCTCTCGCCCAAGGAGGGCGCAGCCTGCGCGCTTCCGGAAGCCACGGAAGGCGGGCACGCAGGAGGGGATTGTCTGCAGAAGGAGGGGAGGGCAGCGAGCAGCTCCCAGGGAAGATCCGAAGATGTCGGAGCTGGAATCCGTGACGGATGGGACGTTCGAGGCGATGGTGTTGAAGCGCCCGTCCGAGGTCTCCCCGTGACGAAGAGGGCGCGTGCGATTGCGCCGATGCGGGCCGGTGAGAGCGGCGACGCGGAGATCGACGCGTTCCTGCGCGATACCCAGCCGGGCTGGCTCCAGGCCCCCGAACTCGTCGCCGTCTTCGCGCGTGTTCCGGAGGGGCTACGTGGCTGGCGGCGCCTGGTGGAGGGGATCGTCGAGGCGGTCGGCGCCGTGGTGTGGGAGCTCGTGGCTCACCGCACGGCGGTGGTCACCGGAAGTGCCTACACGACGAGCCAACCGGACGAGTCGGTGGGGAAGCGGGTCGAGATGCTGCGCCCCGCGGCTACGGCGCCCGACATCGAGGCCGCTCTCCTCGGCAGACGCGAGTATCTCGCCGTCACCCTCGCGGATGGCGTCGCTCGCCACGAGGTGTCTGCCGAGCTGTTCCAGGAGCTGAAGGATGAGTACGGGCCGAGCGAACTGGTGGCTCTCTGCATGGCGGCCTCGGTGGCCCACGTCAGCCACCTCGTCTGTGAGGCGCTCGGTGTGGGGCCGGATTGCGCGGATCACGTGGCCGCGGAGAAGAGCCGGTCGAGATGAGCATCGAGCAGCTGCAGCTGGCGACGCCGATCGAAGCGCGCCGGCTCGAACATCGCCTGGATTCCGATTCCGTCTATCAGTGCGACGAGAAGTTCGGCCTCACGCTCGAGGTCGAGCCCGGCGCCGAGCTCGTTGGTTGCCTGCGCTCGCTCGAGCACCACCTGGATCAAACGTCGCCAAGCGGTGTAGCGCTGGCGCTGCTCGGCGGCGAGATCGCGACTCGTGACGGCCTGGCCCCAGAAGGAGAGCCACACACGCCACTCGGCCTGCCGCACTTCATCGAGCGGAAGCCCCTCCTGGGCAATGGCCCGCAGCGCGGCTCGCCCCTTCTCGCGCCCGAGCGCGTGGAGCATACGCGACCCGGTCTCGCGTGCAGCGCAGCGCAGCGCGTGGATCAGCACCTGGTTCTTGTCTCCGAAGTAGTGGACCAGGGGACCGGTGGAGCAGCGCGCCTCGTCGGCGATGGCGCGAAGCGTCGCACCCTCGACACCGGCCCGTGCGATGGTCTGGCAGGCGGCGGCGGCGAGCCGCTGCCGCTCGGCTTCGTGATCGACGATTTTCGGCAAGATCAGCTCCCTTTTTATCTCAAACGAAAGATATAGAATGGTCCGGGCTGCGCAAACGCACACCTCTCGCAGCGCGGGGAGCGCGACCCGAGCCGCCGGCCCGAGCAGCGCGCCCGCGTCAGTCCTCCTTCACAGCGAGCCCACCATGCGGGACCTGCGTCAGCTGCTGCTGCGTGGAGAGCTGCGTGGCGGACGGTTCCACCGGGCGTCACGCCACGGCTCGCTCGAGCCTGCGGCGGGCGGCGGCGCACTCGGTGAGCTTTGGCGGCAGGTGGGTTACCACCGCCGCGCGCTGCGAACGTGCAAGCTGCTTCGGTCCTGGGCGGTCGAGGACGCGACGCCGTGAGCGACGCGACGCGCGGTCGGCCGATAGCCGCTCGATTTGAGCCTCTCGTGAGCGGTCGCGTTCTGCTGGCTCTGTGCGGCCTGCTCGCGTTCGCGCTCGCGCTGGGAACGCCGATCGCGGCGGCCTCGAAAGCCCCGACCTACGACCACTGCACGCGCTTCATCAGCGAGCTCGGCGCGCGCGGCACGCCCCATGGCGTGCTAGTCGGTCTCGCGGGATTTCTCCCGACCGGTCTGTTCGTACTCGGCTTCTGCGCGCTCGCGGGCCGACTCCATGGTTGTCTCCCTGGCTTCATGTCGTTTTCCGCCGTCGGGTTCGCCTACGTCGCAGCCGCCTTCTTCCCGTGTGAGCCGGGCTGCCCGGTTTCGGGTGGCCCGGCCCAGCAGGTTCACAATCTCCTTGGCTCTCTCGAATACCTTGGCGGTGCTGCGGGTCTGGCGGTTCTCTCGGTACGATGTTCGAGCCTGCCGAGCTGGTCGCGAGCATTTGCCGTCGTTGCCGCCGGTCTCGTACTGCTCTCGTTCGCGCTCATGTTGCTCCCAGACCAGGCGCCCTGGCGGGGCCTGTGGCAGCGCTTCGCGGACGCGAACCTGTTTGGTTGGATGGGCGGCCTGGCTCTATGGCACCTGACCAGAGCGTTTGCAGCTGCGGGCACGCCCGCACATCACCCGCCAAAGGACCGATCACCGTGACCAACTCGTCGGCTACAACTGCCAAGCCGTTCGTGAGTGGGGCGGACTATCTGCGCGACCTCTTCGGCCTCAACCCGGGTGACGCACTCTCGTTGCTCGACGGCGATGTCGAGTGGATCGTCCCTGGAGATGCCGCTTTCGGCGGAGGCGCTCACCGAGGCCGCGAAGCGGTCGTGAGCTTCTTTGCGCTCGTGCTCGAGCTCTTTCCGGGGGGTCTCCTGATCGACGAGCTGCGCGAGTGGCCCGGCGCAAAGGGGTGCGTCGTCGAAGCGGTTCTGTCCGGGAGCACGGCTGCGGGCCGGTACTATTGCAACGCCTACGCGTTCGTCATCGAGACGCGCGATGGCCTCGTGTGGCGAGTACGCGAGTACGCGGACACGTCCTACGCCGAGGCGATCCTACGGGCAGATGAGACATGAGCGGTCGGCGGGGAGATTTGCGGCCGAGGTCGTCCGAGCTTGCGGCGATGCTCTCCTTCTGGCTGCCCGGCCTCGGGCAGCTCTATGCGAAGGCTTGGTGGCGAGGCTGCGCCATCGTGAGCGCGAGCGGCCTGCTCTGGGCGATTGCGTCGCAGGAGATGTCCCCAGGTGCACTGTGGGCCTGCCGTTGGCCCGAGTGCCCAGCGTGGGCGGCCCTGCTCTGGGGTCTCTCGCTCGCGGTCTGGCTGTGGAACATCCGGGATGCGAGCCGAACCGCGCGCATATCGCAATGAAGGGAAGGGCGAAGACATGAGAGACGTGATGAACCGCATGAAGCCACTCATCGTCGTCACCGACGTCGGCTTCATCGTCTACTGGGCCGTCTCGCTCCCCATTCTGTTCGGTGTGGACGTGATTCCCGCGTCGTGGCTCTTCAAGGATTACAATGATCCTATCGTTAATGCGTGGAACTGGTCCTTCTTCCCGCTGGACATGATGCTCTCGACCTGTGGGCTGCTGGCCGTTCGGCGACATTCGCGCGGCGACCCATCCTGGCGGCCGCTCGCAGCCTTCTCCCTGGCGCTCACCTTCTGCGCGGGTTTCATGGCCGTCTCGTTCTGGGCGATCCGTTTCGACTTCGATCCGAGCTGGTGGGGGGCAAACCTCTTCCTCGCGATCTGGCCGTGCTTCTTCCTGCCGAGGTTGGCTCAGTCATCGGCCGCGTAGATTGCTCGGCGACCGGACGCCTGGCAGTTGGCCGTGGCACAGACAGGTTCTTCGTCGCGGTTGCCGGCACGGGTTTCGCCAGGAGATGCTATTCGGGTGGGGCCTGCCCGGCGCATCGCTCTCCTCCGGCCGCCCTGCGAGATCGATCTCCTACGGCGGGCGCAGCGGCGCGGCGAGGAACGAGTTTTCTCAGATTGGCGACTCGCTTTCCACTGGCGACCGGCGCGCTCTCAACCGCTGAACGGCAACTGCCCGAAACTACTACGTGTGGTGTGTCGGCGTGGCCCGGCTCATAACTTGCATACACTAAAGTGTAATACTCGGCGAGAAACGCGTCGCCGCAGCCGACACTGCCTGTCGGCACCGTGAGCAGTGTGCGGCTACACCACCTCGGGGAGGGGAAGATGGTACGCACGACCAACTCTCACTTTCGACAGTTTATCCTTTCGATTCCCGCACTGTTGGCGGTACTGACGCTGGCCCTGTCGGCCGCGGCGGTTCCGACAACGGTGGACTCCGTCAATATCGCGCACTGCGATCCGCTGTTCGTACCGGGCAATGTCGATGAGCTGGGCAAGGGAGGCGCTTCCGCGCCGCCCGGACCGTTCCCGGCAAACGAAGAGATTTCTTCATCCGACATCTCCACGTCGTTGGTCGCCTGCCCATCTGCGGACACCTCCGCCGTGAACATCCTGGTCACCATGACCAACCTCACGCTGCAGAGCTACGCCGAGGTGTGGTATGTGGCCGACCCCGAGACCTCGGTGGCCAACTTCGACGGGTTGGTCAACAGCGAGCTCGCATTCCGGATCGATTCCGTATTCAGTGACCCAGGTGGGATCAACCACCCGCTCGTGTTCGAGAGCGGGACCGTCAATGATGTCTTCGAGGCCGGCGAGACCTGGCAGTTCATCATCGACGACTACTCCAACACCTTGGCGCTGGCGGCCTCGGCATTCGACTCTTGCCTGGGGGGGCCGCCGTGCACCGCCGGCTTGGTGGGGTCGTTCTCTGCGGGCGGTCCGCCCTCGTCAGGCAGCATCGTCGTCATCCCCGAGCCGGCGACGCTCTCGCTGCTCGCGGTCGGAATGGTCTGGCTCTACGTTCGCCGTCGGATACGAATACAGTCGTAGCGGTCCCTGAGTACGAGCGACGCCGGCCGGCTTCTTCGTGTTCGGCCACGGGTAGGCGTCAGACACAACGGGGAGAAGTGCCGCTGCGCTGCGGCGTCGCCGTGCGAACGGCTGGCCATGTCGTCGAGGCCCTCACACGTCCACCCGAATCGAGCCGGGCGGTCGAAGCGCCGCGCACGCACTGAAGCTCTGGTGGATGGGGTGGGCGAGGAATCGCTCGACCAGGCTGCGGTCCGGCGTCACGTTCTCGCACAGCCAGGGCAGCACCTGCTGGCTGAGCGCGTAGTCGAAGCGCGGTGCCCATCTCCGCGCACCAAGCCGTGCCGTCATCGAGCAGCCGTCGACCATGTGGGCGACCCCCTTGGCGTGCATGTAGGGGTTGAGGGAGTCGACGGCCTCGATGATGGACTCGTTGACGACCTCGGAGCACGGATGGCCGTGCTCGATCAGCTCGTCCACCTGGGCGAGCATGCCCGCGCAGTAGATTCCGGCGCTGGTGGCATCGATCGCCGCCGGGGCCTCATCGGCACGCTCCGCCCGCACCCGCGCCGCCACTTGCCACATCGCACTCCCCTCGACGTTGCTCAGGGGATGCGCGTCGAGGCGCCCGTGGGCCGCGATCACGCTGCGGATCTCGTTGCCGAGCGCCACCTCGTCGTAGATCTCGGCGAGGATCGCCCGCAGCGGCCCATAGGCGAGCGCATAGGCGAGCTCGAAGCGGTGCCTCTGCTTCGGCTCGAGCGCTTCGTAGAGTCCGAGCGGGCCGGCCCGCGAGATCATCTCGGAGATCGGCCCCGTGATGCACTCGCTCGCCGCGATGAAGGCGGCTTCGGGCGAATCGCCGCCCACGAGGTGCCAGCGGTAGAGCGCCTCGACCATGCCGTGCAGGCCACCGATCAGGATGCCGCGCTCGCCGAAGATATCCGAGCGCGCCTCGCTCTCGAGTGTCGTGCCGAAGCACCAGGGCGCTCCCAGCGCGACTGCCCAGGCGAGCGCACGCTCGCCGGCCCGGCCGGTGACGTTCTGCTCGATCGCAACGCTGCAGTTGATCCCGCTGCCCTGCTCGTAGAGGCGGCGCACCGAGGGCCCCATCCCCTTCGGACAGACCGCGATTACGTCGACGTCCTCGGGAAAAGCGCCCCCGATGCCGTCGAGGTAGGCGCCGAGAAAGCCATGCGAGAGTGCGAGGGTGGTCCCGGGGCGCAACGCGTCGAAGATCCGCGTATGCAGTTGAGCCTGGGCAGCATCGCTGATCAGCAGCACGACGAGTTCGCAGCGGCGGATCACGTCGAACATCTCAGCGAGGCTGCCGTCCGCCTCGCTGAATCCGAAGCGCCGCGCCGCGTCGGTCGACGCCGAGCCCTTCCGCAGCCCCACGCTGACCTGAATGCCGCCGCCCGACAGCGAGTCGCGGAGGTTGCGTGCCTGGGCGGCGCCCTGCGACCCCCAGCCGATCACCCCCACCCGCGAGACGCCCGAGAGTGCCTCCGGGAGTCGATCGAAGAGATGTCGGCCACCGCGCACCACGGCTTCACCGCCGAGTTCCGCTATGCGCTCGACGTCGAAACACTCGCTCTCGAGCTCATATGCGTGCGTCTCCATCGATGCCTCCCGTCATGCACGCGGGCTTCATGCCTCGCCGCGATCTCTCGTAGAGCGTGGATAGACGGACTTGCATATTGCGTAAAGTGAAATGATCGGGATACTACGTACCGAATACTGCAACTAAGCGGATCCATGAACCCCGACACACTGCGGCACTTTCTCACTCTCTCTCGCACGCTCCACTTCGGGCGCGCCAGCCGCGCCTGCCACCTCAGCCCCTCGGCACTCTCACGCAGCATCCAGCGCCTCGAGGAGGAAGTCGGCGCTCGCCTCCTCGAGCGTGACAACCGCAGCGTCAGCCTCACTGCCGCCGGCCAGAGCTTCCAGCGCTACGCAACGGAGGTTCTGGACCGCTACGCGCTGTTGCAGAGCGAGCTCGAGCAGGACGCCGAGCAGCTCACCGGCAGCCTCTCCATCTTTGCCACCGTCACCGCCTGCTACAGCTTCCTGCCGGATGCGCTCGCCGACTTTCGCGCCGCCCACGCGGGCGTCACGCTGCGCCTGCAGACCGGCAATGCCGAGGAGGCGCTTGCCGAGCTCGAGCGCGATGCCGTCGAGATCAGCGTTGCCGCGCTGCCGGAGCGCCTCTCCGCCCACCTCGAGGCGAGTCCCATCCTGCAGACGCCGCTCATCTTCATCGCACCGCGCGTGCGATGTGGGGTGAGCGAGCTCGTCGAGTGTCGACCGGTCCCCTGGCGCGAGGTGCCGCTGATCGCGCCACGCTTCGGCCTGACGCGTCGCCACCTCGACCGCTGGCTGCGCGCCCGGCGCATCAAGCCGAGGATCGAGAACGAGGTTGCGGGTAACGAGGCGATCCTCTCGCTGGTCGCCCTGGGTTGCGGGATCGGCGTCGTTCCCCGGCTGGTGCTGGAGAAGAGCCCGCTGCGCCGCGACGTGCGAGTGCTCGTCGTGAGGCCGGCGTTGCCGAGCTTCCGGGTCGGCTTCTTGACCAAGAAAAAGAAGCTGGAGTCGCCGTTGATCGGCGCCTTCTGGGATTCGGTGACGCGCACGCAGAGCGAGCGTGCCTAGGTCCTGCACACGATGTTGCGCGTGACGTCGCACTCGTGATTCTCCGGCGGCCCTCTATACTCCGATCTCACGTACGAAGACAGGGCAGGGGATCAAGCTCCGATCTGCCCGCCGAAGCCGCCCACACCGGTCCATGCCGGCCACGTTCTCAGGCAGGCAAGCGGGCCGAGCGAGAACCCCATGCGGCATCGTTTCGAGGAGAAGACATGACGCCCGATACACATCCGACCTTCGCCGATTCAACTCGTGCCGACCTGCGCTTCATCATCATCGGGGCGGGCATGTCGGGGATACTCAGCGCAATCAAGCTGCGGGAGGCCGGCCTCGATAACTTCGCGATCTACGAGAAGGCCGATCGCCTCGGCGGGACATGGCGAGAGAATACATACGCGGGCGTGGCCTGCGACGTCCCATCGCATCTGTACAGCTACTCGTTCGCCCCCAACCCGGACTGGAGTCATCGCTTCTCGCCAGGAGCCGAGATTCAAGCCTACTTCGAGGACGTAGCGCGCCGCTACGGCGTGGACTCGCTGATTCAATACGGCAAGGAGATCTCCCGCTGCGAGTTCGAGAACGGGCGCTGGAAGATCGAGATGGCGGACGGATCGACCGACGTCGGGGATATCGTCATCGCTGCGACAGGCGTTCTCCATCACCCCGCGTACCCGGATATCGAGGGCCTCGAGTGCTTCGAGGGCACGATGTTCCACAGCGCGCGCTGGAATCGGGATGCGACGCTCGCCGGCAAGCGCGTGGGTGTCGTAGGAACCGGCTCGACCGCGATCCAGATCGTGGCGGCACGGGTCGACGAGGTGGCGGAACTCTCGCTTTTCCAGCGTACGGCCCAATGGGTCATGCCCCAGGAGAACCCGGCCTACAGCGAGCAGGAGCGGACGGAGTTCCGAGAATACCCCGAAACGATGGCGCAGCTCCGATCGGACATCTCGCGGCTGTTCGCCGACGGCTTCTCCAATGCCGTCGTCGACGCGGACTCCCCCCAGCTCGAGGCGATCCATGCCGCCTGCGTGGCGAATCTCGAGAACAGAGTGAAGGATCCGGAACTCAGGGAGAAGCTTCGCCCCAACTACCGGGCGGCGTGCAAGCGCCTGATCATGTCGGCGGATTTCTACGACGCCATCGAGCGACCCAATGCGAAGCTCGTCAGCGAGGGGATCGAACGGATCGAGAAGTCCGGCGTGCGAACGCGTGACGGGCAGTTGCACGAGTTGGACGTGCTGATCCTCGCCACCGGGTTCCGCGTCGATCGCTTCATGCGACCGATGGAGGTGGTGGGCCGCAACGGCACGACGCTCGAGGACGCCTGGCGAGAGGCCCCGTTTGCCTACATGGCGATCTCGGTTCCCGACTTCCCGAATCTCTTCATGCTGAACGGCCCCAATGGACCCGTCGGGAATTTCTCCCTGATCGACGTCGCAGAGCTGCAGTTCTCGTACATCATGCAGCTGGTCGAGCGGGTTCGCTCCGGCTCGTGCAAAGAGCTGAGTGCCTCGCGGGCGGCGACAGAACGCTTCGACGCCGACCGCAAGGAGGCCGCCAAGAAGACGATATGGCAGAGCGGCTGCAAGAGCTGGTATCTCGACGCCAATGGCGTGCCGGCGGCCTGGCCGTGGACCTTCGACCGCTTCAGGGAGGAGATGAGCAAGCCGCGTCTGGGCGACTTCGAGATGAGATGACACGCGTCTGCGCGGCAGCGACCTCCACACGAGGTCCTTTCGCCGAGATCCGCCGGAACGAACTCCGGTGACTTCCGCTCATCCCCAGCCGGAGGCCGGGATCAGCCCTCGGCCTCGACCACGAGCTTTCCGAAGAGTGGCTGCCGGCGTCCGTCGAACTCGACGCGATAGTCGTACTCGCCCGGGGCGAGGCTGCACAGCGTGACGAAGGCGCCGCTTGGCACGCGAGGAGACGCGAGCTGCCCAGCGCTGGCGCGGAAGGACCCCGGCGACCGGCACGCGAGCTTCGGCATGATGTCCTCGTCGAATCTGATCGTCGCATCTCCCGAGGAGTAGTTGAGCCACCCGAAGGCGGAGTCGTGTGGCACGATCAGGACGCTGGGCAGGAGCCGTGTCGGGACGATGCCGACGATCTCCGTCGGATGCGCGGCGTGATCGGGCTCGTCCTGGGGGGCGCCACTCTCTGCCCAGACCGCCTGCGAGGCGAGGGCCAGTGCGAGTGCCACGATTGCGAATCGTCTCGAGATGCGGGTCATGGCCGGCTTCCTTCCGTCTGCCTTCACCCCGATGAGATGATGCGACGCGTCGCCGGTTACACCCGTGGCGCAGAAGGGTCTGAGTGCGGCAGCGGCGCCCCGGTCATCTGATCTCTGCTGAGTCTGCTGCGCCCCATTCTCTCCTCCGATGGTATCCATCGGAGGATTGGCGTTCGGAGGATCTCCGTTCTCGCGGGCACGTCACCGCGCCTTGCCGCCATGCCGTGCTGGGCCCGGGTGGTCCGTTGCGCCGGACTCGAGACCGACGCTCAGCACGATCGACTCCGCGGGCTCGAGGAGCAGCTCGAAGGTGCGTGGCGCCTTGCCGCCTTCGGCGATCTCGCTCCTCTGTCCCGTGCCCGGATCCCAGCGCACGACGCTGCCCTCGCCGACATTCAGACGCAGGGTCTGCCGCGTGGTCGACCACGACTCGTTGAAGACCAACAGCACGTGCTCGTCCTTCGTGCGGCGATGGTCGAGCGAGAAACGAAGCGGCTCGCCGTGTGCCGCGACGAGCGGCCCCGCGAGCCCAAGCTTGCTGAGCGACTTCGCGAGATCCTCCTCGCGCGCCGCCCGCACCGCGACCTCTCGCAGCTCTGCGACTCGGGCTCGCAGTGCTGCGTCCCGTGGCGCGGCGTCGGCCAGCCCGGGCGCGCGCGTGGGCAGCGCGCCAATCGCGATCACCGGGATGCCCGCACGCGCAGCCGCGACCGCGCTCTCTACGAGCCCCGGCTCCGCGGTCTGCATCGGATCGAGCACCAGCGCCCGGTAGCGCGCCGCGCCGACGCGTAGCAAGCCCGCCTCGACTCGGGCGCCGCGCAGCTGCTTGCGGCTCACCCGATCGTGCACGAGGCCACGTTCGCGCAGCGCGCGAGCGCCGACCGACTCGCCCTCATGTGGATCGACGCGACCGAGCTCGAAGGAAAGCTCGTCGGGGAACTCGCCCTCGGCGCGCAGCCAGGCGAGGTCCGCCACGTGCTCGCCCTGCTGCATTGCATAGCTCAGCCGCGCCAGGCGCGTGTTGATCTGCGGAAGCGCGTCCCACAGTGCGCCACGAAACCAGGTTGTTATCGGCAGGGGCCCGGCCAGAATGCGTCCGAAGCCACCGGGGAAGGGGTACCACTCCCCCCCGTCGCTGCGCGCGTAGCGGTAGGGGACGCCGTGGTAGACGAGCTGGTTGATCCCGGCGCAGAGTGCGCGCCCCGCCAGCAGGTCGAGCTCCGGTGGAGAGAGCTGGTGGCCGTAGAAGCGGAACGTGACGAAGGACTCGGAGGAAGAGACGCGCCGCCCAGCCACGTGCGCGGCGGAAGAGGCGAGTTTCAGGAAGTCGCTTCGGCCGCCGGCAAAGAGTCCTTCGGACTCGGGCACGTCGGCCAACGCGTAGGCGTCGAGATAGTCCGCGAAGCCGCCGTGGGCCTGCAATCGGATCGCGACGCCGTGCTGTTGTGCGAGGCGCAGAAAGCTGCCGAGGAACTCCTCGAGGAAGAGCGCCGCGCGCACGGCCTCATAGTCTTCTCGGATCCGCGCGCGCATTTCGAGGCCACCGGGACCCACGTATCGGGGCCCGCCGTTGCGTCCCAGGATGTCGATCATCTCGCTGTACTTGCTCTCGCCGCCCTTGCGAAACAAGAGCGGCAGATGGGGCGTGAGGTCGTAGCCCTTGCGCGCTCGGAAGGCCGCGCGGAAGCCCCGCGTCCAGGGCAACTCGCCGATCAGCTCGAAGCTGTCGATGAAGAGGCCGCGCACGCTGCCCGCCGGCACGGCGGCGAGGAGCGGCTCGAGATAGCCCGTCCACAGCGCCTGCGCGCCGCGCGCGCGCAGGTGGTCGACGGTCAACGCGTCGTGGGCGCTGCCGGGATACGCACCACCCAGCACGCTGTGCCCCGTGCGATTCTCGTAGAAGGCGAGTAGCCGCCAGCGGCCGTCGGGCACCGCCCAGTCGATGCGCTGCCCGCTGACCCGGTCGCTCAAGATCTCCGCGCGATCGAAGCGCGCCGGCGAGCCGTCCGCGGCCAGACGTACGGCGAGCACGGCCACCAGTCGCACATCTCGATCGAACGGTCCCATGGTGTCGAGGAAGCGCTGCACGTCAGCCACATAATCGGGGGGCTCGGGTAAAGGCAGCGTGTCGCGCAGGTGCGAGGCGCCCTGCAGATCGCGGCTTGCCATCAGGAGCTGCCGCTCGGCGGCCTCTCTCCGGCCCGGCAGGCCACCGGGCCAGCCGCTCCCCAGGGTCAGATCGAAGGCCAGCCCCAGAGCCGCGGCCTCGCGTGCCGCGATGGCGATGTGGCGCACGAAGTTCGTGCTACCCACACTCCGGATGCGCGGATCGGCGGCGAGGTCCGCCTGCGAGATGCCAAGCAGCAGCGGCTGCACCTCGACGGCCCCGAAGCCGGCGGCGCGGATGCGGCGCAGCTCGGCGCGGATGCCCGCTTCGTCGACCGCACCGCCGGGCCACCACCAACGAGCAACGGGACGCGCGGCGGCGGGCGGCGCGAGCCACTCCTGGCGGTCGAGCGCGGCGGACGGCCCCGGAGACAGCGCGACGACGAGACCGAGGAGGGCCAGAGGGGCGCAGAGGAGACGCGGACGGGATGGACGCGAATGGGTGTACGGCATGCTGGGTCCCGCGATGCTAGCGGACCGCAGGTCGAAGATGCTGGGGCTCGAGAGAGACCGCCACGTTGCGCCACGCCGCGGGGCATCCCCGGGCGCATTGCTCGGCGAGGACAGTCGAGCAGGTCAGCCGCGAGCGCGACGGCGGGTCGCTGCGCCGGGATCTGCCCCAGGACGTTGCAGTCGATCGGGTTGCGCTCGAGGTTGACTTCCTGAACGTCGTCCATGGCGGCTGGACGCGCTGCCCAGTCTTGGGTCAGGCTCCTAGGTCAGGGCCGCAGGCGCTCGTGCCGAGCTGCTATCGTCGTCGAGATGCATAGAGTTTGTCTTGTCTTGTCCAGCGTAGTTGTCGCGGCCATTCTGTTCGCGTGTTCAGCGGATGAGCCGACGCCAAACCTCGATCCCCATTCGCTGCGAAGAGTCACGCAGGGTAGGACTGTCGGCTTTGCGCAAGAGGGTGCGCATACCTGGCGTGGTCTGCCATTCGGTCGTCCCCCGGTTGGTCCGCTGCGCTGGCAGCCACCCGTGGCTCCGGAGTCCTGGCAAGGAGTGCGCGAGGCCGTCGAGTTCGGCGCGGCCTGTCCGCAATTGAGTCAATCCGGCGAGCTGGAGGGTGAAGAAGACTGTCTTGTCCTGAACGTCCACGCGCCGGTGTTTGAGGCCGACGCGGTGCCGCAGGGCACCGAACGCCTACCCGTCATGGTGTTCATCCACGGGGGAGGTCAATCGGTCGGCTCCAGCGAAGTATTCGACGGATCGCGACTCGCGGCGGAGAATCGCGTCATTGTAGTGGCGGTACAGTATCGCCTGGGACTGTTGGGCTGGTTCTCTCACCCCGCGCTGCGGGCAAGCGCGAAATCGCCTGAAGACGCCTCGGGGAATTGGGCGACCCTCGACCTGATCGAAGCGCTGCGTTGGGTCAAGGCGAATGCCTCAGTATTTGGTGGCGACCCAGAGCGTGTGACGATCTTTGGCGAATCGGCGGGAGGGATCAACATCTATTCCCTGCTGCTCTCTCCCCTTGCGAAGGGGCTCTTCCATCGCGCGATTTCTCAGAGTGGGTTTGCGACTTTGTTTACTCGCGCCCAGGCAGAGAACGCGCACGATGACGCGGACCCAGGGGAGAAGTTGAGTTCGACTGAGGTGCTCCTTGCCCACCTCCAGCGCGATGGGCGGGCAGTGGACCGCACCTCCGCAAAGGCCACTCTCGAGTCGATGAGTGATCATGAGATTGACGCCTATCTTCGAAAGAAGAGCCCAGCGGAGCTATTGGCGATCGTTTCCGCAAGAGGAGTGGGCGTGGGTGGGGGGATGTACGTGTCGCCCTTTGTGCTCCGCGACGGCCACGTGATACCCGACGTCGATTCCAAGAAGGCTCTTGCATCGGGTCGATACAACCAGGTGCCCGTCATGCTCGGAACGAACCGTGACGAGCACAAGCTCTTCCTCGCATTCACATCTCCTCACGTGCGTCGTGTCTTTGGAGTTCCAATCGGGTTTCGCAATCTCGACCGGTACAACTTGGTTGCGGAATACGGCGCGCGGCTCTGGAAGGCCGCGGGTGCCGACGAACCCGCAATGGCGATGCGAAGGAATCAGGGGCCGAGTGTCTACGGCTATCGCTTCGACTGGGACGAAGAAAAGGACCTTCTCTGGATCGACAGCTCTCGGCTACTTGGTGCCGGTCACGCAGTCGAGTTGTTCTTCGTCTTCGGGGGGACCCGGTCAGAATTCGCAAAGAAGTGGCTTGTCGAGGACGTCGCTTCCTCCGAGCACCTTTCCGCACAGATGCGCTCCTATTGGACGCACTTCGCCGCGACCGGGAAACCGGACCGCGGGCAGGACGGTGCGCTCAAGCAATGGAAACCCTGGACCACCGAGGAATCGTCCCCCAAGTTCATGGTCTTCGACAGCGAAGCGGGCGGAGGCCTTCGCATGTCTTCTGAGGCCCTGACGACCGATGACGTGCTCGCGGCCGTCGCAGAAGATGCTCGGCTGCCAGCGCTGGCCTCGCGTTGCGAGGTGTACCGTACCTTCGTTCAGTGGAGCGACGTAGTAACACTCGAAGAGTACGACGCACTCGAGGACGGCGGTTGCGCGCAGTATCCAATCGAGGGACGCACGGCATTCGATTGATTCTTGTGTCGGCTGGAATAGCGTGCCCCCGTCTGGTGTAGCGAGCTTCTTGGCGCGGTAGACGAAGACGCCGCCGAGCCTACTGAAGGCCACGACCGAGAGAGGAGCATTGCGATGGGCACGATGACCAGGGAAGAGGCGCGAGAATTCGCGTCGAGATGGCTGCCGGCCTGGACGGGCAACGAACCGGAACGACTGGCCAGCTACTACTCTGAGGATGTGTTCTACCTCGACCCTGGGATTCCCGATGGCGTCCAGGGGAAGAGCGCCTTGCTGGCCTATTTCAGAAAGCTTCTCGGCCAGAATCCCGACTGGGAGTGGACGCAGATCGAGGGTATTCCGATGGAGGGCGGCTTTCTCAACAAATGGCTCGCACGTATCCCCGTTGGTTCGAGGACGCTTGAATCGGTTGGCGTCTGTTTCGTTCAGTTCGACGACGAAGGCCTGATCAAGCGAAACGAAGTCTATTTCGACCGGAACGAGTTGATCTCTGCCATCACGGAGCTCAAGAACTGAACGGATATCGACTTCAGCCTCGAGGCAGTCGAGGCATGAGTCGAGCGCCACGCCCTGATCAGCCAATTCGAAAGCCTCGCGCCGGTGCGCTCTAGGCCGCGATCGGTAGCCGCACAATGTCACGACTCAGCACGTGTCTGATTCGAGGCGGTGGTGCGGTGTGTCAGCGCCCGGCCCACCACATCGGTCAGGTCGGCCCTGGAGAAGGGCTTGCCGAGAAAGCCGAAGGCCGCTCGCGAGGCCTGCCCCCCCACCGAGCCGGGGAGGGGACTCGCGCTCATTAGCACCACGGGTAGCTCGGGAGAGGAGCGAGCCAGCTCGGCGAGCAGATCCAGGCCACTCTTGCCGGGCATCTCGACGTCGCACAACACCACGTCGAAGTGGCCCCCGGCCAGGTAACGCAGGGCGTCCTCCGCGTCGGTCGCGCCGCGCGCGGCGAGGCCGCCGGCCTGGAGCAGCTCGACGATGACATCCACGAGTTGCCGATCGTCGTCGACGACGAGAACTCTGCGCTCTTGCGGCCCCACGGCGGGTTGGGAAGCAAGCGCCGTACCACAGGCTGAACCGTATCGACTGCCAGACAGCGTGCCGGCTCGATCTCACCCGAGGTTGTGTCAGATCACCGCGATACGGAGAGGCGGATGCGATGATCGGCATCCGCGGAGGCGGCGCACGGCCCGATGTGTTGACGAGAGTCGGTCGATCCGGGCCGTGGGCGTGGCCGAATCTCGTCAGGCTTCTTCGCTGTCGGTCTTCGCGTCGTCGACCGCCGCCTGCTCGCGCAGCGCGGCCAGGCGGCTTCGCAGGGTCGTACGCGGTATCTCGAGCCGCGCGGCAGCACGGACCTGATTGCCGCCCGCTTCGGCCAGTGCCCACTCGATGAGCCTGCGTTCGCAATCCGCCATGACGTCCGCGAAGGGCACGGAGTTGAGGCCGGCCAGGCGGAGATCGACGACCGCCGCCCGCTCTTCGGAGACAACGCTTCGAGGCAGGTGCGCTGGTTCGATGGGCGTGTCCCGGGCAAAGACGACCGCGTGTTCGATGGCGTGCATGAGTTCTCGCACGTTGCCCGGCCAGCGGTAGGCTCGCAGCATATCCAGCGCCTCGGAGCTGATCGTGGCCGGTGGTGAGCTCTCTCGTCCCTCGGACAAGCCGCGAGCGAAATGCTCGGCGAGCGGAATGATGTCCTCTCGCCGCGAACGCAGGGGGGGCAGGTCGATGCTGACGGTATTCAGTCGATAGTAGAGATCTTCGCGAAAGCGCCCCGCTTCGATCAGCTGCGGCAACGAGTGCTTGGTCGCGCAGAGCACGCGCACGTCGCATTGGATCGGTCGGCTGCTCCCGACGCGCTCGAAGCAGCGCTCCTGCAGGAAGCGCAGCAGGCGCACCTGCACGTCGAGGTCCAGATCATCGACCTCGTCGATCAGCAGGCTGCCCCCGTCGGCCAGTTCGAGGCGCCCTTTGCGCTGTCGCGTTGCCCCGGTGAAGGAGCCGGCTTCATGGCCGAATAGCTCACTCTCGATGAGGTTCGGGTTGAGCCCGGCGCAGTTGACGGCGACAAACGGCCCGCCGGCCCGCGCGCTGTTGTCGTGGATCAGGTGGGCCAGCACCTCCTTGCCCGTTCCCGTCTCGCCTTCGATCAGCACCGTGACATCGCTGTCGGCCACCGCCACCGCACGCTCTACCACGGCTGTCATGACGGAAGAGCGGTAGACCAGGTTGCCGAGCGTCCGGCAGCGGGCGGCATCCATCCGCAGTCGCCGCATCTCGTCCCGCTCCCGCTGGCGCTCGACCAGGCGTCTGATCCTCAACACGAGCTCATCGCTGTTCAGCGGCTTCGTCAGATAGTCGGCAGCGCCGGATTGCATGGCCTCCACCGCAGTCGAGATCGTACCGAACGCAGTGATGAACACGATCTCTACATCTCGCCAGCGCTCGCGCACCTGCTTCTGGAACTGCAACCCGTCCATCGAGGGCATGCGGAGATCGGTGACGATCACGTCGATGTCCTCGCGCGCGAGAATCTCGAGTGCGGTGTAGGGGTTGGCGGCGGTCCAGACCTGGAAGTCCTCATCCTGCAGCCGCAGCCCCAGTGTCTCTCGTGTCAGCTTCTCGTCGTCCACGATGAGGATGTGCCCAGACACGTCACTGCCCCCCTGACTCAGCACTCGATTCGCCGGAAATCGGAAGTCGGATCCGGAAGGTTGCACCACCACCTGATGTCGGTTCTAGCCGGATCTCCCCTCCGTGGGTCTCGACGATTCGACGTGCGACGGACAAGCCGAGCCCGGTCCCGTGCTCCAGGTCCTTGGTCGTGAAGAAGGGCTCGAAGATCCGCCCGACCAGCTCAGGCGGGACGCCTTCACCGTCGTCGATGATCAGGATCTCGACGTACTCGGCCCCGGCCTCTTCAACCCGCAAGGAGATGGTGCCCTCGGGCTCGCAGGCGTCGACAGCGTTTATCAGTAGGTTGACGAGCACTTCCTTGATCCCCTCCGGGTCGATGAAGAGGTCCGGCAGAGCGGGAGGAACATCGACCCGGATCGTGACCTCGCTGGCTCCGGCCTTAAGGCGGACCAGCTCCACGGCGCCCTGGACGACCCTCCCGATCGCGACGCGGACGGGTGTCGCCTCTCCCTCGATTCGAGCGAATCCGAGCAGCGTGTGTGTTACCTCCGCGATGCGGTCGCAGCCCTCGTCCACCAGCGCGAGCATCTTCTCCATCCTCTGGAGGTCGTCGGGCCGTGTCCGGGCGAGCTGTATTGCACGCCGCATGCCATCGAGCGGATTGTTGACGGCGTGGACCACGCCCGCGGCGATCTCGCCCGTAGCGGCCAAGCGCTCGGTGCGCTGCAGGCTCGCCGCCAGCTCCATCTGTTCGGTTACGTCGAACGACTTCTCCATTACCGCCCGCTGCCCCTGCCTGCCCAGGATCGGGGCGTAGGTGAGTTCGTAGCTTCGTCCGGAGGCGCTGCCGTAGGGCATTGTCAAGACGCGGCCCGTCTCCAGCACTTCCGCGACCGCGGACATGAGCTGCGGTCGCTCCGTTGCCAGGCTCTCGTGCCAGGGGCGACCGACGAGCGGGCCGTAGCGATCGGTTGCGACGCCATTGGCATACTCGATGACGCCATCCGCGGTGACGACGATGACCCCGGAGATCAGGTGGTCGAGAATGCGCTCGACGTAGGCGCGGAGCTGATCGCTGTGCTCGATCCGCTCCCGGATCTGCACCGCCATGCTGTTGAAGGTGGCGGCCAGCACGGCGACCTCATCGCGTCCCGTGACCGCGGCAGCCGGCGGTACGTCGCCCTCGCCCAGACGCTTCGCAGTCTCTGTGAGTGCCAGGATCGGTCGCGTGATGAGGGCGGTGAGGAAGAGGATTCCAAGGGCGCCCAGCGCCATGGCGAGCGCCGTCGTGATGAGCACGTTTCCGATCGCGGTTCGGATCGTCTCCTCGGCCCAGCCCATTGAAACGCCCACGTGGAGTGTGCCGAGAATCCCGTCCGCGATCGGAACCGGCAGATCGTGAATCCGTCCGCCCTCGACCCGCAGCATCGTGTGTCCGTTGCGCTTCGCGATCGCCAAGAGGTCCCCCGGGAAGCGCCCGCGCGCGAACGAGTGCTCCAGCACACTGCTGTCTGGCGCGGCCACGAAGAGGTAGCTGGCGTCGTGGCTCGTCCTTCGAGTGTTGACCAGGATGCGCTTTACCTCCAGCCAGTCCGCGTAGGCCACGGGCTCGATCAGCTCGGCCGCCAGCGTGCGACCGAGTGCCAGCGCCGTGCGATCGGTCGACTCCGCCAGCGCATCGCGCAGATGACGGTGGACGAGGACCGTCGTGCCCGCTCCTCCGGCCGCGATCAGCAGACAGAAGCTCAGGACAATCTTCGTGCGCAGGCGCTCGAACATCAGGGGCGCTGCTCGGCCGCTGGCTTCAGGCTCTTGATCACCCCCAGCTCGCGCCAGCTCTGTGCGACCGCGTCGTAGCTCGCTTCCGGCAGCAAGGTGAAGCCCGAGATTCCAAGGCCCCCGAGCACGTCGGCTCCGACGGGGTCGGAAGCCATGGCGAGCAGCAGCTCGGACAGCTCGCGTGCCAGGTCGGCGCCGGCTCGGGGCGAGGCCACGACCGGATTGATCGGGAAGTCCTCCGAACGCTCGACGATCTTGAGCTCAGTCAGCAGCCCGGGGTCGTCGCGGACCAGCTCGTCCCAGATCAGGCTGTCGACGACTCCGGCACGGGCGATTCCGTCGCGCACTGCCCGGATCGTGTTGTCATGGCTGTAGGTGAACACGGTTCGCGCGAAGAACTGCTCCGGAACTTCACCACGAGCGTGGAGCTTGGCGGCGACGTAGCGATAGCCGGTGTTGGAGAGCGGGTCCGAGAACGCGAAGACGACGCCCCTCAGACTCTCGAGGTCGCTGTAGGCCCCTGCACGTCGAGTGATCACGTAGGCGCGATAGGTCGTCTTGCCCTGCATGATCGGTACCGCGAGCTGGCGAAGTCCGAACTCCTCACGCCCCACCGTGTAGGCCCCGGTGCAGACGATGCCGGCGTCGGCCCGTCCCTCTCGCAGCATCTCATTCAGCTCCCCGTAGGTTCTGCGCCGGACGATCTCGACGCGTCGATCCAGCCGATCCGCCAGGTAGGTCGTGAAGCGTGCGTAGGGCACGGTGCTGAGTTCGGGTGAGAGCACACTCGCGAAGGCGAAGCGAATTGGCCGGTCTCGTCCTGGCTTGGCCACACGCGTCGCGACCACCGGCCCGCTGGTCAGCCGCACCTCGATGGCTGGCTCTTCATCTGTGCCGCAGGACAGCGCGAACGGGACGAGGATGGCCAGACAGGCCATGACTCGGCGGTGCGCTTGTGCGAGCGGGGGCATTGGTCTTCCTCGGCCGCTGATCGCCGGGGTGGCGGCAGAGCCGGCTCTCTGGATTGTACGCGTATCGACAGTGCACCGCGAGCGGGCGGGTCGTCTGGGCGCGGCATGACGAATCTCCGTCAGTCCGTCGGGTCAAGCGGGGAATCCCTCGCCCATCCGGCTGCGCGACGAGGTGGCCGCATCGCTCTTCACTCAGAACTCCGCCTGCAGGCGTGCGAAGAAGACGTACTTGTGGCGGCGCGTGCCCAGCGGCCCATTGAAGACTGCACCGCCTAGCACGCTGCCGCCGTAGCCGCTCACGCTGTCGCCCAGACGCGCGTAGGCGCCGCCCAGGTCGAGGGCCAGAATCTCGTTGAAGTGGTAGGTCCCCATAGCGAGAACGTCGACGCCGACGAACGCATCGCGGGCGCCCGGCGTGTCGCTGGCACCAAACCAGCCACTCGCCAGATGGATGTCGAAGCCGTGGCCCAGCGGGCGCGCGAACTTGAGCTGCACGCTCGCCAGGCCGTAGCCGTTGTTCGAGATGTTCAGAGCGTCTCCGTCGAAGCCGGTATCCGTCGGCCCCTGCACTGTCAGGATCCCCGTATAGCCCCAGTAGCCGTTCGTTCCCGCCAGCGCCATCATGGGCAGAAATCCGCTGCCGTCGTTGTGGCCGCTGGCGTAGCTGGCCATCAGGCTCGCGCCACAATCCGAGCTGAGTTCGAGCTTGGCCGCCACGCCCTGGGCGTCGCCACCGGCGGTGCCGATCAGCTCGCGCTCGCTGTAGGAGCCCAGAACCATCGCCCGCAGCACCCACCGTTTCGCGAGCTTCAGACGCCCTCCGATTCCGTAGTTGATGTGGATGCGCTTCTTTCCGTTGACGCCCTCGATGGTCGCGAGCGAGAAGTTCGTGTCGAAGCGATGCTCGCCCGAGATGGGCCGCGTGTAGTCGAGCTGATAGTGAACGAAGTCCTTGTCGGATATCTGCTTCGGCCCCTCACTGAGGACCGCGCCGAAGGCCCGCAGCGTTCCGCCCGCCAGGGGACTGGCGAGTGAGAGGGCCACGGGGTTGTAGTTCCAGTCGCTCGAGAACAGCACGTCGTCGAACTCGTCGCCGAGCGGCACGATGCCGGCCTCGAATCCGAACTCGTTCTCGAAGCGGTAGGCCATCACCGCGTGGCGCACCGCAACGTGAACAGTGGTCGTGGTCTTGTTGCCAGTCGTGTGTCCCAGCTCCGCCTGCAGATGCGTGTTGAAACGCTCCAGCGGTGCGAGGTCGAGGTTCTGCCGGATCCGCACGCGGGCCGCCGTGCGTCGCCCTTCGGCCATGTCGTTGTCCGCCGTGTAGGCGTTGATGCGGTACTGCCCGCCGAAGGACGGCTGCCAGCTCGGACCCTCGGCGAGCGCGGCCGTGGCAGCGATGAAGAAGATCGAAGTCGTCAGTGCCGCCGTGAGGCGCTCCGGGCCAAGCATGATTCACTCCTGATCGCGCGGGGCGCGCGTGTGTGGCAGCCGTTGAGTGCACGCTTCGTGCCACACATACTTGAGGCGGATCAGCCCCGCAGCCAGCTCGACAGCCCCTCGTCGGCTCGCGCGGCGAGCGCATCGCGTAAATTGCCGTGTCGGCTTAGTGACATCACCTGACGAGCTCTCGTCAGGAAACTGGCGCAGTTCGTCATCGACGAATGGATAGCGGGTATATGGACACACCCGCCGCGAAGAGAGGCTGTGTCGACGTGCCGCACCTGCGAAACACAAGTGCGGCGTGCTGATACGCGATGTCGTTCGCCCTGGAGAATAGACACGGGTTGGTGACGCAATGTCGCATGGGAAGGTGAAACGCACTTCGGCACGATGATTGCTATGACGTCATCCAATGGCTCCGCGACATTGTCGTATTGTGCTTCCTCTCGTTTCTTGGTAGAGATGAAGCGCGATACGTGGCTGAGCCAAGTCATAGATGGGCGGACGACCGGGGGGATCCGTTCTGGTTGTATCGACAGACCGAGCCTCGCGCACGGCGCGTGCGGACCTATCGAGTCCAGCATTGATTCGAAGAAGAGTGACTCATCGTCTTCAAGACGGTCGGAGTGCTTCCCAATGCCGGGGAGTGAGAGCTCCGATTCGGGGAGAACATCATGTCTGAGCAGACGCGCAGGGAAATACTGAAGAGGGGGGGGCAGGTCGCCCTTGGTGGAGCGCTGGCCACTGCTGGCGCGGCTGCGGCGCCTCGGCTCGCCAAGGCTGCCGCGGAGAGGCAGTGGGGCATGTTGGTCGATCTCCGGCGCTGCATCGGGTGCCAGGCGTGCACGGTGGCGTGCAAGGCGGAGAACGGTGTGCCGCTGGGCGTCTTCCGGCGCCGGGTGAGAACGCTGATGACCGGATCCTTTCCCGAAGTGGGGCGACACTTCGTCCCGATCTCCTGCTTCCACTGCGAGAAGCCGAAGTGCCTCCCGGCGTGCGACAAGCACAAGTGTTACGACGGGCAGTCGGAGACGGCGCTTTACAAGAGAGAAGATGGCACCGTTCTCATTGACGAGGCGAAGTGCAAGCCCGGCAAGAAGCCGTGCATGACGGCCTGCCCTTACAACAACATCTTCTACGACCCGCTGACCAAGAAGGCCGACAAGTGCACCTTCTGCGAGCATCGGGTCGATCAGGGGGTGGCGCCGGCCTGTGTCCAGACCTGTGAAGGGGGTGCGCTCCAGTTTGGCGACGTGAAGGACCCGAGCTCGGCCATCGCCAGGGCGATTGCGGCCAACGACACCAAGGTCCTGAAGCCCCGGAAGAAGATGAATCCCTCCTTCCACTACATCGGGCTCGATGACGACGTGCAAAAGACGGTCGAGGGAATGATCAAGGGTAAGCAGCTGAGGCCCACGGACCTCGAGAACGATCGCTAGGGAGGACGCGAGATGCGACTGTCACGACGAGATTTTTTCAAGCTTGGGTCCGCGGCCGGCCTGGCCGGTGTAGTGGGGCTTCCGAAGACGCTTTCCGCCGCGAAGCTCGACATGGGCAGGCGGGGGTACTCGAGTACGACCGGCAAGGAGCTGCAGGCGATTCCGAGCTCGTGCTGGGGCTGTGTGACGCGCGATGGGATCATCGGCTATGTGGAGGACGGGCGGCTCACGAAGATCGAGGGCAATCCCGCGCTTCCGCGCACGAACGGCAAGCTCTGCGCCAAGGGCCAGGCCGGCGTCAATATCGTCTACAACCCCGATCGCCTGCTTTTCCCGCTGGTGCGGGTCGGGAAGCGCGGAGAGGGGAAGTGGAAGCGGGTCTCCTGGGATGAGGCGCAGGGGCTTCTGGTCAACGGCGGCAAGATCGCCGGCCGCAAGGTGAAGGGCCTCAAGACGCTCCGCGATGAGGGGCATCCCGAGAAGTTCATGTTCCACTACGGCCGCATGAAGGGCAGCGACGGGAAGATCATCAAGAGCTGGTTCCTTGCGGACTACGGAACCAAGACGATCGGCAACCACACGAGTATCTGCGAGTCGGCCAAGTGGACGGCGCACGAGCTCAGCTGGGGCGCTCACTACGACAACTGGGATCTGGACAACACCAAGCTCATCTTGAACTTCGGCAGCAACGTGTTGGAGGCGCACACGAACCACGTCCCGATGGCGCAGCGCTGCGTGCAGGCACTGGCCAGCGGTGTCAAGCTGTATACCTTCGACGTGCGGCTCTCCACCACCGCAGCCAAATCGACAGAGTGGCTTCCGGTGCGGTCGGGGACGGACCTGGCCGTGGTGCTGGCGATGGCCAACGTGCTGATGCAGAACAAGCTCTACGACGAGGAGTTCATCGAGACCTACACCAACGTCAGCGTGGCCGAGCTGAAGAAGCACCTGGCGCAGTACACACCGGCCTGGGCCGAGAAGATCAGCGGCGTTCCGGCCGACAAGATCGAGTCGATTGCGCTCGAGTACGGCCGAACCAAGCCCAGCGTGTGCCTGAGCTATCGAGGGGCCGTCGCGCACTACAACGGCGTCCAGACGGAGCGGGCCGTCATGATGCTGGAGGCGATCGCGGGGAACATCGACGTTCCCGGCGGGCGCTGCCGAGCGGTGGGGGCCAAGTGGAAGTACCCCTTCGCGAAGCCGAAGACGAAGGCCAAGAAGTTGAAGATCGTGGACGGCTTCAAGGGGGCCTATGCGTATCCGACCCACCACGCTTCGCATCAGGTCCTGCCGGTGATCGACAAGGGCCCCGATCGGCCCGACATCTACATGATGTACTGCTACAACCCGGCCTATGTGAACGGGGACTGCACGAACAACGTTCGGGTGCTGAAAGACGAGTCGAAGATCCCCTTCCTGGTCGCGGTGGACGTGGCGCTCTCCGAGAGTGCGGAGCTAGCGGATCTGGTGCTTCCGGACGCCACCTATCTGGAACGCTGGACCTGCGACGACATGGTGTGTCCGAGCCAGATCCCGGAGTACTACATCCGCCAGCCGATGCATGCGCCGCTCGGTGAGGCCCGGAACTTCTGCGACGTCGTGTGCGATCTGGCGAAGCAAATGGGCTTCGATCTGGGCTTCGGCTCGGCCGAGGAGTTCGTGAAGGCGGCGTGCAATGCGACGCCGGGCGTCAAGGAGGCGGGTGGCTTCGAGTACATGAAGAAGCACGGCGCCTGGTACGACAAGAAGGCGAAGCCGAAGTACTTGAGCCACGCCAAGAAGGTAGACGTGTCTGGGGCCGTGCTCGATGCGGCGACCGGGGTCTACTTCAAGCACCACGAGGGCGACAAGGACTACTCTTCGCTCGATAGCAAGCATGCGGCCAAGCAGTACGTGGCGCAGAAGTGCGGCGACGGGACGGCGCGCAAGGGCTTCCCGCCCGACAAGCACCGCTGGAAGACGGGGATACTGGAGATCAAGTCTGCTGCGCTGGCCGCCAAAGGCTTCGACGCCATCGCGGGCTGGATGCCGATTCCCGAGCATGAGAAGATGGGATCGGATGAGCTGGTGCTGACCACCTACAAGGTGAGCACGCAGGTCCACTCGCGTTCCCAGAGCAGCAAGTGGTTGATGGAGCTCTACCACAATAACCCGGCCTGGATCAATTCCAAGACGGCCGAGGGTCTGGGAATCGCGGACGGGGATGCGATCGTCGTGACCTCCCCGATTGGGAGTTTGAAGACGGAGGCTCGCGTGACCGAGGGAGTGCACCCCAGCGTGATCGCGATCTCCAACCATCTGGGTCACTGGGCCTACGGAGAGTACGCCTCGCTGCAAAAGGGCCCCTACCACATGCACGAGGCCGATTGTGAGCAGATCTGGTGGAAGGAGAAGGGAGCACACCCGAACTGGATCATTCCGGCCGAAGGAGACCCGATCGGAGGACAGCTCCGCTACATGGACACGGTGGTCACGGTCAAGAAGGCGTAGGGACGACGCGTGGAGCAACAGGGGGAGGGCGATCTCGCGCAGTCGTGCGATCCTCGGAGCGCCCTGGCGCGAGGGCACACCTACGGCCTCCTGCGACGGATCTTCTCGCAGGAGGTCGATCCCGCCCTGTTGGCGTGGTGCAGAGAGCAGGAGCGGCTCGGCCTCTGGGCCGATCTGGGGCTGGATCTCGTCGGGGCGTTGGCGGCGGAGGACGACGAGGCATTGCTGGAGGAGCTGGCCGTGGAGTTCTGCCGGCTCTTCATCACCTCGGGTACGGGAGGCAGTCCTCACGAGTCGGTGCACTCTGGGAACTTGGGTTCTCGCAGCGGCTCGCCGCTCCTGTTCGGAGATCGGGCCTCGGCCATGAAGCAGCTCTGCCGGGAGGCGGGCTTCGAGCTCGAGCGTGAAGAGCAGCTTCCCGACGCGCTGGAGGTGGAACTCGAGCTGATGGAGCGGCTCTGTGAGTGGGAGGGCGAGGCCGGCTCGCAGGGCAAGACCGCCGAAGTGTCGCGGCTGAAGGCGCTGCAGGAGCGCGCACTGCGAGAGCACCTGGCGCGTTGGGTGCCGGACTATGGGCGCAAGCTGGCGGCCCAAGCCGAGAGTGGCTTCTACCGCGCGATGCTGACGCTGCTGGCCGACTTTGTTGAATCTGAGGAGTCCGGGGAGTGAGGGGAGTCCGGGGAGTCCGGGGAGAAGAGGAGCTTGAGCGATTCACCGCACGAGCCGGCCGAGAGCGACAGCCCCAAGCCGCTCGCGCCGATCTACAACTGGCTGAGCATCACGGGGGCCCTGATCGCCATTGCCGGTGCCGGGGCCGGACTCCACTTCCTCATCATGCTCTCCAGGGGAGACGCGGCGGGCTACGGCTTCGTCGCCCTTCTGCCCTTTTCCCTGGCGCTGGTGCTCGGCGCCGCACTGCTGCTGATCGGAGACCCACTCGAACGCCGCCGCCGCAAGAAGGGACGGCCGCCCAGCATCCGGCCGGAGACCTTCGATTTGCGGCTGATGGCCCACGGTCGCGTGGTGCTCATCTTCGTGCTGGGATCGGTCATCCTGGTCTTTGCGACGCTCTCTCTCGGTGCTGTCTCGACGATGACCATGCACTACGTGGAGTCCAACGCCTTCTGCGGCAACACGTGCCACACCGTCATGTCTCCGGAGGCCACCGTCTATGAGGACTCGCCGCATGCCCGCATCGAGTGCGTGGAGTGCCACGCAGGAGAGGGCCCCGGGTCCTTCATCCGCGCCAATCTCAGCGGCGTTCGGCAGCTCGTCGCCGTGGCCAGGGGACGCTACAGCAAGCCGATTCCCACGCCCATTCACAACCTGCGACCCTCACGCGAAATGTGCGAGGGCTGTCACTGGCCCGATCGTCTGATCGAGCATAAGACGCTGGTGCGCCGGTACTTCCGGGGAAACGACGAGAACAGCTCGAGAGGGCTGCGCATCATGATGAAGATCAACGGTGGCGGCGACGACATGTTCGGAGGGCAGGGGATCCACTACCACATGCTGATCGCGCGGAAGGTGGAGTTCGTCGCTCGCGATCCCCAACGACAGGACATTGTCTGGGTTCGCGTCACGCGGGACGACGGCAGCGTGGTCGAGTACGACCAGCTCGAGAAGCCGCTCAGTGACTCGGAGCGCCAGGGTCTCGAAGTCCGGACCATGGAGTGCCTGGACTGCCACAACAGGCCCGCGCACCGCTTCGGACCGCCGACTCGATCGGTGAATCGTGCGCTGGCTCGCGGCGAGATTTCGCCGGAGCTGCCCGGGATCAAGCGTGAGGCCGTTCGGCTGCTCGACGGCGGGTACGGGAGTGCGGACGAGGCATCGCTCGCCATTTCACAGGGGCTGCGGGCGTTCTACCGCGAGCGCCATCCGGAGGTTCTCCAGCACGACGGGGAGACGCTGGACGGCGCCATCGCGAAACTGCAGAAGATCTACCGGCGCACGATCTTTCCGGAGATGAAGGCGGACTGGTCCGCCCATCCCGATAACATCGGCCACCGCGATTGGCGCGGCTGCTTCCGCTGCCACAACCACGAGCTGGAATCCGAGGCCGGCGACGCCATCAGCACCGAGTGCGACAGCTGCCACTCGATCCTCACACAGGTCGACCCCGAGGAAGATCCGGAGGGCGACACCGTCACGTCCGACTTCGACGAGGGGATGGCGTTCCTGCACCCCGATGGCGACGAGTACGTGGAGAACCAGACCGCGTGCTTCGACTGCCACGACGGGGGCTTCCGCGTCTACAGCAAGAAGCGAGGATGAAGCCGGGGCAAGCACTGGAAACACCCGAGAGGTTCTGTACTATCCGCACCCATACACACCCCCCGAGACTGGATCGTCATGCGTCTAGGTCTCGCCGATGTGTCTCGCACTCGAGAGGTGATGTTCCTCCCGAGTGGCCACTCGAGAGTGGCCTTCGCGATCCGGCCTGAAGACTTCGGCTCACCCCCCGTGATTCTCGTGCACTTCACCCCCAGCTCGCCAGCGGGCTGGGACCAATGGACCAATGGACCAACGGGCCGACAAGGAGCCCGCAACTCAACGAGCAGGAAGGAGTAGGAGATGCTTTCAATAATCTCGCTTCGTCGTCGGTCTCGGATCTCGGGACTCTTTGCCGTCGTCCCAATGCTGCTGGCGACCGCCGCCTATGCGGCTGACGAGAGCTACAGCGTCAAGTGGAGCAACGGCCTCAAGATCGACAGCCCAGATGGCCAGGTCAAGCTCAAGCTCGGCGGTCGCACCTACGTGGACTTCGCGTCCGTCAGCGGCAGCCAGACCATCAAGGGCATTGCGGGGGCGACGGGGACTGGCGTCGAGTTCCGCACGGCTCGACTCTACGCCGCCGGCACCCTCTTCAAACGACTGGCCTACAAGTCGCAGTTCGATTTCGCACCGGGTGCGGTCTCTCTCAAGGATGTCTACATCGCCCTCAAGGGACTTCGCGGGGTGGGAACGGCCAAGATCGGGCACTTCAAGGAGCCCTTCGGGCTCGAGGAGCTGACCAGCAGCCGCTTCATCAGCTTCATGGAGCGAGCGCTGCCCGCCAGCTTTGCGCCGTCGCGCAACATCGGCATCCAATTCAACAACACCGCGGCCGACGGGCGCGTGACCTGGGCGGTTGGCGCCTTCCGGAACTACGGCAGCAATGGCAAGGTCTTTCGCAGAGGGGGCGAGTACAACCTCACCGGTCGCGTCACGGCGGCGCCGTTCTATGCCGACAAGGGTGAAAAGGTCGTCCACGTCGGTTTCGCCTACAGCCACCAGTTCCGCAGCGACTTCCCGGCCGTACCCGAGTACAAGGTGAGGCCCGAGAGCCACCTCACCGCGGAGTTCCTAGCGAGCCCCACGCTGGCCTCGGACGGCGTCGATCTCATCGGGCTCGAGCTGGCCGCGGTCTGCGGCGCGGCCTCGCTGCAGGGCGAGTTCATGATGGCGATGGTAAAGCCAGCAGCCGGGAAGCGTGCCAAGCTGAACGGCCTCTACGTCGAGGGCAGCTACTTCCTCACGGGTGAGCACCGAAACTACAAGAAGAAGAAGGGCTCCTTCGGTCGCATCGAGGTCAAGGACAACTTTGATCCCGAGGGTGGCGGTTGGGGCGCCTGGCAGCTCGCGGCGCGCTACTCGCGCATCGATCTGCAGGACAGGTTTGTTACCAACGGGAAGCTCCAGGACATCAGCGGCGGGGTGAACTGGCACCTCTTCCCGAACTTCCGCGTGATGGCCAACTACATCTACTCGAAGGTCCTGGATGGAGGCGGCCACGCCCACATCGCCCAGATGCGGGCTCAGCTCGACTTCTGACCGAGAGCTGCGGGTCGTCGTCCCGCTCCTTTCCGTGGGGCGACGACTCGCGCAGGCCGGGCCGCTGCTCACGCGTTCTTCACGCGTGGGCAGCGGTCCCAGCCAGGACACGCGCGTGACGCGCTCGCCACGCGAGATCCAGCTCAGATTCGGAGAAGTCTGCGGCGCGGGGTCGATGCCAGAGAGCGGCGTATCATGGACAGACCGGTGAGTCCGAGGAACACCAGCGTTGCAGTTCCGGGCTCGGGGTTCGCGGTAAGGCTCTGGATATCGCCGAGTACGACCGCCATGTTGCCCCCCCTGCCCATGACCAGCATGCCGAAATGGTTCACGTCGAAGTCATCAAGATTGAGCGTGTAGGGCAGTACCGGATTGCTGAAGACGCTTCGTGTTCTGTCATCAAGCACGATTTCGAGAGCGCCGACAAGTGCGCCCGTGGAGGTGACGTTCATTGTCAGGGCTTGAAGCAAGTCGTGGGTGCGGTTCCGTCCCTCCGAATGGAGGATGTTCACTCTGCTGAACCCAGCGGGATCTGATTGTGCGCCAATGCCGCCGACCGACATGGAAAGGGCGAAACGATTGCCACTGGGACTCCACTCGTAGCGGGCGACGGTTGTCGTCGTCCCACTCGCTTTGACGGTCGTCGTGATGCTGATCGGCGAAGCCGCTGGGTCGTACGTGAAGGAGCCCTCGAAGGGCATTCCGACAGTGAGCTGACCGCCGAGTACGTCAAATGGATCCGCGACGTCGTAGAGCACGCCACTCGCCAGATAGCGGATGGGTGCCGCCGTCGCGCTGGTCGCCCCGAATGCAATGCAGAGGGTGCAAGCGAAGAGGAAGACTCGGTTTCGAAGATGCATCGATGTTGTCTTCTCCGTCTTCGGGTAGCTATGCCTGTCTTGACCCGCAACAACGATGGGATGGACGGACTCCGCGTTGTCGCATTTCGGTACTACACTTCGGCGCCCCGAATACGCCTACTTCGTCCGACTAGCAGAGTAGCGGAGGAGGCCGGGCGGGACTCGGTAGGCTGCACGAAGGGTTGAATCTCCTGGGCGAGGGCTACCGGAGCGTAGGGTGATGCACCCGGTGAGAGAGTCCGCGTCCAGGTTTCAGGCGGCCTTTCGGCACTATCCCGACGCAAGCTGACGTGATGCTACTTCTCGGCCGTGGCGGAAACACCACTCGAATTCCCGAGGCCAACCCATCGTCGGGGGTCTCATCCGATTCAGTCGTCAGCCGTCTGCGAAGAGGGCCTCGCAGCCGGTGCCACTGAGCAGTGAATCGACGGCGCTGCGGTCAGCGGGTAGCAGGGCCGCTCGCGCTTCACGTAGCCAGCGCAGGCATTTGGCCTGATAGGGGAAGGGCTTCTGCAGCCACTTCCGACCGTCGATCTCGCACTCCACCCAAGTATCGCCGTGCGCGATGGCATGGCTGTTGGCGAGCAGGAAGGGGGCGTAGACGCGCCCCACTTCTTCAAGGACCGCGAGGAGTGTGTCGGGCACCGCGTCGTGCGTCATCCAATCGACGTCCGACACTTCGAGGCCGGAGAGATCCTCGACCCCGTGGCACCACGCCACGACGCGGGGCGACTCCCGCAACGCGATCGCCGCCGGCGTCGGGTCGAAGAGGGCGAGTTGGGAGAGCTGACCGAAGAGCCCGAAGTCAGCGGTTCCCGGGCGCGTGCCCACAACGAAGGGCCACTCGCGAAGATGGAAGTCGAGCGTCCGCAAGAGCCGGCGGTAGCCTTCCTCGATGACGGGTGCGGTGGACTCGTTGGATCCCACTATGGCGAGGCGTCCGACCTGCCGTTCGCGGAACGCGCGCGAGAACTCTTCGATCATTTCCTCGGGCGCATCGGTTCGGGCCCAGCGCGGCAGAATGGCAGCGGCCTTTGCCGCGTCGGCGTCGAAGGCCCAGCGGTAGTGGAACATGGCCTTCGTGAGCCACTCGTCGGCGTAGTCCTCGATCAGGAAGTCGAGGAACGCAATGGCGGGGTCGGGCGGAATCAGCGAGCGTTCGCGCCCGCGCTCCTCGAGGCGGCGCATCTGAAAGGTGGAATCGATCATCGCCTCATCCGGTTCCGTGCCCTGCGCCGGGAAGACGAGGACCGGAATCAGCGCCACAGGCGCCTGCGGGATGCCCCGGTCCTCCTTCGAGCCGCGAACGAGCCAGCGGTGGGGAATGCGCCGGTAGCGCAGCGCGGCGCGCATCTTGCGACTGTAGGGCGATCCATGGGCGCCGACGATCGTGAGGGGAACTTCGGACATGGCATCTCCGTCGTGTTGTCGCACCGGGTGACTCGTCGAGCGACCACTCCGTCAGATTCGAGTGCCGCGCGGAGATGATTCCGGGCGAAACACAGCGTCGCCGCGGGGCCAGCTCCGACTCGGCGGACGCAAGCTAATCTCGCGCGTGGCTGTTGTCGCCCCCCGCCTCCTTGCCGCTGCCCAGCAGGCCCGAGGCGAGGGCGATCATCGAACCCAGGTCACTCAGATTGGCGGGCAACACGAAGGTGTTCCCCTGCTTGGCGAGATTTCCGAACTGATCGATGTACTGCTCGGCGATACGCAGCTTCATGGCCTCGCCGCCGCCCTCGTTTATCAGCGCCTGGGCGACGCGCTCCAGTCCGGTGGCGGTTGCGCCGGCCACGGCCAGGATGGCCTGGGCCTGGCCGTCGGCCTCGTTGATCTGTTGGGCCTTTCGGGCCTCTGAGGCTTTGATCACACGCTGCTTCTGGCCCTCGGCCTCGTTGATGGCCGCGTCCCGCTCGCCCTCGGAGGTGAGCACGGTGGCTCGCTTCTCGCGCTCGGCCCGCATCTGCTTCTCCATGGCGCCGAGCACGTCGGCGGGCGGGTTGATGTTCTTGATCTCGTAGCGCAGCACCTTGACGCCCCACGGATCGGAGGCCTTGTCGAGTTCCTGAACGATCGATGCGTTGATGGACGAGCGCTCCTCGAAGGTGCGGTCCAGGTCGATCTTGCCCATTTCGCTGCGCAGAGTCGTCTGGGCCAGCTGGGAGATGGCGAAGAGGTAGTCCCCCACGCCGTAGGAGGCGCGTCGGGCATCGAGCACCTGGAGGTACAGCACGCCATCGACGCCCACCTGCACGTTGTCGCGCGTGATACAGGCCTGCTCGGCGATATCGACGGCCCGCTCCTTGAGCGAGTGCTTGTAGGCCACCTTCTCCACGAAGGGGATCAGGATGTGGAAGCCCGCCTGGAGACTGCGGTTGTACTTGCCCAGGTTCTCGATCACGTATGCGCTCTGCTGGGGGACCACCACCGCAGTCTTGGCGATGGCGACGATGACGAGGACGACGATGACACCGACGGCGATGAGAGTTTCCATGCTTTCTCCTGCTCCTGAAGGCTGCTCTGGAGGTGGATGTGAAGGCGGATGGGGATGTGAAGGTGTGGCGTGAAAGTGGATGTGAAAGCGGAGGCCGAGTCCCGATCAGGAACCGGTCTCGGCGCGTACGCTCAGTGTGAGGCCCGTCACCCCCTCGACCCGGGCGCGCTCGCCCTCTTCGAGAGGGCCGTCCCCTGTGTTCTCGACCGTCCAGACACTGCCCCGCAGCTCGGCTCGTCCCTGGCGCCCGGCCTCGATTCGCTCCTGCATGGTCGCCACCTCGCCGACGATGGATTCTGTGTCTTCGCCCGAGGGCCCGAAGCGCTGGTAGATGCGCCGGCGAAACACCACCAGGTAGAGGACCGAGAGCACGCCGAAGGTGCCCCACTGGCCCCACACCGGCAGCTCGAGCCCCGTACTGCCGATCAATCCCAGGCTCAGCGCGGCCGCGCCTAGCACGGCCAGGTAGAAATCCGTGGCCACGAACATCTCGGAGCCCATCAGCACGGCTCCGATCACGATCCAACCCCACCACGGCATTCGCTGCCCTCCTCGAGATTCCTTCACCCGCGGTTGCGGGCGCCGGCTCCTGCACGTGATCGGTCGGCCGGACGATCTTGTCAAGCGCCGCCGGCAGATTCATTTGGGCGAGGGCCCAGATACGGAATCGGGGCCCGCTCATGACAGGCCCATGAGAGCCTTCCAAGGCAGCCATTGCTACTGCTGGTCTCCCGGCCTCGGGGGCTTTCGCCAGCTTTCCCATTCCAGTTGAATCGATACGGCTTCGCGGCGATAGCGAAGACGCTGTTTGAACTGCCTTCTGTCGGGCCGGGGCGCAAGACACACGGCTGGATCGCCACGGATACTTTGACTTGGATTGCTCAGCGGTGCTTCACTGTTTTCGATAAGGTTCGGGTCTTCATCGACAGCGCTGGCACGGCGGCCAGGGCAGAAGACGTCAGCAGCCATACGGAGACTAGGATGCGTCGCAGCGGCACTGGCAGATTCCTGCCTTCGACCGCCCAGTGGGTTCTTCTTGGCGCCCTCTCCATCTTCTGTCCTGCCGTGTTCTGGATGGATACGTCTGAGTTTGTCTGGGACGCGACGCGTGAGGTCGAGCACCTCGAGGTCGACGAACTCTTGCTGGTCGGGCTGGTTGCTCTTCTGGCGACTCTCACGTACAGAAGTCTGCAGCTGCATTCGCTGCGGCGTGTTCTGCGGATGTACGCCCGCGAAGGGTTGCTCCCGATGTGCGGGCACTGCAGGAGCGTGCGCAACACGGCGGGAGAGTGGTGCGATGCCGGTGTCGTGATTCGGGAACTCACCGAAGTCCCGATCTCGCACAGCATTTGTCCGCGCTGCGACGTGATTCACCACTCGGGCGACGTGAGCGTGGAGCCGCCGGCGGCTGAAGCGAAAGCTGCGCTCGAACGCGGCTCTGACTGAGCACGCTCCTGAGAAGAAGGGAAGCCATGTCCCGCAAGGTCATCCAGTGGAGTACCGGTAACGTCGGACGCTACTCACTGCGCGCCATCATCGGCCACCCGGAACTCGAGCTCACGGGCGTCTGGGTCCACAGCGAGGAGAAGGCCGGCCGGGACGCGGGCGAACTCTGCGGCCTGCCTCCCATAGGCGTGGCGGTCACCAGCGACGCAGAGGCTCTGCTGGCCAGCGACGCGGACTGCGTCTGCTATACCGCGACCGCAGACAAGCGCCCGATCGACGCCATCGAGGATATGGCGAGGATCCTGGCGGCGGGCAAGAACGTGGTGTCGAGCTCAGTGGTGGGGCTGGTGCATCCCAAGGGAGTGGGCGCCAACCTCACCAGCGGCCTCGAAGATGCCTGCCGCGCTGGCAAGACCTCGTTCCTGACCTCCGGCATCGACCCGGGCTTCGCCAACGACGTGCTGGCGCTGGTCGTCTCGGGCCTGTGTGAGCACTGGAGCGAGATCCGCGTGCAGGAGGTCATCAACTACGCCACTTACGCGCAGCCCGAGGTGATCTTCGAGACCATGGGCTTTGGCAAGCCCATGGACCACGTGCCCCTGCTGCTGCAGCCCGGCATTCTCGGCTTCGCTTGGGGGGGCACGGTTCGCCTCCTCGCCGAGGGTCTGGGACTGCGGCTCGACGACATCGAGGAGTTCCACGAGCGACGCCCCGCCGAGAGGCGGCTCGACATCCAGGGCCACGTGGTGGAGCCGGGCAGTATGGCAGCGCTGCGCTTCGAGGTGCGCGGCATCGTCGGCGGCCGGCCCGCCATCGTGGTCGAGCACATCACCCGGCTGGACGACGATCTGGCGCCCGAGTGGGTGAACGGCAATGGCAGCTACAAGGTCCTGATCGAGGGCGTCCCCGCCATGCAGCTCGAGTACGAGTTCCAGGACGAGCACGGCGACCACGCGGTGGGGGGCGTCGTGCTGACGGCGACCCGGCTCGTCAACGCCATCCCCGCCGTCTGCGATGCCGAGCCGGGCCTGATGTCGGCCCTGGACCTGCCGCTCATCACCGGTAAGGGTCTGTATCGCCCGGAGTAGGCAGGGCGCCACTCAGCAGTGACCTGTCTCCCATTGCCTGATCCAGAGCCAACCAGAGTTCAGAAGAGGGAGTGATCAACAATGGTCGAAGTGACTGTTGAGCGCGAGTACGAGTTCGGAGCCGAGGAGGTGTGGGCGGTATTCGCGGACTTCGGAAACGTCAGCTGGGTTCCCGGTGTCGAGAAGGTGGATCTAGAAGGGGAGGGGGTCGGCATGATTAGACATCTCACCGTTCCGGTGTTTCCGCCCTTGCAGGAACGCCTCGAGGCGATCGATCACGAGGAGAGGGTGCTCGTGTACTCCATCCCCAGCGTGGAGTTCATCGAGGTCAAGAACTACACCGCGCGCGCGCAGGTATTCGATCTGGGGGGTGGGCGTTGCCGGGTGCGAATGACGTGCAAGGCCGAGGCGACGGGGCTCGAGGCGGAGGCTACGACCAAGACGAGGGAATTCTATGGTGCGATGCTGGGCTGGATCGACGACTTCCTGAAGCAGCGGGCGCCGTAGAGCGGCAACGCAGTGCGGGCGACGTCGTTTTGGCCGCAGGTGGTGACACCACCGGGTGGGCCGCGACGCGTGCAGAAGAGGTGGAAGCAATGAAGAGCGAAACCCAGCCAGCCGACAGCGGCGCGCGCGCGCGGCGCTTCGAGATCGAGGGCAAGAGCCTGAGCTATCCGGCCCTTTTTCAGGACGGATCCTCCGCCGTGGGCCTCTTCATGGTGCCCACGCGTGGCGCCCAGGCGCTGATTCGCGAGAGCGGCTTCGAGGTGGCGGAGCTCCTGCCGGGTAGGGCGGGCTTCTCGCTCGCCTGCTGCGCCTATCGAGACTCGGACTGCGGTGTCTACAACGAGATCGCCATGGCCTTCTTCGTGAAGCCCAGGCACGGGCGAAGCAGCCAGATCCCCTATCTCGGAACGTGGCTGGACATCGTTCGAAACGATTCCGCCACGCATATATGGAAGCTTCCTGTCACGACCAGGCTCGCCAACGACGCCGGGGTGCTAATGTGGGGCCTCCCGAAGACCATTGAGGAGATTGACTTCGAGGTAGCGGGCGGACGCGCGACCTTCCAGCTGCGAATGGACGGTCGCGAGGTCCTCAGCTACTCGGTCCCCGCCAGCGGCACGCGGGATCAGCCCCCTGGCGTGTCGGCGATCTACTCCAGCTACGAAGGGGCGCCGCACGTCACTTATCTGAAGAACGAGTACCACGACGTCGGGGTGAACATCGGAGGTGGCCGCCTCAGCCTGGGTGACCATCCGATTGCGGCGCAACTTCGCGGCCTGGGCCTGCCCCGCCGGCCGCTCGTCGCCACCTGGATGGGCCGGCTCTCCTTCGAGGTCGGAGCACCGGAGAAGCTCTGAGGATCCGCTGGGGAAGCGGGTGAAGCCCGTGGCCGGTCCGGCGAAACCCTTCGAGGTCGATGACCGCTGACCGCAATCGGCGAACTGCGGTCTTGCGAGGACTCGCGTTGGGTGTTTGAGCTGAGCTCTCATGCGGCGTAACCAGGAAACTCTGTTCAGTGACAGACTGGACAGGCTGCCGGGTGCGCTCGTCTTCATGTGTCAGATGGCTGGATTGTTGGCAGAGTGACTATGAAGTGAGCGGAAAACCGGTAGCCTTCGGGGTGCGCGATCGTGGCGCTCGCCTCGGTTTTCGAAATGGTGGTCATGCGAGAACGTCTGTCACTGCTCAGCTTCTGCAATGCATCGCCGCGCGGACTGGTGTTGGGCCTCTACGGCTTCGACTCCGGGCACTTTCGGTGGCTGGACGCGCTCGATGAACGAGTGCATGCCTCGGGAGCGACCGGGCTGGTCGTGAGGGAGTCCTGTGTTCATGTGCTCTTTACCACCCGGGCGGGGGCTTGTGGACTCGCGTGCCTCGATCAGGATCTTCGCTTCGTTCGAGCCGCCTTCTTCTCGGCCATTCGAGATCCACACTCGATCGTTGCCTACGAGGACGGGTTCCTGGTCAACAGCACCGGCACGAACGAGCTGATTCACGCGAAGTGGGAGGGTGAGAAGCTCGCGGAGACGGTCTTCTGGCGGTACGAAAGGGCGGGTGGCGACATCAGCCACGTGAGCTCGCTGCAGCTCTACGAGGGCGATGTGTACGTCTCGCTCTTCGGACCGCGTGCGAGTTCGGGATGGGCGGACGCGCGCGGCGGACAGGTCGTCAACGTGAGCTCCGGCGAGGTCGTGGCTGAAGGGCAGCGACATCCGCATTCGCTGGCTGCCGTCGACGGCCGTCTCTACTGGCTCGAATCGGGACGCTCGCGCCTGCACAGCTATGCGCCTCAGTCCGGCCCGCGCGAGGAGCTCGCGCTGCACGGCTATCTGCGCGGGCTGCGGGCTTCGGGTCGGGCGCTGCTGATCGGAGCGAGTGGCGCAAGGCGGCGCTCCAAGAGTATGGGGACGAAGAATGCGAGGCCCGTCGATGGGCGCGATCTGCATTCGTGGTTGTTTCGCGTTCATCTGCGCAGTGGAGCGGTCGAGCGCAGACAGCTCACACCGTTCTGCGCCGAGATCTACGACATCCTGGATCTGCCGCGGCAAGTGGGTCCGACTGAAGAGGAGGCGATCGCGGCCAAGGTTCATCGGCTCTGGCGACTCGAGGATCAGGCACTCGAGGAGCAGGAGGGGCTGCTCGCCCGCTTGAAACGTGCGACGCAGCGGGTTGGACACCTGGACGCGCGATTGGCCGAGCGAGCCTCGCAGTACGCTCGGGCCGTGGACTTCATCTCCAGAGCCAGCGACGGCCTGGACAATCTGCTGGACGATGGCGACTTCGAAGAGCGGGATCAGCGCGCTTGGCAGAGGCCAGTACCGGGTGCGGAGATCTGCTACGACACGTGCTGTGCGCGGCTGCTCCCGAAGTCCGCGATCAAGCAGAGCGCGAAGCTTCCGGCAGCGGGTGCTGGCTCTCTCTTCTTCCTCCGTGTGGAGGCCTACCTCGAGGATTCGGATGATGGGCTGCTGCGCCTGCAGGCGGTCTGGCTGCCGGCCGGTGGTTGGGAGGCCAAGGACGCGGACGGCAACAGCCTGGCCGTGGTGGACTCAGAGGTACTTCCCGTCTCGCGCGATTGGGCGGTGCACGCCAAGCTCACGACCCGGCCCGCGCAGGCGGAGCGGCTGGTGATCTCGCTGGTGAACGACGGCACGGGGGTGATTCGGATCACGCGTGCGAGCTGTCTACTGTTGGACGGGGGCGCGGCGAGTCCGCCCGTCTCGCTCGAGCTCGAAGGCGGAGTCTGACCGCGCCGCAGCGCGTCGAATGGCCTCGGGTGGCGGCGCTCTGCCCGGGGCCGGTCGTGAACTCCCGCCGGCTGAGCGCGCGATTCTGTTTCCCGCAGGCCGTATTGCAGCGCCGACTTGCCGGCTCGAGAAGCGCGCCGTTGCTCGGCGCGCAAACGGCGAGTGGGCGCTCCGAGTAGCCTGCGAGAAGGGAATCGGTCAAGCCCCGCCGGAGAGCTGCCGATTCGGCGAGTGTGGCCGATAGCGAGACCAGATCAGACCGGCGTCAGTTCACCAGATTCCCCTGCGGCGTTCCCTGCAAGGTGCTGGTCGAGGGGCGCGTCTACGAGGGCTTTCTCACCAACGCGTCCGCTCGCGGCGTCTTCGTCCAGACGAGCACGCGCCTGGAGGAGGGCGCCGAGGTCGGCATCCGCTTCGAAAGCGACGGCGAAGCCGTGGAGGCGCAGGGGACGGTCGCACGGCGCCACCGTCCGCACCGCTCGGTCGTGGGTATGAAGCGCCCTGGCTTTGGTATGGAAGTGAAGATCGCCTCGGAGTCGTTCTTCAAGATGCTGGTCGACATCCTCCAGTAGCACACCGGTCGATCGCCACGGCACCGCTCTCTTCCGCAGCCGGCTAATTCGCTTTGCGCCCGCCGACGCCCTTGGTGGATTTCGTGATCTTGCGGGCGGTCTCCTTCGGCCGCAGCGCGCGCACGGCCGCTCCGGCACGCCACATCTCCGAGCCTCCGAGGTCTTCGAGCTCTCGGGTGAGTCGCTGCTGGTAGTCCTTCTTGCCACAGACTGAGAGCACACGCTTGGTCTCGGCGCCCGACTTGACCCGCTGGTAGAGCTCGCGGAAGACCGGCATCACGGCCTTCTTGAACTTGGGCCTCCAGTCGAGTGCACCGCGCTGGGCTGTGGCCGAGCAGTTGGCGTACATCCAGTCCATGCCGTTCTCGTCCACCAGACGGATCAGGCTCTGTGTCAGCTCTTCGACCGTCTCGTTGAAGGCCTCGGACGGGCTGTGTCCATTTCGGCGGAGCACGTCGTACTGCGCCTCCATGACGCCCGCCAGCGCTCCCATCAAGACGCCGCGCTCGCCGGTCAGGTCGCTGTAGACCTCGCTCTTGAACGTGGTGGGGAAGAGATAGCCGGAGCCCACCGCGATGCCGAGGGCGAGGCAGCGCTCCTCGGCGCGGCCCGTCGCGTCCTGATCGACGGCGTAGCTCGAGTTGATTCCGGCCCCGGACAGGAAGTTGCGTCGCACGGACGTCCCCGATCCCTTCGGCGCGACGAGAATCACGTCGACATCCTCGGGCGGGATCACCTTCGTCTGGTCCTTATAGACGATCGAGAAGCCATGCGAGAAGTAGAGGGCGTCGCCGGGATCGAGGTTCTTCTTGACACGCGGCCAGATGATGCGCTGGGCCGCATCGGAGACCAGCATCTGGATGACCGTTCCTCGCTTCACCGCCTCGTCGATGTCGAAGAGCGTCTTGCCGGGCTTCCAACCGTCTTTGATCGCGCGCTCCCAGTCCCGCTTGAAGGCGCGCGATTGACCGATGATCACGTTGATGCCGTTGTCACGCATGTTGAGCGACTGCGCGGGTCCCTGGACGCCGTAACCGATCACGGCGACGGTCTCGTTCTTGAGGACGCGCCTGGCTTTGGCGAGTGAGAACTCCTTGCGTGTGACGATTTCTTCCTTGCTACCGCCAAAGTCGATCAGGGCCATCGGGCACTCCTCTCTATCCTCTTCTCTCTCTATCTCGTCTTCGTCTCTGGTCGCTGACAAGCGCTGGCAATCGCCGACGGCAATCTCTGACAGCTCTGACAGCCGCTCTTACAGCCGTATCTCGCTCGCCGCTTCGACACCTGCGCTTGCGCTTCTACTACCCGCCTTGCGCCGGGGCGTGCTTCGTGCCTCTTCGCGGCCACTCGCGATGTCTCGGAGCAGCGCGCGTCGAGGGCTCGTTAGCCTATTGCGTGAGGGGCTGGTGTCAAGCGCGAACCAGGCCGCGCTCGGTGCTTTGCCTCGATTGCCTCGCCGGCAGCAGGAGGCCAGCCGCTCCCGTGGCGGAGCTGGCTCTGAGTGTCGACCCGGACGAGGCGTTCCAGCGCACGCTCTGACGGAGTCCCTGATGGATTCGCGGGGCGGGCGATGCTACGGGTGCGGGGTCGAAGGTTCGCGGCGATTTGCGCGATATGCTCCCCGCACGGTTCGCGGCCGTGCAGGAGCGCTCGATCGCAAGGGCGACGGCGCGGCGAAGGAGATCTCGATGTCACTGAAGGTACTTCTCGATGCACGCAAGCACCCCGCGCGAGACATGGCGATCCGCTCCATGACATGTGTCGAGCAGAAGGATCGCGAGGGCTGGCTGGCCATGTGGGACGAGCAGGGCGTGATCCAGGATCCCGTCGGTGTCTCCCCGCTCGATCCGGCGGGAGAAGGGCATCGCGGCATCGCGCTGATTACGGCCTTCTACGACAACGTCATCGCCAAGAGCGATCTGCGCTTTCAGATCCGCCAGACGTTCGCCTGCGGAGACGAGTGCGCCAACGTGGGCACCATCACGGCGCGCCTCGACGGTGGCATTGTGAGCCGGACTGAGCTCGTGATGGTCTACCGCGTGAATGGGGCCGGCAAGCTGGCTTCGCTGCGCGCCTTCTGGGAGTTCGAGGACACGGCCTCGGGAATCTACTGACCCGCGCCGCGACGCGCTGGCGATCGATGTGGTGGAGCCATGAGCAAGCGGTGGAGTCTGGGCGAGCGGTCGAGTGGTCTACTCCTGCACCCCACCTCGCTGCCGGGTCCCCACGGTTGCGGTGACCTGGGCGAGGAGGCGCATCGATTCGCCGAATTCCTGGCCAGTGCCGGTCAGCGATGCTGGCAGATGCTCCCAACGGGACCCGTTCCGATCTCGGGAACGCCCTACGATTCGCCGAGCGCATTCGCGGGCAACGCACTGTTCATCGGCCTCGGGACGCTGTACGAGCAGGGCTTGCTGCGGCGGCGAGATCTCTCCAGTGTTCCGCCGCTCTCGCGCGCGTACGTGGACTACCCGGCGACGCGCCGCTTTCGCCGGGCCCGCCTGGAGAGCGCGTTCGAAGTCTTCGCGGGCCGAGGCGGGCTGGAGCGGCCCGACTATGCCGACTTTCGGCAGCAACAGCGTTATTGGCTCGATGACTACGCGCTGTTTGCCGCTCTGCGCCAGCGAACGAGACGCGCGTGGCATCGCTGGGACGAAGATCTGCGCACGCGGCGTTCCGATGCCATGCGCCGGGCGCGGCGCGATCTGGCGCAGGCGATCGAGTTCGAGCGCTTTCTGCAGTTTCAGTTCGATCGCCAGTGGCGAGCGCTCAAGCGGCGCTGCCACGCTCTCGGGATCGGATTGATCGGTGACCTTCCGCTCTTCGTTTCTCACGACAGCGCGGATGTGTGGGCTCACCCAGAGCTCTTTCGATTGAATCGCAGTGGCGTGCCGCGGGTCGTGACCGGCGTGCCGCCGGACGCCTTCAGTCGCACTGGACAGATCTGGCGGCACCCGCATTACGATTGGCCGGCCCATGGTCGGCAGAAATACCGTTGGTGGATCGCCCGTACCGCCAGGCTCCTCGAGCAGTTCGACGCTGTCAGGATCGACCATTTCCTGGGCTTCGTGCGCGCCTGGGAGATCCCCGCCGGCAGCCGGACGGGGCGGCGCGGGCGCTGGCGGCGCGGGCCGAGCGCGGCCATCTTCGAGGCGCTGCGGGCCGCGCTGGGTCCACTTCCGATCATCGCCGAGGACCTGGGTCTTCTCACACCGACGGCCGAGGCGCTGCGCGATCGTCTCGGGTTTCCCGGCATGCGAGTCCTGCAGTTCGGCTTTGGCAGGGCCGACGACTACCACCAGCCACACAACTTTCCGCGCCACAGCGTTGTCTACACCGGCACCCATGACAACGACACGAGCCGTGGCTGGTGGTCCGCCTTGGGAAGAGACTCACACGAGCGGCGGCGTGTCACCGCTTACATGAACGCGAGGACGGACAGCATCCATTGGGACATGATCCGGCTGGCACAGGTGTCCGTCTCAGAGCTGGCGCTGCTTCCGATTCAGGATGTGCTGGGGCTTGGCAGCGAGGCACGCATGAATGTTCCGGGCACGACCCGCGGCAACTGGTGCTGGAGGGCGCAGCGGCGGGACCTGAGCCGAGCCAGGGCGGCCCGGTTGCGATCGCTCGCCGTCGAGACTGGCCGCGTCTGAGAGGGCCCCCGGCCGGTGCCAGGAGCGCTGCATTATCAACAAGATGCAGCAAATGTTTCATGGGTCGGATGAAGAAACGATCGCACTCGGGGTGACCGCCGCACCGCCCGTGCTGCGCGTGACCGCTCGGCGGCTCAGTCGCGCACGGCGCTGGCGTCGCCGAGCGCAATTCGTGTGCCGTCGCTCTTTTCCGCCCAGACATCGCAGTGGATTCGCGTGCTGCTTCCCTCCGGCACTTCCTCTCGAATCTTGCCGTGCACAGCAACACTCTCGTTCACCCAGAGTATGTTGGTGAGCTTGAGGGACATCTTCCCGCCGACCAGCCAGCCCATGCCGAACGCCTGCTGCATGACCTGCGAGACGAAGCACGTGGACATCATTCCCTGCACGACGATATCGGGGAAGCCCAGCTTCAGCGCCTGCTCGCGATCTGTATGGTAGTTGCTGCCCGGCCCGGAGAACATCCAGCAGCGGCGTTCGTCCACACTCTTCTCGATCGGCGACAGGTCGGCACCGGTCGCCGTGGGAAAGGGCGGGCGCGGTGTCTTCTTCTTTGCCGACGCTTGGTCCACGACGAAACCCGCTTCGCCCGTCTCCTTGCTCGGCGGCAGGAACGACTGATACGTGCGGCCGCGCACCAGGAGCCGGCCGTCGCCGTCGCCGTCGAAGAGATCCGTCTCGTTGACGACGTAGTCGCGGCCACGCTTGTGGTAGCGCTCGACGATCGTCGAGACCGAGCGGATCGTCGAGCCGACTCGGATCGGGGCGAAGAGCTGCCAGTCCTGCTGTGCGTGGAGGTTTCCGAAAAGATTGCCCAAGTACCAGTCGCCCACGAAGCGGTAGCACTCGGAGTGGTGGAGAAGGGGGGGAGCGAATTCTTCGTAGAGTGCGCTGTGTTCGTCGAGTGCGTCACAGTAGAAGGCGACGACCTCGGGCGTAACTCGATAGGTGTTGGAGCCACAGAAGCGGCCGACGTGGGCGGGCTCTCCCTTGAGATTCACGGTCGACCTCCTTCTGTTCGTAGTGCCCCTTGTTTGCGGGATCTCGACGTGCCGTTCTCGCATCATGCGGTAGCGCGGAAGGAAGTCCAGCGTCAAGACGTGGAGGAGCATCAGTTACGGGCCAACGGCCGGCGGCATCGGATACGAACGATTCGAGAGCCTGCTCGAGCGCGTGCGGGAACGCCTCGCGGGCCATGCAGTTCGAATCGGCTCCCGTTGCTACAGCGCGCTTTGCACGGCCCTGTCGATGGCGCGCTCCAGCGTGCTGGCGATCATCTCTATCTCGTCGTCTCCAATCGTGAAGGGCGGCCCCATCAGGATCACGTCGCGCGCTGGATCGCAGCCGCCCGGATAGAAGAAGACGCCCTCTGCCATGGCGATGGCGACCACGCGATTGGTCATATTGAGCTCGGCGGAAAACGGTTCGAGGCTGTGCCTGTCTCTGACCAGCTCCACGGCCGCCAGCAGTCCGAGACTGCGGACCTCCGCTACGTGGGGGTGGTCGTCGAGGACGGAAAGCCGCTTTCGCAGCTCGTTTCCCACCCGGGCGGCGCGTGCGACCAGCTCCTCGCGCTGCACGATCTCGAGAACCTTGTCCGCCGCCGCGCAGGCGGCCGGATGGGCGCCGAACGTGTAGAACATCAGGTCGCTCCCCTGCTCGGCCAGTGGGGCGACCACGGCCTCGGAAGCGTAGACACCCCCCAGCGGCGCATAGCCGGCGGCGAGCCCCTTGCCCGCCACCAGGATGTCGGGGATCACCTGCCAGTGGTCGATCGCCAGCTTGCGGCCCGTGCGCCCAAAGCCGGTCATGACCTCGTCCGCAATGAGCAGCACGCCGCAGTCCTGACAGATCTCTTGTATGCGTCGCCAATAGCCCGGGGGCGGAACCAGCGCACCGCCGGTCGAACCCACGACCGGCTCGGCAATGAAGGCCGCCACCGTGGTCGGGTCCTCTCGTTCGAGGAGCTGCGCCACCGCATCGGCGCACTCGACTCCACAGTCGGATGGCGTGCGTCCCATCGGGCAGCGCAGGCAGTAGCAGGCCGGCGCCTTGGGCCAGTCGTAGAGAAGAGGTTCGAGGCCACTGCGACGCTTGAGGTGTCCACCCGCTGCCAGCGTCGCGACGGTGGTTCCGTGGTAGGAGAGATCTCGGCCGATCACTTTCCAGCGCGTGTTCTCACCGCGCGCGACGAAGTGCTGGCGCGCCAGGCGGATCGCTGCATCCACGGAGTCTGAGCCGCCACCCGCGAGATAGACGTAGGGCAGGTCATCGGGCAGCCAATGTTCCCGCAGACGGTCGATCAGGCGCAGGCGGCTCTCGCTGGCGAAGACCGGAACCAGATAGCCCTCTCGCTGGATGGTCGCGGCCATCGCCTCGGCGACCTCGCCCCGGCCATGCCCGATACTGGCCACGATGGCCCCCCCAGCGGCATCGAGCAGCCGCCGCCCGTCGATGGTATGGAGGTAGGCTCCCTCGGCACGCTCGATGTGCAGTGGCACGGCGCCGGGGCGCGGGATAAAGGCAAAGCGGTCCTTGTCATTCGTCATGCGCGAGAGTCTGCCGCGTTCCGAAGGGCGCGACCAGCGAGCCGAGCCGCGGCTGGCCGGCGGCTCGACTCTCAGCGTGCCCGGCAGAGCCAGCCGAGTTTCGCGGCGCCTCTTGCGGCGCGTGTCGTTCGATGACAAACGATCCGCTCTGGTGTATCAACGGTCATGGCGTGCGGGGTTCGGGATTGTGCCCGAATCTGCAAGGAGGGTAAGGAGGAGGGTCTCGTGAACGCAGTCCGCTGGACGCTCATTCTCGCCTTCCTGCTCTGCAGCGCATGCACTGAGCCCGTTGGCCCCGCACCGCAGACTGCCGCCAGCAGCGGCGTCGCAGCTGCAGGTGCCGGGCTGGTTCCCGCGCAGGCTGACGAGATCTTTGTCGAGTACGTGTCGTCGGCCGCCCGTGGCTGGCAGTACTGCGCGGCGCCCATGGCCGAAGGTGTCTCGATTGCGTTGAGGATGGATGTAGGCTCGGGCAATGCTGGCGACGTGGCATCCGCTGCAGACATCACCTACTCGACAACGAATCTTCAAGAGGTTTCTGTCGACGAGGCCGACCGCGTAAAATTCGACGGCGAGTTTCTCTACGTGGCGGAGAAAGGATGGTCCAATTCTCCGTCGCCGCCCTTCGTGCGCTTTCCGGCCGCGGGTCCGGATCTCGCGGCAGAACCGACTCCGGAGGCGGCGTATCTGCCCGAGATCGAGATCGTGCCGCCGGATCCGCCGGTCATCCGGGTGCTGGCGGCCGGCGAAGAGCCGCCACGTGCGGAGCCGGTGGCGCGCATCGAGCTACTCGAGCGGGTGACCCACGTGGACGGGATGTACCTGCTGCCGCACCACCGGGCCGGCGAGGAGGATTGGCTCGCGATTGTCGCATCCGCGCTCGAGCCGGTGCCGGTTGGCCGAATGCTGCGCGGTCGCACGGTGCTTCAGCTGGTCGATGTCAGCAACCCCGCGGCGCCGACAACCGAGTCCACGCTCGAGCTCGATGGGGATCTCGTCGCCAGCCGCCGCATCGGCGATCGACTCTATCTGGTGACGCAGCACTTGCCGGCGCCCCGCCAGCCGATTCCCTGCCGGCCCGATGGCGTAGCCACGGCGGTGTCGGCGTGGGATGAGCCGGCGGATGCCGCCGACGTGCTGCCGTGGATCAGCGTCGACGGCGGCGAGCCGGAGCAGCTGGTGGACATCGAACACTGCTTCGTTCCCGATGCGCTACGCGCTGCAGAGTGGCCGGTGCCGCACGTCACGACCGTCACCGCGATCGATCTGCGCGATCCGAGCGACCGCGTTTCGGTCTGCGTGGCGGGCTTTGCGAGCCAGATCTACGCATCGGCCAGCGCTCTCTATCTGACGCACGCGGATGCCCGATTCCGCGCGCTATACGCCGAGCAGGCGGAGCGGATTCACAAGTTCGCCTTTGCTCCAGAGGGGCCGAGCTATCGCGGCACCGGGATCGTGCCCGGCACACTCGCTTGGAATACCGGCAGCTTCGCGCTGGGAGAGCACGACGGCGTGCTGGGCGTCGTAACGCGTGGGCTCGAGGGCTATCGCCTGACTCTGCTGCGCGAGTCGGCCGACGGGGAGCGTTCACTGGAGGAGCTGGCGCACCTGCCGAACGAAGCCGAGCCCGCGCCGATCGGCAAGCCCGGCGAGCAACTTCACTCGGTGCGTTTCATGGGTGAGCGCGTCTACGCCGTCACCTTTCGCCAGATCGATCCGCTGTACATCATCGACCGGTCGGATCCCGAGCGGCCCTACATCGCGGGCGAAGTCGAGGTTCCGGGCTTCTCCGACTACCTGCACCCGATCGGCGCGAACCTGCTGCTGGGTGTCGGCAAGGACGTGATCGTGGAGAGCGGCATGGCATGGTATCAGGGCATCAAGCTGGAGCTCTTCGATGTCTCGGACCCGCGCACCCTGGCGAGCATCGACAGCCTCGTGGTGGGCATGCGCGGTAGCCAGAGCGCGGCGCTTTCCGATCATCACGCCGTCGCGTATCTGGCCGCGTCGGCCGCGCCGCACCGAACCGCAGTTCCCATCGCGGTACACGAGGGCCCTCCCGGTGCGGCGAGCCTGTTCCAGCCCTGGAGCCATACCGGGCTCCACCTGTTCGAGATCGACGAGAACGAGACCGCGCCGGCCCTCTCGAGCCTGCGGGATGTCGGCGCGCTGGTTCGCGCCGAGGCGGGCGTCGAGTCGGATCAGCAGGCCCCCAGCTCGACTGAGGGGGATCGCGCGGTCATTCAGGGTGGGGCTGTCCACTACATCCACGGCGATGCGGTCTGGTCCGCACGCTGGCGGTCTCCCGAGACATTCATCGGGCCCCAATAGCCTTCACGCCGCTGACTCACGCCGGCGTGTGCGCGTCTGGCGCCCGCTGCGAGTTCAGCGCAGTCGAAAGCGGGTGCCGCAGATCAGCACGGTGTTGTCATCGATCAGGCGTGAGCGTTCTCTGGCGGCGTCGAGCGCGCGCGCACGGTCGACGGCGCACAGGTCGACGCCGCCGAGGCCTTCGCCCCGGTCGTCTTCGGCCCTGACGAAGCGGATCTCGGCGTTCTCCAGCGCCAGCGACGGGTTGCCGTCGGCGTCCTCGCTGAGCGGGATCTCGGCGATTTCGCTCCAGCGAGCAGCCAGTCCGATCGGATCCGGGCTCTGGAGCTCGGCAGCTCGAATCGCACTCACCACGTCGCTGCGCCGTCCCGCTTGCCAATCGGGCCCGGCGGGCCACCAGGGGCCGTCGGGCTCATCGCCGTCGCACTGCCAGTCGATTTCGAAGAAGGTACCACCGGTATCAGCGGGATGGAGCTGCAAGCAGTGGAAGTCGCTGCGGTCGATCTCGAAGGCGATGCGCACACCGAGCTCCGCCACGCGGCTTCGCCGATTGGGGAGATCGTTGCACTGTGTGATGACCATGTAGCCGCCATCGCCGCCTCTGCGCTTCAAGTAGCGCTGTGCCGCTGCCTGATCGCGAATCGGTGTCACGACCTCGAGGAACTGGTTCCCCACCGGCAGCAGCGCGTTCTCCAGACCGAAGACGGCCACGCCCGGGTCGACGTGGCAGACGGACAGCCCGAAGATCGCCTCGAGGTCTGCTACGACGGGCTCGATTTCCTCCGCCACGAGACAAATCTGTCGTAGTCGGAGCCAGCGCTTCAACTCTGTCTCCCCTGCTTCGCCATGCGGCTCCCCCCGGTTGCTCGGTCAGTATACGTCCTGTTTACTCCGCGAGGCATTGCACCGGGCTCGCAGAGAGCGCGAGCCGCCGGGCGAGTGCGTTTCTCTATCGCGAATACGAGGAGTGAGATGGGCGGTCGACTGGCGGGAAGAGTGGCGGTGATTACGGGCGGCGCATCCGGAATCGGACTCGCGATCGCTGAGCGCTTTCTGGCGGAGGGCGCGAAGCTCGTGCTGGCGGACCTGAACGCGCCGCTACTGGCGCAGCGGCAGACGGAGCTCGGCGACGACGTGGCGACCCGCACCGTTGATGTTCGCATCGAGGCGCAGGTCGAGGAGATGGTCGCGCTGGCGGTGAAGCGCTTCGGAGGGCTGGATCTGGCGGTCAACAGCGCCGGCCTGGCGACCTGGGCGCCGATCGTCGATCACACCGAGGAGCAGTGGGACACAGTGCTCGACGTCTGTCTCAAGGGTGTCTTCCTGTCGCTGAAGCACGAGGCGCGTCAGATGCGGGCCGGCGGGGCGGGCGGTGCCATTATCAACATCGCCTCGCTCAACGCCTTCCAGCCCGGCGAGGGGATGTCGGCATACTGCGCCGCCAAGGCGGGCGTCGAGATGATTACGCGTGTGGCCGCCATGGAGCTTGGGGGCGACGACATTCGCGTCTGCGGCATCGCCCCGGGTCTTGTCGACACCCCGCTCACCACGCCGCTGGCCAACTTGCCAGGGGTGCGCGAGGCATACCTCGAGAACACGCCGCTCGGGCGTGTGGGGACGCCTGCCGACATCGCCGCGGCGGCACTCTTCCTCGCCTCGGAGGAGGCCTCCTGGGTGTCGGGTACGACGCTCTCGCTGGATGGCGCTGCGAACACGAAGCGCTACCCCGAGCTGATGAAGCTCTTGGCCGGCTAGTGTCCTGTCTCAGAAGTTCGCCAACTATCTCGACGACCATCCATCCTCGCTGGCTGCGTTGGGAATCCCTTGAAATATCGACGGATATTCCTGCGGTCTCCCGCCTTGCCCGCGAGGCGTCTGGGCGCCGATATAGTCGCCGAACTTCTGAGACAGGACACTAGTCTCGCTTCTGGAGCAGATGGACTCGCATCGGCTGAGCGAAGGCCCGGCCTCCGTTGCAGCGCTCGCCGAGTCGTTCGTAACGTCGTTTCAGCTCGGCGCGAGCCGCTTCGAAGCGGTCGAGGCGGGCGGGGTCGGCGGCGAGCTTGGCCAGACGGAACGCTTCGAAGCTGGCATAGCGAGCGCGTTGTGTATAGGAGATCTCGCGTAGCAGCCCGAGACCGAGCGAGTCCGCCCGGCGAATGTTGCTCAGCGCGGCGGCCCGCACGGCGCTCTCATCGTCGATCGGCAGACCGAGCTCGAAGTGCGGCCCCTCGGCCAGCGGCTCGGCAATGAAGAGGTGGCCTTGCGGGCGCAGTACGCGCGCAGACTCGGCCAGGCATCGCGTCTGATCGCCCGCCGTGACGTGGTGAAGGCTGTTGAAGAAGAGCACGACATCCCGGCTGGCCTCTCGCAGGGGCAGAGCCTCGGCTCGGCCGGCTACGAATTGCAGACTCGACGGCACATTGGTGCCATGCGCCTCGCGCAGCACGCAGCGGCCACAGTCGACAGCCACGACGCGGCCACCGGCCAGCGCGAGGCCGCGCGCGATGGCGCCCCGGCCGCACCCGACCTCGAGGATCTCGCGGCCAGCGGGTGAGAGCAGCTCTCGGGCGACGTCCAGCCCCTGGCGCTCAGCGGGACTCACTTCAGTCCCCGCCCGACCGCAAAGCCTTGACCCATCGCTTTCTCCCGTGATAAGAATCTTTAAGTTCTAGTGCAATTGCCCTGAATTTGTAGAGCTTTTTCGCAGTCTGGCTGCAGGCGAGTGAGCTGAGGAGGAGGAGATGATGAGACGAGTTCTGAGCGCGATCACAGGGGCTCTTCTGATCCTTGGGATGGCCGCACCGGCGTTGGCACTGGAGTCGATCTGCCTGTCCAAGAGCGCCGCAGTCGCCGACGCGGCAGCCGCTGAGGAAGGCACTCAGTGCCCGCGCCTCACGCGGATCAAGTATCCATTTCTGAGCTGCAGCCGCGACGCGCGCGGCCAACTCGTGCTCGATCCCGTGGCCGGTGGCGAGATCGCTCGGCGGCTTCCGCAGCAGAGTGAATTCGTCGAGGGCGACGGAGCCTGGGGGCCGGACCGCTAGCGTCTTTGCGCGCGACATCCCGAGCTCCCGAACTCGGGTGGGTCTCCCCTCCGGCCCCGTGACGGCCGCGACTGTGTGCCGCTCCGGCGTGCCCTCTGCGGGCTCCGACACGCCCGCGCCGCCGATTCGTGCAGTGAGCAGGCAATTACTCAGTTGCGAATCGCCGCCCGCAAACACGTCATGCGGGCTAGTCTCCTGCCGCCTACGCGCCCAGAATCCTGCATCAGAGGGAGTATCAGCATGGACTTCGGTCTGACTGAGGAGCAGGAGATGCTCCAGGAGACCGTGTGCGGCTTCGTGAACAACGAGTGCCCGCCCACGCGCCTGCGCGAGATCTTCGACTCCGGCACTGGCTACGACGCGGCGCTTTGGGGCGGAATGGCCGAGATGGGACTCGCCGGCCTGGTCGTGCCCGGGGCGTACGGCGGCGCGGGAATGGAAGTTCTCGACCTCGCTCTGGTGGCCGAGGTGCTCGGGGGCGCTGCACTTCCCGGTCCTTTCATCGGGCACTCGCTGGCGTCTCTGGCGATTGCGCTCGGAGGTGACGAGGCGCAGAAGCAGCAGTGGCTGCCGGGTCTCGCGGAGGGAAGCACGGTCGGGACTGTCGCGTTCTGCGAGCAGGGCAGCGCCTGGGAGCCCGAGGCCTGGCGGGCCACGCGCCGTGATGATCGGGTCTCGGGTCGCAAGCTCTACGTGCCCCATGCAGACGTCGCCGATCTGCTGGTCGTGGGTGTCGAGGGGGGTGAGCTGCTGCTGGTGGAGCGGAACGGCGACGGAGTCGAGTTGCTGGGGATGGACGGCATCGACCGCACGCGCCCGGTCTTCCAGGTCGATCTGGTCGATTCGCCGTGTCAGGTGCTGTGCGATGGGGCGGGAATCGCCGGTCGCGTTCGAGATGCGGGGCTCGTGCTGCTGGCGGCGGACTCCTTTGGCGCCGCGAGCAAGCTCATCGATCTCTCCGTCGAGTACGCCGGAACGCGCGAGCAGTTCGGATTCAAGATCGGCCAGTTCCAGGCCGTCAAGCATCAGCTCGCACGCTTGGGCACCGACATCGAGCCCACCCGCGCGCTCTTCTGGCATGCGGCCTACGCAGCCGATCATCTGCCACAGGAGGCGGCGCACTCGGCGGCGCTCGCCAAGAGCCATATCACCGATCGCGCCATGAGCACGGCGCGCATGGCGGTCGAGCTCTACGGCGGGCTGGGATTCACCTGGGAGTGCGATGTCCAGATGTGGTTCAAGCGCGCGATGTTCAACAGGGCCTTCCTCGGGACGCCCGAAGCACACCGCGAGCGCTGTGCCGCGCTGGCGGGATGGTGATCAGACATGGATTTGCAGTACAGCGAGGCGTATCAGGAGTTTCGGCGCGAGGTGCAGGTCTTTCTGGCGGGCTGGCCGCTTCAAGCAGAGGAGGCCAAGCTCTCCGCTGAGGAGCAGGAGGCGCTGTTTCGCGCTCGGGCGATCGAGGCTGGCTTTGTCTACCGCGACATTCCGAAGCAGTACGGGGGCGCGGGCTGCGAGCCAGACGGGCTCAAGGACGCCATCGTGCGCGAGGAGTTCTACCGCGCCGGTGCACCGGGCAACCTCCCGACCCAGGGTGCGGGCATGCTGGCTCCGACGCTGCTGGAGTTTGGCAGCGAGGCGCAGAAGAAGCGCTTCATTCCGCCGGCACTCACCGGTGAGGAGGCCTGGTGTCAGGGCTATAGCGAGCCCGGATCGGGCAGCGATCTGGCGTCACTGCAGTGCTCCGCGCGGCTCGACGGCGACCACTGGGTAGTCAACGGACAGAAGATCTGGACCAGCAATGCCCACGAAGCCGATTTCATGTTCGGGCTCTTTCGCACTGAGCCGGATGCCTCGAAGCACGCCGGCATCTCCTATCTGCTCGTGGACATGAAGAGCCCGGGGATCGATGTGCGGCCGCTGAGGGAGATGACCGGGAGCTCCGAGTTCACCGAGGTCTTCTTCGACGATGTGCGTGTGCCCGCCGAGAACCTCGTGGGCAAGCGCGGAGAAGGTTGGGCGGTCTCTCGCGCGACGCTGGTGCATGAGCGCAACCTGATCGGTAACCCGAACATGATGCGCGAGACGTTCGACGATCTCGTCGAGCTGGCCAGGAATACGATTCGCAACGGGCGTCCCGCCATCGAGGATGCACACGTCCGACAGCGCTTGGTCGAGGTCGAAGGTTACGTGCGCACGGCGGAGACATCGAATATGCGGCAGTTCAGCGCCTCGGTGCGCGGCGAGCCCCTCAAGGCGATGCGCCCCATGATGATGGCCAAGCTCTATGGCACCGATACCGTGCAGATGCTGCAGGCCGTGGCGTACGACCTGCTCGGCAGCGAGGGAATGCTGGCGCCGACCGAGGAGGACATCCGCGGCTGGTCGCGCAGCAATACGCCCACCGGCTGGGTCGAGGCCTACATCTTCTCGCTCGGCCCGGCGATCGCCGGCGGTGCGAGCAACATCCAGCTCAACATCATTGGCGAGCGTGGCTACGGCTTGCCGCGCGATCTGCGGCCACCGGCAAAGTAGGGCTGAGACGGGCGGCTCGCGCCGCTCAATCCTTGCCCCGGACCTTGATCGATTCGAAGAAGCGGCGCAGGTCTCGTTGGGCCCTCGAGAGGGTGACCTCCGCCCAGAAGACGTAGAGCCGCCGGCCTTCGAAGAACATCGCCGCGCGGCCGCGCAGCGGTGGCCGCCCATCCTGGGCGGGGATGTCGTAGACGAGCTCGCGTGCGGTCCGGTCGCCCAGGACGACCTTCTCGAAAGAGATCTCGCTGGCGTTTGCATCCTCCAGGAAGCCCTTGCGCGTCGAGTTCAGGATCTTCGATCTCGAAGCGAAGATGAGGGCGAACCCGGGGATGTCGGTATGGTTGATACCGAAGGCGTCCTTACCGACCAGGGCGGTGTAGACGTGGCTGACGAATGAGGCGATGGGAAAGGTTCGCCTCTTCTTCTGCTCGGCCGGCGGACTCGGCAGCTCGACGCTGAAGCGCCCACCCTCGGAATCGAACGCTTGCCACTCTTCCGAAGCGGCAAGCGGCTGCGCGAACGCGAGTACTACCAGAGCAGTCGACAAGACCGCCCAATGCGACTGGTCCCGATGCATTCTCATGCAGGGAATCCCCATCCTCTCACCCGAGAGTGGCGGAGCATAGCCGGCCCAGCCGGCGGTGCGAGGCCGGGGGCGGTCTCTCTTGCGGTTGCGTTGATCCGGATGCCGCCGGACTGTTTCCGCCAGATGGCGGCCGAGGCTCAGCGGTCGCCGATGCTGTAGACGAGCTGGTCGAAGGTCCAGTCGCGTGCGGGGATCTCCAGCAGGGGGGCGAGCACGTCATTCAGCAGCTGCGGTGCAGCGTCTGCCTCCGCCATGCGAAACGTCTCGCCCGCCGCGGGGAAGAGGTCCTGCAGCCTGCGGTCACCACGCAGGGCGACGACAATCAGGGCTTCTCGGCTCGTGCTCTTGCCTTCGGGCAGCCGGGCCTCGAGGCGTACGCCGCGCTCGCGCATCTCGTGATCGGGAAACTGCAGCCGGCGCCCCGCCTCGACGCGGGTGTCGCGCAGGTACCGGTTGGGCAGCAGCAGGACGGCCCCCGCGTCGCTCACGCCGACGACGTAGAGGCGGGCATCTTGGTTCACGCGGACGGAGAGCTGGACCGCCTCACCCTCTCGGAAGTGGTGTCGATTGAGCTCGGCCTCCGTTCTGAACCGTTCGTCGCTCCCGCGCCCGTGATCGAGGACCCGCAGCCGCAGCGTCAGCGACAATCGGTAGCCGCCACCGGGCAGCACGCGCACGCGCGAGTCGCGTAGCTCTTCGTCGATCACGAGTGCGTCGCTGCGAGTCGCCGTCAGCGCCTGAATCAAGCTGGTCTGCTCGTCACCCCGAACTTGCTCGAGAGAGAGCAGACCGCTCTGCACCTGTACGCCGGCGACGAATTCTACGGCCGCTTGGCGGGCCATTCGCAGGGCGCGCTCGCGTGCTCGAGCCGGCGCTTCGTCGTCGGACGCGAGCACCTCGGTCGCCACCTCGACCCAGCCCGGCGCGTCCAGGCGCCTGACCTGCGGCGTGTTCGGTTGGCTCTTCGAAGTCACCGGTGCGTGTCGGGGGGTGTGCCCCAGCGGGCGACTGCTCGGAGCGTCTGCTGTCGCGCATGCCAGCATTGCGATGATCGCGCTCGCGAGCGCGATCGTGCAGCCGCGAGATGCTACGCGGGTTCGGCTCACCGCGAGTCCTTGGCAGCGGCGGGCAGCGAGGCGCCGAGCACCATCTCGGCCAGATCGGGTCCGGCCTCGCGAGCGGAGCGGGCCAACGCTGCGTCGTTGCCGACAATGAACGTGGGGTCTTGTCTGCGGCCGCGGATCAGTGCTCGCATGGCGTCGGATACGTAGGTGTCGAGTTCCACGGCGGAGACTTGCCCGTTGCTGTCGAGGTCGGCCCAGCCGCGCAGTCCGCCCAGAAGCAGATAGCTGAACGCGGGACGCTCGACGCCCGGCAGAGGTCCCGCGTACTGATCGCTGCGAGCGGCGGTCATCAGCGTGGTGCGTGGGTCGGCGGTCGGGGCGGCCGATGTGACGACCAGCGGCTGCAGCCCGGCCACGAGCTGGCTACCACCGGGTGCCTGGCCGGAGAAGCAGGCGTCGAGCACCACAGTGATCCGGTCCGCCTCACTCTGCTCGAGAATCGCGAGGAGATCCGCTCTCGGCAGGCTGCGGGAGCTGATGCTGCGGGCCTTCTGCTGTGCATCGAAGCCGACCAGCAGGCCGTCTTGTCCGCTCTGTGAAGGGGCGCCGTGGCCGACGAAGACGAACCAGAGGCTGCCGCCGCTCTTCATCCGCCGGGCCGCGTCTTCCGCAGCCCAGCGCATCTCTTCGCGCGTCGCGTCTTCGTCCAGCAGCAGCACGACGCGGTCGACCGGGACGCCGCGCGTCTTCACCAGGTAGCGATACCAGTCGGAGGCATTGAGCTGCGCGCCGGGCACATCGGCGACGTGGGCGTACTGCTCGACGCCGACGATGACGGCGGCGTCGCGGCTCCCCCCCCCGACTTCAGGTGCCGGTTGCGAGAGGTTCGGCCAGCTCGGAGCCTTGGCCGACCTGGGGCCGCTGCCAGGCCTCACCAGGCGGTTGTCCTGCCACTCGCCAGCCTGCATGCGACCATCTGCGAACATCGCGGTTCCCTGACCCGAGCGCTTGCCAGCGTGCCAAGAGCCCACGTAGGAGGAGCCATCCGCAAAGATCAGCGTGCCCTGTCCGTGCTGTAGCCCGTTGCGGAAGTGCCCGGCGTAGCGGCTGCCATCCGGCCAGATGTAGGTCCCCGGGCCATTCTGGCAGCCTCCCCTGATGCAGCCAGTAGTGGATGAGCGCTTCTGTGCACTTCCTGCCCGCGGCCCCTTCGACGCCTCGCTCGGGTAGACGCGCGAGGGCTCGCCCCCGCTCGCGGCCTGGCCCGAGTCGGGCACGACGGAGTCGTCGCGTGTGGCGGTGCAGCGGCTGCCGGCCGGGCTGTAGATCAGCCGCCCGTCGGGGCCGTACATGCAGTGGCTGCCGGCGGCCGGATCGCCCTTGTTGCGCGAGCCCTTGCGCGACTTCGTCGTCCGGCGCTCCATGCGCTTGAGCCGTCGCTCCAGACCGCGTACCTGATCCTTGGCTCTGTTGTCGCGGTCCCGCCGATCGCGTCTCTCTCGTCTCGCCGCCCGGTCCGCCTTTCTCTCTGCCGCCCGGTCAGAGTCGTAGTCCGAGCGTGCGTAGATGCGCGGCGGGTCGTTGGCTGCTGCAGCGTCGCCGCTACCCGCGGCCGCGGCGATCGGAGACGTCGACAGCGGCACCAGGCAGGCGGCCAGCAGGAGGCCCATGAACGACACTCGCGAAACGCGGCGACGATACCTTGCGTTACTCACGCCCGACTCCTCTTCCGGCGGTGATCGGCTGAATCGGTGTGATCTCGGTCGATCTTTAGGGGTCTGACGGGAGATGCTGCCTCGGGGATGTACGCGCTCGGGCAAGCTCCCGCCCGAGAGCGCCTCAGAGGTCTCCTTCCGTCAGCCGCCGATCTCTGGGATGATGCGGTCTGCATCGGGCTCGCCCGGCCGGGAGTGCCGCTCGTCGTGCTTCGCGAGCCACGTCATCTCCAACTCTTCGATGCAGGTCCAGCCCCGCGCCTGGTATTCGAGCCGGGTCCTGGCTGACAGCCTGCCGGAGACCAGGACGATCTTTCGTCTGATTTCGCGGTCTCTCGGGAGGACTGCCTGCGCCTCGTCCGCGAATTCCGCCATCGACTCCGTCCAGAAGCCGGAGTCGACATAGAGCGGCAGGATCATGTCCTTGTCCGCGGTGTAGGCCATCAGTAGCCCGTTGGGCGCCATGATTTCCTCGATGCCGCCGACCAACGCATCGTAGCGGGCGAGGATCAACGCCATGCGGGTGAAGATGTGGGTTTCGAGCGGCTCGTCCGCCAGACTGGCCGCTGCGATGAAGCGCCCGCGGTGGGCTGCCTTCTCGAGGTCGCCCAGCGCCCGCACGAGCCAGAGCTGGCGGCTGGGCGAATACCAGCGATGCTGCAGGAATCTGTTCACGAGCGGCTCGCTGACATTCATTGCGCGAAGCTTCCTACGGCTGCCGATGCGGATGTCCTCGGGTGCTCGGTCACGCAATTCGCGCTTCATGTCGTCGCCGGTTGTCGTCACCGTCAGAGCGATCGAAGCTGCTCCGGGCACGGCCATCAGCGGGATTCTGACCGTCAGGCCGCCGGCGAAGGACAACCATCCGTAGCGATCGAGTGCCTGCTGAAGGATCGGATTGCTGCTGTAGACGTCGACGCCGAGCCGATAGGCCCACTCGCGCTTGGCCTTGCTGAATCCCATCAGCTCTTCTGCGTAGTGGTCCTCGAGATAGGTGCGTTGGCGTTGGGTCATCTCGACAACCGCCTTCGCGTAGGACCACATTCCTTTCGGGATGTCGCTCGTCGTTCGCAGCGGATGAAGCAGGAACTGCGAGGCCCCCTCGATGGGACCCTCCGCCGTATTCGCCACCGCGAGGGCGTAGACCTTTTCATTCCGGACTTCGTGCTTCTGCAGAGCGCCCAATACCGCCAACTCGTGAATGCGCTTGCGCAATAGGCCAGCGCTCTGCACCTCGAAATCGCCGAAGTCGGATTCGACTGCGTACGTGACGATGAACCCCTCGTGCCATCTCGCCCCCCGGACGGTGTGATGATCACTCTGGAGCAGGGCGGGTGGCAGCAGTTGCGCCGGGACGGGGGACGGGGCGTTCTCGAACGCCGATTCGCCGGCCGCTGTTGCGGCGAGCCGTTCGTAGCCCGTCTCTTCGCCCATGTTCGGTGCGGGCATCTTGGGCGCACAGGCCGCGAATGCGAGGACGAGGACCAGCGCCATCACGCCGCGCCACACGTCGCTCTGTAGACGCGCCGCTGTGCCGGTTCGCTCACTGAGCGAACTCGAGGAGCCGGGTGGGTTGGTTGGATCGCGCGTCATGCGGTGTGTCTCCTCTGGCTCTCTGCTTCGGTCGGTCCGAGCTGCGAGCTGAGGTTCGGCGCGCCGAGTGGGTAGCACCGCCGCTTCGGCCTCAGCGGAAACCCCGCCGGCTCGATCACGTTGACCCGGGTGTCGAGCGATCGCGCACCGCAGCGGTTCGTCTTGCCGGGGCGCATACCGGACCCGCTGGCGTCCCATCGGGGGCATCATGCGGGATGGCATTGTGCTCCGTAGGGCGCGGCGGCTGTGCTCTCGGCCAGCCCCGGCCAGCGCGGCCTGACGTTTCGGCCGTGTCTGGACGCCGTCGTTCGCCTGTGGCACCAATCGCCCAATGCGAGTGCACCGTGCAACGCTCCTTCAGTTCGTTCTCCCGCTGCTCGTTCTCCAGCTCAGCGCCTGCTACAGACCGCAGGTCGTCGTCGGTCCGGATCCGCCGGCCGTGCTGGCCGGGGCACCTGCGGTGGCCTGGCCGGCGGTTCAGGGGCTGCGTCTGCACGTCTTCAACACCGGAACCAATCGCGTCTCATCGCTGCTGGTTGGATCTCCGGCGCCTTGGCGACCGGTACCCGCCTTCGTGATCGAGCACCCGGGGAAGGGGCTCGTGGTTTTCGACTGTGGACTCGGGCCGGAGATCGCGCGTGAGGGAGGCGCGGCGCTGCACCCGGTGACGCGACTTCTGTTCGAGACAGATTCACCGCCGGGCTCCGATCTGCCGTCACAGATGCGAGAGTCGAGCATGCTGCCGGCAGACGTCTCGACGGTGATTCTCTCGCACCTGCACTTCGATCACGTCGGCGGTGCAGACGCCTTCAGAAGGGCGACCTTCGTGGTGGGGCTCGGAGAGCGGGAAGCGGGCACATCGCGCATGAACGGCTTCGAACCGCGGCACACGAGCTGGATCGACGACGGGGCGTGGAGAGACATCGACTTCTCGCGTGCTGCCCCATACGCCACCTTCGACCACGGCGTCGATCTCTTCGGGGATGGCAGCATCACGCTGATTGCCGGTGGCGGACATACGCAGGGCGGGCTCGCTGCTCTGGTGAATCTGCCCGGCGGACCGGTCCTCCTGGCAGGTGATCTCGTCGTTCACTTCGACTGGCTCGAGAGCAACGATGTGCAGCGCATCGTCGGCAGCCCGGAACGGGCGGCCGACGTTCGCAATCGCGTGCGGCGACTCGCCGCACTGGCGCCCACTCTGGTGATCATTCCCGGCCATGATCTCGCCGGACTGCCGAGCGGTCGCGGCGATCTCGTTGTCCATCGGAGCGCTCTGGAGGCCGGAAGGCCGGCGGCAAATTGAGCAGATCGCCGGCGGAACGCCATGCGCGATTCGCTCTGCCCTGCGCTGACACGTGGGCTGCCGGTCGCTGAGCGGGCCCGCCTTTGTCCCCGCTGGGGAAAAGACGCTTTGTCGAATTCAGCGCGCCACTTGCGTGCGGAAACGGCCACATAAGAGGTAGCCGGGTGGCCATGCCCGTAGCCTGGGAAGGGACAGCGCGAGGAGATCCGCGTTGCCCCGCAATGACGGTGCGAAAAGCTGCGAGAGAAGTGCGTCCGCCCTCTGCCTGAGTGAGCTGACGGACCAGGAGTTGCTGGAGGGAATCCGGCGCTCGAGCGAGTCACACTTCAACGAGCTCTACGAGCGCTATTTCCAGCGCATCTACGGTTTTGTCCACGCGCGAGTGCGCAATCACGCGGACACCGAGGATATTGTGCAGGAGACCTTTACATCGGTCTTCCGCTCGATCGAGAACTACCGTGGCCAAGCTTCACTGCTTTCGTGGATTTTCGGAATCGCGAAGAACCTCACCAATAATCGGCTTCGACGAGCACAAAGCCAGCGCGCCAAGCTGGGTCTCATCGACCCGGAGCACCTCAGGCCGGGGCAGCCGATCACCGGCTGCTCGCCCGAGGAGCAGCTCCACATGCGCCGCTACGCTGAGGCGATCAGTCAGGAGCTCGGCTTGCAGACGAAGTGGCAGGCTCGCATCTTCGAGATGAGGCACTTGGAGAATCTCCCGATTCGCGAGATCGCTCGGCGCACCAATCGGTCCAGCGACGCAATCCGCTCGAGTCTATACCGGACCAAGAGGATGATGCTGCAGGCCGTTACGCTCGCCGGGGAGCGGAGTACGACGTGAGCCGCAAGATTCCGTTCAACCAGTCGTTGCCCCCGATCGCGGCGGAACGCAGCCGAGCGCGACCGCGCCACGATCTCGCCGATCGCGCGCCCGGCTCCACAGTGCACGTGCTTCCCGACGACGTTCCGGATGACATCGTGGCCGCCGAGCTGCGCGAGTTCTTGGCGGCGGATGAGGAAGGGTGTGAGGCCGACCCGATCTTCAAGGAGCGCTTGCGTCTCGATCTCTGGCGTCTTCTGCGCTGGCGGATCCTGCCACTGGGCAGCCGACTGACACGTCGCTGAGGCCCCTCGGTACACGCACCATCCGCCGTTCCGGACGCCCCACGTTGCCACGCCTCTCAGCGCGCGAGGATCGTCCGCGCTGCGGCCCGAAGACGCTACAGTTCTCGCCACTCGAGCAGATTCTGCCACTCGAGCACATTCTCGTTTGACGCAGCATTCGGGGGGATTCGGGCTTGTCAGTCGCGATTCGCTTGGCGCCCGTCGTCACGTCTTTCATCGCCGCATTGCTGCTGGCATGCGGCGACGCCCAGCCGGTCGACTACTCCGGACCGGTCTCCGAGTGGCCGGAATACGGCGGCGACAAGGGCGGTCTCAAGTATTCACCGCTCAATCAGATCAACCGACAGAACGTCGGCGAACTCCAGGTCGCCTGGGAGTACCGCCATGGCGACTTTTCGGACGGCACCGGGGAGTACAGCAAGACCGCCTTCCAGGCGACTCCCATCGTGGCGGACGGCTCGATGTTCTTCTGCACCGGATTCGCCCGCGTGATTGCCCTCGATCCCGAGACCGGTGAGGAGCGCTGGCAGTTCGACCCCGAGCTGAGATTGAAGCGCGGAAAGGGGCCGTATCCGCTGACCTGTCGCGGCGTGGCGTACTGGGGCGGACACGGGGAGACGCGCGAGGGCGCGTGTGGGAAGCGGGTCTTCACGGGTACGCGGGACTCGGAGCTCATCGCCCTGGACGCGGCGACCGGGCAGCCGTGCCGGGGTTTCGGGCAGTCGGGTCGCGTGTCACTGCGCGAGGGGATCGGCGACGCTCCGCCCTGGGAGTACTATCCGACCTCGGCGCCACTCGTGATCCGGGATGTCGTGGTGATCGGCGCGTTGGTGTCGGACAGCCTGCGGGTGGACGCACCGAGCGGGGTCGTGCGGGCTTTCGACGTGAGAACGGGCGCGCTTCGCTGGGCCTGGGATCCCGTTCCGCCGGGCTGGCATGACGAGGCCCGCGCAGCGGGCGCTGCGCCCTCCGGCGAGGAGCCCTACCAGCCGGGCACGCCCAATGTCTGGGCTCCGATCTCGGGCGACGAAGAGCGCGGTCTGGTCTTCGTGCCGACGGGTAATCCCTCACCCGACAGCTACGGAGGCGACCGGCGCGGTCTCGACCACTACGGCAGCTCGACGGTTGCCCTCGACGCCGACACGGGGCGTGTCGCGTGGCACTTCCAGGCCGTGCACCACGATCTCTGGGATTATGATCTCGCCTCACAGCCGGCGTTGTTCCAGAGCGATGGCGTGGCAGGCGGGATTCCGGCCGTGGCTCAGGCGACCAAGCTCGGGCACATCTTCTTGCTGAACCGGGAGACGGGTGAGCCTCTCTATCCCGTCGAGGAGCGACCGGCACCACAGCAGGGGGCCGTGCCGGGTGAGACGTTGTCACCGACGCAGCCCTTTCCCACCCATCCCCCGCCGCTTCACCCCTACACCCTGACGCCAGATCAAGCCTGGGGGTTCACGCCCATCGATCGCAGCTATTGCCGGGAGCTGATCAGCCGCTTCCGCTCGGATGGCGCATTCACACCGCCCTCGCTCCAGGGCTCGATTCAATTCCCCGGCTCCGCCGGCGGGGCCAACTGGGGCGGGGTTTCGATCGACCCCGTCAACGGACTCCTCTTCGTCAACCAGATCCGCATGGCGATGGTGCAGCAGCTCATCCCGCGCGAGCAGTTCGACCAGCTCGACCCGGATGCGGTGGTGTACCCCGACGAGCTCTACCCGATGAAGGGCACACCGTACGGCGTCAAGAGAATGGCGCTGATGTCGAACTTCGGCGCGCCGTGCAGTGCGCCACCGTGGGGAACGCTGACCGCGGTTGACCTGCGAAGCGGTCGCGTGCTGTGGGACGTGGCACTGGGGACGACGCGAGATCAGGCACCGTTTCCAATGTGGCTCGCATTGGGCGCGCCGAATCTCGGCGGATCGATCGCCACCGCCGGCGGTATCGTCTTCATTGGAGCGACGACGGACAAGTTCCTCCGCGGATTCGACGCGCAGACGGGCGAGGAAATCTGGCGCGCTCGGCTCCCGTTCACGGCGAACGCAACCCCATTGACCTACCGACTGCGGGCGGACGGCAAGCAGTACCTGGTCGTGGCGGCGGGTGGGCATGGCTGGTCCGAGTCCGGAGACGCGGTCATCGCCTACACGCTTCCCTGACGGCTGGACAGCGCGCTGCTGACACTTCAGCTCGGCAACCCCGCCGCTTGCTCGCCGGGTGTTGGCTTCGCGCGTCTTCCGAGAGCGGCGACGGCAAATGCGGTCAGTGCGGCCACGGGGATCCACCAGGGCCAGGCGAGGTAGGTCCGGCCGAGCGCGACCGGGTGCAGGAACAGGGCGAGCCCCACGAAGGCACCCGACGCCAGCCCAAGTGGCACGCTGGCGTGGCTGCCGCGGCTGCGTGTGAGCAGGCCCAGCGCAAAGACGCCGAGCAGGCCCCCATACAGGATCGTCATCGATGAAAGGGCGAACTCGACCAGGCTCGGGCCGGCCGGCCCCTGCGCGTCGGCACCCGAGCTCAGCAACAGGCGGTGGTACGCCGCCATCGCAAGCGCCGCCGCGATCAGCAGGAGCGTGATGCAAGCCGACGCGCGACGGATACGCCGGACCTGGCTCGCGTCGCTCGCCTGTCTCGGCAGGACATCCGTCACCCAGCTCGTCGCGATCGCGCAGATCGCCGAGTCGAGACTCGACATCGCCGCCGCGAAGAGACCGGCAAAGAACAGGCCGCGCAGACCACTGGGGAGCTCGTGCAGCGCAAAGAGGGGCAGGGCACGCGTGGACTCGCTGATGTCGTAACCGGGTGGACTGCTGTAGAAGTGGGCCAGGCCGGTTCCGATCGCGAGGAAGAGCAGCGTCAGCGGGAAGTTCAGCCACGCGCTGCCCAGCAAGGCGCGGCCGCCCGAGCGGCCGTCTCGCGTCGTGAGCAGCCGCTGAACCATGTCGTGATCGGTCGAGTGCGTGGCCAGTGTCAGGAAGAAGGCGCCGATCAGGGCGACGCCGATGGCGCGGCCGTCCGTCGCGGAAAAGATGGGGTCGAGGTGCAGGATCCGCGTGTGTTCAGCCGTTCCGAGCCAGCCGAGAAAGCCGCTGAGTCCCCCATCGGCGTTCACGATCAGGGTCGCTAGCGTCGCGAGCGCGGCAATCAGGAAGAGCCCACCCTGCAGCGTGTCGGTCCAGATCACGGCGCGGATTCCGCCCTTCAGCGTGTAGAGCCCCGCCACGATTCCGCAGGCGACGATGGCGACCTCGATGTCGACGTCGCCGACGGCCGCCGCGGCCAGCGCGGCGATGAACAGACGCACGCCAGAGGCGAGGATCCGGCCGGCGACGAAGCAGATCGCGGCGAGCCGCTGGCTGGCACGGTCAAACCGCCGTGCGAGAAAGCCGTAGACCGTGACGACACCGAGCTCGTGGTAGAGCGGAATGACGTAACGCGCCACGACGAGCTTGGCCAGGAGCGCGCCGAGCGCGAGCTGGAGGTAAGACCAGTCGCCCGTATAGGCCGCGTGCGGCACGCCCAAGAAGGTGGCCGCCGACAGCTCCGTCGCCGACATGGAGCAGAGGACGGCCCAGGCCGGGAGCCGACGCCCGCCGAGAGTCAGCTGCAACGCATCGGGCTGAGCGCCACTGGCGCGCCAGCCGATCCAGAGCAGTGCCGCCCCATAGAGGGCCATCACCGCGTAGTCGGAGCCGGTCACGACCAGCTCGCATCCGGAGAGGAAGGGATCTCGAAGAGTCCGGCAATGGACGGCGCGCTACTCGGCATTCACCCCGCGCTGCGGCTGGTCACCTCACTTCGGCCCGCCCACCTGGTCTGCGGACCGCGCGGGCGCCTGCGACATTGTACCCGTCGCCGCCGGCTCGGAGTATGCGGTTGACAGCGGCACCACTTCGGACTGCGGGGTGCCATCCGAGCCGGCCGGCTCGGATGGCGTCAGAGCTGTTGATGGCTGCGGCGAGTCGCCTGCTCGTGAGCGCAGGGGACGGAAGTCCACGAGCAAGATCGAGGCTGCGGCCAGCGCGGCCAAGCTGGCGACCAAGAGCGGGATCGCCCAGCGGCGGGTCCGTCGTGGTGCGGCGAGGTCGGGACGCGCGACCTGCACGAGGGTCTCGTTGTCACGACGTTCGAAGAGTTGGTGATCCCAGAGCCAGCTCGCCAGCTCGACTCGCAGATCGGCGGCGGAGGGGCAGTCGAGACCCGATTCGAGGCGGCGGCGCAGCTCCGTGCTGTTGCTGAGCCGGTTGCGCGGCTTGGCACGCAGACAGCGTTTTGTCAGGCGGGCCAGCGCCCGCGGTGTGTCCGGCGCAACCTTGCGAACTCGCGAGTAGTGCTCTCGCTGCATTCGCCGCAGCAACGAGTCGTTCTCCTGCGCATCGTGGCGGCGAGAGGCGTCGGCATGTTCGGCCGCGCGCTGGGGGAAGGGAAGCTGTGCGGTGAACATCTCGTACAGGACGACGCCGAGGGAGAAGATGTCACAACGGGCATCCACGCGTTCTCCCAACATCTGCTCGGGTGGCATGTAGGTTGGCGAGCCGATCATCACGCCGGGCTCGGTCAGCGCGGAGCCGGTCGCTTGGAGGGCGAGCCCGAAGTCCGCGATCTTCACTTCGCCGCGGCGGCCCAGCAGGATGTTGGCCGGCTTGAGATCGCGGTGCACGGTTCCCAGTGAGTGGATCTCCTCGAGTCCGCGTACGACCTCGAGGGCGATGAGGGCCGCGATGCGCCAGGGCAGGGGCCCGGCCCGGGTCAGCGCGCTGGCGAGGTCGATACCGTCGACGTACTCCTGGGCGATGAACTGGTCTGATCGCCAGCGGAAGTGGTCGTAGACGGCGACGACGTTCTGGTGGTGGATCTGGCCAGCAGCCCTGGCCTCGCGTTCGAATCGCTCGGCGAGCTCGGGAAACTCGCCGAGATCGCGCCGGATTCGCTTCAGCACTGCCTGCCGATCGAGCGAGGTCTGACGGGCGAGCAGCACGACACCCATGCCGCCGCTTCCGATCTCCTCCTCCACGACGAAGTTGCCGAGCGTCTTCCCGATCATCGTGCTGGCCACGTGCATCTCCCCGCCGTGCTACTGCAGCGCAGACTGGGCGTCCGTCTCAGTCGTCGGGCAGCAGGTAGGTCTCAGGCTGTCGTTCCAGCCTTTCGACGAGGTACTGGAAGGTGTGCTCCCCGACGCGAAGGCGGTCGCCGTGCTTGAGCTCCGCAGCCAGAACGCGGCCGCCGTTCAGCACGACACCGTTTGTGCTGCCGAGATCCCTCACGCGAAATCCGTCTTCGACGAGTTCGAACGCGACGTGCTCCCGGGACATCGCGTCGTCGGCGAAGCAGAGATCGACCTCGGGGCCGCGACCCAGGTCGAGGCGGGGGCGATCGAGTTCATACTCGGTTCCGGCGGCGGGACCTTCGATGACGACGAGCGAGGCGCGGTTGCGAGTCAGAAAGCCGCGAGCGCCGGATGGCGTGTTCGGGGCGCTGAGCTCGCGGGTCCTGTCGTTCTTCATGATTGGCCTCCCGCTCGGCGCGTGCCGGCTGAACTGCCGAATCGGTCCACTCGGGACGCCTCTTGAGGGCAAAAGCGGGGTCCGGGATGTGGTCTCCCGTCGCCGCTTCAGCGCGCTCTGGGCCGCCCGTCTGGTCGCAGCCCGCGGGCTCCTCGAAGGTGCGGACCGCTAGGGAACCTCTGCACAGGCGGCCTTACAGCGGCCGTTGGCAGAGAGGGGTTCGGGGATGAAGGGGCTTGCCCCGCCCTGACTGGGCGTTTGAAAGTGACTTGGTCGCAGTCGATCGATCACAGGGCGCACCTCACCTG
>JAJDAO010000101.1 GCA_029261835.1 Deltaproteobacteria bacterium | reverse complement strand
CCGTCGCGATGCACGCGTCCTTTCGCCGATCTCTGCGTTGCGAAACCTTGCTGTACTTCAGTACAGCGGCGGGTCCGCGCCTTGATCTCGACGAAAGCCCGCGAGCCTCGCTCGGTCCGGAGTTCTTCCGCAACCTGCTAGCAGCATGATGCTGGCAGCGGGGGTCACGCGGCTTCTGCTTTGCGTTAACCTCATCGCTTCGGACCGGCTTCGGGGTGGGCCGGTCCCTGCGTCGGCGGATTGGCCGATGGGGGTGGGGGCGACGTGTGACGCTGCACGGAGATGACGTGGCTCACGTGGAGCTCGACGGAGTCGATCTCGCCTTCGGTCGGCGATCGGTGTTCGAGGGTCTCTCGTGCCGCTTCCCGCCCAGCAGGATCAGCGTGATCATGGGCGCGAGCGGAATGGGAAAGAGCACCATTCTGCGCATGGTGGGAGGGCTGCAGCCGCCCGATCGCGGCAGCGTCAAGGTCGCGGGCGAGGAGCTGGTGGGACTCGGTGAAGTGGCGTTGGGGCGAGTTCGACAGCGGCTGGGGATGCTCTTCCAGAACGGCGCCCTGCTCGATTCGATGACGGTCCTCGAGAACGTGGCGCTGCCGCTGCGAGAGCGCAGTCGGCTCGACGAGGCGACGATCGTCGATCGGGTCCACCAGCGACTGGCGGACGTCGGTCTGCACGATGTCGACGACCTGCTGCCGGGCGAGCTCTCCGGCGGGATGCTGCGTCGTGCCGCCTTCGCGCGCGCCATCGTGATGGCACCGGAGATCCTGCTCTGCGACGAGCCTTTCTCCGGTCTGGATCCCCCCAACGTGTCTCGCATCGAGGAACTCCTACTGCACTTGAACCGCCAACTGGGGCTCACGCTGATCGTGACCTCCCACCACATGGCCACCAGCCTGCGCATGGCGGATCAGCTCTTCCTGCTGCGGGACGGCGGTTGTATCGACGGGCGCCCGGAGACGCTCGCCGCCAGCCACGACTCCGCCATCGCCGAATTCATCGGCGAGGATGGCGCGGAGTTTCTGGCCCGCCACGTCGCGCGAGCTGCGAGCGGCGAGCCGAGCTGATGACCGGATGGCTTCGTTCATTGGGCGCGCAGACGCTCTCTCTCGTCGAGAGTCTGGGACGCATCGTTCGCTTCGGTGGGCTGATCGTTCGTGCGGCGCTGCTGCCTCCTGCGCGGCTGCGTTTCCTGCTGTGGGCGGTCTACGATTCCGGCGTGCTCTCCACGGCGCTGGTGTGCGCTTCGGGTCTGACCGTGGGCCTCGTGCTCGGGCTCCAGCTCTACAACACGCTTTCGCGCTTTGGTGCGGAGGAATCCCTCGGCACCGCGGTCGGGCTCTCGCTGATTCGGGAGCTGGGGCCCGTGCTGACCGGGCTACTGGTAACGGGGCGAGCGGGCTCGGCCACGACCGCGGAGATTGGGGCCATGAAGGCGACCGAGCAGCTCGACGGCCTGCGAATGATGGCGGTCGACCCCATCCACTTCGTCGTGATGCCCCGCGCGCTGGCGCTTGCTCTCGTGATGCCGCTGCTGTCGGCTCTCTTCATCGTCTGCGGCATCTTCGGTGCCTATCTGGTTGGCGTGCAGCTCCTGGGGCTGGACGCGGGGAGCTACATTTCTCATCTCGAGAATGCGGTTGATTTCCGCGAGTCGGTTCTGCAGAGCATCGTCAAGGCTGGCGTCTTCGGGATGCTGCTCGGTCTGATCGCCACCTATCGGGGCTACACATGTGAGCCCAATGCAGCGGGTGTCAGTCGAGCGACGACCTCCACCGTCGTCACCGCTTCGGTCTGCATCTTGCTGTCGGACTACGTGCTTACGGCACTTTGGGGTGTTTGAGCTAGTGGATAGGACACTAGGGGAGAGAGAGCGTGCAATCTTCGTCCAGTCGTGATCTCGTCGTCGGCGTTTTCGTACTGCTCGGCCTCGCGGCAATCGCGTACCTGTCGGTCCAGGTCGGGGGGCTCTCGCTCGGACGCGAGGGGGAGCTGCAGCTCTTCGCCACCTTCGACGACATTGGCGGGCTGTCGCCCCGGGCCCCGGTTCGCATCTCGGGGGTGCGCGTCGGGCAGGTGGAATCGATCGATCTCGACGCCGATCTGCGCGCGCGCGTGGCGATGAATCTCGCTACTGATCTCGAGCTCTCGGTCGATACGGCCGCGGCCATCCGGACGGCGGGTCTGCTCGGCGACCAATTCGTGGCACTCGAGCCCGGAGCGGAGGACGAGGTCCTCGAGGCGGGCGAGTCCTTCTCGTTCACCGAGAGCGCGACCAACCTCGACAAGCTGATTGGAGCGGTCGTGCATGGCTCCGGTCTGGCCGGCGACGACTGAGGTATGCCGGTGGTGTCTTCGCGCGGGTGGATGAGCAGCAGGTGCAGGCGTGCGGTGTCGGTGATGGCAATCCTGACCGCCGGCCTCGGGCTATCGGCCGGGTCGGCCAGCGCCACCGATGCCAGTCTCGACGCGGATCCCTGGCAGAAGATGAACCGCGGCATCTTCTGGTTCAACGAGCAGGCGGACATCTACGTTCTCGCGCCATCGGCAACGGGTTGGCGCTACGTGACGCCTTCTTTCTTTCGCACGGCCATCTCCAACGTCAGCGACCTCCTGGTGATGCCAGTCGTGCTTGCGAACGACATCTTCCAACTCAAGGCCGGAAGCAGCGGTCACGACCTGCTGAGGATCGTGTTCAATGCCAGCTTTGGCCTGGCAGGTCTGATCGATGTCGCGAGCATGGTGGAGATCCCTGAGAACGATGAGGACTTCGGCCAGACGCTGGGCTACTGGGGAGTTCCGGCGGGTCCCTATCTCGTCTTGCCGCTGTACGGCCCCTCCAACATACGGGACGGATTCGGCCGAATCGTGGATGGCGGCGGGAGCTTCTACTTCTCGTATTTCCCTTTCTGGACCTCCTTTCTCGTAAGAGGCGTGGAGCTCGTCAATTGGAGATCGGACTATCTGGAGGAAATCGACGAGAACCGGCGTGAGTCCTTCGACTATTATGTGTTCTTGCGCAATGCCTATGTCCAGAATCGTCGGGCGGAGATCGGTCGACAGCCGGAAGAGGGCGAAGCAGGGACGTCATCGGACGAGGATCTCTATTTTCTAGACGATGATGAGGAGGATGAGTTCGATGCGGACGGTGATGACGTCTAGCGGGCGTCGAGTATCCGTCGGAGGTCTCGCGGTGGGGCTGCTGTGGCTCGGCTGCTTGCTGGCGCTCGCACCTCGGGGCATGGCTGCTGACGATTCAGCGCTGGTCGAGGCACCGCGGGCATTGGTGGAGAAGACGATTGGAGAGGTGCTGGCCATTCTCAAGGAGCCCGACCTCTCTTCCCCCGAGCGGCGACGCAAGATCGAGGCGATCGCCTTTGAGGTCTTCGACTTCCGTACCATGAGCAAGCTCGTGCTGGCCCGCAATTGGAAACGCTTCAGCAAGGACCAGCGCGAAGAGTTCGTGGAGCAATTCAAGCGACACCTGTCTCGAAACTACGGCAGTCGCCTCGAGCGGTACGAGCGGACCGATGTCGCCATCACCGGCACTCGAATCGAGCCACGCAATGATGTCACCGTACGCTCCCACGCGGTGGGTGGAAGGTTCGATGGCATCGAGATGGACTACCGGATGCGGCAGAAGAAGGGGACGTGGCTCGCGATCGACGTCGTGATCGAGGGAGTGAGCCTGGTGGCGAACTTTCGCTCTCAGTTCGTCGAAATCATAAGCAATGGCGGTCCGGAAGAGCTGCTGCGCCAGATGAAGGGCAAGAACTTCGATTCCGACCTGGACTCGAAGGAGGGCGGGGCGAGCTGAACGAATCTCGCGGCCCACGTGTGAGGCCTCGACGAAGGGGAATCACAGGTGTTGACGGAGCTCCTCTCCATCGTCGTCCCCGTCTACCTCTGCGCGGGACTCGGCTTCGTCTGGGTGCGCGCCGGTCGTCGCTACGACACCGCCTTCATGACCGAGATGGTGATGCTCGTGGGCGCACCTTGCCTCACGTTCTCGAGCCTGGTCGGGATCGAGATCGGATTCGGCAGTCTGCTGAAGATGGCTGGCGCGGTCGTTCTCGCCACGGCCTGCATGGGCATCGTCGCGGCACTGGCGCTGCGAGTCCTCCGCATCTCCCTCCCGACCTTCCTCGCCCCCATGACATTCGGCAATACGGGAAACATGGGCATCCCCGTCTGCTACTTCGCATTCGGCGACGAGGGCCTGGTGTTGGGCGTCTGCTTCTACGCCGCAACGACGCTGCTGCAGTTTACGGCGGGTCAGTGGCTCTGGAGCGGGCGGATCTCCTTCGTTCAGCTCTGCCGCACGCCCCTCACCTGGGCCAGCTTGCTGGCCATCGTCGTCATCGCCGGCGATCTCGAGGTCCCCCGCTGGTTGCTACGCACGACCACGCTCATGGGTGACTTCACCATTCCGATCATGCAGTTCACCCTCGGTGTCTCGCTGGCGCGTCTGCGGCTGACCAACTTGCCACGCAGCTTCTTCCTCTCCGCGCTCAAGATCGGTCTGGGGGCGTCGGTCGGCTTCACGCTGGCCGAGATTTTGGGCTTCGAGGGTGTGGCGCGCGGCGTACTGGTGCTCGACTGCGCCATGCCGGTGGCCGTAATCAACTACATGTTCGCGAGCAGCTTCAATCGTTCACCCAACGAAGTGGCGGGCGTCGTCGTTCTCTCGACCCTGCTCTCCTTCGTCACGCTGCCCCTGATCCTGATCGCGGTCTTGCCTTGAAGCGGCGCAACAACAACTCTGGCGCCGTGTGCTGCTGCGGCCTCGTAGATCGCGACCGTGTCATAGGCTGCGTCCTCCGCGAAGCTTGCGATGTGACTCTCGACTTCATGTGGGGAGCGTGGCCCAACACGCCCAGCTTCGCCCATCAGCCGGATGACGATCACCTTCTGCCTGGGATTCATGTACCAACTCCGCCCTCACCCGCCAGCAGCCAGCGCTTGATGTGCTCGCCCCAGCGGTAGCCACCGACACCACCGCTCTTGGGCACGATGCGGTGACACGGTACGAGCAACGCGACCGGGTTGCGTGCACACGCCCCGGCGACCGCCCGGGCGCCATCCGCGATGCCGAGGCCGCGCGCGACCTCCGCGTAGTTGCGCACCTCGCCCACCGGGATCTCCCGCAGCGCCTGCCAGACGCGAAGCTGGAAGGGCGTCCCGCGCAGCTCGAGGGGCAGATCCGGCGGCTCCCCGCGACCTTCCCACGCTTCGAGGCGTGCGACGATGGCAGTGCACCATGCCACGACGGGCGCCTCCGGGTCGGCCCGCCGCGCAGCGGGAAACGTCCTTCGGAGCCCCGTCTCGAGGGCGCCGTGATGGTCGCCCAGCTGGAGCTGGCAGATGCCGCGCTCCCCCGCCGCGACCAGCACATGGGCGTGGCGACACCGGCCGAGCGCGTAGCGGATGGTCGTGCACATGGGTTTGCTCCTCTGCTGCCGGCGTGCGGCCATGGGGGCCAGCGCGACGTTCGGTACTGGCTTGATGTTGGCGCGTAGCAGACGAGCGGACTCGCCGGGATCGGACCTCGACCCTCACAGGAGGATGTCCGAAAACGGCTAGTCGAATTCGGACGTTCTGGCATCCTATCGAGATGCAGACCATCGAGGAAGACCGCTGCTACCGCGCGCTCCGCGCCCGCGACCCCCGCTTCGACGGCCGCTTCTTCGTGGGCGTGCTGACCACCGGCATCTATTGTCGCCCAATCTGTCCGGCGCGTACGCCGTTGCGGCGCAACGTGCGCTTCTTCGCGAGCGCCGCCGCCGCGGCGGGGGCCGGCCGCCCCCCCAGTCAACGGTGCCGCCCGCCGGCCACGCCCCGCCCCCCCGCGGGGCCGGGCCCCACCACCACGGTGACGCCGGG
>JAJDAO010000100.1 GCA_029261835.1 Deltaproteobacteria bacterium | reverse complement strand
AATGGCGTAGATGCCGGGAACGAGCAGCAGCGTGAGAAAGGTGGCGAAGGCCAGGCCCCAGACGATGGCCACGGCGATGGGAGTCAGGAAGGCGCTGAGGCCGAACAGGCCGATGGCCAGCGGCAGGAGGCCGAAGATGGTCGTCACGGAGGTCAGGATGACGGGCCGCAGCCGCAGCCGACACGCGCGCAGGGTGGCCTCTAGCCTCTCCAGGCCCGCGTCGCGCCCATTGTTGATGAAATCCACCAGAATCAGGGAATCGTTGACGACGATACCCGCCAGCCCGATGGTCCCGATGATCGCCATCAGACCCAGGGCCTCGCCCATGATGTAGAAGCCCATCACTACCCCGATGAAGGAGAACGGCACGGCGAGCATGACGACCACCGGCATCACGAAGGACCGGAACAGGGCGCCGAGAATCACGTAGATCAGGAGGATCGCCACACCGAAGGCCTTGGTCAGAGCGACCACCTGCTCCCGTGTCTCTTCATACTCGCCGGAGAAGTTCATCGCGTAGCCGGGGTAACTCCTGCTCAGGTCCTTGTAGCGGTCCTTCAAGAGGCGATTGATCTCCACCGACGTGACTATCTCCTCGTCCACGTTGGCGGTGACAGTGATGGCTCTCTTCCGCTGGCGGCGATGGATGTCGGTGTAGCCCGGCGTCCGCTCGATGCGTCCGAAGTTCTTGAAGGGAACCAGTGCTCCCGCACGATTGCGGAACTTCATCTCCTCTATGTCCTCGAGGTGGCGTCGGTACTCTTCTCGGAGGATGACTCGAACATCGATCTCGTCACCCCGGTCGTGGATGGAAGAAGCGATGCCTCCCTCCACCGCATACCTGATCGTGGAACCGATCGTCGCCATGTCCAGGCCCATGAGATAGGCCTTCTCTTCGTCTACGATGATGCGGGCCTCCTGCTTGCCAGGCTCGAAGTTGTCGGCGATATCCCTGGCACCCTCGACGCTCGCGAGGGTGGCCTTGATGTCGTCGGCGATGGTGCGCAGAACGTCAAAGTCGTCGCCCCTGAGGTGGATCTCCACGGCGGCCTCCACCGGCGGACCCTCGCGCCATTCGAGGAAGTTGATCTCGGCAGGCCCGGCGATCCCGGTGATTGCCTCGCGATACTCATTGACGATTTCCAGACCCGACCGCTCCCGCTCGAAACGGTCGGTCAGGTCGAGGACCACCTGACCGATATGAGTGGCGGTCTGGAAATCGTAATTGGCTAGCTGACCAGTCCCCACCCGCCCGATGACCGCGTGAACTTCCTCTTTGGGCAGCTCGAGGGCGATGCGCTCGAACTCCTTCACCACGCGACGGGTCTCTTCGAGCTTCGTTCCCACCGGCATCTTGATCGTGACTCCGAACTCCTCGACGTCGCGCGCCGGAAACAGCACGAAAGGCATGAAGGCGTAGGCGAAGGCTGCGCAACCCAACGCCAGGGCGATGACGGCGGTCAGGCACAGATAGCGACGGCGAATGGTGGCACCCAGCAGCCTGAGGTAGACACGGGACAATCTCTCCAGCCGGTCGTTTGGCATGTCTCTGGCCCGGTCCGCCCGGATCGGCTTGGCGAACTCGGCGACGTGCGACGGCAGTATGAAGAGCGCCTCTACGAGAGAAGCCAACAGAGCGAAGGCCACCGTCTTGGGTATGATGCCCATGAACTTCCCCAGCGTTCCGGCCATGAGCAGAAGTGGCACGAACGCCGCCGCGGTCGTGCTGACCGCCGCGATGAGCGGCCAGGTGACTTCCTTGGTCCCGATGACGGCCGCCTTTGCCGGGCTGAGGCCTTCTTCGATGTAGCGGAAGGAGTTCTCGCAGATGATGATGGCATCGTCCACCACGATGCCGAGCACCAGGATCAGACCGAAGAGAGACAGCATGTTGATGGTGATGCCGAAGTACTGCATCAACAGGATCGCCATGGCGAACGCCACCGGTAGCCCCACGGCTGTCAAGACCGCCGGCCGGAGGCCTACGAACAGACACAGGACGGTCAGGACCAGGACCAGGCCAGCGGCCCCGTTCTGATACAAAGCGTTGAGGTTGCTCCAGATGTCGACGGAGGCGTCATTCGTCAGCGTGAGCGTCACACCGTCGGGCAGCCTCCCGTTCTCGTAGGCCTTCTTGAGCTCCTTTACCGCTCGGACGATCTTGATCGTATCGCCGGTCTTGCTCTTGGTGATCCTGAGGCTGATGGCCTTGTGGCCGTCAAGCCGACCCTCCGTGGTGGCGTCCTCGAAGGTGTCGCTCACCTTGGCCACGTCCCGCGTATAGACGTGGCCTGCCTCGGCGGTCGAGCGAATAATGACGCGCTCGATCTGCTCGAGGGTCTCGGCCTCGCCCATGGTGCGCACGAGGAGCTCTTCCCGGCCGGAGCCGAGCGTGCCTCCAGGGATGTCGAGGTTCTTGTTTCGCAAGCTCAGGATCACGTCCGCCAGCGAGAGCTCGTAGCCTTCCAGCCGGCCGCGATCGACTTCGACCCATATCTCGCGGTCGCGGCGTCCCGCTGCAGCCACCGTGTCGATGCCGGGAAGATCCAGAAGATCGTCCTGGAGATCATCGGAAAGCCGCTTGAGCGTGTCTTCAGGCACGTCCCCACTCAAGGTGACGACCACCGCCGTGGTGGCCCACTGCTCCTCTTCCACCTCGGGTGTCTCCGCATCCTGCGGCAGATCTTCCACCCGGTTGACCTTGTTCTGGACCTCCTGGACCTTCCGCGGGAAGTTCTCGATACCCACTTCGAAGTCGATCTTGATCTGCGAGTAGCCCTCGGAGGAGACGGAGTGAATCCTGTCGACCCCATCAATGCTCGCCACTTCGTCTTCAATGGGGATGGTGATGAGCCGTTCGATCTCCTCGGGCGAGACGCCGGGATAGGAGGTGAACACCCATACTTCGTCGAGCGAGACGTCCGGGAACTTCTCCTTCGTCATGTACGAGTAGCTGGCGATCGCCGCGACAATGACGAGCGTCACAAGGAGGTTGACGAGGACGGGCTGTCTCACGGAGAATTCCGAGATATGCACTGGAAGACTCCTTATCGCACCTGAACCCTGGCACCATCCTGCAGCGATTGCTGGCCCGTGACCACTACCTTCTCTCCGGGCTTCAGCCCCCCGCTAACGAGGACTCTTCCTCGATCCGAGAAGCCGAGCTCGACGGCTCTGGCCGACGCCGTATCACCCGTCACGACGAAGACCACGGGATGTCCATCACGGCGGACGACGACCTCCTGGGGCAGGAGGATCGCGTTCTCGAAGGTGCGCTCGCGAACTCGCACACGGCCGATAAAGCCGGGAAGCAACTTCTCCTCGCGGTCATTGACGACCAGGATCTCGACGGGAAAGGAGCGTGTCTCTGGATCGGCTTCCGGGCTGACAGTGCTCACCCGACCGTGGAAGACGACTCCCGGGTGCCCATCCACGCGGATCTCCGCCTCCTGCCCCTTGCAGAGTCGGGTGATCTCGAGCTCGGAGACGTTCACGACCACCTTGACGCGATCGATCCCCACGATGTCGAAGAGCGGCGTGCCGACTTCGACCAGCTCGCCCACCTCTACGTGCTTTCGCGTGATCTCACCATCGATGGGGCTGATGAGGCTGGCATCCGAGAGGTCCCTCTCGGCGGCGGCGAGCCTGGCCTGGGCAACCTTCAGCTGCCCGACGTCGGTCCTGGCTTTGACGGAGGCCTGATCGACCGAGAACTCCGAGGCCACCCGGCCCTGATGGAGATCGACCTTTCGTTGGGCATCGCGCGTCGAGTTCTCGAGGTTGGCCTGGGCCATCTCGACCTCGGCCCGAGCCAGATCCCTGGCGATGCGGAGCCGCTCGTCGTCGAGTCGCGCCAGCAGGTCTCCCGCTCCGGTAACATCGCCCACCTCCACCTTGATTGCCGCCAGTCTTCCCCCCACCTCGGCGCTCAGGGTCACTCGCCGATCGGCTTGGACCGAGCCGATCACCCGGATCCACTGGGCCACCTCCCCCGCGCTGACCTCCAGGGCTTCGATCGGGCGGACGCGGCCGCTCTGTTCCAGGGTGCTCAGTTGAACGCCGCGCGCTTCCGGGCGAGAGCTGTCCGAGCAGGCAATGAGAAGCGGGATCATCGTGAGCAAGCAGGCTGCGGCTCTGAGCATTGCTGTTCCCCAGTCGGATCTGCCGAAGCTACTACGATTGCCCTTGCTTTGCGAACGAACTGGGGTGGAATCGACCGGGAATGGCGGACACCTCGGAGGCTGGCATTGAGCCAGCCGGAGGAGTCCCATGAGCCATCAGCGATATACGCCCGAATTCAAGGATGAAGCCGTGCGGCGTTGGTGCATGAATCTGCGCTGTGGATCTCCACGAACGCGATCGATCTGGCGTAATCGTTGCTGGGGCTTTGACCGACAGGAATGCTGACGATGCGAGGACGGCTCTTGATCTCATCGATGAGGTCGAGGACGAGATCACGAGTGTCACAGCAGACACAGCCTATGACACGATCGCAATCTAGGAGCCAGGCTGAGCCTCGAAACACTCGAAAGTCTGAAGCGGCGCAGCCCCGTTCGCGTCGGCGCCCTAGAGCCGAAATGGATTCGGGCGAAGCCCGCCTTTGACGCGCCTGTGCGCACGAGCTAAACCCTGCCCATCATGCACGCCACGACCTTCACGCACACGCATCGCCTCGACGCCGCTCACGCGGTCGGCGACGTGTGGCCGCTCGCCGTGGCGCCGACCCCGTGGGCCATTGCGATGGCCAGGTGGTCGTCATCTGCGTAGAGATCCGGACCCGCTTACAGTGAGCGTGGAAGCATGACCGCGAAGCCGCCCGGATCTCCCTGGCGGCTTTTTTTTGCCCCGACCCACACGAAGCCACGCACGACCCGAAACGAGAGCAACGATGTCCAACGAACAACGCAGGGGATTCTTCTGGGCGCTGGCTGCGACGCTCGGTATCGCGTCGTTCGTCATCCCCTGGAAGGTCGCCGCCGGGCTGGGCGAAACCACGACCAATACGCTGGTGCTGCTGGCTTCCGCCGCGGTGTTCAACAGTCTGCTCACCGCCCATCAGCAGCGTTCGTTTCCCCGCTTTCGCCGCTTCGACTTCGGGGTTGCGACCGGTCTCGCAACACTCACCCTGCTCGGCAATCTCGCGAGTGCGAACGCAATCGCGATCATCTCCCCGGCCATGTTGACCGTGACGCAGCGAAGCGAGGTGATCCTCGTGGCGCTGATCGCCTGGCCGGTCATCGGGGAGCGGATCGAGCGACGCTTCTGGATTGGTGCCGTCATTGCCGTCGTGGGACTGGTGATCTTGCAGGACCCGTTCGCGAGCGGAGAGATCCGCGCGAGCGGAATGGCGTGGGCGCTGGCATCTGCGGTGTGGTTCAGCTCGATGGCCGTCGTGACCCGCAAGTTCATTCATCGCATCGATCCGGTTTCGGTCAATGCCCTGCGGCTGTGGCTTTCGGTGGCGCTGTGGTTCGTGTGGCACGGGGCACCCGACGCCCTCTATGAGATTTCCGCCGAGCAGGCCTTCTACGCAAGTCTCGCGGCCTTCTTCGGACCGTTCCTCGGGCGCCTGTGTTTGATGACATCCGCACGCTACGTCGAAGCCCGCTACACCACCCTCGCAACCCTGGCGGCTCCGCCACTGACGCTGCTCTTCGGCTTCGTGATCTTGTCCGATCTGCCGACTGGCCAGGAGATCCTTGGGGGGACGATCATGCTTCTCGGGATCGCACTTCCGGTCTGGGGCTGGACAAGTTCCAAGAGCGTGGCCGAGGTAGAGGTCGAGGTCGAGGTCGATGCGCGCAGCGACAGTTGAGCCCAGCACGCGAAGCCAGCGCTTCGGGCTTCAGACCACCAGCGCGCTCACCAGGAAATCGATCGCGTTCTCGCGCGCCTCGCTGGGGTCGAAGTCCTCGGGTGAGCGGTCCCACTTGATGTGGACCGCCCAGGTGGTCGTCACCTCGATGATCATCCGCGCCGCGAGGCGCAGGTTCGCCACCGGGCGAATCTGCCCCGCTTCGATGCGCGATTCGAGGTAGCGCACGAGCGCGGCCCGCGGTGCTTCGCGGCCGACGCTCTGCCAGATATCGCGCAGCTCGGGGTGATCCACACAGCGATCGATCAGCTTGATCGCGCGACAGAATCGCTCGAGCGTCTCGTAGTAGGCGCGCACGATCCCCGTGAGTTCGTCGCGAATGTCATCCGCCCGAGACGCGCCGATGGCGTCGCTCAGTGCGCGCGGGATCGATTCGCTCGACACGAGCGCCTTGACCTGAAGTCCGAGCTGACCCGGCGGCGGCGTGGGTATGGGGAGCTGTTCCGGATGCCGCAACGGCTCCGTTCGATCTGCGTTGAACAGACAGAGAGTAAAGAGCGCGTCCTTGCTTTCCACGTAGCCGTACAGTGTCCCCTTTGCGACGCCCACGGCCTCGGCGATGTCGGACATCTGCGTCAGCCGGTAGCCGCGGGCAATGAAGACTTCGGTCGCCGCGTCCACGAGGTCGTCGAAGCGATTCTCGGGAATCCGTCTGGGCACTCAGGAACTTCTCTCTAGCGGGACGAAGACCTGAAAGCTCTGCATCGGCAGGAAATCGAAGTCCTCGACCCGACGATAGCCCGCTTCGCGCATTTCACTGTGGAGCGAGTCGGGCTCGGTCCAGTGTCCCGACGATTGGAGCCAGCGAATGGGCGGCGGAACGTCGTGACGATCGTCGATGTGCACGACTCGGCCGCGTTCGCTCAGATCGGCCTGCAGCCGTGCGAAATACGCCGGGCGGCCTTCGATGTGGTGGTAGGTCTGGCTCGTCATTGCGACATCGATCATGCCATCGGGCAGCGCCGGATCCTCGAACTGGCCGCGCACGACGATGACATTGGCGAGGCCGTCTCGCGCGACCCGTTGCTGCAGTTCTTCGACGAGTTCATCCGTCACTTCGACAGCGTACACACGACCTTGCGCGCCAACCGCTACGGATAGCCAGGGCAACCAGTATCCGCCGCCCGCGCCGATTTCGGCAACGCGATCTCCTTGTTCCAGACGCATGGCGGTCACGACCCGTTCGGGGTGTTGCCATCCATCGCGCCCGCCCGTCACGAGTCGCCCGAGGTCTATCTTGCCGATCGTCGAGCAGCCCATCGTGGCGCAGAACAGCAGGGGGACGAGCGATGCGATGAGAAAGAGTCGAAGCTTCACGGCGATCCTCCTTTCGGGCGGCACTTTGGCTCGAGCCGGGCCGCACAGAGATCTCACTATATATAACTGACTCAGTCGGTCAATAAAGATTCGAAAGAAAGTGTTTCCTCAATACGGACAGAGACTTGCGATTCGCAGAAATCCAAGAGGCCCAGCCTTTGGGCTCAGATCCTGCCCCGCCGAGGCCGGGGCACCGCCCCCCCCGCAAGGTCCGAAAGCTGCCAGATCCGCTTTCACGCGTAGGGAGTTCAAGCCGGGAATCGGCTATGTCCGACAAGTGGAACTGTGACAAATAGGCCAGGGTTGGGGGCCACCGGACCCGGTGGCGGGCTGCGACGGGGACGCAGGGCGCCACGCGAGCCTTCGATCGGGAATCACTGACTCTGCAGGGTTTCGACCAGCGCCGCGACGTTCTCCGGCTTTGCATCCGCTGGAATCGCGTGAGACGGAGCGGCGATGTAGCCACCGTCGCGACCGACGACCTCGAGCAGGCGTTTGGTCTCCTCCTTCACCTCGGCCACGGTCCCATGGGGGAGCGTTCGCTGGACGCTGACACCGCCGAAGAAGCTCAACTGGCGCCCATAGCGTCGCTTGACGTCGAAGACATCCATTACTTCGGGCTGGAACGGGTTGAAGACATCCACGCCGCACTCGATCAGCTCCGGAAACACCCTGTCGACCTTGCCGCAGCAGTGAATGAAGACGAGCTTCCCCTTTGACCTGACCAGACCGTACATCTGCCGAATGCGAGGCTCGATGAACTCATGCCAGGTTCTGGGCCCCATGATCAGCCCTGTCTGCATTCCCCAGTCGTCTCCGAAGATCATCGCGTCGATGTCGAAGCGGCACGCGTTCTCGATCACCCCCAGATTGAACTCCAGAATCCTATCCAGCAATTCGTGGACGAAGCGTTTGTCGTCGATCATGGCCATCAGCAGGTTCTCCATGCCGACCAGAGTCCAGGCACGTTCGAACAACGTGAAGCCGAAGTTGACCAGCACGAACCGATCTTCCTTCTGCTCGAGGACTCCTCTGTACCGGGCGTACCTGGAGGGATCATCCGGATCGGGGAACCGGTAGTCCGCCAGATTCCCCGAGGTGACCAACTGGTTGCGGACGTTGCCGATGTCCTTGTCGACGCTGCGATCCCATTCGACGCCGAATTGATCTCCCCAGATGTCGGGCTCGACCTCCTTCCAGCTGCCGGCTGGCTCGCAACCCAGCCAGGTGAGACAGTTCCCCAGCTTCGACGCGAAATGGGGATCACCGTAGAACTCGACCATCTTCGCATGGGCCGCCTGTGTGAACGAGATTTCGTACGGGACGTTGTCCGGCTGCCGGTGACTCAGCGAAGCGAGAACGCGTTCACGGTTGCCCATCGTCTACCCTCCGGTTGCCAACGATAGCCGGTGGCGGTGCAGGTTGAGAAGTCGCGACAGTGGGGGGGGGCTCCCTCCTGCGCCCGGAGGCGTGTAGGATGTGCGCTGCCGTGGAGCGCCGAATGTATGACGTAGCGATCATTGGAGGGGGCGTTGTGGGCTGTGCCATCGCGCGCGAGCTGTCCCGCTTCGCGCTGCGCACGGTGCTGCTCGAGAAGGACGCCGAGGTGGGCTTCGGCACCAGCAAGACCAACAGCGGCATCATCCACCCAGGCCATCACTCGTCCAACGAAACGCTCAAGGGACGTCTCGTTGTCCCCGGAAACGCCCTCTTCGATCAGCTGCACGACGAGCTCGGCTTCGCCTTCCGGCGCATCGGCGAGCTGACCGTGGCCCGCGACAAGGACGAGTTCGGCAAGCTCGAGGAGATGAAGGCGCTGGGCGAGAGCAAGGGGGTCCCGGGGCTCGAGATGTGGGACCGGGACAAGCTCAACCGAGAGGAGCCGAACCTCTCGCGCAGCCTCGTGGGGGCGCTCCATGCCCCGTCGGCCGGTGTCATCAACCCCTACGAGTTCGCCTTCGCCCTCATCGAGAACGCCCAGGCCAACGGCCTCGAGCTGCGCGTCGATGCGCCAGCTCTGGACGTTGACCTGCGCGACGACCACCTCGAAGTGCGTACGCCGCAGGAGTCCGTCCCCGCGCGTTTCGTGATCAACTGCGCCGGCGTCTTCGCAGACCGAGTTGCCAACATGGTCGGGCTCGACGACTTCGCCATCCATCCGCGCAAGGGCGAGGAGTACCTGTTGGACAAGCGTCTGCGCGGTGTGGTGCGGCGCCTGATCTTCCCGGTGCCCACGGCGGTGACCAAGGGCATTCTCATCATCCCGACTTACGATGGCACGCTCATGGTGGGGCCCACCGCTGAGGACACCGACGACCGCTACGACGTCACCACAACGCGCGAGGGTGCCGAGAAGGTCTTCGAGAGCGTGCGCAAGATCTGTCCTCCCATCGACGAGCGCGCCACCATCGCCGAGTTCGCCGGGTTGCGCGCGGCGAGCACCAGCGGCGACTTCATCATCGGCCCCACGAGCGTGCGGGGTTTCATCAACGTCGCCGGCATCCAGTCGCCCGGCCTGACTGCTTCTCCGGCCATCGCCCGCATGGTGCTCGACATCCTCCGTGATGAAGGCCTCTCCCTGGTGGAGAACCCCGACTTCGATCCGACGAACGAGCCGCCGCCGCGCTTCGAGCAGCAGAGTGTCGAGCGGCGAGAGGAGCTCGCGAGCAGCGACCCGGGCTTCGGCAGGATGGTGTGTCGTTGCGAGACCGTCACCGAGGCGGAGATCTCCTTCGCCATCGACCGCGGTGCGCGGACGCTAGACGGCGTCAAGTTCCGCAATCGCGCCGGCATGGGCCGTTGCCAGGGTGGTTTCTGCACGCCGCGCATCATGGAGATGCTCGCCGAAAAGCTCGACATCCCTCTGCATGAGGTCACGAAGCGTGGTGGCGGTTCGTGGCTCGTGATTCCCATGGAATCTGGCGGTTCGAACGCTGAAGGGGACGGGCCTTGTTCGGACGAATGAACCGTCGCTACGACGTCGTCGTCATCGGCGGCGGACCGGCTGGCCTGGGCGCCGCACTGGCGGCGCTCGATGCGGGCACCGAGAGCGTGCTGGTTGTCGAGCGGGAGCCCGAGGCGGGCGGCATTCTCAGGCAGTGCATCCACTCGGGCTTCGGTCTGCACCACTTCAAGGAGGAGCTCACCGGCCCGGAGTACGCCGAGCGCTTCGTCCAAAAGGCCATCGACCGCGACATCGATGTGGTCCCCAACGCCTACGTGACCGGCTTGGCCCTCGACAGCGACGATACGCGCCTAGTGCGGGTGCTCAGTGAGCGCGACGGCCTGAGCACCATCGAGTGCTCGTCGGTGGTACTCGCCATGGGTTGTAGGGAGCGCACCCGCGGAGCCATCCGAATCCCAGGCTCGCGTCCGGCGGGCGTGCTCACCGCCGGCCTGGCCCAGAAGATGGTCAACATGATGGGCTACCTGCCCGGGCGCCGCATCGCCATCCTCGGGTCCGGAGACATCGGGCTCATCATGGCGCGGCGTCTCGTGCTCGAGGGCTGCGATGTGGTGGGCGTCTTCGAGATCTTGCCGTACTCCAACGGGCTCACTCGCAACGTCGTGCAGTGCCTGGACGACTACGGCATCCCGCTGCATCTCTCCACCACCGTGGCCGAGATCCACGGCCGCGATCGAGTGGAGGCCATCACAGTCGCCCCCGTTGGCGCGGACCTGCAACCCGATATGAGCAAGGCCTGGCGTGAGACCTGTGACACGCTGCTGCTGTCCATCGGCCTGATCCCGGAGAACGAGCTCTCGCAGAGCATCGGCGCCAACCTCGATCTCGTCACCGGCGGACCCATCGTCTCGAGCTCCATGGAGACGAGCCTTCCCGGCGTCTTCGCCTGCGGCAACGTCCTGCACGTGCACGATCTGGTGGACTTCGTCACCGAGGAGGCGCTGCGCGCGGGCCGCTTCGCCGGGCAGTGGGCACGCGGCGTTCGGCGGCCGCCGGACACGGTGTCCCTGGTCCCTGGACGCAACGTCCGCTACAGCGTTCCGCACACGCTGAGCCCGGACCGCCCGCACACCATCTACCTGCGCTGCAAGGAACGCATGCAGCCTTGTGTTCTGCGCGTGGGGGACTTGATCAACAAGAAGCTCAGCTTCGTCGTGCCGGCGGAGATGATCCGTCTGAAGATCCGCCCCAGCCTGCTCGACAACTTCTACGGTGATCGACTCACGATCGACATCGACCCACGGGATTGATCCGACATGGCTACCGAGACCACGAGCTATACCTGCATCTCTTGTCCGATCGGCTGCCCGCTGCAGCTCGAGCATGAGGTGGACACCATCCGCGAGGTGGCTGGCAACAACTGCGATCGCGGCGCGAAGTACGCGCGCCAGGAGTTCACGGATCCCCGGCGCAGCTTCTCGACGACGATCCCCATCGCTGGCGCTCTGCACCGTCGTCTTCCGGTGCGGCTGAGCGAGCCGGTGCCCAAGGACCGCATCCTGGAGGCAGCGCAGAGAATTCATCTGCTCTCCGCCGAAGCTCCCATCCGATGTGGTGAGGTGCTGTTGCGCGATCTGCTCAGCATCGATGGCATCGATGTGGTGGCGTGCCGCACGATGCTGCCGCTCGAATAGTCGGCTCTCCTAGCGCGATTGGCTCGCTAGCTGCTCCTCGAGAATCTCGCGTGCGCGTGGCTTAATGCCGCTGCCCACAGCGTTGGTCTCCTCGTAGTGGTCGCCGAGTCCGAGGTACTTCGGCGACGCACAGGGCCGCTCTATCGGAACATGCTCAGTCAATCCAAGGGGCAGTCTACTGCGGGCACTGGGACCGAAGCATGTAGGTCTGATGTCCGTCGACGGTACACTTCACTAGCGGGTCGGCCATATGCTGCGTGGCGGCGACGCCGCTGTTCGTAGCGACATTGGTGCTGCCGCGCTCCCCGTCGCGTGTCCTGGGCACCTTCGCAAACTGCTGGTACTTCTCGGCGACGGTACTCGGATCGGGGCGAATGATCATCTCGGAGTTGACATCGATGACGGGGAGCCCGTAGCGCCGGGTGCTCAGGCCTGCAGCCTCCATTCGGGGATGAAGCTCGTTAGCTACTTGCGGTTCGTCTACGCGCTTGTACTCGTAGGGAATGCCCGAGTTGTCGAGGCCGGCGAGCATCCTAGACGTGATGCCACAGGTATCTCTGCCGTAGACGACTACATACGAAGAATCGTGCAGAGGTTCGGGGCCTCCGGTCACGAGGGCAGCGACATTGCCGAAGATTGCGTAGGCGACGACACCGGCCAACGCGATCAGGAAGAGCAGCTTCATCCTGAGTCTTCTCCCGATAGGTCAGTCCTCTCTATCGGCGATCCCAAGGGCGGGGTTGAGCGCCCCATCCCGGCGTGTCGGCTGCAACCCGTCCGCAAGAATCGGGCTTCGTGCTGCCCTGAGCCAAGAGATACTTCACCGGGTCGTCCAGCTGGGATCAGTGTCTTCTCGCTTGCTTCAGATCGACGGCTGCCTGGAAGCTGCCCGTGCCGAATAGCATCGCGACACGGTCGATCCTGGCCCAGGTTGCGACGGCGTTGGTGCACGAATCGCCAGGACGAAACATGAGATAGTCGAACGCCGATCACTCGGCGGCTCGGGGCCCGCTGTAAGCAGGCGAAGAACTGGCGCGCCCGGCACGGCTGGGTTTTGGCACACAACGCGGTGCAAGAAGTCGCCGCCCGTCTGGGCGTCTTATCGACCCGTCGCCTCCTCGCCCCCGATCCTGCAGTGGCGCCTCTGAGCCCTTGCGGTAATCACTAGCATGAGCACCACGATCACGAATGTGCCCCAAGGCGAGAGAGCAGGGACCGGGGCCTCCGTCAAGCATATCGCCGAGCACCCATCCCCCGGGCTCGTATTCCCGTCGTCACACTGCTCCCCGGCCGTGACGGTCCCGTTCCCGCATCCGGTAGACGTGCAGTTTCCGCCGTTCGCCCAATCGTCATCACAACCGTCGCCGTTGGTCGAGTTGCCGTCATCACACTGCTCCCCGGCCGTGACGACGCTGTTCCCGCATCCGGTGGCGGTGCAGTTTCCGCCGTGTGCCGTATCGTCGTCACATGCGTCGCCGTTGGTCTGGTTTCCGTCGTCGCAGACCTCGCCAATCTGCACGATCCCGTTTCCGCAGACCAACTCCCACTGGCAGAACGCGTCGCAGCCGTCGCCAGGGTTCGTGTTCCCATCATCGCACTGCTCGCCGGCGTCGAGGACGGAGTCCCCACAATACTCGAGCTCGCAGGACCCGGAGCATCCGTCATCGGAGATCGTGTTTCCGTCGTCACACTGCTCCCCGGCCGTGACGACACCGTTCCCGCATCCGGTGGGAGTGCAGTTCGCGCCGTTCATCCAATCGTCGTCACACCCGTCGCCGTTGGTCTGGTTACCGTCGTCGCACTGCTCCCCGGCCGTAACGACACCGTTCCCGCATCCGGTGGGGGTACAGTTTCCGCCTCCCGCCGTATCGTCGTCGCATCCGTCGCCGTTGAGTTGGTTGCCGTCGTCACAGACCTGGCCGAACTCGAGCGTCCCGTTGCCACAGAGCTCCCACTGGCACGACGAGTCGCATCCATCATTGGAGATCATATTTCCGTCGTCACACTGCTCCCCGGCCGTGACGACGCTGTTCCCGCATCCGGTGGCGGTGCAGTTTCCGCCGTGTGCCGTATCGTCGTCACATGCGTCGCCGTTGGTCTGGTTGCCGTCATCACACTGCTCCCCGGCCGTGACGATCCCGTTCCCGCATCCGGTAGGGGTGCAGTTTCCGCCGCTTGGCCCATCGTCGTCACACCCGTCGCCGTTGGTCTGGTTGCCATCGTCACAGAGCTCGCCCGGATCGATCAGTCCATCCCCGCAGAGGCCAGAGGCGGCGACCTCGCTGGTTAGAACGAGCATTGCCGCGAAGACGCCTAGCGCAGCAAGGAAACGAGTAGTGGCGAGCATGAGTATGGGATGCGCCCCGGATCCCGTGAAGATCCGCGAGTCCTACCGAGTGATGGGTTGAGTGACAGCGATCATAGCGCCGCGTGGCGGCGTTGGTGCAGGAATCGAAGGGGCGGCTGTCACGGGATACGTACACGCAGGACGCGGACTAGCGCGAGCCTGACCCCTTATGCCAGCACTTGCCTGAAAAACTCGCCCCGTGAGAAGGCGTTGGTGAATGGATGCGACTAAGCACTGCTGGTCGCATCCATGTACCAACGCCGGTCGCAGTCGAGAAGGACATTCGTCCGCTTCGCATGCATGATGCGCGGCATACCTTCGTGTTTCCCGCCAGCAGAATCCTGAGAGAAACCGGCTGTTCGCCTAGTGCCGCGAATATGCGAGAATGGCCGACGACTCACTTCTCACACGCTCTTTGGCGGAGGCGGATCGCGATGAAGGCGTGCCCCGATTGCGGCCAAGACAGCCACGACGCGAATCCGCGATGTCGCTGCGGCCATGAGTTCGAAGGTGCGAATCGCCCCAGCTCAGCAGCGAAACAGATTGTGCCACCGGAGCCGACCACCCCGTCGACTCAACCTACCGATGGCGCCTTCTGCGGAATCTGCGGTCAGCCTCGAGGCATCGTGGAGGTTGATGGCGAGCGTCAAGGACGCTGCTGCCTCGATTGCGGTCCTCGCATATGTCCGAAGTGCAACGGAAGCCGAACCGGTGAGGCGTGCGTGGCTTGTGGCGTCAGGTGGATTCCTTCCCGCGAGAATGACCCTCTGGACGATGGACTCTTCTCTGGCTTTCGCCTCGTTGAGCTAGATTCGTTCTCGTTGATGCCCGGCGACTCGCTCAAGCTAGGGGCGAGCGCGGGCCTGTTCGTTGTCGTTCTCGCTTGGTTTCTGAACGTGGTTGCCGAAACCAGCGGCGGATTCGTGCCTCCGGCAGTCTTCCTTCTGGTCACGCTCCTTCCAGTGTTCAACATCCTACGCCGGGAGTATCGACGGACCGGTCTCTCCTTTGCCGTACAGCACTTCCTGCACAACTTGGGAGGGGCGCCGCCGCCCAAGGAAGAGAACGCTGGCGAGCGCAGCGATCTCGCGGTCCGCGGCTCAAAGGACGAAATATCGATCGATCTGAAGGTGCGAGGTCAGATCTCGAAGTGGGAATCAGAGTGGCGAAAAGCGGGCCAGATCCGAGTTCGCGTCTTCGACTGTGAGAACGGACTCAAGACCGACTCATACCCGCTCGAACACCCGCTGGCTAGTTCACTGTCGGTAAACAGCTACCGCACCAAGGTGGTATTCATTGTCTACCTGGAAACCGAAGAAGAGCCGCAGTTTGATGTCAGCGTCGTGGACGATTGCCTGAGGCTGGTAATTCACGGCCCGGAAGGGTCTGAATCACCTGAATAGCTGTCACGGACCGGTCGCGCCCGTTTGGGCGCAGCGCCCCCATCGCCCCGTTCTTCTCTACCTAGATACCGGGTACCATTGCTGAAAAGGGGGCTTGATTCGCTTAGCCCCGGCCTCCGCGAGCGAATGAAATGGATCGAGACATCCGTAAGAGACGGCGGGCGGTCAAGAGCGCGCGACGTCGTCGCCAGAGTGCGAAGGCGGCCTGGCTGGCTCCGATTGCAGAACGAGAGTGGTTGCTGAACACGGTGGCTTACGGCTTCGTAATCCTCGTTCCCATCGCGCTTATCGCGGCTGGATATTTCATCTGGGTGCACTTCGAAGCTTACGTGCTCGTGGGGCTCGTGTTCATCGGGTTTCCATTGCTCGTCCTCGTCGCTGTCCGATCCTGGGTTCGCGACGTCGCTCGTCCATTTCTGGAACGGAAACCGGACTACAAAGCACTGAACGCAGCAAAGGGCAACAAAGAGCGAAGGGCGGAGGTCATGCGAGAACAGGCCGGCCTGGCATCGCAGCCCGTGATCTTCGACCCCGTTTCCATTGGATTCGCCGCCGTTGCACTTGTCCTCCTGGCTACTGTGCCGCCCCAGGTAGCCGCGATCGCGGCGGGCCCGCCGGCAGCACTTGCGGTGACCCGTGTAGCTCAGCGATTCAGCATTCGGCGCAAGGCTCGAATCACCCAGCGCTTCATGGAAGGTGCCGGAGTCCGTAGCGATGACCAGGAGTAGGTAGAAGGAGCGGAGCGTCTCGTATCAGGCCGGCTTTGGTGCACGAATCACCGACCGAAGGTGACCGACAGCGGGCCAATTGGCGAAGCGGCAGCTCGAAGACGAGCCGGAGCGTCAAGGCTGTTTCGATCGCATGGTCGGAGAACTTCCGCTGCCCGCCTCGTCTACCGGATCGCTCGCCTCTCCAGGCGTCCGTGGCGTCTGTGGAGATCCACAGAGTGATGTCACCTCGTTGCACGAGGGCGCGGTCGTACTCGGCCCAGTTTGCGACTCGGTACTTCGTTTTGTACTTGGGATGTACTCTCGACTTCATGCAGGGAGCGTGGCCCAACGCCCCCGCGCTTCGCCAATTGGCCCGCTGTTGATCACCTTCGGCCCGCGATTCACGCACCAACGCCCCGGCGTGCGACGAGGATTACGTTCAAGCCGCGCTCCGCGAGATTTCTGCTCCAGGCCTGGCCGATCCCCTCGGACGCGCCGGCTATGAGCGCCCACGGACCGTAGCGATCCCCGAACTCCACCCCTCGCCTCCTCTCGATCCGCCATCTTTCGAATTGGCCTTGAGCGTACAGCAGGCCTCGCACGCCGGGAAACGATGTCTACTTCGGTCGGCAATATGCGATACTGACCGAACGAGACAGAATCAAGCCGAGCACGATGCGCCGAAGGAAGAAGGAGTACCTGGCCAGCAGGGCCGCCTAGGCAGAAACCGAAGACCGTCTCTTAGCGAGAACCGTCTCGAGTCCGAGATTCTTCGACGACGCACACATGCGCGAATACTGGATACGAATCGAAGTCCCCTGATGCCAATGAACAACGGACTCAAGATCGCGGTCACGGGCAAGGGCGGAGTCGGAAAGACAACCGTTGCAGCGATGCTCGCCCACCTCGCGGCGATGGAGGGCTGCCGGGTGCTCGCCGTCGACGCGGACCCGGATGCGAATCTGGCTGCTGCCCTGGGAATGACCCGCGAGCAACGCCGGCACCTGGTCCCCCTCTCCCAGCGCCAAGCCCTGATCGAGGAGCGAACAGGGGCCAGAGTCAAGGCCTATGGCCAGATCTTCAAGCTGAATCCGGAGGTTGCCGATATCGCGGCCAGCGAATCCGCACAGATCAGGGGGATTGGCTTGCTCGTCATGGGCGCAGTCGAGCACGGCCTCTCCGGCTGCGCCTGCCCCGAGAGCGTGCTGCTGCGGGCGCTGCTCACGGATCTGATTCTCTACAAGAATGACTGCGTCGTCGTCGACATGGAAGCGGGACTGGAGCATCTGGGGCGGGGGACGGCGCAGGGCGTCGACCTGATGCTGGTGATCGTCGAGCCGAGTCGGCGCGCGGTCGATACCGTAGCGAGCATACGCCGAATGGCGGAGGAGATCGGGTTGAAACGCCTGGCCATCTTTGGCAACAAGGTCACCGGGGCCGAGGACGAGTCGTTTCTCGAGCAGGCTTTCTCAGAGGACGAGTACTTGGGCCACCTCTGCTTCGACCGGACGATCAAACGGGCCGACCACAGCGACGAGCCGCTGGTGGATCTTGCGGATGAGACTTTGATGCAGCGCTTTCGCGAATTGTGGCTGGACGTGAAGTCCACGGCGGAGAAGTAAGCATGACCATAGAACCCCGGTGCGCGGCGACGGCGATCGGTTCCATGCCCCACACGGAGCCGGAAACGGCGCTGGACCTGGTGTTCCGGAACATTCCGAATGCACCCATCTGGCCGCAGCTCTGCCGGCGGGGACTGCGCGAGCAGATGGAAGTCCAGTACTCGGAAGGGCTGCCGCGCGTAGTGATCGATGTCGAAAAGGAGCGGATATACTTCGACACCTCGGGCGAGTATTACGACGACCTCGCCGCGTTCTATGCAGCCTACATGGAGGCCGAAGAGAGGGGGGACTACTCGGCCGGGGCCATCGGGCCCGACTATGCCAGCGGTATACCCGCCCTCGAGAGGCGACTCCAAGAACGAGGTACCAAGCTCCCGATCGTGAAGTGTCAGACGACCGGACCCATTTCCTTTGCGCTGACAATCGTCGACGAGAACAAGCGCTCCATCTACTACAACGAGGAATTCCTGGACGTCGTCGTCAAGGGCCTGGCCCTGAAATGCCGCTGGCAGATTCGGAAGTTCAAGGCTTATGCCGAGAACGTCGTCTGTTTTATCGACGAGCCCATCCTATCGGCCTTTGGCAGCTCGACCTATGTCTCGGTCCAGCGAGAAGATGTGGTCACGCGCCTCGGAGAAGTCATCGAGGCAATCCATGTCGAGGGCGCACTGGCGGGGGTTCACTGCTGTGGCAATACCGAGTGGTCAATTCTCGTGGACGCCAGGGCAGACATCATCAATTTCGATGCTTGTGACCACGGTGAGACTCTGGCGCTCTATCCGGAGCCCATGAAGACCCACCTGCTGGAGCGAGGCGGTGCACTGGCCTGGGGGATCGTGCCCACCAGCGCAGCCATCCGTGAAGAATCCGTGGCGAACCTCGTCGAGCGCTTCGAGAGACTGGTCGGCCATCTGGCCGGGCGCACGGGGATCAGCGAGCAGGAGATTCGCGAGCGGGCCTTCATTACGCCAACCTGTGGAACTGGTGCACTCGAGGTGTGTGACGCCGAGCGGGTCTTCGAACTTCTCGGCAGGACGAGCGAGAGCCTGCGGGCGAAGTACGGCTTCTAGCAAGGGCGGCTGCGATGGGCTCTACATTGGCGGTCACGGGCAAAGGTGGGGTTGGCAAGACGACGCTGGCGGCGTTGACCATTCGCTGGCTCGCTGAGCGATCTCGCCACCCGATCCTCGCTGTGGATGCCGATCCGAATACCTGCCTGGATGCGATGCTCGGGGTCGAGGTGAGTTCGACCGTCGGACAGGTTCGAGAAGAGGCCAAGCAGCTGGCGCAGCCCGGCTCCGGCGCCAGCATCAGCAAGGAAGAATGGCTGGATCTCAAGATCCAGCAGTCCATCGTCGAATCGGACGTCTTCGACCTGATCGCAATGGGTCGCTCCGAGGGACCAGGCTGCTACTGCTATGCGAACAATGTCCTTCGTGGTGTTCTGGACCGCCTGGCCAAGCACTACGGCTCCGTCGTTATCGACAACGAGGCGGGGCTCGAAAATCTGAGTCGCAGGACGGTCCAGACTGTGGATCAGATGATCTTCGTCAGCGATCCCTCCGCCCGCGGGCTAGCCACGACACGACGCCTCTACGAACTGTGCCAGGAGATGGACATGTCTGCTGGAGCGATGGGCGTTATCGTCAACCGGGCGCGTGACGTGCAGTGCCTCGACCGAGCTCGGGCACTCTTCACGGACACGAAGGTCGAGATCCTCGGCGCAATCCCAGAGGATGCCGAGGTGGGAGATGAAGCGGCGGCCGGCGGCGCCGTCTTTTCGCTGCCCGCGGAGAACGCCGTCTACAAGGCCCTCAGCGCCATTCTGGGCCAGCTGGAGCAAGACAACAACCTCTAGGGAGAGACGGCACATGGCCGGAAAGAGAAGGAACAGAAGGCTCCCCGACGAGCTGGCGGTCGATCAAGCGAGCATCGCCATGCTCGAGAAGGCAAGCGCAGACGGTGTCACGGGCAATGCGTTCTCGCGAGCAGATGATCAGGGCAACGCGTGCAAGGTTGGCCTGGCGGGTGTTTGCTGTCGCATCTGTCACATGGGGCCCTGCACCATCTCCGATCGGCGCCCGGGCATTTGCGGCGCCACAACGGACACCGTGGCGGCCCGCAACCTGCTCCGTGAGGTAGCCGCGGGCGCGGCCGCACATTCCGGCCACGGCCGAGACCTGGCTCTCTTGCTGAAGGCGGTCTCTGAAGGCCGCATCGGGAACTATCAGATTCGCGACGAAGCGCGGCTGCGCGCGGCTGCCCGGACCTGGGGACTCGAAGAAGCGGGACGCGATGCACTGCCGGTGGCCGGAGATCTCGCGGATGCTTTCCTGCAGGAATTCACGCTTCAGGAGGGCAAGCTCAAGAGCCTCAGCTTGGCGCCGGAGCCGCGACAGGCCATCTGGGACAGTCTAGAGATTGCGCCCGCCGGAATCGACGTCACCGTGGTCGAGGCGCTCCACCGCTCGAACATGGGGACCGACCACGACTACAAGAACCTCGTGAGGGGCGCGCTCAAGACGGCCGTGGCCGACGGCTGGGCCGGCTCGATGATCGCGACCACCGTGGCCGACATCCTCTTCGGCACACCGAAACCCATTCGCGCTAGGGCCAATCTGGGCGTGCTCGAGGAAGAGCAGGTCAATGTCCTGGTTCACGGCCACGAGCCAGCGCTGACCGAGATCCTGATAGCGGCCTCCCGTGATCCGGAGATCGTCGAGGCGGCCCGGAACGTGGGTGCGGAGGGTGTCAACCTCGCGGGTATCTGCTGCACCGCCAACGAGGTATTGATGCGCCACGGCGTACCCGTGGCCGGCAACTTCCTGCAGCAGGAGCTGGCGATCATCACCGGTGCGGTCGAGGTGATGATCACCGACGTGCAGTGCTGCATGGCGTCCCTGCCCGAAGTCGCGCGCTGCTATCACACCAAGATCGTGACCTCGAATCCGATCGCCAAGAATGTCGACGCGGAGCCGGTGGATTTCGATCCGAGCAGGGCGCTGGAGTGCGCCAAGGAGATCCTCCACAAGGCCATCGCCAACTTCCCGAATCGCGATCCGAACAAGGTCGCCATACCGGAGCAGCAGTCGTCTCTGGTTGCGGGCTTCAGCAACGAGACGCTCTTCGGCATTCTCGGCGGAACCTATCGTCGCAGCTTCCGTCCGCTCAACGACGCCATCATCTCCGGGAGAATCCGGGGCATCTGCGGCATCGTGGGCTGCACCAATGCCCGTGGTGGCAGGATGGATGACTACATCATCCGGCTGTCGAGAGAGATGATCGCACGCGACATCATCGTTCTGCAGACGGGCTGTGCGGCGGTGGCCTGTGGCAAGGCCGGGCTGCTGACACCCGAGAGCGCGCTCGAGCTGGCGGGCCCGGGATTGCGAGAGGTCTGTGAGGCCGTAGGGATCCCGCCCATTCTCCACATGGGGTCCTGCGTCGACAACTCGCGCATTCTAATGGCGGCAACCTACGTCGTCGAAGAGGGGGGACTGGGAAACGATCTATCCCAACTGCCAGCCATCGGTGCCGCACCGGAGTGGATGAGCGAGAAGGCTGTCGCGATCGGTCACTACTTCGTCGCTTCGGGCGTCGACGTGGTACTCGGTCGCCCATTCCATACATCAGGCTCCGAGTCCGTCACCCAGTACCTGTGCGAGGGACTCGAGGCAGACGTCGGAGCGCGCTTCCATTTCATCTCGGATCCAGAGCAAGCCGTCGAAGTGATCTGTGCGCATATCGAGAAGAAGCGCGACGCCCTTGGTATCAACAAGAAGGCGGAGCGCAAGCTCTTCGACATGAAGGACAGACGGGAGCTTCATGTCTAAGCTGATCTGCACGAGCGCCATCGCGGGCGCAATGGAAGTGGTGAAGCGAGCCGACGCCAAGCTGGCCAAGGCCATCGAGGCGCACGGCGCCAGCCATCCCGTGGGCTTCCCCGACACAGCCTACTATCTGCCGGTGATCTACTCGTTTAGCGGCAAGAAGGTCGAGACACTCGGCGACCTCGTCGGCGTCCTGCAGGACTGCCACAACCTGCTGCCCGAGCGGCCGAGCGAAGAGGCCTGGCTGCCGTACCTGGGCGACACGCTCGACGCCGGCGTCGCCACCTTGTTCGCCTTCGAGGCCATAGAAGCCTGCAAGACCCTGATTGGCCCAGACCCAAGAGATGGCCTTTGGCTGGGCGCAGCCAGCGACGTGATCATGCGCGAGCGCGGTATCGAATTTGTCGATGGCACGGCTCCGGGATTCGCCGCGATCGTCGGTGCGGCGCCCAACGCAGAAATCGCGGCACAGATAGCACGTCAGCTGCAAGAGAAGAACCTGTACGTATTCATGGCGGGTTCCAGCCACGGCGCGACCTTTGCCGGGCAGCTGGCGTCGGTGGACGTCCAGCTCGGATGGGAGACGCGCTTGGTGCCCTTCGGTCGGGACGTCTCCGCCGCAATCTACGCCCTGGGCTTTGCGAACCGCGCGGCGCTGTCATTCGGTGGTGTCGCACCCGGGGATTTCGAGCGCAACCTCCGATACAATAGCGAGCGTATCTTCGCCTTCGTGCTGGCCTTGGGCGAGGTGGACGATGAGAAGTACGCCGCGGCGGCTGGCGCCATCAACTACGGATTCCCGACCATCGCCGACACGGACATCCCAGAGATCTTGCCCACGGGTGTCTGCACCTACGAGCATGTCGTCAGCAACGTCCCCCACGACAAGATCGTCGAGAGAGCCCTTGAGGTGCGCGGCTGCAAGATCAAGGTCACGAAGGTGCCGATCCCCGTGGCCTATGGCGCTGCCTTCGAAGGCGAGCGCATCCGCAAGACCGACGTGCAGGTCCAGTTCGGCGGCAATATCACACCGGCTTTCGAGTTCGTGACGAGTGTTGATCTCGATTCCATCAAGGATGGCAAGATCGAGATCGTCGGCCCCGATATCGATGAGGTGGATGAGGGCACCGCGCTACCGCTGGCAATCTGGGTCGAGGTGGCGGGCCGAAAGATGCAATCCGAATTCGAGCCGATTCTCGAGCGCCAGATCCACTACGTCTTGAATGGTGCCGAGGGAATCTGGCACATGGGACAACGCGACATCGTCTGGACCCGGGTCAGCAAATCCGGCTTCGCCAAGGGCCTGAGGCTGAAGCACTATGGAGAGATCATTCACGCTAGGTTCCTGAACGCGTACCCCTCGCTCGTGGACAAGGTCAATGTGACGCTGGTGACCGAAGAGCAGGAGGTCAAGCAACGTCTGGACATAGCCCGCAAGGTTTATGCGGAGCGAGACAGGCGCCTCAGTTCGATGACGGACGAATCTGTCGACACTTTCTACAGTTGCCTTCTGTGCCAGTCCTTTGCTCCGGACCACGTCTGCATCATCACGCCGGAGCGGCTCGGGCTGTGCGGCGCCTATAACTGGCTGGACGGCCGAGCCGCGTACGAGATCGACGAGACGGGGCCGAACCAGCCGGTCGAGAAGGGCCGCTGCCTCGACCCTGTGCGCGGAATCTGGGAGGGCGTGAACGAATACGCTCACAAGAGCTCGCACAAGACCATCGAGACCTTTGCCGCCTACAGCATCATGAGCAATCCCATGACCTCGTGCGGCTGCTTCGAAGCTATCGTGGCCTACGTGCCCGAATGTAACGGCGTCATGGTGGTCAATCGCGAGTTCCAGGACGACACCCCTGTCGGCATGACGTTCAGCTCGCTAGCGGGCTCCGTTGGGGGCGGTGTGCAGACGCCCGGCTTCATGGGTGTGGGCAAGGCCTTTCTCAGCAGCCGCAAGTTCCTGGGCGCCGAGGGTGGCCTTGGGCGCCTGGTCTGGATGCCCAAGGAGCTAAAGCAGATGATCGGCGAGGAGTTTCGGGCGCGCGCCGAGGCCGAGGGCATGCCGGATCTCCTGGACCGCATCGCCGACGAGACAGTGGCCACCGCTCCCGACGATCTCCGCAGGGCCCTGGAGGCCGCAGACCATCCGGCCCTCCAGATGCCAGAAATGGGCTCACTCTGGGAGTCGGAGGAGTTGCCTCCAGGCGAGCACGATGCCTGTGAAGCGGCCCCATCCGAGATCGTGACCACGCCGGTCGTGGAAGCGAAAATCAAGGCCAGCAAGGAAGTCGCGGCGAAGAGCGAAGCATCCGAGCCGGCGGCCCCTGGGAGCACAGCCGTGGCACAGGCGGGGGGTGAACTCAGCCAGCTCTTCTCGGCGTTGGTGGATCAGATGACCGGGACGATCGCGGCGCAGGTCAAGCAGGAGCTGGTGCGCGATCTCGTGGGAGAGCTCAAGACATCCCTGATCGGAGAGCTGAAGGCCTCGATCATCGCTGAGCTGGGAACGGGGGCGAGCGCCGCGGGGTCGACTACAGCCTCGGCCGAGCGTGCAGCTGAGGTGGCTGCTCCCACCACACCAGAGCCACGGCGCTGGGCGCAAGAGAAGCTGGCCGGCATCACGGCCTTTGCCGTGCCGACAGAGAAGCCGGGTGACGCAATCGAGTGTGTTCGAATCGGTGCCACACCCGAGCAAGGAGGAACGCGCGCCAAGACCCTCGAGCTTGGCGGCCAGAGCTGCCTGGCCGGTCACCACCTCGACGGGGCCATCCCCAAGGGCTGTCGCTTTGCGCTAGAGGTCTTCGACACGGTGCGGCCGAGACTGTCTCCGGCCTTACGCGAGGCCTGGGGCGATCTGCTCGAGCGCCCTGTCGAAATGGCCAGGAAGTGCGTGGAAGACTACGGCGTAGACGCTATCTCGGTTCGGATCGAGGGCACGCACCCGGAGAAGGGCGCGAAGAGCGCGGAGGATGCGGTGGCCCTGGTCCGGGAAGTGCTCGCCACAGTCGACGTCCCGGTGATCGTCACGGCTCACAACCATTTCGAGACGGCCAACGAGGCCATCAAGGCCGTAGCGGCGGCCTGTCAGGGTGAGCGCCTGTTGCTCAACTGGGTCGAGAATGACAACTACCGCACCATCGCCGGAGCAGCACTGGCCTACGGGCATTGCGTGGTGGGCCAGAGTCCCATCGACGTCAATCTCGCAAAGCAGCTCAACATCCTGCTGACCAACATGGACCTGCCTCGGAATCGCATCGTCATGGATCCACTGACCGGCGCCCTGGGCTACGGCTTGGAGTACAGCTACTCGGTGATGGAGCGAATCCGGCTGACCGGATTCGGCGGCGACACCGCGCTCACATTCCCCATGATCGCCTGCGTAGGCCAGGAGGCCTGGAAGACCAAGGAAGCCAATGCGCCGGAGGCGGACTTCCCCGAATGGGGCGATCTCACGAAACGCGGGATTCTCTGGGAGATCCAAACCGCCATGCCCTTGATTCTGTCCGGGGCGGATCTGGTCGTGCTCTACCATCCGGAATCATTGGCCGCCGTGCGACGCAATGTGGCGAAGATGCGCGCCTATGGCCCCGGGATGGAGTCTTAGCGGCAAGCCCGCAGGAGAACAGAAGCATGGCGGCCCTCACGGGACTACAGATACAGAAGCTACTGCCCGGAACCAATTGCAAGAAGTGCGGCCTCAACACATGCCTCGCCTTCGCGATGAAGCTGGCGGCCAAGAAGGCCGAGCTGTCGGAATGCCCCGACGCCTCGGACGAGGCCATTCACGCTCTGGGCGCCGCGGCGGCGCCCCCGATCCGCAGCGTCACCATCGGCGCGGGTGCCGAGACCGCGACGGTCGGTGGAGAAACAGTCCTCTTTCGGCACGAGAGGACCTTCGTGAACCCGACCGCCCTGGGCATCGCTGTCGACGACACGATAACCGCGGCGGAGCTCGAGCAGCGGGTGGGCGAGCTGGCCGCGTATCGTCTCGAACGCGTGGGCGAGGAGATCCGTCTCGATCTGATCTGTTTCGCGTTCAAGAGCGGCGTGGCGGAGCAGTTCCTGTCCGCGCTCGACAAGCTGGCTTCACTCTGGGACCGTGCCATTGTCGTGAAGGCGGACGACCCCGCCGTCCTGCGCGATGCCGCCAAGAAGCTCGAGGGAAGAAAGCCTCTCCTCGCTTCTGCGACCCTCGCCACAATCGATGAGCTCGGCGACCTGGCCAAGGAGACCGGCGCAGCCCTGGCTGTGGCTGCGGATGACATGGATGATCTCGTCGCCGCCGTAACGCAGCTCGAAGAGAAGGACTTTCGCGACATTCTGCTCGAGCTCCGGACCGATGACCTCTGTGAGCACATCCAGAACAACATCATCATTCGTCGCGGTGCCCTCCGGTCTGGAATCAAGACCTTGGGCTATCCGAGCTTCAAGTCCATCAACACGGGCAATGCCCTCGATGATGCCATCGAGGCAGGCATCGAAGTCGTCAAGTACGGCGGCGTGGTGGTACTGCCGGAATTCGATCCGGCCAGCCTTTCTTCGCTGCTGGCCATGCGCCAGAACATCTACACCGACCCACAGAAGCCCGTTCAGGTCGAGCCCAATCTCTATCCCATCGGTGAGCCGAATGCGGAGAGCCCCGTATTCGTGACGACGAACTTCTCCCTGACCTACTTCATCGTGTCCTCCGAGATCGAGAATACCGGGATCTCCGCCTGGCTCCTGGTGCCGGAATGCGAAGGCATGAGCGTGCTCACCGCATGGGCGGCGGGCAAGTTCGGCGGCGACCGGATCGGGGCATTTGCCAAGGAGATCGGCCTGGCAGAGCGGACAGAGAATCGCACCCTCGTCATCCCGGGATATGTGGCGCAGATCTCCGGTGAGACCGAGGAGGCGATGCCGGGTTGGCAAGTGGTGGTGGGTCCCCAGGAGGCGGGCGACCTGGAGAGCTTCGTCAAGAACGTCGTGGGCGCTTGATTACGGCTCGCAGCGAAGCAGCTGGAGAAGCGCGAGGATCTCCCATGCCGATCGTCGCCATCGAACCCCGCGCTACCTCGGTCGAGGTCGAGGTGGGAACCGCTCTCCTCGACGCCATCGTGGCCGCCGGCAGGGAGATCGAAGCCTCCTGTGGCGGCGAGGGCACGTGTGGTCAGTGTCGCGTTCAGGTCAGCAACGGGGCGGTCGAATACGTACCGCGGGGCTACCTCGACCCATCAGAGCTCGAGCAGGGATGGGTGCTTGCGTGCAGCAGCCGTGTCGTCGAGGACATCGCAGTGCGGATGGAGGACGAAAGCGAGCGGCGAGCAGTTGCGCCAGCGGGCGATCTCGGCCGTGGCGGTGCGCACAGCGATTCGTCGGAGCCCCTCTCGGTCAAGCGACTGCTGCAGGTCGAGGAGCCGTCGCAGGAAAACTCCTTCTCGGATCTGGAGCGAATCGAGCGGGCGCTGGCTGACGGGGCCGAGCCGATCTCGCTCTCGTGCGACCTGGATACACTTCGAGGCCTGGCCGCTGCGCTGCGACGCGGAGCCCATCGTGTGAGTGTGACGCTTGCAAGAGCAGAGAGTGGGAGTGCCGCGGAGCTGACCAGAATCGAGCCCGGAGATACCACGTCACGCAGCTTTGGCCTTGCCATCGATGTCGGTACGACCACCTGCGCAGCCCATCTGGTGGATCTGGTCGAGAATCGCATCCTCGCCACCGGCGCCGAGTACAATCAGCAGAGCACACGTGGACTCGACATCATCAGCCGGATCAACTACGCCAAGACCCCGAAGAGGCAGGCTGAGCTCCGCCAGCTGGTGTTGGAAACGCTGAACAGCGTCATCGATGAACTCTGCAGACAAAGCAGAGTTGCGACAGACGACATAGACCACGCGAGCATCGCCGGCAACACGACCATGACTCACCTGCTGCTCGGCCTGGACCCCGAGCACATTCGATTGGAGCCCTACACCCCCACCGTCAATGCGCCTCCATTGCTGCGCGGATACGAAGTCGGTCTTCACTTGCATCGAAATGCTCTGGTGACGTATGCACCGGGGGTCGGCAGCTATGTCGGCGGAGACATCACGGCGGGTCTGCTTCAAACGGCCTTGGCGAGCGAGAGAGAGGAGATCTCTCTCTTTCTCGATGTCGGCACCAACGGCGAGATCGTCGTCGGCAATGGCGAGTGGCTCATGGCGTGCGCGGCCTCGGCAGGCCCCGCGTTCGAGGGCCGTGGTGTCCGCTGTGGCATGCGCGCCGACGCCGGTGCAATCGAACGTGTGCACGTCGATCCGAATAGTGGGCGTGCTGAAGTCAGCGTCATCGGCGGGGGCGGGCCGAAGGGAATCTGTGGCTCGGGCGTCATCGACCTGCTGGCCGAGCTGTGGAGCGTGGGATTGATAGACTCCGCCGGGAGGTTCGCTGACTCACTCGGCGGCGAGCTGCTTCGCAAGGACGACGGCCCAGGACGAAACGCGGCCTATATCGTGGTCCCGGCCAAGGCGAGTGCCAGCGGCCAGGACATCCTCTTCGATGAACGCGATATCCAGAGCCTGCTGCGAACGAAGGCTGCCGTCTATGGGGCGTGCTCCTTCATGTTGAAATCGATCGGGCTTGGATTCGGAGCAGTGAAGCGTGTCTACGTCGCGGGCGGCTTTGGGCGATTCCTGGATCTCGAGAAGTCGATCACCATCGGTCTCCTACCCGACCTGCCGCTCGAGTCCTTCGTCTACCTCGGCAATTCTTCCCTGGCCGGGGCCCACGCCATGCTCACCAGGCGCGCCGCCCGCATGCGGGTGCGCGAGCTCGCCGATCGAGTCACCTATCTCGAGCTCAACGTGAGCCCGGCCTACATGGATGAGTACACGGCTGCACTCTTTCTGCCGCATACAGATCTGGAACAGTTTCCATCCGTGAAGCGAACCATGAAGGGCACTGCTCGGGAGTGATGTGAAATGGACAGACCGCGCTGTCCCGGACAAGACATGCGCAACTGGAGGCCCGAAGACATCTTCGACGTCGCCTGTCCGGCCTGCTCCGCAGAGATCGAGTTCTGGAAGGACGAGCCATTCCGAATCTGCACCAGCTGCGGAATGGAAGTGCAGAATCCCAGGCTCGATTTCGGCTGCGCGAAGTGGTGCAAATTCGCGGAGCAGTGTGTCGGAGCGGAGCGGGCAGCCGCCATGGTCGAGGCCTCGATGCGCGATCGGCTGATCGCGGCGATGAAGAGTGCTTGCGCAGGTGAGGAGGACCGAATCGGCCATGCCTTGGACGTGCTAGACAATGCCGAGCAGTTGATCGAAGGGGAAGAGGCAGACGCTCTGGTGATCAAGGCCGCCGCCATCCTGCACGACATTGACGAGCGGGAGACCACAATCACCGCTCGTGACATCCTGGAGAAGCTAGGGATCGACGAGAGAGCCAGCGCGTGTGTGTGCGCGATCATCGACTCCCTCCACGGCGGGGGCAGCGTGGATACGTTCGAGTCGCGAATCGTGCGGGATGCGGATCGATTGGCGGAGCTCGAGGCGGGAGGAGACACAACGAACCTCAGCAACATTTTCGAGAGCACGAAAGGCCTCGAGCTGGCGGGGAAGAGGCTGGCACGCGGTTGAGAGGCCAGGCGCGCCGAGGCGTTGGTGGGCGTTGGTGCATGGATGGGGACGTGGGAACAGCTCCTCCACTCCCACGATCTTCATCGGGCGCCGCGACGAGGCAGAGCTTCGGAAGTGACGTGCCCCCCTGAGATCGATCCAACATGTATCTTCGGATATCGCTTCGGATCGAGCAGAGGAGAAGGCAGATGGGCAGGAAGCGCTACACAGCGGAACAGATCATCGGGAAGCTTCGAACCGTCGAGATCGAGCTGACCAAACGGCACCAAGGCGAAAAGCGATCGCCGTAAGTAGGCGATCTAATGGCGCGCCCGGCACGACTCGAACGTGCGACCCTCAGCTCCGCAAGCTGATGCTCTATCCAACTGAGCTACGGGCGCGCGGCACCCTCATTTGGGGCGCGGAAGGCTAGCGCAATCCGCTGCTGTTTCCCGCGCGTTGGGTGATCCTGGCGGAGCAGGCAGTCCAGCGCGAACTCGTCTCCGCACTCGAACCCCTGATCTGCAGGGAAGATACAGGGGAATGGCCCGGTACCGGGCTTCTTCGGCCGGGCTAATTCCTCCGATGCGGCCCCTTCTCGGGGTCCTGCCCGGCGGGTTCCCCAAGTTCGGCAACAGGGAATTCCCCGCCGGCGAACAAGGATTCCCGCGACCGAAATCGACCTCGGAACGGTCCGGCCGTCTGCATCCTGGACGTATCGGGAGGCTGGCGACGGCGTGGCGGGAGAGGCGAGAATGCCCTTTGGTTTCCGGGCGTTGCAGGTGCAGCGCCCGAGCTCCAGGATGTCCCGAGATGCAGCAGCGCTGGCTCTACGAGGAGAGAAACTCAGCGATTCCGCAACAGTCCGGTATTGAGGACGCACACGGCAGGTTTCTTGATCGAGGTCTTCCAACCATGAGAGGATGGGCGACAAGATGCGGATTGTGTGGGTCGTCGAACGGGGCGATGGCGACGTGCTCGCCTTGTATGCGGTGAGACCCACGGGAAGGGGCAGATCGTGGATCGTCATACGTCCATTCTTATCTCCATGGCATTGGTCTTGGGCGCTTCGCCCGCCGGCGCAGTGGGGTCTAGCGATTTCAACAGCGGTCTCGACGGCTGGACGGTGGCTGAACCGAACGGTGTGCCGCGCGGCGACGCCATTTTTTGGGAGAGCCCTGGCTGGCTAAGGACCGTGGCCAACAGCTCGGGGAACGCGGCCATCAGCGCACCCGTGGGATTCACCGGCGACTACACCGCCCTCGATGGCGTCTCCACGCTCTTCTTCGACGCGATTCTCGTCGACGGTGCCGGGTCGCCAAGTACCCAGCCTCCGGCTGTGGAGCTGCTGGGGCCGGGCGGCAGAGCGGGCTTCGGCTGGTGGGGGAGTCCACGCACTATGACCTGGCAGGTCTACTCTGTGCCGATCGACGAGGTGCAGTGGGGTGTCAGCGAAGGGACATGGGCCGAGCTGATGCTTTGCGTCGAAGAACTGGTCTTGGTCGCAGGCGCGAACAGCGCACCTGCGAATGAGACGGGAGTCGACAACGTCTTCCTGACGGGTTCGGGGCCCGTTCCGGATGCGGACACAGATGAGGACGGCGTCTCCAACTGCGCGGAGGTCGAGTCCGGAACAACCGATCCGCTCGACCCGGACAGCGACGACGACGGCCTGTGCGACGGCCGCCCCCTCTCTTCACTCCCCGAGTGCACGAGTGC
>JAJDAO010000099.1 GCA_029261835.1 Deltaproteobacteria bacterium | reverse complement strand
AATGAGCCATAGGGGGTATCTGCTTCACTCCAGTTGCCTGCCGTGGTAGTGTCAGCGGTATGGAACCTTCTAACCATCCCGTCGGTGGCGTCGACTACCCCAGGACTTTCGAGGAGTTCGATGTGTGGTTCGCGAACGAGGACGCGTGCCGGCGCTACCTTGGGCGGCTTCGCTGGCCGTCGGGCTTCAGTTGTCCTCACTGCGGTGCTCATTGCGTGGCTTGGACGACCAAACGTGGCCTGTTGCACTGTTCCTCGTGTCAGGGCCAGACGTCGGTGACCGCGGGGACGATCTTCCAGGGCATCAGGAAGCCACTGCGCCTTTGGTTCCTGGCCATGTGGTTCGTGACCAGTCAGAAGCACGGAGCAAACGCGCTGGGCCTGCAGCGCGTGCTCGGCCTACGGAGCTACGAGACTGCGTGGGTATGGCTACACAAGCTGCGGCGGGCGATGGTACGTTCGGGCAGGAATAGGCTGAAGGGTACAGTCGAGGTCGACGAGACCTACGTCGGAGGCGAGGAAGAAGGAGCCGTTGGACGGTACACCGAGACCAAGGCTATCGTTGCGATTGCAGTCGAAATCCACTCCCCAAAGGGCTTCGGCCGCCTGCGGATGCAGCGGGTCCCTGGTGTATCTGCCGCCGATCTCACCCCATTCGTCCGGGCAATCGTCGAACCCGGTTCCAAAGTCCACACAGACGGCTGGAATGGGTACAACGAAATCACAAAGCACGGGTATCAACGCAAGAAAACTGTCATCTCTGCTACCGGAGACCCCGCCCACGTCGTCATGCCAGGCGTACACCGGGTCGCCGCGTTGCTCAAACGCTGGCTCCTGGGCACTCACCAGGGGGCGGTGAGTAACAAGCATCTCGACTACTATCTGGACGAGTTCACATTCCGGTTTAACCGCCGGACAGCGCGCGCACGAGGCCTGCTGTTCCATCGACTCGCCGAGCAGGCAATCGCGACGCCGCCTGTGACGTACCGTGACATAGTCAATGGGAAAGGGCCGGCATCGACACAGAAATCACTGGAGTAAAGCAGATACCCCCTATGAGCCATTATTGGCCCAGGATCGGGGCTTGGGGTGGTCCACACCCTGTTTTTGGGCCCCAAATGGCTCATTAACCGGCTAATCTCCGCACGGAGCGACCCCTCAGTCAGTAGCCAGCCACCCCGGCGGGCATCTCGTCCAGCCCGATGCGCCCACCACCGCGCGTCCGCCATCCTGTTCCCAGAAGCCACGTCCGCGCGTGCACCGTGGGGCGCGGAGTGCCCCCCGGCACATGCGTGCTTCTCTCATCGCGCCACCCGTCGAACCAGCGACCCGAGGCGCACACGTCGAGGGCCTTGCCGATTCTCTTCCCGTGGCGCCTGGCATGGCGCAGGACATTGTGCAGGACGTAGACGAGGGCGTTCCGCACCTGGCGCGGCGTCTTCAGGATGACGTCGTGATATCGATCCGCAAAGACCCTGCCCTGGCGCCCCCACAGTCGATTCAGACGCCGCGCCATGCGAATCTTGAGCCCCTGCATGCCCCGGGAAAGTGCACGGCGATCCTTCGCTTCGACGAGAAAGTGCACGTGGTTGGTCTGGATCGAATAGTGGACGAGACGGAATCCAAATCGTTCGGCACCCGCGCGGAAAGCCTCAATCAGTGTCTCTCGCTCCGCACCTTGACGGAGCGAGGGTAGCCCCTCTTTCACCTTGACATTGACGTGCACGGGGTATCTCGAAGCGAGCAGCGCGCGGGCCTTGTGCGAAGCACCGGCGCGCTCCCCCCCGGGCTTGCGTCCAGCTCCCTTCCGTTTCCCGCCCCACCTCTTGAACGGGAGATCCTGTTGCCTTGCCTGGCGGCGCCTTGCTGTTTTCTTCACGGTCTTTTTCTTCACTGTCTTTCCTGAGTATTAATCTTGGTTGGGCATATATTAGTTCATGCCGCCACAGACTGCAAGGGTTTTCAAGGTCGGTTGCAGAAAAACGCCAGGGATGTGTCGCGCTGTCACCGGCGGCGGAACAAATCAATGAGATCTCCAGGGCCGGAGAGTCACCATCGCAAAAGCAAACCGGACTCCGGCTGACCGGACCCTCGATTAGCCGGATAATCGCCCACCGGAGGTTGCTTCTCCGCTCGGGGCGATTCATCGCCGCTGGCATCTACTGCGCATGCAGCGCCGGACTCTAGATCTCAACACCCGATTCAATACTCGATCCAAAAGCTCCTGTGAAGGAGACACAAAGGAAAGTCAAATGGAATGAGATTCACAGTTGGTTAGGGGATCTCGAAGATGAAAGTGTCTGAAGGACAGAAAGATAGCCTGACAGGGCTCCCTGTATTAGCCGGTTAATGGCCCATTTTGGGCCTAAAATCGGGAGTTGGACCGGTCCAAGGGCTGAAGATGGATCAAAAATGGCTCCTTTTCTGGCCTTGGGATAGGGGGGGGATCCTTGCAGATGACCATTTCACATTTGCGATCCGGAATGGTTGCGTAGCTAGGGACGCGCCCTGGGCTTCAGCTCGCGATCGAAGAACCGGGTCATCTTCTTCAGGAAGTGGGTGAACGCCTTGCTACGCAGGCCGTGTTTCTGCTCAGGATAGATCATCGTCTCCACCTCGACGCCCGTGTAGATGCACGCCCGCAGGAAGGTGATGGTGTTCTGCCACATGACGGTGTCGTCAGACGAGCCGTGGACGACGAGGAGTCGGC
>JAJDAO010000098.1 GCA_029261835.1 Deltaproteobacteria bacterium | reverse complement strand
TCTGCTCGTTCTGGAACGAGAAATCGGAGTTTGGCTACTCGACGTACTGCAAGTACGCCTCCGTGGCCAAACCCCGATTTCTCGCCCCAGAACGTCATCTGCACGGCCTCGCTACGAACCTTCATGAATAATCCGGGCTAGCCGAGCATCCGATGGGCCGACTCCGTGAGCCGTCCGACCGCCAGACCGCCGGGGCAGCGTCCAAGGCAGGCCTTCTCGCGGCAGCGCGTACAGGCCGAGGCGCCGGCGCCCAACCGCGCGTAGTCCTCGCGCGCGTAGGCGAGGTCCCCGTAGTCGACAGCGTACATGCGGGTGCGCAGGACCTCGCCGATCGCCACGCCGTTCGGACAAGCCTCGTGGCAGGTCTGGCAGCCGTGTTCGCAGTAGTGGCCCCGGTTTGCCAGCAGGTACTCCTCCAGCAGATCGAGCTCTGCGCCCGCCGGCGCCGGCCCGCTCGAGGCGGCCACGTACTCGTCGATCTGCTCTTGGCTCGTCATCGAGACGACCAGCGCATCGACGTTCGGGTTCGAAAGCGTCCAGCGGAAGGCCGCCTGGGCGAAGGTGGCTCCCCCTTTCTCATGGGGTCGCATGTCATTGAGCTTCGCGCCGCGCAGCGTCTTCATCGCAACCACGCCAACGCCCTTCCGGTGTGCCTTCTCGAGCACCGGTGGCAGGTCGCTCTGCACCGCCACCCAGTCGAGGCGACTCATGAAGCGCTGGTAGAAGGCCGGATCCTGGCCGAAGTTGTATCCACACAGGATCACGTCGGCCAGGTCGTGGTCCAGCGCGTAGTCGAGGCATTCGACCAGTCGTCCGGCGTGACCCGAAACGCCGGTGAAACGGATCTTCCCCAGCCGCTTCGCCTGCTCGACGAACTCAGGCCATGCTTCGTTGCGCAGCCGATCGATGTCGTTGACGGCGTGGTTGAAGTAGATGTCGATGTGATCTGTGCGAAGCCGGCGGAGGCTCCCGTCCAAGGCCTTCATCAGCTCGTCGCGTGTGGTCTTCGCGCCGCACTTCACCTTGGAGGTGAGGAAGACCTCATCGCGATGACCCTGCAACGCTTCGCCGATGCCCCGCTCCGACTGGCCGTCCTTGTAGTTCTGAGCGCTGTCGAAGAAATTGACTCCGCGCTCGAAGGCGTAGCGCGCGAGCGCGGGGTCCGTGGTGCGCGAGGAGCCAAAAGAAATGTCGGAGACGCGCAAGCCGGTTCGTCCCAGCACCTTGTAGCTCTGGATCCCGTGCGATCGTTCGGGTGCGGTCCAGCCCGGTTCGGGCAACCCCAACACGCCGAGGCCCAATGTCGCGGCAGCCCCGGCTTGAAGAAACTCTCGGCGCTCGATTTCACGTGACATGAGCACCGACTATATCACTCTCGGCCCGCGATCCTACTGCGCGCTCTGCTCCCGCCTCTTCGCACGTGGCACGCCAAGCTCATTGCCGACACCGAGCTCACGCCATTCGGATGCAGGATCGACCACCCCGCTGAGGAGCGTGGGGACGCGCTTCTTCAGGCTGCCGGCATGCGACCTGCGACCGGATCGGTCATGGCCCTGTATCATTTTGTCGGTCGGCCCCCAAGAGCACGGCCGACCGGTTCGCTCGAGCCCGCAGGTGGCGGCGACTGGGCGATTCCGGGTGGCTTGCCGAGGCCAGTATTCTCGCGCCAGATTACTTCGCGGCGGACGCGTTTCCAGAGGTGAGGGATGGACCGGGAGTTTTTGGGCTGGGACGAGATGCCGCTCGAGCGCGCGGCGGCGTGGCTCGTCGAGCGCTTTGGACCGGCCATGGACCGCGTGCTCGTGGCACTCCCCGGTGCGCGCAGTGGGCGCATTCTGGGGGAGCGTATCGCCCGCTGGTCTGGCCCCCGGTTTCAGCCGCCCAAGGTGGTGACCGCCGGACTGGCCAGTGACGAGCTCCTCGCGGTGAAGGGGACCCCGGCCGGTCGCTTGGTGCGGACGCTCGCGTGGAAGGAGGCGCTGGTCGGCCTCGACACCGGCATGCTCTCACGAATCGTTGCGCACGCACCGCGACGGGACGATCTGGCGGGGTGGATGCGTCTTGCAGAAGAGGTGAGAGGACTCTTCGGCGAGGTGGCGGCCGAGGGCCTGGAATTCGCCGACGTGGCGAAGAACGTCGTGCTTGCATCCCTCGATGGTGAGCAGCGCCGCTGGCAGGCGCTCGCGGCCGCCCAGGCGCGCATGGTCGATCTCATCGAGGACGCCGGCTTCATCGATCCACACCTCGGCCGGCTGCGTGCGATTCGATCGCAGCAGACCCGCGCTGTCCGCGAGGTCGTACTGATCGGTGTCTCGGAGATGAACGCGTTGCTGCGCGGTGCGCTGGACCTGTGCGCGGTCCCGGTCACCGCGCTCGTCTTTGCGCCCAGCGAGCGGGCGGACTCCTTCGATGCGCACGGCGCGTTGATTCCCGAGGCGTGGGAGTCGCGTGAAACGAGCTTGGAGGCTGAGTCGCAGTGGTTCGTCGTAGACGGCCCGGCCGACCAGGCGCGGCAGTCAGCCCGCGTGATCGCCGGCTGGGACGGAATCTACGCCGCCGAGAGCATCAGCATCGGGTTGGCGGACCGCGAGGTGGCGCCGTACCTGCAATCCGTGATGAGCGAGTGCGGTGTCGCGGTGCGGGACGCGGCTGGGACGCCCATGGCGCGCACGCGTCCCGCCGCGTTGCTCGCCGCCGTGGCGCGCTTCGTAGCGCGCCGTCGCTTTGTCGATCTCGCGGAGCTGGTGCGCCATCCCGATTTCGAGGCGGCGCTCTGCGACACCGATGCGAGTCTCGAGCCCGTGGAGCTCGTGGACCGATACCACAACGCGCATCTGCCACGGCGGGTCGACGGACGCTGGCTGGCGGACGCGCGCGACCCACGCGACGGACGCCTGGCCGCGGATATGGCGCGCGTGTGGCGTGCGGTTCGAGACGTACTCGGGGCTCTGCTCGAAGAGGGTGAGCGCTCGCTGGCCGCATTGGTCCCGCGGCTGCGCAAGGTCTTGCAGCGCGTCTACGGCGGCTGCGAGCTGGACCCCGCGGAGGAGCCGGATCGCGTGCTGATCGGGAGCCTTTCGCGGCTGGGCGAAGCGCTGAGCGAGATCGAGAGTCTGCCGCCGTCGTTTGCTCCCGTGAGCGATGTCGCGGCGGGGATCTTGCTCTTGCTGCGGGCAGTCGATGGCGACGAGGTTCCGCCGCTGGCCCCGCGGCGCGACGAGCCGACGCTCGAGATGCTCGGCTGGCTCGAGCTCGCGCTCGATGACGCCCCCGCCCTCGTCGTCACGGGCTTCGAGGATGGGCGTGTGCCCGATTCCGTACTCGGGGACGCGTACCTGCCGAACCGGCTTCGTCAGAGTCTCGGGATCGTCGACAATCAGAAGCGGCTCGCGCGTGACCTCTACGCGAGCGAGCTCTTGCTGCGCTCGCGTGAGCGGGTGGTCTTCATCACCGGGCGCCGCAGCGCCGCGGGCGATCCCCAGGTGCCGAGTCGAATCGTCTTTCACTGCGCGCCTTGCGACGTGGTGCCGCGTGTGAAGCGCTTCCTCGGCGGCTCGCAGCGGGCGGCTTCGCCGGTGTCGCTTTCAGTGCGGGCCGCGCGTGAGTTGCCGCGCTTGGAACAGGAGGGGGAGTTCGAGTCGATTTCCGCCACCGCGTTCGCACGCTACCTGGCATCGCCGTACCAGTTCTACCTCGAGAAGATCGCGAAGCTGGAGAGCCTCGACGACCGCGCGCGCGAGCTGGATCCGATGCGCTTCGGAAGCCTCGCGCACCGCGTACTGCAGCGCTTCGGGGAAGACGAGCAGGCACGGGACGAGTGCGACGAGGCCAAGATCAGGCAGTTCCTGCTCGACACACTGAATGCGCTCGGCGCCGAAAGCTACGGCCGGCATCCGCTGCCGGCCGTGCGCCTGCAGCTCGAGCAGCTGGCGTATCGCCTCGGCGCTTTCGCCGACGTGCAGGCGAAGCGGCGGGCGGTCGGGTGGCAGATCCGAGAGGTAGAGTGGGCGCCTGCGGCGGGCCACGTCGTGTTTCCGGTGGACGGGGTCCCGATCCGTCTCACCGGTCGTATCGATCGAATCGACTACAACCCGCAGACGAAGGAGTGGGCCATCTGGGACTACAAGACCGGCGAGACCGTCGGTAGCCCGATCCGCCAGCACCGCAGGCGCAACGGGGAATGGATCGATCTGCAGCTTCCGTTGTATTGCTTCCTGGCGGTCGAGCTGCTCGGCGACGCAGAGCCCGCGGAAGTCGGCTACATCGCGCTGCCGCGTGACATCGCTGAGATCGGATTCGATGGCATCGCTCGCTGGTCGCATGGCGAGGACGAGGGTGAGACCTTCGCGGAGGGGGTCGAGAGTGCCCTCGAGGTGGCTCGCGACGTCGTGCGACGGATTCGCCGGCGCGAGTTCTTCAGCGACGATGGCTTCACGCCGGGCGACCCGATCTTGGCCGCCATCGGTGGAGTCGGCGTCATCGCCGGGGACCCGCAAGCATGAACCTTCCCAGCCACAGGCTCATCCTTGCTTCCGCGGGCTCCGGCAAGACGTACCAGCTCACCAATCAGTTCCTGAGCTTGCTGCTTGCGGGTGTGGCACCCGAGCGGATTCTCGCCACGACGTTCACGCGCAAGGCGGCGGGAGAGATCCTGGACCGGGTTCTCTCCAGGCTCGTCGAGGCAACGGAGAACAGCGATCAGTTTCAGGAGCTGAGCGAGGCGCTCGGCCATTCCGACCTCACACCCGAGTGTTGCCACGCTCTTCTCTGCAAACTGACGCGTAGCTTCGACACCTTGCAGGTGCGCACCATCGACTCGTTCTTCGTTCAGCTGGCGCGGCTCTTCGCCCTCGATTTGGAGCTTCCGCCCGACTGGGGAGTCTCGAGCCTGGCGGAAGACCGGGTACTGCAGGCCGCGGCTATTGAGGAGGTTCTCGAGGAGACTCCCAAGGAGGATACGATCGAGCTGCTGCGGGACTTGGACTCGGGTGGCATCGGTCGCGGCGTCCACCAGAAGATGCTCGACTACGCGGGCAAGATGCGGCCGGTATTTCTCGAGAGCGAGGCGCGTGCATGGCAACGTGTGGATCCCGGCGCGAGGCCGTCGGATGAGGATCTTGCGGTAGCGCTTGCAGCGCTTCGTGAGGCGGAACTTCCGACGACGGCCAAGGGCAAGCCCAACCGGGTCTGGCTCAACGCAGTGCATGATTTGGTGAAGGCCACCGAGGAGCAGGCCTGGAACGGCATCCTCGGCAAGGGTCTTGGCAAGGCGTTCTTGACACCGGGACGCGTGTACTCGCGCAAGCCCATGCCGGAACCGCTCGCCGAGGCGCTGGCCCCGATTGTCCGTCGCGCGGCCTGCGAGTTCCTCGCGACGCTTCGCGCGCGTAACCGTGCGGCACGCGCGCTGATGGAGCGCTTCGAATCCGCCTACGCGGACCTCAAGCTCGACCGAGGGTCGTACCGCTTCGACGATCTGCCCTTGGCTCTGTCGCCGCGCGCGGCATCGGAGACGCCAATCGATGCCCGCGAGCTGGACATGTGGTTCCGGCTCGATAGCAGAATCGATCACCTGCTTCTGGACGAGTTCCAGGACACCTCGCCCCTGCAGTGGCGCATCCTGCACAAGATCGCGAGCGAGATCGTGGCGGATGGAACGGGCGAGCGCACATTCTTCTGTGTCGGCGACGTCAAGCAGTCGATCTACGGTTTTCGCCAGGCCGAGCCACGCCTGCTGGCCGGGCTTGCCAGCCTGTTGCCCGGTCTCGAGCCCGAGGAGATCCACACCAGCTACCGCTCGTCGCATGTCGTCCTCGATACGGTGAACCGCGTCTTCTCGCACCTGCAGCGGAACCCGGCTCTCGCGCACGAAGACGTGGCGACCTATCTGCCAGGGGCTCAGCGCTGGGCGGGCGACTTCCATGGGCACGTCGCTGCGAGGGATCTGCCCGGGTCCGTGTTCGTGGTTGAAGCCGGGTCGCGAAATGACGAGGAAGGCGCTGCCGACCCGCTGCTTACCCGCGTCGTCGAGCGCGTGGTCCTGATCGCGGCGCAAGCGCCGGGCGCCACGATCGGCATTCTCATGCGTGAGCGCAGACAGATCGCCGGACTCATTCACCGCCTGCGCCAGAGCGGAATCGACGCCAGCGGAGAGGGCGGCAACGAGCTGACGGACTCGGAGGCCGTACTCGCCTTCATCTCGCTCCTCCACCTGGCCGACCACCCCAGCGACAGTGCAGCCGCCTTTCACGTTGCCAGCTCGCGCTTGGGCGCCTACCTCGACTTTCCACGGGATGCGAGCCCTGAGCGCCGACGTGCGCTGGCGCGGAACGTTCGGGCTCGGCTCGTGGCCGACGGTCTCGGCGCGTTCTGCGGCGAGATCGCGGGCCACGTCAGCGCTGACGACAGCTGGTCGACTTGGAACAAGATGCGCTTCGATCAGCTCTCCGAGCTCGCCTTCGCGTTCGATGCGCGAGCGGGTCTGCGGCCCTCGGACTTCGTGGATCACGTTCGCAGCGAGCGCGTCGAATCGCCCGGTGGGGCACGGGTGAGGGTGATGACCATCCACGGGGCCAAGGGGCTCGAGTTCGACGCGGTGATCCTGCCCGAGCTGCACAAGAGGTTCGTCGGACAGCGCTCGGGTCTGCTGGTCGATCGGCCTCGCCCCGATGGCTTCATCGAAACAGTTTCGGTGTCGCCGAAGAAGGATTACCTCGTCGCGCACGAGAGGCTGAAGGCCATCTACGACGCGACGACGGCTCGCATGTTCGAGGATGGGCTGTGCAACCTCTACGTCGCTATGACGCGCGCGAGGCGTCGCCTCGAGTTGATCGTGCCCGTGTGCGACTCCGACAAGAAGGTGAAGATCCCCTGCGTAGCGGACTTCGTGCGCGGCGCGCTGCCCGAAGACGAGCTGCACGCTGCCGACGCGGCAGGCGTCATCTGGTCGCATGCATGCAATGCGTCGGGCGCGGGCTGGGCCGAGAATCTTGCGCACGATTCGGGCGAGGGGGGAGACGCCGGGCTCGCCCTCACCTCTCTCGGCCTCGCTGCCGGCGTTCGTCCGCGCACGCTCCCGCGCCGCAGTCCCTCGGCACAGGAGGGCGGCCGGCTCGTCCGGGCGGAGTCCCTATTGCGTGACAAGCGTGGCGCCAGGCGCGGAACCCTGATCCACGGTTGGTTGGAGGCGCTGGAGTGGATCGAGGACTTCGAGCTGGACGAGGCGCGCGCGCTCGACATTGGCGCCTCTTTGGAGCCGGACCCCGAGAGGCGGCGCGAGGCCCTGGACGCTCTGACGGCTGCATTGCAGGCGGGGCCTGTACGAGCAGCCCTCTCGCGAGAGGGCTGCGGCGCACCCGCCGACGTCACACTCGAGGTGCGGAGCGAGCATGCCTTCTCGCTGGTCTTGCAGGACGATGCCGGCGAGGAGCAGCTGTGGAGTGGCTTCATCGACCGACTCGTCCTCGCTCGGCGCGGCGGTGAAGTCGTCTGGGCGGAGGTGCTGGACTACAAGACGGACATCCTGAGCGAGCACGACCTGGCGGACCGCGTCGAGCACTACCGGCCGCAGCTCGAGATCTACGGGCGCGTGATCGCCGCACAGACGGGGCTGCCCGCCTCTGCTATCCGGCTACGCCTGGTGCTGCTCGATCTCGGCCGCGTGGTCGCGATCGAACATACGTGAGCCTGCGGGGCTTCTACGCACGATGCCGCGTGGACGCGAGTGGTGCTGCGGATGTCTTTGCGCGAAGGCCCGCAACCGTCGCCGTGCCGGCCAGAGCCAGAAGCAGTGCGAGCACCATCAGCCCCGGCGGCGAGACGGCCGGAACGGCTGGCTGGGCGACGGGCGGAAGGTCGCGCACCGCCCAGGCGGCAAACCTTCTCTCAACCCACGCGTCCGGTCCCACGACCACGAGCTTCTGCTGCAAGATGGACTGAGAGCTGGAGCCCGCCAGCAAGTTCCAGATGCCGTCATCGACGTCGACTCCCGAGCTTCCGGTCCAGTAAGACAGCTGCATGTTGCTGAAGGGCCCGGGGGCGCTGACCGAGATGCCCTCGGTCGCCACGAGGTTGAGCATTTCGCCCGTCGCCCCCTGACCGACGAGGCCGACGACGGGGCCGGTGCCGTCCGGGTCGAGGGCACTGGCCATTCGCCAGTCCGTGTGGCCGGCGAAATCGAGCGTGTCGGCCCAGACGAGGGAGTTGGCGTGGCTCATCCCGACCTGCGGGGAGATGGCATAGCAGGTGACTGGATTGGGTGTGACGCAGTACTGGCTGACTGTTCCGTAGGCGGCGTAGCCAGTCGTCGCGGCCTGATTGGCATCTCTGAGCCACATGAGACGCGTGCCGTCCGCGCGGGTCTGGGTCACTGTGTTGTCGCCGTTGTCGACCAGCGATGCGTGGCAGGGGGCAATGGGGGACGCGAGACTCACCAGCAGCGTCACCAGGGCCAGGAAGACCGTCGTGGTCACGGATTTCATGCCTAGGTGCCCCTCCTCGGCTGTCGCAATTGGGCCGAGTAGCCGAGGCGGTTCGCGCCCGCATCCGTCATCCGTCGGAATGCCCTCGGGCACGCCGCGCAGCGACACGGCTGGATCTCGCCGCCCCGCGCGCTTCTCGTCTTGAGCCTTGCAGCACCCGCGGGTGCACGGGCGGTATCGCCACGTCCGCCTGACGGCGATTCGGCTCCCGACTGTCCGGTCGCAGCGGGCGTAGTGGCATTGCTGCTATTCGCCGCGGCTGAACCGGGCGCGCGCCGGGGTCCAGGTCGTGTCGCGTGTCTCCGGGCGGATGTGTTCGCTACACCCTCGCCGAATCTTGCCGAACCCACAGGAGGTCTCCCCATGCGACTCGGTCTCATCACCAGCTTTCCCGGATCGACCCTGAACATCGATATCAATCTGATTCGCCTGGCAGAAGATCTGGGCTTCGACTCGGTGTGGACGATGGAGGCCTGGGGAGCCGATGCCGCAACGCCCTTGGCTTGGATTGCCGCCCAGACTACGAAGATCCGTCTCGGCACGGCCATCATGCAGATGCCCGCCCGCACGCCCGCCCTCACCGCGATGACGGCCATGACGCTCGACGAGCTCTCCGGGGGTCGATTCATCCTGGGGCTGGGCCCATCGGGGCCGCAGGTTGCCGAGGGCTGGTATGGCGTGCCCTATGGCAAGCCGCTGGCGCGGACGCGCGAGTACGTCTCGATCATGCGCAAGATCTTCGCTCGCGAAGAGAAGCTGGTGCACGAGGGGGAGCACTACTGCATCCCGATCACCGGTGAGGGGACGACGGGTCTGGGGAAGCCGCTCAAGACGATCTTCCACCCCAGGAAGGATCTTCCGATCTACACAGCGTCGATCAGTCCCAACGGTCTCGTCTGCAGCGCCGAGGTGGCGGACGGTCTCATTCCGGCGTGGCTGAGTCCGCAGCGTATGGATCTGGTGCTGCCCCATCTCGAAAAGGGTTTTGCCAGGGCGGGTGACGGCAAGAGTCTCGGCAGCTTCTCGGTTGCGCCCTTCGTCCTCTGCCTGCTGGGGGACGACCTTGAAAAGTGTCGAATTCCGGCGAAGATGCTCCTGGCGCACTACATCGGCGGGATGGGTGCGCGGACGAAGAACCTCTACAACGACTTTGCGGTTCGACTCGGCTACGAAGAGGCGGCCGCTGTGATCCAGGATCTCTACCTGGACGGCAAGAAGGCGGAGGCGATGGCCGCCGTGCCCGACCAACTGGTCGACGAGGTTGCGCTGGTGGGATCAAGGGAGCGCATTGCCGATCGGGCACAGATCTGGAAGACGTGCGGCGTCAGTGACATGCTGATCGGAGGCGCCTCGCCCGAAGCGCTCGAAGTGCTCGCCGAGTGCCTGTTGTAGCCGAATGGCGTTGTTGCGGAGTTCCTTCGGTCTGGGCACATCGAAGATCCATTCCGACGCTGCGGGCGAGCGGTGGGTCGAAACGTGGTCTCCCCCCTTCACCCACTCATCGCCCCCTGCCCGGGGATGCCGTCAGCGATCAGTGCGGATCATTACAGGCCGGTGAGAATCGAATCGAGTGACAGCGAGACCTCGCCATGCCATAGGGACTGAATCGAACTGGTGATTCTCAGCTCGGCGACTGGGGAGTTCGCCGGGGATTTCCCTGCTTGCAAATATCTACGTCTAAACGATAGAATCCCCTTGCTGTAGGATCTTGCCCCCACTACTTGAGGATTGCTCCGTGTCGCTCAGTCCGCCGCACTCTGCTCCAGCGCGCAGCTACGAGAACCTCAGAGGCGCGCAGGGTTCTACGATCTACTATCGCGCCCAGCGCCTTCGCCCCCGCGCTTTGCTCACGCGCATCGCGCCGGCACTTCAGGTGGGCGAGCACACCGTGCGGTTGTACGACCTGAGCGCTACGGGGCTCTCTTACCTGGCCAGGGCGCGTGATCCAAAGCCCGAGGCGGGCGCCCGTCTTCCGGTTCGTCTCTCGATTGCAGGAGTGGCCGCCTTTGCCGCGCAGGGGGAGATCGTTCGGCACCAGCTCGCCGGGGATTGGACCAAGATCGCGCTGCGCTTCCTCGACGACCACGTGATTACGAGCAAGCTGCGGGCGCTGCACGACCGGCTCGACTTCGAGGCCTCCGCGGCAAAGGGACTCGACGTGTACCGCGCCGTTCCGACCGTGTATCGCGCCGCTTGCGGCGAGGCCCGCATCTTCGTCGAGCACTGGCGCAAGCTGCTGGACGAGCGCGAGCGCCAGCTGCGCGGGTCCGAGGAGCCCGGTCAGGCGCAGCGTCTCGCAGAGACCGAGGCGAGCGCCGAGGAGCGCATGCGAGCCGAGTGGCGCGCCATCCGCGCGACTGCCAACGAGGCCTCTCGCTCCATCGTGCAAGGTGAAGCGCTCACGGCTTCCAAGCGCTATACGGAGACCCTGCTCACCTCAGCGCTGCGTGACTCACCGCTGATCTGGCGCACCTACGTGAAGCCGCAGGGCTATCCCGGCGACTATCTGGCCATGAGCTGGATGTACGATGGACAGCGCCGCGGCGAGACGCTTTTCGCCCGGCTGATGGATCAGCTCGGCCACGAGGAGCGCTTGGCCTCTACGGTGGCGGTGCGCAAGCGCTTCCTGATCCGCCAGATCGAGGAGTGCGTTGCCGAGGTCTCGCCGCATCGCGAGGGCGACACGCGCATCGTGAGCATCGGCGCCGGGCCGGCGCGCGAGGTGGTGGACTACCTCGCTGCGACGCCACCCGGGCCCGCCATCGAGTTCACGCTGATCGACCAGGACGAGCAGGCATTGGCCTTCGCGTACGAGGATCTCCACCAGGCGGCCTTGCCGCATGGGGGGCGGGTTCGCATCTTGTGTCGGCACATCTCCTTCGCACAGCTCTTCGCCATGCCGGCGCTGCAGAGAGAGCTGGGCGAGCCCGACATGATCTACTCGGCCGGGCTCCTCGATTACCTTGGAGACGAAGTGGGGCGTGCGCTCATGAACGGCTGTTTCGAGCTGATCCGCGATGGTGGTCGGCTCGTAGTCGGCAATGCCGCCGCTGCACCCGACGTGCGCTGGATGCCCGAGTTCGTGCTGGACTGGACGATGATCTACCGGACGGAGAGTGAGCTGCTCGACCTCGCGCGAGACTTCGCTTCGACAGCCGAACTCAAGATCGAGCGTGACGAGAGCGAGGCCTGGCTCTTCCTCGTCGCGCGCCGCGGTAGTGCATGCCCCCCGGAGAAGGAGTTCTGATGACTGGCACTGGACGAGAGACAGGCGCCTCGGCCGAGGCGATTCGAGCCCACTACGATACGGGCAACGAGTTCTATCGGCTGTGGCTCGACCCGACCCTCACCTATTCATGTGCACTCTGGGATAACGCGAGCTCGCTGGCCGAGGCGCAAACCCACAAGTTGGACTACCACATCGAGCAGGCTCGGGCCGCCGGTGCGCCCCGCGTGCTCGACATCGGCTGCGGCTGGGGCTCGCTGCTGGAGCGTCTTACGACCGTCCACGGCGTCGGACGCGCGGTGGGCATTACGTTGAGCGAGGCCCAGGCGAAGTACGCTGAATCCCGGCCTCTGAGCAACGTCGAGGTGCGGCTCGAGGGCTGGGCCGATCACACGCCCGAGGAGCCCTACGACGCGATCATCTCGATCGGAGCGGTCGAGCACTTCGCACGCCCCGAGACGCCCAGCGACGAGCGCATCGAGATCTATCGCCACTTCTTCGACCGCTGTCGCCAGCTCTTGCGTCCCGGCGGCTCCCTATCGCTCCAGACCATGGCCTACGGCATGGGGCGCTTCCGGGCCAGCGCTCTCGCGTCGATCTTTCCCCAGTCGGACCTGCCGCGCTTGGTCGAGCTCGTCGAGGCGATGGAGCGGCGTTTCGAGCTCGTGCGCCTGCGAAATGATCCGCAGGACTACAGCCAGACGGGACGCGTATGGCTCGACGAGATCCGCCACAACCGTGAGGCGATCGTCGCGCTGGTGGGAGAGAGGCGAACGGTCGAGTACGAGAGCTTCCTGTCGAGCGGGATCAAGGGCTACAACGCGGGCGTCTTCAATCTCTACCGCATGACCCTGCGGCGTCTCGAGTTCGGCGACTGAACCTTGCCGGAACAGGAGAGAGCCCCGATGACGCCCTTCGCGGGGCTTCGCCGACTGCCGGCGCGAATCGCCGACGCGGCGCTGGCGAGCCCGCGCGCCACCCTGGCCTGGTGGGCGCTCGTGCTGCTGCTGGCGGGATGGGGGGCACTCGGGCTCCGCATCGACACCTCCACCGACTCGATTCTTGACCGCGGCGATCCCGCCTACGCCTATCACCTGTACAGCCAGAGTCTCTTCGGCGGTGAAGAAATGCTGGTCGTGGCGATTGCCGGAGAGCAGCCCTGGGATCCCGTTGCCCTCTCAGAGGTGGCGCGTCTGTCGGCGCTCTTCGAGGGCATCGATTCAGTGCGGCGCGTAGACAGCCTCGAGACGGTGCCCCTGATCCGCGTCACACCCGACGGCGCGCTCCAGCTCGACCCCCCGCTGGCCGGCGGTGTTCCCGAGACTGCAGCCGCGCGCCGCAGGCTCGCGGCGGAGGTGATGGCCGATCGAGTTGCGCCCCGCAATCTGGTATCGGATGACGGCCGCATCTTTGCGGTGAACCTGCTGCTCGAGGCCGGCATGAGTGACGGCTTCCTCGAGCTGGTCGAGACCGTGCGAGGCCAAATCGACCCGACCCGCTCCTGGGTCTCCGGCGTTCCCGTGTTTCGTACTGAGATCAATACACAGACGCGTGAAGAGCTCTTTGCCCTCGTTCCGCTCACGATTGGCGTGATCGCCGCCCTCTTGCTGATCGTCTTTCGCTCGTTCTACGCCATGCTACTGCCGCTTGCAGCGGGCCTGTTCGGGACGGTCGTGATGGTCGGCCTGATGGGTGCCATGGGCGTCTCGATCACGCTGATCACGATGATCCTGCCCTCGATCGTGCTCGCGCTCGGCTGCGCCTACGCCATGCACGTGCTCGCCGCAGCCCAGGGTGAGGGGGAGCTCACCGGGCTGCGCGCCGCGCTCGCTCGCGTCTCGCTGCCGGTCGCGCTCTCGGGTCTTACGACTGCCATCGGCTTCGCCTCCATCGGAGCCGTTCGCATCGACGCCGTGCGCGAGGCCGGCGGCTATGGGGCGGTCGGGGTGCTGGCGACGCTGGCCGCCAGCGTGACGTTGTTGCCCGCGTGTCTCGGGCTGCGGCGTTTGCCCCGCCTGCGCCCGCGGTTCGCCGGCTTCCTCGAGGGGTCCGCCTGCGACACTCTGGTCCGGTTGGCCACGCGACGGCGTGCTGCGGTGCTGCTGGCATGGCTTCTCGCCATCTTGCCGCTCGCTCTCGGGCTGGCTCGGCTCGACGCGGCCACCGACGCCACGAGCTGGTTTCCGCCCGGCACCCGCCCCCGCGACGACTATGACGTGATCCGAGAGGCGCTCTCCGGCATCAGCCCCGTGAACATCGTGATCGAATCCACGGGCGGGCGCCCGGTTACTGACCCCGACCTCGTGGATGCGCTGGACCGTTTGGCCTCCCACCTCGAATCGCTCCCCGAGGTGGGCAAGGCCATATCGCTGGCGGACCCGCTGCGGCAGATACACGGCGGGTTCACGAACGATGCCGGGCTTCCGCTGCCAGAGACTCGGGCGCTGATCGAGCAGTACCTGCTGCTGCTCGAGTCGGTGGATTCACTCGGCGATCTCGTGACCGACGACCGCAGTGCCGCCAATATCGTATTGCGGGTCGACGACAATCGCTCTGGTGCCCTTCGCGCCGTTGTCGCCGCCGCAGAGGCCTGGTGGGCCGAGTACGCCGTACCCGGCTTCGAGGCGCGTGGTACGGGGACGATGTTCGAGTTCGCTCGGGCAGAGGACGAGATTACCTTCGGCCAGATCCGAGGGCTTGCGATCGCCATCCTCGCGATTGGCCTCGTGCTCTGGCTGGTGTTCCGCCGCCCCGCCCTGGCCGGCATCGCTCTGGTCCCCAACGCCGTTCCGGTGATCGCCGTCTTCGGCTTCATGGGATTGGCCGAGATCAAGCTGGACGCCGGCACGGTCATGGTGGGCAGCCTCGCGGTGGGGATCGCAGTGGACGACACGATGCACGTCGTCACGAGCCTCCACGAGGCTCGCGAGCGCGGGCTGCGCGGGGCAGACGCCTTGCTCGAGGCGTTGCAGCCCAATCTTCCCGCGCTGACCTACACCACGGTCATCATTGCACTCGGATTCGGGCTCCTTGGGCTCTCGGGCTTTACCTTTATCCGCAATCTCGGGCTGCTGATCTCGACCGTCATGGTCGTGTGCCTGGCGGCAGACGTGAGCCTGCTGCCGGCGCTGCTGCCGGCGGAGCGCAACCCGCCTCGGAGGCTCCGCAGGCGGTAGCCCGAGGCGCTGTTGTAGGCCCAATACCTAAAGAACTGCGAGAGTTGAGCCGATTCTCGGGCACGGGATGGCCACTGCGCAGACCGACTCTTCCGCGCTCTTCAGCGCCTACCGCCGCGAGTTCCTCACGGCGCGTCTGCCCGGCTATGCCCGGCTGGGAGTGGGCGTCGCATTCGGCATCAACACGGCCTTCATGGCCCTCGACTACGTCTCCTTTCCCGAGCAGTTCCGGCTCTTCCTGGCGCTGCGGCTCGGACTGAGCGCGCTCTTCGGGGGCATCTACTTCGCCAGTGACCGCTTCCCTCGGGCCTCGGCCTGGTCGATCTGCCTCTCGCTCGGTGCGGCCATGCTGGCGATGATCTTCGCCACCGGAGGCTCCGAGAGTCGCTACTTCGCGGGCCTCATGCTGCTCTTCCTGGGCATGGGCGTGGTCCTGCCGCTCTCCGGGAGGGAGGCGGCCGGGATTTGCGGTGTCATCCTGGTGCCATTCCTGGCAGCCCCCGGATTCGAGGCCGGACCGGTCGACTGGTCCATCTTCCGCATGAACGCTGTCTTCCTGCTTTCCGCAGCCGCTGAGAGCGTCGCGAGCTGTATCTATCTCGAAAGGATGCGCTTCAAGGACTTCCAGCAGCGCCGCGAGCTGCAGCAGGCGCGCGATCACCTCGAGGAGATGGACAGGGCCAAGTCGCGCTTCACCGCAAACATTCATCATGAACTCCGCACCCCGCTGACGCTCACGCTGGCGCCCATCGAGGGCCTGCTGGCCGGCGAGTTCGGCGACATCAGTGCGCTGCAGCGGCAGTACATGAAGACGGCCGAAACCAACGCGATCCGGCTGCTCAAGCTGATAAACAACCTACTCGACCTGGCCAAGCTGGAGAGCCAGCAGCTCGAGCTTCGGCGCTCAACCCTCGATCCGGTGCGCCTGACCGAAGACCTGATCGACGGCGCGCGGCCCCTGGCCGAGCGCAAGGGGATAGAGCTGGCGGTGCGCTGCTCTTCCGACGTACCGCTCATCCAAGCGGATTCCGATGCCTTCGAGAAGGTGCTCGTCAATATGTTGGGGAACGCTCTCAAGTTCACCGACAGCGGCGGCCGCATCGGGGTCGAGCTCGAATCCGGTGGGGCGCAGGGCGGCCTGAGCCTGCGGGTGGTTGACTCCGGCATAGGGATTCCGCAGGAGCAGCTCGAGCACATCTTCGACCGTTTCGCACAGGTCGATGCGTCGAGCACGCGCAAGCACGAGGGCACGGGGATCGGCCTCTCGCTCTGCCACGAGCTCGTCGAGCTGCACGGCGGGCGCATCTGGGCTGAGAGCGATGGCCCGGGGCACGGCACGCGGATGTGCGTCTGGTTGCCGGCCGGTGAGGCCAGCAGCGAGGTCGACGAGTGCGTCCTGGAGACCCCGGATGGCCACGTGCTCACGGCGGGTCGCTCCCTCGACTCACTCGAGACGGAGATGGACCTGGAGCATCGCGAGGTCGACGGCTACCAGCTCTCAGACGTGGAGCGCAGCGTCGACCGCCACGAGTCGGCGGCCGGGTTCGAGCAGCAGCCGGAAGACGTCGACGGACCCGACAGCTCCCTACCCGAGATCGTCGTCGCCGACGACAACGCCGACATGCGCAGTCTGCTTCATCACCTGCTCGGACGCGAGTTTCGCGTGCGTCTGGCCCGCAACGGTCGCGAGGCGCTCGAGTCGGTGCGCGAGCGCGCACCCGATGTGGTGCTCACCGACGTGATGATGCCCGAAATGTCTGGCACTGAACTATGTCAGGCACTCAAGGAGTCGCCCGAGACGAGCCGTATCCCGGTGGTTCTCGTCACCTCGAAGGCCGAGCGCGCGATGAAGATCGAGGGCCTCGAACTCGGTGCTGACGACTACATCACCAAGCCCTTCCACGCCCGGGAGCTGCTGGCCCGCATTCGCTCGCTTGTGCGCGTGCGCCAGCTCCAGGCCGAGGTGGAGGAGCGGAACAAGCACCTGGAGGCGGCCAATCTGCGGGTGGAGAGCGCTCTTACCGAGCTCAAGGAGACGCAGGTCCAGCTCGTCAGCAACGAGCGGATGGCAGCCATCGGCGAGCTGGCGGCCGGCGTGGCCCACGAAGCCAACAACCCGCTCAACTTTGCCGCCAATGCGATGCGCTCGCTTACGGGGAGTCTCGGCGACATCGAAGACGTGGTTCACGAGATCGTCGGGCTCGGGTCCTGCGACCCGTCCGAGGCACATGTGCATCTCGAGAAGCTGCGCCAGCTGTGTACCGAGCGCGACTTCGACTGCTCTGCAGATCTGCTGCGCGAGCTGGCGGGCATCATCGAAGAGGGCATCGAGCGCACGAGTCGCCTCGTCGGCAACTTGCGCGACTTCGCGAGGCCCGGCGCCGCGCATGAGGAGACCGTGGATCTGCAAGCGGGCATCCAGTCGGCTCTGCAGCTCATGAGCTTTGCCCTGCGCGATGCCGGGATCAGCATCGAGCTGGAGGCGGATGCCGAATTGCCCCTGCTGCGCGGGGATGCGCGCGCCCTGAACCAGGTCTTCCTGAACCTCCTGAAGAACGCAACCGATGCGATGGCCGGTCGCAGAGGCGTCATCCACATTGCGCTGCTGAAGCAGAGCGACTGCGTGGCGGTGCGCATCCGGGACGAGGGCCCCGGAATTCCGGATAAGATGCGTAAGGCTCTCTTCGAGCCCTTCTGCACCACGAAGGGCGCGGGCAAGGGGACCGGGCTCGGTCTCTCGATCAGCCGCCGGATCCTGCACGAGCACGGCGGGAGCCTGGAAGTTTTCGAGAGCTCGGAGCGGGGTTCCACCTTCGAGCTGAGGCTGCCGCTGCCCGACGACGATTGACCAGCGGGTGCCCTCGCTTGACCTCAGAAGCTTGGCGGATCACGTGCGAGCCGCGGCCCCGAATCGATCCCCTCAGAGCGGTTGGCTGAGCGCGCGCGCTCCGGGGCTGCCCCAGATCGCCTCGAATTCGGGGTGTCGCTTCTCGCCGACCACGCGAAAGCCGGCCTTCTCGTAGGCGCGCTGAGCCGGATCGTTGCCGATCAGTACCCCGATATCCGCCTGCACGGCGCCGAGGCGACGACCCTCGTCGAACATCGCCGCGAGCAGGGCGTCGATCAGCCCCTGTCGGCGGTACTCGGGCCGCGTCGCCACGTTCTCGATGATCCACGCGCGGGGCTCGTGAGGTGTCTCAATCAGGAAGCTTGGCGCGATCCGTTTCAGCCCCGCCTCGCTCTCCTCGCGGGTTCGGCCGAGCCGCTCGTCGGCCTGCGCCGCACCTTTCTGTAGCGCGGGCATACCGAGCTCCTCGTCGAAGTATCCGGCCAAAGCCGCTGCGGGCACACCTTCGACTTCGGCCACGAGGAAGGCCGAATAGTGCGCCCAGTGCGGCGAATCGCTCGTCGTCAGCGCCTCGAGATAGCGCAGGCAGTCGGTCTCGCCGCCGTCCACGAAGAAGTCCCAGAGCCCACGCTCGAGATGGGAGCGCCACGCCGTCAGCACGACCCAGGCGATGAAGTCTCCGTCGTCTCGGCGTGCCCTGCGAATCGAGCTGTTCATTCTTCCTCCGAGTTGGCGCCCAGAGCCAGCGCCTCGCGTGTGGCTCATGAGAATAGGACACGAAGGCGGTTGGACCACGCCGCGAGTGCCGCTGCTGCGATGGCGCCCGGAAGCGCGAATGGCTCACCCGGTTGTGGCCTGTCGCGCCCCGTCGCACACTCGTACGGATACGAATCGCGAGGGGGGATACGGTGGCGCAGTTCTCGCACGAGGTCATGGTCATCCGGGTTTCTCGCTGCACCCGATCGTTGCTGTTGGTCGTCGCGTTCATCGCGACGCTGGCGCTGTCGGCGACCGGCGGGCGAGCGGTGCCGGAGCGTCGGCCATCTTCGGCTTCCGTCGAGCGCGAGCGTGTGGTGCTGCTGCACGGGCTCGCGCGTAGCGCGCGCTCGATGGAGGTGCTGGCGACCCGTCTGCGCGAGCTGGATTTTGAGACACACAATCTCGATTATCCCTCTACCGCTCACGAGCCCGAGGCGCTCGTGAGATGGCTCGACGCTGCACTGTCGCGATGCTGCGCGCGAGGGACGAGTCCGCTGCACTTCGTCACCCACTCGCTCGGCGGAATCCTGCTGCGCGCGCAGCTCGAGACAGCGCGCCCCGCGCATCTGGGTCGCGTCGTGCTGATCGCCCCGCCGAATCGAGGAAGTCAGATCGTCGACAGCATCGGCGGCAACGCGATCTTCGAGTCGATTCTGGGGCCCACGGCGCGTGAGCTCGGGACGCAGCCGGGCAGCTTTCCGAACCGCATTGGCCCGCCCGACTACCCGCTCGGAATCATCGCGGGCACGCGGAGCATCAACCCGATCGCCTCGGCTCTACTGCCAGGGCCCGACGACGGCGCGGTCACGATAGAGAGCACGCGGCTGGAGGGCGCCACCGATTTCATCCTGGTCGCGGCCAATCACACTTTCATCATGCGGGAGCAAGAGGTGGCGCGCCAGGTCGTGGCGTTTCTTCGCAGCGGCCGCTTTGATCACGGCTCCGAGCAGTCGGAGTAGAGCGCAGGCGAGAGCCCCATCGGAACTCTGGATCTGGCCGTCCACTCGCCCCTCGGCGGGGATCCGTCCAGAAGAAGCGGGGACAGACAGGCGCTTCGCACCGCTTCGTTCCGTCAGTGTCCTCCTGGCAGCCACTTGATGATCTGTCCCGCGTGCCAGCCGCCATCGGCGACGAACTCGCATCCGGTCGAGTAGGAGCACTCGTCCGAGGCCATGAAGAGCGCCATGCGGGCGATGTCGATGGGTTTGCCGCAGCGCGGAATCGGGTAGTCCTTGTAGAACTGGTCGATGTCGCTGTTGGTCGGATTACCCATGGGCGTGTCGACACCACCCGGGTGCAAGGAGTTGACTCGGATGCCGAAGTGGCCGAGCTCGAGAGCGGCCACCTTCGTCATTCCACGAATCGCCCACTTGCTCGCCGCGTAGGCGACGAGTCCATTCTTGGCCTGGAGTCCGTCGATGGAGGAGACATTGACGATCGCGCCGCCGCCGCTCGCCTTCATCGGCTCGATCACCGAGCGCATGCCGAGAAAGGTTCCCACCTGGTTGATCGAGATGACCCGGTTGTAGTCTTCCAGTGTGGTATCGCTGAGGGAGGCGAAGTGCGTGACGGCGGCGTTGTTGACCAATATGTTGAGTGAGCCGAGCTGCCCGGCAGCCGCTACAGCCCGCTGCCAGTCCTGCTCGTGACGGATGTCCATGTGGATGTAGACCGCGGCATCGCCGAGCTCGTCCGCCACCGCCTGGCCCTCTTCATCCAGGACATCGCCGATCACCACGCGGGCCCCCTCTTCGACAAAGAGCCGTGCCTCACACTCACCCTGGCCGCGCGCTGCGCCGGTAATGATCGCGACCTTGCCGTCGAGTCTTGCCATGCTCTCTCACCCCCTCGTTCGAATCAAAGCGGGCATTCCGCCCACAACGGGTCACTCTCGCAGGGCCTGCAGCCCGCCGGCCACACGGCTCTCCCTCTTCGCCTCGCTCGCTCTCCGCTTCGCCCGCTACGCCTCGCGGCACAGCACGAAGTAACCCATGATCCGCGACTCCTTGCGGTAGGCGATGCCGATGGAGACACGCCGTGAGACCCGCCGCAGATAGTCGCGTGTGTTGTTGTAGACGAACATCTGCAATCCCTTGCTATTGGGACACACGCTGGGCCAGCCGGGTGCCACGGGGCCATCGGGGACCGTGAAGTAGTCGACGACGACGGCACCGCGAGGATCCGTGCCGCCTCCCTCGGTCTCGCGAGCCACGAAGTAGCCGGGGCCGATCAGCCGGCGCGCGATGGTTTCGTTGTAGCCCCACAGCTGGCCTGGCCGATCCGCCGGTCGGCACCAGCGCTTCTGGAACATGCGCACGGCCGGCTGACTGTTCTTGCCGTAGTGGATCACCTCACAGCAGTCCGCCTTTCCGGCGGGTACGAAGTACTCGAGATCGAGCGCGGGCGAGTCGGCCGCCTTCTCGTAGAGTCGTTGCTGATCCTTGCCCGAGAGCGCGTATGTCTCCCGCAGCCGGGTCGGCTGCTCGAGCGAGTCGAGGTGCTCGGCGATCTGCTCGATCTTGCTGTCGGAACGGGTGAGGTCGGTCAGGGCCATGGCTGGTTCCTCCATCTGTTGGCCGCCGTCGCAAGGGCGGGAGAGTAGCTCTCAGGAGGCCGCGCGCCGAAGTCGTGGCCGGCCCGATTCGGCGTTCTCGGGGGGCCGGCATCCGCGCCCCACGAGGGTCCGCCGAGCAGCCGCCGTCGAGGCTCGCGCCCGCGGCCCGCAAGGGCGAAACTCATGGCTCGAGGAGGACCACGTGGGCTCGATTCATCCCGACGGCGAGTCGCTGCGGCGCGCCGTCCGCTTCGTGTCGGACAGACTGCGCGACGAGCCGGATGCCGGGATCATGTCGCTCGTCGACGAGGCCACGCTGAAGTTCGACCTCGATCCCAATGCGGCGGAGTACCTGGTGCGCTTCTACCGCGAGGTCAAGAACCGAAAGTCCGAGTAGCCGGGGGCGCCGCTATAAGGGTCCGCCGAGCAGCGCCCTGAACTCCTCGAGCAAGGCCCGCAGCTCGGCTTCGAGGCGCCTCGGGATGCGGCCGCTGAAGGCTTTGGCGACGCCCGTGAAGTACCAGATCTGGTCGGCAGGGTTGCTCCTGAATCTGTCCATGTAGCCGGATCCCTGCACACGAACATCCCAGACGAGGGCGTGTAGGTTGTGGCGCTTGTCGCAGGCGGCGACCAGCAGACTGCGATCGCCCGCATCGGCCAGATGAGCCAGGTAGCGGCTCTTGCGCTGCTTCCACGGCGCCTTGCTGTCGATCGATTCCCCGGCCCTCGTGTCGGTGCAGTCGAGTACGATTTCCAGTACTGCTTCGCCGAACTCCTGCCGGATCACCGTTTCACGCTCGCGCCGCTCGTCCGCGCTGGCCGCGTCTTCGAGAGCGTCGTGCAGCAGGCCCGCAATCGCCTGCCCGACGTCGCCGCCGTGCTCGAGAACGAGGCCGCTGACCTGCGAGAGATGGCTCACGTAGGGGATGTCGCTTCCCTTGCGCATCTGTCCGGCATGCCAGGTCAGGGCCAGCTCAGTGCCGCGGACCAGTCGCCGGCGGTCGTCAGTGCTCAGCATCGCGTCTCTGCCACATCCCGGTGGGGGTCTGGCCGCCATGCTCGCTGCGCGGCGTGTGATTCCACAGGTTCATGACGGCTGTCATCATGTCCTGGGCCGCCTGCAATGTCGGCGCACGACGCGCTCGGAGGAGTAGGGCGAGTAGGGGGTTCGGCGTCGGGGTGCGGTCGAGCAGGCGTACAAAGAGCTCGGGAGAGAGCACGTCCCCGCAGACATCCGAGAAGCGCGCGATGGCCGCTCGCGTCTCGGCATCTCGGGGCATGCGCACCGTTGGCAGCTGCTGAGCGGCTTCGCAGAGCGCACGCCCCGTGAGCTCGGCCAGCTGGCGATTGCCTTCCGGATCGATTTCCGGCAGTGGCCCAGCGATGTCCTCGTCGGCCACGAGTTCGTCGCACAGCGCCTCCAGCTCGCGCTGGGCACCATGGTTGCACGCGAGCCCGAGGTCCTCAAAGGCGACCAATACATCGATCACCTCGCTCAGCAGAGTCGGCTCGTTCTCTTCCTCGCAAGCATCATCCGCCCCCGCTGAGAGCTCGGCCGGATGGGCGGCGTTCTGGTAGTAGAGATCTGCCGCCGGGTCGTCGAGGCCGTCGATGCACTGCCACGGGCATGGGTGGCAGATCTGCTGGCCGAAGAGGACGATGGCCGAAGCCATGCGGCCCGCCAGCAGGTCGACGTGTTCCTCTGCCACGGGGCTGTTGGCGACGCGTCGCAGCGCCTTCTCGACGAGCGCGTCGCGGTTGGCGCGTGTGAAGAGCTTTCTTCGCTGCCGACCCGAGCGTCTTCCGAGGATCTCGAGGGCATCGCCCGCCACCGCAGCAGCGAGGCCCGCGAGACTGTCGTTGGACAGCCGTTCACGAGGCATCAGCTCATCGAGCGCCTGACTCGCCGCCTCGAAAGCTGCCTCGCACAGGTCGAGGCGCATCAGGTGTGCGCGCCTTGGCGCTTCGTCCGGGGCCAGCATCTCGCGCAAGTAGCCGCGAGCTTCGCCGCGCGGCATCGCAAAGCCGCGCTCGCGTATGCGGGCCACCGCTTCGCCTGTGCTCTGCCCAATGAGCCATCGTCCGAATGTCGAGGTCAGCGGCGACTCGCCGAGCAGGTCTGCACTGCTCGCCTCGCACGCCTGGGCCTGTGCGGTGCGCCCGAGCCGGTTCAGCACCTCCGCTTGGTGTGCCAGCATGCGCGCGAAGAGCTCAGGCGTCCCCTCGCGCTCGAAGCGGCGCAGGGTGGCGCGCTCCACAGCCTCTCGAAAGGCCGCTTGCTGCGGGGCGTCGGCGGGACTCTGCTCCGTTGTCTTCGTGGGCTCCGCTGTCTCCGTGGACAGGTGTTTCGTCAGCGCGTCCAGGTCGGGGACGCAGTACCAGCCGCGGAAGATTTCCTCCGAGAGGAAGTCCTCCCCCTCCGCAGGTTGCACGCTCGCCGCGCGATCCTGCACCGGCTCCCGTAGGCGAGCGCCGTCTGCCGACACCAGACCGAGTACGGGCACCTTCTCGAGCCATGGCTCACTTTCACTGAAACCTTCGGGTGTCGCGATCCCGAGCCGTTTGGTGGTCGCGAGTGCGGCACGCACGCGTTTGACTGCCTCGCCGGGCGAGATGTCGACGCGTAGAATTGCTTCGTCACCGAAGTAGCTGCTCTGTTCGAGTTCCTCGCGGCGCACGGGGACCAGCGACGTATCACGCAGGCCCGAGTCGAGATTGAGAAGGTAGACGAGGTTGATGTCACGTCCCGCCGCAGCCTCCAGCGAGATCACCAGATTGTAGTTGGCGACACCGTCGCAGGTCGTCATCCAAGCTGAAGTCCGACGTCTCGAGCGCTTCGGAGGTCCATGCCCCTGCAGCGCCAGCCGGCGAAGACCGCGGCGGATTTCGTCTCGTTCGATTCGCGTCTGCGCGATCTCCCGCCAGCTCGCCAGTGCGTCGGCACTCGCCTCGCTGGGATCGGCCACGAGCTGCGCCACGAGCTGGCCGCGCCGCTTGGCGTCTTTCTCGGCGCCGTAGAGCGGGGCCAGCGCCAGGGCGAGCGGCCCGGGCAGGATGCCGTCCGCCACGCCCACGGCGACGGTCGCGAGCAGGTGATCCCGATCGAGCCCCTCGCTGCTGCGGTAGACCTCGAGCCAGGGGCCCGCGTCCCCGTCGGCCAGGTGCTCGAGCATGCCGCGCAGCGGAGCAATCGCGATGGCGGGCGCATCGGGGTCGTCATCGTCGATCAAACTCTCCGGTTCGACTCCGAGGCAGGAGGCCGCAAATGCCACCTCGCCCCGCAGCTCGGGCCCGAGCTCCCGGCAGCGCACGAAGCGCTCGAGTGCTGGAACGTCCGCGGGCTGAGCGAGAAAGACGAGAGCCTCGCCCAGCACCGCCGTCAGGCGCTCGACCGCGACCTCGCCCTCGTCTCGAAGCGCTGCCGCCGTGCTCAGCACCTCGTTCACGTCGACTCTGCCTCGCAGCGCCCGGAAGTGCAGCGAAACCTCTCGCAGGTCGAGTGACTCGGCTCGAGCCAGGTCACGGAAGAGGCGATCGACGTCGGGTGGGGCGGGAGGCATCGGGGCTCGGACCTCCGGGCGAGAGGGCAGCCCAGAGAGTAGCGGCTCGGGGGGTGAAGGGCAGGGTGAGGGTGAGGGTGAGTCGCAGCAGGCCAAGGCCGACTGGGCGCTCGAAATCGCCTAGCAGTTGACACGGAGTTCGACTCGCAGACGGCCCGTGAGTCGGCTGGCCCACACCCGGCGCGAACGTCGACGAACACTTTCGTACAGCCATCATTGAGGCCCGGAGGGTAGCCGTCAAAGTCGCTTGCCACCTATACACGTTTGCATGATATGATTGTGCCAGGAGGATGCGATGACGGGTACCGTCTTGGTTGTCGATGATCACGCTCGCCCTCGGCGCGCACTGGCGGCCGAGCTCGAAGACGCGGGCTTCGCCGTGACGCAGGCCAGTGACGGAGTCGAAGGCTGGGAAGAGTTCTGCCGTGATGAACCCGACGTCGTCGTGACCGATCTCGTGATGCCGAGGAGCGACGGGCACGAACTACTCACGCGCATCCGGCGTCGTTCGGATGTGCCCGTGATTTTGTTCAGCGCACGGGGATCGATGGAGGCGGCCGTGTCAGCCCTCAAGGCGGGCGCAGACGATTTCGTGTCGTCTGCGGACATGGAGGTGGAAGATCTCGTCGGGCTGGTCCACACGGCCGTGGCCGAACGCAACGGCAGGCCGACGCTGCCCGATCTCGATCGGCGGATCGCGGGCTCCAGCCGTGTCATGCAGAGGGTTCGATCCAGGATGATGGGTCTGGCACCCTTGCCTACACCCGTACTGGTGATCGGTGAGGAGGGGACGGGCCGCGATGCGGTCGTCCATGCGCTCCACGAACTCGGATCGAGTGGCCACGGTGTGCTGGCGACTGTCGACTGCTCGGCGTTCGAACCGGCCATGGGCGCTCCCGATGCCGCGGCGGTCTACCTCGATGGCGTCGATTGTCTCTCGGCGGAAGGCCAGAGTTTCTGGGCGGCGCGGCTCCAGGCATACGAGGCGCGGCAGTTTCGCGAGGCGCCGCGGGTCTTCGCCTCGAGCCACCCGCTCTTCAGGCTGTTGTCCCAGATGCCGTTTCACGACTATCTCAGACCGCTGCTGATGCGGTTTCCCGTCGAACTCCCGCCGCTTCGCGAGCGGTCCCAGGACGTACCGGAGATCGCGGACGTGCTGGTCGAGAAGATCGCCAGATCGATGGGCCGGCAGACCGAGCTGTCGCCGTCCGCACGCGAGTTCGTTCGCGCCCAGGTGTGGCCGAGAAACATTCGCCAGCTCGAGCAGCTTCTCGAGCGAGCGGTGGCTTTCTGCCGTGAGCGCCAGATTCGCAGAGCGCTTCCGGCCGAGCTGATGGGCGATTTCGGAGAGAGCCTCGAGACGATCCGCAAGCACCACGGACTGCGTGAGCGAGACGACCTGATCGAGACACTGCAGGCCACGGGGGGAAACGTTTCCCGAACCGCGGAGCATCTGGGCAAGAGCCGCGGCGCCGTATATCGGCTGATCGAGAAGCATGGCATCTCGCTCACGAGCGCGCGCTGATCGGAGCGCCTCGAGCCGACGATGCAGCTCGCAGAGACCGAGACCATGAACGGACAACGTCCCGCTCGCATCGTCGGAAGCACGAACCGACAGCTTGCCGAGCCGAATTTCGTCGCCGCATCTCGTGTCGCAGTTGTCTTGCGCTCCGGCCAGCAGGATTGGATGGTGTGATGTTGCGATCAACGCCCCGCCGAGAGTTCGCCGTCGCGCTGCTCCTGGTCGTGGCGGGCTTGCCGCCACCGCATGTAGCTGCTGATCCAGGCATCGATATGAGCCCGGAGCTCATCCTGGAGCGGGCGTTTGTCAATCGCTTCGAGGTGGACACGATCGCCAATATCGAGCTGGTGATGCGTGACAAGTCGAAGCGCGAGCTTCGCCGCCGGCTTCGCGGTGTGTCGAAGCGGATCGATGGGCGGGTCCATTCGCTCGGCAAGATCGTCTGGCCCGATCGTTTGCGGGGCATGAGCGTTCTCACGATCGAGGCTTTCGATCGAAGCCACGATGCCTTTGTCTATCTCCCGTCCTTGAAGCGGGTGAGGCGGATATCGACCGCCCAGCGTGGCGATGCCTTCTTCGGAACGGACGTGACCTACGAAGACCTCGAGCGCAGGCGCGTGAGCGATTACGAAGTCAGCTCGATCGACGAGGGCGAACGTCAAGGCGAGTCCGTCTACCTGATTCGCGCGCGCTCACTGCGCGATCTCACCTACCAGTGGGTTCTCTTCGCCATCGCCACTTCGGACGACGCCATTCTGGAGACCCGCTACTACAAGGACGCCGAAGAACGTGCCTTTCGCAGCATAACCGCGCCACGCAAGTCGATGATCGTGGCCGGAGGACACACGCTCCCGACACGTCTGCGGGTCGAGAACCGGACCCTCGCGAGGACCACGGAGGTGACCTTCCAGAACCTCGAGGTCAACCCGCAGATCGACGACCGCATTTTCTCCGTGGGCACGCTCGAGTTCGAGCGGCCCATCCCGAAGGCGGAAGATGTAGCGCCAACTGGACAGGGCACTAGTATCCAGCGATGAGCAAGATCCGCCTGACACAGTTGGTTCCGGCCGGGGGTTGAGCCCGCAAGCTGGGAGCTGAGGACCTCGTCGAGGTTCTGAAGAAGGTTGCACCCTTTGATCATCCCTGGGTCGAGGCCAGCGCCGCGCCCATGGAGGACGCCGCACTGCTACGTCCTGGCGCCGGGCCGAACCTCGCCTTTACGGTGGATTTCATTACACCGATCGTCGACGATCCGGAGGCATTCGGGGCAATCGCGGCCGCCAACTCGCTCTCCGACGTCTACGCCATGGGGGGTGAGCCACAGGTTGCACTGGCGATCTGCGGTTTCCCTCGTGACGAGCTGGAGCTGGACGTGCTCTCTCGCATCTTCCGAGGCGGTCGCGACAAGGCCGCTGAGGCGGGATGCGCCGTCGTGGGCGGGCACACCGTGATGGATCCGGAGCTCAAGTACGGGCTGTGCGTGCTCGGCTCGGTCGACCCCGATCACGCTCTGTCGCAAGACGGGGCGCGTGTTGGCGATCGGCTCGTTCTCAGCAAGCCGATCGGCTCGGGGATCGCTGCCCAGGCGATCAAGAGCGACCAGCTTGCACCGCGCGACCTCGAAAGCGTGGTTCACGCCATGTCGATGCTCAACAAGGGAGCCAGGGACGCGGCCCTGGCGGCCGGTGCGACGGCCGCGACGGACGTCACAGGCTTCGGGCTACTCGGGCACACGCACAATCTCGTGCTTGCGGCCGGCCATGGGGCGCGGCTGCGGGCACGTGAGGTCCCCGTTTTCGAGTTCGCGCGTCCGCTGGCGGAGCGGGGTCAGATTCCAGGGGGCAGCAAGAAGAACCTCGCCTACGTCGAACACTGTACGCGCTTCGACGATCGAGTCGGCGAGGTGGAGCGACTCATCCTGAGTGATGCTCAGACTTCGGGCGGACTGCTGATTGCCGTGCCGCCCGAACGCGAGCCCCTTCTTCTCGCCGAGCTCGAACAACAGGGGGCGCTGGCCCGCGCCGTGGTGGGCGAGGTGATCGAGGCCGAAGCGGGACACCTGGAAGTCACCTCCCGCTAGCCCGCATTCCTTACCCGATCGCGCGCGATCAGGCCTTGTCGAGGTTCGCCGCTACGAAGTCCCAGTTGACCAGTGAACTCAGGAAGCTCTCGATGTAGCCCGGCCGGTCATTGCGGTAGTCGATGTAGTAGGCGTGTTCCCAGACGTCGATCGTGAGCAACGGCGTCTGTCCGTGCCGACTCGGCGTGTCCGCATTGGACGTCTGCGTGATTTCGAGCCCGCCGCCCGTGTTCTTGACGAGCCAGGCCCAGCCCGAGCCGAACTGCGTCGCGGCGGCGTTGCTGAACGCCTCTCGGAACTTGTCCGGGCTTCCGAAGGCGGCACTCAGCGCGCTGGCGAGATTGCCGGAAGGACCACCGCCACCACCGGGCTTCATGCAGTTCCAATAGAACGTGTGGTTGAAGACCTGGGCCGCATTGTTGAAGACGCCACCTTCCGAACTCGCGATGATCTCTTCGAGAGACTGGCCGGCGTTCGGCGTCCCCTCGATGGCTGCGTTCAACTTGCTGACATAGGCCTGGTGGTGCTTGCCGTAGTGGTAGTTGATCGTCTCTTCACTCAGATGGGGTGCCAGAGCGTTCTTCGCCCAGGGCAGGGCGGGCAATTCGATGGCCATGGTTTGCTCCTCTCTCGGAAACTGGCAGGAAGGTTCTTGCTTGCGTCGAGGGCGCCTGCTCGGCTGCCTGATTCAGAGTTCAAGACTGTACTTCGTCAGCGGGGTTCGGCTCTCGTTCGTTCTGTAATCACTTGCCTGCTCAGCCTGGTCGAGCCCTCATTCAGCGCCTGTTAATTTATAAACAATTCTATTGAAAAAGCAAGAGGCGGCCACTGCAGTGAAGGGGACCGAGCGGCCCAGGGTCTTCCGGCGGGGCCTTTCAAAAGTTTTGTAAAAGCAGGCTTGTTCTAGTTATCACAGTGTCATGTTGACAAACAATCCGCGGCGCCATTCACTCTCGCCTGATCGAAACGCGTCGGACCGGATCGGTGATGCGTGAAGAGGCGCAGGGCGAGCTCGGGTGGTGGCCGAGCGACGAGGTCCTGCACGACCGCAATAGGGAGACATCCCATGTTCGACAGCTGGCTCCCCGAGGCGGCCTCGAGCTACGCCGAGAAGATCGACGGATTGCTCGTCTTCATCACCGTCATCGTCGGCGCTTGGTTCCTGGCCTCCGAGGCGCTCCTCGTTTACCTGGCCCTGCGCTATCGGCGCGTGGAGGGTCGACCCGCCGCCTACATTCCCGCCAATACGCTGCGCGTGATGGCCGTCGTTCTGGTTCCCTGCGTGGTCATCCTTGTCTTCGATCTGGTGATCGACGCTGTGGCGGCGCCGGTCTGGCACGAAATCAAGGAGACGCAGCCGCCACACGACGCACTGATCCGCGTCAGCGGCGAGCAGTGGGCCTGGCGCTTCTTCTATCCCGGTCCCGACGGAGTACTCGACTCGGCCGACGACTTCGAGGTCGTCAACGAGATGCACGTCCCGGTTGGCGCGGTGGTGCTCTTCGAGTTGGTCGCCAAGGATGTACTCCACTCGCTCTGGATTCCCGCACTGCGACTCAAGCAGGATGCCGTGCCCGGGCGATCGATTCGCGGTTGGTTCAAGGCCACGCGAGAGGGTCGCTATGAGATCATCTGCGCTGAGATCTGCGGCTTCGGGCACACGCTCATGAAGAGTGGGCTCGTGGTGGAGAACCAGACCGCGTATCGAGCGTGGCTGGATTCACAACAGGGTACACAGCTCGCAGAGGCGGGCCATCCGGGCCAGCGGTAGGCAGCAGAGAGGGCAGCATCAATGGCGCATTCCGCTCACCATCCTCCCGTAGGCTTTCTGGGCCGCTACGTCTTCTCCACCGACCACAAGGTGATCGCCAAGCAGTACCTCTTCACCGGCATCTTCATGGCGTTGGTCGGTGGCTTTCTCGCCTACGTGATCCGCATGCAGCTCACTTTTCCGGGTGAGTCCATTCCGGGCTACGGCCACGTCAGCTTCGTGCACTACAACGCCGTCGTCACGCTGCACGGAACGATCATGATCTTCTGGGTTGCCATGCCCGTCCTGCTCGCGGCCCTCGCGAATTTTCTCATTCCACTCATGATCGGCGCAGAGGACATGGCCTTCCCGCGCCTCAATATGCTGTCGTACTGGATCTTCCTGCTGAGCACGGTCGTTCTGCTGTCTTCCTTCTTCGTACCAGGAGGTGCCGCAGCGGGTGGCTGGACCTCGTATCCGCCACTCTCGGGCAGCGCGGCCTTCTCGGGCGGCCAGTGGGGAGTGAGTCTCTGGATCCTCGCCGTCGCTCTCGAGTTCGCTGCCTTTCTGATGGGTGGTATCAACTTCATCACCACCGCCTTCAACATGCGCGCGCCCGGCATGAAGCTCTTCGATATGCCCATCATGGTGTGGCTGCAGGTCGTGGCGGCCATCGTCTTCATGCTGTCCGTGGGGCCCTTGATCGCGGGTGCCGTGATGCTCCTGTTGGACCGCTTGGTGGGGACCGGTTTCTTCGATCCCGCCGCAGGCGGTGATCCACTGCTCTTCCAGCATCTCTTCTGGTTCTTCGGTCATCCCGAGGTCTACGTGGTTTTGCTGCCGGGCTTCGGTGTGATCGGGGAGATTCTGCCGGTCTTCTCGCGCAAGCCGATCTTCGGCTACCGCATGATCATCTATGCGACCTTCGTCACCGGCGTCATGAGTTTCATCGTGTGGGCGCACCACCAGTTCATCGCCGGAATCGATCCGCGTCTGGCGACGCCGTTCAGCATCACGACGATTCTCATCTCGGTGCCGATCGCGATCATGGTCTTCTCGTACATGGCGACGCTCTGGCGAGGCTCGATCGAGTTCAAGACGCCAATGCTCTTCGCACTGGGCGCTCTGGCCGTGTTCCTGCTCGGAGGTGTAACGGGTATTCACAACGGTACGCCGGCTGCTGACATCTTCCTGCACGATACGTACTTCGTCGTCGCCCATTTCCACTATGCGTTGATTCCCCCGGTCTTCTTCGCGTTCTTCGCGGCCATGTACTACTGGTTTCCGAAGATGTTCGGCCGAATGCTCAACGAGCGACTGGGCGTGGCCCACTTCGTATTCACTTTCTTCTTCATGAATCTGACCTTCCTGCCCATGTTTCTCTTGGGCTTCATGGGCCACCAGCGCCGTATTGCCGACCCGCGTGTCTTCGACACGCTGCGCAACGCACAAGTGGAGAACCTGCACTGGCTCGCCACAATCGGCGCTATCGGGCTGCTGCTGGGCCAAATCCCATTCCTCGTGAATCTCGTGATGAGTCTCATCCGGGGTGAGCGCGCCGAGGCGAATCCCTGGAGGGCCAACACGCTCGAATGGACGGTTCCGTCACCGCCGGGTCACGGAAACTTCGAGCGGCAGCCGGTTGTCTATCGCGGGCCCTACGAGTACAGCTCGCCGGAGAGCAGTGAGGACTTTCTGCCGCAGAACGCAGCACCTTGAGGTAGAGCTCTCGTTCGAGGCGCGCCCGAGCGTGCGCCACCAGGAGTGATGTATGGACGATTCGACAGTCGCGAAGCTCGAAGGCGCCAACCTCGAAGACCTCGGCATTCCGACGGGGCGCCTCGCGATGTGGTGGTTTCTCGCCTCCGAGATCTCGATCTTCGGTGGCTTGGTGTGCATCTTCGTGCTGTTGCGCTGGCGGCATCCAGAATGGGCCAGCGAGGCCGTCCACACCATCAACGCCGCGGGTGCCCTCAACACGGTGGTGCTGCTCACCAGCAGCCTCAGTGCTGTGCTGGCCCACCAGGCAGCCGAGGATGGCCGCTATCGCAAGGCGGCTCGCCTTCTCGGGGCGACATTCGGCGGCGGAGTCATCTTCTTGTGCGTGAAGGCGTATGAGTACTCGCACGAGATTCATGCAGGCTTCGTTCCCGCAAGGAGCATGTTCTGGTCCTTCTACTACTTGATGACCGGCCTGCACGCACTGCACGTGATCGGTGGAATGGTGGCGATGTTTGTCATCATGTTGAGCGTCCGGAAGGGGCTGAACCCGCAGCGTGTGGAATACGTCGGCATCTACTGGCATTTCGTAGATATCGTCTGGATCTTTCTTTTTCCCCTCCTCTATCTGGCGTCCTGACGGGAGAGGCTGCAACCGGGAGAATGGCCATGTCGCGAAAACCCGAGTCCAGTGAACAAGCCTCCGCTACTGCGGGTGCGCACGCACATCCCAACTACATCGCTATCTGGAGCATCCTGCTCTTCGCGATGTTGGTTTCCGTGCTGCTCGGCGAGCTGGAGATCCCAGGCTTCACGACGACGCTCATCTTCACTATTGCGATCGTCAAGGCGTACCTGGTGGCAGCTCACTTCATGCACATCAAGTCCGAGCCGCGTTTCGTGGTGCTGATTCTCGCCAGTGCAGCCGCCTGCTTGTATTTCCTCTTCATTGGCCTGGCACCCGACACCGTGTTCGGCCCGTTCGTCGAGTAGGGGGGGGGAGACGATGGAGAGCAGCCGAGCGGTCACATCCGGCCCGAGCCTCCCGGTCAGCAACGGCGCCTTCGCCATGGCGCTCTTCATCGCGAGCGAAGCGATGTTCTTCACCGGGCTCATCAGTGCGTTCGTTGTATTGCGTGCGCAGACGCTGGACTGGCCGCCTGCGGGACAGCCGCGACTGCCGGTGGTGGCAACTGGCTTCAGCACCTTCTTGTTGCTGCTCAGCGGGTGGAGCATGTTCCGCGCCCGGCTGATGTCGCGCCAGGGACGGGGACACTCCGCGAAGTGGCTGACACTGACGGCAGTGCTCGGCGCGAGCTTTTTGCTGCTACAGGGTGCCGAGTGGACGAGAATGATCCAGTTCGGACTCACGACGACCTCCAGTCTCTACGGTGGTACGTTCTACGTACTGGTCGGGGCGCACGGGCTACACGTCGTTGCCGCCTTGGCCGCTCTCCTGATCGTGCGCGCGCGGGTCGTCCGGGGCGGCTACAGTGAGGGGCGGGAGGATGCGCTGTTGCCGATGACGATGTACTGGCTCTTCGTCGTGGCGGTATGGCCAGTGCTGTACGCCCTGGTGTATTTCTGATGCGTGTCACGACTCACGCCGAACGGCTTCTTCGAACGGCCCTATTCGCTCTGTGTGGCTGGGCGGTGACGCTGTTCGCCCGCAACGCGCTCGCATGCTCGGTCTGCATCTCCGCTACGGAGGAGACGCGAGAGGCGTACTACGGCACCACGATCCTGCTGATGTTGCTGCCGTTTCTCATTCTCGCCACATTCGGCGGTTGGCTCTATCGGCTGTCGCGCGACTCGGTGCCGAGCCCCGGGCCGCCGCATGAGCCGTCGCAGCTGCCCGAGGTCGATGCGTGATGAGTGCGACGCCGCGCGTCGCCGCCGAGTCGGGTCTGGCCACGCGAATCGCGGCTGGCTTCGTGGGGCTGGCGGGCCTCACCTACTGCCTGATCGTGCTCGGCGCGCTGGTCCGGGCCCACGATGCAGGTCTCGCTTGCCCCGACTGGCCGCTGTGCAAGGGTGAGGTGGTTCCGGAGTTTGACGTCAAAGTGGCGTTCGAGTGGAGTCACCGCGCCCTGGCGGGCGCAGTTTCGTTGGGGCTGTTGGCATTCTCCTGGTGGGGCTGGCGGCGAGCCGAGCTGCGCGTGGTGCTGAAGCCGCGCCTATTGCTCGTCTGGCTGTTGCTGCTGGCGCAGGTTACCTTTGGCGGCCTTACGGTGTTGTTGGGTCTCGCACCGTGGACCGTGAGCGGGCATCTGTTGTTGGGCAACTGCTTCTGTCTCTGCTTGCTGTGGATCTCGCGCGATCTGTACGAGATTCGCAGTGGTGTGCGCGAGCGCGTCAGCCTGGCGATGGCGGTGCCGACACTCGTGGCGGTTTCGGGGGGCTGCCTGGTGCTGCAGATCGTTCTGGGTGGGTTGGTGTCGAGCCACTACGCAGGTCTTGCGTGCACGACCTTTCCGACCTGCAACGGAGATGAAATCGTGCCCACGCTGGCAGGGCTCCGTGGGCTGCACGTGTTGCATCGACTCAACGGCTTCGCTTTGCTCGCGAGCTTCGGCCTGTTGGCGGGCGCAGCTCGGCACACGGGTCGTCTCGGGTGGCTGGCAGGGGTGGGGCTGCGCCTGACCCTATTGCAGATCGTCGTGGGGATCGCGAACGTTATGCTGCGGCTGCCGTTCGCAGTGACGGCTCTGCACACCGCGATTGCGGCGGCGCTTGTTCTCACGGTCGGACTGCTCGTGCGCGAGATGATGCTGGTGCGTGGTACGCATTCGGTGGCTCCGCACATGATGGAGGCGTGATGAGCTCCACGGCGAACTACTTGGCGCTCACGAAGCCGCGCATTCTGCCGCTGGTGCTCTTCTCGGGCCTTCCCGCGCTGCTGCTGGCAGCCGGTGGCTGGCCGGCAGCCAGCGTCACGATTGCCACCCTGATCGGAACCGCCTTCTGCGCCAGCGCGGCGAATGCACTCAATAGCTATCTGGAGCGCGACCTCGACGCTCGCATGGAGCGAACGAGTCGCAGACCCCTGCCGGCGGGTCTCGTGCGCCCGAGGCGAGCCCTGGTGTTCGGTCTTGCTCTCGCACTGGCGGGTGTGGTCCTGCTCTGGCAACAGGCCGGTCCGGTTGCCGCCTGGATCGCGGTCAGTGCGATTCTGGTGTACGTCTTTGTCTACACTCTCTGGCTCAAGCCGCGCACGCCTTTTGCCGTAATCGCCGGGGGCGTCTCCGGTGCGATCGCGCCGCTGATCGCCGATGCGGCGGTCGACGGGCGCGTGGGTATTGCCGGCTGGCTTCTCTTCGCCATCGTCTTTGCGTGGCAGCCGCCACACTTCTATGCGATTGCTCTCTTTCGTCGCAGCGACTACGCCCGAGCGGGCTTTCCGATGCTCCCCGAGCGAATCGGTGAGCAGGCCACCTGCAACCGGATCCTCGCCTGGATCGGTGTACTGCTTCCACTGACGCTTCTGCCGATGATGTTGGCGCCGCTGGGCTGGGTCTACGGGCTGCCCGCCCTCTTGCTCGGTGCAGCGTTTCTGATGCGCGCAATTCAGCTGCGATTGCGGCCGAGTACCGCGGGTGCACGCCGCCTCTTCGCGATGTCGCTCGTGCATTTGCTTGGGCTGTTTGCGGCAATGATCGCAGACCTCGCCTACGAGACTCTCTCCTGAAGCGACCCCGAAGGGGCTCTGGCGTCACCTCGTCACACCGCCGCGCTCAACTCTGAGGCGTGGTTCCGGCTCGTCTTCAAGTTTCCGCTCTGACTGCTCGAAACAGAGGGGGCCCACCCGCATCGACGGGACGTGGCGGTCGTCCAACACCCCGCCACAGAAGAAGGCGGGCGGCTTGAGGAGCGCGTGTCGTGTCTGAGGACTTCGACTACCGGAGGCTGATGGATCTGCTGTACGACGGTGTCTACTTCGTCGACACGAAGCGCCAGATCACATTCTGGAACAAGGGTGCCGAGCGAATCACAGGCTTCACGGCGGAAGAGGTCGTCGGGAGGTCCTGCTCCGACAACGTTCTGAACCATGTGGACGAGACCGGACTCTGCCTGTGTCAGTCGCGGTGTCCGCTGGCGCAGACGATTTCCGATGGGGAGTCACGTGAGGCCGAAGTCTACCTGCACCATAAGGCCGGCCACCGGCTTCCCGTGCAGGTTCGTATCACACCGATGCGGGATGCGACCGGCAACGTGACAGGCGGCATAGAACTGTTCACGGACATCAGCGCCCAGCAGGCAGAGAAGATGAGAGCCAAGGAGCTGGAGAAGCTCGCGATGCTCGACTCGCTGACGGAGATCGCGAACCGGAACTTCATGAATACACAGATCAGGAGTCGCCTGGAGGAATTTGGCAGCCACGGGTGGAAGTTCGGCATCCTCTTCATGGATATCGACAATTTCAAGAACTTCAACGACAGCTACGGCCACGAGGTAGGCGATCTCGTTCTCAGGACCGTCGCCGCGACCTTGACCAACGACGCTGGTCCCTTCGATCTGGTCGGGCGCTGGGGAGGCGAAGAGTTCATCGTCGTGGTGAGAAACGCCGACGCGGCTCTGCTAGAGAAACGTGGCGAGCGTTACCGATTCCTGATCGAGCAATCGTATCTGATGCACGAAGGCGAGCGGCTCAGCGTCACTGTCTCGATTGGCGGTACGCTCGTGAAGCAGGGGGACGATCAGGCGAGCGTGATCGACCGGGCAGATCAGCTGATGTACCGGGGCAAGAGAGCCGGAAGAAACCGATTGACGCTCGATGTCTCGGCGGAAGCGTCCGGATAGCCGAACGGCCGATGTCTCCCCTGTGCGAATCGAATCGCTACGGGCTAGCGTGCTTCCATGACGATCCCCCAGCGATGCGAGGGTGAGGCCTTCAATCAGGTTCCAGAATCCGAGAACCGCATACACTCCGATGACGTTGCGCGCAGCTACGGCTTTCGCGGTGGGCTCGTTCCGGGTGTCACGGTCTCTGCCTACCTGATCCATCCGGCCATCGAGGCCTGGGGGATGGACTGGCTGCAGCGGGGCAGGGCCCGGGTTGTGGTTCGCAAGCCGCTCTACGACCGAGAGCGCTTCCGCGTCGAGATTGCCGAAGCCAGCGACAGCGCCTATCAGGCGACGCTTGTGAACTCCGAGGGCACACATTGCGCCACGGCAGAGGTGGAGATCCCGGATCGAGAGCCGGCGCCGCCCGTCGTGCGCGCTGAGGTGAGCCTCGCTGACGGCGAGGAGCGCTGTCTCGCCACTCGCGATGACATGGAAGCGTTGCGGCAGCGTGGGCTCCGATCCATGCCTGCACGCTGGAGCGCGCAGGCACCGATGGTGAGCTACCTGCGAGATCAATCGCAGATGCCCGAGCTACTGCGCTGCGAGGGCCCCTGTTACGCGAATTCCGCCTTCGTTCTGGGGCTCACGAACTGGATACTGGCGGCGAATGTTCGGATGACGGCCTGGCTTCATCTGCAGACCGAGTCCCAGAACTTCGAGCCGATCCCGCGCGACAGCGATCTGCAGGTAGAGGCCGTCGTGGTGGAGCTGTTCCAGAAGAAGGGTCACGAATTCGTCGATCTGGATGTCGTGGCGTACGAGCCGCAGACGAAGCAGGTCTTCACGAGTACACGGCTGAGGGCGATCTACAAGCTGCGTGATGCGGGCGTGTAGCTCGCGTGGTCGCGGTCGGAATGATCGGCCGGGGCGCGATTCCCGGCTAGTCCTGCTTGGGCGACTTCACCTTCGGCGCGTGATAGGCGCAGGCGTGGTCACCGCTCCGGATGTGCGCCGTGCGCTGGATCGTCGGCTCCCGTAGCACGCGCCTGAAGAGCTCCAGCTCGTATTGGCACATCTGCGGATGCTGCTCCGCGATGGCGGCGACCGGGCAGTGGTGCTCCACCAGGCGCACATCGCCGCGTAGACCGCCCGACTCGTCGCTCTCGACGTTGCAGAGGTAGCCCTCTTCGTCACGGATCTTCGCGAGGATCTTGAGCTTCTGGCTCCATGAGCGCGCACTCCTGATCTTCTCACGGTACTGCTGGTCCAGATCTTCGAGGCGCTTGTGGAAGAGCTTCTCGACGGCGTCGCGGCCCATCAACTGCTCCATACGGGCCAATAGATCGAGTGCCACGCGGTCGTTGTTCTGCGGAAAGTGGCGCTCGGCGGCTGCGGTGAGGTGATACAGGCGGACTGGGCGTCCCACCGGACGACGCTCGAGTTGATGCGCGATCTGGCCCTCCCGCTCCATGGCTCCCAGATGCTGGCGGACCGCGACACCCGAGATTCCGAGTTCTTGCGCCAGCTCGCTGACCTCGCATTCCCCGCTGCGCTTCAGTATGTCGAGCAGTGCTCTCCGAGTGTTGACCGGGATCGGCTCCCCGGTTTCGACCGCGGCTGCGCCGAGCAGCTCGCTCGCTTCGTTGGTCTTGGCCATCTTTCTCGTCTCTCCTGCTGGAACGATTTCACGGCTGAAGTCAGATGAGAGCGTCTTTCTTAAACTTTGTAAAGGCCGAAGCGGCAGCGATTCGAACTCGGCCGGTCGGAGGCAGCGCGCGCCGTACTGAGGCGCCCCCTAGCGGCACCCCGGGAGAAGCCGGCAGCCCCAGTCAGAGCGCCGAGCCGAAGAATCCCGCCGCATGCGAGAGGCAAGGCTCCGGAAGGCCCCGGAGCCCGCACGCTCAGGAGACGGCTGAGATCTCCTCGTCGAGCGAGCGGAGCATCTCCTCCTCGGCTCGTTCGTGCTCATCGAAGCTGTCCGCCAGCTCCTCGAACTGTGCACGCGCCCGCTCGAGATCCTCGACCTCGAGTGCTTCTGCGAGAGCGTCGAGACGGCTGCGGAAGCCGGGATGGGAGCTGACCAGACTCATGAGAGGCCGCTTCAGGCTCGGCCGCAGCGCCCAGATCGTCGGGTAGTAGAGGCTCTCCTCCTGCTCGAGATGCGCCTCCAGCGCAGCGCGCAGTTCGTTGACGCATTCGCGCGCCGCCGAACTCCCGTCGCGGCGAGCAAGTGCGTCGCGCGTCTCACCGAGGAGGCTGCGGAGCCGTTTGTGCTCCACGATCACGCTTTGCCGCGAACCTGTCCCGTCGGTCGCCGTCGACACAACCTTCCCCCTGAGCGCGGAGGATGTTTCAGCCTCGCCAACTCAGGTATGATCCGGGTCATATGATGAGGGAGTGCATTCGTGCGCAGCGGTGACGGAGTCGACCTCACCGAGGCCGAGTTCTTTCGTGCACTGTCGGCCAGCCAGCTTGCTCGCATCGCCTCGCAAGTGATCGAGAAGCCTTTCGCACGAGGCCGCGTGCTCTTCTTCGAGGGCCAGCCCGCCGAGTATCTCTGGGCCATCCGCCGTGGGGCCGTGCGGCAGTACAAGGGATCTGCCGACGGGCATGTCACTACTCTCGAGGTGCTGGGACCGGGCGAGATCTTCGGCGCCGTCTCGGCGCTCGAAGAGGGCAACTACCCCGCCAGCGCAGAAGGCGTGAGCGAGGGCGTCGCCTGGTGCCTCAAGCGGAACGCTTTCCTGAAGATGCTCGCAGAGGAGCCGTGGCTCACGGTCGAGGTGCTGCGCGTGGTCTCCCACCGGCTCCATGATGCCCGGGAGCGCGTTCGCTCCTTCGCGCATGATCCGGCGCCGACGCGGCTCGCCCAGGCACTGATGCGAGCCACCCGCGACGGCGAAGCCCGCGTGACACGGCGCGATCTGGCCGAAGCGGCGGGAACCACCGTGGAGACCGCCATTCGCGTGCTGCGAAACTTCGAGCGAGACCAGATCATCGAGGGCAAGGTGGGGCGCGTACGCGTGCTCGACGAACCCGCCCTGAGCGAGATCGCCGGCAGCTCGCGTTCCTGACCGTCGGGTGATACCCGGGGAACCTTCACCGCGACCTCGGGGACTTGGGCACCGGGTGAAGGCCGGAGCGTCGAGCCGCTTTCGTTTCGTCACCCGCCATGGTTCATCCGACCTGATCTCACTATGACCGGAGCAATGGGATCGGGTTGTCGCCCCGCTTGCAACTGACCCGATTCGGTGTCAGTTGCTATACGGATGTCCGCATCGCTGAATCCGTTTACGCATTACTGCGTGTACCTCGACAAGCGGTGATTGCGCGCGTTTTGCCTACAGCAGCACCTCGCCACGGCCGATTCGTAACCGGCTCCTGAAGGACGCTACCCAGCGTGCAATGGAGCGGCACTCGGCAGAATCGAGGTCGGTCCTTGGCGAAACCTCAGCAAAGAGAACGTCCGCCCGTAAAGCGAGTTGGAGAAATCCTCGTCGCTGCCGGCCTGATCGACGAAAAGCAGCTCTCTCTCGCCCTCACGGAACAGAAGAAGAGCGGCGGCCGACTCGGGGTGATTCTCACGGAGCTCGGGCTGGCTTCGGAGTCTGAAGTGAGCCGCGCTCTGGCCCACCAATCGGGCGTCGACCACGTCGATCTCGACAACGTCGATATTCATCCCGATGCACTGGAGCTTGTTCCGGAGACATTGGCTCGCCGACTCTGTGCGGTTCCTCTGCGAGTCGAGGCAGGAAGCCTGATCGTAGCGATGTCGAATCCGACGGATATCGTCGCGATAGACGAGCTGCAACGCGGCACGGATCTCTTCGTTCAGGTCGTCTCTGCAGGGCATCGGCAGATCCAGCGTGCCATCGACCGCGGTTACGACGGCGATGTGGTAGGTGCGGGCATCCTCGACCGCATCATCGCCCGGGCGCTCGCGGAGGTCGGTGACGACGATTCATCCGATGCAAAGGGTGGGCTGATCGCCCTTGTGGACGAACTCATCTCGATCGCGTTGCGACGCGACGCCACCGACCTGCACCTGCAGCCGGAAGAGCGCGCGAGCCGCGTGCGCCTGAGGATCGACGGCGAGTTGGCCCAGGGGGCGGTTCTGAAGCGGGTTCTTCACGCTTCCATCGTCGCTCGGATCAAGGTGATGGCCGGTCTCGACATTTCGGAGTCACGGGTCCCGCAGGATGGGAAGATCCGCTTCTCGTGCGACACGGGTGTCGTCGATCTGAGAGTCTCGACCTTCCCATCCGTTACAGGGGAGAGCGTCGTCATTCGGATCCTGGACAAGGACCGCCAGGTCTTCAGGCTGGAGGCCCTGGGTCTGGATGCCCGAGGCCAGGAGATCCTGCGCCGAGCTGGCAACCGGCCCAACGGTCTGATTCTCGCGGTTGGGCCCACTGGCTCCGGCAAGTCGACGACCCTGTACACGCTGCTGAGAACAGTGAACGTCGCTCGGCGGAAGGTCATCACGATCGAAGACCCAGTGGAATACGAGCTTCCGATCGTGACACAATGTCAAGTCAACGAGAAGGCGGGATTGACATTCGCCGCGAGCCTTCGGGCAGTCTTGCGTCACGATCCGGACGTCGTACTCGTCGGCGAAATGCGCGATCCCGAGACGGCATCGCTGGCGATTCGCGCAGCCCTCACCGGCCACCTGGTCTTCTCGACGCTTCACACCAACGATGCTGTTGGCACGGTCGGCCGAATCCTCGACATGGGTGTGGATGCCTATCTCATCTCGAGCTGCCTGGCAGTCATCGCCGCCCAGCGATTGATCCGTCTGACATGCACTCAGTGCCGGGAGCCGTATGAGCCGACACCCGAAGAGCTGGCAGCGATCGGCTTTTCGGAGGATATCGAGGGGCAGTTCGCTCGCGGCGTCGGCTGTGAGCGTTGCGGGAACAGTGGCTTCCGGGGCCGCGAAGCACTCTTCGAGGTACTCGAGGTGACGCCGCCGGTAGCGCAGCTCATCTCACGTGGCGCCCATGCGGACGATATCGAGAAGGCAGCTCGCGAGGGCGGCCTGCAGACCTTTCGAGAGGCCGCACAGCAGCGTGCACTCGAGGGCCAAATCGCTCTCGAGGAAGTCGCACGCATCACGACGGAGTTCTAGCAGTGGGTACTTTCGCATTCGAGGCCAGAGATCGCGACGGCCGCATCGTAAAGGGTGTGGAAACCGCTCTGGACGAGTTCGATCTCGACCGAACTCTCGATGGCAGAGGCCTGCTGCTCGTCAATGCGCGTGCTGGAAGGAGGAGGGCTCGGGCAAAGGCGAGCGCGCGCACGCTGGTCGACTTCTGCTACCACCTTTCAACTATCCTGGAGGCCGGCATTCCACTTCTCGAAGGGCTGCGCGACCTACAGGAGGGCGGTGCCAGCCCGATCGCTCAGGAACTCGATGATATCGCGCGAAAGGTCCAGTCCGGTCGCTCCCTGTCCGCCGCGATGGCGAGCTACCCGAATATCTTTCCGGCACTCGTGCGCTCTCTCGTGGAGGCCGGGGAGGACACCGGCAAACTCGACGTCGTTCTACGCGATCTGACCGCCTATCTCGAGTGGCGAGAGGAGTTGCGCCGCAAGGTCAGTGGGGCGGCTATGTATCCGTGCATCGTCGTCGTGGGCCTGATCGGTCTGGTGACGCTGATCGTCATGGTCGTCCTGCCGAAGTTTCTCGATATCTTCGTCGAGCTCAATGTCGAATTGCCGCTGCCCACGCGGGCTCTGCTGGCGCTGCATTCATTCGCCAGCAACTATGGCGTGCACACACTGGTGGCATTGGTCGTGCTGATCACGGTGGGCTTCCTTTACGCACGCACGACAGCCGGCCGCTATCGCTTTCACCGTCTTCTGCTCGCGGTGCCGGTCGTGGGCAAGACGATCGCGATGGTGGAGATGTCTCGTCTCGCCCACAATCTCGGGCTTCTCTACAGCTCCGGCATTCCAGTCACGCGTTGTATGGAGCTGGTCGAGACCATCGTGCAGAACCGGGTCGTGCGAGAGAGCGTCTGCGAGGCGAAGAAATTCATCGATCGCGGTGAAACGCTCACGTCGTCGCTTGGCCGCGGCGGCTTGATGCCGCCGACTGTGATGCGCATGGTGTCGTTGGGAGAGCAGTCGGGTCAGCTCGACAAGTCTCTGGACCATGTCGCCAGCTACTACGACCGTGAGATTCCCGCCTATATCGAGCGAGCGCTGGCACTCGTCAACACGGGCGTCGTGTTGGCGCTCGGGGCGACGGTGGGAACCGTCGCACTCGCCATTTTCGTTCCGATGTACAAGATGCTGGGAAACCTCAATGGCTGATCCGGTCGGCAGAGTCCTGGAGGTCCGGCGGCGAGCTGCGTTCTCGTTGATCGAAGTGATCGTGGTGATTGCCATCATGTCGCTGATGGTCGGGGCGATGGCGCCGTTCACCATGCAACAGGTGACACGGAATCGGATCAACAGCACGCGGGCGCAGATGAAGAAGATCGTGACGGCGTTCAGTGGAGACCCTGAGGCCGGATACTTCGGATACGTCGGTGACATAGGCGTGTTGCCGGTGAACCTGGAGGATATCAACAACGCCGCCGGCAGGCCGGGCTACTCGATCGACCCGGGCGATCGCGTCGGTTATGGCTACAACGGGCCCTACGCACACGACGTCCTGCTGGCTCCGGGAAACCAATTCGTGGACGCCTGGAACGATCCGTTTCGGTACGTCTCTGGGACGGCGCAGCTGACCAGTGACGGGCCAGACCGAGTCTTCGGCAGCGCGGATGATCTGGTCTACCCGGCCAATCCGGTGCCGATCAGTGGGAACGTGATCGTGCGCGTGATCGGCCTGCCGAATAGCGGCAACCCGGCGGCTCCGCTGGGCGCCGCCGATGCGGACGTGTGGGTCTCGTGGTCGGACGGAGGCGTTCGGCGCGAGACGTTGATGGCAGATCCAGTGGGTGGACCCGGTCCGTGGAGTCTCAACAATCTCCACGCGGGCTACCACGGTGTTCGGGTACAGGGCACGGGTGCGTATCTGGGTGCCGCAACGGCGCGCGACGTCGTGCGAGTCGTTCGGGGTAGCACGACAGTCACCGTGATGCTGGTGCAGCCATGATGCAGCGACCTCGTTTGTGTCTGGATGTTCGCGAGGATGCCGTCTATTGGGTGCGGGCCAAGGGCGCGGGAAGGAGCTCGACGGTCATCGAGTTGGGCAGTGTGGAGCGGCGAGCCGGCCTGGACCTGGAGGAGACGCTGCGCGAGTTGGTGAACTCGGCACTGCTTCGCGGCGAGCCGATCGACATCGCGCTGAGCGCTGCTGGGCTGCTGCATCGCCGGGAAGACCTTCCCGCGTTGAGCCGCAGGGAGGCGGCTGAGGTCGTTCGTCGACGGGCCCCGGATTTGCTCCAGGCGATGGAAGGGGAGGCGTGTTTCTCCTTCGAGCGTCGTCCAGGCAAGCAGGCGGGTGCTGTCTGGCTCAGTGCCGCCCCGGCTACTGCAGCGCGGGAAGTGTTCGAGCTTTGGCGCGAATGCGGAGTCGATATCGATCGCCTGGGTAGCCGGCATCTGGCTCTGGCAAGGGTTGCGAGCCTGCTGCCCGCGCTGGCGGAGAGGGAAATCGCGGCCATCTTCGATCTGGAGCCGGAGCAGGGTACCTGCGTTCTGGCCGACCGAGAGGGCTGGCTGTTTGGGCGCGAGTTTCCGCTTCGCGGCATCGGTGGTTCCGAGCGTCGTGCGATCGAGATTGATCTCGACGACGACGATGCGGAGCGGATGGAGCGGGAAGAGTCGCAGTCTGATGCGTCCGCCGATCGACTGCTGACGACCCGGGCGGAGCGACTTGCAACGGAGCTTCGCCGCACCTTTCAGTATGCGGAGGGTGAGCTTCGATTGGGTTCGGTGAGCCGAGTATGCGTTACCGGAGAGTCACCGGACGTCGATGAGCTGTCGGTCGCACTGACGGAGAAGCTCGGGTTTCCGGTCGATACACTGGCCGCGGCCATCGGTCGGGGGCCGACGAAGCGCATCGAGAATGGCGCGGTCGTGGCGTTGGGGCTCGCCCTGTGGCCGGGCTGTACCGGTGGAAACCTCCTGCCGCCGGAAGTGCTGAGGGAGAAGGAACAGCGCACCGCGCATCGCCGGCTCTTGACGGGGCTCGGGGCAGTCGTCGCCGTGTCCGCTGTGATTGCCAGCATGATGTTCATGCACTTCGGTTCCCTTCGCGCACGGGCCGCTGAGGCGAGCATCCGCCTCAGTCAGGATCAGGCTCAGCGAGAACAGGTCACCCAGGGCGTCCGCGCTCGCATGCGTGCCAGCCAGCTCGAAGAGGCGATGGCTCGTATCGATACCTCCAATCCTTCATGGGTGGCGCTGATCGAGACGATTTCTCGCGTGATTCCCGACAGTGTGGCCCTGGAGCGCATGCACTTCAGTCGTGGCGAGGAAGGCTGGGTCGTCAGTCTCAGCGTCGAGGCGAGTGGCGACAGCGTTTCGCAGGCCGCGCGCGCCGTCTCGGATTTCGCGCAGACCCTGAGTGCGTCACCCCTTGCCGTCGTCGATCTCGTCGCGCAGGAGGAGGTCGTCCGCGTAACGGCTGAGCAGCGATTGCGCGCTCACGTTCATTTCCGCCTGGAGGCGCGGCTCGCCCCGATCGACTTGCAGTCGAGTCGCATATCCGAGGTGAGACACGGGGATGACGCGGATGTCTGAGCGGTCCAGCTATTTCGCGGGAGGCAATCTCGGCTTCGCGGTGGCCCTGGTCATCGCAACGCTGGTGGGTGGAACAGTGTTGCTCGGCCCGGGTCGCACACACCTGGACTCGGCCTTGGCGGAACTGAATGAGTCGCTGCAGCGCCTCGAAACCTGGTATCAGCAGCGAGAGAGCTTCGTGCCCGTCGCCGCCCGCGAACGAGAGCATTGGGCGCAGGTGTGGCACTCGCTCGTCGAGCGCGTGCAGCCCGTCAACGACGATCCCGACCTGATGGCTCGCGTGGCGGGCGCTCTGCAGGCGCCCAGTGTCCAGGACATGCAGGTCGAACGTAGATCGGCTCACACATTCGGTGGCGATGAAGAGGCCGCAGCTTCCTTCCGAGTCTTCACGCCTGTCGGCGAAGCAGAGGTCGTTGCGGAGTCCGTCCCCATGCTCGTCTCCTTCACGTCGAGCTATGCCGATGCCGTCGAGATCCTATCGCGACTCGAGGCACGCACGCTGCCAGCACGCGTCGATCTGATCGAACTGAAACGCGAGCGCTCCGGCGTCGCAATGCGTCTGGAGCTCGCGTACTTCATTCGCACCGAGGGCGAGAGATGAGTCGCAAGTGGATGATTTCGCTGTTCGTCGTGGCCAGCTTCGCGGTGGCTGCGCAGAACATCATCTATTTCCGCGGCACGACCGAGCCAGGCGAGGGAGCGGAGTGGGCCCTGGACGGGGAATTCGACGAAGAGGAGAGCGACCTCGGCGAGACGGAGCGCGAGCGCCTTCGTCCGCTGGCGAGTGCACGGCTCGTCGAGTACTTCGAGACGCTTCCCGATCAAGAGTACGCGAGGAATCCATTCTTGACGCGTGAGGAGGCGGATCGGTTGAGCGGCCGGCTGGCGGTGCTTGCTGGGTCGGCCCTCGCATCTCGGCCGACGCTCAACGGCACGCTGTGGAGCCCGAGGCGTCGAGTTGCCTGGCTGGACGGCAGGCCTCGCAGCGAGGGCGACGAGTTCTCTGGTTACACGATCGAGCGTATTGAGCGTGAGGCGGTGGTCCTGCGGGCCGGTGATGAGAAGGTTCGGCTGCAGGTCGGTCGTGGAAGACAAGACGGGCAACACGCTGGATCGATTCCAGAGGGGGGAGAAGATGAGGAGTAGCGGAGTCTACTGCCGAGCAGCGGGAAGGGTGGGCCGCGCGGTGACCTTGCTGCCCGTCTGCATTGGAATCGTGCTGAGTTCGTGCGCGACCGATCCAGTCTCCCCTCCGCTGGTCTCCGAGCTGGCGATGGTCCCGCCGCTGCCGCCTCCTGATTTGATGCCGCGCAGCTTGTCTCGGCCAGATGCCGATCCCCGCCCAGCCGCGCTGCGTCTGTTGGAGGCCACACGCTTCACGCTGACGGTCCAAGATGCCGAGCTTCGTGGGCTGCTGCTCGGCCTCGGGCGCGAGAGCCCTCTCAACGTCGTGGTCGATCGACGTGTCACGGGTCTGGTGACGGCGGATCTGCGGGAGGCGACTCTGCTCGAGATTCTCGATCAGGTCGTGGTGCAGCGCGGCTATCGCTACGAGTTCAGCGGCGGCGTGTTGCGCATCTCACCTAGCGAGCCTGAGACGCGGATCTATCGCCTCAGCTATCCGAACTATGTACGCGAGGGGACGTCGGAGCTGGCGCTCGCCGGCTTCATCGGCGCGGCGCCTTCGATCGGCGAGGGTGCGGGGGACAGCTCAGGAGGCGAAGACTCCAGCCTCTCGGAGCTGACCACGACGTACCGCTCGGACGTCTGGACCGAAGTCGAGCAGGCCGTGCGCACGATCGTATTCGGATCCACAGAGGCGACCGGCGATTCCGCGGATGAGGCGGGTGAAGGGGAGGACGCCGCTGAGGTGATCGCACGTCCGCCGCGGCGTCGGGTCGTGGTCTCACGACAGGCGGCGCTGGTCTCGGTGACGGCTGAGCCGGCGGCATTGCAGGAGGTAGAGCGCTATCTGACAGCGGTCGCCGAGAGTATGGATCAGCAGGTTCTCATCGACGCCCAGTTCGTGGAGATCACCCTCGGCGACGAGCTCGACATTGGAGTGGATTACGAAGTCGCCGCCGAGAATGCCGGCATCTTCAGCCGGCTGATCACGCCGGGTTCGCGTGAGGCGATGCTGGCTCAGAGCTTGGCGCCGGTCCTGACGAAGGGAGGGCTGCAGCTCGGTGTCGCCAACAACAACTTTGGCGCCATCCTGCGGGCCCTGGCGATCCAGACGGACGTTCGAGTTGTCTCGACACCGCGCATCACGACCCTGAATAATCACAAAGCGCTGATCAAGGTCGTTCGCAACGAGGTGTTCTTCGTCGCCGAGGTCGAGACGGTAGCGACAGACTCGGCCGTTCTGCAGACGACCGAATTCAAGCCGCAGGTCATCCCGGTCGGTGTGACACTCGACGTTACGCCTCACGTCTCGAACGGCTCGGAAATCACCCTGCACCTACGGCCCAGCGTTTCTGAGATCGTGGGCGTCGAGGCTCAGCCGACTTCGGATCCCGATCTGCCACAGAACGGAAGCCTTCCTGTTGTCGACCTGCGCGAGACCGACTCGGTGGTGAGGGTAAGCGACGGAACGACCATTGTGATCGGCGGAATGGTGCGGAGTCGCGAGATGGAAGAGGAGCGTCGGGTTCCGTTTCTCGGAAATATCCCATGGCTGGGAATGCTCTTCAAACGACTCATCACGGACGAGCAGCGAACAGAGCTCGTGGTCTTCCTGACGCCGACGATCCTCGACAGACCTCGCGTCCAACGCGTGTCCGATGTGCTCGGCGCGGGTCAGGATGTCGTCGACGAATTGCGCCACGATCGAACTGAGTGGCCCTGGTGGCGAGCGCCCTACGGACGCTCCTACGGAGTGAAGCGATGAGTAGACGACTTGCTGCCCTGATTTCTTTGCTTGCATTTTCGGCGCCCACGCTGGCTTCTGGTGGTGATCCGCTCTTGGTGTCGCCGAGTAGTGCCGAGTCGAGTCTGGCAGCCTACGAAGCGAGTGCGCTGGACTTTCGCGTGGCACTCACCGCGCAGCGGCGTGGTAAGTGGGAGACGGCAGAGCGCAACTATCGCGCGGCGATCTCTCGGGATCCGCAGTTCGTCGAGGCGATGGTGAACTTGTCGCGGGTCTACCTGGAGCTGGGAGACGGCCCGGCGGCTCGAGAGTGGGCGGATCGCGTTTTGATCGTGCGGCCCCGCTATCCGGCGGCACACGCCATTGCAGGTGTTCTGTCACTTCGAGAGGGAGACGCGACACGGGCGGTAATCGAGCTCACGCGCGCGCGCGAATTGAGCGATCAGGATCCGGAGGTGCTCACGAACCTGGGTGCCGCGCTGCTGCGCGAGGGGCGTCTACTCGAGGCCCGGGAGGTCCTGTGGCAGGTGCTGAGAATCGAGCCCACCTGCCGCGAGGCCACACTCAATCTCGCGATCGCCGAGGACCTGGCTGGAGAGCAGGACCACGCCGTCTTCCGGTATCGCCGCTACATCGAGCTGGCGCCCGTAGGTGAAGAGCAGGTGGAGCCGGTTCGAGAGCGGATACGCATGATCGCCGCGAGGGGATCAGGACGAGCACTCGTTCGAGTGAGCTCCGGAATGGATCTTCGACCCACGGTCGACAATGGAAGGGACCTTCGGTCCACACAAACGAAAGAAGAGGAGAGGCAAGACAATGATGAATGAGTACCAACGCAGGAAGCAGAGAGGCTTCACTCTCGTGGAGATCCTCGTGGCGGTCGCGATCCTCGCGATCCTCTCGGCGGCTCTCACACCGATGGTGGTCAAGTATCTCAACGATGGCAGACGCGCTCGCGCACTGTCGGATTCAAAGGCGCTCGGTCTGGCGATCCTGGGTTTCTACTTCG
>JAJDAO010000097.1 GCA_029261835.1 Deltaproteobacteria bacterium | reverse complement strand
GGGTGCGCTGAGCCCCGGTTCAGCAGCCATCTCGTTCACGCTATGTTCCATCTTTTCGGGTGCCGTATACACCAAATCCCCGAGAGGCAAGCATTATCAAGGGGTTACGGGGGCCGGTTTTTCGCGTTTTCTGTCGGGAATCCATCTTTTCCCCGAGATCGCCCCCTCACAGGGGTGTCCCGGTGTCCCAAAACGCTCTACGGGGGATCGAGGCCGTGGGACACCGTATTGAGGGTGTCCCAAGGGGGTGTCCCAAAATTTCCCCTGTATTTTCAACCGCTTCCGCTCTTTTGGGACACCGGGACACCTGTGACACCATTTAGGGCTAAGAGAATAAGAGGAAAACAGGATTCCCCCGCAAGAGCGCCGGTAAGAACTACCCCGAGCACACTGTAATCGTGCGGCCTAGACCAGATTGTGATTCCCCGTATGACTCCTACAGGGAAATCGGTGTCCCGTGTCCCAGGTGTCCCAAGCCCCTGTGGGACACCCCCCAAGCCGTTGAGATTGCAGGGATTCCCGTGGGACACCCCCCGGTGTGACACCCCCCGAAAGGGTGTCCCACCGTGTCCCAAGAAATCGAGGCCAAAAAAGAGGGCCGCCGGAGCGACCCTTGGAAGGAAAGTTGGCTGTGATCACCCGTATCGTCGCTCGATTTCCCGGAGGATTGAGTGCCCGTGGCACCGCAGGGGGTGGCAAAAGCAGACCAGATCGCGCCCCCGGAGATCAGCGAGATCGAGCCCCGGTAGAGCCTCGGCCTCGTAGCGGTCGATCACCGCGTCACGGTCGCCGTCCTTGCCGATGACGAAGGGGTTCCCCCACAGCGAGCCCCGGCCGATGTAGATCGCGCCTGCGGGGTAGGTCTCACGGTTGCGGTTGAAGACGCGCGGCATCACACCAGCGACGACCAGTCGTCATCGTCGTCAGAGGACTCCCCGCCAGACGGCGACTGGACGAGCCTGAATCCTTTTTTGCGCTCGTCGGCGGTCAGACCGTCCCGGAGCCACCAGCGCTTCTGCACGCCCGAGACCCGGAGCTTCGCCCCGCCCTTGGTCGGGTCCTTCGGCTGGCTCCATCCGGGCATCATCGCGAGCGCGCGTTCGATGTTCTGCGCGGTCTGGTAGTCGGCCACGCCCCGGTCGCGCTTCAGGCCGTGCTCGACGGCTTGCTCCCGGTAGATCGCGCAGCGCAGGACGAGCACGCTGTTCATCTCGTCCTCGTCGAAGCGGTCTTCCACGGCCGCGCCGATCTCGGCGAGGTATTGCCGCATCGTGACCGGCTCGTCCGCCCACTCGGCGATCTTCTCGGCCCACATCTCGTGAAGCTCCTGCGTGCGGGCTTCCTCCTGCATGGCCTTGGCCTCGGCGATGGCTTCGGGCGATTGCAGCGTCAGCGGCAGGTCGCCGCGCGGCTTCTTCGCTCGCATGGCCCGGTAGATCGCCATCGCCTCACCCCAAAGCTGGTCGCGCTCGGCGGCCACGCCATCGGTGTCGATCGTGTCGAACTCGACGATGACCGGCCAGTAGGAGCGATTGCCGGTGGGGTCCTTCAGGTATTTTTTGTCGTTGGTCGTGCCCCAAAAAACGCACTGCCGGGGGAACTCGCTCGTCCGGCGGTCGTAGGCCATGCGGACATCATCGAACTGGCGGCGCATGAACGCCTTCGCGGCGTTGTGGTCGGACTTGTGGAAGCCGGATAGCTCGGGGAGTTCCAGCACGCTCTTCCCGGCCACGGTCTCGGCCACGGCCTGCTTGTCGTCGAGCTTGCAGTCCAGTTCGCCGAACCACTCTTCCCCGTAGATCGCCTTGATGAAGGACGATTTGCGGATGCCCTGCGGGCCTTGGATGATGATGGCGTAGTCGAATTTGCAGCCCGGCTCCATGGTGCGGGCGACCGAGGCGATCATCTTCCATTTGATGATCTCGCGGTGATAGGCGGTGTCCGGGGCGCCGAGGTAGCGGCACAGCAGGGTCTCGATCCGGGCCTCGCCGTCCCAATTGGCCTCGCACCACTGGTAGTATTCCCGGACGGGGTGGAAGCGGTTGCGGTGGGCCGCCGAGACGATCGCCGCGTTGATGTCGCGGTCGGTCATCCTCATGCCATAGCCGACCTTCCCCTCGCCATTGGGCGCTTCCAGCATGAGCCGGATGGTGATGTCGTTCACGTCCTGCCAGCGGTCGCCGTTGATCTTGTCGCGGCAGACGAAGGCCGGGGCCACGTCGAGCTTCGACTGGATCGAGCGCCGGGCGACGATCTGCTTGCTGAAGTCGTTGAAGGCGATGGCGCCGAACATGCGGGCGTCGTTGTGGACGATCACGGCCGCATTGTTGGCGGTGGACTCGATCTTGCCGTTCTGGTCGAGCATGAGGGCGTCCGGGAACCAGCCCTTCGGGGGCTTGCCGCGCTTCGTCTCTCGGGGGTTTGGAACACCAGCGGGAGAGCCCGCCCTCCGATCAGAAGTGCCGCGCACCGATGGGGGCTCGTCGAATCCGAGCAGATCGGCGGCCCCGTCATCCTCGTCGTCGAAAGCGTCGGCAACTGATTTGCCACCCTCGGGCCCCGGGTCGTCGTCGCCGTCATCGTCGTCCACCATGTCTTCGAACATGGCCGAGATGTCGTAGCGGCTCTCGGCCTGCGACCGGCGGTATTCCGGGTCCTCGCCGATGAACTCGACCATCCGCTTGTAGGAGGGGAGCTTGGTCGGCGGCGTGTCCTTGTCGGCCTCCTCGTCGAGATCGCCGAACAGGTGGATGCGCACGAGATCGAAGGCGTTGACGAGCATGTCGGCGCAGGGGTCCGATCCGTGGTGGGAGTAGAGGAAGAGCCCATCGTCTTCGACGACGGCACCGCTGGTGCTGGTGCCCTTCAGGTAGGTGTAGCGGGGCTTGACCGAAAAGTCGTCGGCCGGGGCGTAGCAATCGGGCAGGAACTTGTCGATCGCCGAGATCACGTCATAGGCGCGGCAGAAGTCGCCGACCGGCCCCTTCTTCGTCGTCGGGATTTCGGCCTTGCCCGCACTCTTGCGCAGCCCTTCCTCGTCGGCGCAGAGCGGCAGGTTCGTGTAGTCGCTCCAGTCGCCGACGGCGCGGGCGAACTCGTCAAGGATGTCGTCGGGATCGAGGACTTCGCCCTCGTTGCGGAAGCAGAACCAGTCGCCGTCAACCGAGCGCGTCGGCTTGAACATCATCTGCGCCGGGCGGAAGGACACCTTGTCCACCATGCGCATCGGGATCGTGCCCTCCATCTTCGCGGCGAGGATGCGCGAGAGGGCGATGAACTCGTCGGCCGTCACCGGGCGAGCCAGCGGGGCGAAGAGTCGGATGCGCGGCTTGTCGTCGGTGTGGCGGCGGCTGCTGTGGACGAAGAACTCGAAATCCGAGAGGGGCGTCAGCCCCATGCTGATCTGGTCGATCAAGGCCGGGGTGGCGTAGTCGTAGTCGAGCGAGAGCAGATCGCGCGGCTTGATGTTGGCCCGGGTGCGCTTCCCCTCAGCGACCTGCGCGGCCATGATCCAGCCGTCTACCGCCTTCAACTCGTCCTGCTGTTCCTTCGACATCTTGTCGAAGATTTTCCGCCGTTCCTTGGTCACGGTCGGGTTCGACAGCATCTTCGTGAAGTCGGCCCACCCGGCGACCTTGTTCTTCGCCTTGCCGAGATTGACCCCACGGCCCTCGGAATAGTGGATCATCAGCTTGTCGTTTGAACTCATGCGCGTTGCCCCCGAAGCGCGGGCAGACGACGCGCATTGAGATCATACAGGAGCGCCCGCAGCGTCGAGACGCCGACGCAGGAACGGTGCTTGGTGAGCCAGAAGCGGACGGTGTTCGTCGTCGAGCCGGTGAGCCGGGCGAGTTCCGATTCGTCGATGTCGTGGGAGGCGCAGACCCGGATCAGGGTGTCCCTGCGCCAGTCGGCATCGCCCCAACAGGGATCGTCGCGCGCAGGGATGTTGTGAAGGTCCGGCAAGCTGTGATTCCCCCAAAGCCCCTAGATAGAAAACTATCTGTAGCGGGGGAATCTGCGAAGCGCAAGCGTCAAACGTAGACGAAGGGCGAGAAGTCGGCAAGGGTCACGCGGCCCTCGGAAATATCCACAACTTCGACTGCGCGGCCGGGCGGGATTTTGCCCTTCTGCACCCACTTGTGGATGGACCACGCCGAGATGTCGAGTGATTCGGCGAGGATCGTGATCGACTTCTCCCCGTCCTTGTTCGGCGGGCAAGCCTTGAGCAGCAGGTCGTGCAGCGGCCCGTTGTTGCGGTGCCGCAGCGTCACTACTTCCTTTTCGCTGCCGCCGGTCTCGGTCGAGACGGTTCGGCGTTTCGTGGCGGGAGCCCTGTCACTCACGTCAACACCCCTTGGTCGAGAATTTGGATCACCATACACAGCCAACTTCGGGTTGACAAGAGGGCATGGCCCGTGCGATCCATTGCGACAGCCGGGGTGCCCCGGCGGTCCAGCCAAGGAACGGAGTCCCACATGAGCTTGGAAGCTGCAATCGAGAAACTGACCGCTGCCGTCGAGGCCAACACCGCTGCCCTGAAGGGTGGCAAGGTGTCTGCCGCCGACAAGGCGATCGAGGCCGAAGCCGCCCGCGCGGCCGGGGCCGGGAAGACCACGGCGGCGAAGAAGCCCGCCGCCAAGAAGGTGACGCTCGACACCATCAAGGAACGCTTCGGTGGCTACCTCGGAATCGAGGACAAGGCCGAGCGCAAGGCACGCATCGCCAACGTGCAGGCCATCGTCGATCATTTCGGCGCGGCGAAGGCGTCCGAACTGGAAGAGGAAAATTGGGCGGAAGCCCTCGCGTTCCTCAAGCAGTATGAGGACGGCGAAGAGCCCGATTTCGGCGGTGACGCTGGCGACGGCGAAGAAGCGCTGGTCTGATGCGGGAGCCCTCGGCGATGTCCGACGAAGAAGGTGAACACAGTCTTCGCGGCCCGTCGGGGGCAACCGGCTGGCGGCGTTGCCACGGCAAGATCAATGCCGAGCGCGGCCTGCCCGACAAGGTGGGCCGCGAGGCGGCGCAGGGAACGGTGTTCCACGAATACGCGGCCATGTGCCTCATGTTCGACCTAGAACCCGAGCACTTCCCCCTCGGCACGATCCACAAGGTCGATGGGTGGGAGATCGAGTTCGACGAGGACATGCAGCACTTCATGCACGAGGGGCTGGATTGGGTTCGCGATCAGCTAGAGCCCGGCGACATCCTCTTGGTCGAGCGGAAGGTGGACACCTCCCCGTGGGCTGGCCCCGGCGAGTTCGGCACGGCCGACGTGATCATCATCAAGGTCCGCAAGCGGCGGATCATCAATTTCGACTGGAAATACGGGAAGGGCGTGCCCGTCTCGCCGGTCAAGAACGACCAGATGTATCTCTACTCGCTCGGGGCGTGGAACGACTACGCCGAGGCGCTTTTCGAGGGGGTCGATCCCGCCGAGATCGCGGTGGACTTCCACATCGAGCAGCCGCGAGCGCAGGGCGGGGGTGGTGACTGGCCGACGACGATGGCCGAGGTTCTGGCCGAGGGCGTGAAAATCCGCGAGGACGCGCTGGCGACGATGGACCCGAACGCCCCGCGAACGCCGGGGGAGAAACAATGCCTGTTCTGCCGGGCCGCCGGTCAGTGCGCAGAGCAGCAGAAATACCTCTTGGGGGTGTTCGGACAGAAGTTCGACGACATTGCCGAGGACATCGAATTGGGGGTCGGTCCGGCATTCGACGACCCGGCCAAGCTGTCGCTGGAAGTCCGCTCTTTCGTGCTGCTGCACTGGAAGGCGTTCAAGCGCTACGTGGATCGGATTCACGCGCTGACCCTGCACGATCTGAAGTGTGGACGCGACGTGCCGCTGCTGAAGGCGGTGACTGGCCGCCCCGGCAAGCGGGTCTACATGGAAGAGCACCTTGCCGAGGCCGGCGAGGCGCTGGTCAAGCTGGTGGGAGAGGAAGACGCCTATGAGACGAAACTGCTCTCCCCGGCCGTGGCCGAGAAGGCTGTCGGGAAGAAGGTGTTCGCGGCGCAGATGAAGGCGTTCGTGACGCAGAGCCCCGGCAAGCCGATACTGGTGCCGCTGGACGACAAGCGCCCGGCCATCCAAGACTATGCGTCGAAGTTCGACGAGGATTTCGACGACGATGACGACGACAACGACGATGACGAATAGCCCATAGGAGCGAAGCACATGGCTACTGAAACCCCCCTCGGCGAGGTTATCCTGAAGGAAGTCTACTTGTCCTTCGCCGACATCTTCAAACCCGGCAAGCCGCAGAAGAACGACGACGGCGAGATGGTGCCGGGCAAGTTCAAGGCGAACCTGCTGATCCCGAAAAAGGGGCAGGAGGACTTCAAGCCCGGCGTCCACGACGCGAACCTCGCGAAGCTGAAGGCGGCTTCCGAGCAGGTCAAGACCGACAAGTGGGGCAAGCCCGAGAAATGGCCGAAGCTGAAGGCCGACCGGGTGTTCCTGCGCGACGGCGATCAGGAAGATTGGGCCGGCTACGAGGGCCGGTTCTACGTCTCGGCCAACAACCAGAACCAGCCGGTGCTCGTCGATCGCAAGAAGGACGGCAAGGGCAAGTGGATCGAACTGACCGTCCAGAACGGCGGCCCGTCGAAGCTCTACGCGGGCGCGGTGGTCAACGCCATCGTCCGGGTGTGGGCGCAGGACAACCAGCACGGCAAGCGGCTCAATGCGAGCCTTGAGTCGGTGCAGTTCGTCCGCGACGGCGAGAAGTTCTCGGGCGCGGCCCCGGTCGATCCGAACGAGAAGTTCGAAGACTTCGACGACGAGGACGATGGCGACACCATCGGCGAGGACGAGGACGACAGCGGCCTCGTGTAAGTTCCGCAGAGCGGCGGACCGGGGGCCGGGAGGCCAGTAGGGGCGGATCAGCACGTCGCCCCGAATACCTCCCGGCCCTTTTCTTGACACCCACCAACAGGAGAGCCCGATGGCCCCCGCGCCCACGAAAGAGTTCCACATCGACACCGACGGCCTGCCGATCATCGGCTCGCGCTGGCGGCACCACAGCGGCCGCACCTACGTGATCCTCATGATCACCAACATCGGGTCGAAGGACCCGCAGAAGTTCCCGGTCACGGCCGTCTATCAGGGCGAGAACGGGATGCGTTGGTCGCGCCCGGCGGACGTGTTTACCGGCGAAGACGCAAACTTCACCCCCGAGGCATGATGCTGGCCCGCCCCAAGATCGCGATGCCCGGCCTGATCAAGGGCCAGAAGATCGTCCGGCTGTCGCACGACTTCGAAACCTACTGCGACGAGAGCGTCACCGATATTGGGGCGGACGCCTACTCGCGCCACCCATCCTGCGAAGTGCTCATGTGCTCGTTCGCCACGAACGACGAGCCTGTCGAGCAGTGGTCGGCGGCCGAGGGCGAGCGAATGCCCGCCAAACTGGAAGACGCGATGCTCGACGAGCGGGTCATCAAGACCTGCTGGAACAAGAGCTTCGAATGGGCGATCTGGAAGAACGTCCTAGGGATCGAAACCCCTCACGAGGCATGGCGCGACACCCAAGCGCTGGCCTACTCGCTGGCACTCCCCGGCTCGCTGGAAAAGGCGGGCGAAGTGGTCGAGATCGCCGAGGACAAGAAGAAATCCGCCGAGGGCCGCGCCCTCATGCGCGTGTTCTCGATGCCGCGCAAACCGACGAAGAACAAGCCGCACAAGCGCACCTACTGGTGGATGGAGCCGGAGAAGTGGGAGCGCTATCTGGTCTACAACCGGCTCGATACCGAGGCCGAGCGCGCGATCCTGCGCAAGCTCCGGGTCTTCGACATGCCCCCGCAGGAGTGGGAGCTTTGGGTGATCGACCAGATCATCAACGAGCGCGGAATCCCGTTCAACATGGACGCGGTGGACGCGGCGATTGCGCTCTACGAGCACGTGATCGAGAACCGCGTCTCCCGGCTGAAGTCGATCACCGGCCTCGCGAACCCCAACTCGACGCAGCAGCTTCTCCCGTGGCTCCAAGAGCACGGCTACCAGTTCGACGACCTGAAGAAGGGCCACGTCCAGCGCGCGGCCGAGCAGGCGAGCAAGACCATCGACGAGGGTGAGGGCAACCGCGATCTGGTCAAGATGCGCGATGCGCTGGAACTCCGGCAGGACGCGGCTCGCGCCTCGCCGAAGAAGTATTACGCCATCCGTCGGTGCGTCGATAAGATCGAGTGGGTGCTGCGCAACACCTTCCAGTTCGCCGGGGCCGGGCGGACGTGGCGGTGGGCTGGAAGGACGTTCCAGCCGCAGAACCTCCCGCGCCCGGAGAAGGCATACAAGAAGATCATCGTCATGGTGGTCGAGCACCTGGAAAAGCTCGACCCCGAGGCGATCGAACTGGTTTACGAAGACCCGATGAAGCTGCTGGTGTCGTGCATCCGGTCGGTCGCGCAAGCGCCCGAGGGGCACCTGTTCTTCGACGCGGACTTGAACGCCATCGAAAATCGCGTGCTCGGGTTCATCGCCCTGTGCCGCAAAATCCTCAAGGTCTTCGAAGCCGGGCGCGACCCCTACATCGACTTCGCGACCTACCTCTACCGCCAGCCCTATGACGCGCTCTACGCGGAATACAAGGGCGGCGACGACAGCAAGCGGACGATCGCGAAACCGGCCGTTTTGGGGTGCCTCGGATCGGACACCCCTGTGCTCACAGATCGCGGTTGGGTCCGCATCGTGGACGTTCGAGTGACCGATATGGTTCACGACGGAACCGAGTTTGTCGAGCACGACGGGGTGGTCTACCGAGGCGAAAGAACCTTGGTGTGCGGGTCTGGGATATACGCTACAGAAGATCATCAGTTCCAGACCGAGGGCAACCATTGGTTTATGTGGGAAGACCTACTCGACGTAGAAGTGACGTGGCAGTCGGCTCTCGATATGGCGAGTGGACGATTGAAGCATTCGTTCGATCAGGGAAGTCTACGGGTCAAGTTCTCCGCTGCCGCTGCCGATGCGGTCTTGTTCGGGAAATCCCTCGCGGGAATCTTGTCTACGGCAAGTCTACGAAATGTGCCGGATGCGCGTCTTCCAACCGGAGAAGTGGTCTCGGCAAGAGAGTCGGTCCCACCCTCTTCGATCTTCTCGCAAATCGTTTCTACGCTGCGCGAGCGCGGTGCGAAAACCCCGAAAATCAAACTTTCCGGCATTACGGGGGTCGGGGAATTTGTATGCGGTTCGAGTCGGCTTTCGAGTGGGTTGAGCACTGCGTCGATGTCCTCGGCGCGGATGGATCGCTCGAAATTGACCGCAGAGACAACGACGGACACTACGAGCCGGGAAATCTTCGTCTCGCCACCCGGTCGGAGCAAAACGTCAATAAGAGGCCATTCGTGGGACATAGCGAACGCTGGCACGCGGCAGTCGTTCGTGGTCCTGACGGAAAGTGGGCCAGTCGTCGCCCATAATTGCGGCTACCAGCTTGGCCCCGGCGAAGAGCACATGAACCACAAGACGGGCGAGATGGAGGCGACCGGCTTGCTCGGCTACGCCCGCAATATGTTCATCATCCTGACGCCGCAGCAGGCCAAGGACTCGGTCGCCGTCTTCCGCGAGACCTACACCGAAGTCGTCGATTTCTGGAACGCCATCGGCAAGGCCGCCATCAAATGCGTGCGCACCGGGAAGCCGACCGAGTGCAACATGATCCGCTTCGACATCAAGGCTCCGTTCCTGCGGATGATCCTGCCGAGCGGCCGCGCGCTGCACTACTGCCGACCCCGGATCGAGCCGGTCAAGACCCCGTGGGGCGAGTGGCGCGACAGCCTGACCTATGAGGGCTTGAACGACCGAAACCAGTGGGTGCGCATCTCGACGCACGGCGGGAAGTTGACCGAGAACGCGGACCAAGCGATGGCCCGTGACATCCTCGCCGGGGGCATGAAGCGCGCCTACTACCGGGGGCTGGACATCTGCATCCACGTCCATGACCAGATCGTCGGCTGCGCCCCGATCTCGGTCGCCGAAGAGCATCTGGAAATCCTTCAGGAGTGCATGGCCGAGGAAGAGGACTGGTATACCTACGGCAATTTCAAGCTCCCGGTCGCGTCGAACGGGTTCGTCTCCAAAGTCTTTATGAAAGATTGAGCCCATGCGTTGTACCTACTGCGGCAAGAACGGCCATCCCTATACCTGCTGCCCGAAGAACGGATCGGCGAACAATCTGCGGTGCTCGTATTGCGGCCAGAAGGGGCACAACTACGAAGCCTGCACGAAGCACGCTGGCGGCGGAAAACTGCCGGGCGCAATAAGGGTTTCGTGATGGCGAGCGGCGGACCCGAGGATGTCGTTGAAAGCACGGTCGTCAACAAGGCGGAAGCGGCCGGATGGCTCTGTCGGAAAGTTCAATGGATTGGCCGCCGGGCGGCGATGGATCGGCTCTTCGTGAAGGGTGGCCGGACGGTCTGGATCGAGTTCAAGGCTCCGGGGGAAGAGCCCGAGGTATTGCAGGCGCGCGAGCATCGCCGATTCCGCGCGCACGGGGCCGAAGTCTACGTCATCGACAATGTGGCCGCCGGTTTGAAGGTGCTCGGGCTATGAAATACGAACTTATGCTCGGTGATTGTCTGGACCGGATGCACGAAATTCCTGACGACAGTGTGGACATGGTTTTTTGCGATCTTCCGTATGGAACCACCTACGCCGGTTGGGATGAAATCATTCCGATGGAAGAGTTGTGGGCGCATTACGTGAGAATAGTGCGTCCGCGCGGCGCTATGCTTTTTACGGCCGTTCAACCTTTTACAACGGCTTTGATAGGAAGCCGACCACAGTGGTTTCGCGTCGATTGGGTTTGGGACAAGGTCAATCCTGCGAATTTCGGTAACGCCAAGAAACATCCGTTGAAACAACATGAATCGGTCGTGGTTTTCGGGACTAGTCCGACAGTTTATTATCCGCAGAAAGTGGCGGGCGCGGCTAATCACGTTCAAGGAAATAGGGACAGAATTAGAACGGCAGATACGGCGCGGATAGACCCGGCTAAAGCTAGTGATGATTTATCGGGGTTGAAATTTCCGAAGACGATACAAAAGTTCCCTAAACATTCTTCGCAGTGCAAACACCATCCGACAGAAAAACCTGTTGATATGATTTCTTATTACATAAAGACTTATTCGCTACCGGGTCGGGTGGTGTTGGATAATACGATGGGCTCCGGTTCAACGGGTGTTGCTTGCGCCAACACGGGTCGTCGATTCATTGGCATCGAAAAGGAAAAAAAATATTTTGACATTGCCGAAGATCGCATTTCTCGCGCGTATGCGGACGCGCTCGTATGATGGTTGTTTGTTCCGATTGCGTGAGTTTCGCGGAGGGGTTGTCGGAGAACAGCGTTGATTTGGTCGTGACCAGTCCGCCTTACGATAATCGCAGAGCAGAAGATTGCGGAAGCGGACGACGGGTGGAGCGACCTCATATGAACGCCGCGTCCCTGAAAAAGCTCTACGCCCATGATCTCCCCGCGTTCCGGCTGACGGGCCTCAAGCCCCCTCCGATCCGCGTCTTCGACATCGAAGCGTTAGAACTGGTTGATGGCCCTCCGGCCAAGATCATGTCGTTCAACGACTTCCGGGTCTACCAGCGGTGGATGTCGCGGCTGATCGTGCGGCTTCCGGCGGTATTCCTCGCGGCCGAAATGGGTCTCGGCAAGACGGCAGCGGTGCTCAAGGCCGTCCGCGAGCTTCTGGACGTGGGGGAAGTCCGAAAGGTGCTGATCGTCGCTCCGTTGAAGGTGTGCGACTACACGTGGCCGGAAGAGATCGCCAAGTGGGCCTTCGCCCGCGACCTGACCTATGTGGTCGCCACGGGCGACGAGGACGACCGCCGGATCGCCCTGCGGCAGGAAGCCGAAATCCACATCGTCAACCGGGAAAACCTCGTCTGGCTTCAGCAGTATTGGGGGCGGCACTGGCCCTACGACATGCTGGTCTACGACGAGGCGAGCCGCCTGAAGGGCGGGAACAAGCGGACCAAGGGCAACGTGCGGCAGGACGGCACGAAGAGCCGCCGCCGGATCAGCGAGTTCGGGACCCTGCGCCGGATGCGCGGGTTCTTCAAGAAGGTCGTTCTCCTGTCCGGGACGCCCGCGCCCAACGGCCTGATCGACCTGTGGGGGCCGCTCTTCATCATCGACCTAGGCAAGCGCCTCGGCACGTCGAAGGACGCCTTCACGAAGCGGTGGTTCGACCAAGACCGCTACAGCTACAAGATCACCCCGCACGACTGGTCGCACGACGAGATCATGGGCCGGATCGACGACGTGTTCTTCAGCCTGAAGGAAGCCGACTACCTCGAATTGCCGCCGCTCGTGCCCGTCGATCATTGGGTGGACCTGCCCCCGAAGGCGATGGAAATCTACCGCCGGATGGAGCGCGATATGGCGCTGGAAGAGTTCGACGTGGAGGCCGTGAACAACGGGGTCCTGACGAACAAGCTCCTGCAAATCGCCAACGGCTCGATCTACAAGGAAGACGGCAGCAGCGTGCGCCTGCACGACGCGAAGCTCGACGCGCTCGAATCCATCATGAACGAGGCGATGGGGCGGCCGGTGCTTCTCGGCTACGAGTTCAAGTTCGACCTAGACGCCATCAAGCGCCGCTTCCCCTATGCTCGCATCTTCGGCGAATCGAAGAACGACAAGAAGGATTGGGACGCCGGGCGGATCAAGCTGCTGGTGACGCACCCGGCGAGCGCCGGGCACGGGCTGAATTTCCAGTTCGGGGGCAACATTCAAGTGTGGTATGGGTTGACTTGGAGTCTTGAGCTTTACCTGCAATTCCTGAAGCGGTTGCACCGCTCGGGGCAGTTGGCCGACCGCGTGTTCCTGCACCGCATCTTGGCGCGGAAGACCGCGGACGAGGCGATGGTCAAGACCCTCGGCATCAAGGGCGTCACGCAGGACATGATCACCGACGCGGTGAAAGCCCACGTCGAAGAAGAACAACATTGGCGCATGGCGGCCTGATAGGTAGGACTCGGGGGATGGACGACGATGTAGCAGAATTGCTCGGGTTCGATGACGACAAGCCGTCACTGGCGAAGCGTCGGGGTCGGCCGCCCGCGCCCGAGACGACCGAGCGCCAGAACAAGGCCGCAGCGGTCCTTCAGCAACTCACGAACAGCCGCCGCCGCGACGAGTTCGAAGACGCGCCCGCGAACATCAAGCCGGTGGGGATTTCGGAAGTCCAGCACGGCGTCACCGTCGGCACGCTGGCGGGCATCTTCGGCATGGACCCGACGACGGTCCGCAAAAAGCTGCGGGACTGCGCGCCGATCATGAAGCGCAAGGCGGGCTACGTCTACGACCTGAAGACGGCCGCCCAATACCTCGTGCGCCCGGTGTTCGACGCCGAGCAATACCTGAAGAACATGAAGCCGTCGGAACTGCCGACGCACCTTCAGGAAGCCTACTGGTCGGCGATGCGCAAGCGGCAGCAGTGGGAGGCGGACGCCGGGCACCTGTGGCGGACCGAGGCCGTGCTGGAAGTCTTCGGCGATGTCTTCCAGACCATCAAGTTCGCGATGCAGCTTTGGCCGGATCAGGTCGAGCGCGCGTTGGGCCTGTCGCCCGAGCAGCGGGCCATGCTGACCGGCATGGGTGACGCGCTGCAAAACGACATCCACAAGAAGCTGGTCGAGATGCCGAGCCTGAAGCGCACCCCATCCCTGCTGGCCGAGGGCGGTCAGAGCGACCCGGCGGTGCTGCCGATGATCGAGCATGACGACGAGGACGAGTTCGATGCAGCAGACCTTGTTTGACACGCTGGAACAACTGGTGGTCTCGACGGCCGAGGGCGTGCGGCCGCCGGAGCGGCTGTCGGTCAGCGAGGCGGCGGCGAAGTATCGCCATCTCAACATGCCCGGCTCCTACGTCGGCCCGTGGCTTAACGAGACGACGCCCTACCTCGTCGAGCCGATGGACGTGCTCAACAGCATCCCCTACACGGCCATGATCTTCGCCGGTCCCGCGCAGACCGGGAAGACCGATATGTTCCTCAACTGGCAGACCTACACCGTCCGGTGCGACCCTGCCGACATGATGCTGATCGAGAAGGCGCAGGCCACGGCTCGCGACTTCAGCCATCGTCGTGTGGATCGTCTGCACCGCTACAGCCCGGAAGTCGGGTCTAGGCTGGTCACGCGCCGGAACAGCGACAACACCTTCGACAAGCACTACCGCTCCGGCATGATCCTCAACCTGTCGTGGCCGACGATCAACGAACTCTCCGGCCGCCCGATCCCCCGGCTGTGGCTGACGGACTACGACCGCATGACGCAGGACGTGGACGGTGAGGGCGAGCCCTTCGACCTTGCCCGCAAGCGCGCCACCACCTTCCAGTCGCACGGCATGTGCGCGGCCGAGTCGTCGCCCGGCTTCGTGCTGGAAAACCCGAAGTGGATCGCGAAGTCCCGGCACGAGGCTCCCCCGACGCAGGGCATCCTCAAGCTCTACAATCGCGGCGACCGGCGGCGCTGGAACTGGAAGTGCGTGAACCCCAAGTGCCGGATGGCCTTCGAACCCGACTTCTCACTGCTGCGGTGGCCGAAGTCCGAGGACATCATGGAAGCCGCCGAGATGGTCACGATGGCGTGCCCGCACTGCGGTCTCGACTACAGCCATGACCCCGGCGATCTGCCGGGCAAGCACGAACTCAACCGCAACGGCCGGTGGGTGAAGGACGGGATGTTCTGGCTCCCGGACGGGACCTTCTCGGGCAAGGCTTTCCGGTCCGACATCGCCTCTTTTTGGATGAAGGGACCGGCTGCAACCTTCATCTCGTGGAAAGACCTCGTATTCAAGTTCCTGACGGCCGAAAAGGAATTTCTGGATACGGGTAGCGAGACGGCCCTTAAAACGACTGTGAACACCGACCAAGGGCTTCCGTATACACCGAAAGCACAATCGGAAGCCCGCCTGCCGGAAACCCTCAAGTCTCGGGCCAAGGACTACGGTCAACGGGTGGTGCCGCTCGGCGTGCGCTTCCTCGTCGCGTGCATCGACGTGCAGAAGAACCGCTTCGAAGTGCAGGTCCACGGCGTCGGCGTCGGCGGCGACATCTGGATCGTCGATCGGTTCGCCGTGAAGCGTTCGAAGCGCCGCGACCCCGAAGCCCCGGACCAATTCTTCTGGATCAACCCCGGCGCGTATTTCGAGGACTGGAAGCTGCTGGTCGAAGAAGTCATGCTGAAGACCTACCCGCTGATCGACGGGTCGGGCCGCCACATGGCGATCAAGCTGACGATGTGCGACTCCGGCGGCCGCGAGGGCGTCACCACGAACGCCTATCAGTTCGTCCGCTGGCTGCGCGACGGCAAGAACGCCCCGCGCGACGACGGCACGGAAGAGAACGAGCCCGAGCAGGGTGAATACAAGTGGGAGCCCGGCCTGATCCCCCGGTTCCAGTTGGTCAAGGGCGACCCCTCGCCGACGGCCCCGCGCGTCCGGCTCGGCTACCCTGATTCGCAGCGCAAGGACCGCCATGCTGGCGCTCGGGGCGAAATCCCCGTGCTCTTCCTCAACGCGAACCTGCTGAAGGACACCGTGGACAAGATGCTCGACCGCACCGAAGCACGGGGCGGTCGCGTGAATTTCCCCGACTGGCTCCCCAATGATTTCTATACGGAACTGACGGTTGAGCACCGCGATCCAGCAAAAGGGTGGATCAACCCGAAGAACTACCGCAACGAGTCGTGGGACTTGTTGGTCTATTGCTACGCCTCAACATTGACGAGGGCGGTGGCCCTAGAGCATATTGACTGGAATCGGCCGTATTCGTGGGCAGACGAGTGGGATAAGAACGATCTGATCTTTGACCCGGCGAAGCGAGCCATGCCGTTTGAAAATGCGGCCAAAGCCACGTATGATTTCGCGGCGCTGGCCGACAAGCTCGCCTAGGGATTCGGGATGATCGTTCTCACTTCAGCAGAGCGGGCGGTGTTGCAGGGGCGGCTCACGGATGCCGAGACCCAATACCACCTGTTGATGACCGGCCAGACGGCCAAGGTCTTCGTCGATCAGAACGGCGAGCGCATCGAATATCAGCAGGCCAGCGCCCAACGGCTCGCGGCCTACATCGCAGACTTGAAACGCCAACTCGGAATTGGCTGCGCGACGGGGCCGCTTAACGTATGGATGTGATCACTCACCAGTCGAACCGGAGCAGCTTCGCCGAGATCGCGGCCGACGTCGATCGGCTTGTGGGCGATGGCGTCTCTCGCGATCTCATGATCGGCGGTGCCTACGAGGGTGCCAGCCAGTTCGATCGTTCGCTCGCCCTGTGGAACCCGCCGCTGCTGTCGGCCGACGCCGAAATCCTCCCGGAGAAGGGCACGCTCGACGCGCGCGTCCGGGACATGCGGCGCAACGACGGCTACGTCCAGACGGGTCAAGTCCTGCACCGGGATCACATCGCCGGGTCGATGTATCTGTTGAACTCGACGCCCAACATCAAGGCGCTCGGGCTCGACGAGACGTGGGCCGAAGAGTTTCAGGAAGAAGTCGAAGCCAAGTTCATGCTGGCGGCCGAGAGCGAGGACTGCTGGTTCGACGCGGCGCGGAAGAAGACCTTGACCGGAATGGTCCGGCTGGCCGTCGGCGTGTATGCGACCGGCGGCGAAGCGCTGGCGACGGCCGAGTGGCTGCGCGAGACCAATCGCCCGTTCAAGACGGCCGTCCAGTTCGTGGATTGCGACCGGCTCTCAACGCCCTACGACAAGATGTCGGCCGACGAGCGCATCCGGGGCGGCATCCGCCAGAACCGCTATGGCGCACCCCTCGGCTACTACATCCGGGACGCCCACGCGACCGATGTCGATCGCTGGCAGGACGCGATGGCGTGGACCTATGTTCCCGCGCGCAAGCCGTGGGGTCGGCAGCAGGTCTTCCACGCGCTGGAAGAGATGCGCATCGACCAGTCGCGCGGCGTGGCCGACATGGTGGCCGGGCTGAAGGAAACCCGGATCGCCAAGAAGTTCCGCGACATCACGCTTCAGCAGGCGGTGGTGTCCGCCATGTATGCGGCCTCGATCGAATCGGACTTGCCGAGCGAAGCGGTCTTCGCGCAGATGGGCGCGGGCAATGTCGCGCCCGGCGCGGCCGCCGCGCAGTATGCGGGCGACTACCTCGCCGCCATCGCGCAGTATGCCGGGTCGTCGAAGCACATGCAGATCGACGGCGTGCGCATCCCGCACTTCTTCCCCGGCACCCGGCTTCAGGTCCGGCAGGTCGGTGCGCCCGGCGGCGTCGGTCAGGATTTCGAGCAGTCGCTTCTCCGCTACATCTCGGCGATCCTCGGCGTGTCCTACGAGGAACTGTCGCACGACTTCAGCAAGACCAACTACTCGTCGGCCCGCGCCGGGATGCTCGGCACGTGGAAGTTCATGCAGTCCCGGAAGAAGGTCGTGGCGGATCGCTTCGCCAACTTCGTCTACCTGCTGTGGCTGGAAGAGCAGTTCAACGCCGGGGCCATCGAGTCCCTGCCGCGCAACGCCCCGAACTTCTACGACCCGCTCATGAAGGAAGCCTATGGCGCGGCGACGTGGATCGGCGCGGCTCGCGGCCAGATCGACGAAGTGAAGGAAACGCAGGCGGCCGTTCTGCGGATCAAGTATGGCCTGTCCACCCGCGAGGACGAGCTTGCCCGCCTCGGCAAGGACTGGCGCAAGGTCTTCGCGCAGTTGGAGCGCGAGCAGAAGGACGCCGAAAAGCGCAAGCTGGTGTTCGTCGAGGACAATGCCATCAACGCCTCGTCCGGGGCGCCGCGCGAGAAGGAAGCGTCCGAGGACGAAGGGGAGAACAAGACGAATGGCGAATAACGCCCCCCTGCTGGAACAGGTCACGCAGAACGCGCTGTTGATCGACGAGGGCGCGGCCGATCTCTTCCGTGCCTCGATCGAACACATCGCCGCCCACGAGCACTCGGCGGACTTCCTCGGCACGGCCGTCAGCATGGCGTCCGACGACGAGAATTTCTGGCCGACCACGGACAACGACTGGCGGTCGAGCTACCGCCCGTATGTGGTCAAGGACGGCATTCTGCAAATCCCGATCATGGGCGTTTTGCTCAACCGTTTTCCGTGGCAGCTTGGCCGGTGGGCGACCGGCTACACCTACATCGAAAAGGCGCTTCAGCGCGGGCTCGACGACGGCAACGTCAAGGGCATCGCCTTCATCCACCACAGCCCCGGCGGGGAAGTTGCCGGGTGCTTCGAACTCGGCGACAAGATTTATGGTGCCCGGAACCAGAAGCCGATGCGCGCCTTCTCGGCGGACGCGGCCTACTCGGCGTCGTATTTGCTCTATTCCTCGGTCGGCAAGCGCGGTTCGATCTCGCGCTCCGGCGGGGTCGGTTCGATCGGCGTCGTGACCGCGCACGTCGAATACTCGGAAGCCCTCAAGCAGGAGGGAATCAAGGTCACGTTCATCTTCGCCGGGAAGCACAAGGTCGATGGCAACGCCTATGAAAAGCTCCCGGAAAGTGTAAAGTCTCGTATTCAGGAGCGAATCAACCGCATTTATGGTGTGTTTACTGCGGCCGTCGCGCGGAATCGTTCTATGGACGAAGCCGCTGTCCGTGTTACAGAAGCGCTCACGTATGATGCGAGTGACGCCATCGGGGTCGGTCTGGTAGATCGGGTCGGTTCTCTCGAAGACGAGATGGTGCTATTCTCAACCGAAGTTGCCGCAGGAGAAGAACAGATGGCTAATGACGCAACGGACAAGGGCATTCCGCAGGCCACCCACGACAAGGCTGTCGCGGACGCTCGCGCTGAAGGAAAGGCCGAGGGCCTGAAGGAAGGCGCGATCGCCGCCACGGCCCGCATCAAGACAATCACCAGTTCGGACGCGGCCAAGACCCGCCCGAGCGCTGCGATGAAGTTGGCGCTCAACGACAAGCTCGCCGCCGTGGACGCCGATGGCATCGTCGAGATGCTGGCCGATATGCCGGAAGAGAAGGCCGCCGCCCCCGCCAAGGAAGGCGAAGGCGACGACAAGAACAAGGCGAAGAAGGACGGCGAGGGCAAGGACAAGGCCACGCGCAGCCACTTCGACGAGGCGATGGGCGACGGCACTGGCATCAAGGCCGGTTATGACGGCGACGACGGCGACGACAAGGACGACGCCGAGAAGCTGTCCAACTCGATCCTCGCGGACTACGCGGGCGCATCCGGCGGCAAGGCGAAGAAGAAGGCGGCCTAACCGGGCCGCCTACCCATAGGCGTCGGGACCGACAGCAGCAAACCAACCATTCGGAGATCAGAACATGGCACAGGATACCACTCTCGGTCACGGCGCTCCCGGCATTGCGAGCTTCGCTACGCAGTCGTTCGGCGGCCCCGGCGAACCTCGCTACGGCGAGGGCGTCCCGACCACCATCCACGAAACCGTATCGGCCGGTGCCGATCTCAACCTGCCGATTTATTCGGTCGTGTCCGTGATCGCTGGCGTGCTCGCGCTGGCAACCATTCCGACCGCCACGCAGGGCGCGGCGACTGGCACGCTCACCATCGCGAACGCAGTCCCGGCCGACGGCGACACCTTCACCATCAACGGTCAGGCGTATACCTTCCGGGCGACCCCGGACGACGCCTACGAAGTGGACATCGGCGCGGACATCGCCGCCACGCGCGCGAACCTGATCGCTGCCATCAACGGCGATGCGGGCGCAGGCACGGCCTACGGCGAAGACACCGAAGCCAATCCCTACGTCTACGCCGTCGCCGGTTCGGCCGGTGTGACCACGCTCTTTGCCCGCGATCCGGGCGACGAGGGCGACTCGATCACGCTCGCCAAGGTCTTCGCGACCGGCGCGAACGGCTCGGTCTCCGGCGGGAACCTGACCGGCGGCTCGGATGACGCGGACGCGCTGCCGTTCGGCATCCTCGCCGATCCGGTCGTCATGACCAACGGTCAGTCGATGTCCGTGGCCTTCTACCGCGAAGGCCATTGGGACATGGATCAGTTGAACTGGTCCGCTGGCTGGACGGACGCCATGAAGGTGAAGGCGTTCGAAGGCTCGCGCAGCCCGAACATCTTCATCTCCAAGAAGAAGTTCAACAACGACCAGATCGCCGTCTGACGCCATCCCGGCGTCAGACTGCCCTACCGGCGCAGCCTTGTCTCAATAGGGGAAAGAGGACCATGATCGACCACAAAATCTACGACACGGCTACGCTTCTCGGCGTTATGCGTGACGACGAAATGATGCAGCCGCCGAGCAACTACTGGCTGTCCCTGTGCTTCCCGACGGTGATGAACTTCACCGACGAGTATATCGACTTCACGAAGATCACGAGCAATCGCAAGCTCGCCCCGCTGGTCGTGCCAACCGCGCAGGGCGTTCCGATCTACTCGGCCGCCGAACGCATGATCCGCGTGAAGCCCGCCTACGTGAAGCCGAAGGACCCGGTGACGGCGAGCCGCATGATCAAGCGTGCCGCTGGCCTCGGCGAACTCGCCGCCCCGGTCGCGCAGACCCCGGCATCGCGCTACAACGCGATCGTCGCGGACATCCTGCGGGAACACCGCCGGGCGATCGAGCGCCGTTGGGAGTGGATGGCTGCGCAGGCCGTCATCTACGGCGAAGTCATTCTGGAAGACGAGCGCTACCCGCGCACCGTCGTCGATTTCGACCGCGCCGCGAACCACACGATCAACCTGACCGGCACCGACCGTTGGGGCCAGACCGGCGTGTCGATCCTGCGCAACATCGAATCGTGGCGCACCCGCGTCCGTCAGGCTCCGTTCGGCGGCCCGACGAACCGGATCACCATCGGCGCGAACGTGTGGGAAGTGATGCGCGAGGACGAGGGAATCCGCGAACTGCTGAAGGTGGACTTCCGCCCGAGCAACAACGGCCTGTCCCTCAACCTCGGCGTCCGTGAAGGACTCGATGTCGAGTTCGTCGGCCGTCTGTCCGGCACGCTCGATGTCTACGTCTACAGCGACTACTATCAGGAGCCCGACGGCACGACCACGCCGTTCATGGACCCCGACGACATCGTGCTCACCGGCCCTGGCGTGCAGGGCGTCCGCGCCTTCGGTGCCATTCAGGACAAGGCCGCCAACTGGCAGGCTCTCGCCGTCTTCCCGAAGATGTGGGACGAGCAGGACCCGTCGGCAACCTTCATCATGAGCCAGTCGGCTCCGCTGATGGTCCCGGTGAACCCGAACAACACGTTGCGGGCCACGGTCCTCAACGCGGCTTAATCTCCGGCGCTGGACGGGCGGCGGGATCCGGCTCGCCGTCTTTCCCTTCTAGGACGGCCTGCGGCGGGCCACGGCTCGCCGCCCCACCACCCCCAAGCAAGAGGTTCCCACATGGCACAGGTTATCGCGAAGGCGGAAATCCACCGCACCGTGAACGGCAAGAAGCAGATCATCCAGCCCGGCACCGTCTTCGTGCCGCAGTCGCCGGAAGAGGAAGCGATGCTTCGCAAGTCGCGCTCGATCCGCGATCCCGAGAAGAACGAGAAGGTCGCCGTCCCACTGGACCGCGCACAGGCGATGGCCGAGGCCGACGCCGACACCGACCGCGAGAACGAGACCAAGGCCCCGGCGAGCAAGACGACCGCGAAGACGAAGACGGCCAAGGCCGCCAAGACCGCGAAGAAGGACCCTCTGAAGGCCGAGAACGAGGCTGGCGGCGGATCGCAGACCAGCCAGACGGCCGGTTCGAGCGGCGATGCCGACTCCGGCAGCGGCGCGGGCAACGACGACGGCAACGGCAGCGATGACGGTGACGGCGACGACGGCAATCTGGTGTAAGCCATGAGCCTTCGTGCCATCAAAGCACGAGCGCGCCGGGACCTGCATCAAGCCATGCGAGTCCCGGCGTTTTACTATGCGACGGACGACGGTTCGCCGCAGCCTTGCGACGTGCGCGTTCATACGAAGCTCAACGCGCAGCTTGGCGACCTGAAGGGCACCAACTTCAGCTACGCCGAGACCGAGGCGCAAATCCCCAAGCTGATCTTCTGGCTGGCCGACGGCATCGACCCGAACAACAACGCTGTGGTCATGATTTCGGCGACCGAGGGCTACCGCGTCAACCACGTCCACGAGCCGGACGGTGCGACCCGGACCGCAGAGGTTTCGATCCTCACGGCCGACGAGCGAGCGCTGTTCGAATACCCGGAGGGCGCGCTGTGACCTACGCCGTCTTCGTGGAAGGCATCACCGGGCTCGACGAGGCGCGCGACATGGGCGAGCGCGTCAAGATCGCCGCCTACCAAGCCATCAACCGGACGACCGAGCGCGGCCGCGCGCAGGCGGCCCGAGAAATCCGCGACGAAGTGAACTTCCCGGCGCGATACCTCAACCCGGCCGAGAAGCGCCTGTTCGTGTCCAAGAAGGCGCAGCGGGCCGATCTGGAGGGCCGCATCCGCGCCCGGACCCGCGCCACGTCGCTCGCCCGGTTCGTGACCGGCACGGCGCAGCCGAACAAGGCTGGCGTCCGGGTCGAAGTCGCCCCCGGCAAGGCGCGCTTCCTGAAGCGGGCATTTTTGGTCAAGCTCCGGGCCGGATCGAGTGAGATCGACACGCGGAACAACCTCGGGCTGGCGGTCCGCCTGAAGCCCGGCGAAGTGCTGCGGAACAAGAGCGACGTGCGGAAGCTCGATCGCAACCTCTACCTGCTTTACGGCCCGTCGATTGATCAGGTCTTCCGCGCTCGCGACGGCTCGGGCGTGGCCGACGACATCTCGCCGGGGCTGGCGCAATTCATGGAACGCGAGTTCCTTCGTCTCATGGAGCTTCGCCGTGGCTGACCCCGCAATCGAACCCCTGCGCACCCGCATTCTCGACGTGCTCGCGGCCGACATCGCCAGCATCTCGGTCGCGGGCGGATACATGCACGATCTTGGCCAAGACCGAGTTGTGTGGGGCCGCGCGGTTTTCGGGGATAAGGACCCGATTCCACTCGTCTCCATCTTGGAAGTGCCCATCCCCCTTGACCAGATTGTGCCGCCGCCCGATTCGTCCTATTCTAACGGCACTTGGGAACTGCTGATTCAGGGGTTCGTCAAGGACGATAAGCAGAAGCCCACGCGGCCCGCGCATCGTCTCATGGCAGACGTGAAGAGGAAGTTGGCGTTGACCAAGCGCCAGAACCGGGACTTCAACCTGTTCGGGATGGGGAGACACATCACGGACATGCGCATCGGAGCGGGGGTCGTCCGCCCACCGGATGAAGTATCGGCCAAGGCGTATTTTTGGTTGAACCTGTCTTTGGACATTGTAGAAGATTTGGCTGACCCGTTCGAAGCCTAAATCAGCAGCGAGAGGAAGAAACACATGGCTACCACCAACAACTATACCCTCGGGCGCGGGAAGATCATGTTCTCTCGCTTCAAGACAGGCACGCAGACCCCGGCAGGGTTCCGCTACATCGGCAACACCCCCGAGTTCAACCTGACCATCGAGTCGGAAAATCTCGATCACTTCTCGTCGGATTACGGCATCCGCGAGAAGGACGATAGCGTCGTGCTGGAAGTCACGCGCTCCGGGTCGATGATCACCGACAACATCAAGCCCGAGAACGTCGCGCTGTTCTTCTTCGGCGATGCCACGACCGTCACACAGGTCGAGTCGCTCGATCAGGAAGAAGAGATCGACGACGTGATCCCCGGCCACGCCTACAAGCTCGGCCAGTCCGAAGCGAACCCGTCGGGCTACTTCGGCCTGTCGCGCGTCGGCTTCAATGTCGCCACGCAGGGCGCGTCCCTCGTAGCGGCGACCGGCACGCTGGCCTTCTCCGGCACGGGCACCGATGGTGACAACTTCACCATCGGCGATCAGGTCTACTTCCTGCGCACGGAGCCGACGCTCCCCTACGAGATCGACATCGGCGCATCCGCTGCGGCCACGGCCGGGAACGTCGTCGCGGCCATCAACGGCGGCGCTGGCGAAGGCACTGCCTACGGCACCGGCACCCTGCCGCACCCCGACGTGTCGGCCGCGCTGGACACCGCTGACGTGGACCTGACGGCCCTCGTCGAAGGCACCGCGGGCAACTCGATCGTGACGACCGAGAACGGCTCGGGCGCATCGTTTGCGGCCGCCACCCTGACCGGCGGCACGGGCACGTCCTACATCGAAGGCACCGACTACACGGTGGACTACGACAACGGCCTGCTGACCATCGTGGACGGCGGCGGGATCGCCGAAGGCACCGATCTCGACGTGTTCTTCGGCGTGGCCGCGTCCACCCGCGACCGGGTGATCTCCGGGTCGGATGCCGTCGAGGGCGCATTGATGTTCATCGCCGCGAACCCGAAGGGCAAGGACTTCAACTACTACATGCCGTGGATCAAGGTGACGCCGAACGGCGACTACGCCTTGAAGGGCGACGAGTGGCAGCAGATTCCGTTCAATCTGGAAATCCTGAAGCCGACGAACAGCCCGGCGATCACGATGGACGGCAAGCCCGCCTACGCCTGATCCGCCTACCCGATCTAGCCCGTCGCCAATCCCGGCGGCGGGCAATCTCTCACCGACAGGAGTAACCGCACATGGGACTGCGGGATTACGAACTGCCGACCGAGACCGTGAAGATCGACGAGAAAAACTCGTTCGTCGTCAGGGGCGTCTCGTTCGAAGACATCACCAAGCTCGTCAACAAGCACGGCCCGGTTCTCGTGCTTGTCTACGGCAAGTTTACCGAGATGAAGGGCAAGCACGATCTGCGGCCCGAAACCCTCGGTATGCTCGTGCAGTCGGTCATCGGGCAGTTCCCCGATGCGGTTGCCGACATGATCGCGATCTCGGCTGAAGAGCCGGATCAGACCGCCAAGATCAGGCGGCTCCCGGTCGGCATCCAGTTCGACGCGATCGAGAAGATCATCCGCCTCACGTTCACGGGGGAGGGCGACCTAAAAAAATTGGTGGAGATCGTCACCCGGATGGCCGAGGGGGTCAAGGGCAGCATGGAAAGCCTGACGACTCCGACGGGTTCCGGCAGTGGTATTGGGGCCTTCGCAAGCAGGTAAGCCTACTGCTTGGGAATGGACACCCGGAGGCGCGCGGCTACCCCCTTTCGATGCTTTTGGACGAGCACAACATCGTGGTAGAACGTCTCAATGGATTGGAAGTGACTCGCGCGACTCTCACACGACTGGCGGTCTCCGCAATCCTCTCGAAACAGGCGGGACGGGAGTTTGACAAGAGCATCGCGTCCCTGAATATCGAGACCTACGCACACGAGGCCACCGCGCGAGAGGAATAGGGGATGGCGAGGAAAGATGTCGAACTCGTCGTCCGGGCCAAAGACGAAGCCGCCAAGGCGCTCAACGCCGTCACGGCGGCCATCAACTCCCTCACCGACAGCCAAGACGATCTCGTAAAGGGCGCAGGGAAATCCGAGACGGCGCTGACCCGCCTCGGATCGTCCTTCGACCAGCTTGAGAAGAGCCTGCGGGGTGCCACCCTCGGCACGCAGATCGCGCGCTCGCTCGACAATGCGACCAAGGCCGTAGACCGGCTCGACAAGGCCGTGGCCGGGACCGTCGCGGAACTCGACGATCTCTCCCGGCAGTCCGCCGACGCGGCCAACAACACCGAACGACTGAAGGCCGAAGCGCAGCAGGCGGCGCAGGCCGTCGAGCGCGAGACTGCGGCCCTCGGCAAGGCCAAGGCCGCCCTCGCCGACCAGACCAAGGGGCTGCGCGACGCCACGGTCGAGCGCGATAAGCTCGTCCGGGCCGACGCCCGGCTGACCAAGCAGATCGCGGATCAGGAAGCGCGGGTCCAGAAGGCAACCGCCCGGCACGCCGAACTGGCGGCCGAACTCGCTAAGACCGCAGAGCCGACGAAGACGCTCACCGACCGGGTTGCCAAGGCGTCCACGGGGATCGAGACGCAGCAGAAGAAGCTCGCCGATCTTCAGGGGCAGCTTGCGGCCACGCGCACGGCCACGGGGAACGCCAGCAGCGCGATCGAGAAGTGGACCACGGATGTCGCGCAGGCGACGGCCGCTGTCGAGCAGCAGAAGGCTTCGCTGGCGGCTACCGAACAGGGACAGGTCGAAGCCACGGCAGCGGCACGCGCGGCCGCGCAGCAGCAGAAGGCGCTCGAATCTGCGACCGACGCCAGCCGGGAGTCGCTCGATCAGCAGCGCGCGGCACTCGATCGTGCGCAGACGGAGATGGGCCAGCTTCAGGCCGCCGCCGCCGAAGCCGACGGCGCGCTGTCCCGGCTGGCGTCCGGCTCGACCGCGCAGCTTCAGACGGCCTTCAACGCGAACCGCCGGGCGATGCTCGAAACCCGCCGCGAGTGGGTGCAGGCGCAGGCTGCGGTCAAGGAACTCGCCGCCAGCATGACGCGGGTCAGTCCGCCGACGCGCGAGCAGGCCATCGCATGGAATGCAGCCACCACGGCCGCCCGTGCGGCCAAGGCCGAATACAAGGCGCAGCAGGTCGGGCTTCAGCAGCTTTCCGCGATCCTGAAGGAAACCGGCGGCGACGTTGACGAGCTTCGTGCCCGGCAGCAGCGGTTCGCACAGGTGCAGGCGGAAGTCGGCGCTCGTCTTGCGGCCGTGCGGGAGGACGCCGGGCAGACCGTCGCGGCATTCGAGAAGCTGGCCGTCGCCAGTGACCGCACCAGCACGTCCATGCGCCGGGTGGCGCGCGAGGGGGCCGCCCCGCCGGTCGCTCCCGTCAACAGCCTCGCCGACGCCTACCGTCGCCTGTATGGCGAGACCCGGCTGGCGATGTCGTGGACGCAGCGGCTCCGGGGCGAGGTTCTGTCCCTCGTCTCGGCATATGGCGGCATCTACGGCGTCATCAACCTGCTGTCGCAGTCCGTGGGGGCGTTCCAGACGCTTGAGGCTGCTACGTCGCGCCTCAACGCCGTCTTCGGTGGCGACCAGTCTCGGGTCTCGGCAGAACTCGATTTCCTGCGGCGCACGGCCGACCGGCTCGGCGTGTCCTTCGGCGACCTGTCGAACGAATACTCGCGGTTCGCCGTCGCCACGCAGGGCACCATTCTGGAAGGCCAGAAGACCCGCGACATCTTCGTGTCCGTGGCCGAGGCGGCGCGCGTCAACAAGGTCTCGACGGAAGACCTGAAGGGCGTCTTCACAGCCCTGACGCAGATCGTGTCCAAGGGCTCCGTCCAGATGGAAGAGCTTCGGCAGCAGTTGGGCGACCGACTGACGGGCGCGATCCAGATCATGGCGGCGGGCCTCGGGCGCGGCACCGACGAACTGATCGAGATGATGGAGCAGGGGCGGGTCACGTCCTCGGCGCTCGTCAATTTCGCGCAGGAACTCGATCGACGGTTCGGGTCGCAGCTTACGGCCGCTCTTCAGACCACCAGCGCGGAACTCGGCAAGTTCCAGAACGCGGCCTTCCAAGCGCTGATCGCGTTCGGGCAGGCGGGCTTCATCGAAGCCTTCACGAATCTGCTGAAGACGATGACCGAGACGCTGCGCTCGGCCGACTTCCAAGCCTTCGCGGCGCGGGTGTCGCAGGCGTTCGCCCTGATCATCAACGTCATCGGCGTGCTGCTCGACAATTTCGAACTGCTGAATATCGCCCTCGGGATTTTCCTTGCGGCCAAGATCGCGCCGTTCGTGGCGGCGATCCTTGCCAACTTCGGCTTGCTGTCGCTGTCCGCGCGCGGGCTCGGGGCGACCCTCACGCGCCTCGGGACGATCTTCGTCGCCACCATGAACACCATGCGGGCGAGCACCGGGGCGATGGCCGCTGCGGCCGTGGCGGCGCGCGGGTTGGCGGCGGCCTTCGCTACGCTCCTGTCGTCTACCGGCATCGGTCTGGCAATCACCGCCATTGCCATCGGCATCGGCTACTGGATTTCGCAGGCCGACTCCGCGACGGAAGCTCTCAACCTGCACCAGAAGATGGTCGATCAGGTCCGCAACGCCTACGATCAGGCGGGCGGTTCCGTGGACGACTGGAAGGCCGCGCTGGACGACCTGACGGTCACGCAGGCGCGCGCGAACCTCGTCGAGTTGCAGGGGGCTTTGGAGGACGCGGAAGGGGCGTTCAACGGGTTCAACGACCTGCTGCGGACCAACATCTTCGGCCAGCGAGGGCTTGGCGAGACGCAGGCGGTTCGGGACTATCTGGACGCCGTGGCGGCGGTGTTCGATTCCTACAAGGCCGGGGATACCAGCGCGGCAGATTTCGCCCGCCGGGTTGACGAACTCACCGAAACGCATCGCGCCGCGACTCCGCGCGTGGCTGAACTCGGCGAAGAGATCGTCGCGGCCGCGCAGAAGGTTCGGGATCAGGCCGAGGCGGTCGGTGAGAGCCGCGACGTCATCATCGCGCTCACCGGGTCGAACGAAGAAGCCACGGCGGCCCTCGCTCGTCTCAACCGGGAAGTCACGACCAGCGGCAACGCGGCGGCGACGGCGGCCGACAACCTGCGCACCTATCAGAACGCGATCGAGACCCTGAAGGGCGCGATCCCGGAACTCGCGGACGAACTGAAGCGGCTGAAGGACTTGTCCGCGATCGACGCCGCCTACGAGGCCGCCATCGGGGCCGCCACGTCTATCGAGCAGGTCAACGAGGCACACAATCTCCGGCAGCGCGCCATCGCGGCGCTCGACGCCAGCCAGTTCGAAGCCGCAGCCAACGCCCTGTCGAACTTCACCGACGGTGTGCAGGCGGCCGCCCAAATCCTGCGCGACCGGGAAGGCTTCATCGCCACCCCGCAGGCCGACAATGACGGACGGCTCCGGGTCGGCTTCGGCTCGGATACGGTCACGCTGGCCGACGGCTCTGTGCGCGCGGTCACGGCCGGGATCGCCGTCTCGATCGAAGACGCGAACCGCGATCTCTACCGGCGTATCGGCCTCGTGCAAGACGCCCTACGGGATGCCGTGGGGGCGGATCGCTTCAACGCGCTCACCCCGGCGCAGCAGGCCGTGCTCACCAGCATCGCCTACAACTACGGCACCGGGGAGCTTCGGGCTGGCGGCGATCTCGGTTCGCTGATCGAGGCGGTTCGCACCGGCACGACCGAGGGCGTCGTCGCGGCCATTCAGGCGCGGGCTGGCGACAACGGTGGGATCAACGCTGGCCGCCGCAACGAGGAAGCCGCGATCTTCGGGTCCGGCGCGGGCGTGCAGGCCGGGTCGCAGGCATTCATCCAAGAGCAGGAGCGACTCACCAAGCTCGCCGAGCAGCGGGCCGAGGACGCGCGGAAGTTCCACGAAGCGCAGGCGCTCGCGATCCAGCAGGCGCAGTTGGAAATCTCGCTGGCACAGCAGGACGTGATCACCCGGCAGGTCGGGCTCGCCCTCGCCGAGGCCGAGAACCGCGCCCGTGAGGTCGGGACGGAACTGTCGCAGGCCGAGCGGGAAGCGATCATCGCGACCACGACCGAGCGCTACCGGCAGCAGGCGATCGAAGAGAACATCGCCGCCGCGCGCGAGCAGGGGACCACGGCCGAACAGCGGGTCAACGACCTGATCAGCCAGCGGCAGGCGCTTGAGCAGCAGATCGCGATCTACCGGGCGAACGGCAACACCGGGGCGTTGACGGAGGCCGAGACGGCCGTCGCCGGGATCAACCGGGAACTCCTGTCGGCCATCGACTCGGCCATTGCGCTTTGGCAGGCCATCGGCGGCGAGGCGGCCACGGCGGCGATCGAGAAGCTGCGGGTTGCCCGGCTGGAAGCGCAGGGGCTCAACGCCGAGGCCAAGGTCGGCCTGATCGACTGGCAGCGGGTCGCGGACATCTTCGCGTCCACGGTCGCGAATGCCTTCGACAAGTTTGCCGACGCGGTTGCCAACGGCAAGTCGATCGGCGAGGCCGCCCGTGAAGCCTTCCTTCAGTTCGCCAGCGACTTCTTGCGCCAGATCGCGCAGATGATCATCCAGCAGCTTGCCCTAAACGCGGCGCGGTCGATCCTCGGCGGCTTCGGCATTCCCATCGGCCACACGGGCGGTCTGGTGGGGTCGCGGCGCATCGGCTCGGGCAATGGGACCCGTAATGTCGATCCGGGAATCTTCGCCGGGGCGCAGCGGTTCCACTCGGGCGGCGCGGTCGGACTTGCGCCGAACGAAGTTCCAGCGATCCTCCGGAAAAACGAGGAAGTCCTTACCGAAGACGATCCCCGGAACATCCTGAACGGGGGCGTCGGACCGGCGGAAGCAGGCCCACAGGCGGAAGCAGGCCGACAGGGAGACACGAAGATTCTCAACCTGTTCGATGCGAGTAGCTTCCTCTCGGAAGCACTCAACACGAAGGTTGGCGAGCGCGCGATTCTCAATTGGGTCAGCGCCAATCCGTCTGCGTTCAAGTCTGCTCTCGGGGGAGGATGATCTTGCCGCGTTTTTGGGAGCAAGCGCCGAATTGGGACCGCTCGTTTGAGATCACCTACGAGTTCATGACCGACGTCGTGCAGTCCCGCACGAAGAAGGAACAACGGAACGCGCTGCGGCTGGAGCCGAGGAAGCGCGTCGTCTTCCGAACGACGGCGTCAAAGGATCGCTATCGGGCCTTGCAGCGCGCGTTGGCGGCCGGCGCGGCACAGGGGGAAAGCTGGTATCTCCCGGAAATCCCGAACGCCGTCTTGCTCGATACGGCCGCCAACGCCGGGCAGCCGGTCATCTCGGCCACGACCAGTACCGCGTATTGGATGGTGGTCGGGCATCCTGTTGTTCTACATGACGGCCAGCGGAGCGAACTCGGGATCATCGAGAGCATCGCGGCCGGCAACCTGAACTTGACGAGCAACCTGAAGGCGGCGTGGCCGGTCGGCACTCGGCTCTCTCCTGCGCTGACCGGCCGGATCGCGGCCGAGCTTAACGGGGTATCCGAGACCGACGATCTCATTGACATGGAAGTCGTATTCGACGAGGACCCCGGCTCGCAGACTCGCGAGAATCCGCAAGCCCCCGCCGCGCCTTTCAACGGACGGGAAGTGCTGACGCGCCAGCCCAATCGGTCGGAGGCTGTGCAGAACACGTATAGGTCGGCGAGGAAAACACTCGACTACGGCCAAGGTCGCGTTGCGCATTTCTTGCCGGCGACGTTCGCGACCATGCTCCGTCGTCTCGTGTTTTTGAACGTCACGGTAGCCGAAGCGGATTTTCTGCGGCATCTGTTCTACCGGATGCGCGGGCAGCAGGGCGAGTTCTACATGCACACCGGGCAGAACGACATCGTCCCGGCGGCACAACTAGTTTCGGGGCAGACGACGATGACGGTCGCCGGGACCGAGCTACACGACGCATACGCCACGGACACGGTCTTCAAGGCGGTTGCGGTCCGGCTCTACAACGGTACGACGCTCTACCGGAAGATCGAGGGCATGGAGGTCATCAGCGGGAATAGCCGCGTCACCTTCACAGCCAGTTGGCCGAGCACGATTCTGCCGAGCGACATCGTCTCGGTGTCGTGGATGCCGGCATGGCGGTTCGCCAGCGACTTCGTGACATTCGAATGGTTGACGGATACAACCTGTCAGGTCGCGCTGACGGTACAGACCGTCGAGGACTTGGCCGGGGATTAGCATGACTTACGACAACTATGCCAACAGCAGACGGCTCGGAAATCCAGTGACGCTGTACCAGTTTCGCGGCGACGAATCGACAGAGTATCATCTGGAGAACATGATCCGCAGCGTGGCGATCGGCCCCGGCGGAACAGAGTTCGGGTACGGCACCACGGCGGTTATCGACGGCTCGGGCGTGTCGCAGAACTCACTCTCCAACAGCATCGTGGGGACGGACTTCCGGCGCGCACTCGACCAGATCATGACCTTCGCGCCCGGACTGGAGCACGTCGCACTGGTGGTCGCGTGGCACGGCACCGACTTGCGCATGGGCGAGTGCAAGATCAAGCCCAAGGTCGAAGTCGGCCCAACCCGGATCACGACCCCCTACGCATGGCGCGTGGGGCCGGTGACGCGCGATACCGCCGACGTGGTCTCGCAGGTCGGAGGGAAGCCGGCATTCGGCGGAGCGCCAGCGGACAGGGCTGTGTACGAGGCGCTGGTGGAGATCAAGGCGCGCGGACTCCGTGCCACCCTGCATCCGATCGTTCTGATGGACATCGGCGCGGGCAACACGCTGCCCGACCCCTACTCAAACAATGCGGCCACGACCGGGCAGCCGCGCTACCCGTGGCGGGGGCGTATCACGCTCTCCCCGGCCGCAGGGTACACGGGGTCACCGGACGTCACGTCCGACGCGCAGGCGCAAATCGACGCGTTTTTCGGCGCGGTGACACCGGGGCACTTTGGTTGGGACAACACCAACAAGATCGTGACCTACTCGGGCGCGGCTGACGAGTGGTCGTATCGCCGGTTCATCCTGCACATGGCGACGATCGCGGCGAACGTACCCGGCGGCATCGACGACTTCCTCATCGGCTCGGAACTGGTCGGCGTAACCACCGCGCGCCGGAACGGCGCGGACGGAAACTTCCCGTCCGTGGCAGCGCTGGTGGCCCTCGCCGGCTACTGCGACACGATCTTCAGCAGCGGCGTCCGGCTGTCGTACGGCGCGGATTGGACGGAATATCACGGGTATCATGCGGGAAGCTCCGTGTTCTTCCACCTTGACCCTCTGTGGGGCGACAGCCGGATCGGCTTCGTCGGGATCAACAACTTCATGCCGATCGCGGACTGGCGCGACGGGAAGCACGTCGATCTGTATCGCGGGTGGCGGTCCACCTACGACATCCAGTATCTCCGCAGCAATATCGAGGGCGGCGAGCACTACGCATGGCGCTACGCGGACGACACGGCGCGCGATGCGCAGGCGCGAACCGCGATCACGGACGGGGCACCCGGTAAGCCGTGGGTGTTCCGAATGAAGGACATCCGAAGCTGGTGGTCTGAAGACCACTACAACCGGCCGAGCGGCGCGGAGGCGGGAAGCCCGACTGACTGGATCCCGGAATCCAAACCTATCGTGTTCACGGCGCTCGGCTGCCCTGCGATCGACAAGGGGGCCAATCAGCCGAGCGCCATCCCTGACGCCAAACAGACCGGTTCGGTGCCGCCGCACTACTCGACCGGCGAACGAGACGCACACATTCAGCGAGCCGTGCTGGAGGCGTGGCTTACCTACTGGTCGGCGGCCCTTAATCCCGAGTCGGGGGAATATTCGGGTCGGATGATCGAGATGGATTCCGCGACAATCTGGGCGTGGGACGCGCGGCCGTTCCCGACGTTCCCGAAGCGCGCGGACGTGTGGTCGGACGTCGTCAATTGGGACACCGGGGTCGGCATCAACGGCCGTCTGCAAAGGCCGGTGGAGCCCATCGGCAGCGCGGAACCCTATGCGTACACCGACGCAACGCGCGAAGTCGTTCACAACGGCGTGACATACCTGCCGATTCCGATCACGATGGGAGGAATAAATTCCTCTGGCAAACTGGACAAGACCTTGTTGGAAGTCCGCATGCCGCGAGATACGCCCGTCACCCACGAGTTCCGGGTGTATCCGCCGTCGCAGCCCGTGTCGCTGGTCATTCGGACCGGGCATACCACCGACCCGGATGACGAATTTCTGGTCGCGTGGGCCGGCCGCGTCCTCGGCTCGCGTCGGGACGGCGACGAGAGCATCATGGAGTGCGAGCCCATCACGTCCTCGCTTCGCCGGCCGGGCCTGCGCCGGAACTACCAGATCGGCTGCCCCTATGTGCTCTACGGCCCGGGCTGCAAGGCCGGCAAGCCTGCTGCGACGGTGACGGTCGCCGTGACGACGGTTGACCAGACCGCGTTGACGTTGACGCTCCCGGACGGCTGGGAGGGCTCGTTCACGCCCGAGAAGTTCATCGGCGGCATGGTTGAGTGGGACACGGACGCCGGCACGCGGGAGATCAGGAAGATCATGCGCGTCGAGGCCGACGTGCTGACGATCGGAGGGTTTTTGCGCGGGCTGGAGAATGGTGATTCAGTGAGCGTGGTTCTCGGGTGCAACCGCCAAACGACAGACTGCGCCGACCTGCACAACAACATCCACAACTACGGCGGGTTTCCCTCGATCCCGATCACGAACCCGCTAGGTGCCGGGACGAACAACTACTACTAGGAGCCGTCAATGGCGTGGTGGATCCCCTTGCTTGTCGTCCTCGTTTCCAGCGTGGTGTCGTACCTCCTGCAACCGAAACCGAAGGCCGCTAAACCGGAGGCGGCGAAGGACTTGGAGGGTCCTACGGCGGACGCAGGGCGGCCGGTCCCCGTTGTCTTCGGGACCATGACCGTGAAAGGGCTGAACGTGCTGTCGTTCAGCGACAAGTCTACGAGGCTGCGGTCCGTAAAGAGGTCTACATGATCATCACCATTACCGATCTCCGGCTTGCGGGCCACTGCCCGCGCGGCGTAAAACAGTGGTTCGAAACACAGGGACTCGACTTCCGCGCGTTCTTGAAAGACGGTATCGACAGCACCGTACTGACGGCCTCCGGCTGCGGCATGGCCGTCGAGGCCGTGGAGCGGACAGTAGCCCGACACGGAGCCGAAGATGGGGAAGAGTAGTGGAGGCAAGATTCCGGTTGCCGAGTATCGGATGTCGATTCACCTCGGCATCTGTTCGGGACCTGTCGATCACATCTCGGCGATCTTTGCCGGCGAGGAACCCGCGTGGGAGGGCTATCTTGCCGAGACAGGCGTCATCAACATCAACAAAGAGGACATGTTCGGCGGGCTCGAAAAAGAAGGCGGGTTGGTCGGTGCTGTCACGTTTCTTTCGGGCTACGATGACCAGATCATGCCCGAGTACCTTGCAGCCAAAGCCGGCAAGACTTCCGATACCGCCGTGGCATATCGAGGAACTGCATCCGTCTATTTCACCGAACAGATCAACGTCGAAGCGACGTTGTTGGGGTCGGAAGCCGGCTCGGTCGTCAGCGCGTGGAACTGGCTCTCGACGGCCTTCTCCAGCGCGGCAGACGGCGCGTGGAAGGGCTTCTACTTCGTGGCCAACAACCCATACTTAAGATCGCTATGGGTCAAGGTCGGCAGGGCTCCTGTCGGATTGGATTCTCGATACGCCAAGCTGTGGCGCAACGAGGAAGGCGAGTATGTGGACGAGCAGACGGCAGAGTTCGACGCCAACCCGGCGGGCATCATCTACGAGTGCCTGACTGACCGGGAATGGGGCATGGGATCGCCCCTGTCGTCCATTGACGCTGCCAGCTTCGAAAACGCGGCCAAGGCTCTGTACGACGAGAAGTTCGGCCTGTCCCTCACGTGGACCCGGTCCACGTCGATCGAGAGCTTCGTATCGGAAATCATCGACCACATCGAAGCCGCCGTGTTCATCAACCCCGGCACGGGGCTCCTGACCTTGAAACTCATCCGGTTCGACTATGACCCGGAAGACCTGTTCGTGGCGAACAACGACAACTCTGTGATCACCAACTTCGCCCGTAAGCATTGGGGCGAGACGATCAACGAAATCGTCGTGACGTGGACCAATCCGCTTAACGAGAAGGAAGAGACGGTCACGGCGCAGGACTTGGCGAACATTGCGGTGCAGGGCGCGGTGGTGTCGGCCGGCCGCAATTACCACGGCATCCGGTCGGCACGGCTCGCGCAGTTCGTGGCCGAGCGGGACCTGCGGGCCGCCTCGTATCCGCTCGCGTCCTGCGACATAGAAATCCTGCGGACGGATTACCGGCCGCTGCCGGGCGATGTGGTTAAGATCGTGTCGCCGGAAGACAACGTGACGTCGCTTCTGATGCGCGTCGGCCCGGTCGAGTACGGCCGACCGGGTCGCGGTGCGGTGCGGGCGACGATCGTCGAAGACGTTTTTGCGCTGGGGACGTCGCAGTTCTCGATCCCGCCCACGACCGATCACTCGGGTGGCGCGGAGAACCCGCAGCCGGCGGCGTTCGAGTATGTTTTCACGCTGCCCTTCTATGCGATCTCGAACATGATCGGGGAAGACGCGGCGGCCGCGATCCCCTACCCCACGGTCTACGCAGGAGTGCTCGCCGGGCAGCCGGGTTCGGACACGGCCGCATTCGTCCTCGACGGCGCGGTGGTTGACGCGGTCGGCACGGTGTCGTCGCAGTCACTCGGAACATTCATCATCTCGTCGCACGCTACTCTGCTGGCGGACATCACGACCGAGGCCGTGACGGTCATCCCGGCTTTCGCAGGCGTCACGCAGGGCGAAGGACCTTCAGTTGGTGGCTTCGTCATCATCGGCGACAGCGATCTCCCGGAGAGCGTCGTGGAACTTGCCGTGGTGCAGAGCATCGACGGTGATGGCTACCACCTGCGCCGGGGCGTTCTCGACACCATCCCGCGTGCGTGGGACGTCGGGACGGAAGTCTGGTTCGTCAGTGAGAAATTCACCGACACCGAGGCGCGGTCCGTCGCCGAGGAAGTTGACTACCGCATCCGGCCGCGCACGTCGCGCGGCACCCTGCGGCTCGGCGATGCCCCTTTGACGGAACTGACGATGTCGGATCGTTCGCATCTCCCGACTCGGCCGGCGAACGTCCGGTTCAACGGCACGCTCTTCAGCGATGAGATCGACGCCACGCCGGCGGCCGACGTCGTGGTGACGTGGGCCACGCGGAATCGCTTGACCGAAACCGCGCAGGTCCTCTCGTGGACGAGTTCTGGGGTGACCCCGGAAGCCGGGCAGACGACCACGATCGAAGTGTGGTCGGAAAACCAGATCACGCTCTACACGACGATTTCGGGGATCGTCGGGGGCACCTACAGCCTTCCCTTCAGCGCCTTCGACGGGAAGCCCTACGGCGTCGTGATCGTCTACTCAGAACGGGACGGATTCCGATCGTTGCAAGGTCGCGCGCAGCGCGTCCACGTCCCGGCAGGTTATGGATACTCCTACGGATATAACTACGGCGGCGCGTGACGGCCGATTGTCCCGCTCGCGGGCTGCTGCTATTGTACCTCGGATCACATGGGAATCTGCCGGTGTCGAGAGAGAAGACGAAGCTCGTTGTTGGGCGGGGTGAAATCTACTTCGAACAGTTCCTGCCGGGCACGACTACCGGACAGGGGGAGCTTTATATCGGCAACACCCCGAGCGCCGATTTGACACGCGAGATTACCTACCGAGACATCTACAACGTCCGCAACGGCGTGCGCGTTCTTGACATGCGTGTTCCGACCGAGGAGACGAACAATGGTCGGTTCACGACCGACAACATCTCGAAAGAGATAATTGCCTTGTTTTACTCCGGCGGCACGGAACCGATTTCGCAACCGGGCGCGGAGGCCGTCGAAGAGACGATTCAGGTTTGGCGGGGCAGGTGGTTTCAGATAGGTCGATCCGCAGCCCGGCCTTTCGGTGCAGCGCATCTCGACTTCGTCAGCGCTACGCTAGACGGCGATCCGGTCCCTGCGGCTGATTACACTTTCGAGCGGGAGACCGGGCGCATCTACATCAACCCGAATGCGACCTTGATCGAAAACGGCGATTCTATTGTCGTTCACTATTCGGCCCGGTCGGCGCTTGTTCTGGTCACCGAGCCCGGATACGTGGCTCTCACCGGGGCGCTTCGTTACGTGTCGCGAAACCCGGTCGGGGACAAGCTCAACTACTTCTGGCCTGACGTCACGCTGTTTCCGCAGGGTGGGAAGGTTCTGAAAGGCGATACTTGGCAAGAGATTGGGTTTGAGTTCTACGCCAACAGCAGAGACCCGAATGTTGCGCAGGTATACGCGTATAACAACGGTGGCGCGGGCTTGACGCCGGGCGAGGAAGCGATCATCGGTTCCGGGATCACGGTTGAGGAGTTCCCCTATTGGGAGGACCAGATCGACACCATCATTAACGTCTACATGGCCGAAGCCGGCTACCCAACGTAAAGGAAAATCTACATGGCGATCCTCCCTCTCGATCAGGCGATCCCCCGGTTTCAGGAGAACGAAGACCGCTTCGACCGCATGGCGAACGGCGACGACGCGACGACCATCACCCTGTCGGATGGCAGCACCACCGTCCCTTCGTGGATGCGGTTCTTGAAGCTGATGCTCGACGATCTTCCGGTGGATTTTCCCGGCGCTCCGTACATCTCCAGACTGGAGGACGTGGAAAATCTCGCTGCGGCCACGTCGCCCATCGCCATCCAGTCGAAATACTCCGTCGAGCGCGCTGCCCGAATGCTCGAAATTCTGTCCGGGAAGATGGTCAACCACATCGACACGGCAGCAACGAACACAGCGATCAATACGTCGGACGGCCTTCCGGTCACCGCGACCGACCGGTTCGCGACAGACTTCATCGAAGTGACGCCGACGACGATGATCTCGCGTTTGGGGACGGCGGTGACCGAAGGGACGCGTGCGCCGGTTGCGTACTACGATGCCGAGAGAGCCTTTCTTGGTTACGATTATTCTGGAGCCGGAACGGAGACTTTTTTCACGATCTCGGTAGACGCGCCGGCCGAGACGAGGTACGTGCGGTTCACAGCGGAAAGCACGGCCATCGAGTGCTATACCTACGAACCGGAACTGCTGGCGTTCATCCGTAACGCGCTTTTTTCCTTTTACGGAGTTCCGAACGATGGTGCCGGAACGCTCCGGGAAGTGATCGTCAACAAGAGCACTGGTGTAGAATCCAATTCGTCGTCATACCGGACTACCGGCATGCTTCCGGTGGTCGCGGACTCTTACGTTGCCGTCATGGGTACGCTCATCGCAAACAGCGTCCCGTCTGTCGCGCAGATCACCTTTTTCGATGAATCGTCAGCATTCCTCGGTTTCTACAATCCGCGCGCAATCGGGCAGTCCACCCGGATCGGATCGCTCTACCCGGACGCCCGGTTTATCCGCGTGACACAACGGGCCGCCGACTACAAGGCCGTTTTCATCGGCGGCAGTTTTCCCGACGCGGACCGCGCGCACGACATGTTGGCGCACGGGGCAATTGTCGATTATTTCCGTCTCGATACGATCATTCCGGGTCGGCTCACCGCGCTCGGCGGAATCACGCAGCCGACGAGCGCCAACTGGCGCACGTCTACCTTCGTCCCTTGCGTTGAAGATCAGGTTTTTTACTACTCGGCGCAGGACGTGACGTCGTCCGGTGGGGCGCCGCAGATCGCGGGCTACGACGAGAACAAGGCGTTTACGACCGCAATCTTGGCCGCATCCACCGGGGCGGATTTCGAAAACTACCGGTTTACGATTCCGGCCGGCGTGTCATTCATCCGGGCTACGTTCGACATAACCAAGAACCCCTACAAGCTGGAGAGCGCACGCGCGGCGCAAGCAGCGGAAGAGCGATCGCAGACGGCGAATTCGGTGATCTCCCTGATGCCGGAAGAGGCTTTCGGGCGCGTCGGGGAACCTGTCTATCTCTTCGGTCGTGGCATCGTTCCGGATCGCGGCGTTCCGATCGCTTTCACCACGGGGGATGGGGACTTCAACGCGTTCCAAGGCGACGAGAAGGTCAGAATCCTCAAGAACGGCTCGGGCCACATCACGAGCGGGCTGACGGTCAAGTGCCGGGCGACGGTTGGCACGAGCCGAATCGAACTTGGCGAACTGGCATTGCGGCTTTCCGATCCCGCGACGATCTCGTCCCCGTCGAGCCCAATCAACATCGTCTGCATCGGCGACAGTACGACGTCGCAGCTTGCGTCGGACCCGGAAGTTATCGACGGGGACGGTACGTGGGTGAACGAGTTCTCGCACCAGCTTACGGGGGTTGGCGTCAGGGCTCTCGATGTTGCCACGCAGGCCGGGTCGGAGTGGGGTCCTGTCGTTGCGGCGGACCTTCGCGCCGCGCTGGCGCTCACCAACATTCACGTTCGCGGTACGCGGGGCACCGCCGCTGTGAAACACGAGGGGCGCGGCGGTTGGCACCCGTCCGACTACCTGCTCAAGGATGTGGACGGGTCGGGGAAAACCAACGCATTTTGGAACCCCGGCATGACGCCGTGGGGGCCAACCAATAACTACCAGTTCTCCATGGAGTATTACATCGACAACAATGATTGGGAGTCAACCGATCTCGCTTCCGGCGTCGTATCCGGCGGCGCGAATTTGCTGGTGATCATCGCGCTTGGCTGGAACGATTGGGGCAACAACACGGAGCCCGGAGTTTCCGGCGGCGCGATGGCCGCTCTCATGGATAAGATTCACGAGGAGTACCCCGACGCGAAGGTTTGGGTGCCGTCCCTGTGGGCACCACCGCCCATCATTCTGAAACAGAACACCGGCTCGGTCGAACGGTGGTACTCGGCGGTCGAAGCGTTCGATAGCTCGACGCGCGCGTTTGGCGAAGTCTATCGCGCCGTCTGCGCCGAGCGTTCGGCGTGGGCGAAGTTCATTCAGGTCTCACACCAAATGGACCCGGATTTCTGTTTCAGTCGTGGCTCCATCGCCCCGAACCCGGTCGCCAACGACACGTCACTTCTCTACTACGGAGCGGGCGATCTCGTCCACATGCGCCGCAGGGGGTACGACATGTTTGCGCGCGTCCTCGTCGATGCGTTCTTGGCTGAATACTGCCAGTAGGAGTCTGACCGATGGCTGGAGAACGCACACTTCCGGGCCTCGGCCTGACCGGCTTTTGGGACCTCGGGTCCAACGGCTGGAAGACCGACATGGACGTCAACCTGCGATCGCTATCCGCGCTGGTCGGGTGTTCCGTATTGTCCAAGGTTGCGGCCGTCCCCGGCTCCCCGTCAAACGGCGACATGCACATCCTGACGTCGGGCGGCGATGTCAACAAGATCGCGGTCCGAGACAATGGGGCGTGGGTTTACATCACGCCTAGGGCGGGGCAACTCGCGTGGGTAATCGACACCGCACAACTCTTCGTTTTCAACGGGACGGACTGGCTGATTTCCTACGGGAAAACGGCCAAGGTCGATTACTACACGGCCAGCGATACGTGGACCAAGGACCCCCTCGCGAAGGGATTTCAATTCACGATTCGAGCGCCCGGCGGCGGCGGGGGTGGCGGACCGAAAGTGGCGGCGGCTACGGCAGCGTCCGGCGGCGCGGGCGGCGGCGGCGGCGCTCGACGGAAGTTCTTCGTATCGGCGTCGGTCGTCCCGAGTACGTTGACCATTACGATCGGAGCGGCCGGAACGGCCGGTGCCGGCGCGTCCTCGCTCGGTGCAGGCGGCGACGGCGGGAACGGCGGTAACGTAACCGTCTCTGGCACCAACTTCCATTCGCAGGCGTGTGGTGGCGGCGGCGGCAAGGGCGGCTCGGCCGGCACCAATACCGGCGGCGGCGGGGGCGGCGGCAGCCGATCGGGGGGCGGTTCCGGTAGCGCCACGGGCGGGTCTGCCGGGTCGTTCGGCGGCGTGGCCGGGGCGGCGTCCAACACGGGCCAGACCGGCAATCAATCGCCTGTCGGTGGGGGCGGCGGGTCGGGGTGCAACGGAACGACAGGCGTGGCAGGGTCCTGCGTCGGCGCGCTGGAGGGCGGTGGCGGCGGCGCGGGCGGCGGCGGGTTCGACGGCAGCAACGGCGCGCAGAATGGCGCGCAGATCATTGACTCCAACAACCAGCAGGTCGCGGGAGGGACGGCCCCCGGCGGTGCGGGCTCGACATCAAGCGCCTACGCCGGGGACGAGAGCAAGGGCGGTTCGGGCGGTGCGGCCAATACCAGCGGCGCGGGCGGCGCAGGCGGGGCCGGACAGCCGGGCTCGGGCGGCGGTGGCGGTGGTGCCAGCCAGTCCGGCAATGGCGGCGCGGGCGGCGCGGGCGGTGCCGGCTACGTCGAGATTGTCACCTTCTACTAGATGCGATCCGGACGGGCTCTCGCGAGCCTGCCCGTATCCTTCAACCGGGTTATGACGACGCCGGCCCGTTCGAAGCTCTTGATGCCCTGCTCGACGTCCTCGGCCCGCCAGCCCTCGGACAGTCGGCACATCTCCTTCCAAACTTCCAGCCGCTTCGCCTCGTCGCGGTCGTACCGCATGGTCATCCACAGGTCGTACAGGTCCGCGCCTCTGTTCTTGCGGCGGTTGTTCCACTTCGCCTTGCATGGGATGCCGCAGAATACGGCGCTGGCCTTGCAGCCCTCGCCAAGGGGCGTGTTGCACTCGCGGCAGCAGCGGACAGTCTTCTTAGGCACGGGCGTCTCCTAGGGGTGTCTGGCGTGGGGGGTATATACGGAAACTGGTCCCTTCCTTCAAGGGGTCAAATCGGGTATAGCCAAACAAAGTTCACCTACGACAGAGAGGGCGAGCCATGGCTGGCGCAGACAAGTTCAACGGGTTCGTGTTCGACGGGCCGAAGATCGACGATCTCGACCTCCCGCGCATCGGCGGCAAGATTGGCGTGGGCGAAGACATCGTTCACGGCGTCATGGATACCGAGGCTGGCGGCAAGAGCACCGACTCTAAGGGCCGCATGAAGGCGCTCTACGAGCCGCACGTCGCCTACCGCAACTCGTGCGGCGCAGTCCGCAAGAAGCTGGTCGCGGCCGGGCTGGCCTACCCGAATTGGAAGAAGGGCTATCCGGCCGACAGCTATCCGCGCATCCTGAGGGCGATGGCGATCGACGAGACCGTGGCGCTGCTGGCGACTTCGTGGGGCTTCCCGCAGGTTCTCGGCGAGAACTTCGCGCTGGCGGGCTACGAGACCGTGCAGGACATGGTTCTCGACTTCCTGAAGGACGAGGACAACCAGCTTGAGGGCATGGTCAACTTCATCAAGAACGCCGGGCTCGACGACGAGCTTCGCGTGCTGGAAGCCAAGCTGAAGCGCGGCGAGAAGATCACCGCCGATGACGCCCGGCCGTTCGTGCGAGGTTACAACGGCTCGGGCTACGCCAAGAACGACTACCACACGATCTTCGCCCGCAACGTCAATAAGTGGGCCAAAATCCCGGACACTCCCTACACGCCGGGAGCGCCCGTCGTCGAACTGCCGGACGATCTCTACGACGGCAAGTTTCACAAGGAAGTCGAAGCCGTCCAGAAGCGGCTCGACGAACTCGGCTACCCGGAAGTCGGCGCGGTGGACGGCAAGTGGGGCACGAAGAGCCGGGCCGCCATCCTCGCATTCCGCGCGGACAACGGCCTGCCGCTGGACCGGGCGATCGACACCGCCCTGCTGGCCGCCCTCATGACGGCCGCCAAGCGCGAGATCGCCCCGGCCCGCGCCAATGCGACCGTGGCCGATCTCCGGGCCGAGGGCGCGAAGGACGTGGCGGCCGCCGATCAGACGCAGGTCGTCGGCGCTGTCGCTGGCGGGCTCGGCGGGATCAGCATCATCGGCAAGCTGACCGAGCAGTTCGAAAGCTACGGCGGCCTGATCAAGACGGCGGCCGACGCCATCGCCCCGGTGCAGGATTTCCTTGCGAGCAACCTGTGGGTGGTGCTGGTCGCTGGCGGGGCCTTCGTGGTATGGAAGTCGGGCGCGCTCAAGAACATCCGCCTGACGAAGCACCAGACCGGCAACGACGTGAGCTTGTGACATGGCTGGCATCCTGACGTTCTTCCTCGGGCCGGCGGGCCGCGTGATCCTGATTGTCCTCGCCTTCGTGGCGTGGACGGTCTACCAGCGGGATCAAGCGGCCGACGCGGCTCGGGAAGAGTGTCAGGCCGAACAGCTTCAGCGCACGCTCGACGAGATCATCCGCCAGCGGGACGCAGCGCAGCAGGCGCTCGCCGGGGCCGAGCGGCAGCGGCAGGAAACCGAGCGTGAGATGGACACGCTAGAAGAGGAACGAAATGCGATCCTTCGTGAATTGGCCGAGCGCGGCGCTGGTGTGTGCGATATTCCTGACGACGTGCTTGAGCGGCTGCGCAACATCCGGTAATCCCCCGGTATCCGTCGCGCCGCAACTGCCGGACATTCCGCCCGCCCTTCAGGCCGATTGCGCGGACCCCGGCGTAGGGCCGATCGACACCGTGGCCGACGCCGTGGGCGTTATTGGGGAAAACCGGGTTTATGCTGCGTGCAGCAAGAGGAAAGCCCGCGATCTCCGTCAATTCTACAGGGGTGTTCAATCCGGCTTTTCGGGTTAGACTTGCCCCTATCTTGATTCCGAGGGGGTGGTCGGGGAGATGGACAGTGCAGTTACCAGCATAGTCTCTATGCTCCTAGGGCAGGGGCTCCCCGGCTTGATGATCCTCGCCTTGGGCTTTGCGGCCCACAAGCTCTACAACAGGAACCAAGAATTGCACGATACGTTGTATGAGGTAGGTCGGGAAAGTGTTAAGGCCAACGAGGCCACGGCCGCTGCGTTGAATCGTCTTTCGGACCTTCTTCTGCGCGGTCGAGCCCCGGAGTAAACCACATGGCGATGTCGGATGTCCTGAAGTGCATTTTCAAGCCTCACGATGGATCGCGCGCCGTCGTCCGTGAGCAAGTGACGGCCTCTCGGCAGAAGTTGGAATCGGCCGCGAGCCGGTTCGAAGCGACGATCAAAGAATTGCTTCACGAAAACGACACGGTAACAGGACGGACCGGACATGCTCACGAAACTCGGAAATAAGCTCGTCCTTGGCATCCTGTTGTCGGGCGCGATCTTCCTCGCCCTCTACGCGGCCCTCCCGCCGCGATCCATGCTGATCCTCATGAACGGGCTCTTCGTCGGCGCGATGGTCGGTGTGGCCGTCACCTTCGGGCAACTGCTGTGGTCCGTGCTCTTGGGGCACCGCCCCTACGACCGTGTTCGGCAGATGACCCTCGGCATGGCCACCCACTGGATCGCGACGAGCCTGCTGATCGGCTCTTCGATTGTGCTGGTGTCTGCCGACGCCGGGCAGCAGACCGCGTTCGCCGGGCTGGCGGGTCGCTACCTTGCCGTGGTGGCCGCCACCCTGAAGGTCACGGCCCCGGACTACGGTCTCGGCATCTTCTACGGTCGTGACCGGAAACTTCTGATCGCCGGTCTGATCCTCGGCGGCTTGGCGGCCGCCTGCGTCATCGTCTTCCAGCAGACCTAACCGAACTTCGCTCGGGCGGCCGCCAGCCGGTCGCCGCCCTTGCAGTCCGGGCAGCGGTGCGACCACTCCCCTCCTACGAGCTTGATCGACCAGCCGTCCTTCTTGGCGGTCTCGACCATTTGGTTGAAGTCGTCCTTGTCGAACGGGTCGGTCGTGGCCGGGCATTCGTCGCACTCAATCGCGCGCTCGCGGCCGTCCTTCAGTATCGTCATCGGTCATCCCCAATCCGGACAGCAGGTAGCCGCCACTCCTCACGATTTTGCCGTCCAGCCAGCACCCGGTCCGGGAACGACCCGGCCAGCCACAGGTAGCGCTTCTGCATGTCGGTGAGGTTCATATCAGGCTCTCCGCGATCTGATCGAGATCGTCGCCGAAGCCGAGCAGCGTCATGTTCTCGCGCTCGTATGGGCGCACCGGGAAATTGAGAGCAGCATACATCCCGGCTTCGATTCCCCAACAGTCCCATCCCTCGCGATCCGTCCGGGAGAACATTTCGAGATAGGGGCCTTTGACCAGCCGCTCGACGCGCTCGTGGGTTTCGTCCGGCTTGCGGGAGTGCTCGCGCCGGGGCGAGACCATGAGGCGGGGCACCCCGGCGTCCTGCCGCTTCGGCTGGCCTCGGGTCGCCAGCAGGCTCCGCTCCACCTCCTGTTCGCCCGCGCCGCAGCCGCAGGGGCCGAGATCGGGGTCGCCGTAGAACCAGCCGGAGTCGTCGCAATACCGGCAGGGCGTGGCGCATTGCAGGGCGTGCTCGGGGTTCGCCCGCGTCCAGAAGCCAGTGCCGATCGGGAAGCTCTTGCCGTCCTGCGTGGTCTTGGCCCAATAGAGCCCGACGGTCTTGTATTTGAAGCCCCATGCCCGGATCACGTCGAAGGCGAGTTCGGCGTGGGTGTCGATGACCCACATGAGCAGCACGGCGTCCGGGGCGCAGACATCGCGCACCGGCAGGGCCTTGATCTCGTCGATGGTCATGGTCTTGTAGTGCTTGTCCGGGCTCTTCCCGAGCCCCTTGGCCGAGCGCGTGAGGAACTTCCAAGGCGGATCGGCCAGCACGGTCCGGTAGTGCCCCTGCGGGATGTCGGTGAGGGGCACGCCCCGGTAGATCGTCATACGTGCGCCTCGTTCGTTCGCCCTCGGGCCAGCCTGCGAATGTCGGCGACCGCGTTTTTGATCCCGCGATCCCCGGCGTAGCTCTTGTTGCCGTGGCAGAGAACTCGCACGAGCTTCCCGCCGATGAATAGTTTGTGGTGCTTCTTGCCGATCTTGATCTCGGCGTCGTGCAGACCGAATTCCCGGCACAGGACCAGAAGCTCTCGGTCTGCGCGGCTAGGCTGCGCTTTCGACATAGGCGATCCCCTCAAATCAGGCGCATTCCATCGTCTTCGTCTTCAGGGGCGGCGGCGTCCGGGCCGTCGATCCCAAGAAAATCCTCCCATGACTGGAAGGCCATCGGCCCGAGGCAGTCCAGCACCGCTTCCAGTGCCGTCGGTTTGACCGAGCAGCCGTAGGACTTGCGGTCCGATCGCTGGACGCTGGCCTGAAACCGATCCTCGGATTGCACGACGCTGAATTGCTTCAGCCGCCCGGTGGCCGCCAGCCGGGCGATGATGACTTCCAGCGTGGCCCACGCGGGCCGGGGCTGGCGGACTGGACCCCTGTCGTCGGCCATCGGTCACTACTCCATCCCGAGGGCGGACTTGTAGAGGTCAACGATGGCCTCTTCCTCCTGCCGTTCGGCAGCATCCTTCTTCCGCAGTTTGATGATCACGCCGATCGCCTTCGTATCGAAGCCGTTGCCCTTAGCCTCGGCCATGACTTCCTTGCGGTCGTCGGTGATCGTCTTCTTTTCCTCGTCCAGCCGCTCCAGCCGTTCGATGAACGAGCGAAGCTGCTGCGCGGCGACGGTCTGGCTGTTGTGGCCGGACGGCATGTCGTCGTCGCCCACCAGATCGGCCGCGCGCTTGGCGTCGGCGTCGGGCTTCTTGTTCGCCATGATCAATGATCCTTCTTCGTTGGATGGGGTCGCCCGGCGGCGCAGGCGGCCGCCTAGGCGCGTTGCGGGGTGCCGGGGCTAGATCAGCCCGGAGCCATCGTCCTCGTCGTCCTCGGCCTCGCCTGCGGCCGCAGAGCCGTCATCGACGAGCGGCCAGTCGCGGACGGTCGCCCCGGCACGCTTCATGGCCTGATAGTCGTCGCGCTTGATCTTCTCGAAAGTGGTGTCGTTCTTGGCCGGAGCCTCGACGCCGCCCTCAACCATGAAGATCGCGTCCTGCCCCGCGATCCGCCAGAACGATGTCGTTTGGAACAACTGCGGCTTGCCCTTCGGCTTGTCCGGCAGGCGGGTGTTGTTGAGGGTCTTGCCCGCCGGCGCCAGCTTCTCGGCCGTCTTGGGGTCCATACGGCTCTCGGACTCGGGCTGTTCCTCGACCTGATCCTCGGGCTCTTCGACCGGCAAGGCGACACGGACTTCGGTGACGACGGCCGCGCTCAATTTCATGGTCTTGTAGCCTTCGGAGTCGGCGACCTTCTCCCACTCGGGAAGCGATTCGAAGACGAGACCGACCGAGGCGTCGGTGACGAAGCCGTCCGGGGTCATGAGTGCCCGGTAGCGGGTCAGCCCGCCGTGGGCGATAGCGCAGATCGGGAAGGCCATTGCGCCCTGCACGTGGTAGTAGCCGATGACCGGCGTGCGCTTGGTTTGTTTTTCGTCGGGGTGGCGCTCGACCAGATAGGAGCCCGGTGGGGCGGGGAAGATCGTTGTCATGTGTGGTCTCTCGGTTGCCTGGAATACGGCCTAGGCCGCGTATATAGACTACTGACGGTTGATTGTCAATCGTCGGTGTATCGCAATGTGGTGGACAGACCGACCCTGTGGCTGGTGCTGTTGAACTTCATGGCGATGGCCGTCGGCATGTCGATGTCCTGCATCCGGGCGATCGTGCTGACGGTCTGCACCACGAGACGGAGCCGTTCGGCGAGGATCGGCCGGTCGATCTGCCCGTTGTTCGGGAAGAGCAGAGCCGAGACCATCCCGACGCGCGCGGCCAGTCCGTTGCCAGCGTCCGTCAGTTCCGAGTAGGTCGCCTGCGGCGTGACGTGCTCGCCCACCGGGTCGATCCCGGCCGTCATGGCGACCAGATCGACGCAGATCACCACGTCGGCCAGTTCCTCGGCGAGATCGTCCTTGACCGCGCGGGAGCCGGGCAGACCGTGCTTCTCGCGGTGCAGCTTCTTCAGGATGTTGCAGACTTCGCCCGCCTCACCGGCAAGCTCATTGCAACGCCACGAGAAATCGACCACGTTGGACGGGTCCCACTCCTGCTGCCGGGCGACGTTGGCGGCGCGCAGGGAGGGGAAGTTGACGGTTTTCCGGGCGAGGCCCGGCAGGTGCGGTTGGGTTTGCATGGCGTAGTTCTCCGGGTTGCGGTTTACTCGTCTTTCAACGAGGGTGGTGGGCGGCGCGGTAGTGCCTTACTCGCATGGGGCGCTCTTCCCGCCTTCGCCGAAGACGTATTCCCTCCACGCGATCCAGCACCACTTGCCCTCGTGGGCCTTCAGGAAGCCCCACTTGCGCTTAATCTCGGATCGCCAGACGAGGGTGATGATCTTGCCGTCACCGTAAAGCTCTCCGGGGAAAATCCGGCGACCCTCGCCATAGATGTCGAGGTCGTCGTGGGGCTTCGGGCCGGTGTAGGGGCCGAGAACGCGGTGCGTGTGCGTGGCCGCCCGGAAGGTCGGCCGCCATGCCGGGACGATCTGCCGGATCATCGTGAAGCCGACCTTGCGGCCGCCTGCAATCGCGGCGTTGATCTCGTCGTCGGACAGGCCGTCGGCGCGCATGGCCTTCATGTCTTCCAGCGCCTTGAAGGACGAGTAGGTCGCAACCTCTTCGACGTAGGCGGTGAAGGGGAGGGTCCAGAAGTCCCACGGGTGATCGTGGCAATCCGGGTCTTGGTCGCCCCGGTGGAAGATGTGCAGCCGGAGACGGCCGATCCACCAGCGGGTCATGTAGGGCGTGCGATGCTCGCCGTCCTTGCCCCAAATCGTCGAGCGGCCGAAGAAGCGGTCCGCGCTCGTCGTCTGGTTCTTCATGCCGTTGTCCATGACCGCTCCGTCCGGCAGGTCAGGTCGCAGTTGCGGCTCCATCGGGCACCCCCTCGTTCTGGATTTCGAAGACCCGGCCGTCGGCCGAGACGTGGCAGGTTTCACACCGCATCGTCGAGCTTCCCGTGATCCTTGGGCGCGACGTAGGGGATGTTCATGTCGGGCTCGTCCTCGCGCCACGTGTAGGAGCCGTCGCGGTTGCGGCAGACGCCCGTGACGGGATCGAAGATCACGATGTTCTTCGGCAGATGGCCGAGGCACACCAGATGCGCGTTGCCGTCGCTGCTGTCGATCGGCGAGGCCATGACGATCTCGCCGCGCTTGTAGCGCAGCCCGACCCTGCCTTCCTGCACGCACACGGCGCAGGGGGCGTTGTCGAAGCCCTCGGGCGGGTCGTAGGCTTCCGGGCGACCGTCGGGGCGCGAGACGATGGTCTGCACCTTCTCGGCCGGGTAGATTTTCGGGGGCGGCACTGCGGCGGCGACCGCGCGGCGGTCGTGGCGGTTCATTGGACGGGGTATCCTTTTCCAGTGGCTTCAGCCTTCGTCGAGATGTAGGCGTAGGTCCAGTCGTTGACGTGGGCCTCGTCGGCCCGGTTGAACTCGGCCTCGGGGATGTCCTGCATCCGGCCGAACCAGATCGTCTCCGGCCCGGCGCTGTGTTTGACCACGAGCGCGACATGGTAGTCCGGGATGATCGGGTTCTTCACGAAGACGTTGATGTCGGTCATGCAGCGCTCCAATGGGGCAAGATCGGCGGCAGAAAACGGTCGGCCGGGCCGTCGTAGGGGATGACCGAAATGTGGTGCCAATCCACGTAGGGGATCAGCGTTTCGTAGACCTTCTGACCGCCGCACACCCACACGTCGCGGTCCTGTTTCCGGTAGTGCCGGATCACGTCTTCCGGGTCGTAGTGCCGCCGCCAGACGACGATGCTGCGGTCCTTTGGCCGGAAGGTAGGCGGCAGCTTGGCGGCCGTGACCGAGCCCATGATCAGGACGCCGCCAGCAGTCAGCCGGGCGAACTCGGCGAGATCGCGCGCGGTGTGCTCGGCGAACTCCGGGCGGCCATGCCACGGCACTTCACCGTCTAGGCCGATCTGCCCGGAGAGCCCCACGGCGGCTATGAGATGAACACCGGCCATCAGTGAATCCTTATCGGGACGTTCAAGAGCAGCGCCCGCTCGCCCGCGAAGAGTTCTCGTCCCAATCGGCCCCGGCCCGCTGAAGCACGACATCTTGACCGCCTAGCTGCCAGCGGATCAGCCCGCAGACTAGGCGGTCAACGAGCTTCATGTCAGGCCGCCTTGGTCTTGGCCTTACGCAGGCTCTCGCCGCGCCACTTCCACTGCTTGTCGTCGAACAGCAGCGCTCCGTCGGGCTCGATCCCGCGCACGCGGCGTTCGGTGATCTCGCCCCACTTCTCGCGGTCGGCCGGAGCCTCGCTGATCAGCGACACGAGATCGCCGATGTAGATCACCGCGCCATCCGCGTCCTTGGCCTTCAGCACGGCCGGGGTGCTGCGGCTCATGGTCTCGGCCAGACGGGTGCCGAGGTAGCTGTCTCCCGTCTGGTTGACCATGCCGCCGTTGTGCAGGCCGCGCTTCAGGTCGGCCGACAGCACCTTCACGAGATCGTCGCCGTTGCCGCAGATCACATCGGCGGTCTGGTCGATCTGCCCGAGCGCGAGGCCGAAGCCGGTGCGCACGGACAGCAGCAGGTCGATCACCATCGACCGGCGTTCATGGGCCACGGCCCCGTCCAGCGAGGCGTGGACCTTGCCGTCGGACGTGGCGAAGTGGGGAACCATCTTGATCATGCGGGTAGTCCTTTCCTTGGGATGATCAGTGTAGTCAACTTCCGGTAGGTTGTCTACCGGGTCAGTCCTCGTCGTCGCTCGTCTCGATGTGGTCGAGCATTTCGTCAATCGTCAAATCTTCCGGCTCGTCGTCAAAGCGAGCGGTCCTGTCTCGGTGCTTCAGGTAGAGCTTGACGCGCTCCCAATTCTCGCTGGTGCTTTCCAGCAGCGCCCGGTTCTCGGCCTCGGCGTCCTTGGCGGCCTGCCACGGCTCGGGGTCGATCTTTTCTTCCAGCGCGTCCCGGATCAACTGGTCGATCACCGTCGGGTTGAGCGCGTCCAACTCCCACGACTCGTCGCCGTGCTCGGCCGCGTAGCCTTCGAAGCGGCTATCCGATTCCTTGGCCGGGTTCGGCGGCGGGTCGTATTGCTCGACCTGATCCATGTTGAGGGCCAGCCGGACGACATCGACGCCGTAGCCCCGCATGAACAGATCGAGGCGCTGGCCGTTGTCCACGGTCATGTGCATCCCGGACGGATCGTGGTCGCCAAGGTGGAAGATGATCGGCTGGCGGCCGCCGCGCGCGATGCGCTTCAACCGCTGCGCTGCGCCATACATCTCGGACTGGCTGACGTAGCCCCGGCAGGCGAAGTAGGGCACTTGGAACTCTTCGCAGACCGGGTCGATCACGCCCGTCAGAGCGTCCTTCTCGATCCAGACTTCGGGGTAGAACTGCTGCCCCTTCCACCAGTCCTCGCGATACTGGTTCGCGACGGCGTGCAGGATCGACTCCGGGTCTTCCCACGTGTTCGGCTTTTCGAGGTTGCGGGTGCGGTCTTCGATCGCGTCCCAATCAATGAGACCGGCCTGCCGCCCGTTGTCGATGATCGACCCGAGGCGCTTGTATTCCGACTGCTTGTTGGCGATCAGCGCCCGGCTGACGAACTGGTAGTAAAGCTGGCGCAGGGTGAGCTTGAAGCCCTGCCGCTGGTAGTCGGTGATGATCTCGTTCGCTTGGTTGATCACCGCGAGGGTGTCAGCCCGGAACTTGATGTCCAGAAACTTCTCGCGCACGGCAGGGCTCCTAGTTGAGGGATTCGATGATGGCTTCCCGGTGCGAGCGCAGGGCCGGGTCGTATGGGCCGATGCAGCGTTCGCACGGGTCGAAGGTGGCGGCCGTGGTGCAGCCGGTGAGGGCCATGACGATCCCGGCGATGGCCGCGAGGATCGGGAGCCACGAAATGATGACCAGCAGCCCGTGGCCGATCTTGCCGGGCAGCGGCACGGCGGCCAGTCGGGAGTCGGGTCGGTCCATCGCGTCAGGCCCCCTTGGTCAGCGTGGCGATCACGTCGCCGACGGTCGTCCAGCCGCCGATGTCGTCGTCGGTCAGCTTCTCGGGGTATTCCGGCGTCTCTTCCAGATCGAGCGACAGGGCGACGATCTCCAAGGAGTCGAGCCCGAGATCGCCCATCAGGGTTTGCTCGGGCGTGATCGTGCCTTCGAAGCCGGTGTGCTTGCGGATCGCCTCGTCGAGGCGGGCGGGGATGGGGGTCGGTACGTCGGTCATTGTCTTTCTCCATAGCCAACAGTGTAGGTTTGCGAGACGTGGCCGATCGTAGCATCGCCGCGACCGTTCGGGCATGTTCGCCAGACCCGAAGGGCTCCGCATTTGCAGCGCCAACGCTTTCGCGTGTCGTCAGGGTTTTCATTCGCAACGCGCTGATAATCATGCCCGTCGAGAGGGCAAGAGACCCCCGTTTTGTAGTGAACGAAATGCCCGCGAACCTCGTGATGCCGAACAGCGGCGCGCTCTCGCGACGGGGCGAAACGGGTGACGGCATCGTCAAGATCGAGCAGGTCGATATGGACTTCGGTCTTGGCGGCGTAGGTCTTGATCTTGCCGCGCACGATTTTTCGCGAAGCCGGAGCATCGACATACCGGACAGCCCGGCGGGCCATGAGCAGAAACAGGAGTCGAACGGTGTTCAACATTGTGCTCATGGATTGGCTGAAATCTGCGTTCTCCCGGCGCGTGCGGTCCATGTCCACCCACGGACGAGCCCCCTGCCACGACTGCAATTCGGCGTTCCAAGCGACGGTCATCATCCGGGAGGACATGCCGCTATTGTGGTCTTCCGGGATGCGGGCGAAAAAGAACCACAATGGCGCAGTTGTCAGGACGGCCATATCGGTAGCGATCACGTCGTCTTTATCGTCGTCGAAAGCCATCGGGACCTTGAACTCGACGTAGCTCTGCGGGAATGGCGGGAAAGCAAATTCTTGAATAGATCGTTGGAACTCCGGCAGACCGTCGAGCCGGGCGAGAAGCTGCGAGACGAACTTGGACGCTTGTTCGCTGACGACAAATCGACGGCATGAATATCGGAAAGGCCGAACCGCCGATCGAAGATCATTGCGGTGCGTCGCGCCGGGCTGTTCCCCGCCGTCAAGCACTTGATCAAAAAGGGTGCTGGCCGGGTCGCTTGGGCGATTATTTTGCTTGCGGCGCGGCGAATCAGACGTGCCCTGCAAAGCAAATCGGTAGTTCGATCGCTCTTTGCGGCCCGGCTTGTGTGATTGCTTATGTTGCATCACCACCCCCACCGCGTCTGACCGATAGCGATCGGCGTGGGGTCGAGCAGCCCGTATTCCGACGGCTCGGTCCGCTCGATCGTCTGCTTCCAACTGACGGCGCGGAAGTCCATGCCCTCCGGCAACGCCACGATCGCCTCGTAGCGAAACAAGAAAGCGGTGCCGAGGGCGAGCCCGTCGCGGCCGTAGACCACAAGGTCCATGCCGGGGTGCTTCGCCCTCAACCGTCGCCACACGCAGGCCGCTAGGCCATAGCCCTTCTTCATCGGGGCAAATCCGTCCTTCGAAATCCGTTTGCAGGGGTGCCCCGGCACGGGGGAGGGGCCGTGCCGGGGCGTCTCGACGCCGGGGAGGATTAGGCGGCGACGAGATCGAGAACCTTGCCGCCCATGCGCTCGACGGCGACCCGCTCGTCCTGCCACTTGATCGACTTGGCGTAGGCGGTGATGCCGACCGTGGCGTCCCACACGGTCTCGATCGGACGGCCTTCCTCGGCCTCGTGGGTGGCCTTGATGCCGCTGATCTGCGACTTGTTGAACTTCCGGCTCTTCAGGAAGTCGTCGAGATCGGAGTCGAGCTTCTTGGCCTGCGCGTTGCGGATGACTTCTTCGACCGGGGCGGCCGACGAGTTGGCATATTCGAGCAGCAGCGGCTCGACCTGATCCAGCCACTTCTCGGGAGCCGAGACGGTGTGGCACAGACGGACTTCCGAGAACTGCCGGACGCCCCACACGATGCGGTTCATGCACACGTAGTCCAACAGGAACATCGCCACGCCGAACGACGTGCTGCCGACTTCCGAGTTCCAGATGAAGAAGCCACGAGCGAGGGAGCCGGGCTCGTTGTTGCGGCGGCCCTGCATGTCGATGCGGTGCTCTTCGTCGGCGAGGAACACGAACATATCGCGGTCGCTGCCGTAGATGGTCGTGTTCTGGTTCGTGATCTCGACCTGCTTGCCGAACTCGCCCGGCACGCGGAAGTCGCCCGTGCGGCCATCACCGAAGCGGCCGACCAGCGAGTCCACAATGTCGCTGTTCCAGATGCGGCCGTAGTTCGGGCCGGTGGCGGCGCGCATCTCGACGCGGCTGGCACCGCCGAGATCGCCGAGGCCGATGCTGGCGGGCTGGTCGATGGTCTCGCGGGTGAGCAGCACGCCCACTTCGTCGATCTCGCGGCGGAACTTGAGGCCGTAGTTGAGATTGTCGGCGACCAGTTCGGACGGGAGTTCACGCAGGTAGCCCGCCGGGGCCTTGGCGAGACCGGCAAGCTGGCCGAACGACCAGTGCGTGATGTCAGCGGGGACGCCGTTCTGGCCGACGATCTTCAGCCCCTTGTGGTCTTCCATCGGTTCGAAGTGAAGCTGCTTCGTCGCGACGACCTTGCCGGAAGAGTTATTCTTGGCCTTGGTCATGCTGGTCTGAAGGTCCAGCAGCGAGAGGAAGCGCTGGTCGGCCGGGCGGGAAGCCCACTGGTTCGAGGCTTGCATGAGAGTGGTCATGGGGCAGTCTCCGTTGCGGGTTGATCGGGGGAATGCGCCCCCGACACCACCTACATAGACTACCGAATGTTGTCTGTAAAGGGGGCCTAGACCGTATTTGTGATTTTTCTTCGCTCTCGACTCCGGCCCTGAAATCGGGCACATTCCGTTTGCGGGAATCCGTTGCAGCGGCCTGCGCCTCCTTGGGCTGGGTGGGGAGCCCGGTCAGTCACGGCCGGGCTTCTTCCGTTTCAGGTCGCTCATGAATCGTCGCTCACGATTCGAAAAACGAAAAAGGCCGAATCCGTTTGGACGAATCCGTCCGCGCAAATCCGGCCCTCCCCTGCATGGGACCGCAGGAGCCCTCGTCGATTCCGCAGCCTACTCGCCGCCGCAGCCGCCGTCCAGCAGGCCGCGCGCAGTCTCGCCGGTCAGCCCGCTCTCGATTGTCGGGGCGATCCCGTCGATCCGTCGGCGGGCCTCGTCCTGCATCTGGCGCTCGCGGTCGCCCCGCACGTCGGATTGTGCGGGCAGGGCGGGCTTGCGCCGGTCATCCTTTTTGCTCTCGATCATTACCGCTTTTCCTTTCCTCGTCCGATTTGGCTTGTAGGATAGGACTCAGCAGGAGAGATCGCAATGAACCCGATCGTGATCGAGAAGACCGTGATCTACGACAGCGGCAAGCCGACGGAGCGCCGCGTCCGGCAGCACTACTACCGGTGCCCCGGCTGCGATGCGCTGCATGGGATCAGCATCAACCCCGGCAAGAACAGCCTCGGCGCGGGCTGGGCCTTCACCGGCACGCTGGAAAAGCCGACCTATGCGCCGTCGCAGTTGAGCCGGTGGGGTGGCCTCGTCGATGGCGTCGAGACCAAGCGCTGCTGCCACACCTTCATTCGCGAGGGCATGATCCAGTTCCTCGGCGACTGCACCCACGCCCTGAAGGGCCAGACCGTGCCGCTGTCGCCGCTCCCGGATTGGGTGGTCAATGACAAGGACGACGACGATTGAACCGGCTCGATCGCCGAGGTTCGCGATTGCTGCGGCTCGACCGAAGGCTGGCCGGGATTTTTAGAACGGGCCAGCCGCCCAAGGTAGTGCCGGAAAAATTTGGAATGGGCCAGCTTCCCAAGGTAGTGCGGCGGCCCGGCCCCGTCGGCTGGTGCAGAGCCGTGCAGACCTGACGACGCCCCCGCCCTCGGGCTCCCGCTCGGCCGTGCCGTGCCATATTCCGGCGTTCACGGGACGTTCCGGGAACACGGCCCCCGGCCCCGGTCAACCGATTGATTTTGTTAGGTTTTCGGGCGTTTCGCCCCCTCGCCAGCCCCCTAGGGCGGCCGGGGGCGGGGGCTGGCGTGTATACCGTGGCGCGGGGCGGGGGCTGGCGAGGGGGCGGGCGTGTGCCCGGCTGGCGTTGTCCGCCTAGGCCGCCTTTGCCCCTAGGGCGGGCCGTGGGGGCCGTTGCCGAGTTCGGGGGCCGATCATGCGGGGGCGGGCCGTGGCGGCCCCTAGGGCGGCCCCGTGGCGGCCGTGGCGGGCAAACGAAAACGCCCGGCCGTGTGAGGGCCGGGCGCAAGAGGCGGGGGCGGCCGGGCGTCAATCGTCCGGCGGTTTGTCGCGGCCCGTTGCCGCGTCTAGTTCGGCCGTCGGGCCGGGCCGTGTGAGACTGAAGGCGAGGGCGACGGCCGCCCCGGCCAGAAACCCCGCTAGGCCATGCGTCAACGCCCCGACAATCGCCCCTAGGCCGCCAATGGCCGCCCCGTTGTCATGGACGCGGACGGCCGTCATATGGCCTAGCAGGCGGACCCGTTCGGCCCGCCTCAATGGGCGGACCCGTCCGGGAACGTCGCCAGCCCGGGCGCGTCGCAAAAGGCCGCCTTTTCGTCCGTCCCCATGTAGACGCAAAGGCCGTGCGGCCCGTCGCCCTCAATCGCCTTGCGCATGGTTTCGCGGGCCGTCGTTATCGCGGCGAGGGCGAGTCGGACCTGCCCCCGGATTGCTGCGCAAACGGCCGGGAAACCGTCGCCCATGCGGCGGGCCGCGCGACGTTCGGCGAGTAGAGCCAAAGCCCCCTTGCGGGCGGCCGTCGCCTCTTCCCTTGCCTCTTCCCATATTCGGCCCAATTGCCAGCCGGTTTCGTATTCGCGTTCCTTTTCGGCCGCCCGTTGCGCCATGCTGTCGGCCGACCTTGCCGCGTCACGGGCCGCCGGATTGCCGGGCGCACCGTCATAACTGCAATTGTCGCCGCGCTCGCCCTCATACACGCGGCCAAGGTCTAGAGTCGGCCCCCCGTCGCAACCGCCGAACTCATAACCGGCAACAAAGCGGGCGCGACCGTCACGGGCCGGGAACTGATAAACAAGCCCGTAACAAAGCCCCGTGCCGTCGCGGAAAATGTCGCCGAAAGGATCGGTATGCCAGCCGCACGACTCGCGGGAGTCCCATGTATCGCGGCCGCCATAGGACTCGGGCACAACGCGCCCGACAAGGCGAAGGCCGAACGCCTCGGGCTTATCAACGTGTGCCAGACGTTCCCCGCGGGGCGACTCGGACTGATAGGAAAGGCACGGGGCGGACGGGGCATAGCGGCGGACGCGGGCGGCCGCTTTAGTGTCGCCGGTGGCGAGGGCGGCCGCATAGGCCGCAAGGTCCGCGCGCGCGGCCGCGATTGCCTCAATAGCGGGATTCGGCCCGGCCTTGCGCGGACACGCCCGCCGGGCGGCCGTGTGGCGTTGGAACGCATAGGCGGTTTTGGGTTCGGCACTGATAGGCATGGGGCAGACTCCTTGCGCGGTTGCTGGCGACGTTGGACTCGTCAGTCACGGCCTAACCGTGAGACGGGGGCGGGCGGCCCCCGTTTCGTCCTACTGTTCGGGGCTGGCGTAGTTCGCCAGCGTCTCGGCAAGAAAGGCCGCCGGGCCGTCGGGCGTATCGTCCGCCGCGTCATAGTCCGCCCGCCATGCGGCCGCGTCGTCGCCTTGCAAAAAGCAATCCCGGCCGTCCGGGGCCGTGACGGTGTAGGCCAGCCCGTTGCCCCATGACGTGACAGTGTGCCCCGCAATCGTCCAATCGGCCCGCGTCATGCCCGGCCCCCTTCATAGCAGGCGGCCGCATAGGCCGCCCGTGGCGACGTGTAGTCAATCGGCCCGGCGGCCGATTTGACGGCCCGCCAACGCCCGCCGGGGGCCGGGCGATAGAACGCCCGCCAATGCCCCGGCCGCGTTTCCCGG
>JAJDAO010000096.1 GCA_029261835.1 Deltaproteobacteria bacterium | reverse complement strand
CCAAGGCCTATGGGTCGATCCGCTGTCGGCCAACCCACTTAGCACCGGACTCGTCCTCTACAACGCCCGAGCCCGAGAATACGACCCCGGCACAGGTCGCTTCCTCCAAAACGACCCCAACGGCCAAGCCCTCGCCATCGCAAACGCCCTGGCCATGAACGGCCAAACCCGCGCCGTCTTCGCATCCCTATCCGCATCCACCCAATACTTTGATGGGATGAGTCTCTATCAGTTTGAACGGAGTAACCCGATCACCGGACGCGATCCGAGTGGGATGTTCTTGGATCGCGACGCTGACCAGCTGGCCGCCGATCTGCAGGGTCACAAGCTCGCGGCACTCGGGCACATTCAGCAAGGTGCCTACTATGTAGGACTCGGGATGGACACGGCCCTCGGAATAGCGAGCGGACTGATGGGTCTTGATCTGATCAAGACGAGCAAGGGTCTGCTGACAGGCGAAATCGCTGTCAGTGACCTTCACATCGTGCAGGCTGCCAATCGGATCCTCACGCAGGACGACCCAAGCATTTGGGATTACCTTGAAGTCGGTGTTACCCTTGCGCCGGTCATTGGGGTCGCGGCCAAGACGGCGGTAAGGGCCGGACGGTCGGCGACGCGAGGAGCCCGTGGCGCCGGTCGGAACGTCGCGACCACCTATCGAATGTGGCGAAACCGGCTCCGTGGAATGCCCTTGTGTTTTGCCGCCGGCACCGAAGTGCTCATGGGTGACGGAACCCGTGTGCCAATCGATCAGGTCCGAGTCGGCGATGAAGTATCTTGCGATCACGACCCGGAAGCCGACAACGGGGCTGAGGTCTGCGCCGTTAAGCGCACTTTCAAACGGGTGACGGATCGCGTGCTTGACCTCGCTGTCGAAACTCAGACCGGGATCGTCATGATCACAACTACCCCTGAACATCCCTTCTATGTGCCCGAACGCGCGGCCTACATAGAAGCCCGGGGACTTCCGCAAAAGGCGAACCTGCGATCCCTAGCCAATGCCGAATCGGCCGTGCTGTCCAAGAGGTTGCGTTCAGAACCGACCACCGTTTATAATCTCGAGGTCGAGACTTCGCACAACTACTTCGTCACCGACCTTGGCCTCTTGGTGCATAATAGATGCACGACAGGGCAGGTCCGCGACTTAGCCAAGTGGTGGGGACTGAAGGGCCCGAAGGCGCATCCGCGGGCTGGTGCCTTCTCGCACGGTGAAGAGTGGTTTACCGATGGGAAGCTGTGGTATACATTCGACAATACGGAACATCAGCCCGGAGCTATCTGGAAGGTCTACGATAGAAGCGGCGAGAGACTTAAGACCGTCGACATTGACGGGAACTGGTTGGGCAAATGATGAACTTTGAGATTCGCTTCATTGACAGGTCATGCGACATCAAGCACATAATTGACGTGCCCCGCCCTGCTGCTAAGGGCGAAATCACCATCGGTGGCTTTAGCGAGAGTTTTTACTCAACGCTTGAGGTGTGGCAGTGCTCAGATTATGAGCGGCAGTGGCAAGACGCATTGGGTCGCCTGAAGAGTGGGCTGAATTCGTGTTTCATCGTTTGTGTCCATCCGCCTTCGATTGCGCGATTCCTAGAATGTTGGATATTCTGGAGGCTGGAGACCGAGTACAGAATCCAGAATCAATCCATGTTCTTTGACGATCTCGGCGAAGTCGACCCCCGGAACCCGTACGACGCGATTTGGCCCTACCGCAACGTGACCGAGGATGGCGAACAAGTCTCTGATGACTGGGGACTACCTGTTGAGACGTTCTCGTAAGCGGGCGATCCGGCCGCAGTGGAATGATTTTAAAGGAATCACCAGAATCAGGAACGGTGGGCTTCATTGTTGCGGGCTTCGACTTGCTGGAAACCAGCAGCGCAGCGTCGCTGGCGCTCGCGCAAGCTGTCGTGGCAGAGTAGGTGGGATTGACTATGAATGAACTAGGCGCCTTTTGGAGTGCAGAGTACCAGAAGACACTTCCGATAGCTGATGACCTGAAGGCACATTATCCTGAGCGGTGGATTCGGATTCATACCCTACCTGGGTCAAAGCGGTGGCCAGCGACTGAGGAAGAGTACGAGATAATCCTGGATCGCCACAACTCAGTTCTTCATTACCTCGCCGCTGGACGGTCGCAATTGTATCTGGTCACCGCGGAGTACACGCAGGCAATGAACGCGAGCCGGTCAATCGAGACCCTGCTCCGTGTTGATCCGCATGCACAGCTCTGGCAGGCCGTCTCCATGTCACAGATTGACCCGGATGACACAGGATACTGGCAGCTCTATTCCAGCGAATGGACTTGGAGGCAGGGTGTATTTGACGACATTCTTCGCCTTGTGGCAGATGATCAACTGCGAGGCGTTATGATCGTGAGTACGGCCGGCAGATGGATCTATCATCCCTATGACGGCGGCGCCGATATTCTGATGAGCATCCCGTCCGAACGCGCGAAGATCGCACGTGAGTATGAGGAGTGGGTCTCAAAGCACCCAGAGGGCCTCTGATGCCATGGCCAAGCCACGTAGGGCGGGTCGCACGCGCCACAACTCGCAAGTGCCATAGAGTGGCACATCCCTGAACAACCCACGCGACCCTGCGACATCCGCCCTAACCTCCCCCTACACAAACCAAGCTCTGGCGCCGTTTCGTCTACGGCCTCGAGTACATCGCCGGGTGGCCCGCCTCGTTAGCGAAGCGCTGAGGTGGGGGAGCGATT
>JAJDAO010000095.1 GCA_029261835.1 Deltaproteobacteria bacterium | reverse complement strand
TATTTATTGTATTCAGGATTGCCGGCGTGTGCACCATCTATCTGTTTATTCCATCGGTTTCCAACCTCTATCTGACCATCCTTTGAGCCATTTCCGTTTCCTATGAGAAAATCATAACCCAAGCCGTTAACCCAACCCCTTTGTTCCTTGTGATATTTGCCGATTGAAGCGGCATCTCCTGAATCAGAAGCACTGTGATGGATGACAATATACTTCCATGGCCTGATCTTAAATTGATTCAATTCTTTTTGGATGCCATAGGGAACAACAATATCAGGTTGTAATATTTTAGGTTTGTAGGTTGGCAATGTTGATACACGCGTACTACCGCAGCCGTACATGACTGGTATAATGAAGATAAGGAACATCAAATAAGCCCATTTACATTTGATCATTATCGTCTCTCCGTTAAAATATTTTTTTACTGTCTAAAAAAGATAGTTACGGGTCAGTCATTTTTAGATCCACCAGCATGCTTTCCCGACCCCCCCCCTTACCGATAACACAATTGCTTTGTTTACACTTTTCAACCAGATACTCATACAAAGCTTTTGCTCTATCCATATCTAATGTACTCTTAATGGACGGGCTTTTACCCTTGTCAGTTTCCAAAAAGAGCAAACTTTACCTTTCCTTATCTTGTTGATTAATTGCGAATCTACTTTTACACTGGCACATTCGACTCTTTGTATTACAGCTCGCATTCAAATATTTTAATAGAATTTTGATAATATTTGCAAACTATTTTACCTGCAGAAAGTGGAATGTACAAAAGAAAGTGTCTCTAATGAGAAAATTGATATCAGGTAAACGGTAAAATTAAATTACAGAAAGGAACGGTATACATTCGATAAAGGTGATGTATTTCTAGTGGGATGGGCATGATATCAATAAACAGTACAAAAGTCAATGGATAACGTATAATTGAAAATACAAAATAGAGTTTGATCTGTATTTCAGAAACAGGTTTAGTGTGAATTATACAGAGAAAAAATACTGAGAAAGTCGTAAATGCTACTTGTGTCTGCGTTTAAAGTTGTATGGTGCTTTTTGGGATTTATTGTAATTTCGAATAACTTCCTTTGTATGATAAAATAAAACTTTTCCTCTGACCTTCTGGATGATAGAAGGTCAGAGGAAAATATCAAGTATATTAATACGGAGTACGGAGAAAGAGATGATTCGTGAAAACAGGGCGTGGTTGTTTATTTTGTTTTCGATGGCATTTGTCGGATGTTATGCAACGATCGCTCAGGTGCTGATAATTCGTGAGTTTCTGGTCGTTTTCTTCGGAAGCGAACTATGCATTGGAATAATCCTTGGTACATGGCTTTTTGGTGTCGCGTCTGGTGCGGCAACAGGGGGAAGGATTGCAGGTCGGTTGAAGAACCACCTGTCTGCTTTTATTATTGTGCTGGTGTTGATGTGCGTAATTCTTCCTCTGGAATTAGTCTTAATCAGGGTACTACGGCTTATCCTCAATGTACCGGCAGGTCAGTATATTCCGATGTTATCATTGCTGTTTTCATCAATATGTATTATTACACCATTCAGTTTCACTATAGGATTAAATTTTCCCATTGGATGTAAAGTGATCAGGGGATTTACGCGTGATTCAGCTGCCGATATTGGTTTTGTATATATTCTGGAATCTATTGGCAGCCTTATTGGCGGTCTGTTATTTACCTTCGTGCTCATTACCAGATTTCCACCATTAACGATAACACTGATTTTTAGTTGTATTTTGTTTTTGAATATATCCTTGATGCTGCGATTTTCTAAGAGAGGAAAGTCTTTAGTCTGCCTTGCACTCTTTTTTATCATTTTTATTTTGCTGATATCTGGTGTAGCCAACAGGGTAGATAACTATTTTATCAACGTAAGATGGAATTCTTCCAATCCTGATATAAAACTCCTGGAATCAATTGATTCGAGATATGAGAATATTGTAGTTGGTGTAAGAGATGACCAATACAGCGTGTTCGGAAACGGTCAGTATAATTTTGCTTTTCCTGATGAATATGAAAACTCTCAAATAGCCCATCTGGTAATGACGCAGCATCCTGATCCAAAGAGGGTGTTGTTGATAGGTGGTGGAATGGGTGGCTTGATCAGGGAGATGTTGAAGCATCCGATTAAAGAATTGGATTATATTGAATTGGATCCAGCATTGACAGAATCTATAAAGAAATATTTACCACCTGATGAGAAAGAGGCGTTGTCGGATAAGAGGTTAACAATATTTCATGCAGACGGAAGATATTATGTTAAGAGGGCAAAGGGTGAGAAAAAATATGATTTAATATTTGTAAATATTCCGGACCCTTCTACGGCATTTCTTAACAGGTTTTATACTGTACAGTTTTTTCAAGAGGGGAACGATATACTTGCGGACAATGGTGTATTTGCGATAGATATCTCATCTGCAGTTAATTATATGGGAGAAGAAGTGGGTAATTATACCGGGTCTATTTATCAAACTCTGCACAACGTATTTCCCCATGTAATCATTTCTCCTGGACAGACAAATTACTATTTTGCTAGCAATTCATATGATACTGCAACATTCGATATTCAAACGTTAATGAAACGTTATGTTGAACGCGGTATCAAATCTGAATACTTTTCAGAGTATGTCTTTCGTACTCTTTTGCAGCCGGAGAGGGTTGAGTTTGTCGCGAACGAGATTGAGAATAGAAAAGGTCTCAGGGTGAACACAGATGGAAAACCTGTTACTTATTTTTTTAATCTTATGTTATGGGACAAGCTTACTGGCAGTAAATTTGGAGGCATTCTTAAATGGCTTAAGAATAGTCATGTAAAAACGTTCTTAATTCCTGTCTTCATTTTCATTGTCTGCAGGTTCGCATACGTTACTGTTTTCAGACGTGGTCATGATGTTCAGCAAAGATTCAACAGTATAGCGGCTGTTGCGACAACCGGGTTTGCCGGAATGGCGTTAGAAATTATCCTGATATTTGCATTTCAAAATATATATGGATACGTGTATGAAAATATAGGGCTTATAATTGCAGTATTTATGTTTGGATTGGCCTTGGGAGGCGGGATCAGTAACAGGTTGATATTACAAATTTTTGCCACGAAGACACTAAGCTACAGAGAAACTCCTGAAGAGTTCGGTGGGCAGAAGGAGATGGACTGGATAAAGATATTCATTATAATAGAATCGGTCATTGTTGGATTCGCATGTATCATGCCTTTTATCTTGAATCATCTCTCTGCTATGTTTTTTGCTTCTGAATATCTGTTTATGATACTGGTTGTTATAACCGGTGTGCTTGTGGGCCTGGAATTTCCGATAGCAGGTAAGTTGTGTCTAATGCGGAAGGGGAGGGCGGGGACAACCGCGGGAACAATCGACAGTGCGGACCACACAGGCGCATTTATTGGCGCTTTACTTACGGGTGTACTTTTTGTCCCACTATTCGGAATATCCGGATCATGTGTAATAATAGCAGTGCTGAATCTAATGAGTTTGTTGCTCTTTCTGCACCTTTATTATCAGAAGAAAAAAATATGAGCCTGTTTGTCAGAATAAATAGTTTACGTATTCACTCGTTAATCAGATACCATAAGAATTACGTGATTATTTTACCTTGATTGTCCTTAACGTTTATAAATATCAATGAAATGTCCATTCTGTTATTTTGATCTTAGTGTTATAGACATAAAAAAATTATGTGACGGATGTCTTACCAAAAAAGGTTGCATAATGATAAAATGTCCTAATTGCAGTTATGAGACCATTCCTGAACCATACTTGTTAAAACAGATAAAGAAGATGAGGAAAAAATAACGAGAATGTAAAGTTGTTCTTTCCTGAACCCTGATATTTACAATTCCCTCCCTTTCCAGACCATTCCCATCAGAGACACCATGCCAACTAATTCGCCATTTTCCATAACAGGCGCCCAGGATACATTGAAGTTTGTAAGATAGCGTGCTGCATAATTTACCGGCATGTTTGCGTCAACCGTTAAAACCGGCTTTGCCATAATTTCATAAGCATGAACATCTTCTAAACGTTTTCCTGCCGCAATTATTTTTGTGGCTATGTCTCTCAGGGTAATCAGTCCATACACATCTTCATCATTCCGTGGTCTTACCATTATGGTCTGAATGTTTTCATCCTTCATGATATTCAACGCATCAGACACTTTGGTAATTCCATGGACATTTACTACATACGAATACATGACATCTTTGACTCGTTCTATCATTCTTTTCTCCTTGGTTTTTCTGTGTTAAATATATTTTTCCTGAGCTGCTTTTTCGAGAGCTTCCATCTGGCTCTCTGTTCCGATTACCCTGTCAACTGTCCAGGAGAAAGCCATACCACGTCCTTTCTTAAAATTGCCAGCTTCATAAATAGCGTCCATGATAGGATTAGCATGGAAGTCCTCCACGATGAACAGGAGGACCTCACGTTGCTGGTCCATTTGTAACCCAAAAAAAGTCTTTTGTTCACGGATGCCTTCTCCTCTGGCATTAAGTATGGTAACGCCTGTGGCACCCGCCTCTTTTGCCGATGAAATAACCGCATCCTGATGGTCCTGTTCTACCATTGCTATTATTACTTTAAACTGCATATACGTTTCCTCCAAATAAAAATAAATAAGATAATCAAGTTGTAAAATCTACACTTCTCCTGACAACAGGGTGATATGTTTAGGATTCTGAAAAAAATTAAGGGTTTCAGGCTTTCCTCAAACTCTTTCTCCTACTCCTGTTTACAATCCGTTCTGATATTATGCCGTAAACAAGTACACTTATAATCGGGAACAGAGAGGCAAAGGCTATAAGTCCAAAGGCGTCAACGATAACAGAACGGCCGGGTACGTTAGATGCCAAACCAATCCCAAGTGCGGCAACCAGAGGCACGGTAACGGTAGAAGTAGTAACTCCTCCTGAATCATAAGCCAGTGGAATAATCATCTTGGGGGCAAAGAATGTCAGGCAAACGACAACCAGGTATCCCGCGACAATATACCAATGTAGGGGGGAGCCGGTAACGATTCTATAGCAACCGAGTGAGATACCAATTGCGACCCCAAGCGCTACTGCCAGACGAAGCCCCCACGGCGAGATAGCCCCTGTTGAAACTTCCTTCGCTTTGAGGGCCACGGCTATCAGAGCAGGCTCTGCTATAGTAGTGGAGAAACCGATACAGAACCCGAATATATATGTCCAAAAATAAAGTAAAGGATAAACAGATCCTGTTGTATCAATTTCTTCAAGTATAGCAGCGTTTCCCTTTGCCAGAAAATAGAAATTGGTCAGTTGCCTGGACATTGCTTCACCAAGAGGGAAAAGACCCTCTTCCAATCCTATCATAAATATGGCCAAACCAATAACTACCAGGCAGAACCCATATATCAAACGGCCAGGATGATCAATCTTTTTCCTGATAACAACCAGTTGAAAGAAGAGAATCACTCCAATAATCGGGGAGACATCCTTAAGTGTACCAAGCAAAACTTTTGCTGAGTGATAAAATAATTCCATTTGTTTGTGTTGTTATAAATATAAAATAATCAGTAAATTATTAATCCGTATAGCATTACAAAAAACATAGGGGTTAGGCTTGCAAAGGCAATTAACCCAAAACCATCGATTATGGGACTTCTCCCCCTTATGCTGGAAGCTAGACCCACTCCAAGGGCGGCTACTAAAGGTACGGTAATCGTTGATGTCGTAACACCTCCGGAATCATAAGCTATTCCAACAATTTCATCAGGTGCGAAGGCGGTAATGATGGAAACACAAATATATCCTATGATAATAAACCATTGGATTGACCAGCCTTTGACTATACGGAAAACCCCTACGGAAATTGCGAACCCTACTGAAAATGCAACAGTTATCCGAAGTCCGAAGGCATAGTTAGCGATCGATTCACTCGTGTGTTGAATGGCATTTGCCTCAGCCGCTATTTCGCCGGCTTTTTTAGCAACGGCAATCAGGGCCGGTTCAGCAATTGTAGTGGAAAAGCCGATTGTAAAACCAAAAATAAGCAGCCACCAGATATTTGCTTTTACAGAGAACTGGAAGGCCATTTTCTCGCCAAGGGGAAACAAGCCAATCTCAAGACCCTGTATAAAGAGAAACAATCCGACAAAAACAAAAAACATACCTGAAATAGTAGCAGCAAGGTCCGGAAAAGGTTGTTTGATAACAAACAACTGAAAGGAGGTAACAACAACCAGAATAGGCAGGATATTTAAAAATACACTAAATATGTTTTTAGCTAATTTTATAAGAAATGCAATCATGGTAACAGTTGCAAGAAGTTAAAAGTGCCTACCCGCTCCCGTCAGAACGGATTCATCCGGGCAGGAGACATCTTCATTCAGGCGGGCGGTTATGCCACGTTACGTTATAAGAACCAACATGTTGGTCTTTTTTGGCACTTTAAGCACCTGAACTAATGCCATACTCCCGGTATTGGATGTTTACAATTTCCGCACTCATTCCCCTTCAAAGAATACTCAAGGATTGTAAATCCCACTCTTTTTATGACTGTTTTCTTACAGCCCGGACAGTATGTGCTCTCCCCGGGATGGCCCGGTACATTACCGGTATAAGGAAAGTTCAAACCGGCCTCCAATGCTATGTTTCTTGCCATCTCCAATGTCTTTGTAGGGGTAGGTGGAAGGTTCTTTATCTTGTACGTAGGGTGGAAACGTGTAAAATGGATGGGTACATCAGGACCAAGGTTTTCGTTTATCCATTTGCACATATCCCTGAGCTCTTTTTCACTGTCATTCAGTGTTGGTACCATGAGCATGACAACTTCGAACCACAGGCCTGTTTCTTTTAGTGTGCGAAGAGTTTCAAGTACCGGCTTTAACTCTCCGCTACAGGTTTCTTTGTAAAATTTTTCTGTAAATGCTTTAAAGTCTATTTTGACAGCGCTTAATTCCCTGCATAATTTAATTAAAGGCTCTTTCTTTATGTATCCGTTAGAAATCATAACACTTCCAACGCCTTCCTGCCTCCCGATTCTGGCAGTATCATACATATATTCATAGAAAACCACGGGTTCGGAATATGTGTAAGCGATAGTATCACATTTTCGTTGCCGCGCGAATTTTACTACTTCTTCTGGTGTGATTTTAATACTGTCTATCTGTTCGGGGCGAAATTGGGATATTTGCCAATTTTGGCAAAATTTACATTCTATATTACACCCTGCAGTTGCTATTGAATATGCCTTTGTACCGGGTAAGTAGTGGAATAAGGGTTTCTTCTCAATGGGGTCAGCGTTTAAAGAACATACGCGGGAATGGACCAGCGTATAGTATTTACCATCACGGTTTTCCCTTACACCACAATAACCTCTTTCAAGATCTGCGACTTTACAACCTCTGGGACAGAGTTCACATTCTACACGCATCTCCGGAAGTTGCTTATAATACATTGCCTCTTTTGCGGGAAATTCTTCTTCATGCGAACCAGAAGCGTTAATTGCAGATACGGAAGGCGCATAACCTGTGCAAAGCGCACAAGTCCCTGTAATACCAGTCTTTAAAAAACTTCTTCTTGTGATCAAATTGTCACCTCTTTTATTTATATGCTGAAATTCTATTTTATTTGTCACATAAAGTCAAGTTGCATGTAATGCTTCTGCCTTTATGGCGGTACATATTCGGGCATCATATGTTGACAGCATATTATCAACGTGATACACTTCTTAAGCATTATATTGTACCTGGAAAATTTACGGGTTTCTTGTATTCTTAGCAGTAGATCGTTTTGGAAAGGAGGGTTAAAGGAAGGATGAACAAGAGTGTAAGTTGTTTCGTGTTCTTACTCGTTTTGATTATGTGTGTTGCTTTCTCGGGTGTTTCTCAGGGTATTGAATTAAACCCGATTAAAGAACGGATAGAAGAGACAATTAAACTTGGCGAATCAAATCCAGGTAAGAAAATATTCGAGACAGATCTTGTAAAAGCTGCAATTTTTGGTAACTGGCCAGATTATGGCGGCGGCCTGATAAAGACCAAGCTGGTTAATCTTGCCGTAATGGCGGCGATGACGAGAAAGGCAAGAAAGAACTTAAAAGAAGAAGACGCGCATGCAATGATGGGATCAGACATATTAACAATCAGTTACAGAGGCGGTGAAGATGTTTTCAAAATCAAATTGAGCCAGAACGGCAGATTAATAGAACCAGTAAAGATGGCGAGACCTAATACGGACAGAAAGGGTGCAAAAGACCACATCGTTTTCTATTCGGTAAGCTTTCCGTATTCAAAACTCGACTTGGAGGAAAAAACTACAATTTTAATTTTAAAGGATTTTGGGGATGAGAAGCATGTAGTTGATTTCTCAAGAATCAAATAATTTGTTCCAGTAATGTGGTTTTTGATTTTGATCACATATTCCGGCAATATTCCTTTAGATGATGAGTAAATAAGCCTCAGATTTACAAATGCTTGTAGACAATAAACTATAAATAAGGCCGGGTAGTAAATGACAATTCATAAATATGTACTGATATGTTTTCTGCTTATATTGTTTTCTGTTGGTTGTACGAGTACGAATTTTGCCAGGATATCTAATAACGAGTATCTGCCAAAGAGCGAGAGCGTTGTAGTTCCGATATCATCGGGAGGCTCTGATTTGATCTACGAGAGAATTGGAGCAGTCTTTGTTTTTGGGAAAAATACATTAACGAAGAAGATGATAAATAAGAGTATGAGAGATCAAGCGGTAAAGGTGGGTGCTGATGCAATAATTTTTGCTAAGTATAAAGATATAGAATCTGCCAGGTATTTTGAATCTTATGGGAGTTCCTTTGTGGATTTTGATTGGGCAAAGAAACAAGGAACAGGCAATTGGTTGATGAAAGGGAAGCCGGTTGGTGCGGGGCTTGCCATAAGTTACAAAACTTCACAAAACAATATTAAGAATTTGAACATCAATAAGGAGGAAGATTAAATGCCAATCGTAAAACAGTTAACGATTCTTCTTAAAAATAACCCGGGAGCACTTTCAAATGTATGTTCTGGCCTAGCCAGTAAAGACATAAATATTTTAGCAATGTCAGTCTTGGATACAATCGATTCAGGCCTAATCCGAATGGTAGTTGACAATCATGAGAATGCGGTAAAAATGCTTGGAGACTCAGGGCTTAATGTTATAGAAACTGACGTATTATCGCTAGAGATGTCACATAAACCCGGGACCATGGCAGATATAACAAGGC
>JAJDAO010000094.1 GCA_029261835.1 Deltaproteobacteria bacterium | reverse complement strand
CAAGACTGGGCAGCGCGTCCAGCCGCCCATCCATCCCCGCTGGCTGCGTTGCGCTCGGTCACCGTAGCTACGGCTATGCCTCCCTCGCGCGCCTGGCCAGCGGGGCGTCTTGACGTCTGGGCCGCACCACCCAGTCTTGGGTCAGGCTCCTAGAGGCCATCTCCCCACCCAGCAACGGCGGCACACGCCCGGCCGCTCAGCCCGGCTTGTCGGACGCCCTCGCACCCTTGCGGCTCGTACGCCGCGCGCCGCCACTGCGCACGCGCTTGCGCGCTGCCCGGCGCGTGCCCTTTTGCCTGACGAGCTCTTCGGCCAAGGCGATGGCCTCCTCGCGATTCGCGACCTCGCCGTCGAGGTAGGCCGAGCGGACTCGCGAGAGTGCGCGCCCGACCGCGGGGCCGGACAACCCGAGCGCCAGCAGATCTTCTCCAGTCACCGGGCTGCGCCGTGCGCGATCCTCGGCCGCCCAACGCACGATGCGTCTGCGAACGGCGGGCTCGGCGAAGGCATGCAGCGCGTGGAGCTCTTCCTCGTCGATCCCCGCCAGCGCCGCGTCGACGGCTCCTCTGCCGCGAAGCGATGCCAGCGCCCGTAGCCGCTGGTCGCGATTCTTCGCGAAGCCGGCAATTCGCTCGGCCACGTCGCCCCGCACGGAGAAGCGCCGCAGCGCACGCGCGCGCAGCGCAGGACTCAGCGGAGCCAGCCACAGGGACAGCCCCGCGACCCATGGGCGCAGTCGGCCGCTGCGCCACGGCGGGCTGTGCAGTGCACGACTGAGCCGGCGCAGTGGGGCCACGGCCTCACGCGGCAGAGCCAGCCCCGGCTCCAGCGCGGGGAGTACATACCAGTCGTCCAGCAGGCGCAGCGTCGTGACCACATCGAGTCCGAGCGCCGCTTCGCTGAAACACTTTTCGATCTCCCGGCGTAGCCGGTCGCCACTTACCGCCCCGAAGACACCGTCGCGCACCGCGTCGCGCAGCAGCGATCGCGAGCCGCGGGCCAGGCTGAAGCCCAGCCTTCCCGCCAGCCGCGCGGCCCGCAGCGCCCTCGTCGGATCGTCGTGAAAGCTACGCCGATGCAGCACCTTCAGCCTTCTCGCCGCGAGATCCTGTAGCCCGTTCACCAGATCGATCGGCGCAGCGCCCTGCGACGAGGCACTTCCGGTCAGCGGCATGGCGAGCGCGTTGATCGAGAAGTCTCGGCGTTGCAGGTCCTCCTCGAGACAGCCTGGCTCGACGACGGGCAGCTTCCCCGGCCTCTCATAACGTTCCCGGCGCATGCTCGCGAGGTCGATCGCGCCATCGCGATTCTCCAGACGAACCGTCCCGAAGCGTCCGTGCTCGACGACGCGAGCATCGCGTACAGCGGCTTTCCGGGCGATCGTCGCAGCCGCGCTCGCTTCACAGCCCGGCAGCTCGACGATCAGATCCACATCCCGGATCTCGCGCTCGAGCAACAGGTCTCGCACAGGCCCACCGACCAAGTAGACACTGCCCCCGCAGCGCTCCGCACTGGCGATCACCGCCTCCAGCAGCGAGAGCGTCTCCGGCGGCAGCTCCCTCAGCACATCGTCGCGCGAGCGCTCCAGCTTCATGTTCCGCTTCGCCCGCCGGAGCCGCGCGGATGACGCGCCTCCACTGTGTCGCGAAGACGCCCTCGGCCCACATGAGTGTAGATCTGCGTGGTCGAGAGATCCGAGTGCCCGAGCATCGCCTGAATCGATCGCAAGTCGGCTCCTCCCTCCAACAGGTCGGTGGCAAAGGCGTGCCGCAGGACGTGCGGCGAAACACGTTCCTCGGGCACACCGGCCTTGCGGGCGAGCTTGCGTAGCAGTGCGAAGAAGTTCTGCCGGGTCATCGACCGACCGCGGCGACTGAGGAATACCGCGTGGCCGACGTCCGGGCGATCGCCCAGCAGAGCAGAACGCGCGTCACACAGATAGGCGTCCAACGCCTTGAGCGCCAGTTCGCCCAGCGGCACGATGCGCTCGCGCTGCCCCTTGCCCACGACCCGCAGCAAGCCCGCTCGCCGATCGACCCCGGAGAGCGGAAGGCCGACCAGCTCGCTCACCCGCAGCCCTGCGCCGTAGAGCATTTCGAGCATCGCGCGGTCCCGCAATCCCAGCGGTGTCTCGATATCGATCGCCTCGAGCATCTTCTCGGTCTCGTCTCGCCGCAAGAGCCTCGGAAGCGGCTGCGCAACGCGCGACCGCTCGATGTTCTCCAGCAGGTCGCGCTCCAGCAGGCCGTGCGCGAGACCGTAGACCACCATGCGACGCAGCGCGGACAGAACGCGGTTGCGGCTACGAGCGCCGAGCCCCTGATCCTGCAGAGCTTCGATGAAGCCCAGGACCTGCTCCCGGCAGAGGTCCGATCGTCGCTCCACACCCCGCTCGGCCAGGTATGCGCCGAAGCGAACCAAGTCACCCGCGTAGGCCTCGACCGTCTTCGGCGAGAGCCCGCGCTCCAGTCGCGCGTGGCTGAGAAAGGCGTCTCGCAGCGCGTCGATCTCGTTCGGCCCACTCGCGACCGGATTGGAGTCCCGCCGCGTGCTCATGGCGCCTCCTCGTCCGCCTCGGGTGCCACGGCGTCGAGCATCGCTCGGCGCAACGCCTCGAGACGCTCCGGATCGCGAATCTTGCGGCCTCGGCGATCCTTGAGATAGAAGGTATCGGTCACCTGGTCCTTGATGGTGGCCACCTTGGAGATGTAGATCTCGAGCTCCTGCTCATCGAGACAGCGCGTCACGTCGTAGAGCAGCCCGATACGGTCGTCCGCAACTACGTCGATCACCGTATAGAAATCCGATTCCGTATTCGAGATGATGGCGCGAGCGGGCTTGCGTGAGGGCGACCGCGGTTTCGAACTCGGACGCCTGCTTCGCCGCATCAGATCGTCCACGCTCTCCCGGCCCGAGAGCACAGCGGCCAGCTCCGTCTCGAGCTGTCGCCAGGCGAGCTCACATTCCTCCGGCCCGCCCGGCGGCGTGGCGAGCAGATAGACCTCCAGCGCCATTCCGCCCCGACTGGTGTAGACACGGGAGCCAAAGATGTTGAAGCCACGCGCCGAAAGCGTGCCAGCGACCTTGCCGTAGAGGCCGTGTGCGTCCGCCGTGTACAGGATGAACTCGCTGAAGCCACTCCTCATCTCCCGGCAGGCCGTGGTCAGGAGCTTGCCCTCGGCGTGGCGCAACACCACCTGCGCGTGGCGGGCGATCTGCCTGGATGTGTGCACGATGAAGTAGCGTCGCGGCATACCGGAGAAGAAAGCGTCGATCTTGCCCCGCCCCACGCCGAGCCGCTGCAGCTCTTCGCGCGCCGCGTTTCGCCTCACTTCGACGCGCGCTTCGGTCAGCTCCATCGCCTTTTCGGGGTCATCCGCGCCGCTCTCGAGCATCTCCGCCGACCGCTCGAAGAGCTCGCCAAGGAGCTGCCCCTTCCAGTCCGTCCAGGCATCGCGTGACGAAGCGCGGATGTCGGCAAACGTCATGAGGTAGAGATTGCGAAGATTCGTGCGGTCACCGCAGACCTGCGCCAGCTCCAGGATCAGACTTGGATCGGAGAGATCGCGGCTCTGGGCCAGGTGCGACATCAGCAGATGGTGCCGAACCAGGAAGACAACGCGGTCAGCTCGTTCTGTCGAGAGGCCGAGTCTCTCAACGCATCTTCGTGTCAGCACCGCCCCCTTCTCGGAGTGCTGCCCACCGAAGCCCTTGCCGATGTCGTGCAACAAGCAGCCCAGGAAGAGCACGGGCCGATCGTCCACGTCTTGCATGAGCTGTGTCAGCTCGGGCATCGCCTGGTCGTACTTGCCGCGCCAGAGCCGCCGGAGCTCCTCCACCAGGAAGATCGAATGAACGTCTACGGTGTAGGTGTGGTAGATGACGTGCTGCCAGCGGCAGACAATGTGCTCCCATTCGGGGATGAACGCGGCAAGCAGGCCGATGTCGTTCATCGTCATCAGACTGCGCATGACACGATTCTTCGCGTTCAGAATTCGCATGAAGCAGGCGGTGAACGATGGATCTCTCTGACGGTGCTCGTCGATCAGATCGAGATTCTCACTCACGAAGCGGCGAGCCATGCGCGAGAGCGGAGTCTCGTGGTTCTGCGACGCCTCGAAGACCATCAGCATCCGCAGCGGCCGCTCCCGCAGGTGGGCCGCATGCGGAATCTCGATGTGGTCTCGTGCGAGCCGAAAGCCCTCCCCGACTTCGACCACCTGGTCGCGGTCGTCGTCCGCCGGCTGCACGCGCGCGGCGCACTGGGCAAGCACCAACTCTGAGCAGTTCACGATCGCCCGGGCGTGGCGGTAGTAGTCGCGCATGAAGCGCTCGACGGACAGGTCGGGATCATCGGCCTCGAAGCGCAGCTCTCGAAGGCTCGCCTCGCCTCCCTTCTCCGGCTGTGGCTTCCGCTCGCAGTCGCTCATGGAGCCATAGCCCAGCGCTTCGGCCACGTGCTCCTGAAGCTCGAAGCTCATCTGGTCGTTGGCTCTGCCCGAGACCAGATGCAGCTCGTTTCTCACCCACCAGAGGAATTCGAGTGCCTCACGGAAGACGTCCATCTCGGCCTCGGTCAACAAGCCGAAGTGGAGCAGATCGTCGAGGCTGCGCAGCGAAGGCTGGGCACCTCGCGCCACCCAGTAGGCCGCGTGATAGTCGCGCAGTCCACCCGCACCCTCCTTGACATTCGGCTGCAGAAGGAAGATCGACTCGCCGAATTCGGCATGCCTTCGCCGCAACAGATCGAGCTGTTCCTGAATGAACGCTTCGGGATCGGGCAGCAGCTCGCCGCGAATGGCGTCGGCGAAGTCGTGGAAGAACTCGCCGTCACCGCACAGGAATCGCGCCATCAGCACGCCCGTCCGCACGGTCACGTCCGCCTGTCCCATCGCCACTGTGTCGTCGATCGTCCGCGTGGCGCATCCCACCGTCAGCCCGGCGTCCCAGAGCCAGTACTGCAGCCGCTCAGCAATATGGGTGACATACGGAGTGAGAGCGTCGCGGTACAGGATCAAAAGGTCGACGTCGGAATAGATCGACATCTCGCGCCGCGCATAGCCTCCGACGGCCACCACGCAGACGCCGCTTTCGAGCGGACCCGCGTCGGCCAGAATGCGCTCCTCCGCCAATGCGAAGAGCCGGCGCACCATTCGATCCGTCAGATCCGAGTTCGTCTCATTGACCTCGCGGCCGGACGCCGAGCCGCGGTGCAGCTCGGCCAGATGGGCCCGCACGGCCTCGTTGTAGCGGCGCACCGCGGCCGCGGTCTGTTGATCCCGATCGTCGCCGGATGCCGGCAGCCCCGCGAGGTGCGCGTCGATGGAGGGCGCGGCGGCGTTCATCTCCTTGCTCCGACGGGCGGCGGCGACTTCTTCGCCCCGCCTTCGACACGCGCCCTGATCTGCCGACTGCGATTGCGATAGTGGCCGAGCCCCGCCGCGATTTGGGCCGCCACGGTGTCGATGAAGCGCTCGCTGCGCAAGAGCTTGGCATCGCGACGGTTGGTGAGGAAGCCGGTCTCCACCAGAATCGCGGGCATGCTCGACATGAAGAGCACGTAGAAGGGTCCCCGCTTCACGCCGAGGTCCGGCACGCCACGGTAGGTCTTCGCCAAGCCACCCATCAGATCGTCATGCACGACCTCGGCGAGCTGCCTCGAGTGCGCCGAGGCCTCCGAGATCCGCAGACGCGCCAGCGTACGCTGAAGAGTGTCCACCTGCTTGGGCTGGATGCCGTTCTCGCGGGCGGCCACCTCGAGATTGTGACGCTTGTGCCCCTCGTCGAGGTAGTAGATTTCGATACCACGCAGGTCGCGCCGACGCGAGGCATTGACATGAAGTGAGACGAAAAGATCGCCACCCGAGGACTCGGCGATCACGGTTCGTTCCTCCAGATCGATATAGCGGTCATCCTCACGGGTCATCACCACGTTGAAGGAGCGTGCGCGCAGACGACGCGCCAGTAGCTTGGCGAGGCGCAGGTTGACATCCTTTTCGCGCACACCCCCAATGCCGATCGCACCCGGGTCCTTGCCCCCGTGCCCCGCGTCGAGCACGACGGTGTGAAGTGGCCGCGACTCCATGGAGAGGCGAAGCGCGCCGGAGCGCGCCGAGTCGCTCTGACCAGGCGCGTCGGGCCCTCCCTTGCGACCACGCGCGCCGTAGACATCGATCACGACGCGGTCGGGCGACTGCAGCGTCAACACACGGTGTCGCTCGTAGTGATCGAGATCGATCACCATCCGGCTCGTTGTGAGCGTATTTTGCCCGAGCCGAACATCGCGCAGCAGCCCGTCGCCAACTGGCACGCCGTCGACATAGCGCCGCCCCACCCAGATGCCGGGCAGATCCACGTAGAGTCGCTCCGGCCGAGCGGCGCGTCGATCGGCCGCCAGACGAACCGGGTGGTCCGCCGCGAGCTCGACCGGCCGAGTCAGCTCGACCACCACGCGCGTGTAGTTCGGATACGACCACGTTCGCACGTCTCGCACGTCGCCGAGACCGTCGGGCCTCTCGACGCCCATCAGCCACGGGGCCAGCAGCACCAGCAATGCGGCCGTCGTCCGACGCGCTCGTGCGCGGGCACGATCCCTCACGAGCCCTCCTCCAGGCGTTCGCGCCAGCGTTGCAGTGCCAGCAGCGCCTCCATCGGACTCGTGGCCAGCGGATCCATCCCCCGAAGTGCTGCGAGCACCTCCGCCTCTTCGAGGCGATGGGTCTCGCCACTCGACGCCAGTGCCAGGCTCAGCTGCGCCTGCTGTGCAGCGGCTCCATCGAGTCCTCCCGGAACAGCCCGAAGCGCCTCACGGTCGCCCTGCTCGAGCTGCTTCAGGATCTCCCGGGCGCGAGCCACGACCCGCTCGGGCAGCCCGGCGAGCTGCGCCACCTGGATGCCGTAGGAGCGACTGGCTCCGCCCGGCACCAGCCGGCGCAGGAAGACCACGTCCTCCTTCCACTCGCGCACTTCGAAGTGCGCGTTGTGGAGCCGCGGCTTGGCATGCGCCAGCTCGATCAGCTCGTGGTAGTGCGTGGCGAAGAGCGTTCGCGCCTCCAGGCCCGGCGTGTCGTGCAGATACTCCGCCACCGCCCAGGCAATCGACAGGCCGTCGAAGGTGCTCGTTCCGCGACCGATCTCATCCAGGATGATCAGGCTGCGGCGGGAGGCGAGGCGCAGAATCTCCGCCGTCTCCCGCATCTCGACCATGAAGGTGGACTCACCTCGAGACAAGCGATCCGAGGCACCGACCCGCGTGAAGATGCGATCCACCACGCCGATGTGCGCCGAATCGGCAGGGACGAAGCTTCCCATCTGGGCCATCAGCGCGATCAGCGCGACCTGCCTCAGGTAGGTACTCTTGCCCGACATATTGGGACCGGTGAGCAGCAGGATCTGCCTGCCGCCGCAGTCGAGATCACTGTCGTTGGGTACGAAGCCGTCAGCGCTGCGCGTGCGAAGCATTCTCTCCACCACGGGGTGCCGCCCCCCTCGGATCTCGATGCTCTCCCCGTCGCTCACCTCGGGCCGGACCCAGCCCTCCTGGCGAGCGACCTCTGCCAACGAAGCCAGCGCATCGAGCTCGCCCACCGCTTCTGCCGCAGCGCGAATCCGCTCAGCAGCATCGATCACGGCCAGGCGCAGCGACTCGAAGATTTCCCGCTCGAGCACCGCCGCCCGCTCGTTGGCACCCATCACCTTGCTCTCCACCTCGCGCAGCTCATCGGTGCTGAAGCGTTCGACGCTGGCCAACGTCTGCTTGCGCTCGAAGTGGGCGGGCACGCGCTCGAGCTGAGTCTTGGGCACCTCGAGCGAGTAGCCGTGAACGGGGTGGTAGCGCACCTTGAGGCTGGCGATGCCCGTGCGCTCGCGCTCACTCGCCTCCAGGCCGGCGATCCACTCGCGCCCTTTTCGAGCCGCCTCGTGCAGCACATCGAGCTCAGGCCGGAAGCCCTCGCGGACGTAGCCGGTCTCATGGGCGCCACGGGAGCCTTTGGCGATGACTGGCGGATCGTCGATCAGGCCATCGCATAAAAGTGTCGTCAGCTCCGGCAACGGCTCCGGCGAGCACACGACCTCCGGCCGCTCGAGCGACGTCCCGTCTTCGGCATCGAAGAGGCCACAGGCGTCTGCATCGAGCGCCGTCACGACCCCCGGCAGCGCCGCCAACGAGCTGCGCAGCACGCCGAGATCGCGCGGCACCGCGGTCGGTCGCACCGCCTTGGCCAGGATTCGCTCCAGATCGTGTACGTCGGCCAACGCCTCGCGCAGCCGGGCACGCGGGCGGTCGAGTTCGGCCAGCCAGGCGACGCCTTCCTGTCGTCGGCGAACAGCCGCGGGGCGCCTGAGCGGGTAGGCGATCCAGCGCGCCAGTCGCCGCGCCCCGAGCGCGCTGCGCGTCACGTCGAGCAAGGCGAGCAGTGTTCCGGATCGACCGCGGTCTTCGCTGTTCTCGAACAGCTCCAGATGGTTGCGCGTGGCGACATCGAGGATGACCGTTTCGCCCAGCTCGTAGCTTCGCAGCCGTGGCGCGTGGGCGAGCGCGAAGGGCTGGTTCTCGCCCAGGTAGTGAAGCAAGGCAGCCGCCGCGCGCGCATCGCCGTCGGCCCCGCTGAGATCGCATCCGTCGGGCAGCCGCGGCGCGTCCGACACATCGAAGCTCTCCGCCTCTACGCAGGTCACGACGCTCTCGGGCAGGTAGCGAGCGATCTCGCCCTGCAGCGCCTCGACGAGATCGGCCACCAGCAGGATCTCTCGCGGCGCGATCCGCTGCAGCTCCTCCCAGAGGATCTCCGGGACGGCTTCGTGCGCCTGAGTGACTTCGGCGCGCGTCATACGAAAATCGCCGGTGGACGCGTCCAGCGCGGCCAGCCCGGCTGCCCGGCCCACACCGCCCGCGTCGAGGGCCACCAGGGAGATCTCCTGCCTGCCGTCGATGCCCGCCGGATCGCCGACCAGGCCAGGTGTCACGACCTCGACGACCTCGCGCCGCACGAGCCTGCGACCCGCCACATCGCGAGGATCTTCGACCTGCTCACAGATCGCCACGCGATGGCCCAACGCGGCGAGCTGCTTGATGTACTGATCCGCGCTGTGAACCGGAACCCCGCACATCGGCGCCGCATCCGGCTTGCCCTTGTCGCGGGTGGTGAGCGCAATGTCGAGAAGCGGCGCGGCGAGCTCCGCGTCGTGCAGAAACATCTCGTAGAAATCGCCCATGCGATAGAAGACGATGGCGTCCGGCTGCCGCGCCTTGATTCCGAGGTACTGGCGCATCATGGGTGTATCGAGCGCCGAGCTCTTCACTGCAACGTCTCCCGCATCAGTAGGTCGTTCCGTTCCCCGAGCACCGCCAGCAGCTCAGCATATCCCTTCGCCGTATCCGGTTGGCGATCGAGCGAGACGAGCAGCCGCCCGAGCGCCAGGTGGACCGCCAGATCGCCCGGCTCGTGCTCCAGGGCGCGCCTCAACTCGGCGACTGCAGCCTCCGCATCTCCGAGATCCGCCAGATGCCCTGCCAACGCCAGACGCGCCGCGCCGTCACGCGGCTCTCGGTCGAGCCGCGACCGCAGGAAGGCCTCGTAGTCGCCCCCGCGATGCAACGCGGCGAAGCTCTCCGCCAGCTTCGGATAGAGCTGTGCCGCACGCTCGCCCGCCAGAGCCAGTGCGGAGCGCCAGGCCGCCAGTGCCCGCTTGTGGCGACCGCAGGCCGCTTCGAGTTCGCCGAGCGCGATGTGGGCCTCCGCGTTCCGCGAATCCCGCCGAAGAGCTCGCCGGATGGCCTTGCGGGCCGACGAGCGGCGATCCAGACCCCGCTCGCGTCCTGCCAGATGCAGCAGCAGAGCCGCTTCGCCCCGCCGATCCGGTTTGCCCTGTACGCGGGCCCGGCGTCGCAGCATCAACAACGCCCTCTCGTGTTCGCCGAGCTCATCGAGCAGCACCGCGAGTGCGGCCAGCGCCTCGACATGTCGCTGGTCGTGCTCGAGCACCTCCTCGTACGCAGCCACGGCCCGGCGCAAAAGACCGCCCTGTCGCAAGTCCGCGGCGAGCTCGCACAGCACAGACACGCGGCGCTCCCGAGCAAGATCGCGGCGCAGCACGAGCGCCTGGTGCAGGCCGATGGCGCGCGCGACGTCACCCCGCTCGCGGTAGATGCGCGCCAGCGCGAGGTAGGCGTCGATGTCGTCCGGGGCCAGCTTCACGACACGAGCCAGCAGCGCCTCGGCCCGCCGCTGATCCGGGCCAAGCGCGACCAGCAGACTCTGACGCAGCAGGGAGTCGACCTCCGCCGTCGCCGTATCTCCCCTCCGAGCTCGCCTGAACCAGCTCACCGCGTCCGACCGGCACCTCCACCCGACGCCACGAGTATCTCCTCCGCGGACGGAGCCTGCTCGTCGCTCACCAGGGGAAGATTGCGAAGCTGGTGGACCTCCGCCTCGAGATTCACCAGCGCCTTGCGATAGCGACGTGCCTCCAGCCGCGCACGAGCCAGGCCGAGCCCCGTCGCCGCCAACGCGAGCAGCGCCCCCAGCAAGCCCGCGCCGAGCAGCGCCTGCCAGAGCGGAACGCCAGCGAGATCACCGACGACGTAGTGAATGGTGACCGGATTGGCGTTCCCGTCGAGGAAACCCCATCCGCCATACACCGCGACGGCGAAGAGCACCAGCACGAGTGTTCTCCGCAGCAACTTCATCGATCGGGCGCCCCCTCCGCGCCCCGCGCGATCAGGCGGAGGCCTCGCGCTGAACCGGCCCCTCTTCCGGCAGATCCGGGGAGTCGTCCACCATCTCCTTCAGCTCCTTACCGACCTTGAAGAACGGGGTCCGTTTGGCGCTGATGTGTACCGGCTCTCCGGTCTTGGGGTTCCGGCCTTCGCGTGCCTCGCGAGTCTTCACCTGGAAGCTTCCGAAACCCCTGATCTCGATGCGATCACCGAGACGTAACGACTCGATCATGGCATCAAAGATCGTGTTGACGACAACCTCCGTGTCCTTCTTCGATATGTGCGGCGTTCGCCTGGCGACTTCCTCGATCAGCCCGCTCTTGGTCATCTCACCCCCGGGGATTGTGCGTTTCGGGGACACGGCCATCCCGTGCCCCCGAAACCGCCAGCACCGTCCTACTTATTCGTCTGCCTCGCCCTTCGGACCCTCGGTCTTCTGAGCCAGCTTCTCGGCCAGCAGATCACCCAGCGTCGTCGTCTGACTCTGGGACTGCTGCGCCGCGATCTCCTGAAGCGCCTTACGCTCCGCCTTGTCCGTCACGGCGCGGATGGAGAGGGAGATCTTCTGCTCGGCCGGGTCGACCTTGACCACAAGTGCGGTCACTTCCTGATCTTCCTTGAAGTGCTCACCCGGCTTCTCGACGCGCTCCTGCGCGAGCTCGGAGCTATAGACCAGCCCCTCGATCCCCTCGCCGAGCCTCACGAAGACGCCGAAGTCAGTCACGCTGCTGACCGCCCCGGTGACTTCACTGCCGACGGGATACCGCTTCTGGATGTCATCCCACGGATTGGGCTCGAGCTGTTTGATGCCCAGGGAGAACTTCTCGTTCTCCTTGTCGATCTTGAGCACGACCGCTTCGACCTCATCGCCCTTCTCGAACTTCTCGCTTGGATGCTTGATCTGCTCCGTCCACGAGATGTCCGAAACGTGCACCAGGCCGTCGATCCCCTCCTCGAGACCGACGAAGATGCCGAAGTTGGTGATGTTGCGAACAGTACCCTTGACTTTCGAATGCACCGGGTACTGCTCTTCGATCACCGTCCACGGGTTGTCTTCGATCTGCTTCATGCCGAGCGAGATCTTGCGATCGCGTTCGTCGACGGCGAGCACCACCGCCTCCACCTCGTCAGCGACGGAGACCACCTTCGACGGGTGCTTGACCCGCTTGGTCCAGGACATCTCGGAGACGTGTACGAGTCCCTCGATGCCCGCTTCCAGCTCGATGAAGGCGCCGTAGTCCGTCAGTGAGACCACCTTGCCCTTCAGCCGCTTGCCGAGCGGGTAGCGCAGCGCGGCATCCACCCAGGGATCGGGCTGGATCTGCTTGAGTCCGAGCGAAACGCGTTCGCTGTCCGCGTCGAACTTCAGCACCTTGACCTTGATCTCGTCGCCCACACCGAAGAGCTCGCTCGGGTGGTTGATGCGACCCCACGACATGTCGGTGATGTGCAACAGACCATCGATGCCACCCAAGTCGATGAAGGCGCCGTAGTCGGTCAGGTTCTTGATTACACCATCGAGAATCTGCCCGGCCGACAGCGTCGACAGCGTCGTCTCGCGCAGCCTGCGCCGCTCGGTCTCGAGCAGGGCACGCCGTGAGAGGACGATGTTGCCACGCCGCTTGTTGAACTTGATGATCTTGAAGCTCGTCTTCTCGCCGATCAGCCCCTCCAGGTTTCGCACCGGTCGCAAATCGACCTGCGATCCTGGCAGGAAGGCCTTCACCCCGATGTCGACGGAGAGCCCTCCCTTGACGCGCGCGATGATGGTGCCCTCGACAGCCTGGTCACCCTCGTAGGCATTGCTGATCTCGTCCCACACCTTGAGACGTTCGGCCTTCTCCTTGGAGAGGACGATGCGCCCGTCCTCGTCCTCGACATCCTCGACCAGGACCTCCACGGTATCGCCGACGGCGATCGTCATCGTCCCGTCTTCGTTCATGAACTCCCAGGCCTGAACCAGCCCCTCCGACTTGAAGCCCACGTCCACCTGCACGTAGTCGTCGTCGATGGACAGGACCGTCCCCTTGGCGATCTCGCCTTCCTCGATCGCTGCGGGGCCCTTGCTGAAGATCTCGGCGAATGTCTGCTCCGCCGAGCTTGTCTCGCTTGTTTCACTCATTAATCGTTCTCGACACTCCTTGGGTCGGCCGGCCTCTTGGGGCCAGCCAGAATTTCCGGGTTTTCGCCCCCGGATCGGGCGTCTTTCCCGCCGCCACCCCGCCCTGGCTCCGGTACCTCTACGGCAACCTTGGCCAGGGCCTGATGTGCAGACGAGAGAAATCGTTCTTGGGCGTCCGCGTCCCCCGCTTCGACCGCCCGCGCGAGTTCCTGGAGCGAACGGCTGAACGCCTCCAGCGGGGCGGCCAGTGCCTTGCGATTCGCGTTCAGGATTTCGCTCCAGAGACCCGCGTCGCTGTGGGCGATGCGCGTGAAATCGCGAAAGCCGCTGCCCGCCAACTCGCCGGCACCCGCCGGCGCCTGCCCGAGCGCGTGAGCAAAGGCAAAGGCCAGCACGTGCGGTGCGTGGCTCACCCACGCCACCTCGGCATCGTGGCCCGCCGGGTCACGCTCGACCACGTGCGCGCCCAGCGCACGCCAGAAGTCGGCCACCCGCGCCACCGCCACGCGATCGCTCGAGGCGAGCGGCGTGATGACGCAGCAGGCGCCGTCGAAGAGGTTTTCACGCGCATTCACCACGCCCTTGTGATGGCTGCCCGCCATCGGGTGGGCGGGCACGTAGTGCACGCCGGGCGGCATCACACCGGACAACGTCTCGGCGAGCATGCCCTTGACGCTGCCGACGTCGGTCACGAGCGCGCCCTCACACAGATGGGGCGCCGCGTCGCTTGCAACGCGCTCCATGCAGCCCACCGGCGTTCCGAGCACCACCAGATCGGCGCCCCGCACGGCACCCGGAACGTCGCTCACCTCGTCCACCACGCCATCGGCAAGCGCCTTCTCGAGCGGCGCGCGGCGGCGTCCCGACGCCACCAGCGTCTCCACGATGCCCGCACGCCGGGCCGCGCGGGCAACCGATCCGCCCAGCAGCCCGAGACCAAGGATGGCCAGACGGCGGAAGCGCGGCGGCTTCATGAGCCCTCCTCCACGATCTGCTGCAGTGCCTTGATCAAGCGCTCGTTCTCCTCCGGCGTCCCGATCGAAACGCGGATGTGTTCGGGCAGCCCGAAGCCCCGCAGCGGGCGCACGATCACGCCCTTGCGAAGCAGCTTCTCGTAGTAGTCCGCACCGGTCCGCACCAGCAGGAAGTTGGCGTCACTGGGCCACACGTCGTGACCGAGCGCGGGCAGCTCACGAGTCAGAAACTCGATGCCGGCGGCGTTGTTATCGCGAGTGCGCTGTGCGTGCTCCTCGTCACCGAGCGCCGCCAACGCCGCGACCTCGGCCAGCCGATTCACGTTGAAGGGATGGCGCGCCCGCTCGAGGTAGCTCGCGAGCTCGGGATCGGCGATGCCGTAGCCGACGCGCAGCCCCGCCAGACCGTAGATCTTGGAGAAGGTGCGGAGCACGATCGTGCCGGGACGACGCTTCGCCAGCGCGATGCTATGCGGGAAGTCGCTGCGCCTGACGAATTCGACGTAGGCCTCGTCGATGGCGAGTACGGCCGTCTCGGGCAGCTCGGCGAGGAAGCCCTCGAACTCTCGCTGCCCGAAGCTCGTCCCCGTCGGATTATTGGGGTTGCAGAGGAAGACGAGCTTGGTCCGCTCGCCGATCGCCCGCGCCATGGCGGGAAGGTCGTGTGCCATATCCGCGCTGAGCGGCACCGGGACCGGCGTGGCCCCCATGCCCTTAACGACGATCGGATACATGGCGAACGAGGGCCACGGAAGCACGACTTCGTCGCCGGGCGAGAGAAACGTCTTGGCCAGCAGCTCCAACAGCTCGTCGGCACCGCAGCCGAAGACGAGCTGCTCCTGTCCGACGCCCAGGCACTGCGCCAGCTGCTCTCTCAGCTCGTAGCTCGCGCCGTCCGGGTAGCGGCTGATCTGATCCCCGGCCTCCCGCAGTGCGGCCACGGCCTTGGGCGAGGGGCCCAGCGGATTCTCGTTGGACGCCAGCTTGACGGAGCACGAGATGCCCAGCTCGCGCTCCACCTCCTCGATGGGCTTGCCCGGCTGATATGCCTCGAGATTCAAGATGTGCGGGTTGACCCGCCGCTCGAGTGCCATGATCAGCTGCGCCTCCCGAGCTGCTTGGCGGTGGGCGCCGCGGCACGCGGAAAGGACCCCAGAACCTTGTACGAGTGGGCGTAGTCGGCCGCCTCGTCGAGCGCCTTTCCCACCTCGTCGCAGCTCTCGTGTCCCTCCATATCGATGAAGAAGATGTACTCCCACGGCTTGCCCTTCATCGGCCGCGATTGCACGGCCGTGAGGTTCACGCCGTGACGCGCGAAGGGTTCGAGCAGGCGGTGCAGCGCACCCGCCTGATCGCGGCGCACGGTAAACGCCGCAGAGGTGAGATCGTTGCCGCTCGCTGCCGGAATCTCCTGGCCGACCACGAGAAAGCGCGTGGTGTTGCCGCGATGGTCCTCGATCCCCTCGGCGACAAAGCGCAGTCCGTAGGCCTCGGCCGCCACCGCGCTCGCGATCGCCGCCACCGCGGCGTCGTCCCTGGCGAGCTGCGCGGCGGCAGCCGTACTGCTGCTGTCGCGAATCTCGACCGAGGGCAAGCGATCCTGGAGCCACTTCCTGCACTGCGCAACCGCCTGCGGAATCGAGACCACGACGCGGACGTCCTCGATTGCGCCGCTCTGGGACAGCAGATTGTGCGACACCGCGACCATCACTTCGCCGCAGATCGTCACCTCGCTCTCCATCAGTGAGTCGTAGGTCAGGTTGATCGCCCCCTCGATGGTGTTCTCGACGGGAATCACACCAAAGTGGGTCTCGCCCCGCTGCGTCGACGTGAAGACATCGCCCATGTGTCCCACCGGCACGAGGTCGGCCTGCGAGCCAAATTGCGCCACGGCAGCCTGGTGGCTGAACGTGCCCTCCGGCCCCAGGTAGGCGACTCGCACGCGCTCCTCGAGTGAGCGCGTGGCGGAGATGATCTCGCGAAAGACGTGCGGAATCGCGGCATCCGGAAACGGCCCAGCGTTCTGCTTCAACAGTGCGTCGACGAGATCTCGCTCGCGACTGGCCACATAGACGGGACTGCTGCGACCGCCATCCTTCACGCGACCCACTTCGCGGACGAGCTCGGCGCGCCGATTGAGCCTCTCCAGAATTTCCCGGTCGACCAAGTCGATGTTCGAACGCAAGCGCGCGAGCTGCGCTTCGACGCCATCACCTCCCGGCGCTGCAGTTGATTTCTTCGTCTTGGCCATCGCCTACCGAGCCACCCGCGTGCGAGTACGAGTCAGCCGCCATTGGCGAAAAACCCGCTAACCCCTTGAAAAGACTGACGCAATATATCCGACGCCCAACCCCATGGCAAACCCCGTGCGGCGAAATTTCTTTGAGTGTCAAGGAGTTATGCAGATTCATCCACAATCGTCCCACGGGGCGCACATCTGCCGCGGGCCGTGTCCGTAACCACTCGAAATCACGACATTTTTCAATGAGGGAGGGGTCAAGGCAACGTTCGCTCTGGTCGATAACCACGACATTCCGGAGTCGGCACCCCGCATGGCAGAGTCCCGCGCCCAGCTCGGCGAGAAGCCGGTCTACAGCGTCTCGACGCGGATCATCTTCTTCGTCTTTCTCTCGACCTTTCTCACCGCCCTGGTCGTGAGCTGGATCTCCATCCACAGCATCCACGGTCACTTGCGACGGCAGCTCGAGACCGGCTTCCCCGCCGTGCTGCAGCGGCGGGTCAGCCAGCTCGACGCCTGGCTCGAGGCGGGTCGCGACGCGCTCGAGCAGCAGGCGCAGAGCCGGCATCTGACCACGGCGCTCGACCCGCGCAAGGTCGAGCCGCGGCGCTTGGCCGCGCGGCTGCAAGAAATCTTGAACGCATCGCCTCACTTCAGCGGCCTGGCGCTGCTCGGCGACGACGGCCAGCTGCGCGCCAGCGCGGGTGACATCGATGCCACGGCGCTGGGTGACGGCGGCACGGGAACCGCCTTGCTAGGGGTCCAGAGTTCGACGCTGGGGCCGCTCGCCCTGGCGCGCGCGCCCCTGGCGCGGCACGCCGCCGGGCCAGGGCCGACGCTCGTGGCCGTATTCAGCAGCGCCGGGCTGCGCAATCAGCTCTGGATCGAACCCGATGAGAGCCCCGGCCAGATCCTGCTGGTCAACGCGGCGGGGTCGCCACTGCTGCCCGGCTGGGACGAGGCTTTGCCGAGCGCGCACTCGGAGCTCCCCGGCTCACGCCTGCTGCAGATCGGCGGCGATCAGCTCGTGGAGTACACCAGCGCCGAAGGCCAGCACATGCTCGGCAGCGTCGAGCAGCTCACTACGCTCGATTGGCTGGTGGTTGTGGCAGCGCCCTTCGAGCAGGTGTTCGCGCCCGTGCTCTCCGTGGTGACGCGTATCTTCCTCTGCGACCTGGCGATCATCCTGCTCTTCAGCTTCCTGGCCTACAAGATTACCGGCGCCATCATGCAACCCATCGAGGCGCTGTCCGAGGCTGCGGCCCGCATCTCACAGGGCGACGTCGAGCACGAGATCCCGACGCCGCGCAGCAACGACGAGATCGGGCTCCTGACGCGCACCTTCAACGACATGATGCGCAAGCTGAGGCTCAGCCAGCAGGAGATCGAGCAGGACAAGCGGCGACTCACCGAGCAGAACGAGGAGCTGCAGCGGGCCAACGAGGTGCTGGCCCAGCTCTCCATCACCGACGGTCTCACCAAGCTGCACAATCACCGCTACTTCCAGGACCACCTGACCCGGGAGATCAAGCGCCTGCGCCGAACCGGTGAGCCGCTGTCCATGATTCTGGTCGATCTCGACGATTTCAAGGCACTGAACGATCGCTTCGGCCACGCAGCCGGGGATGAAGTCCTGATGGGGATTGCCGCGCTCATGAACGATTCCGTGCGCGGCAGCGACTTGCTGGCCCGCTACGGTGGTGAGGAGTTCATCATCGTGACGCCCAATACGAATCTGGCCGGCGCCGTGGCCGTGGCTGAGAAGATCCGCATGTCGGTCGAGCAAGCCTCGCAGATCGTCGACGATTCGATGCGGCCGGTGAAGGTCACGATCTCACTGGGGGTCGCGGAGTACGACGGCGACCGCAGACGTTTCTTCCAGGCGGCCGACCGCGCCCTGTACCGCGCCAAGGCCGAGGGCAAGAACTGCGTGATCGCGGCGGACGCCGCCGAGTAGGGCCCTGGCGCCCGTTGAAGCCGCCCGCCGCGACTGCCATGCTCCCCGCCATGACGCGCAGGATTGCTCTTTCGGGGGGCATCGGCTCGGGCAAGAGCACGGTGACGCGCATGCTCGCCGAGCTCGGCGCCACGACGATCGATGCCGACGCCATCGTGCACGCGCTGCAGGCGCCCGGCAGCGCCATGCTGCTGCAGATCCGCGCGGCCTTCGGTGCCGGCGTCATCACCGAAGACGGCGCACTGGACCGCGAGGCGCTGGGGGCCGTCGTCTTCGGCGATTCGCAGGCCCGTGCGCGGCTCGGCGCCATCGTGCATCCGCCGGTGATCGCCGAAATGGCGCGGCGCAGCGAGGCCGCAGTGGCGGCGGGCGCGCCGCTGCTCGTGCTCGACATTCCGCTCTTCTTCGAGGGCGCGAAGGCGGGCACAGGCAGCGCCGCGGCGCGCGAATACGACGCCTGCGTGCTGGTCTGGGTGCCGCGCGAGGTCCAGCTCGAGCGCACGCTGGCCCGCGACAGCTGCACACGCGAGGATGCCGAGCGGCGCATCGCCGCTCAGCTGCCGATCGAAGAGAAGCGGCAGATGGCGAGCCACGTGATCGACAACTCGGGCAGCCTCGAGCGGACGCGGGCTCAGGTGAAAGCGCTCTACGATTCGCTCGTCGAGGCGCCCTCAGCGGACTGACAGCGCGCTGCGTGTTCGACGGCTACGAGAGATCGTAGGCGCGCGTGTGCTTGCGGCTCTCGACCACGTACTGCAGCGTGTGCTCGCCGAGCTGCAGGCGATCGCCGTGCTTGAGATCGGCGGCGCTGACCGGGCTGCCGTTCAGCGACACGCCGTTGGTGCTGCCCATGTCGCGCAGACGGTAGCCGTCCTCGCCGAGCTCGAGCGCAGCGTGACGCTTCGACATGGCCTCGTCGGCGAAGGCAATGTCGACACCCGGCCCGCGCCCGAGCACCACGCTCTGGCTCTGTAGCCGGTATTCGGTTCCCGCCGCCGGACCGTCGACCACCACCAGGCAAGCCCGGTGGCGGCTCAGAAACAGCCTCTGCTTCACCGGAGATTGTGCGAGCTTGCGCGTGTTTCCATCTCGCATCGTGAAACCTCCTGTGCCCGGGGCACTGCTGCTGCCCGGGACACGAAGAAAACGAAAAGGGGGCCAGGCTCTCGCCTGGCCCCGCCTTCTCGCTTGACCGGTGACCCGATCAGACGACTAGAACTCGGACTGACCGTCCAGCGCGCCGCACGGGCCGACCACGTTCTGCAGGTCGTTCATGCCGCCGTTGGCATTGTAGGTACCCGTCGCGGGACACGTGAGCCCACCGGCGACGCTGGCGCCGCTCGGATCCGGATGCACGTAGCCCCAGACCTGATTCGTAGCGTTGGCGTCGATGTCGGCGCTCGCATCGGCAGTGTAGGCCAGACCGGTGATTGCCACCGAGTAGTTGAAGAACACGTCGCCCTCGGGCTCCCAGCCGATCGTCCCGAAGTTGGCGCCGGCCGCTCCGACGTCCGCGAAGGCCTGCTTCTGGGACATACCGTTGGCCGCCGGCGAGGCGGCCGCTGCAACGTACGAGCCGAACTCGGCCACGTAGGATTCCTCAGCGGTTCGGATCGCGGCGATGTTGACCTTGCCCTCCGAGGTCTTCGAGCGCAGCTGGAAGCGCAGGAAGTTCGGAATTGCGATGGCGGCCAGAATGCCGATGATCGCCACGACGATCATCAACTCGATCAGGGTAAAGCCCTTGTTGCTCTTGCGAATGAGTTTTCTCATGGTTGTGATGAGTCCTTTGATTTCGTCGACCGAGCGGCGATCAAGCCCTTTGCTATTCGCGTGCTGGTACGATCCTCATTGACACCCTGGCCCCGTACTTAGCAAGGCCCGTGCCAGTTGAGGGGGCATCCCCGCAGCCCACATCAGCAGCCGGCAGCCGCGGCGCCAAGCGGCGGCCCGGCCACTGCAAAGCGAGCGCAGCACAGCGCTCGGCGCGGCCCCGTCAGAGCCCTCGAAGACGCCCGCGCGGTGACGTTTCTCGTCAGTCGCGGACGCGCCGCGTCACCGCTCGGTGCCGGGGTGAGCATCCGAGGCAAGGCACCGGAGAAGACCTGCCTTGAGCTCGGCCACCCGCTGCGCCACCACGTCCACCGCCTCGTCGCGGTCACGCGCCGCGGCGACGACGCTCACCAGCGCACTGCCGACGACAACGCCATCGGCCCCCCAGCGCCCGACACGCTCGGCCTGCTCCGGTGTCGCGATGCCAAAGCCCACGCAGACCGGTACGTCGGCCAGCGCCTTGAGGCTGCGAACCTTCTGCTCCAGGTCGCTGGCCAGCGCATCGCGCGCGCCGGTGACACCTTGCAGAGACACGTAGTAGAGAAAGCCGCGCGTGCGCTCGGCGAGCAAGCGCAGGCGCTCGGGCGTGGTGGTCGGCGCCGCGAGCAGCACCGGGTCGACGCCGCGCTCGCGACACGCGTCGTAGAAGGGCTCGCCCTCCTCCGGTGGCAAGTCGGGAATGATGATGCCATCGACCCCGACGCGCGCAGCCGCCTCGGCGAAGGGCCGCGGCCCCATGGCGTGAAGCGGGTTGGCGTAGCCCATCAGCAGCAGCGGGACCTCGACGCGGGGTCGCAGCCGCTCGACCAGCGCGAGGATCTTGCGCAGGCTCGTGCCGCCGGCCAGCGCGCGCTCGCTGGCGCGCTGGATCGTCGGGCCCTCGGCGATCGGGTCGGAGAAGGGCACGCCGATCTCGATCAGGTCGGCGCCCGCCTGCGCCATGCAGAGCACCAGCGCCTCGCTGGTCTCGAGATCGGGGTCGCCCGCCGTAATGAAGGTCACCAGCGCGGGCTCGCCCCGCTCGCGCAGCAGCGCGAAACGCTCGGCGATGCGTCCCATCAGTGCGACTCCTCCGCGCCCTCGGCCGCGAGCAGATCGCGCACCTCGGAGACGTCCTTGTCGCCACGCCCCGAGAGGTTGATGACCAGCAGTGTGTCGCGAGGCAGTGTCGGCGCCAGCTTGCGTGCATGGGCCACTGCGTGGGCGGATTCGAGGGCGGGGATGATGCCCTCGGTCTGTGAGAGATAGACGAAGGCGGCCAACGCCTCGTCGTCGTCGATCACGACGTACTCGGCCCGCCCGCTGTCCTTCAGGAAGGCGTGCTCCGGCCCCACACCCGGGTAGTCGAGGCCGGCCGAGATCGAGTGGGCGGGAAAGATCTGCCCGTCGTCATCGGACAGGACATAGGTCCGCTTGCCGTGAAAGATGGCGGGAACCCCGGCGCTCAGCGTGGCGCCGTGGCGACCGCTGCCGACGCCTTCGCCGCCCGGCTCGACACCGATCAGCCGCACCCGCTCATCCTCGATGAAGGGATGGAAGAGGCCGATGGCGTTGGAGCCACCGCCGACGCAGGCCATCAGCACGTCGGGCTCGCGCCCCTCCGCTCGCTGGATCTGCTGGCGCGTCTCCAGGCCGATCACGCGCTGGAAGTCGCGCACCAGGGTCGGATAGGGATGGGGGCCCATCACCGAACCGACGCAGTAGTAGGTGTGCTCGACATTCGTCACCCAGTCGCGCATGGCCTCGTTGATGGCGTCCTTCAGTGTCCGCGAGCCGTGGCTCACGGAGTGCACTTGGGCGCCCAGCAGCTCCATGCGAAAGACGTTCAGCGCTTGACGGCGCACGTCCTCGGCACCCATGTAGACCTCGCACTCGAGGCCGAGCAACGCGCAGGCGGTGGCGGTGGCACAGCCGTGCTGGCCGGCGCCCGTCTCGGCGATCACGCGCGCTTTGCCCATGTGCCGTGCCAGCAGCACTTGCCCGAGCACATTGTTGATCTTGTGGGCGCCGGTGTGGGCCAGATCCTCGCGCTTCAGGTAGATCTTTGCGCCGCCGAGCTGCTCGCTCATGCGGGCGGCGTGCGTGAGCGGTGTCGGGCGCCCGGCGTAGTGCGTGAGCAGCGCGGCGAGCTCCTGACGAAAAGCCTCGCTCGGCAGGATGCGCGCTGACTCGGCGACCAGCTCGTCGAGCGCCGCCACCAGCATCTCGGGCACGTAGCGACCACCGAACTCGCCGAACATGCCGCGGGCGTCGGGCTCGCTCTTCATTCCGCTCCTCTCTTCTTCACGCCTTCACACCTGCACGCCTTCACACCTTCACGCACACGACCGCTCGAGCGTTTGGGCTTCGCGGCTCACGCTTCACGCGCTTGCCCGCTCATCCGGTCCGCTGGCCGTGCGTGCGTCTTCCGCGCGCCAGCACGCGATCGCAGTGCCCGCCGGACGGCTTCGCTCGGCTCGCCGGGCTACTCGCTCTCTTCTTCGTAACGGCGGACGGCCTCGATGAAGGCCTTCATCAGCGAGGGGTCCTTGCGATAGTCGGCCCCCTCGACCCCGGTCGCCACGTCGACGCCCCAGGGCGGAATGCCGCCGACATCCACCAGCGCCTGCCCGACGTTTTCCGGCGTGAGCCCGCCCGCGATGATCACGTCGTACCCCATGGAGATCAGCTGCTCCGCCTCGCTCCAGTCCCACGTCTTGCCCTGCCCGCCGCCTTCGTGGGGATGATCGAGCAGCAAGATGGCGCCGGGATAGGTCTCGGCCGCCTCCATGTCGGCGCCGCGGATGGCCTTGATGGCCGGCAGATCGACGGCCTCGAGCTCCTCCTCCGTCTCGTCGCCGTGAAACTGCACGCGCTCGAAATCCACGCGGCGCAGCACCGTATCGATCTCATCCCAAGTGGCGTCGCGGAAGAGCGCCACGCGCTCGACCGAGGTGCCTTCCACCGCCTGGCAGATCGCCTCCGCGGTCTTCAGGTCGAGCACGCGTGGCGAGTCCGAGACGAAGTTCAGGCCGATCAGATCGGCGCCGGCCTCGACCGCAGCCAGAGCATCTTCCGGGCACCGAATCCCGCAGATCTTGATGCGCACGTTCCCACTCACTGGGACCTCCGTAGTTGTCTGAGCGCCAGGCCGATGTCGGCCTCCCGCATGAGAGATTCTCCCACGAGAAAAGCGCTCGCGCCCGCCTTTTCGAGACGCTGTATATCGCCGGGGCCGGCGATGCCGCTCTCCGCCACCAGCACCGCCTCACCCTGGCCCGGGAGCTGACGGGCGATGCGCTCCGTGACGCCCAGATCGACCTCGAATGTACGCAGGTCACGGTTGTTGACGCCAATCAAGTTCGCCCCGGCCCCCAGGGCAACCGCCAGCTCTTGCTCGTCGTGAACCTCTACCAGGACATCGAGCCCGAGCGCGCGAGCACGCTCCGCCAGCCGGAGCAGCGCGGGCGCCTCGAGCGCGGCGACGATCAGCAACACGGCGTCTGCGCCCGCCACGCGGGCCTCGTCGATCTGATAGGCGTCCACCACGAAGTCCTTGCGCAGCAGCGGCAGCGACACGGCCCGGCGTACCTTTGCGAGATCGTCGAGCTGCCCGCCAAAGTAGTGCTCATCCGTCAGGATCGACAGCGCCGCCGCGCCTGCCGCCGCGTAGGCCTCGGCACAGGCAACCGGATCGAAGTCCTGGCGGATCAGCCCCTTGCTCGGCGAGCGTCGCTTGATCTCGGCGATCACGGCGGGTGGCGGCGCGGCGAGCAGCGCGCCGCGCAGACCACGCGTCGGCGCATCAACACGCTCGGCGCGCCGACGCATTTCGTCCGCTGAGACCAACCGCACGGCCCGCTCCAGCTCGCCGCGCTTGAAATCGAGGATTTCGTCGAGAATCGTCACCGGGCCGCCGCCGTCGTCGCCTGCACCAGCGCTTCGAGCCGCGCGCGCGCAGCGCCGGAATCGATGCTCTGCGCCGCGCGCACGAGCCCCTCCGCCAGCCCCTCCACGGCCGCCGCGGCCCACAACGCCCCGGCGGCGTTGAGCAACACGATGTCGCGCCGCGGCCCCGGCTCGCCATCGAGAATGGCGCGCAGGATGCGAGCGTTCTCGGCGGCATCGCCACCCGCCAGCTCGACGGGCTCGGCGAGCGGGAGGCCGAGCGCCCCTGGCAGCACCTCGAGCTGCGTGACCCGCCCGTCGTCCATCAGGGCGGCGCGGCTGGGGCCGGTGGTGGTGAGCTCGTCGAGCCCATCGCAGCCGTGCACCACCAGCGCACGCCGAGCGCCGAGCTCCCCCAGCGCCCGCGCGAGCGGCACCAGCAGAGCGGCGTCGTAGACGCCGACGATCTGGTAGCGCGCTCCCACCGGGCTGAGCAGCGGACCGAGGCAGTTGAGCAGCGTGCGAATACCGATCTGCGCGCGCACGGGCGCCAGGTGGCGAAAGGCCGGGTGGGCGGTGCGCGCGAAGAAGGCCGCGATCCCCACCTCGGCCAGGATGCGTGCGCAGCTCTCGATCGGCAGATCGATGCGCACACCGAGCGCCTCGAGCGTATCGAAGCTGCCGGTCTGGCTGCTGGCGGCGCGGTTGCCGTGCTTGGCCACCGGCACGCCCGCGCCGGCCACCACGAAGGCGGCGCTGGTCGAGATGCTGAAGGTCGAGAGCCCGGAGCCGCCCGTTCCACAGGTATCGACCGTGCGGGGATCGGGCAGCTCGGCTGTTGTCGCGTGGGCACGCAGCGCGCGCGCCGCAGCGACGATCTCTGCCACCGTCTCACCCTTGACGCGCAGCGCCACCAGCAGTGCGGCGATCTGAGCATCGCTCGCAGTGCCCTGCATCACCTCGTCGAATGCCGCCTCGAGCAGCGGCGCCGGCACCTCCTGACCGGCCGCCGCGCTGGCGATGGCCTCCAGCAGACTCATGCGGCCACTCCGCGCTGACAGCCATCGATGAAGTTCTGCAAGAGCTGCTTTCCCACTTCGGTGAGAATGGACTCGGGGTGGAACTGCACGCCCTCGACCGGGAGAACGCGGTGCCGCACACCCATGATCTCACCATCCGATGTGTGCGCGGTGACCTCGAGCACATCGGGGCAGCTCGCAGGCTCGATCACCAGCGAGTGATAGCGGGTGGCCTCGAAGGACCGCGGTAGACCAGCGAAGACCCCCGCGCCCCGGTGGAGCATGGGCGAGGTCTTGCCGTGCATGATGTGGCGGGCCCGCACGATGCGACCGCCGTAGGCCACGCCGATCGCCTGGTGGCCCAGGCAGACCCCGAAGACCGGCGTCCCCTGTTTCGCAAAACGCTGCACCACCTCGATCGAGACGCCGGCGTGCTCGGGCACGCCCGGCCCGGGCGAGATCACCACGCCCTGCGGCTCACGCGCGAGCAGCTGCTCGACGCGCTCGCTGTCGTTGCGCACGACATCCACGGCGACACCGAGCTCGCCCAGGTACTGGACCAGGTTGTAGGTGAAGGAATCGTAGTTATCGATCATCAGCAGACGCACTCAGTCGATCCCCTCACGCGCCAGATCGATGGCCTGAAGCACGGCCCGCGCCTTGCTGATGGTCTCCTCGAACTCCAGCTCGGGCTGCGAGTCCGCCACCACGCCGGCGCCGGCCTGCAGCGTGATAGTCCCGGCGTTGGCCACCATGGTGCGAATCGTGATCGCCATGTCCATATTGCCCGAGTAGTCGATATAGCCGGCGCAGCCGCCGTACGGACCGCGGCGCACGGTCTCGAGCTCGTCGATGATCTCCATCGCCCGCACCTTCGGCGCGCCGGAGAGCGTTCCACAGGGAAACGTCGCGCGCAGCACGTCTAGCCAGTCGAGTCCCTCGCGCAGCTTCCCCTGGACGTTCGAGACGATGTGCATCACGTGGGAGTAGCGCTCCACCACGGCGTATTCGTTGACGTGTACGCTGCCGACCTGCGCCACGCGACCCACGTCGTTGCGACCGAGATCGACCAACATGAGGTGCTCGGCGCGCTCCTTGGGATCGGCGAGCAGCTCCTCTTCAAGTGCGAGATCCTCCTCTCGCCCCTCCCCGCGGCGTCGCGTCCCCGCGATCGGGCGCACGTCGACGCGATCGGATTCGAGCCGCACCAGGATCTCGGGCGATGAGCCCACCAGCACGGCGTCGGCCTCCATGCGGATGAACAGCAAGTAGGGGCTCGGGTTGATCGAGCGAAGATGGCGGTAGATCGAGAAGGCGTCGACCTGCAGCGGCATCTGAAACTGCTGCGACAGCACTACCTGAAAGACGTCGCCCGCCTCGATGTACTCCTTGGCACGTCTGACGATCTGATGAAAGGCCTGCTCGCTCATGCTGCGCTGCACGTGCATGGGGACCCGCACGGGCTCGACATCGGGCTGGGCGGGCAGCGCGCCACGCAGGCGTCTGACGGTCGCCTCGATCTCCGCGACTGCGTCGCGATAGCCTTCAACGGGGTCGTCGCCGGGCTCCAGCTGGACGTAACGCACGATCAGCGCCGTGTGACGCACGTTGTCGTAGACCACCACGGTCTCCGGGAAGACGAACCAGAGGTCCGGCAGGCCGATGGTGTCGGGATTCTCGTCTGGAATGCGCTCGACAAAGCGCACCCAGTCGTACCCGACCATCCCCACAGCCCCGCCGATGAAGCGCGGAAGCTCGACATCATCCGGGTGCGCGGGCTCGATCTGCGCCAGCTTTCGGCGGAGGAACTCCAGCGGGTCACCCGGCTCGACGTGCCGCTCGCAGCGCCCATCCTCGAGCCATTCCACCTCGCTTCCGCGCGCTCGGAAGATCGCGCGGGCACCCGTGCCGATGAAGCTGTAGCGAGCCCACTTCTCGCCACCCTCCACCGACTCGAGCAGGAAGCTGGTGCGTTCGTCATCGAGACGACGGAAGATCGAGAGCGGTGTGTCGAGGTCCGCCATGATCTCGCGCATCACCGGGATCAGATTGCCCTTCGATGCGAGATCCTCGAACTGTTCGCGGGACGGGCGGAGCAAGCTTCCCTCGGCGGTCGGTTCAGCGTGCGCGACGCTTCGCGCACCCCGACCGGGTGATGCAAAAGAGCAGCGATTCTACGCTGCGCGGCGATAAGCGGCAAGCGGGCGCATCAGCGCTCGAGCAGCGGAGCGAGCTCGTTCCCCACCGCGAACGGGCTGCCGCGACTGCGGCCCAGCCCCGTCAGGCTGTAACGAATGCCGTAGTAGACCTCGCGCCCGCTCTCCTCTCGAATATCGACGCCAATCGCCCAGCATCGACACCTCGAGGCGTAGATCACCGTCCCGCCATTCGAGATCCTCTGACGGTCGGCGAGCGAATACGAGACGCCGTAATTGAGCTGCAGCACGCCGAACAGCCGCAACCCAGCCGTGGCGTCGAGCTGGTCCACGCTCCCGGGCAGCGTCTCCTCCAAGATGGCTGGAACGTGCCGCAGGAAGCGGTAGCGGGTCCCCAGCGTGGCATTGCTGAAGAAGCGCCAGCTCGGCAGATAGAGCGTCGCCCCGAACAGCCCCTCGTCGATCTCCCCCGCCCGCGTGTTCCAGACCAGGTTGAAATCGCTCTGCAGCCAATCTCGCGGGAAGCCGCGTCCGTCGAGCACGAACTGCTGACCGCCCGCGGTCTCGAAGTCGTGCTCGAACGAAAGGCGGAATTCGGCCAACACGCGCGTCGGCCCAGCGCCGCTGCGGGCGCCGCGCAGGCGATTGTCGAAGCCGACGGCGAGCACCTGAGCCGCACGCACGCGGTCCGACGGGTCGAGCAGCCGGTTGTCCAGCGCGAGCTGCCGAAGCCGGCGCTGCGGAATCGGCGAGGGGGGGACGAAGACGGGATTGTCCGCCTGCGCACGCGGGCGAACCAGGGCCCAGCTCGCGAAAGGCTCGAGCAGGTGCCCGGTCCCGCTGAGCCCGAGCCAGTCCAGGCGACCGCGCAGACGGCCCCGCAGATCGGCCCTCGCGCTGAAGATGCCGCGCTCGGCGAAACCCTGGCGACGCGAGCGGTAGAGCGTCTGCGAGTAGCCGAGCTCCGGGTAGAGATCGAGCAGGCCGACCAACCTCAGCGGCCGCGCCAGGCGCGGGTGGAGCACGAGGCGATGTCCACTATCGAGCATCGGCTCGCCCGCCTGGAACAGCCCGTCGCCCTCGTTGGCCCGCGGTGCCGGATCGAGGCCCGTGTCCAGAAAGAAGCCACCCGCGCCGACCGCGGCGCCGGGAAAGACGCCGCGCGGATCGTCGAGCGAGTGGAAGTAGGCGTAGCTGGCGTCGGCCGCACTCACCAGCCCGAGTCTGTCGAGCCAGGCCTGGCGCCCGGGCAGCACGCGCAGGGACAGGTCGGGCCAGCGATGGAGCAGCGAGCGATCGCGATCCTCCTCGGCGCCGTACTGGATATCGTCGGCGTAGAGCATCGATCCGACCACGCCGACGCGCCCTGGCTCCCCGAAGTGGCGAAAGGCGAAGGCCGTCGAGCGCAGGAAGAGATCCGCACGGTATCGCCCGTAGTCGTCGAAGTCGCCGAGGTAGAGATTGTCGGAGACGAGCTTCACGTCGGCGCGCGCACGCCACCCGCGCGGCAGCGCCTGGTCATGCTGAAAAGAGATGCCCCAGCGATCCTCGACATGGGGCGGCAGAAGCGGGTCGCCGTAGCTCTCATCGCTGACATAGCTGCCGTAGAAGCGCCCGCCCGAGTGCTGGCCCAGCACGTACTCGAGGTCGAGATCCGGCTTGAAGCCACGCGTCTCCACGTAGCGCGGCGTAACGGTCACGTTGAGCTCGGGACGGGCGGCCCAGAAGAACGGGACACCCACCTGAAAGCCATTTCGCCCGCCGTAGGCAAAGTCCGGTAGCAGCAGCCCGGTCTCGCGGTCGGTCTTGACCGGATAGATCATCCACGGCAGCCAGAGCGCGGGCACACCCATCACGTCGACGGTCGAGTTGCGCGCCTGGCCGTAGCCGCCGAGCTCCACCTGAGCCCGCTTGGACCTGACGCGCCAGGGCGTGAGCAACGTCTCGGGCGGGCAGCGACAGGCGGTGATCATGCCCTCGCGCGCTTCGTACTCGACGTCTCCCGTTTTGACCAGCTCACGCGCCTGGATCAAGAACCCGCCTTCGCCGGTGTCGATGTCGCCCTCGAAGAGCGAGCCCTGCAGGCGATCGACATCAAAGACCATGAACTCGGCACGGACGAGCTGTCCACCATCCTCGAGCCGCACGCGACCGCTCGCTGCACCGAGACGACTCAGGAGGCTGAAAGCCGCCCAATCCGCCTCCAGGCGGCGCCCGCCCTGCGCCACGCGAACGTCACCCTCCGCGACGTAGAGCTGACGTGCCTCGTAGTACGCGATGCTGTCGGCGCTGATCTCGAAGGGAACTTCGGATTCGCTGAGGCCGGCCGAGACGGCGTCGCCACAGAGCAGCGCCAGCAAGCCGGACAGCAGCCCGCCGATCGCCCTGCGCGCACGACGTCCACAGAGGCGACGAGCCGGCAACTGGATCCCCCCCCGGGCCAAGACCGAACGGGTATCAAGCTATCAAAGGCGCCCGTACGGGGCCAATGCGCTTCAGTGTGTATCGAGGCAGGAGCTCAACGATTCGACGTCGCTGGCCACCAGCACGTCGTCCACCAGTCGCAGGTGCTTCTGGTCGAGGAGCTGGTGCAGGGCTCGATGGGTCTCGAGAAGGCTCAGTCCGGCGTTGTGGGCCAGCTCGCGGAGCGTCGTGGGCACGCGAACCCCGTGCTCCGGATCCGCCTGCGCATCGCGAACCAGCGCCCGCACGACCGGTCTCAGAAGATCGTCGACCCCCATCGCGGACAGCCGCCGCTCGGAGTCGATCAGGCGTCTGGTGAGGCGTCGGATGATACGAATGGCGATCTCGGGCCGCTCGATACACATGGCCTCGAGCGTCTCCCCGTCGAGTTCGAGAACGCGCGTGGTGCCCACCGCCACGGCGCGAGCGCTGCGCGTCTCGCCGATCACTACGCTCATCTCGCCGAAGAACTCGCCGGGGCCCAAACGCGCCACCATGCGCCGTGTGGCGGCCCCGTGGCGCGTCAGCTCGACCTCTCCCGCCTGGATGACGTAGAGCACTTCGCCCACGTCCCCCTCGTCGAAGATCACGTCGCCGTCAGCAAAACTGCGCTCGTAGGCGTTGCGGACCTGAACCTGGGTGTTTTCCACGCTCACCGGAACTCTCTTCTCATCCCTTCTCTTCAGCCTCTTCAGCCCGAACGCCGGACGGGAAGCAACTGGCGGGAGATCGCCCGTCCAATCGTCCACTCCCGCGGCCGTCTTTAACGCGGATTCGAACCGGGTGGCGCGGGCGCTACGGCCGAGCCGCGGGAGACCCCGCCTCGGCGGTGGCAGAGCGGACGCGCTGCGTCGCCAGCGCCTTCTCGAGCGTATCGCTCTCGATCAGGCCGACGTGCTGGGAAGCGATGCGGCCGTCCGGGCCGACAACGATCAGCGTCGGGAATCCCTGGGCGCCGTAGCGGCGGGCGAGCTCCTCTCCGTCCAGCAGGATCGGGTAACCGACGCGCTTTTCCGCCACCCAGGTGGCGACGATCTCGACACCTTCGCTATCGATCGAAACCCCGAAGACCTCCAAATCGCCGTCGGCTCGATGCCTGCGGTAGAACTCGTTGAGGGGCGGAACTTGAAACTCGCACGGCGGGCACCAGGTCGCCCAGAAGTCCAGCACCACGGTCTTGCCACGCAGCGCCGACAACGTCACGGAGCCGCCCCCCAAGCGCGCCAGGGTGAAGTCCAGTGCCGCTGCGTCCGGGGCCTCTGGCGGCGCAGCCACGACGACTTCCGGCTTCGGATCACCCGCCGGCGCCTCCGACGAGCAGGCGGACGACGCGAGCGCGAGCACCGCGAGCAGCAGTGCGCTGCGCGCCGGGCCGAAGCGATCTCGCCAGGCAGGCGACGACGCGACCGGTCTCACTGCAGTGCCTGCTCAGCGCGCATCACGAAATCGGTCAGGAAGCTGAATTGGCTGTTTAGGCGCGAGAGCTGGTCGGTGACCAGCATCATCCCGACCGCCATCAGGATCAGCCCGGACGCCACCTCGAGCTTGCGGAAGTGTTGCCGAACACGCGAGAACGCCTTGAAGAAGAGCTCGATGCTCCAGCCGGCCAGCAGAAACGGAATCGCCAGCCCCGCGGAATAGACGGTCAGCAGCAGCGTGCCCTCGACCATGGTGTCGCGACTGCCCGCCAGCGTAAGCACGCTGCCAAGGATCGGACCGATGCAGGGCGACCAGCCGAATGCGAAGCCCGCGCCCACCAGAAACGTCGAGAGGAAGCTGCGCTGGTTGATCTTGAAGTGAACCCGGGTGTCTCGGTAGAGCGCCCGGATCGGGACCAGCCCGGTCATGTGCAGTCCGAACAGCACGATCAGCACACCGGCAAGCTGCGCCACACCGAATTCGAGGCCGAAGATCTCCATCCGCCAGGTACGGGCTGCGTGGCCAATTGCCACCGCTCCGATCCCCATCAGAATGAAGACCGTCGAGAAGCCGCAGATGAAACCCACACAGGCGCGAAGGACCCGCCGCCTGAGCTCGGGATCGTGGGTTCCTGCCTCCATTTCGTCGATCGACATGCCAGAAACGAGCGACAGATAGGCGGGCATCAGCGGCATTACGCACGGCGAAAAGACGGACAGAATGCCGGCTGCAAAGGCGATCGGCATCTGTGAGACGATTTCGTTCATGGCTCGCGACAGCGTAGCAGCACCGCGCTGGCGTGCTGAGGGCGCGGCTACGTCCTCGAGCGGCCCTGCCGCGACTGCGACTGTGATCCGTTCGGGTTCCCCGCTGACGCCCCGCGACCAGGCCGCGGGGCGTCAGTGAGCCAGGCGCCTACCAGCCGTCGGGCGCGGCGGCCACCTGCGATCGGTCTTCCTTCGGCCGGTACTCGGGCGAACGACCGACGAACTCGATCTCCTCGTCACCGGCGATGGTTGCCGGCGTGATGACGTAGGTCCCGCGCACAGCGCGCGTCAGAACCGTAGACGCCACCTCGGAGTCTCCCCCAGAGAAGACCCACGCGAAGCCCGCGATCACGGCGCCCCCGGTGGCGTACACGACCTTCACCGGCCCGTAGACCAGGCTCGTCAGCGCTGAGGCGATGCCAATGCCACCCTCTTTTGCGGCATCCAGCGAATCGCTCTCCGCCAAGCCGATGCCCGGTGCCAGGGCGATCGCCAGGGCGCACAGCAGCGAGCAAAGTGCTCGCCTCCCTCGATCAATCGAATCACAAATAGAGTTGTCCATGAAACCTCTCACGTAAGGCGGCAAGCCGCCGAATTACCCCCGCCTGAGAGTCTTCCCGTTTCCGCGACGCGCGGCAAGCGCTCCGCGGTCGATCAGAAGACCTTCTCGCTGTCGAGCAGCAGCGTGACGGGCCCGTCATTGCAGAGCGTCACCTGCATGCTGGCCCGAAAGCGACCGGTCACGACGTCGACGCCAAGGCCCCGCGCGGTCGCCACCAGCGCCTCCAGCAACGGCTCGGCGTGCTCGGCGGGCGCCGCCTCGGCGAACGACGGCCGCCGCCCCTTGCGGCAGTCGGCGAGGAGCGTGAACTGGGAGACGACCCCGAGGCTGCCTCCGCTTTCGAGCAGCGACCGGTTCATGCGGCCTCGCTCATCCTCGAAGACCCGCAGGTTCACCAGCTTGCCGGCCAGCTCCTCGGCGTCCGGCAGGCCGTCGCGCTGCGCCACGCCCACCAGCGCGAGCAGGCCGGCGCCCATGACCCCGACCGTCTCGCCCTCAACCGAGACCCGCGCCTCGCTGACACGCTGCACGACAGCCCGCATCACTGATTCCTCGTTGGCGGCCGAGCCGCCGGCTGGCCGGCTTCGCTCAGATGCTCTCCTGCTCGGAAAAGCGCCCGCGATAGACAGCCTGCCCCTCGGTGCGCATCAGGACCAGCTGGCAGATGCGAACGCCCGCGTGTATCAGCAGTGACTCGCTCGAGACGTTGCTCATCTCGAGCACCTGTCGATTCGCGACCCCCGGCTGCACGAAGGCGGAGGTCACGTGGATCATGAGCCCCAGGCGCGCGTAGCGACTCCGCCCTTCGAGAAAGCCGCACAGATCCGGCGGTAGGCACAGCTTCTCGAGCGTGATGCCGTGGATGGTGACGCCGGGGTCGAGCTGAAAGGGCACCGCGAGACTGCTCACCTTGGTGTGGCTGCGGTAGTCGGTTTCCTCACGGATTTCGATCGGCCGGCCAGCGGGCTCGATCAGACGGATCTCACGTCCCAGCGTCAGATCGATCGACGCCGCACCGACCTGATCGCGACTGAAGGGCGTGATCACGACTCGCCCTTCGTCGATCTCGCACAGAATCGCCTCGTGGGTGAGCACTGACATGGGGCGCGCCATGATAACCTACGCGCCATGCGTCACAGCTTCTTCGATCTCCCAGGGCCCATCATCCTCGGCCACCGCGGCGCAGCGGGCGTCGCGCCCGAGAACACGCTGGTCTCCTTCGCGCGCGCGCTCGAGCAGGGCGCGCACGTCATCGAAAGCGACGTCCACGCGACGCGCGACGGCGTGCCGGTCCTACTGCACGATCCCGCGGTCGAGCGCACCACCGACGGGCGCGGAGCGATTTCGCAGCTGACGCTCGACGAAGTGCGGGCGCTGGATGCGGGCCATTGCTTTTCGGCCGACGGTGGACCGAAGTTTCCCTTCCGAAAGAAAGGACTTGGCATCCCAACCCTGAAGGAAGCCTTTCAGTCTTTCGAGGCGCTTCGATTCAATCTCGAGATCAAGGCCGAGAGCCCGGAGCTGGTTCGCTCGATCGTCGAGCTGGTGCGCGAGACAAAGCGCGAGCATTGCACGCTGCTGACCGCGGGCGAGGACGCGATCATGTCACTGCTGCGGGCAGAGCTCGCCCGCAGCGGGGTCGCGGCGGCAGTCGGCGCCAGCATGGCCGACATTCTGGCCGTCGTGAAGGCGGCGATCGCGGGTGAGCCGCCCGCGACAGACGCCATGGCGCTGCAGATCCCCTCCGAGTTCGGCGGCCGACCGCTCGTCACCCGGAAGCTGGTCGACCACTGCCACGCCCACGGCATTCATGTCCATGTCTGGACCATCAACGAGCCGGCGCACATGAGCGCGCTGCTCGATCTGGGCGTCGACGGCATCGTCACCGACTACCCGGCACTCGCGGCAGAGCTACTGGCAACGCGAGGTGCCTGAGCCGCCGTCCCCGCACGAGCCGCACCGGAGCGAGCCCTCGCAGCTCTTCGCCAGCCAGCTCGACGCCGTGCGCGAGGCGGCCCGGCTGGGACCGGTGGTGGACATCGCCTGCGGGCAAGGCCGCCACACGCTACCGACGGCCAGCATGGGACTTCCCGTGGTCGGCATCGATCGCAACGCCGAGGCGCTCCGCGAGCTGGCGCGGCAGGCCCACAAGCGGCACCTGACGCTGGACTGCATCAGGTGCGATCTGGAACGTGGCATGGGAATGCCATTCAAACCGGAGAGTTGTGGCGTAATCCTCGTGTTTTGCTTTCTCTTCAGACCGCTCGCGCCCGCGATCGAGAGGGCCCTCGCGCCCGGCGGGCTGCTGCTCTACGAAACGTTCACGACCGAGCAGCGCGCGTTCGCGTGCGGCCCGAAGAACCCCGCCTTCCTGCTCGAGGAGGGCGAACTCCTCAGTCTGTTCCCGCGGCTCGATGCAATCGCCTCTGGCGAGAGCGTCGTTCTCGGCCCATCGCCACGGGCGACCGCCCAGCTAATCGCCAGAAAGCCCCGCTGCTGAGCAGCTGTCAGCCCGCCAGGCGGCCGAGGGCCCAGCGCGCGTGCTCGGCCAACACGGGGTCGGCCCCTTCGGCGTGACGCTCGAGCAGCGGTCGCAGCGTCGGGTCTGCGGCGTTACCGGCGGCCACAAGGGCGTTTCGCAGCAGCCCCCGCAGCTTGGGCCGGCGCAGCGCCGTGCCGCGCGTAGCGGCCGCCCAGGCCGTCTCGTCAAGTGCAAGAATCCAGGCCAGGCTCGGCTGGGACCACGCCTCGCTGGCCGTGAGCCTCTCGCGTAGTCCGAGCGGGTCCGGAGCCGCGCTGCCGTCCGGCTCGCGGTTCCACGGACAGACGTCCTGGCAGAGATCGCAGCCGAAGATCCACTCGCCCTGCCCTTCGCGCAGCGAAGCGTCGACCGGGCCGCGCGCCTCGATGGTGCTGTACGAGATGCAGCGCGTGGCGTTCAGCAGATACGGAGCTTCGAAAGCCGAGGTGGGGCAAGCGTCCAGACAGGCGCGGCAGCGCCCACAGTGGTCGGGTTCCGGCGTATCGGGCTCCAGCACGAGATCGCTCAGCACGACGCCGAGCAGCAGGCGGGAGCCATGACGTCGATCGATCAGGCAGGTGTTCTTGCCGATCCAGCCGAGCCCGGCCCGGGCGGCGAACGCCCGCTCCAGGACCGGGCCCGTGTCCACGTAGCAGCGCGTCGTCAGCTCTCGGCCCGCCAGCACGCGCATTCCCCCGGCCAGGGCGCGCAGGCGATCGAGCATCAGGCCGTGGTAATCCTCACCTCCCGCGTAGCGCGCCACGCGTCCGCGGGCCGCGGGCTCGCTACGCGGCGGCGGCGGCGAGCCGGCGGCATGCGCCAGCGCAACGACCACGACGCTCCGAATGCCGGGCAGAAGGCGAGCGGGATCGACGCGCTCCTCGCAGCGCCGCTCGAGGTACTGCATCTCTCCGGCGAAGCCCCGCGCCAACCAATCGCGGAAGAAGCGCGTCTCGCGCTCTGCCTCCGGCAGGCTGACGCCCGCCAGGTCGAAGCCCAGTGCCCGCGCCAGCGACTTGACGCGGTCCGCCAGATCCGGCGTGTGCTGTGCAGGCTGCGGCGCGTCACTCATGCGCGGGCGCAGCCGCGCCCGGTGGCAGCCAGCGGCGCATCAGCGATCCGGTCGCCAGCAGCACAAAGCAGGCGAGCACATAGGTGCCGATACCGACCCAGTCGTGCAGGGCGGACTCGGTGGCGGCAGCGGTGCCAAAGCGTCTCGCCATGCCGACCGTTCCGAGCACGCGCACGAGGTTGCCCAACATGGCGACGGGAACCACGGTGGTGACCAGGACAGCACGGCGCCAGAAGGTCCGCTCGCTGAAGTAGGCAAGAAAGACGCCGAGCGGCAGCAGCGTCACGAGCGACGTGATTCCGCTGCAGGCCTCGGCCACGAACAGACTCTCGCCACCCGGCAACTCGAGCACGTTCCCGTCGCGATAGATCGGGCTTCCAAGCAGCCGCAACAGCCACACGCCGAGAGTGCTCACGAAGAGCTGCAGCTTCACGATGACGGGCGCGAGCAACCAATCCGGTATCGGCACCATGAAGATCAGAAAGCCGATCGCGAACGAGAGCGCGCGCAGCCAGGCGATGCCACGCAAGTAGAGAACGGCGCCCGCCAGTGCCGCGACCAGTGAAAGCCCCATGAGCCAGACGACGCCGGCGGCGATTCCGACGAGGTACAGGAGCAGCGAGACACCCAGTACCCCGAGCCCGCGAGCATCGCGCCCGGCGGGCAGGCGCGGCAGGACCGCTCGCTGCGCCGAGGCGGCCCACAGCGCGACCAGCGGAACCATGTAGCCGTGTGAGTAGTAGTCGACGCTGCTCCAGACCCCAGCCAGCGCCAGCACGGCAGGAATGAACACGACGCCCAGAAAGATGACGAGAATCCACTCGCTTGCTCTCATTCCGTCGTCTCCTCGCCCGGACAGCTCGCCAACGACGCCTGCGCGCGATCCAGCCGCCCAGCAATGCTATCCGCGCGAGCGCCGTGCTGGAAGCGCATCGACAGGATGCGACCAAAAAGAGAGCGCCAGCAGGGGCCATTCCGCTGCGGGTGGAGGGTTCAAGAAATGTTGGCCCGGGACCGAAGCAGGAGTGCGGGAGAGGCGGAAGACCCCATGCGACGAGACGGGCGAGAAGAGATCGGCGACGGGCAGTTCGAGGATCCACGTGACATGCGGTGCGATCCCCGGGTCGGCACGGACATCCCCGTGGAGATCCACTCACACGAGTTCGCCGGCCCGTTAGCGGCCCGGACGCGTGACCTCAGCGTCAGCGGCGCGTGCATCGCGACCGCCTCGCCCTTCGACTTCAAGTCCGTGCGGCAGATCACGCTGCTGCTGCCGACCACGTCCGTCCGCGTCGCCGTCGAGGGGTGCTGGCAGCGGGAGGAGCCATCGGGCGAGCTGGTTCTCACCGGCCTGCAGTTCGAAGACCCCAGCGCCCAGGAGCTCGACGTGCTCTGGGATCTCGTGCTCGACAGCGGCAAGCAGCTGGCCCGTTTCTTCTACGAGCATTCGGCCCTCGGCGAGCTCGGGCTGGAGGATGCGTTGGGGCTGGCGCAGGTCACGCGCTATCGGGAGGTGCACGCGGGCCAGACGCTCTACCGACAGGGAGCGCGAAACGAGGGAGAGGATTCGATCTGCATCATCTTGCGCGGCACCGTCGTGCTGCAGGTGCGCGTACGCGACGCGCGCGACGTGGAAGTCGCCCGGCTCCACAGCGGCGACGTCTTCGGCGGCCTGACTCTGCTGGCGCGGGTTGGCTACAGCGAGTCCGCTGTGGCGCAGAGCGATGTGAGTCTGCTCGAGATCGACGAGCCCACCTTCCGCTACATCCGAAGCGCCAAGCCGTGGCTCGGCTATCGCCTGGGCAACGCGCTTCTGCGCATCGCGGTCGAGCGCTTCCACGCGCTCATGGGCGAGACGCGCGACACCCTCTGAGTTCCAGCGAGACGGCGCCACCCTGTTATCATTGGCCGCCGCCCCGCTGGCCGGAGCCGGTGGCGAGCGGCAGAGGAGCGCGTGCTCGTGGAAGACAAGCTGCTGTTCATCATCGGCTCTCCCCGCTCGGGCTCGACCCTGCTGAGCCGCATGCTCGGCGCACACCCGCAGATCCATGCGCCCGCCGAGCCCCATCTCCTGACCCCGCTGGCCCACCTCGGCTACTACGAAACCGTGCAGCAGGCCGCCTACGACCCGATCATCAGCCAGCGCGGCGCCCGGGAGCTGGTGCGCGAGCTGCCGAACGGGGAAGAGGACTACCTCGACGGCCTGCGCGCCTACACGAACACGCTCTACTCGCGCCTGCTCGGTCAGACCTCCGCCTCGCTGCTGCTGGACAAGACGCCCGCCTACGCGCTCGTCCTCGACTTCGTGGCGCGGCTCTATCCCACTGCGAAGTATGTCGTTCTGGTGCGCCATCCAATGGCGATCTGGTCATCCTTCGTCGAGTCCTTCTTCGACGGTGACCACGCCGTGGCCCACGACCACAATCCCCTGCTCGAGCGCTACGTGCCCGCGATCGCGCGCTTCCTTCGAGACCGCCCGGCTGCGCTGTGCCCCGTGCGCTACGAGGATCTCGTGCAGGCGCCCGAGCAGCAGATCGCGCGGATCTGCGACTTCGTCGACCTGCCCTTCGAGCCGGGCATGGTGAACTACGGAGAGCAGGGCTCTGAGAAGGCGACTGCCCGGGGCCTCGGCGACCCGATGACGGTCGCCAAACAGAAACGCCCGACGACCGCCTCGCTCGCCAAGTGGGCTCGCGGCATGACGGGCCGGCCCGACAAGGTCGAGCAGTGCCAGGGCATACTCGCCCGTTTGAGCGATGACGATCTCGAAACCTGGGGCTACGCGAGAAACGAGATCGAGGCTGAGCTCGCGGCGATCGATGTCGCCGGCAAACCTGTCCCGAGGCCGCGGGCGACGCGCTACACGCTGGAGCGGAGACTGCTCGTGCTGCTGCGGCGCAACATCCACCAGAACGCGTTCGGCCGACTGGTGCGACGTGCGCGCGAGGTCTGTGACGTCCTACTGCGATGATGTCGCTCGGCCTCCGCTGCCCAGCGCACACGCGGGCGGCATCGAGGGCGGGCGACCCATCGTGCTCCGACCAGTGCCAGCTGCCACGAGGAGCACCGCAAAGCCATGAGAAGAAGACTCTGGAAGCTCACACGAGAGGCGATCCGACGTTACTTCGTGGCGGGTCTGCTGGCGTTCGCCCCGCTCGGCATCACGATCTGGGCGATCGTCTGGATCATCCAGCGGCTGGACCGGCTGCTGCTGCCGCGGGTGATCGACTGGCTCTTTCCCTCACTCGAGACCACACCCTCCCTGCCCCCGCTGGTCGGCGCGCTCTTCACCTTCATGGTGATCCTGCTGTCGGGTGTCATCGTGCGGCATTTGTTCGGCCACGAGCTACTGAAGATCGGAGAGCGCCTGCTCTCACGCGTGCCGGTCGCCCGCAGCATCTACGGGGGCGTCAAGCAGCTCTTCGAGGCAATCCTGGCCTCGTCGAGCTCGCGGGCGAGCTTCAACCGCGTCGTGCTGGTGGAGTATCCGCGCCGCGGAATCTACGGCATGGCCTTCGTGACCGGCTATGTGCGAGGCCCGCTCTCGAAAGCGTTTCCAGACCGCAGGCTGCTCAACTGCTTCGTGCCGACCACGCCCAATCCGACGTCCGGCTACTATCTGCTGGTGCCGGAGGACGATGTGATCGAGCTCGAAATGAGTGTCGAGGACGCCTTCAAGATGATCATGTCGGCCGGGCTCGTCACGCCGGGCGCCGAGCCCGTCTGAGCGCGACGGGCGGCCATCTCACACGCTCTCCCCTCAGTTGGCCGAGGCCACGCGCGAGGCGAGCTTCTGGATGTCGGGATGCGCGATCAGCGCGAGTGTATCTCCCGATTGCAGCAGCGACATGATCTCGGGATCGCGGGCCAGCCGCTGGACTTCGGGATCGTTGCGCAGGCCCTTGATGCGCGGCCCCAGCTCGCTCAGCATGTCGGCCATCGACCGCCTGAAGAGGCCCGGGTCGAGCGCCGCCTCCGGGCTGACCAAACCCAGGTCGGCCATCTGCCCGCGTAGCTGCGGATCCTGCACGATGCCGTAGAAGCTCGCCTGATTGATCGCCCGCTCCCCGGCGCCGTTCTCGACGAGCGTCCAGAAGAGCTTGTCGTTCTGCAGCCCGCGCACGCGATCGTCGTCGAGCAGGCCCTGCATGCCCTGGATCGTCGGGCCGGGCCGAGTGGCGATACGAACCATCATGCGGGCGGCGGGTGCGATCTCGGCATCCGAGTGGGCCAGTGCCTTTTCGACCACGCCTTCGATGATCTTCCCCGCCGCCTCGCTCACACGCGAGCCCTCGACCTCCGGCGTCGCCGCCGAGGCCGGCAGCACGCCGAGATCCTTCGCCGCGTCGAGCCAGGTGGCGAGAACCGACAGCAGCAGCACGATCAGACCGCCTCGCAGCAGCCCGAAGAAGGCCCCGCCCAGGCGATCGGCGCCGGAGCGCGGAGCCCCGGCGCGACGACCTCGATCCCAGGCCTTCAGTGCGCTCGTCAGCAGACTGCAGAGCAGATACGTTCCGGCGAAGAGCGCCGAGCCCGCCAGCATCGTGCTCACGATCGACGGCAAGGCGAAGCGCTCGCTCAGCACACCGCCCAAAGACTGAGCTCCGAGCGCCGCGGCGCTGTATGCGAACAGCAGGGAGACGAGCCCTGCGCCGCTCGCCAGTACACCTCGCCAGAGGCCGATGACGACGAAGAGGGCCAGGATTCCCAGCGCGATCAGGTCGAAGAGCATTCCCGCTTCATCGTCGTTCCGGCGTGTCGGCTGAAGGCGGGAGAGCGAGACATCCGCGGCGGCAAGCGAGGTATCATCGGCCGCGAGGAGAGCCGATGCGTCTGGATATTTGCTTGCTGATCGCACTCTGCCAGGTGTTGGCGTGGCAGAGTGCCCCCAACGCGCGAGCGGATCTCGTGCTGTCTACCGAGACCCGCGAGATGGATCAACCGACCGCCCGGGCCCGCAGCGGCCGAATCTGGCTCGACGGCTCGAAGATGCGGCTGGAGTTCGAGGACCCGGCACTGCCCGGCGAACCGGCGATCGTCATCTTTCGCGCCGACCGCGATCTCTACTGGGCACTCGACGCGCGTAGCCAGAGCTATGTGCAGATCGACCGGGAGGCCATCGAGGCTCTGGGGCAGCGCGTCCAGCAGACGCGCCGAGAGATGGCCAGCCGGTTGGAGCACCTCGAGCCCGACCAGCGCGCCGCCGTCGAGGAAATGCTCGGCGAGATGCTCATGCCCCAGGCGGCGGCGCCCCTCGAGAAGCTGGTCGCCACCGAGCGCCGGCAGCAGATCGCGGGCCTGCCCGCGCGCCTTCACCACCTGCTGCTCTCGGACGAAGTCGTCGGCGAGGTCTGGCTGACAGGCTGGAAGAAGATGGACGTCAAGCGCCGGGACTTTCGCGTCTTCAAGAAGCTCGCGGCCTTTCAGCGCGAACTGATGCAGACACTCGGGCGCTCGGCGGGCGCCGCCTTCGGCTCTCAGCCTTTTGAAGTCTTCGATCATCTGGACGGGTTTCCACTGCTGATCCGTCGGCTGCAGGATGGGCGGATCCAGAGCGAGACGCGCTTCGGCCTGGTCGAGAAGGTGCCGTCGCTACGCGAGCGCTACGAGCTGCCGAGCGGCTACCAACGACGGGCGAGCCAGTCGCAGCCCCACTGAGCGCGTCTGCCTATTCGTACGTGATCGCCAGAATCGTGTACGTCGTGCGTCCCTTGGGACGAACGACCACCACTTCGTCGCCGACCTCACGACCCATCAGCGAACGCGCAACCGGCGAATCCATACTGATCATCCCCGCCGCCGCGTCGAATTCGTCTGGGCCCACCACCCGATAGCGAATGGTCTCTCCGCGCTCATCTTCCAGCGTGACCCACGCCCCGAAGTAGACTCGATCGGACCGCTGGCTCGAGTCTGGGTCCACGACCGTGAGCTCGTCCATCCGCTTGGAAAGGAAACGAACTCTGCGGTCGATCTCGCGCAGCCGTTTCTTCCCGTAGATGTAGTCCGCGTTCTCCGAGCGATCTCCGAGCGCCGCCGCGACAGATACCGCCTCTGTCACCTTCGGGCGCTCGACCCGCCAGAGGTGTTCGTACTCACGCCGCAGCTTCTCAAAACCCTGAGGTGTGATGTAGCTGCTCTTACGCTCGCCTCGTCCCGCCACGGCGAGACGATTGCGCCGGGCCGCGAAGCGGTCAAGGGTCGGGAGGGGTTTGTGAGATGGCTTCTAGGCTCGCCCGAGTTGCAACGCTATGCTGCTCTTCATGTCCGAGAATCAGAACGACAAGCTCCCGAGCGAGCCCACGCAGGAGCAGCAGGGCCCGCCGCCGACCCCGTTCGACCACCCGCTATTCCTGCCCGTGCTGCTCTTCGGCGGCGTGCTCTGGTTCGGTTACGACGGCTGGATCGAGACCGACCCCGGGATGCTCGAACACCGCCTCTTCAATCGCGTCGGCTTTGCGATCGTGAGCGTGCTGGCGGCATGGTTCGGTTACAAGGGGATTCGGGAGTTCAAGCAGGATCGAGCGGACGCCGAGAGATCCGCCTCCTCCGATAGCGAGTCGACGCCCCCGACCTCGACAGGCTCCTAGCCCGCGGGGCGTCCCGGCAGGGGGGTTTTCGCTCCGACCTGCGCGCCAATCGTCCGATGTCATTGGCGGCGACGACGGAACACCCGTGCCCGACCGCGAACACTGCGCGCCGGGCGAGTTCGCCTCCGGAGGCAGTCGCTTGAGCAGGCGACGAGACGACAGCGGGCGACCGGCGCGTCCGGCCGGTAGCGCCGAGAGGGACGCCACGGCAGAGCTGCAGCGGGACGGCGGAACCACCGCCTCGCTGACCGAGGCGGAGATCGCCCGCAGCGACGGGGATGAGGACGAGAAGGACCTGGCCCGCGCCTGCCGGCCGCCGAGCCGCGAGCCACAGACCGGCGATGTGCTTCGCGCGAGCTACTCCTACCGTCTCGGCCGCCGGCTCGGCGCGGGCGGCTTTGGCTCTGTGTTCCTGGCCGACTGTCTCGAAGCCGCGGCCGGCCAGACTCAACGCGAGGGCACCATGCCGCCTGCGCGCGTGGCGGTCAAGGTACTGGGCAAGACCGAGGGCTCGCTGGCCAGGAACTCGCTCAAGCGCGAACTCGCCGCGCTGCGCGCCATCCAGATGTCCCGCATTCCCGTGCTCTACGACTGGAGCCTCGAAGACGATGCCGCCTTCTCCGTGGTCGAGTATTTCCAGGGTGGCAGCCTGGCCGATGCCTGGCCGCTGATCGGACGTTTGGGCGAGGAGCAGACCTGGCGCCTGATCTCAGATCTCCTGGCGGCCCTGAGTGCCGCCCACCGAGCCTCGATCCTGCACCTCGACGTCAAGCCCTCCAACGTCCTGCTGGACGGGAACGGTGGCTATGTTCTGACCGACTTTGGTGTCTCACACGCATCCCGCATGTCGCGCGGGCTGCTGCACCAGGGCCAGATCGCCGTCGGCCTCGGCACCCACGGCTACCGCGCACCCGAACAGGACAGCCGCGCCGTCCAATCCTTCGATCTGCGAACCGATCTCTGGGGCATCGGCGCCACCGCCTGGGCGCTATACAGCGGCATCGACCTCAACAAGCGGGCGGATGTCCTGCGCCGTAGAGAGGACGGGAATATCTTCGGCCTGCGACGTCTATCCGACGTCTGCATCAGCTGCCCTCCCCCGCTGGAGGAGGTCATCATGGGCATGCTCTACATAGACCCGGCCCGACGACCCGGCGGCGCGGCCGAGGTCTTGGCGCGCGTGCGCGCCGTTGCGAGCGGCTTCGGCCTCGATACGCAGACCATCGCCGCGGCACGCCGCAGCAACACGGACCCTGAGGAGATCCAGCAGGTGATCGAATCGCTGGTAGATCCGCTGTGGGCATCCATCTGCCGCACACCCGGCTTCGACCGTTACTTCGTCAAGTTCGAGGACGGAGACGTGCTGTCCTCCGCGGGCGAGACCGCGCACCACACATTCCTGCTGCTGAGTGGCGAGATCGTCATCGAACGGGGCGGCGAACGCATCGACATCGAGAATCGCGAGGGAACTCTCATGGGCGCGATCTCCACGCTCACCGGGGTGGCGCGCTCCGCAACGATGCGGGCCCACGGTCCCGTCTGGACCTGCCTCTTCAACGAAGCCGAACTCGAACAGCTCGTCACCTGCAACTCATCGGTGGCAGTTCGAATGATTCGGACGATGGCGAACCGCATCACCACTGGGCCGCCCCGCAACCCCTCGTGAAGCACAGCCTTCGCAGGGGCAGTACGTAGAGCCTGGCGAGGGGCCTGCTGGGCATGCCGCACTCGGAGCCTGAGGCGCGTCAGGCGGAGCCCTCGCTTCACCGATCTTCGCTGAACGATTTGATCCGCGCGGCCAACCGATCCAGCACCACGACCTCATCCGACAGCTGAGCCTCCACCACGGCTCTCGGCATTCCGTAGATCACGCACGACTCTTCGTCCTGCGTCACGCTCCGAGCGCCGCGCTCCCTCAGCCTCCGCACACCTTCGCGTCCGTCGACGCCCATGCCGGTCATGACGATCGAGAGCAGCCTCCCCGGATAGCTCTTCGCCACCGACTCGAAGAGCGTATCGACCGACGGCCGGCACTCGTTGCGCAGCGGCCCCTCTCGCAGACGGACCGTGGCGCAACCCGCTCCACGCGCCCGCTCGATCTCCATGTGGTAGCCACCCGGTGCGACCAGTACGCGACCCGGAATCACCGACTCGCCGTTCTCTGCCTCTCGCACGTTCATTTGACTCTTGCCGTCGAGTGTCCTCGCCAGCCAGGTGGTGAAACCCTTCGGCATGTGCTGCACCACCAAGATCGCAGAGCGCAGATCGCTCGGCAGAGCCGGGATCACCCTCTCGAGCGCCTGTGGACCCCCGGTCGAGACCCCGATCACGACCAGGCTGTCATGGGATTCCGGCTCCGTCGTCAAAGTGTGTGGAGGGCTCGCGACGCCGGTGCTCACAGTTCTCGTTTCGCGCTTCTTCGAGATGTCGGCACCACGCCATCCCCGTCGCCGTCTCCGGGCTCGGACTACGCGGATTCCCAGCGCCAGATCGTGCTGCAGTGACTGCGAACCGTTCGTTTCGGGCTTCGGAATACAGTCGAGCGCACCCAGGCTCAATGCCTGCAACGTGCGGCTGGCGTCACGCACGGCCGACACCATCAGAACGGAGACATCGGCATGGTGCTCGGCGAGGATCTTCAATACCGCGAGGCCATCCATCTCCGGCATCTCGACGTCGAGTAGCACCAGATCGGGCGGGGTCCGCGCGACGAAGTCGAGTGCCTTCCGACCGCTTCCGCAGACGCCCGTCACAACGACTCCGGGGATTCGCGCGAGCGTGTTCACGATGAGCTGCTGGCACGCCTCCTCATCGTCGACGATCAGCACGTTCAACCGGTCTTGGCCACTGATGGTGGTCATTGCACCCCGCGGCGAGCTGAGCGGGCACCGCAACCGGTTCACCGATCGCACCGGGCTGAAGGGCGTGTCACCACCAGCCAGGCGCACAGGCCACGGGCCGCGTTTTCCGCCGTCAGCTGGCCCTTGCGGTCCGCTCCAGCTGCAATCTTCTTATCGTATGGAGGAGCCCCGACTTGATCCCGGCCGCCCGCAGATCGCCACCGCGCGGTTCCGGCACATCGCCTCTGCGGACCGGCTCGGAAGGACACCGTAGACCGGGCCACCGGGAAAACTCTGTCGACCCGAGATCATGCGTGAGGGTCCGCCACGGGCGAGTGAGGACTTTCACGAATGATCCGCGTTAAGCTCGCGCGCGGGCGCCCATGAAGCGCGCATCCCCGGGGACTGACAGCAGCCGATGATGAAGAGTCCGTACCAGACCGCACCCGCTCCGAGCCCGAGCATGCCCCGAGGTATCCCCTACATCATCGGGAACGAGGCGGCCGAGCGCTTCAGCTTCTACGGCATGAGGGCGTTGCTCGTTGTCTTCATGACGCGGCACTTGGTGGACGCCAACGGAAACGCAGATCTGATGAGCGAGGCAGAGGCGAAGTCCTTGTTCCACCTATTCACCTTCGGGGTCTACGCGACCCCCCTGCTCGGAGCGCTCCTTTCGGACATCTGGCTAGGCAAGTACCGCACCATCATCTCTCTCTCACTCGTGTACTGCCTGGGGCACGCCGTGCTGGCGGTCGACACGACGCGACAGGGACTCGCGCTGGGGCTGTTCCTGATCGCCCTCGGCTCGGGTGGCATCAAGCCGTGCGTCTCGGCCCACGTCGGCGATCAATTCGGCCGGGCAAACGCACACCTGCTGAGCCGGGTCTTCGGCTACTTCTACTTTGCCATCAACCTCGGCGCCTTCATCTCGATGCTGCTGACACCCTATCTTCTCAAGCACTTCGGCCCCCACGTGGCCTTCGGCGTGCCCGGTGGCCTGATGCTGCTCGCCACGATCGTCTTCTGGGCAGGCCGTCATCGCTTCGTGCATGTTCCACCCGGGCGACGCGAGTTCACTCGCCAGCTATTCGATCGCGAGAATCTCCGCAATCTCGTTCGCCTGGCGACGCTCTATCTCTTCGTGGCGATGTTCTGGTCCCTCTTCGATCAATCCGGCTCCGCCTGGGTGCTGCAGGCGAATCACATGGACCGTCATTTTCTCGGCATCGAGTGGCACGCCGCCCAGATCCAGGCGGCGAATCCGATCCTGATCATGCTTTTGATTCCGACGTTCAACTTCGCCGTCTACCCCTGGCTCGATCGCGTCGTGCACCTCACTCCGCTTCGCAAGATCGCCGTCGGCTTCTTCCTCATCGTGATCCCCTTTCTCATCAATGCACAGATCGAGCTCTGGATCAGCTCGGGCGAGCGCCCGGACATCGGATGGCACCTGTTCGCCTTCGTCATCCTCACGGCCGCTGAGGTCCTCGTCTCGATCACCTGTCTCGAGTTCTCCTATACGCAGGCCCCGAAGGCACTGAAGTCGATGGTGATGGCGCTCTATCTGACATCTGTCTCACTCGGCAATCTCTTCACTTCGGCGGTCAACTTCCTCATCCAGGACGAGCAGGGCAACAGCCGGCTGAGCGGCGTCGACTACTACCTGTTCTTCGCCGGCGCCATGTTCCTCACCGCACTGCTCTTCATCCCGTTCGCACGGCGCTACCACGAACGCGCGCATTTGCAGGACGAGGCCGACTCCGGAGAGAATTGAGAGAGAGCTGAGAGAACGCTCGGAGAGAGTTGAGATGCCGCCGAACAACCAGCCCGACACCAGGCCGCTGGGCATCATCGTCAACCCCGTTTCGGGACGCGACGCTCGACGTCTGTTCGCACGAGCCATGAGTTCGACGCACGAGAGCAAGCGAAACCAGCTCGAACGCGTGATCGTCGGGGCGGCGGCGGCTGGCGTGAAGCGCATCGTCTTGGTCCGCGACCCCTTCCGCATCGCGCAGAGCGCCGTCGAAGCGCTCGGCGTCGAGGTGGAGATCGAGCTGCGCGACGTAGGCGCGAGCTGCAAGCCGACGGATACCGTCGCAGCCGTCGCACTCATGCGAGAGGCCGGCTGCGGAGCACTCGCCGTACTCGGTGGCGACGGAACCAATCGGGTGGTCGCCAGAGCCTGGAGCGACAGCTTGATCCTGCCGCTCTCCACCGGCACCAACAACGTCTTCCCCGTCATGGTGGAGGCGACGGTTGCCGGTGCGGCCGCCGGGCTCGTCGCCACCGGACGGGTTCCCGTGGCCGAGGCCGCCCGTCGCACGAAGGTGGTTCGTGCCCAGGTGGAAGACGAAGAGGACGATCTCGCGCTGGTCGACGCCGCTCACATGGTGGGGGACAGCACGGGCAACCTGCTTCCCTTCGACCCGCGACTGATGCGAACAATCGTGCTCGCCCGCGCTCTCCCCTGCGCGGTCGGCCTGTCTCCCGTCGGCGGAATGCTGCAGCCCTGTGGCCCGGATGACGACTTCGGGGTGCATGTCGAATGCACTGCGCCGCAGGCAGGCGGGCGGGCGCTGCTGGCGCCGATCTCACCCGGGCTCTACCGCAAGGTCCACGTCATGGGTGCGCAGCGGCTCGAGCTGGCGGAGTGGGTCGAGTTCAGGGGCCCGGGCCTGCTGGCCTTCGACGGGGACCGTGAACGGACGCTCGCTCCGGGCCAGCGGGTGCGACTCTCGGTGAAGCGCAACGGCCCGTGGGTGATCGACGTGTCCCGGACGCTCGCAAGCGCGGCGGCTCGGGGCGTCTACCTCGATGCCGAACACTGGCACGACCAGCGCGACAGTATTGAACTCGGCTGCTGCTGAGCGGGGTGCCGATCGGCGCCCCTCCCGCAGCAGCCCGTCGAGTTCCTGGCCGCGCTGGACCCTCTGCGCGGCGGACGGGAGCCCGCAGCCGAACGTGGTCGCAGGGCCCGCGGCGAGCTAACGCAAAACGCCGTTTTGCTTGGTGGGCGCTCCCCTGCAGGCGCCGCCCGACTCGACGCACTCGCGATCAGCGGGCAAGATTACGCCATGAAGCAGCAGCCACTGGAGGCGGCGATCGCGCTCGCGCGGCGCGCGATCGACAGGGCCGAGCGTGTCGTCGCGTTGACCGGTGCCGGCATCTCCACGGACTCCGGCATTCCCGACTTTCGCGGACCCAAGGGCGTATGGACGAAGGATCCGAGCGCCGAGAAGATGGCCACGCTGCAGCACTACATGTCCGATCCGGACGTACGAAGGCGCGCCTGGCAGATGAAACTGGCGGCCGCGACCGCATCCCGCGAGCCCAACGCCGGGCACCGGGCCCTGGTCGAGCTGGAGAGACGCGGCAAGCTCGACTGCCTGATCACGCAGAACGTCGACGGGCTGCACCAGGCGGCCGGCACGAGTCCGCCACTCATGGTCGAGATACACGGAACACTGCACGAGGTGGTCTGCATGGAGTGCGGCGAGCGCACGCCCATGCAGGGCACGCTCGCACGCGTTCGTGCCGGCGAGGAAGATCCCCCCTGCCAGCGCTGCAACGGGATCTTGAAATCGGCGACCATCTCGTTCGGCCAGGGGCTCGTGGCCGAGGATCTTGCGCGCGCGGAGTTGGCGGCGAAGCGGTGCGATCTGATGCTCGCCGTGGGGACGACGCTCTCCGTCTACCCGATCGCCGGCGTCGTTCCGCTCGCCAAGCAGGCCGGCGCCCGCGTGATCATCATCAACGCCGAGCCCACCGAGATGGACCGGCTGGCCGACTTTCTGCTACAGGGCTCGATCGGCGAAATCCTGCCCCGGCTGGTCTGAGTCGGCCCTAGTGTCCTGTCTCAGAAGTTCGCCAGCTATCTCGACGACCATCCATCCTCGCTGGCTGCGTTGGGAATCCCTTGAAATATCGACGGATATTCCTGCGGTCTCCCGCCTTGCCCGCGAGGCGTCTGGGCGCCGATATAGTCGC
>JAJDAO010000093.1 GCA_029261835.1 Deltaproteobacteria bacterium | reverse complement strand
GTAGCCAAACTCCGATTTCTCGTTCCAGAACGAGCAGATGTGCGGCCGCAGTAGGAGCTTCATGAATAATCCGGGCTAGAGGGGCGCGCTATCGCTCGGGGATGTCGCGATCGAGCACGGTCTTCCGGCCATCCTCGGCCGCTCTGCGAGCCGCCCGGTCGCAGACCGCTCGAACGATCTCCGACAGCGGCTCCAGCACGCGATCGGATGCACTGAGACCCGACGTCTCACGGATGTAGTTCTTGAGTCTGCTCGCGATGATGAGCACCTCGCGCGTCTCCCGCCCACTGGCGGGAGCCCTACCGGGCGACGAGCGAGGCTCCCTCACCAGCCGTCGGCGCTTGTGAGCCGTCTCTCCTGCCGCCTTGCGGGCCGCCTCCGCTCTTCCGGGCGCCCTCTGCTCCTCGGCCCACGCCTCGCGGTGCCGGGCCACCGGCAGGTGGACTTCCCAGCAGCTCACTGAGCAGAAGAAGAGTGCGGTCCTCGCCCGATTGCAGGTCGAGACACTGCAGGTCCAATAGCTCTCGCCGAAGCCGATCGGCTTCTTGCACGCGCTACAACGACGCCATCCGGCAACCGCCTCCGCCACGCCATCTCCTTCGCAATCCGCGGGCAGCATAGCCGATGCGCGGGTGATCTCGCCGGTATCGCGAGAAGCGGACCACGCGCCGATGCCGAGATTCGCGTCGGAGAAGTGGATGGCGAAGATCCAGCCCGGCGGCAGCCACAGCGGCAGTCCCCATGAACATCGTGGCGGCGAGGGCGTGATCGAGGCGGTCCATGACAATCGCTGCGACGAGCGGCCCGGGTCGACCCGAGCTCGGTCGCGCGTGCACCTGTGGGCATCGCACGCTGCGTCCGCCTCGCACTGGAACGGCACCTGAACGGCATCACGACGAACGTTCATGCTAGCGACGCGCACTAACACTATGTCGTGTTGTATCCGCAATTCGCCCCGCTCGTCTGGGGCGAATACCCGGGCTTCGTATACGGTCTCCCGGCCAGCAACTGCTCTAGGCCAGGTGTATTCGAGCCTGCCCGTCTCCCCTGAGCGCCTTGTCCGGACTGATGGCTAAGGGAGTTGGTCTAATCGACCGATGACGGTGCATCGTAGAAAGGCGGATGAGGGCGGCATCCCTCACACAGCTACTGAAGCGCTGCGCCGGCCCCCCCCTCCTCCTCCGAGCCTGCTCCCCCGCCTCCCCGATCCGGGGCCTGAGCTCAGGAGGTGGCGAGAGATGAAGGGCGCTTTGATCGTCTCGGCGCAGCTGGTCGTGCTTCTTCTGCTGTGGTCCGGGAGCGCGCACGGAAACGCGAACTCGCTGGACGTCGGGATCGCGGGTAGCGTCCACGACCTCACGGGCAACGCACATCAGTCAACGGGAATCGGCCGTATGGCCTACGCATCGGGCGGGCTGCGTAACGCGATCTGCAGGGCATGTCACATGCCCCACGAACACGCTGAGGCGAGCTATGGCGACGCCGGTATCTCGTGGAACGAAGAGATCAGCACCAAGAAGAGCTGGCGGATGTACGGCTCCGACTCGGGCATGCTCGACTGGATCGATGGCGCGACCGAGCCTGCCCCCACCGGCAGCTCGAAGCTCTGCCTCGGTTGCCACGACGGCATCACAGCCGTCAACCAATACGACGGTCGCTCGGGCGGAACGAACAAGCAGCGCATGAGTGACTCGCTCGGCTATCGCTCGAGCCCGACGATCGGCGGGACCTCCGCCAACCTGACGAACAACCATCCGATCTCCATCACCTATGCCTGGGGCAAGGACTCGCAGCTGCGCGACCCAGCGGCGGCCATGCTGGGGAGCGGCCACTCGGTCCAATCCCTGCTGGAGAACGGCCGGGTCGAGTGCGCCACCTGTCACGACGTACACAACAGCGACGTCGTCAGGGGCAGCGCCCTGTTGCGCGGCGGTGAGAACGGCTCGTTCGGCGGCGGCCTCTGCCTCACCTGCCACGACAAGTGACCGACAAGCGACGGGCCGCGGCGGCGGGGCTCGAGTCAATCGCCTGAGGCATCGTCCAGCGGTCTCTTCTCTCGAGCCGACTGACGCCCCAAGAGCGCGGCTTCGAGTCCGCGCCGATAGTAGCCGCGGGCTTCGTCCGTGGCGGCGGCGCCCTCGCTAAGGCGACCCATCTCGTAGTAGAGGAGGGGCTCAGCGGGCTCACGCTCAAGGGCTGCGCGCAGCAAGTCGGCTCCTGCCTGCTCATGACCCGTTCGAATCAGTGCCACGCCCTTGGCACCGAGCGCGCGGGGATCGTCGGGTGAGCGCAACAACACCTGCTCCAGCAAAGCGAGCGCCTCCGCGTCGCGCCCGTCCTGCAGCAGGAGCAACGCGAGATCTGCACCCGCCTCGGGCAGCGGCGGTTCCGTCTCCCAAGCCAATCGCAGCTCTTCCATCGCCGCTTTGCGTTTGCCGCTGGCGAGCAGGCGCCGCGCGAGCCGGCGGTGGAGCTTGTTTCCCTTCGAGTCGAGGCGCTTGTACACGCCATGCTGCTGGGTCGTTCGCTTCACCCGCTCAGCCTCGCTGATCCTTCCGCGTAAGAACTCGATGTTCGCGCGGGCGGTGGTGGCGAAGCTCCGCCGCCGACCCGGCATGGAGAACCGCAGGACGCCCTCTTCGTCCACGAGCCAGGTCGTCGGGCTGACGATGACGCGGAGCTGGCCGTATAGACGTCGATCGGGATCGAGCAGCACTGGAAAGTCGACCCCGAGCTCGTCGACGATCGCTTTGATGTCAGCCTGCACGGCAGCGCCCGAGACAACGCCGACGATCACTACCTCGCCCTCCGGCAGCTCATCGCGCAGCTTGACGAGGTCTTCGAGCAGCTTCAGCGAGTGTTTCTGACCCGTGCGCCAGAAGGCGACCAGCGCCAGGCGACCCGACAACGCCCGGGTCGAAGCGAATGTTTGGCCATCGAGACTCTCCAGGCTGAAGTCCAGCAGACGAGCGGGCTCGTCAGCAGCCTCCGAAGACGATTCTACGGCAGGAGAGGCGAGCGGAAGCCAGCCGTACAGCAACACCAACACCAGCCACGACGCGACATGGGGGCCAAGGGCGCTACTCCTTCTTCTTCTCGGCGTTCTTGATCGGCGTTTCACGGTCGTAGCCCTTCAGGTCGTGGCAGCCCGGGCGACACGAGCCACCCGTCTCACTCTTGTCGTAGTTGATCGGCATCATCCAGCGTCCGTAGGGAACGCGCTCGCTGATATGGAGTGGCTGCTCGCTGGCGTGCATCTCATGGCAGGCTCTGCAGCTCCGACCGCGCTTCTCCCTGTTGACGTGCAGGAAGTGCATGTTGACGTCGCCATTCCTGAAACCCGTGAGGCTCCTGGTCTTCTTGGTCGTCACGACGGTCTTCTCGTGGCAGGAGAAGCACAGAGCGTACTTCCCGACCTCGAAAGACGTGTAGAACCTTGCCGGGAATGGCTCCTTCAGAAGGCGGAAGTGCTCGCTCCCGTGCGGGTTGTGACAACCTGAGCAGTCATCCTCGATGACCGGCTTGTGCCAGACGTCGTTCTCGCGAAGCCACGCCTCGATGTCCTGCAGCGTCTCCCTCCCTGACTTCACGCGCCGATCGTGGCAGCCAAGGCAGAGCTCACGCTGTGGCTTCCTGAGATTCGGAGCACTGTTGCCCGCGTGGGGCGAGTGACACGTCACACACTCGTCTTCCGTCGTGGCGGGGGCGTGATCCACGGCCGAATCCTCGGCGATGGAAACGATGTCGTCGTGACACTCGTCGCAGAGCTTGCGTCCCTCGGCACGCAGCATGTTCGGCGCCGGGCCACTGTGCGGATTGTGGCAGTCGGTGCAGTCGTCCTCGGCCGGATCATGCACGTGCTCCGACTCCGCAATGGCTTCGGCCACCTCCTCGTGGCAGTCTCCGCAGAGCTTCATCCCCTCGGCGATCAACAGGTTGCTCAAATCGGACGCGTGCAAGTCGTGGCACATATTGCACTCGCCGCCAGCCGCCGGACCGTGCTCGAACTCCTGCTGCAGGATGTCCTCGTCGTGGCAGGTAAAGCAGAGCGGTCTCAAGTCGTCCTCTTTGACGTCGACGAGCATCGCCTTCGTCTCGCCGCCGTGCGGGTCGTGGCAGTCGAGACAACCGTCCTCGGCCGCCTCGTGGCGGATCTGCGCCTTGCCCATCTTCGCCGCGAGCTCCTCGTGGCAGCCCAGACACGCCTCCACGGAGTCATCGCTCTCGAACTCGTGCTGATCTCCGTCCACCTCGTGACAGCGCTGGCACTGCTTCGGTTCGGCCAGCTTGGGCCAATGAAGCACGGCCCCCGCCACCGTCGATGCGTGGCAATCCGAATTCACGCACGAGGCGGCGGGATCAATCCGCTCGGGCGGTCCAGCGGCGGCCGATGCGACACCGCTACTGGCCAGCTCGAAGAGCGCGGCGAGAACGAGAACGCCGATCCCCCGTACAACGACTCCGCCGCATCTGAAGCCCCTCGCGGCGCCGCGGTCGGCACCGCGAGATGAGTGCGCCAGAACCCGATCATCCGGCTCCGAACGACCCGTTCGCCTCATGCGGTCCAACCGCTTCATCTTCATCGCGCCTCCAACCCGGCTCTGTGCTGGCACGCTATCCGGAATCTTGCACGAGCATCCCGAGCGATACAACACACCTCCGCAGCGTGACCTCCATGAATGACCCGTACTCGTATCTTGAATACCAGGATTCGCGTCTGATACCGCAGTTCGAACACCGCCTTGGCGCAGCGCGATTGCCGAAGCATGCAAGTATTTCATCGGAGTGCAAGGGAGAGAGCGGAGACACGTGGGCTTCCCGACGTGGCCTGCGAACTTCTGAGACAGAATGCCAGCCCGCCGATCCCAGCAGACGGCGCGGCGAGCCGACAGGCTGACTCAACACCGGAACCCGCCGTGTCCCGTGGCGACCCCGCCCGATCCCCGGCGGCCTCTTGGCACGCGCAGTTCGCGACGGAAAGCACCCGCCGCAACTCGTCAATCCCGCGGAATGTCCCTCGAGGAAGCCCATTTTCGGGAACAGTATGACAGAAGGCACCGCGACAGACGGCCCCACTCACCGTGTGACCGTTCGCCCCAGATTGGAGCGCTGCAGTTTGCCCCTTCTGCCGGTATTGTCGTATATAGCTGATATAACACATGTTTATGCGTCCCATGTCGTCTCGATCTGGCGCTGAATTCGCGGCATGGCAATTGCATAGGGCTGCCATGTCCGGCTATTCTCAGAACTGAGAAGGCGCTTAGCGGAACTGAGAATGGTGGTTTTTACCGGGCAGGCAACGCGTAGCCAAGATGGAAGGTCGTAGCGGTCACACACGCTGCCCAAATCCACTCGAAGCAACTCGGTTTTGCAGACCATTCTCGTTCGACCAACGAAAGGTGATGCTGATGACGATCAAGAGAACGATTATTGCGATTGGTGGGATCTGGCTGATGGTCAGCCTGGTACCGTTCGGTGCCCTCGCCAACGGAAGCGGAGCTGGAATCAAGAGCAGCCCGCATGACTTCACCGACAATGTCGTGGCCGGTGCTCCGTTGAATATCGAAAACGACACCGCCAATGCCGCGGCGTGGAACAACAAGCGCAAGGAGATCTGCCGGGTCTGCCACGTGCCGCATGATCACGGTGCGGTCCGCTACGGAAACCAGGGCATCCTGTGGAACCACGAAGTGACGACGAAGGGCAGCTGGTCGATGTACGCCTCGGACCCGACGATGATCGACTACATCGACGGCACCATCGAGGCCGCACCGGCGGGCACCTCCAAGCTCTGCCTGGGCTGCCATGACGGCGTAACCGCCGTGAACCAGTACGACGGCAAGGCCCCGGCCGACGCGGGCTACGGCAACGGCACCACCTACTTGATGGCTGACTACGCCGGCGGCTTCGTGATTGGCAACACTGCGGCCAGCCTGACGAACAACCACCCGATTTCGATCACCTATGACAACCTGACCGATCTCGGACTCAAGAACCCCGCAACGGCAGTGATGAGCAATGGCGACACTGTCGCATCGCTGCTGGTCAACGCCCGGATCGAGTGCTCGACCTGCCACGATGTACATGACAAGGAAGCGGTTGCTGGCACGCACCTGCTCCGCACGGCGACCAAGGGTGTCGACGTGACGGGAGCCGACGCGAGCGCGCTCTGCTTCGTTTGTCACGACAAGTAAGCACGGCTGAAGCGGTTCTTCTTTGAACTGCCGGGCAGAAGAACGAGGGGTCGATCTCGCCAAGGGGTCGGCCCCTCTCTCGCTTGCAATCCAGCGGCGAAGGGCACAGTGGGCAGATCTAACATCGAGACGACCCCCAATAGGCAACAGCGAACGTCAGCTAAGATACCTCCCGAGGACAGCTCACTGTGAAATCATCCCTGCGCATGCTTCACTGGTTGCCGGTCCTAGCCGCTGCTCTGCTCAGCAACTCCGGAGCCGAGGCCGCTCCAGAGTCCTGGGACACGACCGACTGCGTCCGCGCTGGGTGCCATATCGAGCTGGGTGAACTTGAATTCGACCACGGCGTCGTGGCCAAGCTCACATGTGGCGACTGTCATCCTGCTGGAGAAGAGGGCGATCCACCTCATCCCCCGCCCAGCGATGAGGGCGGCCCTCCCCTGCCCGCCACGCTCTTGAGTGATCGCAACTGCGTACGCTGCCACGCCGAGTCTGCGATCAAGCACGATGGCGGGCGGACCCGCACATCGGGTGATGAGTCCCGAGGCGTCGGCTGTCTCGACTGCCACGACCCGCACGGCGGCGCTTCCGCGGCCATGCTCCGTGGGATCGGTGAGGAGGTCTGCCTGACCTGCCACGCTGACGAGTTCGAGCCGGCCCGAGCGCGGCGTCGCAGGAAGTCCGACGCCGGCGAAGCCACGGAGACCGAGGATCTCGAGGCCCGACTGCACGGCCCGCCTACGGAGGAGGGACGCTGCAGTGCCTGCCATCTCTCTCACGCCGAGAACCGGCCAGGTCTGCTGCGAGGCGCGCTGCCCACCGGCGCCTACGCGCAGTACGAGCGTCCGAGCTACTCCTCCTGCTGGGAGCCCTGTCACGACGCCGCCTTGGTCGAGGAGGAGCGCACGACTTCGACCACCGGCTTTCGAAACGGTGATGACAACCTTCACTATCGCCATGTCGCCAAGCCGAAGCGCGGCCGAAGCTGCGGACTGTGCCACGCGCCGCATCGGGCCCGGGGCCCGGGATTGATTCGCAACGGTATGCCGTACGGCAAGGAAGTGCTGACCCTCCGGTTCACTCCTACGAAGTCGGGCGGGACCTGCGAGACGAGCTGCCACCTCTCTGTCGAATACAGCCGCACCGAGGCGATCCCCTCTCGCATTCGAGTTCGCTGAATCGCGGACAACTTGGAGCTACTCACATGAAACGCCACTGCCACAATCCTCTCTCTCCCATCCATCGCGCTCGTCGCGTTTCGGCCCGGATGTCCCGAAGCGTCGTCGTGCTGCTCGCGGGCACAGTCTTCGGCGCCATGCTCGGCGGCTGTGCGACGACCGGGGTAGACGACGGCCCCGTCTTCTACCCCGCCGCCCCCCAGCGGCCGAGGATCCAGTTCCTGAAATCGATCACGAGCAGCGAAGACGTGGAGGGCAGCAGCAATCCCCTCGTGACCTTTCTCGTCGGCGACGTCAAGGGCAATCGGGCCTTCCGGAAGCCGACGGCGGTGGCGTCCTACAAGGACACGATCTACGTGGCGGACCCAGGCTGGGACACCGTGATCGTGATCGACCTGGCGGAGCTCAGCTTCGACAGTCTGAGGGACCGTGGGGCCGGAAAGCTGCGCGTGCCCGTGGCAATCACAATCGACGCTGCCGGCAACAAGTTCATCGCCGACACCGGCCGCAATCAGGTCGTGCAGTTCAACGAGAAGGACGAGTTCGTTCGCGCCTTCGGCAATCCGGACGAGCTTCACCCCGCCGGCGTAGCCGTGGACGAGCAACGTCTCTTCATCGTGAATCGACTCGAGCACCGAGTCGAGATCTACGATCGATACACGACGAAGCGGGTCGAGACCTTCGGCGAGTTCGGACCGCGCGACGGCGAGTTCAACATCCCCACCAGTATCCTGCGCGATGACAACGGGCATCTCTATGTCACGGACGCCGCCAACTTTCGGATCCAGGAGTTCGACGCCGAGTACAACTTCGTCCAGAGCTACGGCTTCCTCGGAGACGGCCCGGGAACCTTCGCCAGGCCGCGGGGAATGGCGATCGATCGCGAGGGGCATCTCTATGTGGCCGACGCCGCCTTCGAAAACGTTCAGATCTGGGACAACAGCAACGCACAGGTGCTGCTCGCCTTCGGTGGTGCGGGGGTCGGGCCGGGCAACATGTACCTGCCCGCCTCGCTGAGCATCAGCTACGAGCTGAACCGCCACTTCGACGGCCTCGTAGACGACGAATTCGAGCTCGAGTACGTGATCCTGGTCGCCAACAACTACGGCCCCAACAAGCTGGCGGTCTACGGCTTCGTCAATCCGAAGGATCCCGATGCCTATCCCGACGTTCCGCTACCCGAGGATTGATCTCAATTGAGCATCATGCGAAATCTCGAGTCGCTCTGTCGCGTGGGCGTGCCAGGGCTGGTGCTGGTGTCGGTGTTTGTGCTGGTACTGGTCGCATCGGCTTGTAGCCCGGTGCGCCGACACGCTGTGCTCGATTTCGTGTTCGACGGCGTCCCGCCCTACATGACACCCGAAGAGCGCGCGCGTGCGGCAGAGCTGGCCGTGGTTCAGGAGGCGGAGGTCGCGGCCAGAGTCCAGAGCGAACAACGCGGCCGCCGCGGGCGAGTCGAGAAGCTCGCTCGCTTCACGCATGGCCCCTTCGCCGCTGAAGAGTGCTCTCGTTGCCATGACCTGTCTCGCGCCAGCGGCTTCCGCGACTCGACTGACGGCGGCCAGGGCATTGGCGCCAGCGCCGAATTGGCCGAGGCGGGGCGCCTGCACGTACCGGTCGTCGAGCTCTGCCTCCGCTGCCACACCGATTACTCCGTGGACGCACCGGGCAATGCCGACTTGTGGACCCACGGCCCCGTGGCCGCCGGCTGGTGCGTCCTCTGCCACCAGCCACATTCGTCGGACTACGCCGACCTGCTGGTCTATGAACCTTCTGCTCGCCTCTGCAGCCAATGCCACCTGCGCGACGAGCTCCTCGACACACAGGAGCACCGCCCCGTCGAGCCCGAGACCGGCTATCCCTCACCCAAGCAGATCAGCGCGTTCCGCGAACGCATCCGCCAGGCGCGGGAGCGAGGAGAGGAAGGAGAAGAAGAGAAGGTCGCGGTGGTGGTGCGGGACTGCACCCGCTGCCACGACCCCCACCGCGGCCCCGATCGCATGATCCTGCGCCCGCGTTCCGAGTGGGAGGTAGAGGCGGAAACGGAGCAGGACGAGCGGGACGAGGGTGAGCCGGAGGGTGCGGCATGACGCATCCCCGGCGGCTCGACTCCGCTCCCCGCCCCAAGAGGCCGGGGCGGAGCAGCGGGAGAATCGACGGCGCTCCGCACACGCTCCGGCTGTGGGCGTTCGTGCTCTGCCTGCTGATCGGGCTGTCGTTGGCGCTCGCCAACCCGGCCGAGGCCCGTCGCAGACGCATGCCCTTCTACAAGATCCGCGAGGTCCACGGCGAAGTCGCCGCCGGTCTCGGACTCGATAGCGAATCGCGCGAGACCACTGGCCAGGAGGATCAGGATCAAATCCAGACGGTCCTCGAGCAGGAGATCAACCTGGGCGGCAGCGGCTGGCTCTACCACCCGGCCCTGGCGATTCTCGCCGCTGACTTCGGCGTGATCTTCAATCAGGACTTCCAGAGTTCCAGCCGCGGCGAATCGACCGAGAGCTTCCTGAACCAGCTCAACTACGACGTGAATCTGGGCATTCTGCCATACAAGCCCTACCCGCTGTCCTTCTTCGCGAGCCAACTGCGCTCCCAGGTCAACTCGCCTTTCGCACCGCGTCAGGTCGTCGAGACCTTCCGCACGGGCGGGGGGCTCACGCTGCGGGACTTGGCCATCGGCAGCTTCAAGATGCCAGCGCGTGCTTCCTACCGCTATCAGGAGACGCAGGCCAGCAGCTTCGCGGGTGTCCGCGACAACACACGTGATCGACACGAGGTCGAGTTCGCCACGGACAACAAGTCCGAGACCACCCGCAACCTCCTGCGATACAACTGGAAGGACATCACAAGCAGAAACGGACCGATTGGAACGAAATCTTCGCGTCACGACCTTCGCTTCTCACAACAGCGGAGATTGGCGCGAGGCGAGCTCGGAAGCCAGTTCTTCCTGAACAACACCGGCGGAACGATCGACACGCTGGCGCTGTCCGCCAATGAACATCTCCGTTTGGAGCATACGCGGACCTTTTCGTCTGACTACACCTACGGCCTCACCTACCAGGACAGTCGCGGCTTCAGCGTGGTCTCGCACACGGGAAGCAGCAATGTCTCGCACGTGCTCTACGAGTCGCTCACGAGCTCCGCCAACGTGCTCGGAAGCTATTCGAACTCGGACTTCGGCACGATCTGGACCGCCGGCGGCGGGGGGGGGCTCGACTACAGGAAGAAGATTCCCGGAGGCTCGTTCGGTCTGCGATTTCGGCCGCAGTATCTGCAGACGGACGAGGATGTCGAGGACGCCGTCATCCCCATCACCGAGACCCACCCGGTGCAGGACACGTTTTCGATCCTGCTGAAGAAGCCGCCCATCGATGGCACTCTCAAGGTCACGAGCGAGGACGGCGCGACCACATATGACCTGAATACGGACTACACCGTGGCTGATGCGGACGCCCAGGGTCTCTTCAAGACCATCCGGGTCGTGCCCGGCAGCCCTCTGATGACCAACGAAACGACGATGTCGGTGCAGTACAGCTACCGCACGGAGCCCTCTCGAAAGTTCACGACGGTCACGCTGGCGTCGGGCTTCTCCCTGAACCTCTGGGACCACCTCACTGTCGACGTCAGCCATACTCATACGGACCAGACCCTCCTCCAGGGCAAGCGTGATCAGTTCTCACTGGACGATACGAAGCGGCTGCTCGCGCTGGCGGAGTTCCGCTATCGCAACACCCGAACCCGCTTCGAGTACGAACGCCTGTGGTCGCTCATCACGCCCAGAGAGCGCTTCAGCCTCTCGCACGACGTGAGCTTTCGGCCGACTCGCCTATCGACGCTCGGCGCTGGCGCCGGCTATGACCGCGACCGCATCACCGACGTCGACCGCCTCACACAGGCCGTCTCATTCAATCTGACGGGCGGGATCGTGCTGCCGTACCGGATCGTCGCGCGCGGCAGCTTCCTGCTCCGATGGCTCGACCAGCCGGAGCAGGACAGCCTTGGCGCCACCAGCACCATCACGCTCTCATACCAGTACGGACGCCTGCGATTCAATCTCCAAGATCGGCTCAACTGGCGTCAGACGGACTCGAAGTTGGGTGTGACACGCAAGACCGACGAGATCATCAACACGCTATTCTTCCGCGTCGAGAGGCCCTTCTAGCATGGCTGTCCTACCGAGTGTGTCGCGACTTTCGGTTCGAGTGGGGCGCCGAGTGGTCGGCCCGATCCTGGTTCTGCTGATCGCGGCCCTGGTCGGACTCGGCTGCCAGACAACGACGAGCAGCCAGGTCGAAGCGACCACCGCAGCCCAACGCGTGTGGCCGCAACCCCCGGAGAGGGCGCGCATCCGCTATCGCAGCGAGATCCGCGGCCCAGTCGACCTCGGCATCCGGTCGAGCCCAATTCGCCGTCTCTGGAACTGGCTATCGGGGCGGCATACACCCAAGCTCATTCGCCCCCACGGTCTGGCGAGCGACGCCGAGGGCAGACTCTGGGTGACGGACCCGGGCGCCAGGCGGGTGCATGTCTTCGATATCGAGAAGGGCCGCTATCGGGCGCTTCCGAAGCGAGGCGACGACGCCCTCGACTCGCCGATCGCGGTGGCGATCGATCCCCAAGGCGTCGCCTACGTCTCCGACTCGGCGCGCGGCGTCATCCGGCGCTTCGACCGAGACGGCAAGGCACTCGACGAATGGCGCGCAGGGGGCCGGCTCGAGCGTCCGACCGGCCTGGCATTTGACCCGCGGACCAGTCTTCTCTGGGTGGTGGACACCGGCAGCCACCAGCTCCTCGCGCTGAACGCCGGCGGAGATGTCACGCGCAGCTTCGGCGAGCGCGGCTCGGCCCCGGGTGAGTTCAACTTCCCGACCCACCTGGCCCTCACCCCGGACGGCCAGCTTCTGGTCTCCGACACGCTGAACTTCCGCGTGCAGCTCCTGGATACATCCGGAGCGGCCCTCGCGACATTCGGAGAGCTCGGTGTGGGTCCCGGCGGACTCTCGAAGCCCAAGGGAGTCGCGATCGATGCCGATGGTCACATATACGTGGTCGACGCGATGTTCGACAACGTTCAGATCTTTGACGAAGAGGGGCGGCTGCTGCTCTACTTCGGCGATCACGGCTCGAGCCCCGGATCATTCTGGCTCCCGGCCGGCCTGTTGATCGTCGACGGAAAACGGGTCTACGTAGCGGACGCCTACAACCAGCGAATTCAGGTCTTCGACTATCTCGGGGAGTGATCTGAGTATGAAACTTCTTGTCCGACTGACACTCGCGGCTTTCGCACTGCTCGCCGGCCTGCTGGCCGGTGCGGCGTGGGCGGGCATCCGCGACACCGTACACAATCTCTCTGCCGCGGGTCCCGGCGCGATCCGGGCCACCAGCGAGAGCCGGATTTGCGTCTTCTGCCACACGCCCCACCAGGCATCCCAGGGTGGGGGCGTGCTCTGGAACCGAAACGATCCGACATCGACCTACGTTCCGTACGACAGCGCGACGCTGCGCGCGACCGTGGGTCAACCGACGGGCGCGAGCAAGCTCTGCCTGTCGTGCCACGACGGCACGATCGCCCTGGGAGAGGTGCTGAGCGAACCGGTCGAGATCGGTTTCGTCGGGGGCATCCGTTTTCTGCCGGTGGGATCCAGCCAGCTCGGAACGGACCTGCGCGACGACCACCCGATCTCTTTCGAGTACGACACGATCCTGGCCGCCAACAATCCCGATCTGGTCGATCCGAGTCTGCTGACGGGTGCCGTTCGTCTCGATCCCTTCGGCCAGCTCCAGTGCACGTCCTGCCACGATCCGCACGAGGCGGGCTTCGGGAAATTTCTGGTGGCGCCCACCCAGGGCTCACTGCTCTGTCTCGTCTGCCACGATCCTCCGAACTGGGCCAGCTCCAGCCACGCGACCTCGACCGCGACCTGGAGCAATGTGACGCCCGACCCCTGGCCCCACACCGACTTCACGACCGTCCAGGACAACGCTTGTGAGAATTGCCATCGCCCGCATTCGGCCGGAAGCAGCCAGTGGGTCCTCAACTACGGCGCGGAGGAGGACAACTGCCTCGCGTGCCACAACAGCAACGTGGCGGCCACCGACATCCAGTCACAGATCACGATGCCCTTTCACCACCCGGTCGAGCTAACGACCGATGAGCACACGCCCAACGAAGACGCCACGGTGCCGATGATCGAGCACGTCGAGTGCAGCGACTGCCATGATCCCCACAGCGCGACCGACACGCCGGCGACGGCACCCGTCGCAAACGGAACGCTACGAGGCGCAAGCGGCATCGCGCAGGACGGCCAGTCTGTGGAGGACATCAGCTACGAGTACGAGCTCTGCTACAAGTGTCACGGCGAGTTCTCCATGTCCGACGCGGTAATCACCCGCCAGTACACGCGAACCGACAAGCGGCTGCAGTTCGACAGCGCCAACCCGTCATATCATCCGATCGTCTCCATAGGGAAGAACACCTCCGTCCCGAGCCTGCTCTCTCCGCTCACCACGAACAGTCGGATCTACTGCACCGACTGTCACGCCGCCAGCGATGGTCCCGGCGCGGGTGGCACTGGACCAGCGGGCCCACACGGCTCCAGCTACGAGCATATTCTGGAGCGTCAGTACAACACGCTGGATGGCGTCAACTACTCGCAGAACCTCTACGACCTCTGCTTCAAGTGCCACAGCGCGACGAGCATCCTGAACGACGAGAGTTTTGGGGAGCACGACGAGCACATCAGGGGCGAGGACGTGGGGTGCGGGGTCTGTCACGACCCGCACGGTGTCTCCTCTCTGGATGGGAACAGCACGAACAACAGCCACCTCATCAACTTCGATACCTCGGTTGTCACGCCATTCGGAGGCGTGCTCGAGTTCCGAGACAATGGCACCTTCAAAGGAAGCTGCGTTCTGGTATGCCACGGAGAGGAACATGACCTGCGAAACGACGGCACTCCGAAGTTCGACTACTGAAATGAAGCCCAACAGCCTTTCTCAAATCGGCACCCTGCTGTTCCGCGGTCTCCTGCTGCTCGGACTGCTCTGCGCGCTCGTGGGCGGTGCGGCCGCCGATGGCGATGAGCAGACGAAGCTGGCCGTCTTCTGGGACGAGGTGGTGTGCCGTGTGGACGAGAGCGAAATCAACCGGCGACAGGTGGAGACCGAGAAGGCCAAGCTGCTTCCGTGGACGAGCTTCCACGGCGAGGTGAGCGCGGAAGATCAGATGACTCTGCGCCGCAGCGCACTGCAGAGTCTGATCGACGAGGAACTCCAGTATCAATACGCGAAGCGGCAAAAGCTCAAGGTGAGTCGTAAAGAGGTCAAGCTCGATTACGAGAAGCTGGCGCAGCAACACGGCGGCAAGGATGCTCTCAAGAAGCGCATCAAGAACAGCAATGCGAGCGAGAAGAAGCTGAAGGCCGCACTGAAGCGCAAGCGGCTGATCGCGCTCGCGCAAGAGCACGCCGCGGCGTCGGCAGAGCCCGTCGAAAACGACGCGGCACTGCAGTACTACGAAGAGAACCGAGCCACGTTCCGGCTGCCGCGCCAGGCAGTTGTCAGGCAGATCCTGCTCCCCGTCCCCCCGCTGGAGCGCAGCGACGAGGACTGGCGCAAGGCGGCGGAGCGGGGGCAAGGACTGCGAGAGAGGTTTCTCGCCGGCGAGCCCATCGAGACGCTCGTCGCCAAGGTCGCCACCGGCGAGGAGGAGTCAGGAGAGAGTCCTGCGGCCGAGAATCAACTGCTGGGCGTCGTCCATCCGGGTCAGCTCGAGAGCCCACTCGACGCGGCGCTCTGGTCTCTGACCGAAGGTGAGATGTCGCAGCCGATTCGTGCCTTCAAGGGCATTTACCTGCTGACGGTCGAACGCCTCGTCCCGCCACGTCAGCTGACGTACGAAGAGGTGGCGGAGCGGCTCAAGAAGAAGCTCGCTGAAGAGCGGGGCAAAGAGCGAGTCGCAGCCTGGCGAGAGGAGCTTCGCGCCCAGGCGAAGATCGAGATCCTCGATCCCCAGCTGGCAGCGACTCCCGATGCGAGCTCGGGCACAGGCACGAGCCACGCACCGTGAGCCGCGCCGCCAGTGCGGCGGTGCACTATTGCGGCTCTGCCTTGTCGCGGGCGTGAGCCCGCTCGCCCGAGGCGGTGTGATGCAGGGCGAGCTCGAAGGCGGAGCGCGTGAAGTCGAGTACGTGGGCGAAGTCCTCCTCTGAGAGCCTTCGCGCACTGTCGTGGCTGCGAAAGATATTGATGAAGCGCCGCTCGCGCTCGAAGTGGAGCGGTAGCCGACCGACTCCGACGTCCTCCAGTACCCGCCAGACCTCGGGGTTGTAGGTCCGCGTGAAGCGGATGAGGAATGGGACCGGGTCGTGTCGCGCCAGAATGGCGGCCAATCGCAGCACGAACTCGAACGAGAGCGTGGCCGTCCCCTCCTCCACGGCCTTCAAGAGGGTGCGATCCTCCAGCTTGAGCGCCTCGGCCAGCTCGTCCAGCGTGAGCCCCGCGAGCTCGCGCAATTCGCGCAGATAGGCGCCGGCCTCACGCGCCAGCCCGGCATCATCCGGCCTCTCGAGGAGTGCCTGCCCCGCACTGAGCGACGCGCTCGTCGCATCCAACGCGAGCTGCTTGAGGCGCTCGGCGAGCTCGCCCGTTACGGCTTCCAGCAACTCGCTGAGTCGTCCCACCAGCGAACGCTCGGGCTCAGGTGTCCCGCCGGTCGACTTGCCGCTCATGTCCTCGCCTCCCGCGTCTCCTCGGGCGCCCGGCGGCTGCGGCCGGTCAGTAGCCCTTGTACTTCGGCTTGCGCTTCTCCAGAAAGGCGCTCGTCCCCTCCCGGGCGTCGACGGTCAGGGCAGACATGACAGCCGCCACGCCCTCGTAGTCGAGCATCTCGTCCAAGCTCGAGCCCAGCGATCGATAGATGAAATGCCGCGCCAGATCGACCGCCACGCTGGGGCCCTCGGCCAGCTTCTTCGCGTAAGCGAGCGCCGCGGGCAACGCCTGCCCGTCCTCGACCAGCTCGTCGATCAGCCCCTCTTTGAAGCACTCCTCCGCCTTCACGATCCGCCCCGTTGTAATCATATTGAGAGCCATCGGCAACCGTGCCACGCGGGGCAGGAAGTACGTAATCCCGCAGTCGGGCGCAAAGCCCAGGCGAACCATGGCGGCGCTCATGCGCACGGTGCTATCGCCAAAGCGGCGATCACAGGCGAGCGCGTAGGCGAGCCCCGCGCCCATGCAGACGCCTTCGACAGCCCCGATCACAGGCTTGCCGACCTCGATGATCCAGCGGGTGAATTCGGCAAACGCGCCAGCCGGCGTCTTGCGCTGGTAACGCTCGAGAGGCTGCTCGGAAAGACCGGGAATGGGTCGATCCGAGTTGCCGCTCAAAAACTCGGCATCGCCGCCGGACGAGAAGTTCCCGCCAGCACCGCGCAGCACGATGACCCGCACGTCGTCGTCGGTGCGCAGTCTGTGGAAGAGCGCACTCAGGTCCTTGCAGAGATCCCAGTGAACCGGATTCATCCGCTCCGGGCGATTCAGGGTGACGATACCAACGCCCTCGTCCATTTCGAAGAGGTATTCGTCCTGCGAGCCCATGTCAGCTCTCTCCTTCCGTATCCGATCCGGGCTAGCCGGACGCGTGCAATGCGGTCACGGTGTCGCGCACCCAATCATCGTCATCGCGTAGGCTCGGCGGCAGATCGAGCAAGACCGTCGAGAAGAGGTCGCCACAACGCTCGAGCACCTTGTCGACCAGCTCCTCGTGGGTGCCGACGATGGCCCACTCATGCAGCATCTCGTCAGTGATCAAGTCCGGCATCTGCTTCCACTGGCCCTCTCGCGAGAGCTTGTGGAGCGCCTGGCCAATCTCGCTCCAGCCGTGGAAATCCAGCACGGAGTGATACGTGGGCGTCGACCCATAGAAGGCGATGTGCTGCTTGAGAGCTCGCTTGGCTGACTCGACGCCCTCCTCATCGCGCGCCAGTGCGAGGAACGGAGCCCCGATGAGATCGATCTCCGAGACATCGCGGCCGGCCGTCTCGGCGCCCTCGGCAATCGCCGGCACGACGACCTCGCGTGCGAAGCGGAATGTTGCGATCGGGTGCAGCCGCAAGCCATCGCACAGCTCTCCGGCAAGGCGGCCCATGTAGGGATTCACGGCCGCAATCTGAATCGGCACGTGCGGGTGCTCGATGGGCCCCGGATTGAAGAAGGGCGGCATCAGGCTGAACTGGTAGTACTCACCCTTGAAATCGGGCCGTGTTCCACTCTGAAAGCTGTCGAACATGGCCTTCATGCAGAGCAGATACTCACGCAGACGCGGGCCGGGCGGACCGATCCACGGCGCCGCATAGCGCCTCTCATTGTGCGGCTTGACCTGGGTGCCGAGTCCGATTGCAAAGCGACCGCCCGACAGCTGCTGCAGGTCCCAGGCGATCTGCGCGGTCACCATCGGGCTGCGGGGAAACGCGATCGCCACGTTTGTCGCCAGCTGCACGCGTTCCGTGTGCTCAGCGGCGATCGCCAGCGGGAGGAACGGATCGTGCCCCGCCTCGGGTGCCGTCACGCAGTCGAAGCCCAACGCTTCCATGCGACGCGCAGCGGCGGCGATGCCGCCGATGCTGGCGGGCGGTTGTCCGTCGCCCGCATACTGATCGGTATCCGGGCCGAGCATTACGGTCTCGATTCTCACGCTATCGCCTCACTCGTCCTTCCCGTCGATCGCATCGCGTGCCGCGATGTAGCCGAAGGTGGTCGCCGGGCCAAGCGTGGCACCGGCTCCCGGGTAGGTTCGCCCCATCACGGAGGCCGAGCAGTTGCCGATGGCGTAGAGCCCCGGAATGGTCTCCCCCGACTCGGTCACGGCCCGCGCCCTGACATCGGTCTTGATACCGCCCTTGGTACCGAGCTCGCCGGGAAAGGCCTCGAGGCCGTAGAACGGGGGCTTTTCGATCGGCGCGAGACAGGGGTTGGGCTTCACGTTCTCGTCGCCGTAGTAGCGGTCGAAGACGGTCTCGCCACGGCCGTAGTCGAGGTCCTTACCCGTGAGCGCGTACTCGTTCATCTTCTCGACGGTGGCCGTCAGACCGGCTGCGTCGACGCCCATTTGCTCCGCCAGTTCCGAGAGACTGCCGGCCTTCTTCAGCCAGCCCTGCTTGAGCGAGCTGCTCAGCATGGAGTCCGGCTGCTGCATGCCGGGAAACATCGGGCCCACCGGATAGTTCCGCCGATAGGTGGCATCGAAGACGAGGTAGGCGGGAACGCAAGGCGTCTGCGCCGAATCGTTGGCGTACATGGCATTGACGACATCGATATACGGTGCGGCCTCGTTGACGAAACGCTGCCCGTTCTTGTTGACCATTACGCCGCCGGGCAGGGATTTCTCGATCACGAGCATGCGCGCGTCCGGCTCGCCGGGCACTACGGTGGTCGGTCCCCACCAGCCCTCATCCATCAGCTCCAGAGCAGCACCCACGCCGCTCGCCATTTCGATGGCGTCACCGGTGTTGTTCTTGTTCGCGCAAGACCACTCGACCGCCGTCGGATTCGGGAGGTACTTCTCGCGCATGGCCTGGCTGCCCTCGAAGCCGCCGGCCGCCAGCACGACACCCTTCTCGGCGCGAATGCGGATCATTCGCCCATGCCGATCGGCCAGTACACCCACCACCCGACCATCCTCGACGATGAGCTCGCGGGCCGGCGTCTCCAGCCAGAGCGGAATGTCGCGGTCCATCAGCGAGCGGCGCAGCATGCCGATCAGCGCGTTGCCCATGGCGAGGTTGCGATCCCGCTTGGACCTCAGGCGCCAGGCGATATCCGCCGCGTAGCGAGCCATCAGCTTCATCGTGAGCCCCATCCAGCCCGGCCCGCGTGTGAGCAGCGTACGGGCCTCGAAGATGGTCATGAAGATTCGCCCCATGATGAGCATCTGCGGGTTCTGGTCTCGCATCTTCAGGTAGTCATCGCCCAGCAGCTTGGCGCTGAAGTTCTCCGGGTCCAGTGCGCGGCCACCTGGGCGACTCCCTGCCGCGCGCGGGTAGTAGTCGGCGTACTCGGGCAGGGAGACGAGCTCGACCCGGGTCTCGCTGCAGAGATACTCCACGACCTGGTGAGCCACATCGACGTAGGTGCGCAACTTCTCCTCGGGCACCACACCGTCGGTGATTTCCTTGAGATAGGCCAGTCCATCCTCGGAGCTATCCTCGACGCCCGCCGCCTTCATCAGGTGATTGCGCGGCACCCACAGACCGCCACCCGACATCGCAGAGGAGCCGCCGTAGCGGTCGCTCTTCTCGATCAGGAGCACCCGGCCGCCTCGATCGTGAGCCACCAGACCCGCAGTCATCGCGCCCGCTCCGGAGCCGACAATCAAGAGGTCGACAACCTGGTCCCATTCCTCGGCGCTCGAATTCGTCATGGTTCAACTCCATCCCGAGCTCACCCCGAATCGCGAAGGCATTCCGGGGCCCTGCCCGCCTGATAGAAAGAGAGGGTACCTTCGCCGCGCTCGCGCAAAAGGGCAAGCCGCGACAAGAAGGTATGACGGCGGTCATCCCGCAGGCCGAGACGGCTGTGCTGAACTCGCCTCCGCCATGGCGATGGCGGCCTCATCCGGCTCGCGAAGGGGGCCAGCGGCCCCCGTCGCACTACGAATTCGCAGTCTGACCGCAGTATTGGTGGGTAGCTGGCGGCGGTGTCCGCGGTGGCACTGCACGCTGGGAGTACGGGCACGTGAACGGCGACGACTACATCGAACGTCTGAGCAGTGCGTTCGAACGAATCGGGAGCTGGTCCTACGACCACCGCGGCACGGTTCTCGCCGCCAGCCTGGGCGTCCTGGCCCTCTTCGTCCTCGCAGCCTCATTCGCCCGTTTCGACAACAGCTTCGAGAACTACTTCGACACCGACGACCGGGTGTACTCGGCCTACAACCGCTACCGCGACGACTTCGGCTCGGACGAGACGTCCTACATCCTCTACGAGGTACCCGGCAAGCCACACGGCCCCTGGAATCTCGAGGTGATGCGACGGATCCAGCAACTCACGGAGACGCTCGAGGAGGAGGTCCCTTTCATCAGTGAGGTGACGAGCCTCGCCAACGTGGAGTTCATGGAGCCGGTCGACGGCGGCCTCGAGATATTCGAGCTGCTGGAGGACTTCCCAGACGACCAGGCGGCGCTACTCGAGATTCGAGACAAAGTGCTGTTGAAGCCCCTCTATGTCGGGGGCCTGGTGAGCGAAGACGCGCGGCACGCCGCCGTCATCATCGAGATGGAGAAGTCCAGCGTCGATCCACTCGACGAGATCCGCTTCGACCCGGCGGGCGGAGACGGATTCGGAAACCTCTACCCCCAAGTCACATACGAGAAGATCGAGGAGATTCTGGCCCGCCCCGAATACTCGGATTTCGTCTTCTACCACACGGGCGACGTACCGCTCAACGCCGTGATCAACCTCGTAACCGCTTCCGACAGCGCGAAGCTCGGTGGCATCACCTTCTTGCTGATCGCGTTGACGCTCCTCTTCTTCTTCCGCCGCCCGATTGGCGTAGTCGGGCCTCTCGCCGTGGTCGCACTGAGTCTGACGGTTTCGATCGGAACGATCGGGCTGCTGGGCTGGAACCTGGATCTGGTATTCGGGATGCTGCCGAACTTGCTCATCGCGGTCGGCGTGGCAGATGCCGTGCACATCGTTTCGGAGTTTCGCTCCTATCATTCCAAGCTCGGCGATCGGCGCGAGGCGGTGCGCCGCACCCTCTATCTCGTCGGCCCCCCGTGCCTACTCACCAGCCTCACCACCGCCGCCGGCTTTGCTGCGATGGCGATCGCGCCGATCAAGACGCTCGCGCACTTTGCAGTCTATGCCGCGGTAGGCGTCCTGGCGGCATTCGCTCTCTCCGTCACGCTGCTGGTCGTCTTCCTCTCGTTGGGCCGGCGTCGACACAAACGAGCGACCATCGATCGGGAGCTGATCGAGGCCAAGGGGGGACGTTTCTTCGAGCGTGCGCTGCGCGCCGTCGCCGACTTCGATGTGAGTCGGCGTTGGGGGATCATCGTCTTCTTCTTCGGAGTCTTCGTGATTTCGATCATCGGGATGACTCGGCTCCGGGTGGACTCGAACTTCATGACCGACTTCTCCGAGGAGATGAGGGTCCGTCGTGACACGGAATACGCCGACGAGGTAATGGGAGGCACGAACAGCTTCGTCTACCTATTCGACACCGGCGAGCCAGACGGCATCAAGGAGCCGGCCGTATTGCGCGAGATCGAGCGGCTCCAGCTCGAGGCGGATCAACAGGCGGATGTCGTTCGCAAGACCTTTTCGATCGTCGACCTCATAAAGGACATCAACCAGACATTCCACGACGGTGACACGAGCTATTACGTGCTGCCTGAAACGCGGGAGCTCGTCGCTCAGTATCTCCTCGTCTACGAGATGTCGGGTGGTGACGAGCTTCAAGACTACATCTCGAGTGACTATGCGCGCGCGGCGCTCGACCTACGCTGCAAGTGGGTCGAATCGAGCCGAATCGATCGAATGGCCGATCAGCTACAGGACTACCTGACCGACCAGCCGGTCCGGACGGCAGAACTCAGCGCCACGGGAATCGGTGCCCTGTGGGTTCAACTGATGGACTACATCACGCAGAGCCAGCTCCGCGGCTTCCTGGCGGCATTCAGCGTCATCACGCTGCTGATGTGTCTACTGTTCCGCTCCCTCAAGACCGGACTTCTCTCGATGATCCCGAATCTCTCACCGGTGATCCTCACGCTGGGCGTCATGGGCTGGCTTGGCATCCCGCTCAGCTACACGACACTCCTCGTCGCTCCGGTCGCCATCGGCATCGCCGTGGATGACACGATGCATCTCGTGACACGCTACCGCTACGAGTTCATGCGCAGCGGGCACTACGCGCAAGCGCTAGCGTTGTCACTGAATGATGTCGGACGGGCGCTCTTCATCACGTCGGCGGTGCTGGTGCTCGGCTTCCTCGTCTCCCTGCTCTCCTCGATGGACAGCCAGGCCACTTTCGGCGTACTGCTCGCCAGCACGATCTTCGTAGCCCTCGTGGCGAACTTCCTGCTGCTGCCAGCGCTGATCCTGACCTTCAAGCCCTTCGGGCCCGAGTCGGACTCCGCATCGGAATTGCCGTCGCCCTGAGGCGTGCGCGAGAACCACTCACGACGCCGCGAAGAGCGTCTCCGTCTGCTCTGGCGTCCCGACCGCTTCGTCGAAGACGAGAAGCTGCACCACCCGGCGCATGAAGCGAACGTGGCGCTCGGCGGCAGCCGGCGAGAGGGGGTCCTCTCCGGAGACTTCCTGCATCAGCGAGGTCAGCGCGAAGTGACCCAGGATGAGATGGTGAAACGCCATCAACAACAGCGGCAGCTCGTCCTCCTGCCACTTCCTCAACGTGCGGCTGTGCCGGACGGTCACCAGCGCGCGCGCGAAGAGGGGGGCGAGCCAGTTGTGCGTCAGACGTCTGAGATTCTCGCCGCCGGTCAAAGACTCGTGGAGAAGCAGTCTGGGGAGCTGGGGACGCTCCGCCATGCGCCGCATGAACTCCTCGGTTTCGGCGCCGAGGCTGGCCGGCGACCAATCGCTGCTGGCGAGTGAATCGAGCAACTCTCGAACCGGCCGCAGGCCACGCTCGAGCACGGCCTCGTACAGCCCCTTCTTCCCGCTGAAGTAGTTGTAGAGACTCGCCGGGTTGAGGCCGACGGCGGCGGCGACGTCCCGCATGGCGGTGCCGGCAAACCCATTCTGCCCGAAGAGAGTTTCCGCCGCGTCGAGGATGCGATCCCGCGTGGACTGTGTTCCGGGCGGCACGACCCGCCGCAGTGGCCGCCTTCGCCTCGCATCGACTACCGCCATCTGCTCTCTCCCTGGCTCCATCACCCGCCGCAAAGGCCGATTCGCGGCCCCGCGTCGGACCGCTATGAATATACGATCAAACGTTTGTTTACCCTCCTTGGCGCGCGAGTTCAAGAAGCTTCTCCAATAGTCGGGATCCCCGCGGGCGAGAGGCTGTGCGGATGTGACGGCTGTCATAACGGATCGCAGCGCCAGAGGGGAAGCTGCCGTCGACGCATCGGGAGGAAGGCTTGGTGGCGGAGAATCCGGTCGAGAAGATGGTGCGCGACTTCCAGGATCGCATCGTCGCCGGCACCTACGCGGGGGTCTATCGCCTCGGCGAGAGCGAACTCGACCAGGTGATGGAATGCCAGGCCGCCGCCTGCGCGGTTGCCTACGCGGAGCTCTATCAGCTCCCAGCCGATCTCGGCCTCGACGAGCTGCTGGAACGCATGCGGATGGGCGGCTCGAGCAAGATCAAGATCGAGCGGGAGGGCAGCCGCCTGACGCTGCGCGAATTGCACTCGGGCCAGTGTGTCTGTCCGCTCGTGACCCGCCGGGTGATCCCTCTCGAGCCGGCTCTCTGCCGCTGCGCGGAGCACTGGCTGCGAAAGCTCCTGGAGCGCCACGTCGTGGGACCTGTCAGCGTGGAGATGGTCGAATCCGTCGCGCTCGGCCATGAAGACTGTGTCTTTCGCATCGAGATCGACGACGCCCGTCGGCCGTGAGGCGCTCACGGCCGGCAGCTCGCTCCGCCGCGTCGGCTGCATGACCTCGGTCATAACAACTCGCCCGCATCGTCGGTTAACGGTCCCGGGGCCCAGGGGACGCAGCGACAGTTCGGCGTGCGCGAATCGTGATTCGAGACCGCCTCCCGGCGCTGCGGCTCACCCCCGGCTGGCAACCCGGCAGGGCTGCCGGCTTGAACGAGGCGAGGAGGCGTAATGGCGCGGATCGAGGGCGACTGGTCGGAGCGATATCGACAGAAGTGGACGTGGGACGCGGTGACCTGGGGAACCCACTCGGTGGACTGCTACCCCGGAGGTTGTCCATTCCGGGTCTACACAAAGGACGGACGGATCCTGCGCGAGGAGCAGGCCGCCATCCACAGTCCAATCGAAGCGGGCATTCCAGATCGAAACCCCATGGGCTGCCAGAAGGGCGCCTGCTGGAGTCACTGCCACTACTCGCCCGATCGCGTCACGACACCGCTCAAGCGCGTGGGGGAGCGGGGAGAGGGCAAGTTCGAGGAGGTCTCCTGGGACGAGGCGCTCGGCGACATTGCCGATGCCATGCTCGACGCCATCGAGGAGAGCGGTCCCGAGTCGATCATCACGCCGCTCACACCCGAGGTCGCTGCCGCACCCGCTCGTCTCTTCAGTCGCGTGCTCGGCACGCCCACCAGCGACGGTAATGCCGAGTTCCAGGACTTCAGCCCCGGCTGGCACCTCACCTGGGGTGTCTTCAATCCCACGGCTTCGATGGATGACTGGTTCCTCGCAGACCTCACGCTGATCTGGCACGCCAACCCCGTCTACACGAATATCCACTGGTACCACTATCTCGCGGAGTCACGCTACAACGGCGGCGAAATCGTCACGATCGCGCCTGATTACAGCCCCTCGGCGATCCACGCCGACCATCACCAGCCCATTCGCATCGGGACCGACGCGGCGCTCGCCCTGGCGATGTGCAAGGTGATCATCGATGCCGGCATCTACAAGAGGCAGTTCGTCCAGGAGCAGACCGACCTGCCGCTGCTGGTGCGCAAGGACAACGGGCGCTTCCTGCGCGGCTGCGACACGACCGAGGGAGATCTCGAGGATCAGTTCTTCTGGTGGAACGAACTCACGGGCTCGCTCACGGCAGCGCCGCGAGGCACGCTGGCCCTGCTCGATGTCGCACCGGCCCTCGAGGGCGCCTGGACGGTGACGCTGAAGGACGGAAGTCAGGTCGAGGTGGAACCGGTCTTCGCCGTCCTGCAACGCCATCTCGAGGACTACACACCCGAGAAAGCCGGTGAGATCTGCCAGATCGCGCCGGAGAACATCCGGGCGCTCGCACGCAAGGTCGCGACGCGGAAGACCAAGATCTTCATCGGCTGGAACTCCGGCAAGTACTATCACGGCGACCTGATGGAGCGCGCCATGGCGCTGCTCCTGGGGCTCACGGGAAACTGGGGCAAGAAGGGAACCGGCACGCGATCCTGGGCCATCATGGGCATGGACGGTGAGGCTTTCATCGGCCGCAAAGAGGGTCCGGGCCAGGAGGCAGCCCAGAAACACATCGCCGGCCTGATCGCGATGCGCCGGCTGCTGGCCGCCAGTGATCCGACGATGACGCCCGAGATGATCTTGAATCGCGCGGCCCAGGTGGCGAACGAGCTCGGGGGCATGGGGAACATGATGCCGCCGGCCTTCCTCTGGTACTTCCAGTACGGCTACAAGGAGCGTTGGAACGATCCCGAGAACAACGACCCGTCGATGAAGCGCAACTTCGACGACTACGTGGAAGAGGCGATCGAAAAGGGCTGGTTCGGCGTCCACTGCTCCTCGGTCTTCAAGAAGGTCGAGCCGCGGGTCTTCCTCGAATCGGGCGGCAACGTGCTGCGGCGCCAGCGCGGTGGCCAGAAGCAGCTACTGGAACACTTCTGGCCGAAGCTCCGCATGATCGTCTCGGTCGACTACCGCATCACGACGACCGGCCTCTACTCCGACTATATTCTGCCGGCCGCCCAGCACTACGAAAAGCTGGTTCACAGCATGCCCTCCGTGCACCACCTGCACTTCGTGCTGGGAGACAAGGCGATACCGCCGCCGGGCGAATCGCTGCCCGATGTCGAGATCGGCTTCCGCCTGCTCGAGAAGATCGAGGAGCGAGCCGCCGCACGCGGCATGAGCGAGTTCAAGGACGCCGCCGGCACCGTGCGGTCGCTGGTGGGTCTCTCGGACCAGCTCTCCCAGGGCGGTGCGCTACGGGATCCGGAGGTCCGCTTCGACGAAGCGATTCGCGATAATGCCGTCTACGGCATCCTGCCCAAGGACACGACGCTCGAAACACTGCGCGAGAAGGGCGCCGTGCGCTTCACGAACTGGGGCTCGGTCGGGCACGGGGTCTCCCAGGCCTCGACCATCAAGCCCGACGAGATCCACACACCGATGCGCTGGCACACCGAGGACAAGGTCCCCTACGACACGCTGGTGCGCCGCGCCCAGTTCTACATCGACCACGAGTGGTTCCTGGAGGCGGGCGAAGAGCTGCCCACCCACAAGGAGCCGCCGAACCACGGCGGCGCCGAGCGGCGCTTCATGATGACCAGCGGCCACAACCGCTGGAGCATCCACGCCATGAACATGACCAACAACATCCTGCTCAACACGCATCGCGGCGAG
>JAJDAO010000092.1 GCA_029261835.1 Deltaproteobacteria bacterium | reverse complement strand
CGGATTATTCATGAAGCTCCTACTGCGGCCGCACATCTGCTCGTTCTGGAACGAGAAATCGGAGTTTGACTACTCGACGTACTGCAAGTACGCCTCCGTGGCCAAACCCCGATTTCTCGTCCCAGAACGGCATCTGCACGGCCTCGCTACGAACCTTCATGAATAATCCGGGCTAACGGGGAGTTGGGCACTCATCGAGGGGAGGACCGCAACTCCACGCGCGACGTGAGTTCTCCTCGTAGCGTTGCTGCTCCGCGAGATGATGCCGCCTCAGATCCTCGCAGTCGGGATGAGATTCGGAGTGCTCAGCGACGCATTCGGTATAGGCCTCGCGAGCTGCGATCACTGCTCGAAGCTCCTGAGAGGCGCACCCTATCGTGGTAACGGCGAATAGAAGGCTCAGCAGTTGCGCGGTCGCTCGACGAGTCATCTGCATCTCCCGATGGTCGGCTGTATCAAGACCGATTTCAGTGCTCGAGAATGGAGCTGATGTCGCGGTAGCTCACAGCCTGATCCGAAAACTCGAAGGTGCCGTGACCGCGCATCTCCTGGGCCGCTCGAAGCAAGGCGCCCAAGGCTGCCCGGCATAGTGCACTGCCAATGCTCACGCGCCTTACTCCGATTTCAGTGAGAGTCGCAAGGCTCAAGCGAGCGCCCGGCAAGCCCATGACGACGTTCACGGGTCGATCCAAGGAGTAGACGATCGCCGCAAGATCATCCTTGTTCTTGACGCCTGGCGCATAGAGAACGTCGGCGCCTGCTTCCTGATACGCCTGAAGTCGCTTGATGGTGTCCTTTATGTCCGAGCGGCCGACAAGGTAGTTCTCCGAACGCGCCGTAAGCGTGAACGGGAAGGGAAGGGACCGCGCCGCCTCGGAAGCTGCCCGCACCCGCTCTACCGCTAGCTCGTGCTCGTAGATCGCAGGGTCCTGTCGATTCGTGGAGTCCTCGATGGAGCCACCCACAAGGCCAGCCTCTGCCGCACATCGGATCGTCTCCCCGACGGTACGTGGATCGTCGCCGAAGCCGTTTTCGAGATCGCCGCTCACGGGCAAGTCCGTAGCTGAGGCGATATCGGAAACGTGCCGCATCATTTCGTCGCGTCCTATCGTGTTATCCGCCTGCCCACGGGAGAACGCGTAACCCGCGCTCGTCGTTGCGAGCGCGTCGAATCCCAGATGGGCGAGCAATCGCGCCGTACCTCTATCCCATGGATTGGGGATAATGAATGCAACGTCCTGTTGGTGGAGCTCGCGAAACGCACGACCCAGTTGTTGCTGACTCCGCATTCTCGTTCCTTGCCCCGCCGACCCAACGGCTTCCCGCCGCCTAGCGGATCGAACTTCTCTTCTGGGAGAGAAGCGACCGGACGCCTTGCGGCGCCTTCTCAGGCGCTTCCAGCTTCCTCGATAGCATAGTGCTCCTGGTCGAAGAACCAGTAGAGCAGCCACAGAGGCGCTCGCCAGACGCGACGCGTGTAGCCGTATTGAGATTCGTGAATCGACCAGGCTCGAGTCTTGATTCTCTGATCGACAGGCACTGCATATCGAACGGGTACCTGATGCTGGATGATCTCGGTCCCCCGCTCGCCGCCGAAATTCTGCATGATGCGGCGTGGCACGAGAACGAACGCGAGCCAACGAGCCTCGTGAGGAGCTCCGAGGTCGGGTCGGAACACCGGGTCGGCCGCCAGGCGACGCGCCTTGGTCGCAGCGCCACCGATCGCGCGGTGATCGGGATGAAACGTGTAGCCGCTCTCGGGATCAAAGGTGATGATGAGATCCGGTCGCAGAGACCGGATCTCGCGAACCAGCTCCAGCGTGACCTGCTCCAGTTGTGCGACGAGGCTGCCATCCGGATACTGCCACACCAGCTGTCTCTCCAGGCCGAGCTGGTAGCCGTGCTTGAGGACTTCAGCATGACGCACGAGACCGAGATCTTCCGGCCGACACACCGAGTCGTCGGGAATACCTGCTTCGCCCCGAGTGGCAGTTATCATTCTGGCTACAGAGCCCGCTCTCGATGCCGCGTCGGCCAGGGCGCCGGCCGCCAGAATCTCATCATCCGGGTGGGCGAAGATACCTAGAACCGACTGTGCGCCGAGGTGGCCGGCCAGCGACGAGATCTCTTCCGCGTCAGCCTCTTCGAATTGGCTATCGAGCCAAGCCGCAGTGACCACGGTCCCCATGGCGAGAACAAGGAGTGCCGCAGCAATAGCCCGTTTCATGATCATTGGAGCCGCCCAACAGCGCGCCGATCAGCTGCCCGGCTGATGGCCAGATGGCTGAAACGCATGATTTCGATGCCAGAGGGTAACACGCCTGTATGGAGCGAGCTGTTCCCCGTCAGCTGCCCCCGCTGGTTGAGCGGCTGATGGATTGGGACGGGGCTATGGGAAGATCTTGCGCTTCAAGTATGAAGCCAGGCGGCCGCCACCGCCCTGCTACCCGGGTTGATGGCATACCGCTTCGATGTTGTTGCCATCCGGATCGTAGACGAACGCTCCGTAGTAGTTTGCGTGATACTCGGGCCGAGTTCCCGGGGCGCCGTTGTCGCGCCCGCCAGCGGCAAGTGCAGCCTTGTAGAATGCATCTACAGTGGTGCGATCTGGACTGGCGAAGGCGACGTGAACCTGGGCGACGGGGTCACCCCCGGAGATCCAGAAATCAGGCTTGCCCTCAGCGCCGAGCCCGGCCGTAGAGCCGGCGAACTCCATCACGACCTTGTAGCCAAGAGGCCCGAGTGCGCTCTCGAAGAAGCGTCTGCTCTTCGCATAATCCGAAACGAGTAGTCCGATGTGATCGAGCATTGCAGGTCTCCTGTCTGGTTTGTGGCGCGGCCATCTGACGGATCGCGCTTCAGCTGTAATGAACAGCGCTGACTGTCAACGCTGAGGCACAGCGGCCCGGTGCCAGAATCGTACCGCGCCCAACTGGATCAAGCTGCTCGTTGTCAGCTGCAAGCCCTTGAGTGCTGGCTGAACGAGATTGGGCGTCATAATTCAAGCTCGAAGCTAGATGGCGGCTCTCTACAGGATTGTGGCGGAGAGAAAGACGACAGCCACGGCGGATTTGACATAAGGGCAGAGCTTCATCGGCAATATCGAGGTGCGAGCACCCGTAAACGAGGAGACAGCCGCGAGCACAAGCAGCATCAGCGCACAGGCGCGGGCCACCAAGTGAGTGGCTCGAAGATCGGGGCCGAGCAGAGAAGCTGTGAGCGCCACGAGAATCCCGAGGAAGCACAAGGTGAGGCCCTCAATCAGCCACTCCATTGTGATGATTCGAGCGTTCTCCTGGGAGATTGGGCCGAATCCGGAATCCACCTCTCGCGTGGGAACGAGATGGCCGATGCCCCAGAGAACGATTACAGCGGAGCCGCCATAGAGCATGGCTGCTTGCATGAGGATCAGCCTCCGTACTTGCTGCCGTATGACAGATTGGCAGCTCCCGTGCGTTGTAGGGCAGCGCGTCGCCCAGCGTCGAACTACTTCGGATCGTCTGGTCCGTAGCCCGGCACCCACTCCTCGAATTGGGGTAGGTCGTCGGTGATATCCCACCATGGTGCCTTCGAGCCTACGAACATGTGGAGAGCCGGCTTGACACCCGGATCATCGTCGAGCAAGCCCGCGGGCACGAAATAGTGCGTGCCGTCCGCAGACTTCGAAGGCGCGCGTGAGCCACAGACGCGGCAGAAACAGCGACGAGTTCCAGGGGACGACTCGTAGGCCTGGATTAGCTCATCTCCCTTCGTGAGCTCGAGGTCGTCCGCGGGAACAACGGCTCCCGATTCGAACGCTGCCCCGTTCGCCTTGCGACACAGCGAGCAGTGGCAGAGCCCAATGAGGGGGACCTTCTTGGCCTCAAACTGAACGCCTCCACAGAGGCAACTTCCTCGAATCATGGTGCTTCCTCCAGTGAGTTCAGTGCGCCGTCCAACGGTCGGCCCGAATGCATGCCGTTGTTGGCCGGCGGTTCGCGACGAGCTGCCCAGCCAGGCTTGCTGGAAGTTGCAGCCCGAGCTGGCGCCTAGACGGCTCGGTGTTCAGAGCCATCTGCGAACTCGGCCCCGGTACTGCCGAAACTGCTGCCCGAAGGTGTCGTCCAGCATCTCTTCTTCCGGGATGATGAAGAGACGATCAAGCAGCGCAGCGAATAGCGGCACGACGAGAAAGGCTGTGGCAGATCCGAGCATCGCGGCGATTCCGAAGAGGATCAGCGTCATGCCGAGGTACATAGGATTCCGCGTGAAGCTGAAGACGCCACCGGTGACAAGTGCGGTCGACTCCTCGAAGGGCTTGACCGTGGTGTCGTGCTTCTTGAAGACCCGGTCCGCCAGCAGGTTCAGGAGGATGCCGAGAAGAAGCGGCAGAAGACCGATGAGACGCCAAGGGAAGTGAAAGAGTTGCTGCAGCGGCAGCACGAGGTGCACGGCGACCGCGAGGACGATAGCGCCGAAGAAGTATGTCGGCGGTAGTCGCTGCTTCATGTTGTCTCCGCCGCCCAACGGGCGGCGTTCAGCGGCCCGAGAATGCGCCACCGGGGTGGAGCCGAGCCGAAGACGATAGATGCGAGAGGCTACCAGAGTTGTGGCGCGTACGTACTCCCCAGCCATGTTCAACGGCTTGATCCTGATTCAGGCCACCTCCTGGCCTCCGATGCTGCGAAATGTGTAGACCATGCCCCCGGACGAAAGTGTCAACAATGTGTCCGGCTGTTCAGCCGCGTGGCTCATACTCATGCTCGTGGCCCACCCGGGGTAAACACGAGCAGGAAGACGAACAACGTAGAACCCGAGGCAAGGAGAAAGAGAAGCCCCGCGTGGTAGGGACCCACGCTGCGGTCAAAGATGATTCCGGCGGCGTTGAGGAAGAGGAGCAGTGCGACGACGGCCCCCACCGGCGGAAGAATGTACCAGGCGCCTGGCCGACTCGTGGGATCGGCAGCACGGTTCATGCGCGCGCTCACGACGAACGATGCTGCGATTACGCCTACGAGATAGCTCCCGAGGAGCGAGCATGAAGTCGCCCACACCGTGCGATCGGCTAGCCCAAAGTGGTGGATGGTGATTGGGAGCAAGGCGAAGAAGAGAGCACCAAGGGCCGCAGCGAGAAGGAGCCAGAACATGAAGCGCTCCCGAGGAAGCCAGGCGCCGAGGTGGTTCGAGCGAAACACAGCCACCAAGCCCGAGAAGCCTGCCAGTCCGATGGCCACCTCTGCGACGTTGTATAGGGCGTTCTCTCCTGTCATCGAAGGGCAAACCTCCGGTCGCCGGCTAACGGATCGGCGTTCAGCGGCTGGGAAATGCGCCACCCGAATGGCGCCGAGCCAAAGAAGGTTGATGCCAAAGCCTACCAAAGTCGTAGCGCGTACGTACTCCGCAGCCCTGTTCAACGCCTTGAGCCTGAGTCAGGCCGCATCTTGGCCCCGATGCTGCGAAATACGCAAACCATGTCCCCAGACGAGAGTGTCAGCGATGTGTCCGGCCGTTCAGCTTCACCTCGGCGCGCCGGTGGCAGACAGCCACGGCAAGACCCGATACGCACAAAGCCACGGCGAAGAAGTGGAATTGGTTGTGGACGGCTGCCGTGTAGGCAGTGATGACCGCGCCGATGCAAGCAACGACGGTAGAGAGAAGAAGCAGGGGAACCTCGAAGATGTGAAGCGTGCCTGCGAGAAGCAGAAGGCCAACCACGACGCACGCGAGTCCCGCCGCATGCCACCCGACAGGGCCGCCAAACGTGGCCGGGCCCCAAGGAAACAGGGACGCGCCCACGAATTCATGAGCGAGACCAATGAAGGCCACAAGAACGGCGCCCGAGGCCGCGAGTGAGCGATACACCGCTTTCGGATCTAGCATGGGCTCGTCTCGCTGCGTAACGGATCGGCGCTCAGCGGACGTGAAGGGCGGCCACCGACTGCGCTGAACCTGAGAGGGCTAGTGCCGAACGGTACAGCCGAAATCGGAATAGCGCCGTTCAACGCCCGACTGCATGCCGTTGCTATGCGGTAGTTCGCGACGAGCACGCACCGGCCCCGGTTCGATCACCGGAGATTCGCCAGGGACTCGGCGGTCTCGCGTGTCTCGGCGGAGAACAGCGCCATTTCGCTGGGTTCGAGTAGGCCGAGACTCTGAATGACTGCCAGTTGGGCCAGCATCGCGGATCGCTTCGGACCGTCGAAACTACGCGCTACATCGTGATTGCGATCGCGAATGAGCCCGAATAGCCGGCCAAATCTCTCGTGGTGCGTGCTGTTGGAGTTCGAAATGAGCGCCGCGGCCTCGCCGAGAATTCGCTCGCACAACCGTTCGAGCGCAACCTCACGAAGCTCGCGAAACACTTTCCAGTCCGATTCCGGGAATCCGTGCGCCATTGGTTGCTCGCCGTACAACGGATCGGGCATCACGGGCCGGGCGGCGCACTGCTACCGGGCACGGGATGCCGCATTACTCACGTATGTTACCAGAGTTCAGGAACGCCACAGCCCAGCGCGGCGCAGCGCACGCCGTGGCTATGCGGCGTGTTCGCGATGGGCTGCCGACCCAGAGGCCGCCGCAGCGTGAGGAGGATGTGCTGAAGAGCGCAGCGAGGGACTCACGGGTGTAAACCATGTGCCCGGACCTCTGTTAACCATCAGCTCGACCGTTCAACGCGATGAGCTCCCCGCGCAACACAGCGTCGAGTTGAAGGCGCTGGCGAGAATTTGGGCCTTCAGATCTCGCCGTTGAACTCTGGAGGTTGGAAGGTGCGTGTCTTCGGATCGAAGGCGACACCCCACGCGTAGTCGCCGCCGTCGCACATGATGACCGCTTCAGAACGCCAATCCGGGAAGTCGGTTGGATCCTCGAATGTCGATTCGTGAAGAAGGCCGGCGTAGATGAGCTTCCGGCCGTTGCTGACGACGCCCGCATACTGTCGATAGTACTCATGAAGAGGTCGGGATGGAGCTGCGCCAGATGTACCAAGAAAACGCGGTAGCCGCCGCTCGAGATCGTCGATCTCGGGCTGAGAGGGGGCCCAGTACGAGTCAATCGGGCTCACTGTGTCGCGGGAGCACTGATTCAAGAGTTCCGGGGCGGCGGTGATCGAGAGGATCGTGCCACGGCTACCGACACGTCAAGACGCTCGCAGGATACCAAGAGTCAGTTGGCGGCGAGCCCTAGCCGGTCCGAGTGCAGTGGCTTTGTTGGGCAGCGCAGATCTCCTACAGAAGACCAAGCCGCACAAGTTCTTGGCGAAGGTCCGCAGGGGAGGTGAACAGAACAGATTGGAAGCCAAGTCGCCGAGCCGCCGCAACATTCGGAGGGTGGTCGTCGATGAACGCCACCTGCGCAGGGTGCAGCTGGTGCTCCCGCACAAGGAGAGCGAAGATTTGCGGATCCGGCTTGACAAGCCGCACGCTGCCAGAGATTAGGATGCCGCGAAACCACGCGAGGAAGGGGAAGAGGCCGCGAATAGCCTCGAACTCGTCGGTACCCCAGTTGGAGAGAACATAGAGAGGTACGTCGCGCTCACGAAGCTCGCCCAGAAGCTCAACGGAGTCGGAGATTGGATGCACCATCTCCGCGACGCGGTCGCGCCACGCCTCGATGAGTGCAGCTTGGTCGGGGAGCCGAGTAACGAGTTCGGCGATGCCCTCATCGAGCGGCCGTCCAGCATCTTGCTGGGCGTTCCATTCTGGAGTGCACACCGTCGAGAGAAACTGCTCGACCGCCGCCTCTGTGGGGAGCAGCTTCCGGTACAGAAGCCGCGGATCCCAGTGGATGAGAACGCCGCCGAGATCGAAGACTGCTGCCTTGGACGTTGCCATTGCTGCGTCGCCTAACGGATTGAGCTTCAGCGGCCGGCGGCGACCTGCCACAGGTGCTGACACGCCAAGATGCTCGCAGGATACCAGAAGTCAGTTGGAGCCGAGCCCTAGCCGGCGCGACTGCAGCGCCTTTGTTGTGCGGCGTGTTCGCGGCGAGCTGCCTACCCGGATGCCGCCTTCGGGTGAGGAGGATCCGCTGAAGAGGACAGCCAGGGATCCAACGGTGTAAACCATGTGCCCGGACTTCTGTTAACGATCAGCCAGACCGTTCAAACGCTCTGGAGTCTCGCAGCAAAGGCCCGTGCAGGCAGCGGAGTGTGGCCTCCGTGTGCTTAATGAAGGCCACTTCAATGCGCATCGACCCGCGCGTGCTTGCGCTCCTCCCGGCTACCAGACGCGCGGGATCAGCCGGAAGCGAACCCGAGCCGCGTACTCGGCGTAGCCGGGGAGCTCCGCACGGAGCGTGCGATCCTCGAGCGCCGTGCGGATCACGAGCAACATGACCGCGAGTAGGGCCGGAACGAAGGCCGAGGTCGAGCCGAGCATGGGCGGCGCCGAGATCATCCAGGCCATGAAGCCCACGTAGCCCGGGTGGCGCACATAGGCGTAGGGCCCGGTGTCGATGACGTGATGTCCATGGTTTGTCTGGATGCGCACCGTCTTCTCGAAGAACGGATTCACGACCATGGACCAGATGGCCAGGGCCCATCCGGGGACGAAGAGGGCCAAGCCCAGCAGCCAGGCTGCCCCCGGCGCGCTAGAGACTCCGGTGCGCAGGTCCTGTGCCGCGACGACATAGACTGCGATCACCGCGGGCGCGAACAGCAATAACCACACCGCATCCCAGGCCTTCGTTCCCTTGCCCAGGCGTGCGCGCCGTCGGATCAGCTCGGAGTTCCAGCGCAACAGGCACGCCAGGTTGATGACCCAGGTCGCCACGACGATCCCCACGTAGATCCAACCGAGCGTCCACTCCAGCCGGGGCGCCATCAGGAAGATGAGCCCAGCCAATACGATGACCACGGCCGCCACGGCCAGCCTGACGAAGGCGGTCGGGATCGAGGCCAGGAAGTTGGTGCGCGTCTCGACGTCGGCCATTTCGCGTCCCTCCTGGTCTCTCGAACGCTACACCGTGGCTCGCGACACGGATCGTCGCTCTTCCCCGCATATCGGATCGGGCATCATTGGCCGGGCGGCGCACTGCTACCGGGCACGGGACGCCTCGTTACTCGCGCATAGTACCAGAGTTCAGGAGCGCCACAGCCCAGCCCGGTCCAGTGCATGCCGTTGATCCTCATTCAGGCCCCCTCCTCGACCTACGCCACTCGGAGTAGGCTGGTTGGACCAACACCCCAACCAATCAAGGAGAGGACCCATGCGATTCTACACCAACACGCACACGCACTACTGCGGAATCGACCTTCACGCCAAGACCATGTACCTCTGCATCCTCGACAAAGACGGCCAGATCCTCCTTCACGAGAACATGAAGAGCCGGCCGGAGGCTTTTCTGGCCGC
>JAJDAO010000091.1 GCA_029261835.1 Deltaproteobacteria bacterium | reverse complement strand
TTCTTTTGGTTTTAGTGGTACCAATGCTCATCTGGTGATAACAGAATTTCAACCGCCAACAGAAGTAAGACTCCCTGTATCTGTTATCACCCAAAATACAAGTATCATCATCCCTTTATCGGCTAAAACGCCAGAGCAGCTTAAACAAAAAGCCCGTGATTTATTAGGTTTTATTCGCAAAAAAGAACAATCATTAGATCTGCTGGAGGTGGCCTATACCCTGCAAGTGGGCCGAGAAGCGATGGAGGAGCGTTTAGGTTTTATGACCGGTTCCATAGAGCAACTGGCTGAAAAGCTAGAGGCTTATATTGATGGTGAGAATGATACTGACGAACTTTATCACGGACAGGTGAAACGCAATAAAGAGGGTATGCGCATCATTAGCCAGGATGCCGAAATGAAAGAAAGCATTATTGACAAATGGATCACCGAAAAGAAGCTGTCAAAGCTGTTGGGTTTATGGGTTAAAGGCCTGGAGTTTGATTGGAATATGCTTTACGGTGAGGTTAAGCCTCAACGTATCGGCTTGCCAGCTTACCCTTTCGCAAAAGAGCGTTACTGGCTCGATTCTGTAGGGGATAAACAGCTTGCAGTAACAGGTGCGGCATCTACAGCTCTTCATCCCTTATTGCAAACGAACACTTCCGATCTCAACCAGCAGAGTTATTGTTCAATTTTTGGTGGTGATGAGTTCTTCTTGACGGATTATTCAGTAAAGACCAATGGCGGTTTCGGGCAAAAAGTGCTATCGGCAGCGGCGTATATTGAAATGGCTCGGGCTGCCGTAGAACAAGCGTCGCCCACTCAAAAAGTGTCCGGCATTCTGGAGTTACATAATATAGTTTGGGGTGAGCCGGCTATTGTTTCAGACAACAAACAAGTCACTATTGCGCTATTGGCTAATGGTAACAAACAAATTGATTATGAAATTTATAGCACAGAGGAAGAGCAAGAAATAATTCACTGCCAAGGTCAAGCGCTCTTTAGTGGTTACCACGCACCGGCTAAGCTGAATATTGTGCAACTCAAGGGGCAAATGCAAGAAGTTATTCCAGCCTCAGACATCATCTACAATCCTCCTCAAGGGATAGCATCTATATACAAAGGAAACAATCAATTATTAGCCGAACTCAGCTTACCCGGTGCTTTAAAAAATACCCAAAATGACTATATACTGCATCCGAGCTTACTGGGCAGTGCTTTGCAGGCGGCTAGTGGTTTAGTCAATGCTCCAAGCCAACATCCTAAGCAATCATCGTTGCCTTTTGCCTTAGAATCTTTACGCGTTGTTTTTGCCTGCACAAAAGAGATGTTGGCTTGGGTGCGTGCCTCACAAAATATAAAGCCCGATGATGGGCACGTTAAACTGGATATTGATTTATGTGATCAAGACGGGAATATTTATGTGCAGATAAGGGGGATCAAATATCAACAAGGAGCACTTAGTTTAATAGAACAAGTATCTGATCCAACAGATTCTCTAATGGCTCTGCCAACACGCAAAAAAATATCGTTCAGTTCTCCAGTTCCTTCTTCTGTGAGTTTATATGATAACGGAACCGGGATATTCTCAATTCAAATAGCGGCATCCGGCGGTAAAAATACGCTTTCAAAAGAAGTGATAGAAGCATTACAACATGCCCTTGATACGGTTCGGGAATCAAGCACAGTAAAAGTATTAATGCTCCGCGGAACGGAGCAATGCTTTTTACGAGGCGATCGAAAAAACAGCAACGAAGCGATAAAGCAAAAGCTGTATCAAGCCGTTATCTCTTTTCCTTATCCTGTTATTGCGGTCATGCAAGGTGATGCGACAGGCGCAGGATTTCTGCTTGCGGCTCTGTGTGACTTTATGATTATCAGCGAAACAGGGCGCTATTATTATACTGCTCTGCAACATGGCCAATTTCCTGCGGCCAGTGAAGATCGTTTATTTAAAAAACGATTTGGCGAGGTTCGAGCCAATGATATTTTGTACTTATCGACAACAGCGACAGGTCAGGAATTGCAGGCAAAAGGATGGACGTGCCCGATTTTGCCGCAGGCGGAAGTTGACACGTATGCCGAAGAATTAGCCAGCACTTTGGCCACAAAACCTCAGGAAGCGCTGTGTTTATTAAAGCAGCATTTGGCCCGGGGTATTCAAAAATGTGTTAACGAATTAGCCATAGTTGATGTCAACGTATTCAGCAAAAAGCACTCAGCCAATAAATTAAAAGCAGAAAGCGCAATCACTTCGCCGGCGAAACATATTCAACTGGAGCCTCATGCCGGTGAGGTACTCGTTATTAAAATCGGTGTTGCAAAAAAGGAGATTGGGTTAAAAGCGTTGGTCACAGATTTAAAAGCTGTTTTTACACAACTCAACCGATCGTCTCACTACAAAACCATTGTACTTACCAGTGAATACCCTGATTTCCTTCCAGGGTTTGAACAAACAATCGATGCTAAAACGGTATTCGATTTTCAAGGTCTTGTGCTGCAATCAACCGCGCCGGTGATTGCTGCATTGACTGCCAATGCAAAGGGTATCGCATGGTTTGTCAGCCAGTTTTGTGATGCCTGTATTTACCATGACAAAGGGCTTTATTCCCCGGATGGTATTTGGCTTAGTGATGAACTTGCCAAACAAGCGGCGATGATCTTCTCAGCTCGGTTGGGTAACTATTTAAGCAAAGAAATGTTACTAACCGGTGCGAACTATTCAGGCAGTGAATTACAGCAACGAGTTGGCAGTTTAAATGTCACAGCACAAGAAGAGGTCCTCCCGCAAGCCTTACAGTTGGCGGAATCTTGGGCGAAGCAGCCATTGGCCAGGTTGGTTTCCTGGAAAAAAGCAATGGCGCTGGCCATCCAGGAAAAAATCAAAACTCTACCAGCCTGGTCGGAAGCAAAAGATGAAGCATTCAAGGCATTGGCGAATAAACCGGTTCGCGTAACCCTGAAGTCAAAGGTCATCAATGCAACCGCTCATCCCGAAGGTATCCTGGTGGTGAGGATGGAAGAGCGGCAAGCGAAAAACATGTTTTCGGATGCGTTTATAGAGGGAATAAACGAAGTCTTTGTGCATATTGAGCAAACGCCGGCTTACAAGGTAGTAATCCTGACCGGCTATGATAATTATTTTGCATCCGGGGGCACGAAAGAAAGCTTGTTAGCGATTCAAGAGGGCAAAGCGCAATTTACAGATAATAAGATTTATCATTTGGCCATGGCCTGCAAGGTGCCGGTGATAGCCGCCATGCAAGGGCATGGTATCGGTGCGGGATGGTCTTTGGGGATGTTTGCCGATTTGATTTTGTTTAGTGAAGAGAGCAAATATGTGAGTCCTTATATGAATTATGGATTTACGCCGGGAGCTGGAGCGACATTTATTTTCCCAGAAAAAATCGGGATTGACCTTGCACGAGAGACGTTGCTGACGGCGCAAGAAACCAGTGGCAGGACGTTAAAAGACAGGGGCGTGCTGATGTCTGTATTGCCGAGAGAGCAAGTTAACCCAGCCGCGTTGGAGTTAGCCAGGCAAATCGCACAGAGTTCTCGAAGTCGCTTAATTGCCCTTAAACATCAAACCACCCAACATTTTCATCAGCCGTTGGAGGAGAAGTATGAACTTGAACTGGCGATGCATGAAAAAACCTTTGTGGGTCAGCCTGAAACAGTAGCGCAGATTCAGAATAAGTTTATTCAAGCAGATGTCCATCCGCAAGTAGAAACAAAGTTCATTGAAACATCGAGCCGATCGGCAATTGCGACTGCGTCTGTTGACACAGATATTCTGCCCGTTGTTGCGGCCACTCTCAAAAGGCTTTTAGCCCAAGAGCTGCAAATGGAAGAACAAGATATTGGAAAAGATATGCAATTTAGTTATTTGGGTGTGGATTCCATCCTCGGTGTTAATTGGATAAACAAAATCAATAAAAAATATAAAACTTCAATTGAAGCAACCAAAATATATAGTTATCCAACCTTGACTGAATTAAGTGAATATGTCAAAAATGAATCTGAAAAACAGGGCGCATTGCATAACATAGAAGAGCCTGACAAGCCTGTTATTGCTGCCGGTGCACAGATAAATACACAGAATAAAATTTACTCTCAAATGAACGTAAAGAAACTTTCTTCTTTGCGTAACCAATCATCGTCAAGAATGCTCCCCGGTGCTTCTTCAACCAATTCATCACAGCCAATTGCTATAATTGGTATGGCCGGCCAATTTCCCGGGGCAAATAACTTGGAAGAATTTTGGCAAAATATCGCAGAAGGTAAAAATTGTATCAGCGAGATTCCCAAACAGCGTTGGGACATTAACACCTACTATCAGGAAGGCGATGCAGTACCAGGAAAAACCAGCAGTAAATGGATGGGTGCGTTGGAGGAATTTCATCTGTTTGATCCATTGTTTTTTAATATCTCGCCTATAGAAGCTGAAGAGATGGATCCGCAACAACGTCTGTTTTTACAAACGTGTTGGCACAGTATTGAAAATGCCGGATATAACGCCCAATCCCTATCTGGTAGTAAGTGTGGTGTTTTTGTTGGTTGCGGCACGGGAGACTATCACCAGACTTCACAATCACTGGGGGGGTCTGTTTCTATTTTGGCCGCGCGAATTTCTTATTTTTTAAACTTACAAGGCCCTTGTTTGTCAATTGATACTGCCTGTTCTTCATCTTTGGTTGCCATTGCTAATGCCTGCGATAGTTTAATTTCCGGCAGCAGTGATCTGGCACTGTCCGGGGGGGTCTGTGTGATGTCCGGTCCGGCAATGCATATTGATACCTCGCAAAATGGTATGCTATCGCCCGATGGGCGATGTTTTACATTTGATCAAAAAGCCAATGGCTTTGTTCCGGGAGAAGGTGTTGGTGTTGTGATGTTAAAGAGATTAGCAGATGCTCAAAAAGACAGGGATATAATTCAAGGTGTCATTCAGGGCTGGGGTGTTAATCAGGATGGTAAAACCAATGGCATCACCGCCCCTAATCCCAAATCACAAACGCGCTTGCAGCAGAATGTTTATGAGAAATACCAGATTAACCCGGAGAATATCCAACTGATTGAAGCGCACGGTACCGGCACCAAACTAGGTGATCCTATTGAGGTTGAAGGATTACAAGATACCTTTAAAAAATATACTCAGAAAAAAGATTACTGCGCTTTGGGCTCGGTGAAGAGTAATATTGGACATTGCCTTTTTGCTGCTGGGGTTGCAGGTTTCATCAAGGTCATCCTGGCGTTGCAACACAGACAACTGCCCCCCACTATCAACTTTGAGCAACTGAATGAACATATTGGTTTAAAAGACAGCCCGTTCTATATTAATAGTCATTTGCGTGACTGGGAGATTGCGGATACCGGGAAACGTCAAGCCGCCATCAGTTCTTTTGGTTTTAGTGGTACCAATGCTCATCTGGTGATAACAGAATTTCAACCGCCAACAGAAGTAAGACTCCCTGTATCTGTTATCACC
>JAJDAO010000090.1 GCA_029261835.1 Deltaproteobacteria bacterium | reverse complement strand
ACGATGGCATCCCGGACTCGTGTCAGTGCGGAGACAACACCGGGGATGGCGAGATCACGGTCGCGGATGTCACGCATCTGCAAGAATGCATCGGCCTTGGCGGCACATGCGATATCGACATCTCCGACACCAACGGGGACTCCATGCTCAGCGCGATCGACCTCAACAACCTGTTGGCACTCATCGGCGTCGGCGAGCCGGACTATTCGCCGCTGCGCTGTTTGAGGCGACTCAGCGGCGACCCAGCTCCGCCGCTGACCGCTCTGGTGGTGCCGACGTTGAGCCGCGATCACCATGTCATCTTGGGCCTGCTGCTGTTCGTCGTCGCGATCTCAGCGCTGAGAGTGAGGCCCGCAAGGGCGTAAGAGGCGCGCCGCTCGCTCGCCCAGGGCCGAAGGCGGATAGGGGCGTTGCTGCGTGAGATTCGCCACCGGACCAGTGGCCCGCTTGTCAGCTCCCAGTCCCGCGGTGGGTCACCTGCGCGACCACCACCCCCTCGCGCCGGCCGTACTCCCAGCGCGGATGACGTCGGCACTGCAGAAAGGAGGGTGCGACACTCATCCTCTAGCAGGGTGCTGAAGAACCCCGGACCGAGCCAGGTGCGCGGGTTTCGTCCTCAGTCAAGGCGCGAAGCCGCAGCTGTACTGGAGTACAGCAAGGTTTCGCAACGCAGACTGAGGACGAAGGACGGGTGCATGGCGACGGGAGTGGGTTCTTCAGCACCCTGCTGGCAGTCCGGCCAGCTTCGGACCCGCCTATAGGAATACTCGTGCGCGCGGGCAGGTGGGGAGCCTGAGCGGCGGCGCGAATCGGACCCAAGGAACCCGGAGCCCCTGAGGGAGTCCCGCCGTATCGGGCTGTCAGCTACGACCGGCCGCACGGATCCCGTCGCGGCAAGACACGATACGAGGCTCTTCGGGAGAGGCTACGCCAGAAGAGGACGTCCGAGATGAACGCCTCCTAGCCGCCAGTGTCCGCCAACAGCAGCAGGATGTGGATCGAAGGGCGACTCGGAGACACGCTCCCCCGCCAATCGACCGGCTGGCGAATCCGCCGATGTCGTCCCCGCAACGGCTGGGCCCCTGGAGACTTCATTCGCTGACCGCAGCGCACGACCCGACCCACGACGTATGCGTGGCAAGCTTCTCTGCCAATGCCGAGAGTGGTGTTTCTGTGAAGTCGGCTCGGCTAGGGCCGGATGACGGGGTATCCTCGGTCCATGGCTAAGGATCAAGACAAGAAGCGCACTGTAAAGACGAACAAGCCCAAGCTCACGGCGAAAGAAAAGAAGCTCAAGAAGAAGCAAGAAAAAGAGAAGAAGAAGGACAAGTAGAGGCGCAAGCGCCGGCCGCGGCGGCGTTGCTGCCCGAATCGTGGGCCAGAGGCGATCAAGGGTCCCGGCCCTGGTCATCTGAGGGCTCGGCCTCGGCATGAAGAAGATCGTGGGAGCGGGGCGATAGCTCCCCCACTCCTATTCATGCACCAACGCCGGTCTCCGATCCACCGACACCCGTCCTGAGCAGTCGCGTACTGCCGGGCCTGCTCGCGCTCGTGCGAGGCCGAGAGGGAGATCGAGAGTGGCCGCGCTGTAACGCTTTGAAAGAGCGGCTCGTCCTATCGGGTAAGTCAGGTGAAATCGACGGTCCATCGGACCCGCCCAAAGGAGGAGAGAACGCCATGACGCTGGAGCCCCATCTCGACCCCAAGACACAGCTTCTCATCGCCCTAGGCTCGGCTGTCGCGGCCAAGTGCCAGGCCTGCTTTGCCGGGCTCTACGCGCAAGTGGGAGCGGTCGACGCCACGGAGCAGGAGATCCGCGCGGCCGTGAACATCGGCAGCAAGGTGGCGGCCAAATCGCACGACTTCATGGCCGTCTTCGTCGAGGAGACCACCAACGGCGCGGTCGCGGCCGGCGGGGAGGGGGCGGAGACGGGCACCTGCGAGTGCTGTTGATGGCGCAGCGCCCACGGTCGAGTTCAAGTTCATGCACCAACGCCCTTTGCGTCGTGGGCGCCTGGGCCGTCCTCGCGTCGGGCTCGTTCGCTGGCGAAATCAGCGGCCTGCCCAATGGCCAGCCCTGGAGCGCCCAGCAGCCCCCCGCCCCCTTGGAAGCGATACGGCCCTCACCCAGCTATCGGCCACCACCTCCGCCCGACTACAGGGCCGCCCTTGCGCAGCTCGAGGCGCGGGCGCAGCAGCAGGGAGCCGCAGAAGGCAGCCTGATCGTTCTCAAGACCAAGCCGTACTTCGCCGGCCCCGACCCGGCAAAGAGGGTTGCCGCCGGACGGCTGCTTCCCGGCTCTACGGTCTTCGTGCTGCAGCGCACCGGCGATTGGGTCGAGGTGCGAATCGAAGGCTGGCAGCAGGATGGCGTGGCCCCCCTCGTCTACGCTCTGGCGGGAAGGCGCATCTTGACCGCCACGCTGGAGCCACTGGCCCAGCCGAGCGTCACACGACACCAGAGCGTCGTCGCTCCCGATACGGAGCAAGTCTGGCACCAGGTAAGCCTGGTGGGCTGGGTCAAGGGGCGCGACCTCGTCTCGGAAAGCGCGGGCTTCTGGAGCTACGCGGCAGAGCTGCACGCCGCAACCTGCTCGATCTGCCATCCGCTGCCGGCGCCGAGCCGCTTCCCGGCCAACAACTGGACGGCCTACCTCAAGGCCATGAGGCGCAACATCGGGCTCAGCGAAGACGAGTACCGCGTGCTTCTCCGGTTCCTCCAGCTGAACGCCTCCGATACCCGGCACATCGATCAGCCCAGCCGACTCACAGCGACACGTCGAGAAGGACGAATCCCATGACCAAACGCAACGAATACACCTCATCGCTCACGCGTCGAAGCTTCATGGGCGGCGCCATCTCCACCGGCGTTCTCACACTGGCTACGCCCTCTCTGGTCAGAGACGCCCTTGCAGCGGGCGGGCCAAAGGCCGGCTCGCCACGCCGCGAGGTCCTCACCGGCACGCACTGGGGCGTGCTGCGGGCTCGGGTCGAGGCCGGCCACTTCGTCGAGGCCGTCCCCTTCGAGAAGGACCGCTTCCCGGCCTCGCTCGTCAAGTACACGCCCGACCACGTCTACTCCGCTGCGCGAGTGAAGCACCCGATGGTGCGGGCCGGGTTTCGGAAGCTGCGACACAAGAGCGATACGAGTGAACGGGGGCGCGGCGCCTTTGTGCGGGCGTCGTGGGATGAGGCTCTCGAGCTGATCGCAAACGAGCTGGTACGGGTGAAGCAGGCACACGGACCCGCCGCGATCTACGGTCGCTCGGGCTGGAAGAGCGCCGGCAGGCTACACAACAGCGCAACCGGTCTGGCGCGCCTCTTGAACCTGCACGGCGGCTACACGGCTTCGAGTGGGAGCTATAGCGTGGGTGCCTCGTCGGTCGTCCTGCGCCACGTCATGGGCGGCACGGAGCTGATGGGCCAGCCGACGGTCTGGCCGGTCGTAGTCGAGAGCTCCGAGCTGGTGGTCCTCTGGGGCGCCGACCCCATGACGACACTGAAGGTCGCCTGGGGGTTGCCCGACCACGCGGGCCAGGAGGGTCTGGAAGATCTCAAGAGAAGCGGCGCCAAGGTGATCGCAATCGATCCCTTCCGTTCGGACAGCGCCGAGTACCTGGCCGCCCGCTGGATTGCACCGCGCCCGGGCTCGGACGTGGCTCTGATGCTGGGCATCGCCCATACACTGCACGCGGAGAAGCTCTTCGACCGCGGCTTCTGCGATCGCTACACGGTCGGCTTCGACCGCTTCGAGGCCTACCTGCTGGGCCAGACGGACGAGCGGCCCAAGACCGCGGAGTGGGCCGCTCAGGTCTGCGACATCGAGGCCGAGGCCATCCGAGGACTGGCCCGCGAGATGGCGAAGAGCCGCACAATGCTGATGAGCGGCTGGTCCATGCAGCGCGCTCAACACGGCGAGCAGGTCCACTGGATGCTCGCGGCGCTCGCCGCCATGCTGGGGCAGATCGGCCTGCCCGGCGGTGGCTTCGGTCTCTCGTACCACACCGGCGGAGGCTCGCCCGGCGCTGACAGCGCCTCGCTCGGCGGGCTCTCCGCGGGTCGCCCGCCCCCGGGCGCGCCGTCCCCGGTTCCGATCGCCCGCATCAGCGATGCCTTGCTCCACCCGGGCGCGACGGTCGACTACAACGGCGGGAAGCTCAGCTATCCCGACATTCGTCTGGTCTACTGGGCGGGCGGCAACCCCTTCCACCACCAGCAGGACCGCAACAAGCTGGTGAGAGCTTGGCGCAAGCCGGAGACCGTCATCGTTCACGAACAGTTTTGGACCCCTACGGCGAAGTTCGCGGACATCGTTCTGCCCGCGACGACCTCCTTCGAGCGCAACGACCTCGAACAGGGGGGAGCCTTCTCGAACCGCTACATCTTCCCCATGCACAAGGTCATCGATCCGCTCTTCGAGGCCCGCAACGACTACGACATCTTCGCGCAGCTGGCCGAGAGGCTCGGCTTCGGCCAGAGCTACAGCGAGGGCAAGAGCGAGATGCAGTGGCTCGAGTCCATCTACGCGCAGGCTCTACGGCAGGCGAAGGCCAAACGGCTCGAGATGCCGAGCTTCAGCGCTTTCTGGCAGAGCGGCTCCTATGTCGAGTTTCCGGTCCCGGAGAGCTCGCGGAAGTGGGTTCGCCACGCAGACTTTCGAAGCGATCCGTTGCTCAATCCCCTGGGCACGCCCTCTGGCAAGATCGAGCTCTACTCGAAGAGCATCGAGAAGATGCGCTATGACGACTGCCCGCCCCACCCCAGCTGGATCGAGCCCGCGGAGTGGCTCGGGAGCCCGAAGGCCCGCCAGCACCCGCTTCATCTGCTGAGCCCGCATCCGACCGACCGGCTGCACTCGCAGGCGAATCACTCGCCGCTGCGAACACAATATGCGGTCGCCGGTCGCGAGCCCGTCTGGCTCAATCCCAGCGACGCGAAGACGCGCGGCATCGAGCACGGCGATCTGGTGCGCGTCTTCAACGGCCGCGGGCAGATCCTCGCGGGCGCCCTGTTGAGCGAACGCCTGCGCCCCGGTGTGGTCCGCATACGCGAGGGTGGCTGGTACGATCCGATGGACCCCGGCCAACCCAACAGCCTCTGCAAGCACGGCGACGTCAACGTGCTGACCCTCGATCAGGCGAGTTCGAAGCTCTCCCAGGCGACCGTGGCCAATACGGTCCTGGTCGAGATCGAGAAGTTCCGAGGTGAGGCGCCTGCCGTAACGGCATTCGATTCGCCGACGATCTAGCAAAGAGAGGGGGGCAGCTACGCCGGAGTCGTCAGTAGTAACCAGGGACGGCCGGTTTGGGTTGCTCGAACTTGGCCTTGGGAGTTGCGGATGCGCGCTAGTGTCCTGTCTCAGAAGTTCGGCGACTATATCGGCGCCCAGACGCCTCGCGGGCAAGGCGGGAGACCGCAGGAATATCCGTAGATATTTCAAGGGATTCCCAACGCAGCCGGCGAGGATGGATGGTCGTCGAGATAGTTGGCGAA
>JAJDAO010000089.1 GCA_029261835.1 Deltaproteobacteria bacterium | reverse complement strand
CAGCAGGTCGCCGGCCGAGAGCCCGACACTGCTGATGAGATGTTGCACCATGCTCCGGTAGTTGCCCACCGCGGCGCATTCGATGGCGCCCAGGCCGAGCGGCAGCGGTCGGGCGGTGATGCCGAGTTCCACACGATCCAGCGTTTGACGCGGGCTCTCGACACGCGTCATGACCATGCCCTGTCCAACCGTACGGTACGTTTCGACGGTCGGCGTCACGCCCGGCCAAAGATCCTTGTGGATCAATACGTCAAACAGCATTCGCTTCGCGGGCGAAATGGCCGTGAACGCTTGCAGGCAGAAGTGATTGTCCTCGTCGCGATAGCGCCTGATGCAGTCGGGAACAATTTCCCCAAAGTATGCCGTACATGCCGAGCGCACCCCGATTTCGTCGCTGCGCAAGCGGTGGATGCGCTGGTTGGCGATCGTCAGGGTTTCGAAGGTGGGGGTAGGCGTCGAGCAGAATTCTTCGATCACCGTCGGGCCTGTTAGAGCTGAAAGCGGTACGCCTTGTAGGGTGGTTTGCCGGTTTCTCACTTCGTCGTCGGCGTCGACGGCATACCCGGCGTAATGCAGGTGGCTGTCCTGACGCAGGCGCTTCCAGCCTCGGAAGCCGCGGATCTGTGCTGCGCTAACGTCAGTGCGAGTTGATCCGGGATACAGCACGCGGCAGGTGACCATCACGTCGACGGAGTAGCCCATGAGATTGCACATTGCGCGGAAGACCGACTGGCAGTTGTTTCGCACCATGGCGTCGCGGGCCTCGGGGAGTATTCCGCTGAGCATGGCGTGGAGCGTATCGCGCGTGGCGTCTTCTTCGCTGAGAAACTGCTCGAATCGATCTACCTGCGCGGCGCACGTCTCGATGAGCTCGGGATCGGCGCCGCGCCTACTGGCGGCCTTGAGCACGGCGCGCAAGCCCTTAGGGCCAGGCAGGTAGAACAGACTGGCCAGGGCGCTATCCGTTTCCAAGGCTCGCCCCAAGCGGGAGCGGAGCATCGGCGGCACGCTGGTTGGGATTGGACGCAGCCCCCAACCGGTGGACGATCGCGTCGTAGATACGTTGCCGAAGACCTGGCCGAGTGCATCTCGCAGCTGAGTGACGATGTCGGAGGCACGCTCCAGGAATTGGGGCTGTGTGGGCAGGCTCACGTTCTTCTCCCGTCAGCGTTTACCGATCGCGTACCGCGCGACCCCTGATCCTGTTTATAGCACATCGCCAAGCGAAGTCCAAGGGTGCCGGATGAATAATGGGAGATATCCCGGATAACTCCGGAGTTTGTCCTTGACATCGATCCCGCCGTTGTGCTAGGTTGATACCAATGGCTGCCAGGCTTTCATCGTTCAAGTGAGTTCGTAGGTATCTAGGAGGTAATACCGATCACGATTCAACCTCGCGCTCGCCGAGATAAGGTGCGTTGCAGACGGACTTGATGAGTTCGGAATCGAGGCAGGTGGTTTGCCAAGCGTCGCAAGCGGCTTCACGCAGGGCGTCGTAGTCGGCGTATGCGCGGTTCGACCAGTGATGGCTTCGAAGATAGTGCCACAGGTTCTCGATCGGATTGAGTTCCGGCGAGTAGGCTGGCAGCGGCAGGATCGTCACGTTCGCGGGCAGACGCAGGGCCTTGGCACAGTGGAACCCGGCCTGGTCCCAGATCATCACGACGTGCGTGTTCGGATCGACTTCGGCGGCGAACTGCTCGAAGAACACGTTCATCACCTGCGCATTGATCTGTGGAGATAACAGCCCCACCGTCTGCCCGGTCTGCGGGCACGCCGCGCCGATCACGTAGAGCCAGTCGTACTGCGTCTGTTTGACGGCCGGTGGACGCGAGCCGGTGCGCGCCCATTTGCGCGTCAGGGTTCCCTGTTGGCCGAAGCGGGCTTCGTCCTGGAACCAGACTTCGATGCGTTTGTCCGGGTGCCGGCGCGCAATCGCTTCGACTTGCGCCACAGCGTTTTTTTAAAAGCGGCCTGCGCCTGCGGGTCGGCCTTGGCGTGACGCGGGCGCGGCACCAGGCAACTGTAGCCGAGCCGGTGCAGCAGATCGTAAACCCCGGTCAGGCTGAAGAGCACGCCGAATTGCGCTTCCAGCCAACGTCGAAGGTCCTCGCCGCGACGAACGCTATCATGCGGATCGGCCGCAGCGCGATCGAGGTATTGGCAAACCTGCGTTTCCTGGTCGGCAGTCAGGTGGCGCCGATTGCCGCCGCGACGGCGGTCGGCCAAGCCCTCGAGACCGCCGACGTTGTAGCGCTGCACCCATTCCTGCACCGTGCGTCGGCTGACACTGGTCGCTTCGACGATCTGCGGCGCGGTCCGCGCTCGCTTGGCCAAGATCACAACCTGAAGCCGCCGAACCATCGTGGCCCGCTTCTCACGCTTGGCCAGACCGATCAACTCCGCCACCGAATGATGATCGCCAACATGCATGCTCGCCTCCTTGCATCAAGGAGCGCAGCATGTCCAAAACATCCGCAGCGCGCAATACCTAACAAGCGCCGAACGCGCGCGAGGTCAAAGCGGAATCGGTATCACTGCATGATTGCAGGTCTGTCCCGCGGTTCAGCCGGTCTCCTCCGCACTTCGGTCGTCGGAATGACCGATATTCTTGGACATCGCAGCCCCTCGGCAAAGAGGCGCCACTCTGAAGCGGCCGGCGCCCGTACCTTATGCAGACCACCGCGCTCTGCGCCCTTGCGCCAGCCTTGGTGCCTTCCGA
>JAJDAO010000088.1 GCA_029261835.1 Deltaproteobacteria bacterium | reverse complement strand
TACTACAGCCACGTCCGGCTTGGCCAGATGGACGAGCGCATCCTCAAGGTCGAAGATGCGCTGGGACGGAGAATGAGAAATCCACAGGTGTAAAGGATGTCCCCGGACTAAAGTGTTAACGATGTGTCCGGCCGTTCAGAGAGCACATCGTCACCGCGCGAGGCGCCGAGGTCAGCGAGGCTCAGGTCTGTGACCCTGATGAGCTGGCAGCTGCCCGTTAGACGGACGACAGTAAGCGCGCTGACGACGTGGGGTCCACCATTCGAGAGGTCGTAGAGGAACGCGCTGGCAGAAGCGGCGTTGTTCTGGATAGCGATGGCGTAATCCGCCGCGAATCCCGCCGCAAAGGTCAGGGTGGCACCAAGTGGCGTCGCCGAGACGGCACTCGCCTCCAAGGAAGACGTGTCGCTGAAGCTGGTGGTATCCGCAAACCCAGCGGAGGGCTCGGTGTCCAGGTAGAGCACGATGACATCCACATTCGCGGTGCCGCAGTTCGCGTTCTGCATCCGAAAGCCGGTTCGCTCGAGCACATCCGAGTCCCAGCTGATCTCCACCGTTTGCCCGCTCGCGACTCCAAGCTGCCCACCAAAGCCAGAACCGGTTCCGCCGCTCAGGGGGGTAGGCGCCGAGCTCTGCATGAACGCGACGGAATCGTCGATCGTGGTCGTGAGCTGAGCAGCGGCCGGAAGCGCGACGCTGAATAGGGTAAGCAGCAATGTCGTGAAACGAATCATCGGTTCCTCCGGTTCATGAGCTAGAGCGTGAGCAACCTCGTATTGGTAGTGGGCGCAAATCCTGCGCCAACGGCAGATCTTCGCTCCCAGTGGGACCGCGATTGACGTTGACTCGCTCCCCTATCGACGAGGCGCGCTGTGGAGTTGACTCGCGTTCGGCGGCAGCACGGATTGACGATTCCTACTCCGAATTCGGGTTCGTAGCGCGCCTTGTTGCGTTGTTAGGAGTGTGAATCGCAGTGGCCTCGGTCGCATCTGGAGTTCGTGATCACCCTGTGGCCCGTCAGCGGAGTTCGGACATTGGAGTGGCCTAACCCAAGAGACAGTTTGCGGGGATGCCGAAGTCTGCAAACGAGAGGTCCCCTTCCCAAGCCGCGATCATCGTGTCATGAGAACGCGATGTAGGTCAAGGAGAAGGAGTCGGATCTATGGGAAAGCTGGCGATCAGCTCGTCCACGAGGACCAGCAGGGAGCGTCGCCATTGCCTCACTGGCCCCGCACCCCAGGCGAAGCGGCCTCGAAGACCACCATTCCCCGCTTTACCGCTGCGCCGAGATCATGGGAGATTGCGACGCGATACCCGTCCGCTTCGTCGAAGGTGCGGAGCCAGGCCCGAAGCTCGGCCAGACGGGTTCCGAACTCGGGAACGATGAGGTAGCTGTAGATCGCCTCCTTGGGTCGATCGAGGGTCACCGACTCCATGAAGTTGGCGACGTCGCCGCCCATCACCCATACACCCTCTCCGACCCGCGCGAGAAAGATCGTGCTTCCGGGCGTGTGCCCCCCGCCCGCGACGGCGAGCAGACCCGGAAAGCCGGGGATGGGATAGAGACCGTTCCCCGTCGCATCACTCAGACGCTCCCGCCGACCGCAGCCCGATGCTTCGATGTGGGCGAGTCCCGGACGCGTCGTGTGGTTTAGATCATCGGCCTGATACGGCGTCTGGAACACGCGAAGGGGCCGCGCGTCTCGACTGCGGCAGAGGGCACCAATGCCCTGGGTGTGGTCGATGTGTAGATGGGTGAACGCCATCCCCATCACGGTCTGCGCCATGGCCTTGCCGAGCTGCCCCGCAACACTGCCGTGCGGCACGGCGGGATCCGAGCCCAGTATGAGTTCGATCGGCCGACCGAAGGCGACGACCTCGTCGGGCTCCATGCCCGCGTCGATCAAGAAGCGCCGTCCATCGGACCACTCGAGGAGGTACGCCGGGTGGGTGACTACCCCGCCCTCCGAGCTCGCCTGGCTACCCGAATTGACCGCCACCAGAGAGACCGGGCCCGCGGCTTCCGACAAGGCGGTGTCGATGGCCGAACGGGTCGGGAGAGAGGGCGCGATCCGGCGGATTTGGCGGTGCGCGGGGCCCAGCGTTCCGAGTGCCAGGAGGACGAGCAGTACCACAATCGCCAGCAGTCCGATCGCGATCTTCTTCACGTGCTTCTCTCCCCTTGCCCGGAAATGGGGCCGGGCACTCCCGGATAGTCTAGTTGACGCAACGCGAGCTATCGGCCCCGAGTCCGAGCACCCAGCCCAGCGTTCCTACTCTCGGACTGTCCTACCTCTCGAGTGCCTTCGAGTCGATTCGCTAGTGCAGGCTCATTCGTCGTCGGCAGCGGATCGGGCTGGCGAGCCCTCTGGTCACCAACCGCTCCCTCATGTGGGGAAGCTCGCTTGTGTTAGCCGAGCTTGTGCATGTCCACTTCGCGTATCTCCACCTAGCGAGGGATGGAGACATCTCAGCCCCGAGCACCCTCGTGATACTCAGCGCCCTCGCTCTGATGAGAGCGGTCTGTCCGTGGCTGGCGTTCTCTCCACCTGAGACACACCGGCGCTGGATTCTGACGAGCGGGCGTCAGGTGGTACCGGAGCGTCGCGCTGCCTGAAGGGCCGCTTCGGGCCTTTGCGTTTCTTGACCCGATGGAACAGGAGTAGCGAGAGCAGCAGCGCTGCTCTCCGGTGATCTTGACAGGATCCCGTTTTTCGACAATACTGTCGAAAAAGGATTCGGACATGCCCAAGATCGTCGATGTCGCGGACCAGCGTCGCGTCATCCGTCGGGCCGCACAGAGCGTCTTCGCACAACGCGGCGTCAGAGGAACCGGCTTGGCCCATGTCGCCGAAGCGGCGGGCATGGGTCGCTCTTCGCTCTACCACTACTACCCCGACAAGGAGTCTCTGGTCCGGGACCTGCTCGCCGAGCTGTTAGCGGAAGAAGAGGCCGTGTTTGCTGCCGTCGCTCACGGCGAAGGCTCTTCGGTGCAGCGTATCGAGCGACTCATCCGGGCGCTGATGGGACTGCTCGAGCCCTGGTCGGCCATCGGTCGCGTGGTTCTCGAACTGCGGGCCAGTGAAACGCGACGCTTCCGCGGGCTGTTCAAGCGCATACGGCACCATCTCACCGCGGCCATCGCCGACGGGCAAGAGCGCAGAGAGATCGATCTGTCCCTTGCCCCCTCGCTCACTGCCTCCACGCTGATCGGAGCGGTGGAAGGTGTCTTCCTGCAGTACCTGGTCGACCCACGGGCATTCCCTGCCCCGTCTGGAATCGCCGACGAACTCGTGCGCAGCGTGCACAAGATGTTGCGTCCATGACCTGCGTCGAAGAGCACTATGGATATCGGTTGAAGAACGCAATGTAGATCGGAAAGGGGCGAGAGCCATGAATGAATTCCTCAACTACTCGAGTGAGCCCGCAGACAAGGACGCGTTCACCAAAGGACTCGATAGAGCCTACGGATTGATCGCACGCCCCTATGACATCGGCGTCAAGCTGCTGCCCGTATGGAAGACCTGGCTGAAACGGGCGATCCCGCACATCCAGGGTCCGCGTGTGCTCGAGGTCTCATTCGGTACGGGCTTCTTGCTGACCCAGTACGCGGGCAGGTTCAACACCGACGGCATCGACTACAACGAGAAGATGGTGGCGGTAGCGAGTGCGAACCTGAAGCGCAAGAATATCGCGGCCAGACTCCGGCAGGGAAACGTCGAGTCCCTGCCCTATGAACACGACACCTTCGACTGTATCGTCAGCACTATGGCGTTCAGCGGGTATCCCGATGGACAGTGCGCCATGTCCGAGCTGCACCGGGTGCTCAGGCCCGGTGGAAGGCTTGTGCTCATCGACGTCGAGTACCCGGCCGACGGCAATCGGCTGGGGATGGGAGTCATGCGGCTCTGGGTTGGATTGGGCGATCTCATCCGAGATCTCGGCAAGCTGCTCCACGAGTTCGGCTTCGACTACACTGAGGAAGAGATCGGTGGCTTCGGTTCCGTTCACCTCTATGTCGCCACGAAGCGCTCGTAGAGAGGGCTCGGGATCAGATCGGGCGTCGAAGCAGAATGGCGGTCGCGGCGGCGCATTCTACCGCCTCGAGGCTGTACGTGCCCCATCGTGCCCGGGTTCGCTCCAGTGGCTCTTGTCGGCGTTGGTGCGTGGATCTTCTCTTGACCACACTCGGAGGAACGACCGACGACCATGCCGTGCTGGTATCTGCTCGTGGCGGTGATCCTGCCCCCAGAGAGCGACCCTCAGCGGAAGCCCTGCCCGATGACGGGGCGAACCACGTCTGTCCAAGCGTCGTATCCACGTGCATTCATGTGTAGACCATCGATGATGAAGACATCGTCGCGCGGCTCGCCGGATTCATCGAGAAGCACGCTCGCGGTATCGATATAGCCGAGGCGCGGATCCGTGATGGTCTCGGCCTCGATCAGCGAATTCGCCCTCCTCATCTCGGGCCAACGCTCCCAGCGTCGCTTCGAAGGCTTTATGGCCAGGAAGTAGATTCGGGCGTCCGAAACGCGTGCGTGCACGCGCTTCACCAACTCGCGGTAGTCGGCCAAAACGTGTTCTGCCGTCTTGCCTGTGCCCTCGGCGAGATCGTTGTCACCGGCATAGACGACGACCATCCGCGGCTCGTAGGCTGTGATGATACGATGCGCGTTGTAGACCACGTGGTTCATCTGGGAGCCACCAAAGCCTCGGTTGAGGACGGGCAGATCGCCCATGTCTTCGCGGAGCGACGTCCAGAACCGAATGCTCGAGCTGCCGACAAAGACGATTGGGCGCTCGGGTGGCGGAGACTTCTTGTCCGCTTCTTCGAAGGCAACGATCGCATCCTCGAAGAAGTCGTTCGCCCGGCTCCTTCGCGGGAAGTCCTGAAGCCAGACATAGCCACCCAGCGCCACGAGGGCGACGAGCGCGGCAGTGGCGAGGGCAATCTTCTTGAGCATGAAAGTCTATCCTGCCAGTGAGCGACTCTGAGCGGGGGAGGGCGGAAGCTCGGCTCGTGCTCCCAGGCGACGGCGAGCGACGCCGCCACCTCGCCAGGATTTCGAGCTGCACGAGGGTGCGATCATGCTCGGCCGCCCTCCGCAGTCATCGAGAACTCCCCCTGCCGCGTGAGCGGAAGCCGCCCGTGAAGAGCGACCGGATCAGGAAGACGAGCATTCGCGGCTGGAGCGTCATGCGCAGGATCGCCAGGAACTCGGCGAGGCTCATGTGGGTCGTCGCAGCCCACACGCCCATCTTCCCCGTGATCACGATCTCCTCGTCCCCGGGCTCCATGTGCTCGAAGCTCAGGATGAACTTCCCCGCCTGGGATTCGACGTCCATCTCAGGCCGCCCTCAGCTGGGACTTCTTCTTCTTCGCGTGCCACTTCTCCAGGTGACGGCGATGGCGATCCGTGTAGGTCCCGTCCTTGTAGTAGGTGTCGTAGAAGTCGCACTCGAGGTGATGGGCCTGCACCATGAGGGTCATCACGCAGGGATCGACGAAGGCGGGGAAGCGTCCCCACTTGCGCAGCACCTCCTTCAGGATGTCCTTGGTGCACTGGATGATGGCCGGGTCGGTGCGGGGGATCTCCTGCTCCATCTGCCCGGGCTTCTTGTAGGGTGCCGCCTCTGCGTTGGCCGGGTTGAAGATCCCCCGCGCACCCCACTTGCGCTCGATCAGGTCGTCGACGGCGTCCTCGATCGACCCCCCGAAGTAGCTGGGATGATGCGTCTCGAAGACGCCATCCTTCCCGACGGGATAGGGGAAACCCGCGGCCGGACCGTGCGAAGCCGTCTCGAAGCGGAAGCCGAGGCCGCGGCAGATCGGCGTCCCCCCCAGCGCCATCATCGCCGTGAAGCCACCGAAGGGCCAGCCGCCCAGCCCCAGCGCCGCTTCCGCCAGCAGGAGGTTCTGCGACATGAATCCGACCTCCATGTTGGAGGCCCCGTAGGCGACCAGCGGCTCTAGCATCTGGTAGGGCGCGGGAATCGTGGCGATCCCCTCCTTTACCCATTTCTCGCAGCCGAGCGGCTTCATTCCGTCCATCGCGTCGACGGGGTAGTTGCCCTGCTCGAGGAACAGCATGATCCCGTTGATCAGCTCCTCGGTGACGTCGCAGACCGGCATGAAGAGGGTGCTGCCCGGCTGATTGGCGTTCCAGGTGTTCAAGGACATGAAGGCCGGTGAGCTGTGGGGCAGGTCGATCCGCTCGTCGCTGATCTGGATCCGGCGATCCCTGAAAGTCTCGACCAGCTTGTCGAGGTCGTCGAGCTGGGCGATCTCCTGCATGCGCTCCGGATGCGTGCCCCGGATCTTGACGATGTAGGTGCCCTCGTCGTTGGTGTAGAAGAGCTCCGTACCGTGGGAGCCGCACGGGCTCGGGAAGGTGCGGCCGTTGTACTCGAGCATGGTGTTGCAGTTGCCGTCCCACGCCTCGCCCTCGGGCACGTCCTCCTTCTTCGTGTGCGGCATGTCCGCGAGGTTCAGCCCGGACATCCCGGTGGCGGCCATCGAGAGCATGGCCTCCTCCTCGAAGCTGAGCGGGATCGGATCGGCCTCGGAGCGGTAGGCGTTGGGGCCCCGCTTGATCTCCATGCCGAGCCCGAAGCGACGGGAGCGACGCGTGAAGATCGCCTCGAAGAGCGGCGTGTTCCAGCTCTCCTCCAGGAGCTTCTTGGTATCTTGATCCATCGGGAATCCTCCTCGGTTCAAAGCCTAGAAGACCCTCGCGTTCCCGCCCGCTGCGCGCGTGAGATTCTCGGCAAGTGGCTCCGAGATCGAGGGAGATGCCAGTCTCGATTCTGCCGGCGGCCGGGTATCGGTCTCCATCTCCAATCGCTACTTCGTCAGTACCGTGATACACATCGCTGCCGCGTCATTCCCGATGACACCGCCACCATTGTGTGCCAGCGCGACCTTTGCGCCGGCTACTTGGCGTGGGCCAGAGCGTCCCTGCAGCTGCTCGGTCAGCTCGACGATTTGCGCGACGCCCGTCGCGCCCACCGGATGACCTTTGCGTAGCAACCCCCCCGAGGTATTGACCGGCATGCGACCGCCGAGTGAGGTCTTGCCCGATTCGATCAGCGCTCCTCCCTCGCCGGCGCCACAAAGTCCGAGCGACTCGTAGGTCATCAGCTCCGAGGGTGCCGACGCATCGTGAAGCTCGACGACGCTGAGATCGTCCGGGCCGACCGCAGCCTCCTCAAACGCCTCGCCGACACACAGCTTCGTCGCATCGATCTCGCCGGGAGCGTGATCCCAGCCCGAGCGCAGCACGCTGGAGACGACTCGGACGGGGCTGCGTACCGCGAGCTCGCGCGCCTTGCGTTGGCTGACGATGACGACCGCTGCCGCGCCGTCGCCGATCGGCGAGCACATGGGTCGCGTGAGTGGCTCGGCAATTACGGGCGCTGCAAGAACCTGTTCTACCGTCAGCTGCTCGCGAAACTGAGCCCGCGGATTCATGCTGCCGTGAAAGGAGTTCTTTGCCGATACAGCTGCGAACTGTGCGGCGGTCGTGCCGTACTTGCGCATGTGAGATCGAGCGAACTCCGCATACAGATCCATGAACATCGAGCGTTTGCGGCCCGCACCGGAGACCGCCGGTTCGCCGCCGTCTTCGGCCGCGCCCTTGCTCAGACGCCCCATGATCTCGGCCATGGCTTCGACGTCGACCGCTCCGCTGAAGGCCGCGAAGCTCTTGCGCTTGTCCTCGTGGTAGAGCTTCTCCGTGCCTACGGCCAGGACAACGTCGTAGAGGCCTGCCGTCACCATCGCACAAGCCTGGTTGAACGCCGTCGAGCCGCTCGCGCAGGCGTTCTCTACGTTGACTACGGGAATCCGTCCCAATCCGATCGAGCGCAGGATCACTTGTCCGCGGATGCACTCCTGACCTGTCACCAGTCCCGCGACGGCGTTGCCGACGTACGCCGCTTCGATGTCGCCGTACTCGATACCGGCATCTGCAACCGCCGCCTTGATGGCTTCGGCTCCGATCGCCTTGAGTCCGAGCTGCTGGTGCTTACCGAAGCCGGTCATACCCACGCCGGCGACGAGTGCATTCAGTCGCATGCCTGTCTCCCGTCTCCTGAAGAAGTGCCCGCCCTGACGCGCATCACATCAACACGCCATTGTGGGTGAAGAACGAGACGACGTTGCTCTTCAGCCGCCGCGCCGCGATTCCTTTCAGGCCCGAGGAGACGACGAAATCGTTCAGCTGGCCCACGACCTCTGCGCGCCGTTTCTGGCTGGTGAAGCGCTCTCCAGTGGCCTTGCGACGTAGAAGGCAGAACGCGACCAGCTCGTCGGGGTCCTTGCCCACGGTCTCGCAGAACGCGGCAAGGGCCTCGAGCTTGTCGGAATCCTCGGCCAGCGGATCACCGCCCCACTGCTGCCGCAGGGAGTCCGCCCAGGCTGCCACCGACTCGTAGCCATCGATCGAGATCTCCGGCCCCATGCCGCTACTCCGGCAGCCCCAGCTTGCGGCTCAGCTCGCGAACCTCTTCTTTGCGCCCGGGCAGCGGTGCGGAAGCCTGGAGCATGTTCGCCTCTTCGAGTTCTCGCACGACGGCCTCGTCGCGCCGGAACGGCTGCCCGACGCGCCCCTCGAAATAGAGCTCCTCGAGCGGTTGGCGCGGACGCTGCCCGCCGGCCTCGCGCGATTCGAGGGGGTAGCCCACGTTCATCACGTGGAGGGGCAGCCAGCCGTCGGGAATGCCGAAGGCCTCTCTGGCGACTTCGACGTTGTATGCGGTCCAGCACGCCCCGAGACCTTCGTCGAAGGCCATCAGCAGCCCCTGCGTCGCGGCGCCGCCGACGTCGAACGCAACGGCGATCGGGTAGGCGGGAGACTTGCTGAGAGGCTCGAGAATCTGTGGCCAGACGAACTCATCTACGAAGCGATGGGACCAGCCGTGGCTGGGGTTGAGCGCTCCGACGTCGATCAGCTCTTTTGGCCTCGCGCCGCGATCACGCTCGATGACCGAGAGGTCGGCGCAGCAGTATATGTGCACGGGTGCGAGCTCTTGGATCACGCCGGCTACAGGAAGCTTGAGTGCCTCCATGGTCTCCGGTGGCACGTCGTCGCGGTAAACGACGATGGCGCGCAGCCACTGCGCATTCATCGCGCACGATGCGATGCGCATCGCCTCGAGAATCTTCTGGATCTTCTCCCGCTCGACCGGCCGCTCGGGATCGAAGTAACGGATCGAGCGGCGAATTCCCAACACCTCGGCAAATTCCATCGTGTATCTCCTCGTTGATGAGCCGACCAGGACTGTCCCGTGGCTGGCTCACCATCCCTGTGCGAGCGGCACCATGTGCAAGATGTCCGCCTTGCGCTCCTCGAAGACCCACTGGTCCCCGACCCGGCTGTAGCGATCGATGTAGCGGCCGGCACCGACGATTGCGGCACCGCTGGAGGCATCGCGGGCGGTGAGCTCGAAGTAGCACTCGCCCGAGGCCCGATCTCCGTCGACGGCGATGCGGTGGTTGTGCACTGTGTGGCTCATGTCGCGCAGCGTGGTAGCAACGACGTCCTTGAAGAAGGCGCGCACCTCTTCACGCCCCTTCGACACGAGGGGCCCCTGGTCGCCGCCGCGCGAGCGGAAGTCGCACACGGCGTCTTCCCCGAAATGGCGGTCCACGAGTTCGTCGTAACGGCCGTCATCGACCAGGAAGCAGTAGGTCGCCGTCAGCTCTTTGATCTGCTCGCGATCTTCGAGAACGCGTAGCCGGCTCTGCATGGTCTCATCCATCGGAATCCCCCGTCTCGCTGGCCACCCATCGTGCGCGTAACTCTAGCTCCCCTCGTAGGCCTTCTCGATCAGCTGCGTCTTCTTGGTCGAACGCTCCAGAGTGTCGGGTGCGAGCCAGCTGATCGTGGGGCGCACCTTGAGATCCTTGTGCATCTTCTCGAGGATCTCCTTCTCTAGCCCCGGCAGATCGTCGTCGCGCAGGTCTCTTCCGCGCTCGACCTTGAGCTTGAGCGGTGGTACCACCCGCGGCGGCTGCTCGTCGAGAACGATTCGAAAGGCACCGGTCACGCGCGGCACGAACCCATGAATGACGCCCTCGATCGCCGCGGGATAGACCGGCACGCCCTTCACCTTGAGCATGTCGTCGGTACGTCCCACGATCCGGTAGCGAAAGCCGCTGCGCCCGCACGGGCACGGGTCGGTGAAGACCTGGTGGATGTCGCCCAACGTCACCCGGAGATTGAAGAAGAACAGCGCGTGCTCCGGTTCGAGCGGAGTCATCACGGCAAGTCCGCTGGCACCGTGCTCGAGTGGCACGGGCTCTCCAGTTTGCGGGTCGCTGAGCTCGTAGTAGGCGAAGTCGTCGGCGAGCCAGTGCATACCTTGATAGACCGGGTGATCGCACGACCCGCCGATCCCGGCCCCGCCGTCGAAGACCTTGGCTCCGTACTCCTGCTCGAGCCGCGTTCGCACCTCGGGAATTCCGGCTCCCGGCTCGGCCCCACAGGCGAGGATCTTCAGGCCGAGGCTCGCCACGGGCTCGCCGAGAACGTCGGGGGCGCGCTCGATGAGGTGCAGCGCGAGCGACGGCGTGCCGGCGAAGACGTTCACCTTGAAGAGCTTCATCAGCTGGAGGATGCGCTCAGTACCGGCTTCGGCGCCGATCGGTACCAACGTGACGCCCGGGTAGTCGAGGTACCAGAGCAGGTGCGGCGTACCCGCGGCATGCATGCTCAGGCCGAAGCAGACGCCGACGCGATCCCCAGGGCGGATGCCCATGCGCCACGAAGCGCGTGCGAGCATATCCGACTGGCGCTCGACGCCTCTGCGAAAGAACGGATACGGGGTCGGAACACCAGTCGTGCCCGAGGTGGTCGTCAGGAGGTAGAGGTCGTCGAGGCGCTCTTTGCCGAGCAGCGCGCCGAAGACCTTGTCGAAGTCACCGCCGAACTCTTCGACGAGCGCTCGAATCTCGGGCTGTCCGGCATGCGGTATGGCGCGCGCAAAGTCGTCGAAGGAGCGGATATCGTCGGGTCGCACACCGGCCTTGTCCATGCGCTGCCTGTCGAAGGGCACCTTCTCGTAGCAGTAACGAATGGCCTCGCGCAGCTTCGTCCACTGCAGCTCGCGCATCTCGGGCGTGTTGAGCAGCGGCTCGACTTCCATGTCCCAGTACGGTCGTTCGGTCGCTTCCAAGATCGCCTCCTCGTTCGAACTCGCGGTCCGTGGCAAACGATCGCTCTCAATTGCCTCTCTTTGGAATCCTGTTGCGCCTCAGTCCCAAGAACTTGACAGCTGTCTCGATCAGAGTAGAGTCATCTGGATCCATGTCAAGTTCTGCGAAGCGGCGACCCGAGCCCGGCGATTGCTGCCGGGCGCGAGTGGCGAACGCACCCGTGAGGAGATCTCGCAAGGTGCGTAGTAGGCATTTGCTGAGACCAGCTGCGAAGCGATGAACCGCTACTCCCGCTACGCTGGGCGGGTCCAAGATCCGAGGAGACCGACTTTGCCCGGAATCACACGTTACGGCAGCTATCTCCCCTACTTCCGCCTGGAGCGGTCCCGTTTCGGATACGGCGGGGGCGAGCGAACGGCGGCGAGCTACGACGAGGACGCCGCCTCGATGGCGGTGGAGGCGGCGCGAGAAGCGCTGCGAGAGGGTGACAGCGTCGAGACGCTGATCCTCGCCACGACCAGCCCCCCCTACGCGGAGAAGCTCAACACCGCCACGGTTCAGGCCGCCCTGCGACTGCCTGAGAGCGTCCGCTCCCTCGAGCTCGGAAGCTGCTCGAGGATGGGACTCTCGGCGCTGCTGCTGGGCGCCGACCTCGCGGCGGCCGGCGGTCCGGCACTCGTCTGTGCCAGCGACGTGACGACGGGCGCCCCCGGCGGACTGCGCGAGAGCCAGGGTGGGGACGGCGCCGTGGCCTTCGTGACCGGGCCCGATTCGGAGGCGCTGGCGCGCTTCGTCGGTCGTGCCTCCTCGACCGTCGAGCTGCTCGACGTATGGAGGCTTCCGGAGGATCGCTTCGCGAGCCAGTGGGAAGAACGTTTCGGCGCTGAGATCCTGGCCCCGGTCGTCCTCGACACGGCCACCCGCGCGCTGCAGTCCGCTGGGATCGAACCGACCGACCTTACCAGCGCGATCCTCGACGCCGCCAACCCCCGCGCGGTGGCCGGTCTGCCGCGGGCACTGGGCCTCAAGCCAGAACAGCTGGTGGATCCCCTTATCGCCAGCGTCGGTCGTGCCGGTACGGCCCACGCGGGTCTGCTGCTGGCCCGCGCGCTCGACAATGCGCGGCCCGGCGATCGGATCCTGGTCGTCTCGGTTGCCGATGGCTGCGAAGCCCTGGTGGTGGAGGTGAGCGAGCGCATCGAATCGCAGCGCCCGCCCCACTCCGTGGACGACTGGATCGCCTCCGGGCACAACGACCTGGCCTACAACAGCTATCTCAAGTGGCGCGGCATCCTGCCCTTCGAGCCTCCGCGCAGGCCGGATCCGGAGCGGCCCGCCGCGCCGCCCATGCGGCGCCACGAGAGCTGGAAGATGGCCTTCGTTGGCTCGCGCTGCACGAGCTGCGAGGCGGGGCACCTTCCGCCCCAGCGGGTCTGCGTGAGCTGCGGGGCGGTCGATCAGATGCGGGAAGAGGGATTCGCGGACCGGGGTTGCCGGATCGCGACCTACACCCTCGATCACCTGGCCTATTCCCTGCAGCCGCCGGTGGTGGCCGCGGTGGTGGACTTCGACGGAGGCGGGCGTCTGACCTGCGAACTCACCGACATCGAGCCAGCCAGCGTCGCGATCGGGGACGATCTCGAGATGACCTTCCGCCGTCTCTACACCGGACAGGGCGTTCACAACTACTTCTGGAAGGCGCGACCGCGCCGCTAGCACCGGGGGATTCGAGATGGCGAGCAACGGAATCAGGGACCGCGTGGCAATCGTCGGCATGGGCTGTACGCCCTTCGGCGAGCATTGGGACAAGGGCGCGGACGACCTGCTGGTCGACGCGGCGGGCGATGCCTATAACTCAGCGGGAATCGAGCAAGACGCCGTCGACGCCTACTGGCTCGGCACTTTCGGGAGTGGCGTTTCCGGCCTGATGCTCTCCGAGGCCCTCAAGATCCCCTACAAGCCGGTGACACGCCTCGAGAACATGTGCGCGACCGGGAGCGAGGCGATGCGCAACGCCGCCTACGCTGTGGCGAGCGGGGCCTACGACCTCGTGATGGCGATCGGAGTAGAGAAGCTCAAGGACTCTGGCTATTCGGGGCTCGCGATCTCGAGCCCGCCCGACGATGGAACCAAGTCAGGCATGACGGCGCCGGCGATGTTCTCCCTGCTGGCGCCCGCCTACGCCAAGAAGTTCGGTGTGGACGAGGGAGAGCTCAAGGAGGTGCTGGCACGCATCGCCTGGAAGAACCACGTGAACGGATCCCGGAATCCGAAGGCACAGTTCCGAAAGGAGGTGCCGATGGAGAAGATCATGCGCTCGCCGTCAGTGGCAGGCATGTTCGGCATCTTCGACTGCTCCGGCGTCTCAGACGGTTCCGCCGCGGCCATCCTGTGCCGGGCCGAGGATGCGCACAAGTACACGGACTCCCCCATCTTCATCAAGGGCCTCTCTTTCGCGTCGGGCCCTGCCGAGGGCTACTACAGCCAGAACTACGACTTCACCAGCTTTCCCGAAGTGGTGGCGAGCGCGAACGATGCCTACCAGCAGGCGGGTATCACCGACCCGCGCGAGCAGATCAGCATGGCCGAGGTGCACGACTGCTTCACCGCTACTGAGCTGGTGCTGATGGAGGACATGGGCTTCTCGGATCGCGGTCAGGCGTGGAAGGACGTGACGGCCGGCCGGTTCGACGGAGACGGACCGCAGCCGGTCAACCCCGACGGAGGTCTCAAGAGCTTCGGTCACCCCATCGGGGCCAGCGGTCTCCGGATGATGTACGAGATGTGGCTCCAGCTCCGGGGCGAGGCAGGCGAACGTCAGATTGCGGATCCGCAGACAGGATTGACCCACAACCTGGGCGGGGCGCCGGGACGCTGCGTCAGCTTCGTCTCGATCGTTGGCAAGTAGCACCCCGAAGTCCCGCTGCGCACGCCGGTAGGGCCCAGCGTCCAGCCCGGTCGGTCGCTGTCACGCGAGCACCACCTCGACCCTCGTATCCCGGTCGGTGTGGCGCGGCTGCATGACGATCCCCATGGGCCGCATGTGGAACTGTCCGCCGGCCAGCTCGACCGGATTGAGTGGGCTCGGAATCAGGTTCTGGAAGCCCTTCTGGCCCTTGAACTGGAAGTTCTCCCACGCGTGGTAGGCGATCACCTCGCCGGGACGCACCGCCGGTGCCACCTTCGCAATGATCTCGAAGCCGTCGAGGTCGTTGAATACCTTCACGCGGTTTCCGTCGGAGATGGCGCGGGCCCGGGCGTCCTCCACGCTCATCCACATGATCGGCTCTCCGCGTTGCAGCTGCAGCATGAGCTGGTCGTCGCGCCAGGCCGAGTGGATGCTCCAGCGAGTGTGGCCGCCGCTCAGGATTAGCGGGTAGTTCCCGCCCGCCGTGGGCGGCTCCTTGTGGGTCGGGAGCTGCTCGCCCATCTCGACATAGAGCTCTTGGTCGAGGTAGAACTGGATGCGCCGCGACAGCGTCGGGTAGGGCTTCTTGTCGACCACGTGATAGGTGAGCGGCGTGATGGTGTCATCGGGCTTGATGTCTGTTGCCGTCCCGATCGATGCGAAGAACTCGCCGACACCACTGAAGCGCGCCCAGCCCTTCTGCTTGAGATCCTCCCACTCGACCCCCTCCAGGTTGGTCGACTTCTCGATCAGCGCGCCCGCCACCTTGTCGTCATCGGTGTGAGCGTACTCGCCGCTGGATGAGAAACCCTCGTAGAGCCCCTCGAACGAGCGCTCATACCCGTTGCGGTCTGTGAAGCTCTCGATTCCGCGGGCGGCCGCCACCTTGTCCACCGCCTCGGCGAGACGCGAGACGATCTCCCAATCCGACTTGGCCTCGTGGAACGAGGTCACTTTCTCGCCCGCGTGGATGAAGGGCATGAGCGTGGTCACCCACTTGTGCTCGGTCCGCTCATACCAGGCGGCGGCTGGAAGCACGTAGTCGGACCAGAGCCCGGTCGAGGTCATGCGCCAATCGATGTTCACGATCGTGCGAAGCTTCGGCCAGAGGTGCTCCAGTAGCAGCGGATAGCTGCGAACGCGCCGAAGCGGATTGCTCACTATGGAGAACATCACCCGGGGATCATTGCCCGGCTTGGGCCAGACGTATTGCCAGTTCTTCTCGAGGGACTCCTGAAGGACCGCCTTGACCGGTCGTTCGAGGTATGGGTCCCATTCCTGGAGGCGTTCGCTTGCCTCGATCAAGCCACCATGCACGTACCAGAACAGCGCCCCACTCGTCTGCAAACCGGACGCGTAGATCTCACGGCTCTTCTCATAGACAATCATCTCGTCGGTGTAGCCCGAGAGCTTCAGACGCGTCTCGTCGAAGAGGCTCTTCGCCGCGACCGCCGCACGCAGCGGGAGATCGAAGGCCCCGAGCGCGAATCTCTCGAGCCCATCCTGCACGAGGAAGGGGAAGCCGGTGAAGCCGCTCCCCTTCTTGCCGTAGTTTCCAGTCAGTGCGTAGACGAGCGCCTGGGTACGTTCGGTCAGGTTGCCGTGGTAGGCCTTTGCGAAGTTGGTGGTGGTCACCATGGATGCGGCCTTGGCATGGCCGAAGCGCCGGGCGAGCTCGCGGATCATCGAGGCCGGCGTGCCGCACTGCTTCGAAGCCCTCTCGGGGGTGTAGCGGGCGAGGTGGTCCCGGAGCCGCGAGAAGACGGTCCGCAGGCGCACGCTCTTCCCATCGTGAAGCGTTGCTTGCGTGTCCGCCTCCAACTCAGGCCGCAGGTCGCCCAGCTCGAGGGTGCGGCGGGGGGCCTCTACGACACCACGCTGCGCATCGTAGAGGTAGAGCTGCTCATCGTTGCCACCCTCGCGCAGGTCCGAGCTGCGCAGGAAGAGCCCCGTATCCTCTCGTACCAGAAAGGGCAGATCGGTCTGCTCGGCCACGAACTCGCGGTCGATCATGCCCTCTTCGATGAGCAGGTGGCAGATACCAAGGCCCAGGGCCGCATCGCCTCCCGGCTTCACCGGAACCCAGAGATCCGAGTGAATCGAAGAAGCGTTGAAATCGGGTGTGATGGAAACGATCTGCGCGCCGGTGTAGCGGGCCTCGGTCAGGAAGTGAGCGTTGGGGATCTGGGTGAAGTAGGGGTTGGACCCCCAGCATACGATCATGTCCGAGAAGAAGTAGTCATCGGCCGAGCGCCCGAAGACGATCTTGCCGAAGGTCTCGGCAACGCCCCGCTGGCCGTCGCCGATTTCCGTGTTCGGGTCGAGAATGGTGGAGTCGAGCAGGGCCGCGAGCCGAAACACGCCCGCGGTCTGGACACCGAGCGAGCTGCCCGGACCGCCGTCCCAGATGATGCGATCGCTGCCCTCCTCGTCGATCGCCGTGACCACCGAATCGGCGATCTCGTGGAGCGCTTGGTCCCAGGAGATGCGCTTCCACCTGCCCGCGCCCCGCTCCCCCGCCCGCTTGAGCGGGTAGCGGACGCGAGCGGGGTCGTACATCCGCTCGCTGAAGCACGCCCCCTTCTGACAGCCGCGCGGATTGAAGTCGGGCACGTCGGGGCGGATCTGTGGGTAGTCGGCGACCTGTTCCTCGCGCCACACCAGGCCGTCCTTCACGAACACGTTCCAGGCACAGTGGGCCTGGTACCAGCAGTTCACCCAGTGGCTGCTGCGCACCACCTTGTCCCACTGCCAGCGCCCCAGGTAGACGTCGCGCCAGTCTCCATACTCGGGGGGCGCAGGAATTGCCTCCGGAGTCGGCGTGGGAGCAGGGGCTTCCTTGCAGGAGAGGCTGCTGAGCCCCAGAGCCAGCCCGGTGCCCCCCGCCAGCGTCGCCTGCAAGAAGCCTCGTCGGTCGAGAAAGATCGGCTCGTTCATGATCTAGATTCCGCAGCATTCGATGGAACTAGACAACTGTCTCAATTAGAATAAGCTAATCTAGACCTATGTCAAGTTCGCATCAAAAGGGGCCTCGACTCCTCGGTCGCCCGCCGGGCGCGAGTGGGGAACGCACCCGTGAGGAGATCTTGGACGCCGCGCTGGAGGCCTTCGCGGAGACCGGCTATGAAGCGATGTCGGTCCGTGAGCTCACGCGCCGACTGGATGTCAGCCACAACCTGGTCCACCACTACTTCGGCTCCAAGCAAGAGCTGTGGCGCGCGGCAATGGAGCACGGCCTCGGGCGTGCGGCCCGGGAGCTCGCCACCCTCTTCGCCGAGAGCATCGAATCGCCGAGCCCAATCGACACGCTTCGAGCCGGACTCGAGCGGGCGATCGTCCTTCTGGCTCGCCATCCGGCGGCCGCACATATCCTCGCAGATGAGGCGGGCCGCGGTGGCGAACGGCTCGACTACATCTATGATGAATTCATGCGGCCTGGGATGGGGGCGCTGAGGCGCTTCTTGAGGAGCGCGCAAGAGCGCGGAATCCGCGAAGTCGATCCCAGCGTGCTCGTGCTCTTCATCGTGAGCGCCACCTCGACGCTCTTCACACACGAAGCCCTCGCCAAGAAGCTCCGCATCCCCTCCCCCACTTCGGGGCGCTCGCTCGACAGGTATACCGAGTCGCTAATCGAACTCATTCTCGGCGGCATCGCAGCGCCCGACTAGCCCCCGACCGTACGGGGTACGCCCGGCTTTGCCGGGGGCTAGGATGTCACTCGAACAACACTCGGAAGCCGACGGACACGCGATTGGTCCAGTCGATGGAGTTGCCCGCGGTGCCCTCCTGCAGCGTGACCGAGTCCTGGATCTGCAGCGCCGTTCTGGGTGACATGTAGTACTCGAAGCCGATCTTCGGCCCGCCTGAGACGTTGGTCGTGCTGTTGGTCGCGCCTGCAGCATGCGCGATGAGCAAGGTTACGCCGACATCCCCGCCCAGGTAGAAGAGCATGTTCTCTTCGGGCCCAAGCAGAGGCGTGTTTACCCTGGCGGTGACCGACGGCATGTTGATCAGGAGCCAGGTGTCCTTTCCGATACCGGCACCCGCCACGAGCAGACCGAAGCCGCCCTCGAAAATCCCATTCGGTGCGATCCAGGAGCCGGCCATGTAGATCGAAATGTCGGTGGAGTCCCGGTTGGAACCGATCGACGCGGCCATCGCCACGGCCTTCTTACCTCCGATGCTGATCGGCTCTGCGTTGCCAGCAGATACATGTGCCAGCAATATCAAGCCCGCCATGCAGATCGCGTAGCCACACCTTCTCATTGCAGTTCTCGCCATCACGTCCTCTCCCCCACGTTATCTCTGCAGAGCGAGTCCCCGCAGAGTGTGTCGCTGATCTGTTGAGCCAATGAACGAGAGCGTTACTGAACAGTCGGGCCCCGCGAGTGTCAATTTGTCACGGCGGCCGTGGCACCGGGACTCTAGCGGAGCTCGAATACGATCTCTCCAGTGCCTTCGATCGTGCCGAATTGCGGAGTTTGCCGGGTGTCCGAGTCGCGGGTCACCTTCGGGCGAACGAAGGCGCCGATCTCGCTGGCGGTGACGAAGCCATCTCCGTCGCCATCGGCGCGGCCTCGGATGGCCTTGATGAACTCGGTGGTGAAGATGCCCTCCCCACCGATCTCGATGGCCTCCTCTCCCTCCATGCCGGCTGTGACCATCTGAACCGCACGCAGGGACGTCAGCTTGTCGACGTAGCCCTCGGACTTGTCGAAGATGCTGATACCGCGCGTGAAGCCAAGTCCCGAGTAGCACGAGTCCATCGCGTAGTAGACATGCTTGGCCTCGATCCGATTCGAGAGATCGCGGAGCTTCTCCATGGAGATTCCCGTGGAGAAGACGCTCTCCGTGTCGGCGTCTGCGGGAATGATATAGCCCCGCTTCTCTCCGCCCGGCAGCGTCTCGGTGTGGCCATGGCCGGCGAAGAAGATCACCACCAAGTCGTTGGCCTTCGCGATTCGCTCCAATCGCGCGCCCAGGAGATTCAGGATGCCCGCCCGCGTGGCGGTCGCGTCGTAGAGCTCCAGGATTTCGTCGAAGCCGAGCTCCCGAAGCGTCTGCGCCACGCGCCGTGCGTCGCCGCTGGCGCCCCGTAGTGGCGGCCACTTCGCGTAATCGTTGATTCCGATCACGGCGGCGATCCTCTTGCCATAACGCGGCCGATAGCTGATCTCTGGCCGCGGTGTCGCTTCCTGGCTGCGCGTCGACGGCGTGTTGCTGCTGGCTCGGGTCGGGCGCGCCTGGGCGAGGCGCCACTCCTTGGTGGCCTTGTGGAGCAGCACCACGGTGTCCTGATGCCCCCGCCGGCGCGCGTGCTGGCTCGCCGTCATGTCCTTGGGGCTCTTGAAGGTGGGGTCGGCGCCTCGCTCCAGCAGTAGCTCGACGATGGCCGTATGGCCGAACTCGGCGGCGTTGATGAGAGCGCTGAAACCGCCGAAGTCCGACGCATTGGCGTCGGCGCCGGCATCTAGGAGGGCCCCCACCACCTGCGTGTGCCCGTTGGCCGCCGCGTGGATTAGAGGCGTTCTCCCGTCTCCATCGAGGGCGTTGACATCGGCCCCTGTCTGCAAGAGCTGCTCGACGCTGGACACATCGCCGTCGGCCGCGGAGCGCAGCAGCGTGGGCGTACCCGCGCAAGCCACTGCCAAGACGAGCGTCAGAGTGCAGACGAGCCGACTCATCGCGGCACCTCCAGGGCCAGCTCACCCGCACCGTCGAGGGTTCCGTAGAGCGGGGTCTGCCGATTTCCGGATGCGTTGGTGACCTGCGGTGCCACGAAGGCGCCGATCTCGCTCGCTGTCATCATGCCATCGCCGTTCTCATCGGCCTCGCCGGAAAGCGCGCGCAGCAGATAGGTGGTGAAGAGGCCCCGGCCACCGCGCTCGAGCGCCTGCTGTCCTTCACTGCCCGCGGTCAGCATCCGCACTGCACGCTTGGCCGCTGCGTCGCCTCTCGTGGCGGTAGGCTTAGTATCGCGGTTGAGTCCGAGGCCGGAGTAGCACGCATCCATCAGAAAGAAGACGTGGCGGGCGGTCAACCGGTTGGAGAGATCACGCAGTGTCTTCATGGAGATTCCCGTGGCGAAGCTGTCCTCGGCGCTGCCATCGGTGGGGATGACGTAGCCACGCTTCTCTCCGCTGGGAAGAGTTTCGGTCTGGCCGTGGCCCGCAAAGTAGATCAGCACCAGGTCGTCCGAGCCGGTCTCCTGCGGCAGCCGTTCGCCCAGCATGGAGAGGATCTGGTTGCGGCTCGCGTTGTCGTCGTAGAGCTCGATCACCTCGTCGAAGTCCATGGAGCGCAGGGCCTCGGCCATACGCCGGGCGTCCTTGGACGCCCCCTCGAGAGGAGGCCAGCTGCGGTATCGGCTGATCCCCACCACAGCGGCGATGCGCCGCTGGTAGCGAGCTGAGAAGCGAACGGGGGCTCTGCCGCCAGCCGGGCGGTCCCGCGCGGCCTTCGTGAGATAGGCGGCGATCTCCTTGTTCCCCGCCAGGCTGGCAGCGCGTATGGCCTGGGGAGCCGGAAGTGTCGCGCCGGCCTCGACCAGCGCTTCCACCGCGGCCCGGTGCCCGGCCTTGGCGGCGCGCACCAGCGGCGTGACACCGGCTCGTTGACCCTGAGCCTCTGCCGCCAGTCGTCTACCACCGGCCAGCAGATCCTGACGCGCAAAGTTCACCGCATCGATGGTGGCACCGTGTGCGATGAGCTCCTTGATGACGGCCACGTGGCCGTAACGACCGGCCACGTGGAGAGCGGTACTGCCGAAGTCGTTGTCGCTGTCGACGTCTGCACCATGCTCGAGAAGCAGCTTGACGACGGCGACACTGCCACTTCGAGCCGCCTGGTAGAGAGGCGTATTCCCCCGTTCGTCGCGCTGATTGACATCTTCCCCCGCCGCCAGGAATCCGCGTACCTGAGCCACACTGCCAGCTCTCGCCGCCGTCTGGAGCGAAGGGGCTGCACAGGCCACCAGCGCCATCATGACCGCACCAGAGAGGACTGCTGCGAAGAAGGTCTGGCTTCGCTCGCTGCCTCGACCCGCCGACTTGCTCGTCTCTCGCACACGCCCTCCGCGGTCAAGACCAACCCGAGCCTAGGAAGAAAAGCGCCCCTCTGCACCGATTGTAGCTTGTCAGCAGCATTCGGAGAATCGGGTGCCCTCGGTTCGGTGACCAGCGATGAAGTCACGGAGTTGCGCCGCAAGAACCGGGAGCTGAAGGAGGCGGTGGCAAAGATCACGCTCAAGAACCGCGTGCTTAAAGAAAGCCTGACGCGTCATGGCGAGGAGGACGACACGAGAAGCGGCACTTCGTGTCCGAATTGAGCGGCTACCGCATTCTGAAGGCGGCCGACCCCATCGCCAGTCCGGCCTACGTGCTGATGAGTGCCTCGGATGCCTTCCAGCCTCCAACGACACGGGTGCGTAGGATGTGGCAGACCGCTCGCACCGGTTCGGCTCTCGGGGGAAATGCGAAAACCACGCTCCGAGGGACATTCTTGTTTACGCTGCGCCTCAATTCTCTAGCATCTCGTCAGCTCAGTGATTCCTAAGCACCGCAAGCAGGAGTCCACTCAATGACCAAGCGTTGGTTTGCGTCGATTGTCCTCACCATTGTTGCGCTCACTGGCTGTCTGATACCGGACACTTCGCATTCCGACTCTTCGACTGCGAAGATTCTCGTTCTCTACAAGGAACGTGATCCAGACCACGCTGGATTGATCAACATCTTCTCGGGGATACTCTCGGAGGCCGGGTACACCTACGACAAGTATGACGTAGAGAAACTGTTAGACGACAACGTCGATATGTCACCTTACGCTGGCGTCATGACCCTCTTCCAGACATCCCAAATGGTACATGCTGATCTGTATCCGTACTGGCTCGTCCAGCAAATGGAGGCTGGACGGCCAATCCTGATCATAGGTAGTTACGGCGCATACCAGGGACGCATCCCCAAACCTGACGGAACATACGTGGAGTGGAACGAATCCACGGAAGCCATAAACACATTCTTTCATCCATTCGGCTTGGAGTTCCATTTTGCATTTACGGGGGATAACAAGAAGCTTCGAATAGTGACTGCCGACAAAGAGTACGCCCAGTACGAACAGCGGCTTAGGCAGAGCGATCTTCACTACTATCAGCTCTACAAGAGTGTCAATCCAGCCAACAGAGTATTCCTCGAGCTCGAGCGAACGGACATGCCGTACTCGAGAAGCGCTCTGAATGTAGTTACTCCATTCGGCGGCATGATCATTGAGGGGTATTCCTTCTTCTGGGACGCCGCGAAGAACAAGAACGTGTTTCGCGTGAACTTCCCGAAGTTGATGCAGGAGGTATTCTCAGCCAAACCTCCTCCAGTATCTACGCAGCGGATAAGGACGCACGCAGAGTTGATGAAGGAGTATCCGCTGCCAGAACGGGCAGCGCCCGAACCCAGAGAAGGCCTGAAAGCCGGTGAACTACCAAGACGCGTATTGGTGCTCGGCGTTGGTGCATAGACGGTAGCCGGGTCGCATCTCCACCGCTTCCACGATCTCCATCAGGTGACGCGACGAAGCAGAGCTTCGGAAGCGCTTCGTCAGCGAAGCCGACTCGCGATCGCGAAGGATTCTGGCCTGCCGAGAACCGTCATCTGATTCGGAATACTGCAGGCCCTCAGCCCCTCAGCTTCCTGCGATTCCGGCTGACGAGTCCTGGGAGCCCAGTGTCTCGCGCGATCGGCGCCTGACGAAGACCATTGAAATGGGGGAGCTGTTGCAGCTTTCCTATTCATGCACCAGTGGTGTGTCACGGCTCGGTCTTCGAGATCAGGCACATGCTGAGGACCGACTCGAGGACGTTCCAGGCCTCCGCATCGTTGACGTTGGCCGTGGAAGGGCCGATCTGACCGTATCGAGGGTCGGCTGGATTCGAGATCCGATCGGTCAGAATCTTCTCGTTGATCAGCTGCTCCGCGAATGTGATGTCGTTGTGGTAGTACGCCAGCCGTGCGATCTGGGCGTAGATCCGAACCTCGCCATTGATCGAGTTCTCGTCGGGGCCCAGACAGACCGTGGGATTGGTCCCGGTGCAGGTCGGCACATCCAGGCCGCCATAGGTCAGATACTCCGGCACGCGCCCGTGCCTCTGATAGAAGTTCTTGTAGAACGCGAGACTCCTCGCGCTCGACTGGACGCCCGCAGCCTTCCGGGCTGGATCGATCATCGCGTCGTCGAGCAGATCGATCCGGACCAGATGCAGGGCGATCCAGAGCACCTGGATGGTCTTGAGATGCTTGCCCTCGTTGGTGTCGCGGTTCTCGAAGTCACCGGTATAGACGCCATTGATCTGCAGGCCGTTGTAGTAGAGACCGGAGGTTCCGATCTCCGAGCTCAGGAGCAGGTCCGTGCCCGCGAGCAGTACGCTCCTCCAGCGATGATCGTGCTCGGCGGCGAGTCCGAGGGTGTAGAGGTCCTGGTAGTCGATCGGAATCAGATCCTTCGTCAGGCGCCCCCTCCCGGTGGCGAGGGCCTTGGGCGTGAGGGTCGTGTCGTTGAGCTCGAGGAAGTCGAACGCATAGCCGAGGAGTCCGCCGGGATAGGCGGGGAAGTCGAGGGCGGGCTTGTAGTCGCTATCCGTCACCGTCGTCCAGTAGAGTCCTGCCAGTGCCTTCTTGGCGACCGCGAGGCTGTCGGGTCGATCGAAGTTCCGAGCGCCGTCCAGCAGCCCGCGAATGGCCCGCAGATCGTCCAGGGGCGCATTGGCATAGACCCAGTCGTCGTCGTCGCTCAGCTCCACGTAGGGACGATCATGGGTCTTGTCGACCGCCCATCGGATCACGTTGAAGAGCGGAGAGACCATGGCTTGATCCACGAAGGAGAGGCCGGCGTCGAAGGCTGCCTGGTCCTGCATGCAGGCGCTCGTCCTGAGAAGGAGGCCCATGTGCTCCGCCGTCACGTGGTGGCCATAGGCGTAGATCTGGATCGTACCGGTTCGGTCGAGGAGGTTGGTGAAGACGCCGTTATTGTACGGAAAGGCCCGCGCCGGATTCCTCATCTTGTTCATGATGAAGTCGAGTCCGCTGAGCGAGGCCTCTTCCCAGTCGGGCGGGAAGTTGAACGTGTAGGTATAGGGGGGAGGCGGGGGCGGGGCGTCGACGTAGCCGAGCTCGAGGATGGAGAGCTGGTCCACCTTGACCTTGGCCCGATAGATCGCCTCTCCAATCTCGCTGAAGCCCACGTTCCCACTGTCACCCGCCGCCGTGGGTGTAAAGGCAGTGATCTTGCTCAGCGCGAGGCCGGCCGGGGCATAGATCGTCAGCTCGACTTCCTTGACCTGACTCTGGACGGGCTGCTTGAGACCCGAGTAGTTGACCAGGTAGGCGAGCCTCGTCTTGCTGTCGAGCATGGACTGCTCGAGGTAGACGTTCTGGTAGGACGCAAGCTCGATGGTCTTCGGCGTGTGGATGCGGAGCAGGGTTTCGAGCTCGGAGACCTGGCTGTAGTGAAGGCTCTTGTTGGTGACGGCCGAGTGATAGAACTGGTTGGCCATGAAGTTCGGGCGGAAGATGGCCAGCCCCTTCCCATAGGCGTTCAGCCTCGACTCGAACTCGTCCGCCTTGAACTGGAACACGCTCTCGAGGGGATTGATCGCGACCGCATTGCCCCATTCATCGAGCTGGGCCGGGACCTCGTTCGTCGCCAGCAGCACGCCGCCCCCGGAGACATAGGCCTCGAGCATGGCGACCTGGGCGGCGCTCATGCTGGTCACGGAGGGAAGGATGATGACCTCGAGCCCGACGATGTCCGCCAGCACGAGCTCGTCGCGGGCGATGATGGGCTCGAAGGGGATGCCCATCTCGATGAGGTCATGGGCCACACCACGCCAGCCCCCCTGATGGGGCTTCAGTGCGGTGCTGTCGGTCGGATCCGTCGTCCACCAGTCGGGATCGGGGGTCGGCGGGGTCGTGTGGACGTACAGACCGGAACCACCCGCATCTTCCAGATGGTCGCCGTAGTCTCTTGAGTTGGGGTCGTACCAGACCCCGACATGGGCGATTCGCTTCGGACCGAAGATGCGCTTCGCATTGTCTCGGACGAAGGCGAACCACTGCGTCCGGAACGTCGACGAAACCGAGGTTGCGTAATCGGGTGTCTTCGATTCGAACGGGCCGAGGCCATTGGCCAGCAGGGACGACATCACCAGGCCGGCGTCGAGGGGCTGGAAGCCGAGGCTGAACGACCAGGTGGTCGCCCCCCGCTCGGTCGCCATGGCCCACTTGTTCATCGCGACGAGAGAGGTGAAGTCCTCGGGATGTGCATCCTGCATACCCCTCGAGGAGGAGAGGACATCGGGCTTGTAGACCTTGATGAAGTTCTTGGCACCGGCCCCGTACGTGCCATCGAGCCCGGTCACCGTGGCCCAGAGGCTGTCCACCGTCGATGTCTCGACGGCGACGATGAAATCCGGATCCACCGCGTGGGCGGCCTTGCGGACATCTTCGAGGAACTCGGCGAGGTTCTCGTGTCGCCACTTGATCCACGCCCGGAAGGTCGCGTCATCGAAATCGGAGTCGCCCGGCAGGGGAAGGCCGGCTGCGCCCCCCAGTCCCTTCGTGAGGCTCCAGAGGCGGAATGCCTCAGCGGAATACGCGGAGGCCCCCGTCCAATCGGTGACGTCCGTCTCCATGTAGGTGGCCACATCCACCCACACGCCGTCGAGGCTCGATGCGGCGAGCTTCCGGATCCGGTCCAGGTAGTACGCGCGATAGGGGCTGTTGGGCGACATCCAGGCGCTCTCGTCCTGCGCGCCCAGCACGACGTTGGCCTTGCCGTCCAGGCCGCGCTCGACCCAGTCGGGGTGATCCTTGAACATCGAATTCGGTGAGCTGACCCCGTTCTCGGTGAAGACCTCGAGGCTCGGGTAGTACACCAGCGTGCTGATGCCCGATTCGTGCGCTCTCTTCGAGGCCCGATCGAGCAATGCGATGTGGCTGGTGAAGTCGGAAGCGTTCAGGTAGGCGGCGAGGCCACTGTTGATGACCGCAATGGAGACATTCTCCTGCGCCGCTTGATTGACGAGCTGATTCAGCTCCGAGGTGGTCGTGCCGAGGTCGAGCTCGAGTGGGGCGATCCTTGCGCTCTTCTCCCAGCCGGCGGGCACGACCACGCCCGATGTCGTCCCGGGCGCATCCCCGGTCGAGTCGCATCCGAATGCACTGATGCACAGCGCGAGCGCAGCCCAGACGAGGCCCCAGACCAGGAGATGGGAAGGCACATTTTCGTGGTTTCGGGACATGGGGAGTACCTCTCGCTTCGCCGGCTGGGCGGGCCGGGCTCGGGTCGTGGACGAGCACGGGGGCGCGGGAGCCGAAAGAGCATTATCGCACAAGGGAGGCGCGAATCGGAGTCTGAAAGGTGTGTACCGCCGGGGGGCTGGAAGGTGGGGCCCGGGGCGGAAAAAAAGAAGGGGATGGGCGCGAGTGGGGGGAGGATCATGAGCGAGCCGCGGGATGCCCACACCAGGCGCGACCGATCACCCACAGGTGCGGCCCGGCACCAGGCGCTACTGCTGTGTGATTCAAAGCTGGGTCACGCCGTCGCACACATCATCCGGGCTGGGCCGTACGGGTGGGTTTGCGTCGAGGGTTTCCTCTCGCATAATCCCGGGACGCGGAGAAGAGCAGGACTTCGGCAAGCTGCATCAACGGAGCCCCCCCAATGATCCTCGGACGGTGTCTGCACGCCCTGTTCATCACACTCTGGCTCGCAGTCGACATCATGGCTGTGAGCCCGGGCGCCGCCTTCGCTTCGGAGCCCGGATCCGAGAGTCGCATCCTGGTCCTGTACAAGGAGCGGGACCCGGATCATGCGGGCTTGCTCCAGATCTTCACGAGTCTCCTTGGACAGGCGGGTTACGCGTACGACAGCCTGGATGTCGAACGTCTGCTGGTCGAGAAGCCCGACATGAGTGGCTACTCGGGCATCCTGACGGTCTACCAGACCTCGCAGATGGTCGGGGGGGACCTGTACCCGGCTTGGCTCGTCGAGCAGATGGAGGCGGGGCGCCGCGTCCTGATCGTCGGCAGCTATGGCGCGTACCAGGGCATCATCGCGAAGCCGAATGGTCGCTTCGTCGAATGGAACGAGTCGACACAGACGATCAACACCTTCTTCCACCCCTTTGGTCTTGAGTTCCACTTCGCCTTCACGGGCGATCGCCGACTGCTTCGACTCGTGCATGCCGATCGGGAGTATGCGCAGTACCAGGACTCCATCACGGAAGCCGATCTGCACTATTACCAGCTGTACAAGAGTGTGAATCCCGACAACAGGATCTACTTCGGACTCGAGCGGACCGACATGCTCGATTCGCAGAGCGCCTTCAACGTCATCACCCCGTTCGGCGGGATGATCCTCGAAGGCTACTCCTACTACTGGGATCCCCAGAAGAAGAAGACCGTCTTTCGCGTGAACTTCCCGAAGTTCATGAAGGAGGTGTTCTCGGGGACTTCTCCGCCCGTCCCGACCTTCGACATCGAGTCCCACGCTGAGCTGGTGAAGGCCCACCCGCTCCCGGAGCGCGCCGCGCCGAAGGCACTCCAGGGAAGGCGCGATACGGAGCTCCCCCGTCATGTCCTCGTCGCCTACAAGAGGAGCGAAGCCAAGAACCTCGAGCAGTTCCCCTTCTACAACCGAGCCGGCCTGATCCTCGAGTACCTGGGATTGATCCCCGTCTACCGGGCAGTCGAAGACGGTCTCCCGACGGATTCCGAGATGAAGAGCTTTCGCGGCATCGTGAGCTGGAATACGAAGCCGCATATGTACAGAGCCGAGGCGTATGGCGACTGGCTACTGCGTCAGCTGAAGAAGGGAAAGCGCCTTGCCATCCTTCAGGAATACGGCGCCTCCATCGATCTCGATACGAGGATTCCCTCCTCGAATCAGGCGGCGGTCATGGAGGCCCTGGGCATCGACTTCGTGATGCGGGGCGAGAAGAGAGAGGAGTACGCGCCCAAGCTCCGGGTGTTCAACGAGGAGGTCCTGAGCTTCGAGCGCGCCTTCAATCCCTCGGGAGTCACCTACGACCACAGCTACGCCTCGAAGGATCCGCGCAACGAGGTCTTCCTCTCTTTCAGAGATCGCGAGTTCGGCCACGTCGATCTCGGCGTCATCACGCAGAACGGCGGGATCTCGCTCGGCCAGACGCCCTTCTATTTCCCGGCGCACGATCAGGATCGCATCGCGCTGGTCCGCAAGGCGCTGAGCGATGAGATCGCACCGGAAGTTGCCGAGCAGGAGAGCCTGGGTGCCTGGTATCTCGATCCCTACTGGTTCCTCTCCTCGGCCCTCGGCACGGAGAAGCTTCCCGCACCCGATGTCACGACCTTGAATGGCTCGCGGATCTTCTACGCCCACATCGACGGAGATGGTCTGTCGTCGATTTCACTGATCGACGGGGCCCATACGGCCGGTTTCATGGTGTACGAGGAGATCCTCAAGAAGTATCTCGACATCCCGACCTCGGTCTCGGTGATCACCAAGTTCGTCGAGCGGACCGGAAACAAGTATCACCATCCCTCGGTGGTGCTGTCGCGCAACATGTTCGCGCTCCCGAATGTCGACATGGCGGTCCACGCAGCGACCCATCCCTTCGACTGGGTCGGGGGCGATCCGTACATCGTCGACCCGGACAGCTATCCCTATGAGATCGGCTACCGCGCGCACGATCTCCTCGAGGAGATCTGGGGCGCGAAGTTGTTTGCGGACCACAACCTCGCGCCACCCGGCAAGAAAGTAACTTCGCTCTTCTGGTCCGGCGCCACCAATCCGGACGAGCGCGCGCTGGAGATCGTCTGGCGAGGTGGAATGCACAATCTGAATGGCGGCGATCCGCGATTCGACGACGAGTATCCATCGCTCGCGGGGCTGGTGCCGTACAGCCTTCCCTACAGCCCCTATCGGCAATACCTCACCTCGGCCCAGAACGACTACATCTACACGCTCTTCCTCACCGGAGACTGGGGCGGGCAGAAGAAGCTGCTGAAGCACTTCGAGAGCACCGATCGACCCCATCGCGTCTATCCGATGAACCTGTACTACCACTTCTACAGTGGTATCAAGAACGAGAGTATGGACGCCCTTCGCGTCATCTATGACTACATTCGCTCGGTCGACGCGGCCTCGATGTTCGCCACCGAGTACCTGGAGATCGTCGAGGACAACTACGCGACGCGAGTCGGCTTCGATGGCGAGGCCTACTGGGTCGAGAATAGAGGTCAGCTCCGGACCCTTCGCTTCGACCGGCCCGTTCACGTCGACATCGAGCGCTCCGAAGGTGTCGTCGGCTATGCATCGCGGAGCGAGCAGACCTACGTTCATCTGGACGGGAGCAAGCGCCGCCGAATCGTGCTCGCAGCCGACAAGCCGCGGAGCCCGTACTTCATCCAGGCGACGCAATTCATCGATCGGATGAAGCTCGAGGGGACCACCCTCCGCTTCAGCTATCGCGGATTCGGCAAGGCCCTGCTCAGAGTGGGGGGGCTCGAGCCCGATCGAGACTATCGCCTCACCCTGACTGCTCCGGGAAGGCCGGCCATCGAGATGGCCGGCCGGTCGAACTCGGCCGGCGTGCTGGAGTACCGGACCATGCTCGACGCTCCCTCCACCACCTACGAAGGCACCCTGACGCGATGAGATACCTGCCTGGCCTCACGATCGGGTTGCTCGTCATCCTCTGCTTCGGCCCCGCCTCGGCACAGGAGGGACGCCCGCTCGAAGTCCCCGAAAAGAGCGTCGAGAGCCTGCCGATGATCAGCCCGGCCGAAGCAGAGGAGATCCTTCAGGACGCGGCCCTCCTGTTCGAGCGAGGCAAGACCGACGCGGCGATCTACATGCTCCAGCAGCTGGAGAAGCGCGATCCCACGAATGACGAGGTGCTGTTGAAGCTCGGTGAGATCGCCATCGCCGATCGCAACTGGGCCTACTCGATCAACGTGTTGCGAAAGGCATCGTTCATTCGCCCGAGCGACATCGAAGTACGGTTGATCCTCATCGACATCTACCAGGCCTATCAGATGCCCATCCAGGGGATCGTCGTGGCGAAGGAGATCCTGGCACTCGATCCCGAGCACCTTGTGGGCACGAGGCGGCTCGCGGCCCTCTATGAAGAGCAGAACATGCTGGAGGACGAGGTCGAGATTCGCCAGCGGCTGCTGAGGCTGGTGCCCGATGAATACGAGAATCTGAAGCGTCTGACCGACATCTACTCCGAGGCCGGGGATCTCTGGGAGGCTGCGCGAATCCATGAATTGATCCGCGAGCACCATCCGGACAAGGGGGTGGACGCCACGCTACTGGCGGACATCTACGACAGGCTGGTCGAGAGCTTTCGCACCCTCGACGTGCTGGACGACCACCGCGGGAATCGCAGGGCGCGCAGGTGGATGAAAGGGCGGGCCAAGAGAAACATCCGAAAACAGACGAAGCTCTTCGATCCATTCGAGTCGATGTTGAGCTTTCGGCACGAGGAGTCGGATGAACTTCGCGAGATCGCCGTCGTCTCGGAGGCCCGCTACACGCATCTCGACGTCCGCTTTCCGGTCGACCTCGGCGTCGAGGCGAGGGTCGAACGACTGCAATACGAGGGCAGGGGGGATCTCCGGGGCGATCTCTCGATCAATCATGTCAGCGTCCGATTGAAGGCCAGCAAGAACTGGCAGGGGGAGCGATATCGCCTCCTCGGTTCGCTGGGTGTCATCTGGGACGGGATAGAGGGGCGACTCTTCCTGCGCGACCCCAACTCGGGCTTGTCCGCGGCCGATTTCGCCTTCCTGAAGGATCCGAGCTTCGATTCCTATGGTGGAGTCCTGCCGGTGGGTGTTCTGGGCTTCTCCTTCAAGCCCGGGCTGTACGGCCGGTACCGGATCCGGTACGAACACGGGCAGGTGAACGATCTGGATGCGCGACTCGACATGCTCCGATTCCACAAGGTCGCTCTGGACTATTCGTTCTTGACCGACGATCTGACGGCCTTCGAGCTCGGGTTCGAGAGCGATGCGATCTCCGACGACAACCTGAAGCTGCATGCGCTCGGATCAGCCGAGTACGTGCTGTGGGGCAGCGATGCCATCCGCGACTTCCAGAGCCGCCGGAAGGGCTTCCTCCGCAGTCCGCCGTTCCACTTCGTCCTGGCGCGGTACACGCTGGACTATCTGCACCACAAGGATGCTTCGAATCAGTACGAGAGCTTCGACCACGAAGTCCGAAACCAGATCGGGATCGCCGGCCAGACGACCGTGGCTTCCCTTTGTACGGATCGCTTCCTGAGGCTCGGCCTCGGCTATTCGTATCGAATCGAGAAGAACCTCGACGATCAGCACGCGGCGGAGATGCGGTTCTTCTACTTCGATGGGGACTCGGGCAACGAGATCGGGTTTTCGTCCAAGTACGAGCGGAGCTCCAGCGACGCCGGCTCGCAGCAGAATCGTCGCCTTCTCGGAATCACCCAGGGATTCGTCCTCATGGTCGATGCGAAGTGGCGGTTCTGAGACTCGAATGTGGTGCATCGAAGAAGCACGGGAATCGAAGAAGGACGCATGGCAGTGACCAGAGAGCAATCGCGTGAGACCACACTCAGTCGGCGGTCGTTGCTGAAGGCGGCACACGCCGCAGGCGCCATGGCCGTGTTTCGCAACCTGTTCCCTTTCGCCGCATACGCGGACAGTCGCGGGGATGGAGGGGCATCGCCCCTGATCGCAGCGGGGGGGTATCCCGATTGGATTGCCGAGGCACGGATCCACGGCCTGTCGGTGACGGGCCTAAAGGTGCATCCGGTGGTGATGCAGCTCGAGCTGGACCGGGCCCTTGAGCAGGGCGCCAGCGTGATCGAGGCCGACAGTCGCTTGTCGGACTATCTCTCGGACGAGGAGTTCGAGGTCGAGCTGCGTCTGATCAAGGATTCGGTCAAAGAGGTGCACGCGAGGGGGCTCAAGGTCGTCTGGTACATCCCGAGCCTCGAGGTGATCACGCCGAACGGTCGGCTGCGAGAGGATACGATCGCGAGGCTGCATCCGGACTGGTTGCAGCTCTCCTTCGACGGGAGGAGGCGGGGTGTCTTCTACGGCCAGAAGGAATTCTGGATCGGTGTGGATGACGAGAGCGCATGGGTATGCCCGAACTCGCCATTTCGAGCGTGGTTCCTGGATCGTCTGCGTCGGATGGCCGCGACCGGTGTGGACGGGATTTGGCTGGACGTTCCGCTCTTCGGGCTGATCGTGGCGGAGTGGGGATGTACCTGCCCCTACTGCCGGGAGAAGTTCGCACTTCAGACAGGGATGGAGTTCCCGGAGCGATTCGATGTCGGCGATGCGCGGTTCTGGCGCTTCATACAATGGCGACACGAGACGCTGACGGAGTTCATCGAAGACTGCAAGAAGTCGATCCAGGCGGGCAATCGCGAGACGATCACGATCGCCGAGGTCGTGGCCCTCGATCATCTCGGTGCAGTCGAGTGGGGCACCGAAGGCAGCACCATGCGCAACAACTTCGTCGTCTGGGAAGTGGATGGCGTCAGCGAGACGACCGCCATGGCCGACGCCAGCTACGACGACTGGATGTCGCAGTACAACATCTACAAGTACTGTCGCGGGGCCACGGCCGATCGGCCTTCGTGGGCCTTCTGTTATGGGTATGACGAGAGCGATGCCCAGCTCGTCATGGCGGGGGCAGTCGCGGCCCAGAACAATCCCTACGAGCTCCGGGTCCCCAAGATGACGACGACAGTGGGCAGGGACTTCCGTGGTCTGATGTACAACTGGATCCGCCGCCACACCAAGCAGATCTATCGCTCGGAGTCGGTGGCGCCGGTGGCGGTCCTTTACTCCGAGCGGAATCGCGACTTCCTCGACGCGACCCGGGAAGGCGGGATGGTGATCAGCGAGGCGTCGCCCCGCCGCGATCGTCAGTGGCTCGGCTCCAAGAAGGGCTCACCCGCGAATCTGGAGTACATCGGCGACTATCGCGGGCTCAGCATCCTCCTCTTCCAGCAGCAGATTCCCGCCGATGTCCATCCGATCAGCCGCCTCGATCCCATCCTGCTACAGAGGTACAAGGTCCTCGTTCTGCCCTACATGGCGAGCCTCTCGCAGGAGGAGAAGGAACTGCTCCTCGGGGCCGTTCGGGAGGGGGCCACGCTGGTGGTGAGTGGCACGCATCCGGGCGAGTGGGACGAGGCGGGAAGGAAGCGGAGCGCGAGTCTCTGGGCCGACGTGCGGGGGAGCGAGAAGGGGCATCGCGTGACGCGGTCGGTGGGGAAGGGGCGAGTCTGCTTCTTCCGGGATCGCGTGGGGCGCAAGTACTTGAAGACGCACGCCCGGAAGGTGACGGAGCCGCTGCTCGAGTGGTGCAAGGATGTGGGCGTCGAACCATGGGTCGAGCAGAACGGGCCGGTCGTGGTGCAGCCCTATGCATATGGTGAGCAGATGATCATCCACGTGCTCAACTATGGCTGGGTTGGCAAGATGGGGAATCGGCCGAAGCCAATGAAGGTGCAATTGTCGGTGCCGTGGAGCGCGAGTCGACCGGTTCGTGGGGTCACGCAGAGTGAGCCGCAGTGGCAGGCCGATCGGGCACTCACCCACACGGTGGCAGCGGGCAGGCTCGTCATTCCACTCGAGGTGGGGATCCACTCCCTCGTGGTCATCGACGCCTAGCAGGCTGCTGAAGAACCCCGTGGGTTCTTCAGCAGCCTGCTAGGGCGCCGGGTCATCGACGTTTGCTGAGCGAGCCCTGGACCTAGGAGCCTGACCCAAGACTGGGTGGTGCGGCCCAGACGTCAAGACGCCCCGCTGGCCAGGCGCGCGAGGGAGGCATAGCCGTAGCTACGCTGACCGAGCGCAACGCAGCCAGCGGGGATGGATGGGCGGCTGGACGCGCTGCCCAGTCTTGGGTCAGGCTCCTAGCCCGGATTACTCATGAAGGTTCGTGGCGAGGCCGTGCAGATGCGGTTCGGGAGTCGTTGAAGGAAGTGGGTGTAGATACGCTCTTCATCGAGCCGGGTAGCCCGTGGGAGAATGGGTACGTGGAATCGTTCAACGGCAAGCATCGAGACGAGTTGCTGAACGGCGAGATCCTCTACACGCTTCGCGAGGCGCGTGCGATGAGTAGTACCGTTGCTCCGGTCGGCGCGGCCGGATTCGAGAGCGCCTCAGCTACTCGAATCCCGTCGGGTTCTGGGACTGCCAGGACCAGGAGTCTGCGCACATCTGGTCAACCGTCTTCTCGGCCTGCCAACCGAGCTCCTGCTGGGCCCGCGACGGGTCCGCGTAGCAGGCGGCGATGTCCCCCGGTCTTCTGCTGACTACCTTGTAGGCGATCTCGCGGCCAGAGGCCTTCTCGAACGCCCGGATCATCTCCAGCACGCTGTAGCCGCGCCCCGTTCCCAGGTTGTAGGTCACGACCCCAGGGTTCCCCTGCAGCCTCTCGAGCGCCTTCAGATGCCCCAATGCCAGATCGCTCACATGGATGTAGTCGCGAACACCCGTCCCGTCGGGCGTGGGATAGTCGTCCCCGAAGATGGAGAGCTGAGGCAGCTTTCCCACCGCCACCTGCGCGATGAAGGGCACGAGGTTGTTCGGGATTCCGTTGGGATCCTCACCAATCCGGCCGCTCGCGTGGGCACCCACGGGATTGAAGTAGCGCAGGAGCGCGATGTTCCAGGAGGGTTCAGAGATGTTGAGATCCCTCAGGATTTCCTCGATCATGTGCTTGGTCCGGCCGTACGGGTTGGTGGGACCGAGCGGGAAGCCCTCCTTGATGGGCACCTCGTGAGGATCGCCGTAGACCGTGGCGGAGGAGCTGAAAACGATGTTCTTGACACCCTGCTCGGCCATCACCTCGCACAGGATCAGGGTCCCGGTGATGTTGTTGTGGTAGTACCGTAGCGGGATGCTGGTGGACTCTCCCACTGCCTTGAGCCCGGCAAAATGAATCACGGCATCGACCGCGCTATTGGCGAAAACAGCAGCCAGGCCATCCCTGTCCAGAAGATCCAGCCTGTGAAACTCGAGGGTCTTTCCGGTCAGCTGCTGGACCCTGGCCAGGGATTCCTGCTTGCTATTCTGAAGATTGTCGACGACGACAACCTCGTAGCCCCCTTCGAGGAGTGCCAGGCAAGCATGGCTCCCGATGTACCCTGCGCCACCAGTTACGAGTATCTTCAAGATCGTTTCCCTATTCGTGTTCACTCAAGATACTGTTGGCCCCGAAACGAGAGGAGTACCTTCTCCATCCGTACCGACCGGAGTGACCCCGCTACCGCGATAGACTGGAAGGGCGAGAGGCGTGGCTGACGGGGTCTGGAATCAAGATTCCACAACTGCAGTCCCCCCCCACTTTAGACCACGTCGTCTCAAGAAGCCGACACTTTTCTCGGGCTCGCCCGATGTGCGGCAGCGGGAAGGACCGCGGGCATCCATGGGGCCCTTCGCTACCGGCCAGTGGGCCGATGTTGTGGCTTCCCGTTGGATCATGACAAGTGGATCGCGCAGCTTCCGGATGGAGTGGGAAAAGCGGAGGTTATGGCACAGCTCATTTGCCTCGAGGGACTGAAAGAGGGGCTGACCTTCGAGCTCGAGGCGGAGGAAATCACCCTGGGAAGAGGGGCCATGAACATGGTCCTCCTCCCCCATCCCTCCGTTTCGCGACGTCACGCCATCATCCGGCGGCAGGGAACACATTTCGTACTCACGGATCTCCAGAGCACGGTCGGGACGTTCGTGAACCAGTCCAAGATATCCACCGCATCGCTGGCCCATGACGACGTTGTGGGCTTCGGCCTCCTCCTGTTCAAATTCGCCAGCGCCGAGGTCACGCCGGACCCGACCATTGTCGTGGCCCCACCATCCAAGGTCAAGCTGATCTGTCAAGAGGGGATGGAAGAGGGCTACGAGATACGGATCGATGGCCAGTGCGCCGACATCGGCCGCGACGAATCGAACGATATCCGCCTCTTACACAGTTCAATCTCCCGGAAGCACTGCAGGCTGGTCATCGACGGCTCGCGCGTGATCGCGACGGACCTGGGAAGCAGTAACGGATCTTCTGTCAACGGCGAGGTTCTTCAGGAACAGGAAGTCTTCGATCGCGACGAGCTCAGGCTGGGAGCGCTCTGCTTCGTTCTCTCGATCAAGCCGCGCAATCTGCGGCAGAACCTGGAGCTCATTGCAGCGCCCGCGGCCGACTATCAGCTTTCGCCAGTGAGCAGGGAAGACTTCTCCGCCCTCGACGGATCGAGCCTAGAAGGGGCCCTGATCCAGGCGGAAATCCAATCTCTACAACTCGACACGATCGAGCCCGAGACGATCGTGGAGCTCCCGGAGAAGGACTTCCTCGAGAAGACCCTGGCGATCGAGCGCGAACGCCAGCAGCTATTCCTGCTGCACGAGGCCGGCCGGGACCTGATGTCGCTCGTGCACAGAGCCGACTTCGCCCGGGACTTGCCCCCGATCGTTCGCCGAATGTTCGATTACACACACATGGCGCTAATCGTTGGTGACCCAGCCAATCCCGACGTCCTGGCGAGCAGCGGAGATCTGTCCATTCGCGATCTCAGGGAATGTCTTCTCTCCCTTGATTTGCAGGCGCAGAAATCCATCTACCTGGATTCCGAAGCAGACGTCATGGGCGTGATCAGGAGGGCAGGCGGCGCCCGCACGGCCCTCGTGGCTGCAACAGCATCCGATGGCACGAGCGCCGGCGTGTTCTACCTGGACTTTGAGACAGAGCTGGGGGCGGAAGAGCAACAGTTCTTCGAAATGTTCACGGAATTGCTGTCCGGCGCTATCCGAAACACTTTGCAGTTCGGCGATCGGATCTGAGGAAGCCCATGAAGCAACACTCCTATCTGCTAGAGATCGTCGCCGCCCTCGCGCTCTTGACGATCGTCAACCTGGTTTGGGTTCGAGACAATCTGGGATTCGTCATGGTGTCTCCTCATCCGTACTGGATCCCGGTCCTAGCGCTGGCCATCAAGTACGATCTGCGGGCCGCGCTCGCGGCGGCGGGGGTCTCCAGCGTCGTCTACGGCCTGTTCTTGCTGTTGTTTCACGACGTGTCCTTTGCTCAGGGCTTCGCGTATCAGTACTTCAAACCGGTGCTGCTCTTCTTTGTTGTCGGGGGCTTCATCGGCCAGATGCGATCCAACCAGAGCAAGCAGCTGGCTGGACTGGAAGAGAACAAGGCCGCACTTCAGAAGCGATATGACCTCCTGAAGAAGCGATCCAGCGAGATCGCGCGCCTGAAGGACGAGCTGGCGGAGCGCATCATCGGGCAGACCTCCACGGTCTCCACCGTCTCACAGCTGGCCAAGAAGCTGGATATCCTCGACCTGGAGTGTCTGCCGGCCGCCGCTCTTGATTTCCTGGTTCAGGTTGCCGGAGTGGAGAAGTGCTCGTTCTACAAGTGGGATCGGGACCTCCAGACCCTGAAGCTGGAGGCGACTTCGGGCTGGCTGCAAAAGGACGAAGAGCGCTACGAAACGAATGTCAACAACGACATGTTCCGGCAGGCATTGGTCAACCGGCGGCCGGTGGCGCTCACGGAGTCATTCGGCAGCGATCTGGAAAGCGCCCCCGAAACGGTGGAGGCGGATGCAATCATGTCTGCTCCGATACTCGTGGGACGGAGCAAGATGATCTACGGACTGATCAACGTCGAGAAGCTCCCTTTCCTGAAGTTCAACCCCGACACGATCCAGATGTTCTCGACGGTTGCCGACTGGATCTCCCATTCCGTCACCCTGGCCCAGGAGATCCAGAAGAGGCAAGACTCGATGGACAAGAGCGAGCAGTTCGATCGACATATTCAGGAGAGTTTCGAGGGACCGTTCGCTTTCGGGACCCCCCTCTCTGAGATGCGTCAACAGTCGCCGAGAGGCGCGAGGCAATGACGTGGCCGCAGGCTGATTCTCGGGCCCAGAACGTCCATCGCAGGGTCTTGGAACCGAGAGTATGACCTACGCCATCCTACTCCTGATCCACACGGTCGCATCGATCGGTGTTGGCTACTGGCTCTACACTCAGTTTGCCGTGGATCGCCAGCAGGCGCGGGTGTGGCTGTGGCTCGGGATTCTCTTCTCGTTCTTTCTGCCGGTTTACGGCCTCGTCGGCATCCTGTTCATATACATCGCTGTGCGGCATCACCGGTATGCCCCTGCTACGAAAGCATCGCATGACGACCATCTCCGGAAGGATCGGCTCTCGGCCGCGGCGTCCAACGCCACGATCATGCGCGTTGACTGGGAAGAGGAGAAGCTGGTGCAGCCACTGGTCGACGCTCTGAAGGGCGCTGACGTCGATCTGCGCAAGGGTGCCGTCGACGCGCTGGCCGCGAAGAATGATCCCGAGGCCATCCGGATGCTCGCGAATTCGCTCGAGAACACGATGCTCGAAGTCCGCTACTTTGCGGTCGAAGCCCTGTCCGAGATCAGCAAGGACTTTGGCGATCGCATTATCGAAGCGCAGCAAGAGGCAGAGGCGAATCCGCAATCGTACGAGGCCATCGCCGCGCTAGGCGGCTGCTACTACGACTATGCGATCTCGGATGTTGAAGACAAGACCTTGAGCGAGTACTACCTGCGCCAGGCCCACAACGAATACCACAAGGCGGTGCAGCTCGCCGGGAACGACGTCGCGCTGCTGGCGCGATTCGCGGAAGTGCTGATGCGGTTGGACAAGTTCCAGGAAGCGCTGGACGCGTACCACTCGGCGGCCAGCCGGGATCCCCGCAACCTCAAAGCCATGATCGGGATTGCGGACGCCTATTTCCAGATGGGAAAGATCCAGGAAGTCCGGAGGATCGTTCGGCAGATGAAGACCTCCTTCGGCAATCTCCCAGACGACGCTCAGCAGGCGGCTTCCATCTGGAGTTGAAATGACCGACTCAGCAGCGCGAACGACGACGTCCGTACCCGTAGCCGATGTGTGCCTCTTGACGGAGGGAACCTACCCCTATATCACGGGCGGCGTATCCAGCTGGATTCATCAGCTTATCGGCGCCATGCCCTCTCTGACGTTCTCGATCGTTCACATCAGCCCTTCCAGCGATGCGGAGGTCGAGTATCGCTACAAGCTGCCCGAGAACATCATTTCGCTAGTCAACGTGTATCTGCACGACTCCATCATCCACGACCCGGCCACACCCGATCGGGCCTTCCGCGACCGCGCCTACAAGGACATCCTGGCGTTTCACGACAAGCTTCCCGAGCAAGACTTCAGCCGCTTCAAGCTGATCTTCAATCACCTCTGCTCCGACGCGCAGCGCAGCATCAACACGAAGGACATGCTGTTCTCGCAGGAGAGCTGGGACATCATCGTCGCGTTGTACAAGAAGCGGGCGCCCGACACCTCATTCATCGACTACTTCTGGACATGGAGGTTTCTGCACCTTCCACTCTTCCAGGTGCTGAACAGCGAGATCCCGCCGGCACGTGTCTACCACGCCGTCTCGACGGGATATGCCGGTCTGGTGGGGGCGCTCGCCAAGCTGCAATACGGTGCACCGCTGCTCCTCACCGAGCACGGTATATACACGAAGGAAAGGAATATCGAGATCAGCCGCTCGGAGTGGATCTATTCGGAGGAAGCGGGTCGCATACAGGCGCGACGCAGCCAGGGCTTCCACAAGGAAGTCTGGATGAAGTTCTTCATGTTTCTCGGGCAGATCACCTACGAGTACGCCGACGAGATCATCACGCTCTACGGAGGGAACCAGGACCTCCAGGTGCAGTTCGGCGCGGACAAGAGCAAGTGCTCCGTCATCCCCAACGCGATCAAACCAGGAGTCTTCTATCCCCTGCGAGACAACATCGAGCTCGACGAGGTCAAGAAAGTCGGCTTCGTCGGCCGGGTAGTGCCCATCAAGGACGTCAAGACCTTCATCAAGGCCTGCAAGATGGTCGCGGATCGCTACGACAAGGTGGAATTCTGGATTCTCGGCCCCACCGACGAAGACGAGGAGTACTTCAAGGAGTGCCAGAGCCTGTCGAAGCTACTCGCGCTCGATGACCGGCTGCAGTTCTTCGGGAAGGTCGATGTGCGAGAGTACTACCCGAAACTGGACGTCTTCGTTCTCACGAGCATCAGTGAGGGACAACCCCTGACTATCCTGGAGGCCATGGCGGTCGGCGTGCCTTCGGTCTCTACGCGCGTGGGTGCCTGTGAGGAGCTGATCTGCGGCAGGACCGACGAGGACATCGCGCTGGGACCGGCCGGGATGGTGACCAACATCGGCAGGCCAGGCGAGACGGCCGATGCCATCTGCAAGATCATCTCCGACCAGCCGCTGCACGATCAGATGGTCCAATCGGGGTACGACAGGGTGGACAAGTACTACCGCGAAGAGAAGCTCATCGATACGTACATGAAGCTCTATCAGGACTACGCGGCGAAGAGCCCGGTTCACAGCTGACGCAGGTCCGACCGAAGGATCCAGGAGCAACTGCACCATGGCAGGAATCGGATTTCGACTGAAGAAGATGCTCATGGAGGACACGTACGCCAGTATCCTCAAGGCATATCTCTACTCCGCCGTCATCTCCTCCGGGCCGTGGCTGCTCTCCATCCTCTGCCTTTCCTTCCTGGGATTGCTCTCCCCCCTGCTGCTGCATGCGCCGGGCTGGGCGTCGGGAAGCAAGTGGGAGATCTTCGCGGCGACCATCGTCTACGTGTTCGCGTTCTCTCTGATCGTCACCGGCCTCATCACGATGATCATCACGCGGTTCATCGCGGACAAGATCTACCTGGAAGAAGATGAGGCCATTCCCTCCACCTATGCAACCATCATCAGCATCACCATCGTGTTTCAGGCGGTCACGGGCGGCATCTTCTTCGCGTTCAGCGGGGAGTCCGTATTCTATTCCATCACCGCGACTACACTCTATATCACGGTCAGCTGTATCTGGATCGCTCTGATCTTTCTGAGTGCGTCGAACAATTACAGGCTGATCACGACGATGTTCTTCGTCGGCTCGCTGATCAGCCTCGCTGCCGCCATCGGAGCCGGTCAGTTCTTCGATCTGGCCGGTTTTCTGAGCGGATACACGCTGGGCCAGATCGTGATCTTCATGGGCTTCTCGTACGTCATCTTTTCCGAATTCGGACCGCCGACCCACTTCAGTCTGGATTTCGCATCTTACTGCAGGAAGTACTACGAGCTTGTCTGGATCGGTGTCCTCTACTACGTCGCGGTCTGGGCGGACAAGTTCATCTTCTGGTTCTCGGATCAGGGAGCGCAGATTCAGGGAATCTTCTTCGGCTCTGTCGCTTACGACAGTCCGCTGTTCGTCGCCTATGTAACCATTGTACCCGCGCTGGCCATCTTCTTACTGAACATCGAAACGAACTTCTACGGCGAATACCGCTCCTTCTACGAGTTCGTGATGGGCAAGAAGCCGCTGCATCAGATCGTGGAAAAGAAGGAGAACATGAAGCGCGTCATCCGGAGCTCCCTGCTCGACCTGCTGAAGGTTCAGGGGACGGTCACCCTGCTGGTGATCTATTTCGCGCCGGGGATTCTGGCAGGAATGCGGATCCAGGAAGAGGTGTCGATTCAAGTCTTCAGGTACGCCTGTCTGGGCGCCTTCTTCCACGCCTATGTCCTGATCATCACCATCATCCTTCTCTATTACAACCTCAGAATGGAGGTGCTGGTCATCACGGCGACATTCGCGGCAGCCAACATTCTATTTACCAAGGTCAGTCTGGCGCTGGGTCCCGCTTTCTTCGGCGCCGGCTACATGAGCTCCTGTGTGGTGGCCTTCGTCATCAGCTATTTCTATCTCGCCAAGCGCATCGACCAGCTGGAGTACATGACCTTCATGAGTCAGCCGATCGTCGGAAAGCGCGAGGATTCGCCAGAGCTTCGCGCCAGGCCGGGCGGTGGTTATGGCCAGTACATAGACCTCGACGATGCCCGCGCAAGCGCGTGAATGGTCGCTCTGGAGCATGGAGGCAGCACGACTCATCGGGACACGTATTGGCCGACACCGGCAGGCTCGCGTGTTGGTGTCCGCGCAGGGTTCAGCAGCTCGAGGAAGGGCGAGATGATTCGTTTCATTCTGAAACAGTGTATTCCGACGCTCTTGGTGCTCAGCTGTGCAGTCAGCCCCCATTTCGCCAACTCCGCTCAAGAGCGCTATGTCGCGACGAACGGCAGCAACGAGAGCTCAGGCTCTGAATCCGCGCCGTGGGCCTCCATTCAGCATGCCGTTGGTCAGGCCGGGCCTGGCCAAACCGTCTACGTTCGAGGAGGAGTCTATAGCGAGAAGGTCAGGTTCGAGGGCTCTTCGAGCTCCGGTTCGTCGAGCGGCGGATATCTCACACTCCGCAACTATCCAGGAGAAACTCCGGTGATCGACGGCGCGGGCCTCGCTCCCGTGGGTCGCGAGGGGCTGATATCGATCGTGGACGCGAGCTATGTCAAGGTCGTCGGATTCGAGCTGACGAACTTCAAGACATCGAACGCGAGTATGACACCGGTGGGAATCTACGCCGAAGGGGCTTCAAATCACATCGAGTTGCGAAACAACAAAGTCCACGATATCGAGCAGAATGCGGATGGCGGCGGTGCTCATGGCATCGGGATATTCGGCACGAATTCAGGTTCCGCGCTCTCCGATCTGATCATCGATGGGAACGAGATCTGGGATTGCATCCTCTACTGGAGCGAGGCTCTGGTGCTCAACGGAAACGTCCGCGACTTCACCGTCAGCAACAACTCTGTCCACGATTGTGACAATATCGCCTACGATTTCATCGGTTTCGAGGGGGAGTGTGGTGGCTGCGGAACCAGCGGGGCCAACCTCGATCAGGCCCGCAATGGTCTCGTTGTCGACAATATCGCCTACAACATCGATACGAAGGACAATCCCGCCTACAACAACGAGCGTTCGGCCGCGGGCTTCTACGTCGATGGTGGCAGGGACATTCTCTTCGACCGCAACATCGCACATGATTGCAACCTCGGCTTCGAACTGGCGAGCGAGCATGCGAACCGGGCCACCAAGAACATAGTCCTGAGAAACAGTATCGCTTACAACAACCATATCCTGGGGATTGCAACGGGTGGGTACGAGGCGAGTGTCGGAAGCACCGAGAACTGCCATGTCGTCAACAATACCCTCTACAAGAACCACAGCTCCGCCCGATCCAAGGACGACTGGGGGGCGGAAATCCTGTTGCAGCACAACAACAGGAACAACGTCTACAAGAACAACATCGTCTACGCCGAGTCCGGCCGGCCGCGGGTCCTGATCGATGGCCGGGGCAACTCCGGCAACTTGATCGACTACAACGTCTATTTTGGCAGTTCCGCTGGAAGCGCTCCCGGCGGAAACTCGAGGCACTCCGACCCGCGACTGGTGAATCCCGGAAATCGCGATTTCCACATCGGGTTGGGGTCACCCGCGATCGATGCCGGGGAAAACCTCGCGGTTTCCGTAATCGGAACAGTCGACTTCTTCAAGAAGCGCAGACTGCAGAGCAGCATCGTCGATATCGGCGCCCACGAATACGATTCAGGACGCTCGAGCGCAGTACAACCCGCCCGTTCGGGCGCGGCGCCTCCAGCGCCCTGACGTGCCCCCTTCTTATGGTCTTGGCCTAATCGGAGAACTCCCTGCTGCAGCGCCGCACGCGACTTCGGCGTAGGCCGAGCGCCGCCAAGCCGAGCGAGACCAGCAGGCCCGTGGAGGGCGCGGGCACGGGCGATGCCACGATGCTCGCATTGCTCGTCAGCGCGGCGGAAGTGGCGGCGAAGCCCCCGGCTGAGCCAAAGACGGGCGCGGGCGGAAGCGAAGCCGGGGTGATGAAGTTCGTGACGAGGAACTGCCAGGTCTCGCCGGGTTCGAAGATCTCGTTGAGTCCCATGCTCTCTGAGATCAGGCTATTGTTCACACCCGAAGTCACCGTCCCGTCGATCTTGAACGCCTGCTCGAAGGCACCGGGCGGGCCCGCGAGGTCCTCGATGAAGCCGTCGAAGTTCCCCACGGTGCTTCCGGCATCCACCACGAAGAAGAGATCCACGTAGGCGACTGATCCCATGTTGGTGATGCTCACGAGAAAGTCATCGGGTGCCCCGTTGTCGGGCACGCAGATGACCGACCCCGACTGGACGGAGACCTGGATTAGCTCGTCAACGGGGAAGCTGGATGCGTCGTCACCAAGCTCGTGCGAGGGAAGCCGAACCCCGTGCGAGTCACAGTCGGTGCTGTCGATGTAATGTGCCTGTACGGACACAGCCAGCGCGCTCCCAGCGCTGAGGAGCGTGCTCGCAATGAAGGCCAAGAGGATTCGCGCGATCTTCCATGTGCATGTGCATGTGCAGACGGTGTTTCCAGTTCTAATCGAGAACATTGAAGTACCCCCTTCCCGAGGTTTGAGGCCGATTGGTGATCACCATATTACACTCAGAAGAGACGGGAATGGTGGGTTCCGTGGGCAGCGATTTGCGGAAATTCGCAACCGTAGGTGCATGTCGCTCGGGGCGGTTTGGCGCCCCCTAGCTCCGCGCGGGAGCGCTATTCAGCGACTCCCGGTCTTTCCCGCCCGTATGGATTTCGACTACATTCTTCATCGCAGGTGCGTTCTTCCTTTGGCGGCCACAGGGGCCGTGCGCGGCTGGCTTCACACGGCAGAATGTGCGGCCTATTTCGCATCCTCAATCCACAGCACTCGGTCATGGTTCGACCGCCATGGCGCTTTCGCTGGGCACGCTTCGCCCGATTCCCGGAACGATTCGCCAAACAATGTCGCCCGCCGGTGCGACCCAAAGAGGGCCGAGCGGGGTCTCTCTTCTTCAGGGACGATGCGAGTGCCTCTCTCTTCCTCTCCAATGCTGGGATGCCTTGGAGCAGGAGATGAGGAACACGGCAGCGCAGGTCAATTCACAAGTTTTGGGCGATCCAGGCCGATTCCTGCGGCTAGCAGGGGGTCGAGAGAGCCTTGCCCCACGGGGCACCCCAAGTTCGAGGTTCACGGCGAGCCTGCAGCCAATTCCATCCGGGAAGGATCGCGATGACCAGCCCTACCTCACCCTTCGTTCGCTTTCTCCGCTTCTTGGGGAAGGTTCAGTTCACCACGGCTCTGCTGCTGGGTGGAGCCGTGATCATGACGATCGGGACCATTCTGGAGTCTCGCGGCAGCCGCGAGATCGCCTGGTCCGCCGTCTACGGAACGGTCTGGTTCGATCTCTTCCTCTTCCTGATCGGGATCAATCTGGTCATTGCGGTGATCAACCGGTTGCCGATCCAACGGCACCAGTGGCCCTTCGTGGTGACGCACTTCGCGATCGTGATTCTGTTGGCGGGTGCGTGGATCTCCCGCACCTACGGCTACGAAGGCCGCTTGATGGTCCACGAGGGCGAGCAGGAGAACCGCCTCTACCTGGACGCTGCGCAAATCGATGTGCGCTGGCTCGGGGGGGCACGTGCAGACGCCGCCGGCCAGGTCGTCGACGCGCGCTTCGAGCTGCCGCAGAGCGGGCGGATCGCCGGGCGAACCCTGCAAGAGGCAAGCAACGGGCTGCCCGGCATCGAGATCGCCGAATACGTGCCCAACGGGAGCTTCACGACCGAGCTCCGAGAGGGTCCGATCGGCGCGTCGCCCGGCGTCGAGGTCCTTCTCACGAAGGGGCGGCAGCAGGTCCAGCACTGGTTCATCGCCGGCGATCCGAACTCCGCCCGCAAAGACCTCGGTCCCCTCGCAGTCGAGTTCCGACAGGTGGCATCCGGCGACCCCGCCCGTTCTTGGCTGCACGGAGAGTCGATCGGCGCAGCGAGTGTGCTCGTCTCTCCCGCTGATGGCAGTGAGCCGGTCCGCATCGCACTGCCCGAGCGGGTGGGAGAGGAGGTCCCGCTGGGTCCCGGTCTCGTAGCCCGCGTACGGGGGTACTTCGCGCGTGCCCGGATCGCGGACGGGAAGCTGGTCGAGAAGGACTCGGGTGAGCTCAATCCCGCAGTGGTGGTCGAGCTCATCGCGGGGGGTCGGACCGAGGTGCACACCGTATTCAGCCGCTACCCGGACTTCAGCTCGGTGCAGGGGGGCGAGCCGGCTCAGCCAGCGGCCGCTCTGGTCAGCCTGGAGGTCGCGACCCGCGTCGAGAAGCCACAGCTCGCGATCCTGCTCGGCCCCGACGAGCGTTTCAGCCTCCAGCTCACCACCGAGTCGGGTGCGAGTCCGCCCATGCCTGTAGAGGTCGGCGGGAGCGCCTCGCTGGCCGCGATTGGCATCGACTTGCGGCTGGAGCGCTGGCTGCCAAACGCCCGAGCCGAGTTCGGCGTCAGGCCCGCTCCCCCGGGCAGCCAGAGCGGGCAGCGCCACGTTCGGCTGAACGCGCGCATGAACGGGACGCAGCAGTCCGTCTGGCTGAAGTACGGGGCTGGCCCGGGCCCGGCCATTCGGCTGGGGGGTGGCCAGCTCCAGGCGACCTACGGCCCGCAGACACTGGCGCTGCCTTTCGCCATCGCGCTCGAGGAGTTCGAGCTGATAAACTACCCGGGCTCCGACCGGGCCGCCGAATACCGTAGCCACGTGCAGGTCAAGCCGGCTGCGTCGGATCTCCCAGCACACGACGAGGTGATCTCGATGAATCGTCCGCTCGATGTCGCCGGCTTCCGTCTCTTCCAGAGCAGCTACAAGCTCGCGAGCGGAGGCAGGCCGGACGCGACCATCTTGTCCGTCTCCTACGACCCGGGTGTACCGATCGTCTACTTCTCCTTCCTCCTGTTGATCGTGGGCATCGCCTGGGGCCTGCGCGTACCCCGCCCGAAGGCGGCGCACGCGGCCGGCGTTCTCGAGCGGCAGCTCGCGACGCCGGGTGAGGGACAGGCTGCGGCTCAGCGGGAGCCGCGCGGGGCGGAGGCGCCCGCAGCCCGCAAGACGATGGGAAGCGCGGTCACGCTGTTGCTCGCCGTCCTCGTGAGCCTCGCGCCCGCGCTAGATGGGTGGGCCGAGTCTGCGGCCGCCGGCGAGGTGCGACTCCCGGTCGAGGAGACGAGCGGCTGGGCCATCCTGGCCGATGGACGTACGAAGCCGCTGCTCACCTATGCGAACGAGACCGCGCTGGCCGTCACGGGGCGCGAGAGCCTCGACGGCTTGAGCTCCCTCGAACTTCTCTGGGGTTACGTTCTGAGCCCCGACGAGTTCAAGGCCCGCCCCTACATCCGCGTCGATAGCCTCGAGCTGAAGGCAGAGCTGGAGCTGGACGCGAAAGAGAAGCGCTTCTCCTACGACGCGCTGGCCGATCAGCCAGCCTTCCGGGAGCTTGTGAGTCTGGCGTTCCGGCGCCAGAGAGCGGAGGAGGAGCTGAGCCGCCTCGACCGCGATGTGCTCGAGGCCTACACGAAGGTCGACCGTATCGAGGGTCTCGTGTCGGGCAGGGCACTCACCATTGTTCCCACCATCGACGAGCACGGTCACTGGATGACCCCCTCGGAGCTGGAGGGACACGGCGATGCGCCGCACGTCGCCATCTTCCAGGGTTTCCGCGGGCTCGCCGCCGCTTACGCCGCCGGAGAAGTCGAGGGCTTCGCCGATCAAGCCGGTGCTCTGGGGGTCGCGTTGCGGAACTCGAATCCGAAGGGCTACCCCTCGGAGTCGCAGCTCGGACGCGAGCTCTTCTACGAGGCCTTCAACGCCTTCGGCAAGGCCTGGAAGCTCTATCTCCTCGGATTCCTCGCCGTTCTGCTCGCCGGCTTCTCGCAGCGTCCCTGGGGCTACCGACTGGGCCTGGGGCTCCTCGTCGCGGGCTTCCTGTGTCACAGCATCGGCCTCGGGATCCGCTGGATCATCGCCGACCGGGCACCGGTATCGGATATGTACGAGTCCCTGGTCTTCATGGGTTGGGGCGCGATCGCCCTCGGTCTGGGCGCGGAAGCCCTCAATCGCAAGCGCTTCCTCGCGCTGGCGGCGGGCTTGATGGGCTTCGTCTGTCTCGCTTTCGCGGAGAATCTGCCGATCAATTCGGGCATCAACCCGCTCATGCCCGTGTTGGCCCACACCTACTGGCTGTCGGTCCACGTGATGACCATCATGCTTTCGTACTCGGCTCTAGCGCTGGCCATGGTGTTGGGCCACCTGATGATCGCCGTCCAGGTGTTCCAGAGGCAGAAGATCATGTTGCTGAGCTCGCTCTCGCAGCTCGTCTACAAGACGCTGCAGATCGGGGTGCTGTTTCTGGCTGCGGGTATTATCTTCGGCTCCATCTGGGCCAATGAGAGCTGGGGTCGCTATTGGGGGTGGGATCCGAAGGAGACGTGGTCGCTCATCACATTCTTCGTCTACCTCGCGATCATCCACGCCCGCTTCGCGGGTTGGCTGCGTCACTTCGGATTGGCGGCCAGCGCCATCCTCGGCTTCCTGGCGGTCGTCATGACCTACTACGGAGTGAATTTCATCCTGTCAGCCGGCATGCACGCTTACGGTTTCTCCGAAGGGGGCCAGTTCTTTGCCGGGCTCTATGCCGTGGTCGAGATCGCCATCGTGGCAGGAGCCCGTGTCTGGTATGTCTCCGCCAATCGGGTCTCGCCAGACGCGGTGGTAGAGTCTCATCCAACTCAAGCATGAACGGCCCCAGGGCCGTCATCGAAAGGGTTTCGCCGTGAAGAGGATCTGCTGGATTCTGTCGATCACGATGGCGTTGCTGACGGCGAGCGCCGCCGGCGCTCAGGCCGATGCCAGTGGGAGCGCGCCGCCGTCCCTGACCCAAGCGGCTCCGGAGAGCGGACATCCGAGCAGCAGGGAAGTCATCGTCGGCAAGGTCACCGAGACGATGGACGCGGGTCGCTACACCTACGTGGAGGTCGACACGGGGGACAAGCGTGTCTGGGCAGCCGGACCGCAGGTCCAGGTCAAGGTGGGAGACTCCGTCTACTTTCCCGACGGCGTGCCGAAGGTGGACTTCGAGAGCAAGAGCCTCGGTCGCAAGTTCGACGTCCTCTACATGGTCGACGCGATTCGCGTCGCATCGAGCGCGACTGCGAGCTCCAGTGGCGGGACAGCGGTTCCCGAGAAGGCGACCGGCTCCGCGCGAGTCGAGCCCGTCGCGGGCGGGTATACGGTCGCTCAGGTCTTCGAACGGCGGACCGAGCTCGCGGGAAGACAGATCGATCTTCGGGGCAGGGTGGTGAAGTTCAACGGCGGAATCCTGGGAAGGAACTGGGTGCACGTGCAGGATGGCACGGTGGGCCCGGGAGGCGCGAACGATCTGGTGGTGACCACCAACGCGCAAGCCGCAGTGGGGAGCATCGTGCTCGTGCACGGCACAGTCGTGACGAACAAGGACTTCGGCTCGGGCTACACCTTCGATGTCCTGATCGAGGAGGCCAGCCTCAGCGCCAAGTGAGGTGCCCACCCGGCGCCCAGATTCGCCCGCGCTCCGAACGGTTGGCCACCGTGCGTCCCGCGCAGAGGCCAATGGCGGGCGAGGCCGGAGGGGTGTCTGCCCGGACGCATCGCTCGGCACACCTCGTGTCAATTCCCCATCGCGCGCCGGCCGTCCATCGGGCGCCCAAGCGGCTGTCGGTGCACAATCCTCTGCATCGGCGTCGTTTTCACGTGCATCGGTGTGCTCGCTCACAAAGATCCATTCCTCTCAAGGATCCCCCCTACGCCGTCGATACTTGACCGGCGCAACGACTGTGCTTGCCGCGCGCCGCAGTCCGCGATTACAATGCGACTGCAATCTGCATTCATCAGCCAGACAGCTAGAGCCACTCGCTGGAGATAGCTGGAGATAGGGGCCCATCCGATGAAGCTTCGAACCACTGCGTTCACCCAGGCGACCCATTTCGCGATCGCGCTCGCCACACTCTGTGTACTCGCCTGGCCGCTCAGCGCTGCCGCGGAGCAATGGGCCTTCCATGGCGCCCGCTATCAAGCCATGGGCGGCACGGGTGTCGCGTTCTCCAACGACGGCCTCGCGGGTTACTACAACCCGGCGAACCTCGGTTTCGAAAAGGGCTGGGATGTGCAGCTGCCGTTCACGTTGACGGTCGCAATCGAGAACAAGGCAGCGGAGAAGGCACAGGGGATCGCCGACCTCGTGGACGACAGCCTGGTTTCTGCTTTCGAGGGTGGTGCAGATCTAGGCCAGACCCAAACCGAGAACGGCGTAGATCTCCTGATACGTCTTGGGACCTTCGGCCAACGGAAGGAGGCAGTCCGCTTCGGCGCAAACCTTGGGCTTGCGGGTCACGTCAAGAACTTCGGTGTTAGCTTGATTTCAACCAATTCTGGGGCAGTGATGCCCGTGGTCGACCTCGACCACATGGCGGCTGTTCCCCTTGCCGTAGACGGCGCGGCTGCCGTGGACGCCCTTGTCGCTAATGCCGCAGCGGGCACCCCCACGAACGTGGCACTTGCCAGCACGATTTCTGGCCTCACGGGTTGGGCTGGCTCGTCCAACCCAACGGACAACGCAAATGCACTCGTCTTCGCAGCGGAGAGCCGTGGTCACGACACGACGGAGGCGCCGACGCGGGCGGTCCTGCTGGCATTGGCCGAGGATACGGGGGACCCGACAGGCGCCAACAGCTTCGCGAGCAACGAATCGGGCTTCTTGGTCGTTGGCCTATCCACTGAAGAGCTGGGCTTCAGCTATGCCCATGTCATCCCGGTCCCGCTCTACGACACACTTCCCCAGTCGACACACATGGTGCTGGATTTCATCCACAACAAGATCTCAGCGGGTGCGACCCTGAAGCTCATTACGGGGATCACCTTCGCCGAGTTCACAGACTTCGATCGGCTCGACGACGCCGGCACGCTGCTGAAGGACGTGGCCGGCTTCAAGAACAGTGAGACGACGTTCACATGGGGGCTCGATCTCGCGATGAACTACCGTCCCTATGAGTGGCTGCGCTTTGGGCTGATCGCCAAGAACGTGAACTCCCCGAGCTTCGATATCAAGAAGGCGGCGACTCTGAACGCCGGCCAGCGCGCTCGCTTTGGCAACGAGATCGAGCTCAATCCGCAGGTTCGCATGGGCGCATCGGTCGCGCCCTTCAGCAACTGGATCGTGTCGATGGATGTCGATCTGACGGAGAACGATCTCTCGAACCTGATGGTCGTTGGCCTGCCCGTCGCCAAGTCCCGCATTCTGTCCTTCGGGACGGAGTACAAGCTCCCCATCTTCAGCAAGAATGTGGCTGTCGCACTTCGCGCGGGCGCGTTCAACAACGTCGCCGGTGAAGGCGCGAACTGGGCCGTGACCGGCGGCGCCGGGCTTCGCCTGTGGAGCTTCCACTTCGACCTCTCGGGCGGCGGATCGCTGGAGAAGGAGAACATCGACGGAACGCGGATCGCGAATCGCCTGGTCGGCGGCTTCACGTTGAAGTGGGAGAAGAGCATCTAGCCCGGATTATTCATGAAGCTCCTGTTGCGGCCGCACATCTACTCGTTCTGGGACGAGAAATCGCGGTTTGGCTACTCGACGTACTGCAAGTACGCCTCCGTGGCCAAACCCCGATTTCTCGTCCCAGAACGGCATCTGCACGGCCTCGCTACGAACCTTCATGAATAATCCGGGCTAGTCGGCTGGGCGTCATCGCGGAGACGTTAGAGTGAGCCGAGATTCGAGCCGGGCGGAGCCGTAGGTTACGTGGACGCCAGCAGCAGACCATTGAAGCCCGAGCCTGCGCAGCAAGTCGCCAGTTCGAGCGAGTCGTCGTTGCTCCGCCGGCTTCGGGCTGGCGAAGACGACGCCTATCACGAGCTCCTGCGCATCTACGGCGGTCGTCTTCTCGCAGTGGCTCGTCGGCTGATGAGAAACGAAGAGGACGCCCGCGACTGCCTCCAGGATGCGTTTCTCTCCGCCTTCCGTTCAATCGACAGCTTTCAAGCCAAGGCGCAGCTCGGAACCTGGCTGCACCGGATCGTGGTGAACGCCTGTCTGATGAAGCTGCGATCGCGCAAGCGCAAGCCCGAAGAGCTGGTCGATCCCCAGATGCCGGAGTTCGACACCTATGGCTTCAGGATCGGGCCCAGCGAGATGAGTCCTGTCAGCGCCGACGACCTCATCGAGCGAGAAGAGGTGCGGGAGCAGCTGCGCAAGGCGATTGACGACCTTCCGGAGAACCACCGTATCGTGCTGGTTCTGCGTGACATCGAAGAGCTGGACACGGCGGAGACCGCAGAGTTGCTCGCAATGACACCGGGCGCCGTCAAGGTCCGTCTCCATCGGGCCCGACTCGCGTTGCGAGAACGGATCGGGAGCCTGTTCGAATGAGCCGACTACGCCAGCCGACAGCCAGAATCCTGAGCAGAATGATGGGGCGGCACGAGGATGCCAGCCCTGCAGGCCTGCGACTTCGCGCCTGGCTGATGCGACATCTGCCGGGGCAGCTCAGCTGCGTGGAGTTCGAGCGTTTCGTCCACGACTACCACGAGGGGTCGCTCAGTCCGCGTGAGCGGCGTGTCTTCGACTTCCACATGGAGCTGTGCCCGATATGCCGCGTGTACTTTGCGTCGTACCTGCGGACGATCGAGCTGGGCAGACGAATCTGTGCCGTGGACGACGAGGATTCAGTGGTAGATCTTCCCGAGGATCTCGTGACCGCCATTCTCGCCGCGCGGAACGCTCGCTGAGGCGGCCTCGGAGCGAAGCCCACCGGGCGCTTCCTCTCCGTCACTTCCGCTGCGCCTGGCGGGTAGCCTGAACTGCGGCATAGGTTGCAACGCCATAGGGCACGAAGAAAGTGAGGAGCATCTTCGCCCAGTCGAGCGGACCGAGCGCCTGCGCGAACGCACGGTCGCCGTAGTTGATCACCACGAGAAGCGTGCCCACGACGCCCGCGACCCGGAGCGAGCGGCGCACGACCGCCGGCTCGCACGCCGCGGCCGTCCACGAGCGACACGCCGGGGAACGGGCTTCGAGCTCGAGCATGCGCAGATCCCCCATCGGGAATGAGCCTCTCGAGTGTCCCCGGGGCGCCGGAGAACTCGGTCATGAGTATACGTGCGCCGCGCTCCTCCGGTTACGGAGGTTCTCTACGTAACCCAAGGGCGGACAGGGCATCGGATCTCGGGAAACAAGGAGGTTCTGCCATGCCCCCGAGCGTCGCCAACACCGTGAGTGATGCCGTCTCCGAGCCGCCCAGCCGCCGTGCCATCCCGTTCGCGAGAATCGGGGTCGGACTGGTGGCCCTGCTCGCGATCATCCTGGTCGGACGCGAAGCGGGAGGCTACGTGCCGCGCTTCGCGGCGTGGGTCGACGGTCTCGGGCCGTGGGGCCCCGCCGTCTTCGTGGCGGGCTACGCCGTAGCCGTCGTGGCCTTCGTGCCCGGCTCCGTTCTGACGCTCGCGGCCGGCGCGATCTTCGGACTGGTCGAGGGCACCATCGTCGTCTTTCTGGGAGCCGCGCTCGGATCGACCGCCGCCTTCGTCGTTTCGCGCTACGTCGCGCGAGACGCGGTGGCTCGCAGGGTCGAGGGTGATCGGCGCTTCGCCGCGATCGACAGGGCCATCGGACGCCAGGGCCGCCGCATCGTCTTCTTGCTCCGCCTTTCGCCAATCTTTCCCTTCAGCTTGCTCAACTACGCACTCGGGCTGACGCGCGTGCGACTCGCAGACTACATCGTGGCCTCGTTCGGCATGCTCCCGGGGACGCTTCTGTATGTGTACTCGGGCAAAGTCGCGGGAGAGCTGGCGGCACTCGCGGGCAGCGCGGGTGTGGAGCGCGGAGGCAGCTACTACGCGGTCATCGGAATCGGCTTCGCCGCCACCGCGATCGTCACGATCCTCGTCACCCGCGTTGCACGGCGCGCTCTGCACGAAACGACAGGCCAGTAGTTCGCATGTTTCTTGATCCACGCACATGCGGGCCGCTGGCCCGCTCCACGAGGAGCACTTGTCATGCCTGAATCCGTCCGCGTGCTGCCGCACGATTCACACAACGAAGCGCTCGTCGCGAACGTCCATCCTTCTGACTGGGTGAACCCGACGCCGATCGGGCGCTACAACCTCGTGGTGATCGGCGCGGGGCCGGCCGGCCTCATCACCTCGCTGGTTGCATCGAGTCTGGGTGCTCGCGTGGCGCTCGTGGAACGGCACCTGATGGGCGGCGACTGTCTCAACGTTGGATGTGTCCCGTCGAAATCGCTGATCCGCGCGGCGCGCCAGGTCCATGAAGCGCGGCAGGCGGGCGAGCTGGGCCTCCGCTTGCCCGAGCAGCGGCTGCCCGACTTCGCTGCGGCCATGCAGCGCATGCGCCGGATTCGGGCGCGCATAAGCCACGAGGACTCGGCGGCTCGATACAGCGAGGAGTTCGGCGTGGACGTGTACCTGGGTCGCGCCCGCTTTAGCGGACCGGGAACGATAGACGTGGACGGCACGGAGCTGCGGTTCAAGAAGGCCGTGATCGCGACCGGCGCTCGCGCGACCGCGCCGCCAGTCGAGGGTCTTGCCGAGGCCGGCTACCTCACGAACGAGACCATCTTCGAGCTGACCAAGCGGCCGAAGCGACTCGCCGTCATCGGGGCGGGTCCGATCGGTTGTGAGCTGGCCCAGGCCTTCCAACGCCTGGGCTCGCGCGTGAGTCTGCTCGAGCAGGCGCCGCAGATCCTTGTTCGTGAGGACCCCGATGCGGCGGAGATCGTGCAGACGGCGCTGGCCCGCGAGGGCGTCGAGATGGTGCTGGGCGCGAGCATTCAGAAGGTGGAGCGGAAGGGCGACGAGAAGGTGCTTCACGTCGTGTCGGACGATCGCGCGGAGCAGATCGTCGTCGACGAGATCCTGGTCGGTGCCGGCCGGGCGCCCAACGTGGAAGGCCTCGGCCTCGAGAATGTCGGCGTCGAGTTTGACCCGCGCCGCGGCGTCCAGGTCGACGACCGCCTGCGGACGAGCCACAAGCACATCTACGCTGCCGGTGACGTGTGCATGGACTGGAAGTTCACGCATGCGGCCGACGCGGCGGCCAAGATCGTGGTCCAGAACGCGCTCTTCTTCGGTCGCAAGAAGCTCTCGGACCTCGTGATGCCCTGGTGTACCTACACAGATCCCGAGGTGGCACACGTCGGGCTCTACGAGCGCGACGCGCGCGAGCGGGGGGTGGAGATCGACAGCTACCAGGTTCCAATCGCCAAGGCGAATCGTGCCATCACGGACGGCGAGGAGGAGGGCTTCGTCAAGATCCATGTGCGCAGTGGCGGGGACGAGATTCTGGGCGCCACCATCGTCGCGGCCCACGCTGGAGAGATGATCAGCGAGATCACCGTCGCGATGACGAACGGCGTCGGGCTCGGCGCCTTCACGAACGTGATTCACCCGTACCCGACCCAGGCCGAGGCGATCAAGGCGGCCGCTGGCCTCTACACCAGGACTCGGCTCACGCCTCGTGTGAAGCGACTGTTCGAGGGCTGGCTGCGGCTCCGCCGTTAGGGGTTCGGTTGAGAGTTCGGTCAAGCGTGTTCCCGGTGAAGCCGCACGCAGCTGCGGCTGCCCTGAAGCTCGAGGAGAAAACCATGCGCATTGCCACCGTCGTGGCTCTGGCAATAACGCTCGCCTCTCCCGCCGCGCGGGCGCTCGACGAGGGGCTCTACGCCACGATCCTCGAACGACACACTGTGGCGGTCGACGACATTGCATCGACCCGGGTCGACTACCGCGCGCTCCGTACGTCCGAGCCCTGGGAAGCCCTGCTCAGGACCCTTCGCGAATCACATCCGAGTGGTCTGCGGTCGCGGAACGAGAAGATCGCCTTCTGGATCAATGCCTACAACATCCTGGCGATCGACCTCGTGCGACGCCACTACCCCATCGATAGCATCCGGTCGATCGGCAGCTTCTTCTCTCCGGTGTGGACGAAGGCGGCCGGAGAGATCGGAGGCCGCCCCTACACGCTGCACGAGATCGAGCACGAAATCCTGCGTTCCATGCGGGAGCCCCGGATGCATGCGGCGATCGTGTGTGCGTCACTCTCCTGCCCGCCGCTACGGCGCGAGCCCTACACGGCAGCCGCACTCGACGCGCAGCTCGAGGACAACGTGCGTCGGTGGCTCGCCGACCCGCGCAAAGGCGCTCGCATCGATCGATCCGCGCGGACGCTCCATCTCAGCCCGATCCTGAAGTGGTTCGCCGCGGACTTCGGCGAGAATGTTCTGGTCTTCGTCGCTGCATATCTGCCGGCGGAAGATTCGGACTGGATCCGCGCACAAGGCAGAATGCTGCGAATCGACTACTTCGACTACGACTGGCGTGTCAATGATGCTGCGGCGAGCTCGCCTCTCGCTCGCGCGAGACCGGGTCAGGTCGTCTCTCAGCCGCGGGGTGCGTGCAGACTCCGGATCGGATTACAATGTTCGGGGATGCGACCGCTGGTGCTCCGTGCGGTGATCGGACTGAAGCCGGGCGAGCGGCGGACGGGGCCGGGACGGGGAGTGCGTGGTGGGAGGACGACGAGGTCAGCGGGGGCCGATTTGCGTCAGCCGGTGTGAGCGGGACTGGATCCGTGACGGGACGCTGGTCCGAACGCGCTCGCCATCGCCCGGTCCAGAGGGGCTGCGCGCTCGTAACGACTCGCCCGCGAAGCCCTCACTGGGGATCCGCACATCGAGCTTGGCAACGAAGGCCGCCGTCTCGAGTCAGGTGAAGCTCAGCTGGGACCTCGCGAGGCTCGAGATCCTCGACAACAGCATCAGCGGTGCGGGGCGGTGTCAGGAGAACCACGTCGCTTGCGGGTCGGGTCATCTCAAGCTGTCGAAGTCGTCTGTCTTCAACAAGAAGTGCAACATGCCAGTGCCGTCCCGCCATCGGGGCAAGGGCAAGCTGTGGAAGAACCTGCTCGGCTCGGGAGGCGCGAGCTATCCGGATGTCAATCTCCAGCTCGACAAGGGCCTGAACGCATGGCTGATCCGGTCCGTCACCTGCTACACAGTTCTTCAGTACTCGGTGTCGCCGAAAGGCTCGTACCCGGTGTTTGGGGATAACGTCACGACCGACAAGAAGTACGGCGTGCGCGGACTGAAGGGGCGGCGCCCCTCGAAGAAACTCAGCGACAAGGGCTACTACAAGGATGTGGCGGCGAACCTCCGTCTCTACCAGGGCGCCTGCAACAAGCCCGGCGACATGATGTACTGGTGGGTCAAGGACAGTACGAAACGGCACGAAGAGGCTCACCATACGGCGTACCGGAAGTGGTTCGAGTCGAAGGTGACGAGCTTCCTCCAGAAGACGGCCCGGAAGCTGCAGGGCGAGCTGACGTCGGGAAAGCTTCGCGTGTCCACACGGGAAGACGCGGAGAAGCACGCGTCGCTGATCCTGCGCGACATCATGATCGCGGACAAGGGCTGCTTCGCGACCCACGAAACTCAGGTGTCAGCGATGACGGCCAAGGAGTTTCGGGCAATGGCCGACGATATCCTGGCCAAGGGGGCCAAGGCGGAGGCGAAGCCCGGGAAGTAGAGGTCCGCAGCGGGCGCGGGTCCCCGGCTACAGCGTCCGCAGGAAGGTCACCAGATCGCCCTTCTCCCGCGTGCTGAGGTGCAGCTCGAGTACGAGATTGAAGAACTCGACGCTGCCCTCCAGCGTCAGCAGCCGACCGTCATGCAAGTACGGCGGTGAGTTCTTGATGCCGCGCAAGGGGAGGTGCTGCTGCTCGAGGACGGCCAGTGCTCGCGGCGACGAGTTCCGACTGCTCGGTGAGCTGTTCCGAGAGCACGTGCCCTACGGTGATTGGCGGCTCTGAGAACTCCGCCACATCAGCCCACTCTACCCATACCCGACTGGGAGGAAGAGCCGGCAATTGCTCCCAGCCGTTCTCTGGAAAGCCCCTGCTCCGCCTCCGCTCTTCGCAAGAAGCACGCTGTCTGCGGCCGGGTGTACGCCTGATGGAAGAGCCGGCCCGTGAGGCGTAGGTTTTTGCATTCGGTGCGTGAGCCGGGCGACGTGCGCCGAGGTCGGTTCGTTTCCGCTCATCGCAGAACTCGTGCGGGTGTCATGTATGAGCGAGACACCCAAGGATCTGATCGAAATGGATGCTCTTCGGCAACGAGCGGAGGAGCGGCTCGCCAAGGTCCACGCGAACATTGGGATTCCACCACCGGAAGATCTACAGAAAATCGTGTACGAGCTCCAAATCCGCCAGGTTGAGCTTGACATGCAGAACGAGGAGCCTCTCCGGATCGAGTTCGAGCTGGCGGCGTCACTGGATCGATATCTCGATCTATACGACTTCGCGCCAGCGGGCTACCTGACCCTCGATCCGTCTGGCGCGATTCTGAAAGCCAACCTCACAGCCGGGACGCTGCTCGGTACCCAACGCGGCGATCTGATCGGGAAGAAGCTGTCGCACTTCATTCGCCCACTGGACCGGAAAGCGTTCGATGCACACCGGGCACAGGTGTTCTCGACGGGGATCAAGCAGACGTGCGAGGTCGAGCTAGATCCGCCGGGCGACAGCCCCGTGTACGTTCATCTCGAAACGGTTGCGGTCGAGGCGAATGACGGGATTCGCAAGCAATGCCGGATGGCCGTGAGCGATATCACGAGGCAGAAGCAGGCCGAGGAGGCGTTGAGAGAGCATCGCGACCACCTCCAGGAGCTGGTCGAGGGACGCACCGCGGAGCTCAGAGAGAGCAATGAGGCTCTGCAGAAGGAAGTGGCCGAGCGCGAACGGGCGGAGCAGCGGCGACTGAAGCTCGAGCGGAACGTCCAGCAGGCGCAGAAGATGGAGAGCCTCGGGGTGCTCGCTGGCGGGATCGGTCACGACTTCAACAACTTGTTGCTGGGCGTTGTCAGCCACGCCGACCGGGCACTCCATGAGATTCCGCTGGGCTCTCCCGCGAGAGCCGATATCTCGGCGATCCTCGAGTCGGCCGAGCGGGCCGCAGATCTGACCCAGCAGATGCTGGCCTACTCCGGCCAGGGCCGTTTTGACGTCGAAGCGCTCGATCTCAACCAGCTCGTGGCGGGCATGGCCAGGTTGCTCGAAGTCTCTATCTCGAAGAACGTGCTCATCGAGTACCGGCTCGCCAAGAGCCTCCCGGCGGTCAAAGCCGACCCAACGCAGCTGCGGCAGGTTGTCTTGAATCTGATCACGAACGCCCGCGAGGCGATCGGTGAGCGAAGCGGCGTGATCACTCTCGTGACGGACGTGAGGGATTGCAGTCGGGAAGATTTCACAGGAGCGGCTCCGGAGGAGAACCTGCCGCCCGGCCGGTACCTGGTTCTCGAGGTCATCGACACGGGCTGCGGTATGGACGACAACACCCGCGGATGCATGTTCGATCCCTTCTTCACAAGCAAGTTCACTGGCCGGGGCTTGGGTCTGGCTACGGTGCTCGGCATCGTGCGGGGCCACCGAGGCGCGATGAAGATCGTGAGCGAGCCGGGCAAGGGGACGACGTTCGAGATACTGCTTCCGGCCCTCGTAGAGACTCTGATCTCGAACGACGCGGAAGACACGAAGACAGTGGGGCGCTGGCGGGGCACCGGAACGGTTCTGCTCGTGGACGACGAAGAACCGATCCTCCGGATGGGCAGCCGATTCCTGAAGCAAGCCGGCTTCGACGTGCTGACGGCAGCCGACGGCCACGCCGCGCTGGAGACCTTCGAGCGGCGGGCGGATGACATCATCTGTGTGGTGCTGGATTTGAGCATGCCGCGCATGGGTGGTGAGGAGTGTCTCGAGGGGCTCCGGCGGATTCGCAACGACATCGCTGTGATTCTCTCGAGCGGTCACAGCGACCAGGACCTGATGCAGCGTTTGGCAGGACGCGCCTTCGACGGCTTCGTTCAGAAGCCCTATGTCGGGTCGGAGCTGATCGCCGAGCTGAAGGCGATCCTCGACAAGGGGAGCGCGGTGGCCGGAGCGTCATCGCCGTCGGACGCCGACCCGACGCCATCGGGTGCCGCGCTGTAGTCGCCGCCGAGCACCGGCCGTGCGAGCCGACTGGTTCCGCCAGCTCGCCATGCGGAGGCTCCCGATGCTGTCCCCTTCCCGATTGCGAACCGCGCTCGCGGTTGATGTCCTCGACGCTCCTTGTCTGCCTCGTACAGGCCACGACCGCTGATGTCGCTGCCGCCACTTGTCTCGCGAGTGGGCGTCTGCGCGTGCTGGTCGTCAACTCGACCCCGCCCAACGGTGAGATCGACCGTACGCAGAGCACGGGCGTGGCCAATACCGACTCGGCCGGGGTCGTGGGCGAGTGGAGCCATACCGCCGACGCCGCGTACGGAGTGAGCCTCCCGAGCGCCGAGCTGGCCGCGACGGCTCCGGTCCAGCGCCCTCTGCTGACCTGACCATGACGCTTGCCTTCGGCTCCGCCACGGCGGGCCAGACCCACCCCCAGGTCAAAGCCGGCGATCCTCCGCTCGTGGTCGACGCCGCGGTTGTCCTCGAGCATCAGCTCGCCGCGCCCGGGAGCAGCTTCGCGAGCCCGTTCGTTGCCGACGTGACGATCGTCGGCACGCTCGATCTCAACGTGGGGACGCCCACGTACGAGGATGCTGCGGCGGCCGCGTCGGGCGATGTGAGCATCCGGCTGACGAATTGGACCCTCTCCGAGCCAGGCGTGAGCTGCAGCTCGGACTCCGGTGTATTCCTCAGTGAACCGGTGCCCCTGCCGGGTCTCTCCACATGGGGTCTCGTGGCGATCACTCTGCTGCTTGGCGCTGCGGGCGTGTGGCTCCTGGGGCGACGGACGACACCGGCCACTCTCGGCTAGTCGTATTCGAGGCGGTTTCCTTCGGCCCCGAGCTCGTCAGCAGGCCGGCGGATCGATCTTCCCCGCCGCTTCTTCGGCCAGCGGGAGCTCCATCACGATGGACGTCCCGCCGGTCGGTTCATGGTCGATCCAGATCTCGCCGTCGTGATCCCCGACGATGCCGTGGGCGACGCTGAGCCCGAGGCCCGTTCCGCCCTGCTGGAGGCGGGTCGAGAAGAAGGGATCGAAGATGCGATCTTCGATTTCCGGTGTCAGGCCCTTCCCGTTGTCGTGAACACGCACGTGCGCTCGTGAGTCTCGCCGCTCGGTGAGGATCTTGACGTGAGCATCGGAATCGCGCGATTCGAGGCCGTTCCGGATCACGTTCACCAGCACCTGCTCGACCTCGATCGGGCTCATGAAAACCGGAAGCGGCGCCTCGGCCAGCTCGATCTCGATGCGGGCCGAGCGTTCGCGCGCGTAAGCCGACGTCACGCCAAACGCACTGCGCACGACGTGATTGAGATCCTCCACCCACTTCTCGGTGCGCTCGTCACGCGCGAACTGGAGCATGCTCCGCACGATTTCGCCGCATCGGCGCGCCTCCCTCTGACTCGACTCTAGGACCCCCTTCCAGACGGTCTTGACGTCCTCTTCGTCCTCGCAGAGCAACGCGTACTCGCTCGCGTTGAGAATCGCCCCGATCGGATTGTTGATCTGGTGGGCGATTCCCGCGGCCAGGGTCCCCACGCTGGCCAGACGATCGGCCTGACGCAGCTTGTTGCGCGATTCCAGCAGCTCTCGTGTTCGTTCCTGAACCAGTTCTTCGAGCTGGTGCCGGTGACCTGCGAGCACTTCTTCCGCGTGTCTGCGCGCGGTCACGTCCCGGAAGCTCCAGACCCGGCCCGCGATCTCCTGGCCGATCCGTCGCGGCTGGGAGTATGTCTCGATGATGCGGCCATCCTTGAGCTCGAGCGTGTCGAAGCTCTCCTCCTTGGGCTCGGAATACAGACGTTTCACGGTGTCGGCGAAGACTGCGGGATTCTTCATCTGCTGCGTGGCCAAGGCGATCGCTCCGGTCTCATCACTCTCGTCGAGGATCTCCTGCGGTAGGCCCCACATCTCGGCGAATCGTTGATTGAAGTTGGCGAACCGGCCGTGCCGGTCCACCAGCAGGAGACCGTCCGCGGTGGAATCGAGCGTTGCCTGCAGTAGGGATACCGACTCTTCCAACGCCTTGCGGGAGTCCTCGACCCCGGCGCGAATCTGATTCAGGGAAGCGAACGCCTGGATGATGGCAAGAGGCACGCCGAGCACGATCCAGGGCAGCCAGGGAACTGAGTCGGCGCCACCACGCATCGAGCCGTAGGCGTCTGTCGCCTCCAGACCGGCGATGAGCAGGAGCCAGACGGCGATCAGCCGGCCCACACGCGAGCCACACTCGGAGGCGGCACGCTGTACTACGACTGCCGCGGCCAGCACCGTGAGAGGCTCGAAGGCGAGAGCCAGACCGTAGGATGCGGTCTCGAGTCCCAGCGCGTACAAAACCGCGCGGCCGCCTCCGATCGCCAAGCCAGCGGGAATCAGCCAGCCGGGCACCGCCCGCTCGGCTCGCCGAAGCGCACCGGCCAGCAGAAGAGCCGGAAAGAGGGAGCCGAGCACGAAGGCGGCGTACAGGAAGCCGGGAACGCGATCGGAGAGCGTCAGCGCCGCGGCGCCACCGAGAATCGCCGCCCACGCCCAGGGCCAATAGCCCATGGACTCCACGCGCGTCCGCCTCGTTATCCAGCCGCCCCCGACGAGGCCGGCTCCGAGGAGGATCAGTCCGAGCACGACGAGTTCCATCTGTGCCCTCGTCCGCCACTGACCAGTTGTGACAAGCCTGTCACGACCGGCTCGGGCTCTTGCCGCGAATCGACTCGCTGCCGACGACCCAACGCGTCTCTCGCTCGGTTTCTAGAATGCCAGATCGGCCTGTGGCTGCTCAAGCTATTTCCGCCGGGAAACCGCTGGGTCTCCTCCTCCGCGATCTCGCTCGCCCAGCCGCTCGCGGTGTCGCGGCATTGGGGATGGAGAAAAGTTCAACGATTCCGGGGCGGACGAGCCTTGGAGATCCACGGGAGAGCGACAGTCTGTTCGGGGTGACTTCCGGGGGGGCGATCGTGGATACTGGGATCGACGTTCCGTTCGATGACAGCTGGGGGAAGGCGAGGATTCATGGAGATGCATCTTGCGACCATCTGGGAGACGATCTCGGATGCCATTCCGGACAGTGTTGCGCTGATTCACGGTGACACGCGCCGTAGCTGGCGCGACTTCGAAGAGCGGGCTGCGCGTCTGGCTCGCGCGCTCCAGCAGCTCGGGATCGGTCCCGACTCGAAGGTCGCTCAGTACATGTACAACTGCAGCGAGTACCTCGAGATCTGCTTCGCGGCATTCAAGCTCGGTGCAGTGCCGATCAATACGAACTACCGCTACCTCGAGGACGAGCTCGTCTACCTGCTCGACGACTCGGATGCCGAGGTGCTCTTCTTCCACGGTGTTCTCGGAGAACGTGTCGCCAAGGTCTTCGACCAGCTCCCGAAGCTGCGCGCCATCGTTCAGGTGGACGACGGCGCTGCCTCGATCGATGGCGCCCTCGACATGGAGGCACTGATCTCGTCGAACGAGCCCTCCGAACGCGAGGAGCGGGCCGAGGACGGCGTCTACATGATCTATACCGGTGGCACGACCGGCATGCCGAAGGGTGTCATGTATGACGTTGGCGGCTTCACCAACGGCATGATGCTCGGTCACTCGATCCACGGTCTGCCCCTTCCGAAATCAGCCGACGATGTGCTGCCCAACGTGTTGCGGCTTCACGAGCAAGGGGCGGCCCCGGTGACGATCACGGGATGTCCTCTGATGCACGGTACGGGGCTCTGGGTCGGGGGCTTCATCACGTTGAATCTCGGCGGCTGCCTCGTCACGATGGAGGGCACGTCCTTCGATCCGGATCGGCTCTGGCGCACGGTCGGGCGCGAGCGAGCGAGCGAGCTCGTGATCGTGGGCGACGCTTTCTCCAAGCCGATGCTGCGTGCGCTCGAGGAGGCGGAAGCGCGCAGCGAGCCGTACGACATCTCTTCGGTCAAGCTGATCGCCTCGTCCGGTGTGATGTGGACGTCCGACGTCAAACGGCGCTTGCTCGAGCGCAACGAGATGATGCTGCTCGACATCATGGGATCGAGCGAGGGGAGCATGGCGCAGAGTCTGACGACCCGCGCAAACGCCGCCGAGACAGCGCAGTTCCAGCTCAATCCGACGTCCAAGGTCTTCACGTCCGATGACAGCGAGGTTGCGCCCGGCTCGGGCGAGATCGGCATGATCGCGAACGCCGGCATGGTCCCACTCGGCTACTACAAGGACCCGGAGAAGAGCGCACGCACCTTCCGAACCGTCGATGGCGTGCGATACGCGTTCCCCGGCGACTATGCCACGGTCAAGGCCGATGGCACGATCGCACTGCTCGGCCGCGGCTCGGTCTGCATCAACTCGGGCGGCGAGAAGATCTTCCCCGAGGAGGTGGAGGAGGTGATCAAGCTCCACGCGAGCGTCTACGACTGCCTGGCGGTCGGGGTTCCGGACGAGCGTTTCGGCGAGAAGGTCGTCGCCGTCGCGTCCCTGCAACCGGGGCAGACCGCCAGCGAGGCGGAGATTCTGGCCAGCGCGCGCGGAAGCCTGTCGAGCTACAAGCTGCCCAAACACATCGTATTGGTCGACGTGGTGGAGCGGGCTGCGAACGGCAAGCCCGACTACGCGTGGGCACGCGGTCACGCGCTGGAGGCCCTCGGTCTGGCTTGAGCGAGCCGCGCCCTTACGCCCGATCCGGGCTCGGCGTGGCAAAGGCACGCATGATCTCGGCCGCGACCGCTTCGGGCGTCAGCAGCTCCGTGTCGATTTCGACGTCGGCAGCCGCCTGGTAGAGCGGTAGACGCTCGCGCAGGACCGCCTCGACCTCCTCGAGAAAGGACCGGCCGGCGGTCAGTGCCGGGCGCTCGGTGCTCTGCTGGATGCGTTCGACGATCAGCCCCGCCGAGGCCTTGAGCCAGAAGATTCTGCCGTTGCGGGCCAGGGCCGCTGTGTTCTCGGGCCGCAGGATCACGCCGCCACCGGTGTCGAGTATCAAGTCGTCGCGCTCGGCAAAGCGCCCGGTGATCTCGCTCTCGAGGTCGCGAAACCACTCCCAGCCGTGCCGCTCGACGATCTCGGTGATCGGCATGCCAGCCTCGCGCACGATTTCGCGATCGAGGCTCACCGCCTCCATGCGCAGCTCACGCGACAGGATCTCCGCGACCACCGACTTGCCCGTGCCCCGGTATCCGATCAGTACGAGATTCATCGCGCCTCCAGCTCTCCTTCAATCGGCAAGGCGGCTGAGAACGACCTGCTTCATGACTTCTCGGGGAGCGCTCTGCCCCGTCCAGGCTTCGAACTGGAGAACGGCCTGGTTCACGAACATCTCGATGCCGGGCACGCTCCGGATGCCCCTCGCGCCGGCGTCGCGCAGGAGCTTCGTCTCGTAGGGGTTGTAGACGATGTCCATCACGCTCAGGTTCGCGTGCAGCAGCTCTGCGGGCACGAGGCTCTGATTCTCTCTGGGATGCATGCCGATCGGTGTGGCATGAATCAGGACGCTGCTCTGGGCAACTTGTTTCTCGAGGTTGTCGTCCGTCAGGAGCTCACCCGTCACCGCCGCCCCCGTCTTCGCCCTCAATTCGCCGACGAGCGCTTCGAGCTCGTCTTCGATCACGCCGAGGATGACGAGAGACGACAGGGCCGCGTGATGCGCCAGGTCGAAGGCGATCGCGCGGGCGGCTCCGCCCGAGCCCAGCATCAGGACGGGCTGGTCCGCCAGCGGAACACCTCTCTCGGCAAGGGCCTGGCGTGCGCCGGGGCCATCGCTTCCGAATCCGCGCAGCCTTCCCGCATCGCTCACCACGGTGTTGATCGAGCCGATCTGAGCATCGACGTCGGCGATCTCATCCACGTGGTCGATGATCGACACCTTGTGGGGGATCGTGACGCTCAGGCCGCGGAAGTTCTCGAGAGCGCGCATCCCCGCGACCGCCGCGCCCACGTCTTCCACGCGGAAGGCCAGGTAGATGTAGTCGAGTCCGAGCTCCTGAAAGGCCCGATTGTGGATCGCCGGCGACAGAGAGTGCGCGATCGGATCTCCGATCACGGCACACAGCTGCGTGTTGGGACTGATACCGCTGATCGATTTCATGTCAGCCTTGCCTTCATGTGTCTGCTGAGCAGCCGCGCCACCATAGCTCAGGACGCAGAGTTCACAGCCGGTCGGCTGGAACATCGACCGAATACCCGGCCGCGGTGGGATCCCTGGCGAGCGTCATCAGGCTGATTCCGATGCCGTAGCAGTGCATCCTCGTGCCGGGCTGGATGCGGATGAAGACCGTGCCCTGCGTGGCGTCCGCCTGCGACAGATTCGTGCGGAGAATCCTCGTGGTGTCGAATGCCGCTCGCCCCTCCGGATCGTCGACGGGCAGGATCTCCGCGGTGCCACGGAAGCTGATGCAAGACGCGGGTACGAAAGACAGCAAGTGGTGCGGATAGGGCACCAGAAAGGAGACCTCTGGGTTCTGCGCGATGTTGCGCGCCTTCAGGTAGCTTCCGTCAGTAATGAGATAGAGACGAAGCGCGGCGCCTGGAGGTGACAGTCCATACAAGATTCCCGTCGTCTGCAGACGGCCCCTGGGACTGATCGTGCTGAGAACGCCGAAGCTCTTCCCGCGTAGCTTCTGCTCGACGAAGGTGAAAGGCCGTTGATCTCGTGACATCGTGTCCGTCCTCCTGCAAGGCTAAGCTGGTGCCATGGAAGATTACAAACTCGTGGGTCCTCTGCGGCCCGAAGAGAAGGCCATCTGGTCGCCCGACAAGATGGGCAAGAGCACGCTCTTCCGCTCGGAGCGGATCATGGTCGGGCTCAATGCCTTCGAGCCGGGGCAGGCACATTCGCTGCACGCCCATCAGGGCATGGACAAGGTCTATCACGTGCTCCAGGGCTCGGGACACTTTCTCCTGGAGGGCGACGAGCTGCCCATGGAGCCGGGCGTGATGCTGGTGGCACCCGAAGGCGTGCCGCACGGAATCCGCAATAGCGGCAGCGGCCGACTTCTCGTTCTGGCGATTCTGGCACCGGCGCCGGGTTGACCCGGCGCCGGTGCCAGTCGCGAGTGCTCGTCGTTCGACGCTCCTAGCCCGGCAGAACGGCTGCTGCCGCCACCAGCTTGGCGATGATGGCATCGTGCTCCGTTGTCGCCTCGCCGGCCACGACGAGGCACGGCGCCTGGCTACCGCCGGAAGCCCGCTCGAGCTCAGCGGCAGCGGCCGGGTCCTTGCTCACATTGCTCAGCGCGATCTGGTCCAGGTGCAGGTTGTCGCGCGCCCAGGTGGCGAAGCGCGAGGGGCCGCAGTTGCTCCTCACGTAGAGCACACCAGCCGCAATGCCGGGCGGCTCCGCGAGGTCGACGGTGGGCGTTCCCTTGCCGTCGACCTTCTCGCACTCGGCGAGCAGAGCCTCGATATCGCGCTGGCCCGGGGGGCCGACCGCCTCGACGTACTGGACCACGCCATTGCTGTCGATTATGACCGTGGCTCGGTCACTGATCCCCGCCGCATCGAGGTAGAGACCGAGGGACTTGGCGAGCTCTGCCTTGGGGTGGAAGTCTGCCAGCAGGGGAAACGAGACCCCGCCCAGGGACGCTGCCCAGCTCGCATGGCTGTAGACGCTGTCGACGCTGACACCCAGAACCTGGGTGTGAGCCGCGCGGAAACGCGGGAGTAGCGCTTCCGTCTGCGGCACCTCGATGCTTCAGGTAGGGGTCCAATCCAGCGGGTAGAAGAGCAACATGACGTGACTCTTGCCCTTGAAGTTGCTCGCAGCGACTTCACGCCCAAGATGGTCCTTGAGACTGAAGTCGGGAGCGTTCTCACCTACGGCGATCATGGGTTCGACACCTCCATTCGTGATTCGTTTTCTGATTCGTCCGTCCGTCAGTCGCTCGGCCATTGCGCCACGATCTTCGCCGTGGTTGCCGCACGCGACGGCTGGCCGAGCCATCGCCGAGCGTAGCCGAGGGACTGTTGGAGTGCTCTCGGGTGTTGCGGGGCGAGCGCTCGGAGCGAGACCGGCTGGACCTCGCGGTTGCGGATCGTCGCGAAGCGCGCGAAACGAAGGCGGCCAGCCTCCTGAAAACCGGCGGCGCCTGCGATACCAAGGGGGCTGCCGGAGGCGCGGCGGGTTCGCGGCGATCTCTTCGGCTCGCGAGGAGATACCGGCTCGATGCAGCGTGGTCCGCTCTCTTACCTACGGCAGCTCGACCTGCTGGATTCGGGGCGGCACTTCTCCGGCCGCTGGGGCCGCACCGTCCTGCTGAGCGTCGCAGTGGGCGTCATGGCGGGGCTGGCTGCCGTGGTGCTGGAGACCGCGCTTCACTGGGGCAGTGAGCTGCTCGTCGGTCGCTTCGCGGCTCCAGGCGGCAGCGAGATTCTGCTCTTTCGCTGGGAGCTCCTGCTGCTGCCCGCCCTTGGCGGGCTCTTCTCGGGCCTGGTCGTTCAGGGCATCGCCGGCTTCGGGCCGGGGCACGGCACGGATCAGTTCGTGGCCGCCTTCCATCGACACGACGGGGTCATGCGGCTACGCCCGCCCGCCGTCAAGGCGGTTGCCGCCGTCGGCGTGATTTCGGCGGGAGGCTCGGCCGGACCCGAGGGCCCGATTGCGGCGCTGGGGGCGGCGTTGGGCTCGAGTGTCGGGCGCTGGTTCGAGCTGACGGCGCGTGATCGCCGCGTGCTGCTGATCTCGGGCTGCTCCGCCGCGGTCGGCGCGCTCTTCGGCTGCCCGCTGGGTGGGGCACTGTTCGCGAATAGCGTGCTCTATCGGCAGCCCGAATTCGAGAGCACCGCCCTCGTCTCCGCCTTCATCGCCTCGGCGGTCGGCTACGCGAGCTACGTGCCTTTCGGCGGTCACGGCACCCGTGTTCTCTCCGGCACCGCCGGCCTCGAGTTCCAGAGTCCGGGCGAGCTGCCACTCTACGTGCTGCTGGGCGTGGCCTGCGGGCTCACCGCCATCTTCTTCTCCATCGCGCTTCGCGGCGTCGAGAGGGTTGCCGCCGCCTGCAGTGCGGTGCCCAGCTCGCTGCGCCCAGCGCTCGGCGGGCTTGCGACGGGCATGCTCGCCTGTCTGCTTCCCCAGGTCATGGACGGTCGCTACCACTTCGTGCAGAACGCCTTCTCCGGAGATCTCTTCGCGGGTGCGGGGGCAGGCACATCGTGGCTGGGCTGGTCCGCGATGCTGGCTGCCGTCGCATTGGCAAAGTGCCTCGCGACCGCACTGACGGTCGGCAGCGGCGCGGCGGGCGGCGTGCTCGGTCCGAGCGTCTTCATCGGCGGCTGTGTCGGGGCGAGCTTGGCCGCGCTGTGCGAGGCGCTGCTGCCGGGCTATCTGCCCAGAGACGTACAGATGGCGCTGATTCCGGTCGGCATGGCGGGCGTGCTCTCCGCCTCCATGCGCACGCCGCTGGCCGCCATCGTGATGGTGATGGAGATGACGGGCAGCTACGGGCTGATCGTCCCGTTGATGCTGGTCACCATGATCGCCTACCTGCTCGGCCGAGGGTGGGGGCTGATCGACGACCAGGTTCGCTCGGCCGCGGATTCACCCGCCCACGCCGGTGACGTCCTGGTCAATCTGCTCGAGCAATATCGCGTGGGTGATGTGCTCGAGCGCGATGACTTCGCCCACGTTCGGCCCGCGACCTCGCTCGAGGATCTCCTGGGTCGCTTGCGCCCGGGCGACTGCAGCACCGTGCCGGTGCTCGAGGGACAGCGCCTGGTCGGTCTGATCGCGCTCTCCGAGCTGCGACAGCAGCTGGCCGGAGACGAGCTCCCGTCAGCGGTGATCGCCGCGGATCTGATGCGCACGCAGCCCTTCCGTCTGGAGCCCTCGTATACCCTCTACGAGGGGCTGAGCGCGCTGCAGGAGCACGGGCTCGATGCGCTGCCCGTGGTGGCGGCGGCGCGCGGCGACAATGCGCTGGTCGGGATGCTGAGGCGCAGCGACGTCTATGCCGTCGTGCGACGCTATGTCGAGAGCATGCGCCAGAGCCTGCTGAGAGAGCACGCCGGGCTGGCTGCCATCGGTAGCGAGAGCCAGCTCACGCACCTGCTGTCGGTGATGCCGGCTCCCGATGCCGGCCGCATGGAACGCATCCCGGTCGACACCACGCAGCTGGGGAGGTCGCTGGCCGATCTCGATTTTCGCAATGCCATGGGCGTCGAGGTGATCGCCATCCAGACGGCGGATCATCTCTTCCTCTGCCCGCCCGATCCGCGCCGGCCCCTCGAGGGCGGCGATTCCCTGCTGGTGATGCGATCGGCCGCGGCTGCGGCCGAGCTGGCATGAGCCCCGGTCCCTGCAGGCGTGGGGCGAGCTTTCGCTGGGATTCGCTGCCGAACCAGGCGCCCGGGGCTGTGCGCGGGTCGTGACCGGGGATAAGCTCTGCGACCCCGGGGCGGTTCGGAGGGGCGGGGCCCGGTCCCCCAGCCTGAGCCGCAAGACCTCGACCTTGGTGAGGGAGCCACGATGAAGACCAAAGTGCCGGCCACCACCGCAGCCGTGGTGGCTGCGGTGGTCGTCACGAGTGTTTGCGTCGTCTCGCTCCTCGTGCGCCAGAACGGTACGAGCGGCGTCGGCGGCCCGGTCCTCGCCGCGTTCCCGGCTTCCACCGCAGAGCTCACCTTCATCGATCACACTGGGAGGCCCGTTGGTCGGCAGGACTTTGCCGGTCGTTTTCAGCTCGTCTTTTTCGGCTACTCCCATTGCCCCGACGTCTGCCCGAGCGGCCTGGCGATCATGGCCACGGCGCTGCGCGCTCTGGGCGACGCGGCCGAGCGGATTCAGCCGGTCTTCATCAGCATCGATCCCGAGCGCGATACGCCGGAGTCGCTTGCTGACTATGTTCGTCATTTTCATCCGAGGTTGCTCGGGCTCAGTGGGACTCCGGAGCAGATCGCGGCCGCGGCCAAATCCTATGGCGTCTACTACGAGCGAAGCGACGATCAGGCGGAAGGCGCTTCTGACTACTTGATGGCGCATAGCGCGAGAACCTATTTGGTGGGTCCCGACGGCGTCGGGATTGCGATATTCAGCCACGGCTCCGACCCGGAGCAGATGGCGGCCGAGATACTGGAACAGATGCAGAGCTACGCCGGAAGCGCGAGTCGGGAGGATGTCTCATGAGCGTCACTTGGTGTCTTCGGAAGAGCGGTCCAGTCAGCCCGTCGAGGCGCTGGCTCTGCCTGAGCCTATTGCTCACGTTGCTTCCCGTCTCCTATGCGCGGGCGCAGGCGACGACTTCAGGGGATGTGCGCGTCGAACGGGTCTGGGCGCGCGCCAGTGCGGGGACGACCGCCAACGGTGTCGTTTATCTTACGCTCTCGAATCACGGTGAGCGATCGGACAGGCTGGTCGCCCTCATCACGTCGATCGCCCGAGAGGCGGCCATACACGAGACAGTGCAGAAGAACGGCATGCTATCCATGGAGGAGCGGGGGCCTCTCGAGATTCGTCCGGGTGAATCCATCGTGCTGGAGCCGAGCGGGCTTCACGTCATGCTGATGGGATTGAAGAGAAAGATCGAAGAGGGGCGGAGCTTTCCTTTGACGCTCACCTTCGAGCGTGCAGGCAGCATCGTGGTCGATGTCGTCGTAAGAGGGGTGGGCGCGAGCGGACCGGATTGACGCATCGCGCCTCTCGCGAAGCAGCCGCATCCCTGCCGACCGCGTGGAGCGAGAGCAGGGCTGCCCGCATGCCCCCTCGGGCAGTGTCGGCTGTGCGCTCTGGTCGGGGCGGCGGTGGGCGATGGTTTGCTGATCGCCGATTGCGCGGCGTACAACATTTGCGATTCTTCCTCGCGCTTCGAAACTGGGCTGGCCAATGGGGAACGGGGGGAGTGAGCACGTGGTGCTGCGAGTTGAGTTGGTGGTGATGAGATGAGCAAGACGCGTGTTCTCTTGACCGGTGCATCGGGCTCCATGGGGCACGAGGCATTCCTCGAGCTTCGCAGACGAAGCGGGCGCTACGACGTCAAGCTTCTGCTGCGGCCGTCTCGCGTCAACAAGCGCATGTTCGCGCCCTATCGCGGCGAGCCCTGGCTCGAGATCGTCTGGGGTGACCTCACCGAGAGGAGGGATGTCGCTCGGGCGGTCGAGGGCGTCGACTTCGTTCTGAATCCGGCCGCCATGATTTCGCCAGCGGCCGATCGCGATCCGCAGACGGCTAGCGCGATCAACGTCGGTGGCACACGCAACCTGCTCGATGCCATCCACGCCGAGCCGGATGGTGCGGAGCGCATCGGCTTCGTTTCGATCGGATCAGTGGCACAGTACGGCGATCGCCTTCCGCCCATCGAGATGATCAACGTTGGCGATCCGCTCAAACCGAGCGTGCACGACTACTATGCGCTCACCAAGTGCGCCGCCGAGACCATGGTGATCGAGTCGGGGCTCAAGCGCTGGGTGAGCTTGAGGCAGACCTTCATCGCGATACCGGGTCTCCTCAGCCTGATCGATCCGATCCTCTTCCATCAGCCGCTCGAGCAGCGAATCGAGCTCATTACGAGCCGCGACGCGGGTTACGGCCTGGTGCAGTGCTTGGAGACTCCCGACGACTTCTGGTGCCGCATCTACAACATGTCGGGTGGTCCGAGCTGCAGGGTGACCTACACCGAGCTGATCGACCGGCTCTTTCACGTCTTCGGACTGGGTGACTACCGGAGGATCTTCGACCGCAATTGGTTCGCACTCAGGAACTTCCATTGCGGCTACTTCGAAGACGCGTGCGTGCTGAACGACTATCTGGGCCACTTCCGGGACACCTTCGATGACTTCTGTGCCCTGGTCGACGAGGAGGCGCCGCGCTGGATGAGATTGGGGGCGCGACTTGCACCCAATCCGCTGATCCGTCTGCTGGCACGTCGGATTGCCGATCCCCTGCATTGGATCGAACGCGATGAGCGTACCTATATCGACGCCTTTTTCGGCTCGCGTGAGGCGTGGGAGCGCATTCCCGACTGGGATGGGAAGCGCGCTGGTCAGGAGGATGGTCTGTGAAGGGAGAGGAGCTGCGCCTGGCGGATCTGGTCGCCTTCGCCCGAGAGCGCGGCGGATGCTGTCTCTCGACCGAGCTGCGTGGCGAGGGCGTGAAGCATCGCTGGCGATGCGGTCGTGATCATGAATTCGAAGCTTCACCACGTCTGCTGATGCGGGGCGGATACTGGTGCCCTCAGTGTTTTCCGTCCGTGGAGGATCCGTCGGGCTGGAACTACGAGGCACAGGTGGCGATCGATCCTCTGCTGCGGCGCTTCTATCGAAGTGCGGAGTAGCTCCCGCGCCCGAAGAGCCGAGTTGCTCTGGAGCCGGCTGGCCTAGTGACGGTTCTATTCGCCCGGTGCGCGGATCCTGACCGGGATCGCGCTCTGACGTGGCATGCCGGTGATCGGGTCGTAGTCGCGGTCCGTCGCGATGAGCAGGCCGGTGTTGCTTCCGTGATCGAGGACGCCATCGCGACTGAGCTCGTCGTCACCGAAACAGTGAGCCATCGAGATGACGCCGCGTCGCACCTCATCGCTGGACTCGGCCTGCGCGAGGATGCAGCCGTTCTGGGATTCGATTTCGATCAGCTCGCCGCTGCTCATTCCCAGCTCACGTAGGTCGTCTGCGTTCACGAAGGCCGGGTTCGCGGTAGCGTGCTTCGCGGATTGCGGGAAGTCCCTTCCGACAGAGTTCACGACGTGAGGCAGACGCCGGCAGATCAGTCGATGCGTGAAGTGGCCATCCGACTGTGGTCCGATCGGCTCGGCCCGCAGTTCGCGTAGCTCGGTGTCGACGTCGGCAGGCGCGAGCTGCAGCCGGGCCTCGATGCCGGGCAATGGCTCGGAGACGACGATATCGAGTTCGTCGTAGACGTTTCCGCCCTCGTGCTCGCGCAGACGTTCCAGCGCAATCCGCGTGGCCGGGAAGATCAGCTGCAACAGCTCGAACTTGTTCGGCGGATGCTCGACGTCGATGCTGCCACCGGGCAGGTCGATCTTCGTGCCCAGTCGCCGTGCGAGGCCGATGAAGACCTCCCAGTCTTCGACGGCATCGCCGGGCGACTCGATTGCCGCCCGGGCATAGTGGGCATACGGGACCTCGTAAAAGGGGTCCATGAACTCCGTGACGTCTTCGCGTTCGAGGGCATGTCTTGCGGCGATCACGTAGTCGGCACGCCTGCTGGTTTCCGACAGGGTGATGTCGATGCTCACGCTGAGCTCGAGCGTTTCGAACGCCTTGCGCATGGCGATCGGGTTCGGCATGGCGACGCAGGGATTGGCGCCGACGCTGATCAGGCCGCGGATCTGGCCGTCGCCCGGCGTGTCGATCTCTTCGGCCAGCGTTGCGGAGGGCATCTCGTGGAATGACCCGCCCAGACCGCGAAAGCGCGACTCGGGCCCCTCGCCCCAGCTCAGGATCGGGGGCAGTAGCTGCGGTGGGATCGCTTGGGCGGGGCGCGGGACCGGCAGGGACAAGACGCCGGGGTTGGCGATTCGCTCCCCGACTCGGTTGTGCCGGCCGCAGATCGTGTTGAGGCAGCAGATGAGGTGCGCCGTCAGGCGGGGGTGACGCGACATGTCTACACCCGTCCCTGACGAGGCGTAGCCGCGCGGACCAGCGGCGAAGAGGCGGGCGGCCTCGATCATTTGTCGTGCGGGTACGTCGGCACGCCGCTCGACATAGTCGGGCGTGAAGTCGGTGACGACGCGGCGCAGCGCAGCGAGCCCGTCCGCGTGATCGCGGCAGAAGTCGGCATCGTGGAGGTTCTGTCTCAGGATCACCCGCAGCATGCCGGCCAGCAGTGTCGCGTCCTCGCCCGGGCGCACCTGGAGATGCAGGTGGGCACTGCGCGCCAGCTCACTACGCCGCGGATCGACGCAGATCAGCTTGAGCCCGCGCTTGGTCGCCTCGCGCAGCGTCTTGACGGGATTGGTCCCCGGAACACCACCGGGCATGCTGAGGCCGGAGACGATCGGATTGATGCCGAGCGCCAGTGCAACATCTGAACTCGCGAAGCTGTGTCCGCCGCCGCCCCAGACGCCGTGGCGTGCCGTCGCGACGATCTTGGCGGGCTGATCGATGGTGAGTGTCGAGTAGTTCGAGATCGAGCCGACGCCGCGGTGCCACGCGCGTACCACCGGCATGGTGGCGGAATTGGCGAACGCCGCCGTGCCACCGAAGCTCGCCACTGAGCGCGGACCGTGGGTCTCGATCAGCGCCTGGATTCGCGTCGCGATCTCGTCGAGCGCCTGCTCGCTGGCGATGGGTTCGTACGAACCGTCGGGCCTGCGGACCAGAGAAGAGCGCAGTCGCTGTGGTCCGTGAATCTGGTGCGGGATCTGGCGACCCTTGAGGCAGCTGTATCCCCCACTCACGGGATCACTTGCGTCCCCCCGCACGGAGCGCACGCGCCCCGCCTCGACCTCGACATCGAGGGCACAGTACGCCGTGCAGAGCCTGCAATAGGACTTCTTCTGTCGTGACTCTTGCTCGCCGCTGGACCCCACCACCAAGGCCTCCTGCGAACTTCATCGGCGGTTCAGATCAGCTCTGATCCGCTGCAGCCTTGTTCAGATACTAGCCCGAATCATCCGCGACGGATCCCCACGAGCGATCCCCGCTAGCCGCCGGGTTCGATGTTGAGCCGCTTCATCTTCTGTCGCAGCCCCAGCCGCGAGAGCCCGAGGGCTTCGGCGGCCCGCGTGCGGTTTCCGTCGAAGCGTTGGAGGGCCTGAGTGATCATCTCGGCTTCGAGCTGTTCGATGCGTGCCTTCAAGGTACCGGCGAGAGGCTCGTTCAGGGGCGTGCAGTCGGAGTCTACCAGGTGGCGCCTCGAGAGCGTTTCCCCCGGCTTGGCGAGCGCGATGGCCCGCTCGACGGCATTGCGCAGCTCGCGCACGTTGCCGGGGAAGTCGCGTCTCTCGAGCGTCTCGAGAAAATCATCGGCCAGCGTGATCGAGCGCGCGTGCTCCTCGCCGAATTGCTCCGCGAAGTGCTGCGCCAAGAACGGGATATCGACGCGGCGGCGACGCAGCGGAGGGATGTAGATCGTGGCGGTATTCAGGCGGAAGTAGAGATCCTGGCGGAAAGAGTTGTCTGTCACAGCCACTTCGAGGTCGCGGTGCGTGGCCGACACGATTCGCGTGTCGATGGCGTGCGTTTCGTTGCCACCGAGTCGGCGAATCTCCTGAGTCTCCAACACGCGCAGCAGCTTGACCTGCATCGCGGCTGAGGTGTCTCCGATCTCGTCCAGGAAGAACGTTCCGCCGCTCGCCTGCTCGAAGAGGCCGCGTCGCGTCTGCACCGCCCCAGAGAACGCACCGCGCTCGAAGCCGAAGAGTTCGCTCTCGAGCAGCGTGTCGGGCAGAGCGCTGCAATTCACTGCGACAAACGGGCCGGCGGCGCGGTCGCTCTGCTGGTGGATGGCTCGCGCGACCAGCTCCTTCCCGGTGCCAGTCTCGCCCAGTACCAGCACCGGAATACGCGAGTTCGCGACACTCCGGATCTGCTCGCTCAGCGTGTGGATCGCCTGGCTGACGCCGCACAGCGCGCCAGCGGTGCGCTGGCCGGGGATGGCACCTTCGCCAGACTGCGCGTTGGCCAGCACCCGCCCGAGTAGCAGGTTCAGCAGCGGCGAAGGCGGTGGATACTGAACGACTTCTGTCGGGTCGAGTCGCGAGAGCGCCAGCTCGAGCATTCCGTCCGATACGTCGCGCGTCACCAGGATCAGCCTTCGGCCGGCCTGTAGCGAGAAGATCGGCTGCAGCTCGTCGATCTCCTCATCGGCCCGGGAGCCGTGCAAGACCACGATGGTCGCCACTGCATCGACGTAGGAGGCGTGCTCTTCGAGCGCAGAGGGCTCGCTCTCACGGACTTGCACTCCCTCCGGCAGCAGGCCCCAGAGCTTCTTGCGTTCCTCGCGGTCGGAGGAAACGATCAGGATCAGCGGCTCGTTCGTCTTGCGCTTCAAGGCTGCTACTTCCACACGCTGCCCGGTCTAGCCCGCACACACCTGGTCGATCGTGCGGAGTGTCCTCCGGGCCACCCGCACCGTCATGCGAGGCGGTGATTGCTCCCAGCGTGATTCGGCATTTCAGCCGGTGGACTCAAGGGACGAGTCCAGATGGGCGGGTAGGCAATACCCCAGATGGGCGGGTAGGGAATACCCCAGCCGCTCAGGCGGAGCTGGTATTGCCGGCTGCGATGGGGAAGTAGAGGTCGAAGCGGGCCCCGCCCCCCTCCGGCTTGTTCGCCTCGATCCAGCCGCCGTGATCCTCTACGACCTTCTTCACGACGGCCAGGCCGAGACCCGATCCGCCGGGCTTGCCCTGCGTGACGAAGGGCTCGAAGAGACGGTCCCGGATCTCCTCCGGGATGCCGGGTCCGTCGTCGATCATCGAGAGCTGGACGCGCGTTCCCTCGGAGCGCGTCTCGACCCGCAATAGACCGCCCTCCGGCAGCACATCAATGGCGTTGCCAGCGAGGTTGCGCAGGGCACGGCGCAGGCGATCTTCGTTCAGCGGTAGCGATACGTTCGAGTCGAGATGCATGTCGACCTGGATGCCCGCACGCGAGGCCTCCTCGACGACGCTGGCCAGCGCGGCCGCGACCGCCGCGTCCAGGTCGTCCTCCAATAGAGTGCCCCCGTCCTCGCTCGCCCGCGTGGTGTCGAGAAGATCCGCGCACATGCGCTGCATGTGGTCGGCCTCCTCGAGAATTTCGCTTCCGAGCTGAGAGAGCTCGGGTTGCTCGCCGACCTCACGCACGATCTCGCTTCCGGCAGAGCGGATCACGGCGATGGGGCTGCGCAGGTCGTGAACGATCATTGCGATCATGCGTCCGATGGCGGCCAGCTGTTCGGAGTGCACGACACGCTGCTGTGCCTGTCCGAGCATGTCCAATGTTTGATGTAGCTCGAAGTTCTTTTCACAGAGGTCGCTCACCAGCCGTACGTTCTCCCTGGCGAGCTCGACGCGATCGAGCACAGAGCGGACCGTCATCTGGATATCTTCGGGTGCGTGGGGCTTCGTGAGGTAAGCGTGAACGTGTCCCAGGTTGATCGAGTCCGTGGTCGCCTCGAAATCGGCGTAGCCCGTCAGCAGGATGCGACCAATGTTCTCGTCGTGCCGGGCTACCTGGGTGAGTAGCTCCACGCCGCTCATCCCCGGCATACGTTGGTCGGAGATCACGAGGCTGATCTCACCGTGCTGAATGAGCTCCCAGGCTTCCTCTCCCGAGGTCGCGGTCAGGCAAGTCCCCAAGCCGCGCAACGTTCGGGCCAGGAGCTCTACGCCTCGGGGTTCATCATCGACTGCGAGTATCTGCATCTGCTGCGACATCTTTCTACCTATCGGTGCGTCTGCCCTTCGGATGAGCCTTCGGGATCGTTCGTTCTGCCGGTCGGGGGCGAATAGCGGATTGGCAAGTCGAGCTCGAAGCAGGTGCCGCAGCCGAGTTCGCTTCTCACGCTAATCGTTCCGCCGTGCTGTACGACCACGCCATACGTGATGGCGAGTCCGAGGCCCGTGCCGTCGCCCACCGGTTTGGTGGTGAAGAAGGGCTCGAAGATGTGGTCTCGCTTCTCCGGCTCGATCCCGCAGCCGTTGTCTTCGATCTCGACCCGGACCCGATCGGATTCGAGGAGTCGCGTTCGAACGGTGATCGTGCCGGCTGGCCCCACCGCATCCACCGCATTGCTGAGCAGATTCATCAGGACCTGCCCGATCTGGCCGGGCAGGCATTCGACTGGCGGGAGTTCGCCGTACTGCTTGACCAGCTCGAGTTCGCTCAGGCGACTTCGCAACAGCGTCAGGGTCGAGTCCAGCGTCTCGTGGATGTCGATCTGCTCCGACTCGGCGTCTTCCATGCGGGAAAACGTGCGCAGGCCCTGAACGATGCCGGTCGTCCGTCGCACACCCTCGTCACAGGCCTCGAGCGTCGAGTCGAGATCCGTAATCACGAAAGCGAGGTCTTCGTCCTCGCGAATACGATCGAGCGCCTCACGCAGCTCGCTCGAGTGTTCGGCCGCGAGCTGGTCCATGGAGGCGATCGACTTCGCAAGCGTGCTCGTGTACTGGCGGATGAAGTGGAGGTTGCCCTGGATGAAGTTGACCGGATTGTTGATCTCGTGCGCGATTCCGGCGACGAGCTGTCCCAGCGAGGCCATCTTCTCCTGGTGAACGAGGCAGTCTTGCGCTTTGCGCAGCTCGTCCAGCGTGTTGGTCAGCTCGGCGGTGCGTTCGTCGACCTTGCGTTCGAGATTGCGGTTGAGGTCGCGCAAGCGCTCCAACGCGAGTGCATTCTCGATCGCGACCGCTCCCTGGTTTGCCAGAACCTGGAGCAGCGCGCGGTCCTGGCCACCATAGAAGCTGCCGCAGAGCCGGGGGCCCAGCCGCAGCAATGCCAGCAATCGATCCTCGACGCGAAACGGAACCGCCAGCTGCCGATCGTCGCTGGAGAAGGGGCCGAGGCTCTGATCGGCGACACGCAGCGTCTCACCCTCGCATTCAGGTGCCTGCTCGGTTCTGTACAAATGCTCCAGCCGATTGCCAGGTTGCCGCCGGACTTCGATGCTGATCCATTCCGGATGCAGAGCTTCGCCGACGGCCCGCTCGATCACCCCGGCGATTTCGTCCAACTCGGCGACCGAAGCCAACCGCTGGCTCGAGGTCTGCACCAGACGTCGAAAGTCGTAGGCAGAGCGGAAGAAGAGACGATCGATGGTGGACTGAAAATAGTCGCGCATCGGCAGGAGCAGCATGACGGTGGCGCCGGCGAAGAGCAGGGCGAAGGTGCTTCGCGATACGACCGTCTGATCGTGCGTCAGCGCGTCGAAACCCGCGGCGGTGGCGATATAGGCTACAGCGAGAAAGGCGGTCAGAATCGCGTAGTTGAGCGATCGACGCAGTATCGCGTCTACTTGCAGGAGATCCTGTCTCAGGATCGCGTAGCCGATGGCGATCGGGAAGAAGATGCCGCTCCACCCCATGACGTTTTCGGCTGTCTGGCCTCCGCTGGTCGCCAGCGTGAGAACGATCAAGATGTGCGGGCCGAGAGCGGCGACGGAGCCCAGCGCCACGACCTTGACGCGCTGCCGTGCGCGGTGATCGGGCGGGTGGAGATAGGCCCAGAGCTGCGAGCCGATCACCAGGGCGAGTGACCCTCCGAAGGCCAGCATGGCGAGCAAGTGGGTCGTCACGTAGACGTCCGGCTGATAGAGACCGAACTCACTCACGAGTGCGAGTAGCGATGCGAGTGCGTAGGGGACGGCGACCAGCCAGGGGCGACGGATGACGATTTGGCGGGGGTAGGGGAAGACCAGAGCGAAGTGCGTTGCACCGGCGAAGAGGAAGCACTCGAGCAGCGCATGCAGGCGAAACAGGTGGTAGGGGCCGTAGAGATCGGTGGCCGAGATGGCCCAGAGCCCGATGATCCAGAGCGCGAGCACACTACCGGTGGCGAGCGGGTCCCTTCCACGCAGGAAGCGGATTGTCAGTGCCATCCCCGCCAGCCCGAGCCCGCATACGAGATAGGCCCCGAAGAGCAGAATGAAGTCGCCCGTGGTGAAGCGTCGAGTGGCGATCGTCGTTTCGAATTCGTGGTCGCCACGCCGCAAGCGGTAGCGCAGCTCGCTGCCCACCGGCAGCGAGCTCGCGTATTCGCGAAGCCAACGCGCGTCGCTTAGCGGCCTGCCGTCGACCGCCACAACCTGGTGCTGGTAGATCCCGCTCTCGCGGGTCGCCGGCCAGCTCGAGAGGCCCGCCGAGGCGACGACCTTATTCTCGAGCAGCAGAAAGCCGGGGAACGGCTGGTCGATCCAGGCGCTCGATCCGACGACGCCGATCGCCGTCACCAGCAATAGGAGGCCCGTGGCCGCGAGCAGCACGATGTCGTGTCTTCGGGGCATTACCCCACGCAATCGGCCAACCGCTCGCGACACTCAAGGCTCGTCCGCGTGCGTCCGAATCCCCACTCTGACGTGGTCCACAGGCGCGCGGGATCACCGAGTCGCCCTGGGATTTCGCGCGAGTACACGGGGAGCCGCCGTTGAGAGCCCTTGCCGCCGTCCTGCTCTCCGCGCTCCTCTACGCCCTCGCCCAGCCGCCCTTCGGATGGGCGTGGCTCTCCTGGTTTTGCCTGGTGCCACTCTTTCTGGTCGTCGCCAGGCGTTCTCCGCTGGCCGCGGGCTGCTTTGCCGCACTCTGGTCCTTTCTCGCCACGGTGATGATCGTCGCCTGGCTCGTTCCGACGCTGCACGAGCACTTCGAGAAGTCTCTCGCCGTGAGTCTGGGATTCCTCCTGCTCGTGGGCGCGGTGACGGCCAGCCCCTTCTACGGCGTGGCCTTTGCCGCGGCGGCTCGCTCGCGGCGAGTACTTCCGGGTTGGCTCGAGCCCTGGCTGTGGGTCGCCGCGTGGGTCTCGGCCGAGTACGCCCGCAGTCAGCTCGCCTTCCGTTCGCCGTGGGCGCTACTGGGCGAGAGCCAGTTCGCCTCGCTGCGGCTTCGGCAGATTGCCGACCTCGGCGGGGTCTACGCAGTGAGCGCCCTGCTCGTGCTGGGCAACCTGGCGCTCGGCGCTCTGGCACTGGCACTCGCTGGCCGCGTAGGCCGCGACGTGGCGACGCGACGACGCATCTCCGTGTTGGTCGGGTGCTTCGGAGTGCTGCTGATCGCGGCGCTCTCGTACGGTGAGCTGCGCGCAAGAACACTCGACGACCGTGGCGGGCACTTCGAAGTCGCGCTCGTGCAGGGCAATGTCCCGCCCGACCTGCGCTGGCGGCGCGCCGGCGCCTCGCGTGTCTTGAGACGCTACGTGAGGCTTACACTGACGCACATCGCGCAATCGGCAGAGCGTCCGCCGGATCTCGTCGTTTGGCCGGAGAACGCCATCCAGACCGAGTTGCTGGATCCGGTCTACGGTCCGCCCGTGCGCAAGCTGGCAGGGCGTGGTGTACCGCTGCTGATCGGGTTGCCACGCAGCGAGCTGCGGGAAGGAGTTCGTCGGCACTTCAACAGCGTCGCTCTGATGGTCGGTGATGAGCCACCGCGCTACTACGACAAGCGAATCCTGCTGCCCTTCAGCGAGACGAGCCCGACGCAGGGGCTCTTGAAGCTCTCCACGGCTCGAGAGCTCGAGGCCGCGCATTACACGCCGGGAGAGGGGCCGGGAATCTTCCGGCTGGGCGGAGAGAAGCTGGCGGTGCTCGTCTGCATGGAGGCGCTCTATCCGGCGCTCGCCCGGGAGGCGGCTGTCGGTGGCGCTTCGATCCTGCTGAACGTCTCGAACGATAGCTGGTACCGCGGGTGGGGCGGCGCGGAGCAGCATCTCGCGCAGGTCGTCTTTCGGGCGGTCGAGACGCGAGTCCCGCTGGTGCGGGCGACGAGCAATGGCATCACCGCCATCGTGGCCCCCGACGGCGGCCTCGTGGCGCGGCTCGAGAGCGGTGTCGCCAGCGTGCTGCGCGCAGCGGTTCCCCCGGCTGGACCACGGCCGACGCTCTATACACGAGTGGGCGACAGCTTTGCGTTCGGCTGCCTGCTCTTGTGCGGGCTGGGGCTGCTTGTCGAAGGCGTCGGCCGACTGTGGAAGTCACATCGGGCCGGGTGACCAGCTCAACGTGAGGCGGCACCCGTCAGCTTGGCCGCGCGTGGGACTTTGTAGTGTACGAGCCGCTGCAACTCCGTCTATGAGATGAACCCACCACCACAAACCCTGAGTACATGGCCAGTGACATAGGACGCCTCATCGGAGACCAGATACAGCACTGCATTGGATATATCTTCGGGCTGCCCTAGCCTATTAAGATTCAAGCTCTCTATGATTCCTGTGATCGTCTCCTTGGGTATCTGTTCAACGACTCGGGTTTCGATTACCCCCGGTGCGACCGCATTGACATTGATTCCGTAGGAGTTGACCTCCTTCGCCAGCGCCTTGGTGAAGCCGATGATCCCAGCTTTGGCCGCCGAGTAGTCGACGAACCCAGCTTGTCCCGAGATACCGTTGACCGAGGCGAAATTCACAATCTTGCCACTCTTTCTTTCTATCATGTGGTTTATCACCGCTCTGGTGCAGGCAAACGTCCCGTGAAGATTACGTTCTAGCGTTGCCTTCCAGACCTCTTCCGGTGCTTCATTGAAATCAGAGGCTTTGTCCCGTGCACTTCCACCGGCGTTGTTGACCAATATGTCTATTCGCCCAAACGTCTGAAGGGTGGCTTCGACCATCTGGTTGATCTCTGCGCTGTTCGTCACATCTACTCTGCTGGGTAGTGCCTGGCCACCTGCGGTCTTGATTTCATTGACCACATCGTTCAGCGGCTCGATGTCTATATCACAGATCGTCACCTTGGCCCCTTCACGAACAAGACTCAGAGCGATCTCGCGACCAATCCCGCGCGCTGCCCCAGTTACTATCGCTACCTTGTCAGCCAATCTCATCTGATCAATCCTCTCTATAAGATCTGCTTGCTCTCTAGCTCACCAGGTCAGATGCCCTCAGTCGCCATGCTGCGAGCTCGCCCCTGCGGCGCGTTCGCGGAGAACGAACTTGGTCACCTTTCCCATGGCGTTCATCGGCAGGGAATCGACGATCTCCACACGCCGTGGGACCTTGTAGTTGGCCATGTTCGCGCGACACCAGGCGATCACGGACTCCGGCGTGAGCGAGGCGCCCGGTGCCGCCACCACGAAGGCCATTCCGACCTCGCCCATCCGCTCGTCGGGGACACCGACCACCGCCACCTGAAGGATCTCCTCCCAGGAGTGCATGAGGTTCTCGACCTCGGCGGGATAGCAGTTGAGGCCCCCGATGATGTACATGTCCTTGATGCGGTCGGTGATGCGCAGGTATCCGCGATCATCCATGACCGCGATGTCACCGGTGTGCAGCCATCCCTCCGAATCGATGGCCTTCTCCGTTTCGGCGGCATCGTCGAAGTAGCCCTGCATCACGTTGTAGCCGCGCAGCACCACCTCGCCCGGCTCCCCACGAGGGGCCTCCTTCCCCTCCTTGTCCACGCACCGGACCTCGACATCCGGTATCGCTCTACCGGAGGTACTGGCGATCGTCTCGGGGGAATCTTCCTCGCGGCACATGGTCACCGGACCGGTGCTCTCGGTGAGCCCGTAGGCGGTGATGATGGTCTCGAAGCCGAGATCACGGCGCATCCGGTGGATCAGCTCCACCGGGATCGCGGCGGCGCCGGTGACGGCGAGGCGAAGGCAGGAGAGATCGAACTTCTCCCGATCGGGGTGGGCCAGAATCGTCTGATAGAGCGTGGGCGGACCCGGGAGAACACTGATCCGCTCCTTGCCGACCCGTTCCAGCACGGCGGGAACGTCGAAGACCGGGTGCGGGAGAATGGTCGCGCCGCACATGATCGACGCGAGCCAGCCCGCCTTGTAGCCGAAGGAGTGAAAGAAGGGATTCACGATCAGATAGCGATCGCCGCGGCGAAGCCCGACGATTTCGCTCCATGCCTGGAAGCAGCGCAGGGTCTGGCCGTGAGTCGTCATCGCGCCCTTGGGCTTTCCCGTGGTTCCGGAGGTGAAGAGGATGTCCGAGAGATCCTCGGCCGAAACCGCCTCTGCCCGCCGCTGCGCCTCCTCTGCGGAGAAGGCCTCGCCCTCGCCGAGGAATTCCGACCACGAAGTCGTGGCCGGTCCGGTGCCCCGCAGCAGAATGATCCGCTCCAGGCAGGGCAGATCGGAGACCGGCCGCGCCGAACTCGCGCCTCCGAGGACGTCGCGCAGCAGGCCGGGGTAATCGGTGTCCAGGAACCCGGTCACCGTGCACAGCATGCGCGCGCCACTCTTCTCGAGGATGTAGCCGGCTTCGTTTCCCTTCATGCGCGTATTCAGCGGAACCAGCACACCGCCCGCCGCCTGCAGGCCGATCGCCGCAAGCACCCATTCGTGGATGTTCGGCGCCCAGATCCCGACGCGGTCGCCGGGCTCGATCCCGGCGGCGCAGAAGGCCCGCGCCGCCCGAGACGATTCGCTCGCCAGCTCTGCGAAGCTCAGGGCGAGATCGCCCTCCTCGATGGCGATCCGATCCCCGAAGCGCTCGGCGGCGCCGGAAACCAGTTGCGGAATCGTCTGCTCGAGTAAGTCCATGGTTCGCCTCCGTCTCAGCACGGGCCGGACCGCGGGGATTCTGTCGACGGCAGCAGAGAAACTCCCGGACGGACCGGACGCGATTGCGCGGGGAGCATATTCTATCCCAGCCGATCCAGCAGTTCTCCCGGGAGGCCGCCCGCCTGCGCCAGCACGTGGGCCTTCTGCTCGTCCGTGAAACGCGATCTCTTCATCCCCTGCCTCCCTCTCCAACACTGGAGTTTTCTAGTTGGCTTTGGATCAGGAAGCGGGGAACAGGCCATTTGGACCGCCGCAGCGCTGACCGAAACACCTTGATAGAGGTGTTCTGGGTGGTGACAGCACACGGCATGTTGTCCACCAGATCGTCTATGTCCTTCTGAATCAAGCGGGCTACGCGTTTGTTCTCCAGCGCCTTCCAGCGCTTCCGTTCCGTCTCTACGGTTACCACCGTGCTTGCTTTGGCCTCCTGCCGGAGCCGGGCAAGATCGTGCCGCCAGCCTATCGGTCGGCGCGATTTGCGCAAAAGGGCCTTCGCGCAAGGCGTGGAGGTCGGTAGAGCCTTCGCCCCCATACCGGAGGTTGCTACGGAACGCATCGTATCGTAATGTAGAGCAGGCATCCAGCGCCGCGGGCGGCGGTGATCACGGCCTTTTTCCGCCCCAGCTGGTCTTCCCAGCACAGCGCCGAGATCCGCAGCCGCGGCTCGGCGGGCGGCCGAATCCGAGCGAGGTACGGACTCCCGATGGACACACGTTTCAGCGAGCAAGACGAGGCTTTTCGTCGCGAGATTGCGGCGTGGCTGAGCGACAACCTGAGCGGTGAGTTTGCCGCCTTGCGGGGGCGCGGCGGGCCCGGTGACGAGCACTCCCTGATCGAGGAGCGCAAGGCCTGGGAGCGCAAGCTCGGTGAGGACGGCTGGATCGGCATCGGCCTCCCGGCCCAAGTGGGGGGACGCGATCTGCCGCTGAGCCAGCAGGTGATCTTCTACGAGGAGTACGCGCGAGCGCAGGGGCCCGGCCGCATGGGGCACATCGGTGAAGGGCTGCTCGCCCCGACGCTCGTCCACTTCGGCACGGACGAGCAGAAGAAGCGCTTCCTGCCGGGCATTCTCAAAGGCGAGGACATCTGGTGCCAGGGCTACTCCGAGCCCAATGCGGGCTCCGATCTCGCCAATGTCCAGACCAAGGCCGAACTCGACGGCGACGAGTGGGTGCTCAACGGCCAGAAGGTCTGGACCTCGGGCGCGGCCTGGTCGGACTGGTGCTTCTTGGTTTGTCGCAGCGACCCCGATGCCAAGCCCAAGCACCGCGGCATTTCGTACATCCTCTGTCCGATGCGGCAGGATGGCGTCGAGATTCGCCCCATCGTGCAGATGACGGGGGATGCCGAGTTCAGCGAGGTCTTCTTCAACGACGCGCGCACCGCGGCGGAGAACATCGTCGGCGAGGTGAACGGCGGCTGGAAGGTCTCCATGGGGACGCTCACTTTCGAGCGCGGGGCATCGACTCTTGGCCAGCAGATGAGCTTTCAGAACGAGCTGGACGAGGTCATCAAGATCGCCAAGAGCAACGGCAGTGCCGAGGACCCGCTGATCCGCCAGCGTATTGCCGATGCTTGGATCGGCCTCCGGCTGCAGCGCTACAACGCGTTGCGCATCCTGTCGACCGCCGAAGGAGCCAACCCCGGTCCGGAGGCCATGATTACCAAGATCTTCTGGGCCAACTGGCACCGCAGCCTCGGCAAGCTCGCCATGGACGTGCTCGGCCCCGAGGCGGAGATCGCCAAGGGCGCCCCCTACGAGCTGAGTCAGCTGCAGCGGATGTATCTCTTCGCGCGATCCGACACCGTCTATGCCGGTTCGAACGAGATTCAGCGCAACATCATCAGCGAGCGAGCGCTCGGCATGCCGCGCGAGCCGCGGCCGGCCTGAGCACGGCCGAGGAGTAGACCGATTCCATGAGCAAGATGCCTCCCCCCTATCCCGAAGGACACGACCTGCTGAAGGGCAAGAGCGTCGTCATCAGCGCCGCCGCGGGTGCCGGTATCGGCTTTGCCACCGCCAAGCGTTGCGTGGAAGAGGGTGCCCGCGTGCTGATCAGTGACATCCACGAGCGACGGCTCGCCGAGGCCGCCTCCGCGCTCGAGGAGGTGGCGGGCGCGCCTGTGCCCTATCGCGTCTGCAATGTGACGCAGGAAGAAGACGTGCGGTCGCTGATTCAGAGCGCCATCGATGAGCTCGGGCAGATCGACGTCCTGATTAACAATGCCGGTCTGGGGGGCACGGCCGACGTCGTGGACATGAGCGATGATCAGTGGCTCACCGTGCTGGACGTCACGCTCAACAGTGTCTTCCGTATGACACGCGCCGTGCTTCCGCACATGCTCGCGCGCGGTGAGGGGGCCATCGTCAACAACGCTTCGGTGCTGGCCTGGCGCGCACAAAAGGGGCAGGCCCACTACGCTGCCGCCAAGGCCGGTGTCATGGCGCTCACCCGCTGCTCTGCGCTCGAAGTCGCCGAGCGGGGTGTGCGGATCAATGCTGTCTCGCCCAGCTTTGCCACGCACCCCTTCCTCGAGAAGAGCATTCCCAAGGAGCAGCTCGACGAGCTGGAGGCGCGCGAGGCCTACGGCCGCGGCGCACGTCCCTGGGAGGTGGCGAACGTCATCGTCTTCCTGGCGAGCGACTACGCCTCGTACATGACCGGCGAAGTCGTATCGGTCTCGAGCCAACGGGCGTAGCAACGACACTGTTCGAATCGCAGCCTCCGAGTGTCCACAGGGCCGGGAGAAGTCCAATGCGTGGTGCCGCGCTCGTCAGTCGGGTGCTCGCAGTTTCGACGGCCTTTGCAATGCTGCTGACGCTTCAGGCCGATCGGGCGGGCGCGGTCGAAGTCGCGGTGGAGCGTTTGCCGAACATCCTGCTGATTCTGGCGGACGATCTTGGCTGGCGCGACGTCGGCTGGAACGGCAGCGAGATTCAGACGCCCAACCTCGATCGCCTCGCGAGCCAGGGCGTCCAACTCGATCGCTACTACGCTCAGCCAAGCTGCTCGCCAACGCGTGCCGCACTGATGACCGGCAAGTCGCCCTTGCGGCTCGGCATCGTGCGCCCGATCGCGAAGCTCGACCCCGGTGGTCTGCCGCTGGCAGAGCGTCTGCTGCCGGAGTACTTCCGTGCGGCCGGCTATCAGACCTTCATGAGCGGCAAGTGGCACCTCGGCCACATTGAAAAGCGCTACTTGCCCCACAGGCGAGGCTTCGACCACTTCTATGGTCACGTCACGGGCGGGATCGGCTATTGGGATCACAACCACGGCGGCGGCCACGATTGGCAACGCAATGGCAAGACACTGCGCGAAGAAGGCTACTCCACCGATCTGATCACCGACGAGGCGCTGACGCTGATGCGCGAGCGCGACAGTGCGAAGCCGATGCTCCTCTATGTGGCGTACAACGCACCGCATCTGCCGAACGAAGCACCACCGGCGAGCATCGCGAAGTACGCGGGGATCGAGTCGGAGTACCGACGCGTGCACGCCGCAATGGTCAGCGAACTCGATCGCTCGATTGGTCGTCTGCTCGCCGGCCTGGAAGCGGAGGGGATTGCGCGGGAGACCATCGTGTTCTTCTCGAGCGACAACGGTGGGCTCAATGTCGCGAGCCAACCACCGGGTCTCGTCCGTATGGTCAACGCGTTGGTCTCGATTCTCGGTGAGCCCTTGCCCACGCACGCGCTCGAGTTCCTGAGGACCAACACGCTCGAGGGTGGCTCCGACAACACGCCGCTGCGCGGCGGTAAGCTGTCCGTGTACGAGGGTGGCGTGCGCGTGCCGGCTGCAATCTGGTGGCCGGGCCAGCTCGAAGGCGGCGCCAGTCAAGCGTTCATTAGCGCGGAGGATGTCCTCCCCACGCTATTAGGAGCAGCTGGCCTGGCGAAGTCGATACCGCAGGACCTCGATGGCACGAGCCGGTGGCCGACATTGAGCGGCATGGCAAGCGCCGAAGCGACCGCAGGTTTCGTGACCGTTGGCCTCGACGGCAGCGCTCTCTACAGCGGTCCCTGGAAGCTCATTGCGCCCATCGCATTCCTCCCGTTCTCCAAGTCAGATCCCGAGCTCTATCGCGTCGATCGAGATCCGACCGAACAGCACGACATCTCCAGCGAGCACCCCGAACGAGTCGCGGAGATGTCCGCGACGCTGGCCGGCTGGCCACGCGGACCGGAGATCCACGGCTCATTTCTCAGCGTGATTCGCCATCCCGATCGCTTCGGCGGCGAGGAAGACCGCGAGCCATGGGCGGAGTTCTCCAAGTAGATCTCGACTCGCATGACTCGTGCTCTGCTGAGTATCCGGAGAGAGCATGGCTCAGTGGTGCAAATGGCTACATTCGATTCAACGAGAGATCAGGCATGGGACGACAACAGAATGACACTGGATGACTTGTTGGCAGAGCGCGAAATCTACCGTCAGCTGGTGAACTTCGCGCGCGCCATGGACGAGAGGGACTGGCGGGCACTCGACAGCATTACGACGGATGATGTCACGGGTGATCTCGGTGCCGGCAAACTGGCGGGCCGTGATGCCTTGGTTGCCAATATGCGCTCTTTTCTGGACGACTGTGGGCCTACACAGCACTTGCTAGCGAATGTGCTGATCGATGTGAAAGGTGACCGTGCCAGCAGCAAGGCCTATGTGAGCGATATGCACTTGGGTGTGGCTGATCAGGCGCATCTGACCTTCAGTACGCTGGGCGACTATCGGGATGAATGGCAGAAAGCCGGCGGTGTTTGGCTGATGACCCATCGTACCAAGCTCAATCGCGCCCACATTGGATCCTTTGAGGTGCTGGGTCCCGGGCCGGGCTGACGTCGAGCGGCGCCGCAAGCGCCGACTCGCGCGGGTCAGGCTCTGGCGATATCGACGGTCTGGGCCCTGGGGTTGTGGCCGGGAGCGCCGTAGATGGAACGATAGTGGATCTGCCCGTACCCCCCCGCCAGGTGCAGTGCCTTCCACGGGGCGGGGACCGGCTGCTGCTGGCCCTTCCATCCTTTGAAGTGATACGGCTCCCATGCGTGGTAGATGATCGCCTGGCCCGGCTGGACAGACGCGGCGACCTTGGCCAGCGCCTCGAACTCGCCCACGTCGTTGAAGACCCGAATGCGGTCTCCGTCGGCGATGCCACGCTTGCGGGCATCCTGCAGCGCGACCCAGACGGCCGGGCCCCCACGCTGCAGCTGCAGCATCAGCGGGACATCGCGCCAGGTGGCGTGAATCGACCAGCGGGTGTGGCCGCCGGTCAGCCGCAGAGGGTGGTCGCCTCCCGCCAACGGTGGCTCCTTGTGCACCGGCAGCGTCTCGCTCACCTCCTCGTACCAGGGGTGGTCGATCAGGAACTGCTGGCGCCCGGAGAAGGTCGGCCACGCCTCCTTGTTCTCCACGAAGCGCGCGTGGGGATAGAGAGTGCGGCCGGGCCGGTAGTCACTACCCAGCGCGTACAGCGAGTGTGGCGTCCCCTCGACCCCGAGAACGGGGAGCACGCCCGTCTTTGCTCCCTGCTCGAAGCTCTGGTTTCCGGTGCTGTCGGTCTCTCGAAGGATCCAGTCCAGCGCGGCCAGGGGATCGCTCTCGTGAAACTGGCCGTCGTGACTCCAGCCATCGTAGACCTGGGAAAGGTCGACCTCGCCCCCCACCGCATCGCGCACCTTGCCGACACCGCGAGCCGTGGCGCGTTCTTGAATCTTGCGCGCCAGCAAGCCGAAGATCTCCCACTCGGGTTTGGCGTCACCCAGCGGTGCGATCGCTTTCTCGCACAAGACCAGGTATGGCAGGTAGGCCTGGCTGTACTTGAGCGAGTCGCGTTCGTAGTAGCCGGAGGCGGGGAGGATCAGGTCCGCCTTCATCCCCGAGGTGCTGGCCTTGAAGTTCACGTCGACGATCAGATCGAGCTTTGGCCAGAGGTGCTGCTCGGCGATCTGCGGTGCCGGCCATCGCCGCAGCGGATTGGCACCGGTGAAGAGGAACACGCGCGGCTCGGAGCCCGAGAGCGGTCGGATCGGGATCCAGCCCTTGGCGACTGCCTCCTGCATGTACTCGGAGGTATTTCGTGGAACCGCTGGATCGTGGAACTCGCGCCTGTCCCAGGTCTCCTGGTAACCGGCGTGGGTGTATAGAAAGGGCATGAGGGGTGTCATGCCTCGATGGGGTGTGAGCTGCTGCATCAAGTTCTCGAAGCTCCGCCAGCCCCGATCGCCCAGGTAGACCTGCCAGAGCAGACGCGCCTGTTCCAAGAACGGGAGACCCTTACGGAGGCCAGCGCGAGTGAACTTGTCGAAGCCCTGGACCGGCCACCAGGAGGCTACACGCAGCCCGCCCCCGCTCTTGCCCTGGTTTCCCGTAAGTGCCATCAAGAGGATCTGGGCGCGCTGCTGCAGGTCACCGTGGTACTGCTTACAGCCTCCCAGGCCTGCGAAGATCATCGCGCTGCCGGCACTCGCGAGTTCGCGGGCGACCCGCTCGATCGTTCCCTTGCCCACACCCGTCACTGCTGCGGACTGCTCGGGGGTGTAGTGTGCGTCGAGATGCTCACGCAGATGATCGAGCAGCGGGCGCACGGTCGCCGAGCTGCCGTCGGCGAGGCTGACCACATGGCTCCCGGAGAGGGCGGGCTTCAGCGACCCGAGTGCGAGAGAGCGGGCCCCCTCGCCCTGGCAGCCGGGGACCTCAGCCAGTCTCTCCCGCTCGCGGTCCCAGAAGTAGAGCAGCTCGTCACTGCCACCCGGCTTCAAATCGGAGGCGCGCAGATAGCGGCCGGTGTCGCTGCGAACCAGGATGGGAAGGTCGGTCTGCTCGCGAACATACTCCGCGTCGTAGAGGTCCTCCTCCAGGATCACCTGGGCCAACGCCAGAGCCAGGGCCGCGTCGCTCCCGACTCGCGGGTTCAGCCAGTAGTCGGCGTGCACGGTGCTCGCGCTGTACTCGGGTGAGATCACCACCAGCTTGGCGCCCCGGTAGCGCGCCTCATGCATGAAGTGGACTTCGGGCATCCGCGTGTAGGCCGGGTTCCCGTTCCAGATGATGATGAAGTCCGACTTGAACCAGTCGTCGGAGGTGCCCTCGGCGTTGTACATGCCCCAGGTCTGCACCAGGCCGTACGGCATGTCACCGACCCCGGCCCAGGAGTCGATGGTCGTCGCATTCAGGCATGAAAAGAGTCGCATCTCCGAGGCGGTATCCGCCCCGAAGTCGATGTTGGTCGTGCCATGGTCATAGATGATCGATCCGGTGCCTTGGCTGAGTGCGGCCTCGATCATCGCGTCGGCGACCTCAGTCAGCGCTTCGTCCCAAGACACCCGCTTCCACTTGCCGCCGCCCCTCTCACCGACTCGCCGGAGTGGATGCGTGATGCGCGCTGGCTCATACATCAGGTGCGTGTAGCAGGCACCCTTTTGGCAACCCCGTGGGTTGAAGTCGGGCACACTCGGCTCGGATGCCTCGTAAATGGCGTTCTGTTCTTCGCGCCAGGCAATGCCGTCCTTGATGAAGACGTTCCAAGAGCACGTCGAGACGCAGTTGGCACGAGCGTGGGATGAGTGAACCACTCTGTCCCAGGTCCAGCGCCCTCTCCAGATGTCCTGCCAGCTCTGGTAAGCGGTCTGGGGGACGACGCGGATGGCTCTCTGGATCTCCGGGCTTGCCGCGCCTCGCACGGGCGCGGCGGGAATCAGATGGACCAGCCCGAGCGAAAGCAGCGCGCCGCTGCTCAGTCGGAGGAAGCCGCGCCGATCGACACCAGCGGAAACGCGATGCTGGCTCACGGCCACACTCGCCGAGGAAGGCGCCGAGGAAGGCACACCGATGCGATTGCGATGCGAGTCACGTCTACACACTCGAGTCTTGTCACGGAGTCGTCCCGGTCTCGCTTGACCTTCTCGGAGCCTCCGAGCCTCCGAGCCGGGCGGCCTGATGCGAGACGCTACATCGAATTCGGCTGGACGCCACGTTCGAGTCGATGATTCGCGAGTGCGCTTTCAATCGAAGACGATCACCTGCCGGGCTGCCTCGCCCTTGCGCATGCGATCGAAGGCGTCGTTGACTTCGTCGAGCTTGATGCGTGAGGAGATCATTTCGTCGAGGTGCAGCCGACCGTCGAGGTAGAAATCGATGTACTTGGGCATGTCGAAGCGGAAGCGGTTCGAGCCCATGTAGGAGCCCGTGATCTTCTTCTCCTGCAGTGTGACGTCGGCGGCCGAGATCGAGACCAGCTCCGTGATGGGGACGACGCCGACCAGCACCGTTGTGCCGCCGCGACCCGTCATGGCGACGGCCTGCTGCACGGTGGGGACGAGACCGATGCACTCGAAGACGAAGTCTGCACCGCCGCCCGTCAGCTCGTGCACGGCCCCGACCGGATCGACCTTCGTGGCGTCGATGCAGTCGGTGGCGCCAAACTGCTGGGCGAGCTGAAACTTCCAGGGCTGTGCGTCGACGGCGATGATCTTGCCCGCGCCGACGATGCGCGCGCCCTGGAGCGCGGAGAGTCCCACGCCGCCCAGGCCGATGATCACTACGCTCGCCCCGGCCGGGATGTTCACAGTATTGAGTGCGGCGCCAAGACCGGTCGTGACGCCGCAGCCAATCAGCGACGCGCGATCGAGCGGCATGTCGTCCCGAATCTTCACCAGCGAACGCTCCGGGCAGAGCATCTTCTCGGCGAAGGAAGAGAGGTTTGCGAACTGGAGGATCGGGTCACCGCCTTTGGCACTGAGTCGCGACTTCGATCCCTCGGGCCGACCCGCGAACTGCGTGGGGCAGAGGTAGGGGCGACCGCCCGTGCAGAACTTGCATACGCCGCACCAGGCGGTGAGGCAGCCGATCACGTGATCGCCCGGCGCAAAATCGGTGACGCCTTCGCCCACCGCTTCGACTATGCCCGCTGGCTCGTGGCCGAGGATGCAAGGCGGTGGCATGGGGAGACCGCCTTCGATCACGGTGAGGTCGCTGTGGCAGATGCCGGAAGCTGCGGTCTTTAAGAGGACCTCGCCCGGACCGGGATCGTCGATCTGGACGTCCTCGAGCTCGAGGGGGGCGTTGTTCGCGCGCATCACAGCGGCCTTCACGGTGTATCTCCTTGCTCTGTCTGATTCGGGGGAGGGTTGCGGAGCGGATGGAAACCAGTGCGGACGTCATTCGAGCAGAATGTACTCGCTGAACATGTGTGATTCGAGATGATCGAATTCGATGAATCGCTGGCAGCTCTCGACCATGCGTCCCCGATTGCGGTCCAGAACTTCCTCCGAACCGCCGGAGGCATAGAAGACGTGCTGGTCGGTGAGAGCCTCGCCGGGAAAGCCCTCCTCGACGATCGCGACCCACGGTGGGGCGTCTGGCGTCAGTGCGCGGACCACGACGTTCTGGATGTAGAGGAAAGTGCTCTGGGTCTCGATCGCGATGCCGGTGTGGCTTCCCTGCCAGATTTCGCGCCAGGTCTCGTACTCGAGGTCGTCCGGCTTCTCGAGGAAGGCGATCGTGTTGATGCCGGGCGTGCGCTGACCGGTGGGCGCTCGCTGCTTGCGGTTGACGATCGGGCGCGACTCGAGGACGAGGTAGCCGGCGAGCCGGTCACTGACACGCTCAAGCGCTTTCTCGTAGGGTGCGCGGTCGAGGTGGCTGTCGAGCCAGAGTGAGGCGATCGCCGAGATCGGTGCCGACATCTGAGTGATCACGGAGCCCTGGGCATACTGCACGTGCTCATCCGCCACGCTGACCGCCAACTCGCGCGCCCCCTGATCGATCAGCTCACGCCCCACCTCGCCGATGAGGGAATCACGGAAGGCCTCGACCGAGACACTCTCAGGCTTCCAGAGTACATAGACCAGCTTCTCCATCGTGCAGAGTCCTCTCTCTTTCCTTCGCTTCTTTCCCTGAACCGCCCCGACCCATGCGCAGAGTACCGCAGTGACTGTGCCGTGACCTCAGCCGCCCGTGCAGCCGGATCGTGCGCTGCGCGATCGAGATCCCGCGGCGGTTGGGCTCAGCTGGATTGGGGATCGGGGAAGCGGGTTGCGGTCTGCACCTCACACGATGCTGCGGTGTAACTGCAGAAACTGAGAGCCCTCAGCCCTTTCGCAGCAAGACCTGCCAGCGCTCGCCCCGCTGCTCCACCAGCAGGATCTCGTGTCCGTCCTTCTCCGCGCTCTGCGGCACGCTCTTGCCGCCGGCTTCGTCGAGACCGACGGAGAGGACCTGGCCCGTCTCCATCTGCGCCAGCAGCATCTTCGTCTTGACGTAGTTGAGCGGGCAGGTGACTCCCTGGAAGTCAGCCTCGCGATCGACCGCGAAGTCCTTCGCCGCGCCAGCTGCTTCGTCGCTCGGCTTGGCGTCGTCCGCGGGGGCCGCGTGGAACCGCAGGGACTGGTCCAAGCCCTCGTAGAGATCTTCGACCGCCGCCACGAGCGCCTCTACGCGTTCGGCGCCCGGCTCCATTTGCTCTTCGGGGTTCGCCGAGTGCGACTGCTGCCGTGCGGCGTGAATCAGCTCACGGAAGGAGTCGTCGATGTGCCCGCTATCGATGAAGAGCCGCTCGAACTTCTGCAGCGAGTCCGACGCGTCCTTCGATTCTTCGCCCTGCGTCACCAGCATGGCACGTGCCGCCAGCACTGTGGCAGCGAAGAGGCTGCCTTCCCTGATGGCGTCCCGTGCGCTGGTCAGATCGACTCGGATCAGATCGAAGACACCGGCGCTGCACTCGCCGGCACCGCGGCCCGCCAGCGAGAACAGTTCGTCCGAGTCCCAGTCGTAGTAGTAGTTCTTGTCGTCCTGAAAGGACGGGATGCTCTTGAAACCGGCGGCAATGTCGCTCGCGAGGTCGCGACCGCCGGCGTACAGGAAGGCGTAGAAGTCCGGGTACTGGTCCGACTGACGGAAGGCTCGCAAGAGCTGCTCGAGAAAGTCCGGGATGTCCCGTGCCGCCAGCGCGTCCTTGCCCTCGGCCAGCGCCGTGTATCCCTCGCCGACACGGCCGCCGAGCTGCATCACGTACCAGGGTGAGAGCTGTTGGTCGACGCGTCGCGCCTTGCCGTGAAAGCCGATGGCTGCGATGGGATGACGACCACACGAGTTGGGACAGCCGTTGATGTGGATGCTGAGATTCTCCGCGTCGACCAGGTCGAAGTCGGCGCTGGCGAGCTTACGATCCACCGCAGCCGCCAGGCCGGGCGACAAGCAGATGCCGAGCCGGCAGGTGGCGGACCCGGTGCAGGCGACCATGTCGCGCAGCACGGGTGGTGAGGCCACCGCCAGGCCCAGCTTGCACAAGTCTCGGTGCAGCCCCGGAAGCTCGGCATCCTGCAGCCAGCGGATGACCAGATTCTGCTCCGCCGTCGCTCGCAGCATGCCCTCGCCAAAATGCTCCAGCGTGTTGGCCAGCCCTTCGAACGTCTCGGCCGTGATGTCGCCGAGCGAGACCGGCACGTGGACGAGGAAGAAGCCCGCCTGCTTCTGGGGACGTACGTTGCAGCGGCGCCAGTCGTCGAAGCCCTCGGCTGCGGGCATCGCTTCGGTTGCCTCAGGTAGTCTGCGCCCGGTGGGCCGCTTCAGGTCGGGAACGGGCGGTGCCTCTTCGCAGAGCTTCGCCAGCTCTTCACGGTAGAGCGCTTCGAAACGTTCGAAGCCCAGCTCGCGCACGAGGTAGCGCAGGCGTGCCCGGTTCTTGTTACGCCGGTTGCCGTGCTTGTCGAAGAGCCGTTTGATCGCCTCGGCTACCAGATAGATTTCCTCAGCCGGAACGAACTCCTCGAGCTGGTCGGCCACGCGGGCCTGAGGTCCCATGCCACCGCCTGCGTAGACGGCGAAACCCGGCCTTCCGGCCCGCTGTCGGGCGATGAATCCGAGGTCGTTCACGCCAGCCCCGATGCAATCGTTGCCGCAGCCCGCGAAGGCGATCTTGTACTTGCGCGGGAGCTGATAGCTGACCGGATCGGGCAGCATGAACTCGGTGAGCGCCGCGGGGTAGGGCGTGATATCGAACTCCTCGTCGGGACAGACGCCCGCATGGGCGCAGCCCATGATGTTCCGCACCGTATTGCCGCCCCCGCCCTTGGTCGAAAGACCGGCCTGCGCCAGTTCGATCAGTGCGGCATGGATGCCGCCGAGCGGAACGCCGTGAACCTGAATGTCCTGGCGTGTCGTGACATGGACTCGCCCGTCGCCGTAGTGACGAGCGACCGAGGCTGCAGAGCGCATCTGGTGGGGGAGCAGTCCGCCGCCCGGCACGCGGATTCGCAGCATGTACGTGCCGTCCTTCCGCTGCTCGTACACGCCCTGGGGTACGCGGTGCGAACGGAATGCCTCTGCGGCGAGACTGCCCGCCTCGAATTCGGCGATATGCGTTCGCAGCTGCTCGAGGTCGGCCTGCAGGGTGGGGGGGAGGTCGTAGGTGGTTTCCATTGCATCGTCCTCGTTGTCGGAGCGGCCCCAGTTCGAGCGGCCTCAGTTGGAGCGGCGATCAGACGCTCGGGTTTCCCTCGTCGCCCAGGACATCAGCGAAGTAGCTGGCGTACTTGAATCCGCTGTCGGGTGAGACGCCGACCGCCACGCCCCGCTTGCCGCGACCGAACTCCAGCGCGGCGTGCGCGATGGCCCCGGTCGAAGGGCCCACCATCAGCGCCTCTTCGCGGAACAGGCGCTTGGTCATCTCGTAAGCGGGCTTGTCGTCGACCCGGATCACGTGGTCGATGACGTCGCGGTCGAGGATGCCCGGTGGCTTCGATTCCTGCAGGTTCTTCAGCCCGGGCAGCCGGTGGCCGCGCTGGGGCTCGATGGCGATCACTTCGACGTCGGGGCATTGCTCTTTCAGGAACCGGCCGACGCCGGTGATGGTGCCGCAGGTCCCATAGCCGGCGATGAAGTAGCGCACGCGGCCCTCGGTCTGTCGCCAGATCTCCGGTCCGGTCGTCTCGTAGTGGGCGCGTACGTTGTCCGGGTTTTCGTACTGGTTCGGCATTACGTACTGCCGATCCCCGCCTTCACTCTCCAGCATGGAGCGCGCCAGCGCGATGGCGCCATCCTTGGGGTGGTCGACGGGGCAGAGATCGTCGGGCGTCGGCCAGACCTCTGCGCCCAGCATGCGCATCAGGACCTTCTTCTCCTCGGGAACTTCATCGGGAACCGTCAGCGTGATTGGGACGCCCATCAATGTGGCGAGGGCAGCGAGCGCGATACCCGTGTTGCCCGAGGTCGGTTCGACCAACGCCTTGCCCTCGAGCTCGCCCCGTCCGCAGAGCCCCTGCAGCAGATAGGCGGCCGTGCGGTCCTTGATGGAACCGAATGGGTTGTACCACTCGAGCTTCAGGTAGAGCGGGAAGACGTCGTCCTGCGCGATCCGCCTCAGCGCGACCAACGGAGTCGGATCGTCGGTGTTGGCGATCAGCTGCCGGACGTCGTCGTAGCGGCGAAGGGTGGGGCTGGGGCTCAGAGGGTCTTCTGTCGTCATCTGGGGGGCCTGCTAATTCTTGACTTTGAAAGTATGTTATCTAGCTCACTGGACTGTACTCAGAACTCGGTGGAATAACGCGGAGGTTCCGCGGACAAGGGCCCGATAGAATACTGTGAAATTTCGCCTTCCGCGGCCACCTCGAGACAATTCCTCTCTCGCCACCGTCCTTTGACCCAAGCGGGCGTCACTTGCAGTTCGTCGTTCTCCCGCCACACTCGCGTGGCTGAGAGCATCTCGCTCAGGCGAAGCGAGCGGACCGCGGAGGCGAGCGCAGCGTGGCTGCGGCTGGGGGGTGGTGGCGATGATTCTCGAGGGCAAGGTGCTGGTGGTGGCCGGCGTCGGAGACGGCCTGGGCCGCGAGGTCGCGCGGCTGGCACTGCGTGACGGAGCCAATGTCGTGATCGCGGCGCGCAGTGGTGAAAAGCTCGCTGAGATCGCGGCCGAGCTCGATGACTCGGGCGAGCGAGTCGTCGCCTGGCCGAGCGACATCATGGACGAGGGCGCCTGTCAGGCGCTCGTGCAGAGCGCCGTCGACCGCTTCGGTGGCCTGGATGCGCTGGTGAACGTGGCGGCTCTGGACGCGCTCTTCGGCACCATCGAGGACACCTCTGCTGTCGACTGGCGCCGCGCGCTGGAGGTCAATGTAATCGGCACTTCGCAGGTCGTGCGAGCCGCTGTTCCGCACATGAGAGTGCGCGGTGGCGGGGCCGTCGTGCTGATCGGATCACAGGCGATGTGGCTCCCGCCGCGGATGCACCAGATCGCCTATGCGGCGTCCAAGGGCGCCTTGTTGTCGGCCATGTACCACATGGTCGAGGAGCTCGGCCCCGACAAGATCCGCGTCAACATGGTGATTCCCACCTGGATGTGGGGGCCGCCGGTGGCGGCCTGGGTCGCTTGGCAGGCCCGAGAGCGCGCCGTCTCCGAGATGGCGGTGATCGACGAGATCACCGCCAACATGCCGTTGGCAGAGATTCCCGCAGACGAGGATGTGGCCGAGGCCGTCCTCTTCCTGTGCTCGAATCGCGCTCGCATGATCACCGGCGAGACGCTGATGGTGAACGCCGGCGAGCTGCTGCGCTGAGCCGACCACCTCATCTTGGCGGCAGGGCCGCCCCCTGGCGGCGTGGAGTTCGCGCTTGATCGCCCGCGCCGCCCCGCGCTTCGCCGACTCTGTGCCGGTCGCTCAGAAGAACTGCAGACCCACGCCGGCCGTGACGAAGTCGTGGTCGCTGATGTGTCCCGCCGTGAGGTGATAGGTCAGGTGGAAGATGATCGCGAAGTCCTCGGTCGTGTAGGTCTCGGCCCCGACACCGAAACGGGCTGAGAAGCCGGGCGTGAAGCCCGGCGAGGTGTCGATTTGTCCGGGGCGTACGCGGATCTCGTCATCGTCGCGCCCGCGTACCTGCAGAAAGCCCATACCGACTTGAAGGAATGGCTGGAATCGCGTCTTGGTCAAGAAGAAGCGTTCGTTGACCCCGAGCCCCCAGGCGAGGAAGCTGCCGTCTGACGCGCGAAATCGGTTGACATAGATCCCGAAGAAGTCCGTGGCGAACCAGCGGTTGTGACGATGCCCCAGCCGCAGATCGAAGCCACCGCTGCCGATCATGCGCCCCTTCCCCCCGACGACGCTGCTGTTCTCGAGTGCGAAGACACCGGACGCCGCGAGAAAGTATCCGCCTCGGGCATAGTTGGTTCGGGTGAGGGCACGCTGCGTGTCCGCTTCGCTGCGGGCCTGGGCCCGGGCGTCATCGACAATCGCGCCCGACAGCAGCACCGCGGCGCACACCATCGCCAATTGCTTCAGCATGTACTGCCCCTCCCCCGTTTGCCGCCGAGATGATACCAGCAGCCGCGGCGAGATGCGGCCATGCCACCTCCGCCACGCGATCGGGTCGCTTTCGGCAGCCAGCGCCGAAATCACCTGGCGATCGGGCGTTTGCGGGATCTTTCTGCAGCTCGCGGGCGGCCTCCGGCAGATCCGCATTGCGTGATGGGGTCCGCTTCCGGCAGACTTGCCGGCCCGTCCCAGCGCAGGCGGCGGGCGGCGCTCTGAGCACTCCCCCCGAGATCAAATAGTGAGGAAGCAAGGCATGACCAGCATCGTCGCCACGATAAAGGTGAAAGAGGACAAGATCGAGGAGGCCAAGACCTTCCTCAAGCAGCTCGCCAGCGAGACTCTGGCCAACGAGCCGGGCACGTTGGTCTACGTCGTCCACCAGCAAAGGGACGATGCCACCGCTTTCGTCGTCGTCGAGAAATATGAGGACGATGCGGCTTTCGCCACCCACAGCCAGAACCTGGGCGCCCGAGCAGCCGATTTCGGGGCCCTGCTGGACGGTCCCCCCCAGATCGTGCTGATGGACGAGATCTAGGAGCCTGACCCAAGACTGGGCAGCGCGTCCAGCCGCCCATCCATCCCCGCTGGCTGCGTTGCGCTCGGTCACCGTAGGGAGGAAGCGAAGCTTCCGAGTAGCTATGCCTCCCTCGCGCGCCTGGCCAGCGGGGCGCCTTGACGTCTGGGCCGCACCACCCAGTGTTGGGTCAGGCTCCTAGTCGTCCGAAGCCGCGAAGAACGTCCCGCTTGCGAGTTCTTCGAACGCTTTCGGGAGCGCTTCTCTGAAGGCAGCGAGGTCGGGGACGAGGTCGGGGTCGGCCACCAGGCCGATCATCAGCCTGCCGTTGTAGCTGACCAGGACGATATTGAGGCCGAGATCGTCCTGCACGCCGAAATAGGGGTAGAGCTCCTCGACCTCGGCCCCCATCGTGTAGAGCGGAGCCTCGGGTCCGCGCACGTTCGATACGAGTAGGTTGGCTCTGCCCATCAGGCCGCGAAACTGCAGCCGCGACGTGGCCCGGAGCATGCTGGTGGGGATGAGCGACGTCACGCGGGCCCACATATTGGCGCCGTCAGCCACCGCGAGATCCTTCAGCCGCTGTGATCGCTGATAGATGCGCACGACTCGTGCGAGCACGTTCGGCTCGCTGACGGGCAGGTCGATGAACATCGAGGAGACGTTGCTCCCCATGCGGGTGTCACCGGCGTCACGGTTGTTCACCGGCACCAGCGCTCGAATGCGCCGCAGGCTGGCGGGGTCGATACCCTGCTCCGAGCAGTAGCGTCGCAGAGCGCCCGTCACGGCGGCAAGCACGATGTCGTTGAGCGTTACGCCATAGCCGCGCTGCAGGCCGCGCACGCGTTCCAGCGAAAGCTCACAGCTCTCGAAGGCGCGTCGCGAACTCACTCGAGCGTTGAAGGGCAGTGTGTCGATCTCGCCCGAGACCGTCTCGGCTGCTCGCAGTGTCCGCAACAGCTGGCGGGCGGGCGCCGCCGGGTTCCGCACGGCGCCGAGTAGCTTTCGCGCGACTCCGATCGCCTGGTCGAGCTGATCCGCCATGGCATCGGCGACCATTTCCGTCTTGGAAGGGGTCGGTCCAGGCTCCCAGGGTTCGGGCTCGACTCGTCTGCCGTCGGGGCTCGCGTCGTAGAGGAGCCGGGCGATCTCGATACCGGTCGAGCCGTCGACCATCGCGTGGTGGACCTTGTAGATCATCCCCACGCTGTCGCGTCCACTGAGTCCGTCGACGAAGTAGATCTCCCACAGGGGCTTGTTGCGGTCGAGCACAGTCTGCTGAAGACGCGCCATCAACTCGAGCAGCGCCCGCCGATCACCCGGCCGGGGTAGCGCGCACAAGTGCACGTGGTTGTCGATTCGGAAGCTCGGATCGTCGATCCAGACCGGACGCCCCTGATCGAACGGGACCTCGGCCAGCTTCTGGCGGAAGATCGGGATGAGGTGAAGTCGGCTCTCGATCTCGCCACGAATGCGGCCGATGTCGATCGCACCATCGTCATCACGCAACGGCGGCGCCGCGATCAGGCCGAGACCACCCACGTGCAGAGGAATTCGCTGGTCCTCACCGAAGATGAAGGCAGTGTCCTGCGCGGACAGGCGTCTGTTTCGACTCATGCCGGGGCTCCGCCGAGAAGGGCGCACTGCTCACCGCCGCCTCGCCCGAGACTCCGCGACAGGGCGGAGAACCGAGTGCAGCGGCGCTGAAAAATCACGCCGTCTCTCGTTGTCATGGCGCGCGTTGTCATCGCGCGTTGTCGTGGCAGCCCGCAGCCGGCTAGCCGGCGGGCCCACCCTTGGGGCTCAACTCGATTGTTACAGCCACTGCCGGTAGGTGGGCGCGATCAGGGGGCGGCAGTGGCATCGCTTCCAACGAGAGTGATACACGCTTGGCTTGTGCGTCGCAAGGCGTGCCGCTCTAGGCCTTCTCCGGGTAGTAGCGGCTGATCGTGTCGATCACGCAGCCGGGGCGATCGCTGCCCTCGATCTCCACGGTGACCCGAATCGTCGCCTGGAAGCCGCCGTCCTTGGTCTGCTGCAGCGCGATCAGCTCGCCGCCGCCGCGCACGCGCGAGCCTACGGGCACCGGGGCGGGGAAGCGAAGCTTGTCGGCGCCGTAGTTCACGCCCATGGAGATCCCCTGAACCTCGACAATCTGGGGTAGGAACATGTTGACCAGCGACTGGGTCAGGTAGCCGTGGGCAATGCACTTCCCGAACGGTCCCGCCGCGGCACGCTCCGGGTCGACGTGGATCCACTGATGGTCGCCGGTGGCGTCGGCGAACTTGTCGATGCGCTCCTGACTGATCTCCAGCCAGTCGCTATGGCCCAGGTGCCGACCGACGGCTCCTTCGAGCTCCGCGGGTGTCTTGAATACGGTTCCCATGGCTGAACTCTCCTATTTCGATGGATTCGAGGCAGCGGACAGGAAGGCCGGCCTCTCGCCGCCGCCGTGCAGCAGAATGTTGGCGCCGCTCACGTAGCTCGCGAGCGGCGAAGCCAGGTAGACGCAGGTGTCACCCACGTCTTCCGGCAGACCCAGGCGCCCGAGCGGCACCGTGGCCGCGACCGCAGCGATTCCCTCGTCGTCGCCGTAGTGAAGAGCGGCCTGCTCGGTGTGGATCATGCCGGCCGTCACCGCATTGACCCGCACTCGGGGTGCCCATTCGACCGCCAGCGTCGCGCTCAGATTCAAGAGCCCCGCCTTGGCGGCGCCATAGGCCGCGGTACCGGGAGAAGGGCGCACGCCGCTGACGCTGGCGATATTGATGATGACGCCTCCCTCCGCCTGCTTCTGCATGATCGCGTTTGCCTTCTGCGCAAGATTCAGTGGCGCGATCAGGTTCAGACGGATGATTGCCTCCGAGAAGCGGGGTGATGCGCTGGCGGCGTCAACCTCCGGCGTGCCACCCGCGTTGTTGACCAGCACATCGAGGCGGCCGAAGCGCTCGCTGACAAAGCTCACCAGCCGTTCGATCTGCTCCACCTCTCGTACGTCGGCGGCGCTGAAGAGTGCCCCGCGACCGCGAGCTTCTACGGGCTGCTCGGGCTCGTTTCGCCCGCAGATGACGACATCGGCACCAGCCTCCAGAAACCGGCGCGTGATGCCGCGGCCGACACCCTTGCCGCCACCGGTCACGAGCACCGTCTTGCCCGACAGGTCGAGCCGATCCTCCATCACGCCCTCCAGGTGGGTCCCGCCCCGGGGTCAGAGCCCGATCTCCCGAGCCACGAGCTCGCGGTGGTAGGCGGGATCGCCCAGGAAGCTCTCACTCGACTTGGCGCGCTTGAAATAGAGGTGAACGTCGTACTCCCAGGTGAAGCCAACACCGCCGTGAATCTGGATGGCGTCGGCGGCGCAGCGGAAGTAGGTGTCGGAGCAGTAGGCCTGGGCGAGCGAGGCGCAGACCGCCAGCTCGTCGCCGTCCTCGGCCGCTACGCAGGCAGCGTAGTAGACGGCAGAGCGGGCCGATTCCACAGCGACCATCATGTCGGCGCATTTGTGCTTGATGGCCTGGAAGGAGCCGATCGGGCGTCCGAACTGGATACGCTCCTTGGCGTACTCCACCGACATGTCCAGACACTTCTGCGCTCCGCCGAGCTGCTCGGCCGCCAGCGCAATCGCAGCGAGCTGAAGCGTCTTTCGCAGGGCGGGCCAACCAGCACCCTCTTGGCCAAGCAGGGCGCTCTGCGGCAGATGAACGTCCGCCAACTCGAGAACGGCGAGCTTTCTCGTCTGATCCACGGTGGGGAGCACGCGTCGCGTGAGACCCGCGCTATCGCCCGGCAGGGCGAAGAGACTCACGCCGTCTTCGCCGTGCGTGCCCGAGCTTCGAGCGGCTACCACGAGGAGGTCGGCCGAGTGGCCGTCGAGCACGAACCCGTACTCGCCTTGCAGCACGAATCCGTCGCCGCTGCGGCTTGCCGTGACCTCGATTCCGCTGGCGTCCGGACACCCGGTGGGTGACGTGTAGGCGAGAGTGGCGCGAGTTTGGCCCTCCGCGATGCCTGGCAGGTGTTCCGCCTTCTGTTCTTCACTTGCGGCGGAGAGCAACGCGTTGGCGCCCAGGCATACACTGGAGAAGAAGGGGGCACAGAGCAGAGCCCCCCCGGTGATCTCGAGTAGCGCAACCAACTCGACGTACCCGAGTCCCAGTCCGCCGTACTCCTCTGGGATGTGGACCGAGGGCCAGCCGAGCTCGCCCCCGAGCTGTTCCCACAGCGCCGGGTCGAAACCGAGCTCACTCTCCATGGCCTTGCGGATCTGCTCCGAGCCCGAGTGCTCTTCGAGGAAGCTCCGGGCAATCGAGCGGAGCTCTTCCTGCTCTTCGTTGAATCTGAAGTCCATTTCGTCTCCCCGCCCGCGCTGTGATCAGGTTCCGTACACCTTCTGGGGAACGGGTGATTTCTCGATCAGTTCGTGAACGGCCGCAGCGATCTCGTCGGGCTCCCAGCGCGCGCCCTTGTCGATGATCGGGCCGTCGCGCCAGCCGTCCGATGTGCCGATGATGCCGCCCTTGACCTCGAAGACGCGGCCGCTGACCTCTCGCGACTCCGTGCTTCCCAGCCAGACGACCAGGGGCGAGATATTCTCCGGCGCGTTCTCGTCGAAGAGATCGCCTTCTGGTGCTGCCATGTCGCTGAAGATGGCTTCGGTCATGCGCGTACGCGCCGCCGGCGCGATGGCGTTGGCCGTCACCCCGTAGCGTCCCATCTCGGCCGCTTGGACCAGCGTCAGCGCCGCGATGCCTCCTTTGGCCGAAGCGTAGGCGCTCTGCCCGATACTGCCCTGCAGGCCAGCGCCCGAGCTGGTGTTGATGATGCGCGCGTCTACGGCCTGGCCGGCCTTGCTCTGATCACGCCAGTACTTGGCGGCGTGGCGAGCAGTACAGAAGTGGCCCTTGAGGTGCACCCGGATCACCGCGTCCCACTCTTCCTCGCTGGCGCTGACGAACATGCGGTCACGCACGAAGCCGGCGTTGTTCACGACGACGTCGAGTCGGCCGAAGCTGTCGAGCGCCTGTTGGACCAGCGCTCCGGCTTGATCCCAATCGGCGATGTCGGCGCCGTTGGCCACCGCTTCGCCGCCCAAGGCGCGAATCTCCTCGACGACTTCACCGGCGGGCCCGGACGAGCTGCCGCTGCCATCCGACTCCGAGCCGAGGTCGTTGACGATCACGCGTGCGCCCTGCCTACCGAATTCGAGGGCGTGGGCACGTCCGATTCCGCGGCCCGCACCCGTGACGATCACTACACGTCCCTGACAGATCTTGCTCATGGTTCTCGACTCCCTTCGCTCGAGCGTTTTTCGCTACAGGCGTTCGATGATGGTGACGTTGGCCTGCCCTCCGCCCTCACACATGGTCTGCAGGCCGTACCGGCCCCCCGTGCGCTCGAGCTCGTGGAGCAGGGTGGTCATCAGGCGACAGCCGGTCGCGCCGAGGGGATGACCCAGCGCAATCGCACCGCCGTTGACATTGACCTTGGCGAGATCCCAGCCGGTCTCCTTCTGCCAGGCCAGCACGACCGAGGCGAAGGCCTCGTTGATCTCGACCAGGTCGATGTCCTCCTTCTTCATGCCCGCCTTCTGCAGTGCGTAGGCGGTGGCGGGGATCGGGGCGGTGAGCATCCAGATGGGGTCGGCGCCGCGCACAGAGAGATGGTGGATGCGAGCCCGGGGCTTGAGACCGTGTTGCTTCACCGCCTCCTCCGAGACGACCAGCACTGCGGCAGCGGCGTCCGCGATCTGACTCGAGACGGCGGCGGTCAGCCGCCCCCCCTCGACCAGGGTTCGCAGCGTCGCCATCTTCGCGAGCGTGCTCTCGCGCGGGGGCTCATCCGTGTCGAAGTCGCCGACCGGCACGATCTCTCGCTTGAACCGCCCCTCGGCGATGGCGCGCAGGGCCCGCTCGTTGCTCTCCAGCGCGAAGACCTCCATGTCCTGGCGGCTGATATCCCACTTCTCCGCGATCATCTCGGCGGAACGAAACTGCGAGACCTCCTGATTCCCGTAGCGCTTCTGCCAACCCTCGGAGTCAGCGAAGGGGTCCTCGAATCCGAACGGCTGACCGGCCAGCATGGAGGCCGAGATCGGAATCTGGTTCATGTTCTGCACGCCACCGGCGACGACGACATCGCTGGTGCCGCTCATCACTGCTTGGGCCGCGAAGTGCACGGCCTGCTGGGACGAACCGCACTGACGGTCGATGGTCGTGCCGGGAACCTCCTCGGGAAGTCCGGCCGCCAGCCAACAAGTGCGCGCGATGTCGCCCGCCTGCGGGCCGATCGTGTCGACACAGCCGAAGACGACGTCCTCGACGGCGGCCGGATCGATGTCATTGCGGTTCATCAGCGCCGTCAGGACGCCTGCGCCCAGATCGGCGGAATGGACACCGGAGAGGCTCCCCTTCTTGCGCCCGGTCGGAGTCCTGAGTGCATCGATGATGTACGCCTCGGCCATGTTCTTTCTCCGTTGTCGTGCGCCGCCGTCGCGAGACGACAGCGCCCGCGTACGGGCCGGTAACCGGCTCGTACGCGAGTGGACCTGCCTTGATTATGGACAGCCGCTCGGACTGCCGCCGTTACTTCGTGCAGATAACCGACGATCCGTGTCCGAAGAGACCTTGGTTCGCCGTGATTCCCGCCTTGGCACCCTCCACCTGTCGGCTGCCGGCCTGCCCGCGCAGCTGCCACACCAGCTCGCACACCTGTGCGAGCGCCTGGGCCGGCACGGCTTCGCCGAAGCAGGCGAGACCGCCGCTCGTGTTGACCGGGATGCGGCCGCCGATCGTCGTGTCGCCGCTTCGCAGCAGCTTCTCAGCCTCGCCGCGCCCACACAGACCGATGTTCTCGTACCAGTCGAGCTCCAGTGCCGACGACAGGTCGTAGACCTCGGCCAACGACATATCCTCGGGCCCGAGCCCCGCTTCCCGGTAGGCCTCGTGGGCGATCGAGTCCTTGAAGCCGCGAACCGGCTCCGGCACCACCGCCGCTGAGTCGGTCGAGAAGTTGGGCATCTCGATCGTCGTCTGCGGATAGATGGGCGTCACGGTCGAGACAGCCGCGATCTTGATCGGGTCGATCTTTCGCTTGCGCGCGTATTCCAGGCTGGAGATCACGACGGCAGCCGCACCGTCGCTGGTGGCGCAGATTTCGAAGAGTCGCAGCGGATCGGCCACCATCGGCGACTCCAGCACCTGCTCCATGCTGAACTCTTTGTGGTAGCGCGCGTACGGGTTCGCCAGACCGTGGCGGGCGTTCTTGACCTTGACCGCGGCGAAGTCCTCCTCGGTGGCGCCGTAGACGTCCATGCGTCGCCGCGCGTAGAGTGCGAAATAGGTCGGGTTGGTGCAGCCCATCAGACGGAAGCGCAACCAGTCCGGATCATGCCAGCGCTCACCCGCGCTCGGTGCCAGGAAGCCCTTGGGCGTGGTGTCGGCGCCGACCACGAGGATGACGTCGGCCATGTCTGCCAGAATCATCGCCCGCGCATTGTTGAGCGCCTGTGCGCCAGAAGCGCAGGCCGCGTACGAAGTCGAGACACGGGAACCCGACCAGCCGAGGGCCTCGGCGAATGTGGCGCCCGCGACGTAGCCCGGGTAGCCATTGCGCACGGTCTCGGCACCGGCGATCACCTGGATGTCCTTCCACTCGACGCCGGCATCGGCCAGGGCATCGTTGCAGGCCTTGATGCCATATTCGACGAAGTTCTTGCCCCATTTGCCCCACTGGTGCATGCCGGCGCCGAGGATCGCGACTTCCTTTGCCATGACTCTTCTCCTGATCTTGGAATCGGCTCGGCCTAGGCCGCGACCGGCTTCCACTTCCAGACGGTGTACTCCGCTTCGTCGTCTTCGTAGATGCGCTCGACCACGAGCTCGACATCGGTGCCCGCCCGCAGTTGAGAATGGGCGATGCCGTCCGCCACCTGGCCCAGTATTACCATCTTCTCCTTCTCGAGCTCGACCGCGGCGATGGTGTAAGGCTCAAAAGGGTCGGGTGAGATGTAGGGCTCCGGCGGTTGGTAGAAGTGCTCCGTGTAGGACCACACCTTGCCCGTGCGGGAGAGCTCGACCTCGTCGAACTCCGAGCTCTGGCAGTCCGGGTTGCGGCAGAAGAGCTCCTGCTTGGGAAAGAAGTAGGTGCCACACTGTTTGCATCGAGTGCCCAGCAGGTGCGGATTCGCCCCGGTCGTGAACCAGCCTTCGATGGCCGGGAGTTGTTTCTTTTCGCCCATTTCGAATTCCTCCATCTGCTCGATTCTGCTCGCCCGCTCAGTGGTGTTTTCCGTTCTCAGATGACCCGGTCGCGTGTTCTCAGGCCGTCGGTGCGCTGTAGCCGAAGCTCTCCGCAGGCAAGGCGGAGTCGACTACCGCACCGGCTACGCGCTCTCGGTGCCAGGCGCCTGTGCCGAACGCGAGATCCAGCGACCAGGCGCGCTTCATCCAGATGTGAAGATCTTCTTCGTACGTGTAGCCGATAGCTCCATAGACCTGCAGCGCTTCCTTGGCGGCAAACGTGGCGGCCTCGCTGGCGGTCAGCTTGGCCATCGAGACATCCACCGAACGCGTGGGCAGATGCAGAGCGACCGAGTTCGCAGCGCGGTAGACCACGGATCTCGAGTACTCGACCTTGACCTTTGCGTTCGCGAGCCGGTGCTTGATGGCTTGGAACGTGCCGATCGCCACGCCGAACTGCGTTCGTTGACTTGCGTAGAGCACGGCCATTTCGATGAGCCGCTGCCCCACACCGAGTTGCTGGGCTGCGCAAGCGAGTGCGCCGCGATCGAAGCTCGCCGCCTGCAGCTCTCGCCCGAGCTCTCCCTCCGCGACGCGGGTCTCGCCGACGGGAGTCCAGTCCACGCTGAAGATGCGCTGCGAGCCGTCATTGGATTTCTCTGCGGTGAGATCTACGGAGCCCGGCTCCACCGCGTGAATCTCATCTGCGTGAGCCAGCAGAAGCAGGTCGGCGACATGGGCATCACTCACGAACGGGCTCTGCCCGTGCCCCACCGCGACGATGGCCGCTCCTTCGGCGATGCGCCCCAGCCATTTCTCGGCCAGTCCCGGCTTGCCGCTCTGTGCCAGCTCGCGCAGCAGCGGCGCCGCCACGGCCGCCGTGGAGATGACCGGCTCGGCCAGCGCCGCGCGGCCGGTCTCCTCGAGCACGAGCACCAGATCGCGTTCGTCCATGCCGAGTCCGCCCGCCTCCTCGGGCACCAGCAGAGCGGGTACCCCGATCTCCGCCAGCTTGGCCCAGAACTCGGCGGAGCGACCCGTCTCCGTGTTCCAGAGCTGTCGCACGTGTTCCGCCGTGCACTCGCCTTCGAGGAAGTCGCGCACGGTCTGCTGCAGTAGCTCTTGATCTTCGCTGAAGTTGAATTCCATGGCTGACTACTTTCTGGGAAGACCGAGAATGCGCTCGGCGATGATGTTGCGCTGAATCTCATTGGTGCCGGCGTAGATGGGCCCCGCCAGGGCGAAGATGTAGCCGTCGAGCCAATCGCCCACGCCCTGCGCGGCGGGTGATCCGGGCTTGAGCTCGGCACGCTCGCCGAGCAGCGCCAGGGCTGTCTCGTGCATTTCGATATCGAGCTCGGACCAGAAGATCTTGTTGAGACTCGCCTCGGCGCCGATCTTTCCACCCGCCAGCAGCTTGGACACTGTCTGATAGGTGTTGAGCGTGTAGGCCTCCGCCGCCATCCAGCACTGCGTGACTCTGCCCCGCAGAGCGGGGTCGATCGCTGCGCCGCTCTGCAGCGTCTTCCGATAGAGATCGACAAGCTTGCGGGCCGTGTTCTGGAAGCGGGCCGGGCTTCGCAGCATCAGGCCCCGTTCGAAGCCGGCCGTCGCCATCGCGACGCTCCAGCCCTGGCCCTCTTCGCCGAGGCGGTTCTCGGCCGGCACGCGCGCGTCGTCGAAGAAGACCTCCGCGAACGCCGGCTTGCCGCTGATCTTCTCGATGGGGCGCACCGTGACCCCCGGCGCGTCCATGGGCGCCAGGATGAAGGTGAGACCGTGGTGGCGCTTCGAGTCGGGATCTGTCCGGAACATGCCGAAGAGCCAGTGCGCATAGGCGCCGCGCGAGGCCCAGGTCTTCTGGCCGTTAATCACGTACTCGTTGCCTTCGCGAATGGCGGTGGCCTGGATATTGGCCATGTCGCTGCCCGCGTTGGGCTCCGACCAGCCCTGCGCCCAGACCTCTTCGCTAGAGGCCATCTTCGGCAGGAAGCGCGCTCTCTGCTCTGGCGTGCCGTACTCCATGATGGTGGGTCCGAGCAGGAAGATGCCATTCTGGTTGACGCGACCGGGCGCACCAGCGCGGTAGTACTCTTCCTCGAAGATCAGCCACTCGAGCAGATCGGCGCCGCGGCCACCGTATTCGACGGGCCACGGCACCATGGCCCAGCCACCTTCGTTGAGCTTCTTCTCCCAGTCGCAATGGGCGTCGAATCCCTCCTTTGTATCGAACGACGGGAGCGGCTCGGTCGGTACGTTGGCCTCGAGCCAGGCTCGGGCTTCTTTGCGGAAGGCTTGTTGTTCCAGGGTGTAGGTCAGATCCATCTGTCTTCTTCCCGATTCGTGTCCTCAGGACTTGTCGTCGAACTTCGCTTCGCGCTTCTCCACGAAGGCATCGCGTGCCTCCTGGGAGTCGGGCGAGGTATAGAGCTCGAGGGTGAAACCCTGCTCGAAGCGATAGCTCTTCTTGACGTCGAGCAGCTCGATCCCGTTGAGCGACCACTTGGCCAGACGCAGGGCTCTGGGGCTCTTGGCGGCGATCGTCGCCGCCAAGGCCATGGCTTCTTGGCGCAGATTCTCGCGTGGAACCACCGATTCGACACCGCCGAGCCGCAGGGCCTCTTGGGCGTCGATGGCCTCGCCTGTGTAGAGCATGCGTCGCGTCTTCTGCATGCCGAAGAGGCGCATCAGGTGCGTGGCCGCGCCCAGCGCGCCGCGGTCGATCTCGGGTAGTGAGAAGCTGGCGTCCTGTGAGGCGATGACGATGTCGGAGGCGCCCGAGATGCCGATACCGCCACCCAGGCAGTAGCCGTGCACAGCGGAGATGACCGGCACCGGGCAATCGTAGATGGCGGCGAAGGTGTCGTAACAGCCGCGGTTCACATCGACGATCTTCGTGCTATCGGCGGCCAACTCCCGGATGTCGACACCCGCCTGGAAGCCACGCCCCTCGGCTCGGATCACGAGGCAGTGGACATCGTCGCGCTGACCGAGGGCCGTGACGCCATCGGCGAACTCCCGCCAGCCGGCGCTGTCCAGCGCGTTGACGGGCGGGTTGTTGATCACGACCTCGCCGATCCCGCCTTCCACCGAAATATCGATTGCCATGCTACTTCCTCAGCTCGTGAGGGCTGCGAGCGTCTGCTCGGCCTCGTCGATGATGCGCTCGATGATTTCCGCGCAGCTCGGGCGATCATCGAGTACACCTGCCACGCTACCGCTCGGCAGGTAACCGTTGACCGGATCACCGTCCTGCATGGCCTTCTTCGCCAGCATCGGGGCGTTGGCGGCCATCAGCATCTGCGCGCGGCTGAGACGTTCGTGCTTTTGCATCGCGAAGGCGGAGCCCATCAGCTCGGACAGCGAGGCGCCGCTGAGCCGGCGATACGCCAGGGCGTTTCGCAGCGCGAATAGCAACCGCCGCAGCGGGCCACTCGACTCGAGCCGATGTACGAGCTCGTTCAGCACCACGCGCTGCGGCAGGCCGTCCACTTCGTTCGTCACGATCACGTCGTTGACTGTTGCTCTGGCATAGCGATCGGTCGTCGTCGTCGGTACGGGGCTCTCGGCGCTCATCAGAAAGCGCGTCCCCAGGGCGATGCCCTCCGCGCCATAGGCCAGTGCCGCCACCAGACCGCGTCCGTCGTAGTAGCCGCCGGCGGCCACGATCGGCACTTCCACGGCATCGACGCTGCCCGGCACCAGGAGCGATGTGGGGACCGGGCCCGTGTGACCGCCCCCCTCGCCGCCCTGCACGATGATGATGTCCGCGCCCAGCTTCTGCGCCTTGACGGCGTGGCGCACCGCACCACAGGTGGGAACGCAGATCACGCCGGCGTCCTTGAGCTTCTTGATCAGCTCGCCGCTCGGTGCGCGGTTGTAGCCAGCCGCCCGCACGTCCTGTCGCACGATCGCGTCGCTGATTACGTCGGCACCCGGCGCATCCATCAGGAAGTTGACGCCGAAGGGCGCGTCGGTGAGCGCCTTGACCTTCTCGATTTCGCGCTCGACCCGATCGGGCGCGATGGTGGCGGCGGCCAGAAACCCGATCGCACCCGCGTTGCTGACGGCGGCCGTCATCTCCGGCGTGGCGACCCAGCCCATGCCCGTCTGAATGATGGGATGGCGGATGCCGAGCAGGTCGCAAATTCGCGTGTGGAGTGCAGAGGGCAAGGAAGGGGGGACCTTTATCCAGGCTAGGGCTCGGTCTCGCCGCGGGGGCGGGACGTCAGCCCGTCACTTCTCTGTTCAGGAATCCTTCGGGATCGATTACCTCTCGAATGAGGCGGAGCTCTTCGTCGCTGGGCGTGCGGGACTCGGGAGTTTCGCCATCGATCACCAGCTTGAAGCCCGTGTTCTCGACCACCTCCTCGACAGACACACCCGGATGGACGGAGATGAGTCGCATGCTGTGATCGGGCGTCTCGAAGTCGAAGACGCCGAGGTTGGATACCACCCGGCGGATATCGTGGAAGCGGGCCGTGCGCTCACCCAGCTCTGCGGCGCGGTCGTAGCCGACGCCGGAGACCACGTCGACTTTCTCGACGAAGACCTTGTCGCTGTGGTTCGGGATCCAGTAGCTCGTGCGGTGGTTGATGGTATTGCCCGGCGCGCCGCGCATGCCCAGCAGCTGCGCCTTGGGCTTCTCGAACGGGCCGATGCAGGCGAAGTTGTGATTGCCGTGGCAGTCGATCTGACTGGCGACCATCACCACGTGTCTCTTGCCCGACCACACGACATCAAAGATGGTGCGGAAGGGCAGCCAGGCGCCGAATACCGGCTCCTCACTCGGCTTGCCGCTGACGGGTGGCGTCGTCTCGACCGCCGTCGCGATACCGTCGGTCATCAGCAGATCGGGCGCGAAGGTGAGCCGCGCCAATCGTCCGCCCACGGCCGGTACGGTGCCGAAGAAGCTGGCCAGGATCTCGCCGTCGCCCCGGAAGGCCTCCGCCACGGCTACGGCGCAGACTTCGCCTCGGGTGACTTCGGTCGCATTGCTCATCGCCGCCTCACCGCCTCCTGGTAGTCCGCCTCGCAGTCGAGCGCCAGGTATGTGCTCCAGAAGGTCTGCCAAGCCGCCGGGTCCTTGGCGGTGGCGGCGTATTCCTTCTGAAAGGCCTCGTCGCGCCCGTAGTCCGGGGGACACTCGGTGAAGTGGGCGCCGCCTCGCGCCTCGATCACGCCGTCGATCATCATGCGGTTGATCTTGACGGTGTGGATCGAGCCCTCCTTCTGGAAGTCTTCGGTGGGGATGATTCTCTCGCAGCTCATGAAGCGGCGCTTGGCCGCCAGACAGAAGAGATCATCGAAGTAGGGGTCGGGGCCGAGGAACTGGCCATTGCCCAGCGCGTCGGCGCGGTTCATGTGAATCAGCGCCACATCCAGTTCGAGAGCCGGCATGGCGACGAGTTCTTCGCCGTCCTCGTAGGGCGATTTCACCCGCGCGAGCTCCGGATTGATCTTCATCACGTCCGAGCCGAGGCCCGCCCGGGTCGGGAGGAAGGGCAGGCGGTGAGCGGCTGCCAGCAGCCCCCACTGCAGCATGCCCTCGTCCAGCTCGGCGGCCCGAAAGCTGGCCTGCTGGCGCGCTTTGCGAAAGTGCGGCTCGAGCGGGATCGAGTCGAGGGAGACGAATCCGTAGATGAGCTTCGCAACCTTGCCTGCCGCGCAGAGCAGCCCGACGTCCGGGCCGCCATAGGAGACGATGGTCAGGTCCCGGAGATCCGAGCGCAGTATCTCGCGCACCAGACTCATGGGCTTTCGGCGCGATCCCCAGCCGCCGATTCCGATCGTCATGCCGTCACGCAGCTCGGCGATGACCTCTCTCTCGCTCGTGCGCTTGTCCAACTCCTCTTATTCCTTCCTCGGCTGCTCAGTTCTCCGCGCTTCTCCGTCGTGGAGCCCGGGAGAGGCGTTGGCTGGACCTCTCGAGCTTCTCACGCCACTGCACTGCGCGCTCGTGAGTCGCCCGTCTCTCGGCCAGAACGGAGACAATGCTCTGGCCCCGCGGGAATTGCAAAGGGTAATCGAGCTGCCGCACAAAAGTAACGATACGTATCGTTTCTGTAAAGCAACGCGGCGGATCAGTCCGCGAGTCGAGCGATATAGACGGCATGCCGCAGCCCGGCACGTCCCGGCCGATGGCGCTTCACGGCGAAGCCCGCCGCTCGCAGACGCGCTTCGAAGCGGGTGTCCGGGGCCTCGGACCAGACCGCGAATATGCCGGCGGCGGCGAGCGCACTGCGGGTGCGCGCCAGCGCGCCGCTGCCGTAGAAAGGGTCACGCCGCGGGTCACAGTCGGCGTATGGCCCCGTGTAGAGATCGAGCAGAATGGCGTCGAGGCGGGGCCGCGCGGGGTCATCGGCGTGGGCTCGGATGCGCTCGGCGACATCCTCGATCGTCACGGCGACACGCCGGTCGCAAAGTGCGTCGCGATTGGCTGCCGCGAGCGGGCCGCGACACCAGCTCTCGAGCGCGGGGTTGATCTCGCTCACCAGCACCTGAGCGCCCTCCGGCAGCACATCCAGTGCGGCACGTAGCGTGCACCCCATGCCGAGTCCCCCGAGCAGTACGACGGGATGGGGGCGCTCGGCCAGCGGTTGGCAGCCCAGGCGCGCCAGCGCGATCTCCGAGCGATTGGCACGGCTGTTCATCAGCACGCGCCCCGCGATGGTGATGAGGAAGTCCCGCTCTCCTCGGCGTCGAAGCTCGACGGGGCCGTCCGCCGTCTCGACGCGCTCGATCGTGTGCCACGGCTGGGCCAGTGGAAACGTCCCCCCGCCGCTCGAGACGGCGTCGCAGAGAGTACAGCGCCCCCGCTGGTGTGCCGATAGGAGGGGTTCGCTCCACCGCCCCACCGGAGGTCCACTCGATGCGCCTCGCCCCGCACCCGCAGCGCCTCTGGCGGTGGATCGCTCCATCGTGCTGTGCGCACCTGCTCGTCGCGCTGTCTCTCTTCACTGGGTCCGCGAGAGCCGAGACCCGTACCGATTGCGTCCACGACGTATGTATCCACGCCGCTCGCAACGACGACCGAGTCGTGATCGAGGCCAGTAACCGCCAGCCGGTTCCAGTGGGCGTGCGGGTCAAGTTCGAGCAGCTGAGCAATGTGCAAGCGGTCCCCGCTCGCATGCCGGCCGAACGGATCGTGCCACCCGGCAAGCGCGTCCTGATCGTAACGCTGGTGCGTCAGAACGCGCGGGCGGCCGCCTCCTTTCCCTTCAACTGGCAATGGGTCTGGGGAGATCCCGGTGCGCGGCACGCCGATGCCGTGCGCTATCGCGTGCCCTTCGGCGGCGTGGAGCCCCGCGTCCTCACCCAGGGTGTCGGAGGCAAGTTCAGCCACACCGGGCAGTCGCAGTATTCCTTCGACTTTGCGATGCCCGTCGGCACGCCCATCCTGGCGGCGCGTTCGGGCAAGGTCGTGAACGTGGCCGACGGCTATACGCAGGCGGGAACCGCACAGCATCTTCTGCGTGAGGCCAATGCGGTCACGATCCTGCAAGATGACGGCACGTTTGCGACCTACGCGCACCTCGATCCCGGCTCCGGCGTGCGACTGGGTATGTACATCTACGCCGGCGAGGTTCTCGGCTTCAGCGGCAACACCGGTTTCTCCACGGGGCCGCATCTCCACTTCTCGGTTTGGCAGGCGGGCTACGATGGCACCACCGCCACCTTGCCGATCCGCTTCCACGACGGCACGTCCGCAGGCTTCGTTCCCCGCGCCTCGGTTGCCTACCAGCCCGGCTGCCACGAAGAGGGTATCCGCTGCGAGCCTGGCGACTTGCCTCAGGAGTTCCCGGCACGCAGGAAAGACTTCGTAGAGCGCTCCGAAGACGGGACCTGCCGCTGCAAGAACGGTGCGATCATCACCACGCATCTGCCGTGTCGCATGGTCTGCCCCTGAACGCGCGGCCTTCGCGTCCGCACGGCTCTGCGCTGCTCAGGCCGGCGCGGCGTGTCGCCGAACGACGTCGAGCAGGCCCGATCCGTAGCGTTCAGCCTTGCTGGGCCCGATGCCGTGGACGCGCTGGAGCTCGGACAGACAGCTCGGGCGCTCAACAGAGATCTCGCGCAGGGTTCGATCGCTGGCGACCACGTACGGGGGGACGCCCTCGGCGCGTGCGACTTCGAGTCGGTGGCTGCGTAGGGCCTCGAAGAGGGCCAGCGCCGTCTCATCGAAATCACTGGCCTCAGGCACGCGGGTGCCGCTACTCGCCGTGCTCGACTTGGCCCGCTTCGGGCTGGTGGCTCGGCGCTTGGGCGGGAGGAGCAGCCGCGCCGGCCGTTCGCCGCGCATCACGCCCACACCCTCTTCGGTGAGAACCACCACCGGTCGGTCGCCTCCACAGAAGTCGACCCAACCGGCGGTGACACAGCGGCGCAACAGCCGAGTGAGCCAATCCTCGGAGTGCTGGGAGAGGATTCCGAAGGTGCTCGTATGCTCGAGCCCTTCCCGTTCGAGACGGCTGTCGCGCACGCCGCGCAGCAGGGCCACGGCGGCGCCAAGCCCGAAGCGAGCGTGCACGCGGGCTACAGCGGAGAGCGCCTTGCGCACGACCAACGCCACCGCCTGCGGGTCTTCTTCGACGTCGCCCGCGCCGCCAACGGCCAGCCGAATGCAGACATCGCAGCGACCACAGCCGGCCAGCGTCTCCTCTTCGTCGCCGAAGTAGCGCAACACGGCATCGTGACGGCAGCTCCCGCCCTCGGCGAAGCGCATCAGTTCGAGAAAGAGGTTCCACTTGTGGTGCACCACCTCGGGATCCGGTGTCAGGCCGCTTGCGTCACTCTCGATCAGATATCGGCGGCGTGGCATGTCGCCGGCCGAGAGCAGCAGCAGCCCGAGTGCGTCCTGCCCATCCCGCCCGGCCCGGCCAACTTCCTGGTAGTAGGCCTCGATCGAGCCCGGTGGTGCCAGATGGATCACCGCGCGCACATCGGCGCGGTCGATCCCCATGCCGAAGGCGTTGGTTGCCACGACGATCTCGACCTCGCCCGCGCTGAAGGCGCGGTGCACCGCCGTGCGCATCTCGCCCTCGAGGCCCGCGTGATAGACGGCCGTTCGCCAGCCGATCCGTTCGAGCCGCAGGTACTCCTCCTCGGCCGTGCGGCGGGTCGATGCGTAGATGATGGCCGCGCCGCGTTCCGCGCCGGGCTCGTGCAGCGCCTCGGCCACGGCGTCGTCCACCCAGCGATCACGGTCCTTGCGGCTGGCGACTTCGTGCGCGCGCAGCGCCAGATTGGGCCGTGCGAAGCCGCGCACGAGCTGCGGCGTCTCGGCGGGCAGTCCCAGGCGCTCGAGGATCTCGTCGCGCACCACCGGTGTTGCGGTCGCGGTGCACGCGAGCACCCGCGTTCGGGGTAGCTCCTTCAGGAGTTCGCCGATTGCAAGATACTCGGGGCGGAAGTCGTGCCCCCACTCGCTGATGCAGTGTGCCTCGTCGATCGCCACGAGTGGACAGCGCAGATCGCGCAGCAGCGAGCGAAAGCCGGGGAAGCCCAGTCGTTCGGGTGCGACATAGGCCAGGCGGTAGCGCTCGGCCGCGATGCCGCGTACGCGCTCAGCCAGCTCGCCCGCTCCCAGTGTCGAGGCGAGAAAGGTCGCGGCGATGCCGTGCGCTTCGAGCGCGCTCACCTGATCCTGCATGAGCGAAATGAGCGGCGAGATCACCAGCGTCACGCCGTCCAGCAGCAAGGCGGGGAGCTGGTACGTCAAGCTCTTCCCGCCGCCGGTGGGCGCAACCAGCAGAAGGCTTCCCTGCTGCAGCAGGGTCTCGACTGCCTCACGCTGCCCGGGCCTGAAGGTCCGGTGGCCGAATCGCGAGAGTGCCGCCTGCAGATCGGGCCCGTCCGGCCCCGCGAAAGGTTCGTCGTTCCAGGAGAGGGTGGACAAGACGTCGCTCCGTTCGGGACCCGGTGAGAAACGCAGGCTAGCAGTCCGCTCCGTGCAGCGCCGAGGCGGGTGCTTCGAAGGTGATACTCTCCGTACTCAGCCTCCTTGGGGCACGTCTCGAGGGAGGTCGCAACCGCCGCGAGGAGTGCGCAGCATGGTCGAGATCCAGGTCGTATATGAAGGCGAGCTTCACACGAGCTGCCGGCACGGGCCCTCGGGCGCTGCTCTCTCCAGTGATGCGCCGATCGACAACCAAGGTCGGGGTCAGAGCTTCTCGCCGACCGACCTGGTCGCCACCGGGCTTGCCAGCTGCATGTTGACCGTGATGGGCATTCTGGCGCAGCGCCATCGGTGGCCGATCGAGGGCGCCTGCGCCCGCGTCGAGAAGCACATGGTCAGCGAGCCGGTGCGGCGCATCGGCCGGCTGGTCGTCGAGCTTTCCTTTCCGGAAGGGATTCCCGAGCAAGCGCGCGGGCCGCTCGAGCAAGCTGCGCGCAGCTGCCCGGTCAGACAGAGCCTGCATCCTGGTATCGAAGTCGAGATGGCTTTCGCCTGGGACGTCTGATCAGCGTCTGGGCCTGGGGAAGACCGCCATGCTCTCGTAGACGTCGACCCGCTCGAAGACGCCCTCGACCACGTAGGGGTCGGCATCCGAGATCGCGCGGGCCGCGGCGAGGCTCTCGGCCTCGATCACCACCACGCTGCCGCAGGGCGAGCCGCTCTCATCGCGCAGCGGCCCGGCGAAGAGAATGCGGTTCTGGGCCTCGAGCTTCTCGAGCTCGGCGAGGTGCCGCTCCCGCACGCTCTTGCGCAGCTCGAGGCCGCGGGGACCGTCGTGTCCGATGTAGACGTATGTTCCCACTCTCATCTCTCCTGCACGGCCGCGCTGCGAGCCTTCATGAGTAATCCGGGCTATTGGCCGGAGCCGGAGCCGGTCGGCGGAGCGAGTCGCAGCTCATCTGTGCTGGTCTGCTCCCCTCCCAGCCGCACGTCTGGTGCTCCGAGGCGAGTCGCGTCGGCCGTGAGGTCGTCGGGCTGCTCCTGAGATTCTCGCTCGGCCCGCACCCGGGCGTCGTAGTGCGCGACCTCCCGCGCCAGCGTGGCGTCGTCCCAGCCCAGTACTTCGCCCATCCACTGTGCCACGGGCCGTGATGCCGTGATGCCGCGGTCGAAGGTCTCGATGGAGATGCGAGTTCTTCGCGTGAGGACGTCGTCCAGATGAAGCGCGCCCTCGTGTGATGCCGCATAGTGGGCCTCGACCGCGAGGTAGCTGGGCGCCCCGGGGATGGGCTCGCCCAGCTCGGGGCGATCCTCGATCATCGCGAGCAGCTCTTCGACACGTGCGCCGTAGCGGCCCAGCAAGTGCTCCACCAGGTTGACGTGAAGGCCGCTGTCGGCCGCCAGCGTTTGTCGCCGATTCCAGAACGCCTGAAAGCCGGGAGCGCCCAGCAGGGGTGTGCGGTCCGTGCAGCTTCGGGGGACTCGCTTCGCCAGGCCCCGCGCCGCCAGATTGACCGCATCCCGGGCCATGACGCGGTAGGTGGTGTACTTGCCGCCCGCCACGGTGATGAGACCGGAGACCGACTGCGAGACTGCGTGCTGGCGGGACAGGCGGCTGGTGGCATCGCTCTCGCCCTGCAACAGAGGACGCAATCCTGCGTATACGCCCTCGATGTCGGCGTGGTGAAGCGGCTCCGCCAGGACGCGGTTGACCGTCTCGAGCAGATACTCGACGTCGCGTCGGCTGGCTGCCGGATGAGACAGGTCGAGATCCCAGTCGCTGTCCGTCGTCCCGATGATCCAGTGGCTCTTCCACGGGATGACGAAGAGAACACTGTCCCGGGTGCGCAGGACGAGTCCGCTATCGCCGTGAATGCGATCGCGTGGAATCACGAGATGGATCCCCTTCGAGGCGCGCACGTGGATGCGGCCGCGGCCCGCCAGCTCCTGAACCTCGTCCGTCCAGACACCCGTGGCGTTGACTACCTGCCTGCCCCGCAGCTCGATCTCCCGGCCGGACTCCAGGCAGCGCAGCTCGACGCCGGTGACTCGGCTTCCCGTCTTGAGGAAGCCGATCGCCTGCGCACTGGTGGCGACCGCTGCGCCGTGAAGTGCCGCCGTGCGCGCCAGCGTGAGCGTGTGGCGGGCGTCGTCCACCAGACCGTCGTAGTAGACGATCGCTCCGCGCAGTCCGCGGCCCTGCAGACTGGGGAAGAGGCGAAGCGCGCCCCGCCGGGTCAGGTGCCGGTGTCGCGGGAGAGTTCGGCCTCGCGCCATCAGATCGTAGAGCAGTACGCCGGCACCCACGTAGATGCGCTGCCAAACGCGGTGTGTCAGGGGGAAGAGGAAGGGTACGGGTCTTGCGAGGTGCGGGCAGAGGCGATTCAGCATCAGACTCTGCTCGCGCTTGGCCTCGAGAACCAGAGTGAGGTCGCCCTGCTCGAGGTAGCGAAGGCCGCCGTGAAGGAGCTTGCTCGAGCGGCTGGAGGTCCCCGCCGCCCAATCGCGTTGCTCGACCAGTGCGACCGAGAGACCGCGCGTGGCCGCGTCGAGAGCGGCGCCCGCGCCCGTGACGCCGCCTCCGACGATCACGAGGTCGAAGCTCTCCTTCTCCATCCGCACCAGCGATTGGGCGCGGTGCTCGGGGCCGAGCTGGGCGGGATCCATACCATGACCTCTCACGGATCGAGCCGAATGGGGGTGCTGGGCTCGGTCCGGAGGCTATGAGATAGCTTCTCGCAACATCTCGGTCCAGCCGTCTGATTCTGCGACTCGAAGTCCTTTCTCGAGTGCTATTCGTGGGCCTGATGAGATCGGTGGTTGTCCAGGACGACGTTTGCCGGCTCACCGCGCAGTGGGGCTCGCCAATGATTGAGCAAGCAAAGGCCACGAGCACGTGGCGCGTGCTCGGCCTGGATCTCGCGCTGGACGAGCCGGACTCCGTGCTGCGCGAGCGCGCCCTCGAGCGGGCGGGTGTGCCACCCGAGGATCTGCGCGGTCTCCGCATTGCACACAAGGCGCTCGACGCGCGCCGGCGCGGTGCGGGCCGAGCAGCGCACTTCGTGGTGCACGTCGATCTGCTGCTCGAAGACGGCTACGAGAGCACCGGCAGTGAGCACTTCAGGAGCGCTCTGCAAGCCGGTCGGATTCTGCCGCGCTCGCGACCTGGGCGGCTCGAGCTGGAGCAGCGTCACGCTTCCCTGGCCGGGCGGCGCGCGGTTGTCGTAGGGGCCGGGCCGGCGGGGCTCTTCGCCGCCCTTACCCTGGCTCGAAACGGCGTTGCGGTCGAGGTGCTGGACCGCGGACCGTCGCTCGCGGAGCGCAGTCGTTCGCTCGGTCGTTTTCTGCACACACGTGAGCTGGATCCCGAGAGCAACCTGCTCTTCGGCGAAGGTGGAGCCGGGACCTATTCGGACGGCAAGATATACACGAGAGTGGATCACCCGCTCGAGGCTCCGCTGATCGAAGAGTTGATCGCCTGTGGCGCGCCGCCGGAGATTGCGTACGACGCCCGGGCCCACATCGGCACCGACCGTCTCCACCGCATCCTGCCCCGTCTTCGAGCGCGCATGGAGGATTGCGGCGTGCGTTTCCACTGGCGGACTCGGCTAGAAGGCCTGGTGTGCGATGGCGCCGCACCGCGTTTCGTGCGGGCGCTCGCGACATCACAGGGGGAGATCGCATGCGACGCCGTCTTTCTCGCGCTCGGGCACAGCGCTCGCGACACCGTGCGACAGCTTTGCGAGCAGGGGCTCGAGATCGAGGCCCGGCCGTTTCAGCTCGGCGTGCGGATCGAGCATCCCCAGGCGCTGATCGATGCAGGCCGCTATGGCGATCGCGCGCTGGCGCAGAGGCTCGGGCCGGCCTACTACGGGCTGCGCTCGACGGCCGGCGGCGGCGCGCCGCGCGCCCACAGCTTCTGCATGTGCCCGGGTGGCAAGATCGTAGCCGCCGTGAACTCGGCGGGACTTCTCTGCACCAACGGCATGAGCAACTCGCGCCACTCCTCGCCCTGGGCCAGCGCGGCCATCGTGACCACACTCGGGCCTCGCGAGTTTGGCGATGGGCCGCTGGCGGGTGTGC
>JAJDAO010000087.1 GCA_029261835.1 Deltaproteobacteria bacterium | reverse complement strand
AGCTGGGTGTTATAACCACACAACACAAAAGAACACAACAATCATTTTTGAGTGGAGTCAGTAAATGGGATTTTGTCAAATATTCATAGAGAGGGGACATAGGTGAAACAGAGTCATTGGCTGTGTACCACGTTGGTTTTGTTCATTACAGCGGTTTTGTCCGCGCAAGAGAAAAGCAACGCGGAGCTGTACGAAAGTGCCTGTGCAGGTTGCCATGGCAGTGACGGCAAAGGACGGATGCAGGAAGACGTCGCCTTCGAAACTCCATTGCCCGATTTTTCGGATTGTGAATTTGCCTCCCGCGAGCCTGATGGCGACTGGTATACAGTTACCCACCAGGGCGGGCCGGCGAGGGCATTCGACCGCATAATGCCCGCGTTCGGAGAGGCCTTAACCGAAGAAGAGATTCTACGGATTCTCGCTCACGTGCGGATATTTTGTGAAGATAAGCGCTGGCCGCGCGGCGAGTTCAATCTGCCCCGCCCGCTGTTCACAGAAAAAGCGTTCCCGGAAGACGAGGTCGTCGTGACGGGCAACTACGACACCGGGGACAACGAAGCCGTGGAACTTGAGCTGCTCTATGAAAAGCGCTTTGGTCCGGCAGGCATGGTTGAGGTTGCCGTGCCACTCGCAAGCTTCAATCCGTCGATTGGCGGGCGGGAAGCCGGTATCGGGGATGTTGCGCTCGGCTACAAACATACGATATTCCATAACCTCAACAGCGGCAATATTTTCAGTGTCGGAGGCGAGGTCATCCTACCTACCGGCGATGAAGACAGGGGGTTTGGCAAGGGCACGACGGTCCTTGAGCCGTTTGTTACCTATGGCAGGTTGCTGCCGGCGGATGCGTTTTTCCAGGCCCATGCTTTTGCCGAATTTCCGACCAAGAGCGGCTTCGATGATGAGCTTGGGCTCAGAATGGCGCTCGGAAAGACCTGGACATCGGGTGGTGAGTTTGGTCGTTCGTGGGTGCCCATGCTCGAGATCCTCGCCATTCGGGATCTGACATCGGGAGCAAAGACCAAGGTAGACCTGGTGCCCCAAATCCAGATCTCTTTGAACACTCGACAGCATATTCTGCTAAATGTGGGTGTACGAATACCTGCGACCGAAACGACAGGTCGCAATACGCAAATCGTAATTTACCTGTTGTGGGACTGGTTCGACGGAGGATTTCTTGATGGCTGGTAAAAAAGGGGGCAAATCACTCAATAAGCCCATTTATTGTATCACGATTCTGACCACAGCGGTCATATCTCTAACGGCGGCTGCGCAAGAGCAGGCGAAACCGACTTTCGTCGGCTCAGATAAGTGCATCTCTTGCCACAGCAACATGGTGGATTCGCTCGGCAACGTGCAGTCAATCGGCCACGCGTGGCGCGCATCGATGATGGCGTTGTCAGCCAAAGATCCTTACTGGCAGGCGGCGGTGCGCCGGGAGATTGCCGATCGGCCGCACCTTCAAAAGGAAATCGAAGATATTTGTTCGGTTTGCCATATGCCCATGTTCCGGACCACGGCGGTAGCGAACGGGGGGAGCGGAGAAATCATTCGCTATGTCAAGGGCGGCTTTACACCGGAAGAGCAAGTGCTCGGAGAGGACGGCGTATCTTGCACGGTTTGCCACCAAATCTCGGCCGAGAACTTCGGCGAGCACGGCAGCTTCGACGGCGGTTACGTCATCACGCCGTCGTTGTCCGAGCAAGGCAAGGTTTTTGGTCCGTATGAAGTCGATGCCGGCCTGCAGCGTGTCATGCACTCGGCCTCCGCCAAGCTCCCGGGCGAGGGCGCTCATATACAGCAGTCCGAACTGTGTGCGACCTGCCATACGCTGTTTACGCCGGCTGTCGACGGTAACGGCACCGTCATTGGGGAATTTCCCGAGCAGGTTCCGTACCTTGAATGGAAGCATAGCGCATTCGTTTATACAAACACCTGCCAGGACTGTCACATGCCCGAGGTTCCGGTGCCGACACCCATAACATCGGTGCTGGGTGAGCCGCGTGACAATGTTTCGAAACATGCGTTTCGCGGCGGCAATGTATTCATGCTCAAGCTGTTCAACAAATATCGTGACGACTTGAATGTCACAACGCCTGCGCATGAACTTGAGCAATCGGCGCAAGCCAATCTCGAACATCTGCAATCAAGTTCCGCCAATCTCGAGATTGCGAGTATCGAGATTGCACACTCCGAAACCGTCATCGAGATCAGCGTGCAAAACAAAGCCGGTCACAAGCTGCCGACCGCATATCCCTCCCGCCGCGCCTGGCTGCACGTTACGGTTCGGGCTCCGAATGGCAATACCCTCTTTGAGTCCGGCGCTTTGAATCCTGACGGCTCGATCGTCGGGAACGACAATGACATGGATCCTAGCGCCTACGAACCACATTATGTTGAAATCTCGAATGAAGATCAGGTACAGATTTACGAACCTATCATCCTTGATTACAAAAACGAGGTGACGACGTCCCTGCTCGCCAGCGCCACCCTTGCCAAGGATAACCGCCTGCTGCCAAAAGGTTTTGATAAAGCGACGGCGGATGAAGCGGTTCGTGTACACGGTGCGGCGGTCGACGATGACAACTTCCAGGCGGAGGGCGACCTCATTCGCTATCGGGTCGGTCTGCCGGACGACGTCGATGCTGTGCAGGTCTCAGCGCAACTTATGTATCAGACGATAGGCTATCGCTGGGCACACAACCTCGAGGCCTACAACTCCCACGAGACCAATAGATTTGTTGGCTATTTCAAAGCGAACGCGGACGTTTCAGCAATCATCCTGGCCAAAGCAGTCAACAATTGACCACTGGCTGCTCGTGTGACATTTGTCTAGGGATGCGGTTGTAGCTTCAACGACTCTGTAACAGCAGCAGAGGAAGCCAGGGTATGGTGGGTTCGTAATCCACCATAAAATAAACGTATAATCGGGTAAGGGCGGGTTTCTCTCCCGCCCTCCCCACAACACCCCGCATGCGGGTCCGCACGGGGCGTTTCACCGCAGGATGATTTAACATCAAATGCGAAAAGAGTTCTTTCACATTTACAAGGCTGGCGGTTGT
>JAJDAO010000086.1 GCA_029261835.1 Deltaproteobacteria bacterium | reverse complement strand
GGTTCGTTTTTTGAACCCAACAATTTTAAATGAATGACCGATAAGCATATCAGATTATATTCGCGCAAAACTACCGGGAGGACTTTATTTTTTTACATTGGTTACATTTAACCGGCGCAAATTTTTAACTTCAAAACTTGCTCGCGGCATATTGCGACAAGCCTGGAAAGATGTTCAGGGAAAACATCCATTTAAGGTTGAAGCAATATGTTTATTACCTGACCACTTGCACTGTATTTTGCGCTTACCGCCAGACGATTATGATTATCCAAAACGCTGGCGCCGGGTGCCCGTGACACGAAATAACATAACTGGGTGGCACACGCCTTCAGGCTGTGCCTGAAATAAACATTCAAACAAGCATCATGTCAGAAAACACGACAAATCCTCAAAAAAAGTAGAAACGTTATGACAAACCCGGTCATGTGACTGATGCATTGAACACCACGGCTTGAAAGCACGTGGCATTCATTGCATCTGAATCGGGATGTATGTTCTATCTGGAATAACACCCTCATTCCGCAATCTGGCATATGCAGATGACCATCGCCATTCTTCAGGTGCACCCACACGCTCGGCACGTACAGGGTTGGCTTCAATGTAGTTTATTGATGCATGAATTGCTTTTGCATTCCATAGATTTCTGTCAAAGCCACCACCTGCTTGCCAGAATCGAAACTTCTTTTTTTCTCCAGTGCCAATGCAATAGCTCTGGTAAATATGCGGGGCAGTTGCTTTCAGGTGTTCACCGTACCTTTTTGAAGCACACCCTTTAATTGATTGCAGTATTTTTGACATCTTGTAGCTTGTCTCATAAGGGAATAGTAGTAAGTGGACGTGATTTGGCATAAGAACATAGGCCCAAAGTTTGAACTTGTATAATTCCCTTGCTCTTTCTAATTCCTCCAGAAAGAGCAAACAACTGGTCGTGTCATTAAGATAGTCAAAACGGTGATAACAGGAAAAAGTCAGTTCGTGTGCATGACCGGGTATGTCATAACGTTTTAACTTCTTACGAGGTTTTGCAGTTTTTTCTGACATGATACTTGTTTGATTATCTGCATTAGGCACGGCCTGAAGGCACGTGGCACCCATTAATTGAGATTCTCGTCAAGGGCACCAGGCGGTTCAATGAAATTTTTATGGGGCAGCCCGGCCTCGGCTATCAATTTGTTAAAAACAAGGCGATACTTAGCAACCGGAAAAACATGCGGTCCAATGTCGGCAAAGTATTTTGGTGAATAAACGAATGGCATCAAACCCCTCTTTGCTCGGGCGGCCAGACTATTTTGTGCAGCTGCAATTGAAACCGGACATCCAGGCCATCCTGCAAAATCCAGTCAACCAGCTCAACCGGTTCCACTTTGCCAAACACCGGTGACATAAGCAAGTTGGTGCGCTGTTCCAGATCATATTTGCGGATAGCAGCAACGGCCCAGTCATAATCAGCACGGTCGCTCACAACGAATTTGACTTCGTCGCGTAAAGTGAGATATTCTATATTTTCCCATCTGTTAGCAGCAGATTCACCGCTTCCCGGACACTTTAAATCCATTATTCGAATGACGCGTGAATCTACGCAGGAAATATCACGCTCACCCGAAGTCTCAAGCAGAACTTCGTAACCAAGATCAAGAAGGCGGGTTGCGAGTGCCGGGGTCTCCTTATGCAAAAGCGGCTCTCCCCCCGTGATTTCAATCAGTTTGCAGTTGAACTTCTGAACACTTTGCACGATTTCATCCACAGTCATCTGCTGGCCTTCATGAAATGCATATTCCGTATCGCACCAAACGCAACGTAAATTGCAACCGGTGGTTCTAACAAAAACACAAGGCAACCCGGCAAACCTGGACTCTCCCTGCACAGAGTGATAAATTTCGTTGATACGCATAACTTATGAAATAAACTCAAATATGATGAATGATTTTAATATTGTCCTTTTTCAGGCGCCTGAACAAATTCCGCTTTGCCGTTCGTTGTGTCCTGCATGCTTTGTTTGAACGCTGCTTCGTCTGCAGCTCTCAACTGAATTTGATAAACCGGATGCTTCCGAAATTCTGTACTCAAAATGCTGGCTTTGAATCGCTCAACAAGTTGGTGCACGGCATTGGTGAATTGAAAATCCAATTGAACAAACAAAATAATTTGCGGGTGGTGAACTGTGATCGTGGCTTTGTCCAAAGCAGCCAATGCAGCAGCGCTGTAAGCACGAATCAATCCGCCGGTTCCCAATTTGGTACCACCAAAATAGCGCGTGACAACAATGGCAACATTGGTTAATCCCCGGGTTTCAATTGCTTGAAAAATGGGTCTGCCTGCGGTTCCGGAAGGTTCGCCATCGTCGCTGTAACGAAAAACAGCGCCATCGCCGGTACCGGTTTTCAAGGCAAAACAATTATGCGTAGCGTCTGCAAATCGCCCGGACACAGCAACAATGTGCTGCTCTGCTACCGCCTGGTCTGCAGCCGGAACCGTATGCGCAATAAAGCGCGACCCTTTTATGACAATTTCCTCAATTGCCTGAGCGCTGATTGAGTGATATTTTTCAGAGTGAGACATGGCCAGCCCTAAACGCAAAAATGGGAGAAGCAGTTTGCCTCTCCCAACTGTGGTCAAGATAGTAAAGCGAAATTGAAATGTCAATATCTTTGTGCGGTTAACTCAAATACAAGTCACTGAAAAACCGGTTGACTTCCCCGACGAGCGTGCTAAAAACTTCAGGTTTTACACCCCTATTATTTTATTTCCCATGGTTTAAGAGGCCATTGGGATATATCACGAGAGCCATCTATTATTTACGCTCGCGGGGGATTTGTCACCCCCGTGCACTGCTATTCAGGTAATCCCCCACGGACAAATGAACAAGGAATTGCATTCCATTCAACAACTGCTTGTGTGGTGAAATAAATACCGTTTTCATCAACTACTTTATAACGTCCCATTTCTTCGTTGTCGGCTATTCGTTCTTAGCCCGGTTTTTATTTGGGGGGACAGAGTCCCTGTTTTATTGGTGCGTCGGGGATTGCCTTTTTAGATTTCAATGTCGTGGGACATCCCCGACGAGCATATCATTTGATATGCTCGCCATGCACGGCCTGAAGGCACGTGGCACACAATTTTAAGAA
>JAJDAO010000085.1 GCA_029261835.1 Deltaproteobacteria bacterium | reverse complement strand
AGCAGCCTGCTGACCTGGGGCAGCACGAATGCCACGAGCTGTGTGGGCACCGGCTTCATCACCGGCAGCGCAATCAGCGGCAGCGTCTCGGTCTCGCCGGCCGTGACCACCGTCTACTCCGTGACGTGCAGCGGCGCCGGTGGTGCGACGAGCGCGCCAGCCAACCAGACCGTCACCGTCGGGCCGGCTGTCGTTGCCACGCTGAGCGCCGACATCGATACGATTCCGCTCGGCGGTAGCAGCCTGCTGACCTGGGGCAGCACGAATGCCACGAGCTGTGTGGGCACCGGCTTCATCACCGGCAGCGCAATCAGCGGCAGCGTCTCGGTCTCGCCGGCCGTGACCACCGTCTACTCGGTGACGTGCAGCGGCGCCGGTGGTGCGACGAGCGCGCCAGCCAATCAGACGATCACCGTTGGGGCCGCTGTCGTTGCCACGCTGAGTGCTGACGTCGACACGATCCCACTCGGTGGCAGCAGCCTGCTGACCTGGGGCAGCACGAATGCCACGAGCTGTGCGGGGACCGGCTTCAACACCGGCAGCGCAATCGGCGGCAGCCTCTCGGTTTCGCCGACAGTGACGACCGTCTACTCGGTGACCTGCACCGGCGCCGGTGGTGCGATCAGCGCGCCGGCTAATCAGACCGTCACCGTCGGGGCGGCTGTCGTTGCCACGCTGAGTGGGGATGTCGTCACCATCCCCCTTGGCGGTAGCAGCCTGCTCACATGGGGCAGTACTGACGCGACGAGCTGTGTCGGAACTGGATTTGGCACTGGCAACGCGACCAGTGGCAGCGTCTCGGTCTCGCCGACAGTTACCACGCTCTACTCGGTGACGTGCAGCGGCGCCGGTGGTGCGACCAGCGCGCCAGCCAATCAGACCATCACGGTCGGGACGGCTGTCGTCGCCACACTGAGTGCGGATGTCGCCACGATCCCGCTCGGTGGCAGCAGCCTGTTGAGTTGGGGCAGCACTGACGCGACAAGCTGTGTGGGCACTGGATTCAGCACCGGCGACGCGATCACCGGCAGCGTCTCGGTCTCGCCGACGGTGACGACGCTCTACTCGGTCACTTGCACGGGCGCGGGTGGCGCGACCAGCGCGCCAGCCAACCAGACGATCACGGTTGGGGCCGCTGTCGTCGCCACGCTGAGTGCGGACGTTGCCACGATCCCGCTTGGCGGTAGCAGCCTGCTGACCTGGGGCAGTGCCAATGCCACGAGCTGTGTGGGCACGGGCTTTGGCACCGGCAACGCGATCACCGGCAGCGTCTCGGTCTCGCCGACCGTGACCACCGTTTACTCGGTGACGTGCGCCGGCGCCGGTGGTGCGACGAGTGCGCCGGCCAATCAGACCGTCACCGTCGGGGCGGCTGTCGTCGCCACGCTGAGCGCGGATGTCGACACGATCCCGCTTGGCGGTAGCAGCCTGCTGACCTGGGGCAGCACCGACGCGACAAGCTGTGTCGGCACGGGCTTCAGTACCGGCAGTGCGATCAGCGGCAGCGTCTCCGTCTCGCCGACAGTCACGACGCTCTACTCGGTGACGTGCACCGGCGCCGGTGGTGCGATCAGCGCGCCGGCTAGTCAGACCATCACCGTCGGCGCGGCTGTCGTTGCCACGCTGAGTGCCGACGTTGCCACGATCCCCCTCGGCGGTAGCAGCCTGCTGTCGTGGGGCAGTAGCGACGCGACGAGCTGTGTGGGCACGGGCTTTGGCACCGGTGGCGCGATCAGCGGCAGCGTCTCGGTCTCGCCGACGGTCACCACGCTCTACTCGGTGACCTGCACGGGCGCCGGTGGTGCGACGAGCGCGCCGGCCAATCAGACCATCACCGTCGGCCCAGCTGTTGTCGCGACGCTGACGGCAGACTTCCTGACGATCCCGCTGGGCGGGACGAGTGAGCTGGCCTGGGGCAGCCAGAACGCGCTGAGTTGCACTGGCACAGGCTTCGACACCAGCGGTGCGGTCAGCGGCACGACGGTCGTTTCGCCTGCGACGACGACCTTGTACTCGCTCACCTGCACGGGCGCCGGTGCCGCCACCAGCACGCCTGTCGGTGTGACGGTGAGCGTGATCGCGGCCGTCTCGGCGACGCTGACCGCAACACCCGACAGCATGCCGATCGGTGGATCGTCGGACCTGAGTTGGAGCAGCACGAGCGCGACGAGCTGTGTCGGTACGGGATTCTCGACCAGTGGCGCTCCCAGCGGCAGTATCTCGGTCTCGCCCACAATCACGACCGGGTACTCGGTGATCTGTACGGGTAACGGCGGCGCGACGGGCCCCGCCGCCGCTGCGACGGTGACGATCGGGCCCGCTGTGACAGCGGGGCTAAGCGCCAACCCGACCACGATCGCTCTGGGCGGATCGAGCGACCTGACGTGGAGCGGCACAGATGCCGTCAGCTGCGCAGGGACCGGCTTTGACACGGGTGGTGCGCCGAGCGGGACGGTCTCCGTCACCCCGACCGTGTCCACCATCTACTCGGTCCTCTGCACCGGGGCCGGCGGTGCCACGAGCACGGCGGCGAACGCCTCCGTGGCGGTCGGTGGCGGCGTGACCGCTCTCCTGACCGCCGACTTCTCCTCCATTCCGAACGGTGGATCCAGCCTGCTGACGTGGAGCAGCGCCAATGCGACGACCTGCGTTGGCACCGGCTTCGACACGGGCGCCGCCGTGGCGGGCAGCGCTCGGGTCTTTCCTACGACGACGACCCTCTACTCGTTGCTCTGTACGGGTTCCGGTGGCGCAAGCGACACGACCGATTTCACGGTCACCGTCGGGCCACCGGTCACGTCGCAGCTCACGGCGACCCCTGATTCGATCGCGCTGGGCGGCTTGAGCAGCCTCTCGTGGAGCAGTGTGAACGCCACGACCTGTACGGGCGTCGGGTTCTCGACGGGCGGCGCGGTGAGTGGTCTCGTCGACGTCTCGCCGACCACGAGCACCGCCTACGGCGTGACCTGCAGCGGCAACGGCGGCGCCACCAGCCCGACCGCTCAGGCCATCGTGACCGTTGTCGGGGCGGTGACTGCGACGCTGACCGCCACACCAACGGCGATCGCGCTCGGCGGCTCGACGACCCTCCAGTGGAGCAGCGGGAATGCCACGAGCTGTGCGGGGACAGGCTTCACGACCGGGAGCGCTCCGAGCGGATCGATCTCCGTCTCGCCCACCGCCACCACTGCCTACTCGATGACCTGCAGCGGACCGGGCGGTGCTGCCAGCGACCCGGTCTCCGCGACCGTGACCGTCGGCGCTGGCGTGACCGCCACGCTCACCGCCACGCCGGACACGATCGCGCAAGGCGGGTCCAGTACCCTCGCCTGGAGCGGCGACAACGCGACGAGCTGCACGGGTGTCGGATTCGCTACCGGCAACGCCCCGAGCGGGAGCGTCTCGGTCTCGCCCAGCGCCACGACCGCCTACTCGGTCACGTGCGCGGGGGCCGGTGGTGCGACCAGTTCCCCCGCCAACGTCACGGTGACGGTGGGAAGCGGTGTGACGGCTCTGCTCTCCGCCTTGCCGACGTCAATCGCGCTGGGCGGGACCGCCGAGCTGACGTGGGCGAGTGGCAATGCCAGCAGCTGTGTGGGCACCGGCTTCGACACCGGTGGCGCGGTTGGCGGCAACGTCTCGGTCTCACCGACGGTTACCACGCTCTACTCGGTCACTTGCACCGGCGCCGGTGGTGCGACCAGTGCCCCGGCCAATCAGACCATCACGGTTGGGACTGCTGTTGCCGCGACGCTGAGCGCTGACGTCGACACCATCCCGCTCGGTGGCAGCAGCCTGCTGACCTGGGGCAGTGCCAACGCGACGAGCTGTGTCGGTACCGGCTTCAGTACCGGTAGCGCGATCAGTGGCAGCGTCTCGGTCTCGCCGACAGTGACGACCCTCTACTCCGTGACCTGCACGGGCGCGGGCGGTGCGACCAGCGCGCCGGCCAATCAGACCATCACGGTTGGGACCGCTGTCGCCGCCACTCTGAGCGCCGACGTCGACACCATCGCGCTCGGCGGCAGCAGCCTGCTGACCTGGGGCAGCGCCAACGCGACGAGCTGTGTCGGCACCGGCTTCAACACCGGTGGCGCGGTCAGCGGGAGCGTCTCGGTCTCGCCGACCGTGACCACCGTCTACTCGGTCACCTGCACGGGCGCCGGTGGTGCGACGAGCGCGCCAGCCAATCAGACCATCACGGTCGGGGCGGCTGTCGTCGCGACGCTGAGCGCCGACCTCGATACGATCCCCCTCGGCGGTAGCAGCCTGCTGACCTGGGGCAGTGCCAACGCGACGAGCTGTGTGGGCACCGGCTTCAACACCGGCAGTGCGCTCAGCGGCAGCGTCTCGGTCTCGCCGACACTCACTACGCTCTACTCGGTGACCTGCACGGGCGCCGGTGGCGCGACCAGCGCGCCGGCCAATCAGACCATCACGGTTGGGACTGCTGTTGCCGCGACGCTGAGCGCTGACGTCGACACCATCCCGCTCGGTGGCAGCAGCCTGCTGACCTGGGGCAGTGCCAACGCGACGAGCTGTGTCGGTACGGGCTTCATCACCGGTGGCGCGGCCAGCGGGGGCGTCTCGGTCTCGCCGACCGTGACCACCGTCTACTCGGTGACCTGCACGGGCGCCGGTGGTGCGACCAGCGCGCCGGCCAATCAGACGATCACGGTTGGGACCGCTGTCGCCGCGACGCTGAGCGCCGATGTCGACACCATCCCGCTCGGTGGCAGCAGCCTGCTGACCTGGGGCAGTGCGAACGCGACGAGCTGTGTCGGTACGGGCTTCAGCACTGGCAGCGCGATCAGCGGCAGCGTCTCCGTTTCGCCGACGGTGACCACGCTCTACTCGGTGACCTGCACGGGCGCGGGCGGTGCGACCAGCGCGCCGGCCAATCAGACGGTCACGGTTGGGGCGTCCGTCGTCGCCACGCTGAGCGCTGACGTCGACACCATCCCGCTCGGCGGCAGCAGTCTGCTGACCTGGGGCAGCGCCAACGCGACGAGCTGTGTGGGCACCGGCTTCATCACCGGTGGCGCGGTCAGCGGGAGCGTCTCGGTCTCGCCGACCGTGACCACCGTCTACTCGGTCACGTGCACGGGCGCTGGCGGCGCGACCAGCGCCCCGGCCCAGCAGGCCATCGCCGTCGGGACGGCCGTTGCCGCCACGCTGAGCGCCGATGTCGCCACCATCCCGCTCGGTGGCAGCAGCCTGCTGACGTGGGGCAGTGCCAACGCCACCAGCTGTGTGGGCACCGGCTTCGTCACCGGTAGCGCGCTCAGCGGCAGCGTTTCGGTCTCGCCGACGGTGACCACGCTCTACTCGGTCACCTGCACGGGCGCCGGTGGTGCGACCAGCGCACCGGCCAATCAGACCATCACGGTTGGGGCGGCTGTTGCCGCGACGCTGAGCGCTGATGTTGCCACCATCCCGCTCGGTGGCAGCAGCCTGCTGACCTGGGGCAGCGGTAATGCCACCAGCTGTGTCGGTACGGGCTTTAGCACCGGCAACGCGATCAACGGCGGCGTCTCTGTCTCGCCGACGGTGACGACGCTCTACTCGGTCACGTGCACGGGCGCCGGTGGTGCGACCAGCGCCCCGGCCAATCAGACCATCACCGTCGGAGCGGCGGTCGTCGCCACGCTGAGCGCCGATGTCGCCACCATCCCGGTCGGCGGCAGCAGCCTGCTCACGTGGGGCAGCAGCGATGCGACGAGCTGTGTGGGTTCGGGCTTCAGCACGGGCAACGCGATCAGCGGCAGCGCTTCGGTCTCGCCGACGGTCACGACGCTCTACTCGGTGACATGCACGGGCGCCGGGGGCGCGACCAGCGCTCCGGCCTCGCAGACCATCACCG
>JAJDAO010000084.1 GCA_029261835.1 Deltaproteobacteria bacterium | reverse complement strand
ACACGGGTTCACTGAATGTTTATGTTCCAAAACCCGCCGATCCAGGGCCGAAACGCCTCGATTCAACCCGCCTCGGCCACTTTTGCTTTGATGCTCCCCCGTTTCTGGCGGATGAGTTAGGATGCGTTTGGCCAGTTTTTTTTGGAGGTTACGCTGGCCGTACGCTATCGCGCGCGATGCCGGGCGGTACGCTTGAGACGCGTGCCGGCGAACTCCGTTACCGTCCGGCTGACCCGGCGACCGATACTCGTTGTGTAGCGGCGTGCCGCAGCCCTTGAAACTCGCGTTTCTGGCGAAGTGGGGGTGGTTTGCGGTTCGGGTGTCGAGAATCGCAGGGACATGACAATGACACTGCTGTACGGGGTGACGATCTTCGTCAGCGCCGTTCTTCTGTTCTCGGTGCAGCCGATGGTCGGCAAGATGACACTGCCGTCGCTCGGCGGGACGCCGGCCGTTTGGAACACCTGCATGGTGTTCTTTCAGGCTGCGCTGCTTGCCGGTTATGCCTACGCCCACGGGACTGTGCGGTGGTTGGGCGTACGCAGGCAGGCGGCGCTGCATATGGTCGTGCTGCTGGTTCCGCTTCTCGTGCTGCCTATCACGCTCTCGGCCGACGCAAAGCCGCCGCGGGACGGCAGCCCTGCGTTCTGGCTCCTGGGGCGGTTGGGTATGTCCGTTGCGTTGCCGTTCTTCGTGGTGTCGACCGGGGCGCCGCTGTTGCAACTCTGGTTTGCGAATACCGGCCGACGGGGCGCAAAGGACCCCTACTTCCTCTACGCGGCCAGCAACCTGGGCAGTCTGCTGGCACTCCTGGCATATCCGGTTTTGATCGAGCGGTCGCTGGAGCTCGATGCGCAGACCATGCTGTGGACCGGCGGCTACGTGGCGCTGATCGTGTTGGCTTTTGCATGCGCCGCGGTGATGTGGCGTGCGCCCGCAGAGGCGCGGATCGTGCTGACCGGCGATTCTTGCGACGCGGACGACGAGACGGCCGTGACCATGAAGCGCCGCCTGTGGTGGGTGGCGTTGGCGTTCGTGCCGTCGAGCCTGATGCTCGGTGTGACGGCGCATATCACGACCGACGTGGCGGCCGTCCCGCTCTTTTGGGTGATCCCGCTGGCGTTGTACCTGCTGACGTTCGTGTTCGTTTTCGCGAGGAGGAACCCACTGCCGGTTCGGTGGATGACCTGGATTCTGCCCTATGTGTTTCTGCCGGTTGCTCTGCTGACGTTTTCGACGTTTCGGTGGTTGGGCTTGATGACGATCCCGGTGCATCTGGCGGCTTTCTTCGTGGCGGCGATGGTCTGTCATGGGGAGCTGGCGCGCACGCGACCGGCGGCGCGGCGTCTGACAGAGTTCTTCCTGCTGATGTCGGTCGGCGGCGTGCTCGGGGGAGTGTTCAACGGTCTTGTCGCCCCGATGGTGTTTGACGGCGTGCTCGAATATCCGCTGGCGATGGTGCTCGCGTGCCTGCTGAGACCGGGGAAGGCGGAAAGTAGAAAGCAGAAAGTAGAAAGTAGAAAGCAGAAAGTCGAAAACCGGTTCTCGTGGTTGGACGTAGGGCTTCCGGCGGCGTTGGGTGTCGTCGTGATCATCGTTGTCATGGCGCGTGACGCGCTGGGGTTGACGCAGTCGCGTCTGGGGGTCGCGCTGGTCTTTGGCGTTCCGGCATTCATCTGTTTCGCGTTCAAGGAGCGTCCGATTCGGTTTGCACTCGGTTTCGGCGTGGTGATGCTGACGGCCGGGCTCTACGCGAATCCGAAGGTGGGCGAGGTGCTGTATGCCAAGCGCAACTTCTTCGGGGTCAAGCGCGTTGTGCTCGACGCGGACGGGAAGTTCTACCGCCTGTACCACGGCAGCACGACGCACGGCATTCAGAACGCCGACCCGGCGAAGCGTGAGGCGCCGCTGTCCTACTATCACAGGAGCGGGCCGCTGGGAGATGTGTTCAAAGTGTTCGGCGGTCCGGGTGGTATGTCGCCGGTCTGCGTGATCGGCTTGGGCACGGGGTCGATGGCCGCGTACGTCGAGCGTGGTCAGCGTTTCACGTTCCTTGAGATCGACCCGGCCGTCGAGCGGATCGCGCGCGACACGCGGTTCTTCACCTACCTCGATAGGTGCCGCGGAGACTTCGATGTGCTGCTGGGTGACGGGCGCTTGACACTCGCGGATTTCCCGGATGGCTCCTTCGAAATGCTCATTCTCGATGCTTTCAGTTCCGACGCGATTCCAACACACCTTCTGTCGCGGGAAGCGCTCGAGATCTACCTGTCGAAGCTGACGGCGGGCGGCGTGCTGGCCTTTCACGTGTCGAACCGGCACCTCAAACTTGAACCCATGGTCGCGCAACTCGCCGCCGACGCGGGTCTGGCCTGCCTGTCGCGTCACGATACCAAACTCACCGCCGACGAACTGGCCGACGGCAGGACGCAATCCCACTGGATGCTGATGGCCCGCCGACCGGAACTCATCGCTCGCCTGGTGGACGAGTTCGGCTGGTACGTTCCGCGGATCCCACCGGGCACGCCGGTGTGGACGGATCAGTACTGCGATCTCCTCTCCCTGTTCGACTTCTCGTAGCTGTCGCGATGCGGCATGTGGACGCGCTCGGGGTGCATCCGCGACCGGCTGGGTGTCGGGTTCGTTTGGGTATCGCGACGGGTTCATGGGCTCCGGGTGCTCCGGGCGAGAGTTCCAGTGTTGTTGTAAACTGGCTTCGTTTGGTAATCCCGCTGTCGCATTTGGACGGACAAACTGCGTTCTTGTGGCGTAGTCGATGGTTCTGTTGATTCGAAATGACTTCGGTTTACGCGTGGCGGGTTTGTGTGTCCCCCGAACTCCCGAACTCCCGGTGCCTGCCGATCGTCGCGCGCGGAAAGGGCCGCCCGTGACGGGCGGCCCTGGTTGTTTCAGTGCGAATTGTCCGGGCCGGGGTGCTCTACGCCCCGCGGGGCCTTAGCCAGACGACCAGCGAGAGACCCATGATGCCGAGCAGTGCGGCGCCGGGGGCCGGTACCGGCTCAACGAACGACGCGCCGGCCAAGGCAATTCGGTATTCTCCACCGTCGCCGTCAAAACCCGACCAACTGCTAAGAGGGAACGCGCCGCCGGGACCAGTTTGGTCCGGTCGTCGTTCCCACAGCCCCGGTCGGGAAGATCCGCCCACCAGCGTTGCTGGCGTACCGATTCCACGATGAGATGCCGAGGAAGTAGCTGCCAGACGTAGCTGGGCGGTGTGGGTCGCCCGGCTGCAAACGTGAGCCTTGGTGGTCATATGGGGAACCGCCGATATCATCATTGTTGGTTACGCCGAGTCCATTCTCATCGAATAAGAATTCTTACTTTCTTTTCCAGCGGTATAAGCCCTGATCCAGAACAAGATCCAAAGCATTTCAATCGCAAACGCAAGCTGTCCTTCGAGCGACTGGTGGTCTTCATACTTCATATCGTCTCCGGGGACACAAAAGGGATAGACATCAAGAGCGGGCTGTTTTTCAAAATGGCCCGTCAAAGCGGCATGTGGCACGACGCCCGGCACGCCACCCGATCAGCCGTCACCAGGGCCCGAAAGAAGCTCCATTGAAAGGTATTTGAAAGCGTTTTCAGCAGTGTTGTTCGCCTGGCTCTGCGGCATTGGCCAACAGATGCGAAGTATCTCTGGCACGGTATGTCCGTCTTCGCCATTGACGGATCGAAGTTCACACTGCCCGCTTCTGCGGAGATTCGCGATTACTTCGGTCCCGACTCCGGCCTGCAAAATGCGGGCAAAGGGCACTATCCTCAGGCCTTGGTCTCAACAGCCTTCGACGTCTTCCGAAGAATACCGGTGGCGCGCACAGTGATGCCCAACAAAGCCTCTGAGGGCAAGGAAGCCATGGCTATGTTGGCGCGCATGCCCCGCGGCATTGTGCTCTTCGACCGTGGCTACCCGAGTTATGAGTTCATCCTATACATGATGGAGAACTATGCCGGTCATTTTCTTTTCAGGTGCCCTGCCAGTAATACCTTCCCCGCCGTCGTGCGCTTCTTGGCTTCTGGAGCCAATGATGGCATCGTCGAGATCGAGCCATCCGAGACGTACCGGTCCAAACAACCTTCCACGGCGCGCCGGGAGCTCACCTCTCTGACCGTTCGCGTTGTTCGCGTCATCCTCCCAAACGGTGAGATGGCCGTCTATCTCACCGATCTATTGGACTCCACTACCTTCTCGCGCGAAGAGATTGCCGACCTTTACCGCCGTCGCTGGGAAGTGGAGACCCACTATAGAGACGAAAAGGTTCATTTGGATGTCGAGACATTCCACACGCGCGGCGTCAATGGCATTCATCAGGAATTGTTTGCGGTGGTCATTATGGCGGTCATCGCTCGGACGCTGATGGCTCTTTCGATGGAGTTTGCATCCGACGACGAAGAATCTGCGGCGGCCACACCGGCGTCATCAACGAAATCGCGTCGCACCCAGCCGGAGCCCCAGTTCAAGAATGCCATCATGGCGCTAGGCCAGGATGTTGCGATGCTGGTGGCCGACGATCCGTTGCGGGCCTTGGAGCATTTTACCGAGCTGCTGGTACAGATCGGAAAGGTCAAGTACTACCGTCCCAAG
>JAJDAO010000083.1 GCA_029261835.1 Deltaproteobacteria bacterium | reverse complement strand
ACCGAGCGAGGCTCGCGGGCTTTCGTCGAGATCAAGGCGCGGACCCGCCGCTGTACTGAAGTACAGCAAGGTTTCGCAACGCAGAGATCGGCGAAAGGACGCGTGCATCGCGACGGGAGGGGTTCTTCCGCAGCCTGCTAGCCCGGGAATCACTGCGCACGCTCGTTCCGCGGGCTCGGTCGTTTCACGGTCGCGGGCTCAGAAGACGGGGATCTCGCCGGTATCGACCGCACCGAGCAGGCGCTCGATCCGCTCGGCAATGCCCGCGATCTCGTCGGCCGTCAGGCCGAGCTGGATCGTCCCGTCGCGTATACGCACGCCCTCATTCGGATCGAAGTTGGCCCCGGGCACAACCACGCGCAGCATGGCGTCGTCATCGCGTTCGAACTGGACCACCACGCCGAGCGCCTGAAGATCAGCCGCCGTTGTGTCTCGCAGTCGCGCGACCGAGTCTCGCGGCAGGGCGGGAACCTTCAGGTCGTCCCAATTGTCGATGAACCAGTTGTAGACGAAGCCGCTGAAGCTGATGCCATTGTCGATCGCGAAGACGATCCGTCTCGAGTCGTCGCGGGCGACGAGGAAGTTCCCGCGGCGTCCGTCCCGGTGCCTGATCAGGTAGGTCAGGATATTGAAGTTGGCTAGATAGCGTGCGTAGACCGGGTCAGAGACGAATCGCGCCTCGTCATAGAGCAGCTCGGGGATCTCTACATCCTCGAGCCAGAGGGAGAAGATACCCAGCTCACAGCCGGTGTTCTCCCGTGTGGGTTTGCGATGGAGGTCGGGCTGGGCGAATTCCTCGGGTGCCAGACAGCGCGCCACCGAAGGTGGCACGACGAAGTCCTCCGGGTCGAGAAAGAGTGGCTGGACCCGGTAGGAAGCGATCTCCCGACGCGGTGAGTTGTTGATCCCGTCCAGGCTCGCTGGCATGCTCTTCCACTTGAGTGTGACCTCGACGCCGTGCTCGGGGAAGACGACGCTTACGCGGCTCGCGCCGGAGACGCCCTTGGCGGTGCGGCGCTCGGATCGCATCTCGATCCGAGCGCTTCTCAGCAGTGACGCCGCACGATGGGGGGAAACGGGCCAGTTGGGGAAGGCGTCGTCGAATTGCGTTCTGGCCGCCTCAGCGAACTCGAGCTGGGGTCGTGAAGACGTACACGCCGTGAGGACGCTGAAGAGCGCTGCCAGAGCCCAGACGGCGCAAAAGAATTTCAGCGATGCAAACGATCTGGTATTCATTGCGGCGCGATGGTAGGCCAAGCCTTTGAGTCGGCAACAAATGGAGTCGAGCGGTGGAGGTCTCGCGGCGTGGATTGGAGGCGTCGAGGCACTGCGTTGCGAAGCTGTCTCGTCATTGGCTTGATACTCGCACTGTGCCAGACCACTGCAACGGCCGAGCAGAGAGCGAGCGCGGCTCCTAGCGGCAGCATCAGCGGTGATCTCTCCAGTCTGGGCGATGACGAAGTTCGGCGTCGTCTCGCCTTCATCATGGAGTGCCTGGACGACGGCGAGCTCTTCGCCGAAATGTGGCAGTACGGCTTTTCGGCCGGCTATGGACTCGGGATCGCGATCGGTGCCGTACAGGCGGGCATCGCCGATGACGCCGGCGCTCGAGCGAGCGCGATCGTGAGCGCCGTCAAGGCCGTAGGGGGCACTACGCGACTCGTGCTCGCTCCACACCCGGGTCGCTTGGGCTCGACGGCGATTCTGGCAATGCCCGGCGCGACTCCGGCGCAGCGGCTTGCGCGACTGGTCGAGGCGGAGGTCGTTCTGGCCGCTGTGGAAGAACGCGCACACAGTCGCCTCCATTGGCTGAGTCACGCGAGCAATGTCGGCATCAACCTCGCCGGCGGCGGCGTTGTGCTGGCCTTCGGCGACCTCACCGACGCCGCGGTGTCGGTGGGGATCGGCATCGTCGTGGGAGAGGTGATGGCCTTCAGCATGCCTTGGCGCGGCATTCGAGACGTCGAGCTCTATCGCAGCCGGTTCGTTACCGGTCGGGCCACGCGAGCAGGCGGCTGGCGATTCGTGGTCCGGCCGGGCGGTGGCGCGATCCAGCTCTCCTTCTGACCGGAGACCGACAGGTGACCGGGGATCGCTGCGTTGGCGATCAGGCGCCATCCTCCGGCTGGATGCTCCCTCCGCTCTCTGACACGCGCGCGCGCAAGTCCAGGTAACGACTGGCGAGCTGCGCCAGAAGATCGAGCGCGTGGTCGAAGTGATCCTCGAGTACATCGATGTAGCGCGATCGCTCGACACAGAGGATCAGTGCGTCCGTCTTGGCTCTGGCTCCCCACACGCGAGGCCACTCCGTGAACAGATCGCCGAGGCCGATCAGATCTCCCGGGGCGCAGTAGCCACGCCCGTTGGCGGTCTGGTCCTCGAGTTCGATTACGCCTTCGGCGACCAGACCGAACGAATCGGCGGGCTCACCGGCCTGCCACAGCTGCTCACCCGCTTGCAGGCGTCGCTCGGGGTGACCGCGATAGAGCTCGATGAGGAGGGCCAGGTTGGCCCGGGCAAAGAGCTCCGTGCGGCGTACCCGCGCAAGGCACTCTACGAGATCGAGTGATTCCACGACTTCGCTGACAGCAACTCTTGGCCGCTCGGAGCACCCGGGACACAGACCGATTGCCCGCTCGGCCTCGGCGGCCAGTCGACTGGTGACGTTCGCGTGCAAGAGCACCATGGGGAAGTGATCCTCGACGATCTGCAGGTAGCTCTCGATCTCGATCTCGAGGGCCAGCCCGTCGCTGAGCGCAATGGCGCCGGTCTCGCGCGACCGACGCGCAATGGTGTGCAGCATCCCCACTCCACCCGGCGCCGATACATCGAAGAATGCGCGACCCGTCTCGGTCGTGCGCACACGCCCCTCACCCAGTATGTAGAAGAAGCGATTGGGTTCGCCTTCTGGAATGAGCACCTCGCCGTGTCGGAAATGTCGTTCAACGGTGTGGCTCGCCAGCACGGCCAGTAGCGGGGCGTCGAGTCTGCGGAAGTAGGGATGGGCGCGCAAGAAGAGCACGCGATCGAGAGGCGAGACGAGAGGCAGCTCAGGCATTGGCAGCGAGTTCCTCGCCGACATCCCGCGCCGCCGATGTCGATTCGGCCTCGGGCAGCCGCTCGAGCAAAGCCAGCGCGTGGGCGTGCAGCCGCGCCAGTGCGCCCTCGCGTGCCGGGTCAATGGTCGGGACGACCTGGCTCGGAAGCGCGAGACCCAGCTCCGCAACGTGGTACATCGCCAGTCCGCACAGGCCGGTGCTGGCGTCGTCGATCAACTCGCCAAGTAGCGCGGCGTATTCGAGGTTCTGCTGGGCCAGCTCGCTGCGGGCCGAGATGAGGCGCTCCCGCGGCGAGGCGCGATCCACCAGCGCCAGCACGGCGCGCCCGACGTTCGGGGGCAGCAGGTTGTCGAGCAGCTCGAGGCTGCTCGCCCGGCTGCTCGGGCTCAAGCTCTGGAGGCCCAACCAGATGCGCCGGAAGTTCTCCTCCGGATGCAGTAGGTAGAGCAGACGGAATATGCGCTGGACCGCGAGCCTCTCCTTGTCCGCCAGTAGTTCGAGCAGCAGCCTGCTGCCACAGGTCTCGCGACTCGAGTCTTCGGCGAAGCCCTGCTGGAGACACGCTTGCCAGTGCAGCAGTCGCAGCGTTCTCGAGAGTGTGTGCTCCACCGCCTCCCGCACCGGCGTCAGATCGACTTCTTGCGTGGTCGACGCCGTCAGCAGAGAGCCCAGACCACGCAGAATCTTGTAGCGGACCATCCCGCTCGGTGTTTCATTGAGGTAGCGAAGCAGGATCTCGCTGGCGCGCTTGTTTCCGAAGTGCGAGATGGTTCGAGGTATGTGGAGCAGAACCGACAGCGGTGTGTCGGCATCGGCCAGCGCCTGCTCGAGACACTCGAGTGAGTCGTCACCGCGTTCCTGGAGCGCTCGGCGGATCTCCTCTCGGATGGTTCGATCGTTTAGCAGCGAGATCAGGTGGGACGTGTAGTAGGCATCTCCGCTCGCGCGAATCGCGCGCACGGCTTCGCTGCGGACCGCGGCATCGGAGTCGCGGCAGAGCGCCAACAGCGGCCCGCGGAAGGCCTCGAGGTGGTGAAGCTTGATCGCGTGTGCGAGCGCCATGCGAGGCTCCGGGCTCGGGTAGTCGAGAGCGGCTCGCAGGCCAGCCTCGGCCGTCTCCCGATCCAGCCAGCCATGCACCATGAGTCCCGTGATGCTGCTGATCTTGACGCAGGCGCAGTTGGAATCCACGAGTGCCTCGAGCTGCTCGCGGCTCGGCTCGGTGGCCCAGAGAGCGCGAACCGTCGCAGCGCGAACCTCGGGGTCCTCGTGCTCCAGCATGCGATCGGTGAGCATCAGGAAGTCGCGGCGCCCGGCGGTGGCGAAGAGATCGAGGGCTCGTGATACCACGACCGTGGAGGGGTGATAGAGGATGAGACTGGGGATGAGATCGACTCGGTGCTTGGCCACAAGCAGGTCCAGGGCCGCGAGCACGTGCCGGTCCTCCGGGTGGCTGAGGGCTCGAATGAGGGTCTCGAGTGAAGCGAGATCGAGCTCGGGGATTTCGATACGCGTTTCGATGGAGCCTTCGCTGAGCGACCGGCGGAAGATGTCGAGGTAGGACTCCCTGATGTGAAACGCCACGTGGCCCCACGCCAGAGCGAGCAAGAGCACACCGATCCCAATCCAGAGGATGTGGGACTCGAGCGGAACCAGCAGCAGGATCGCCACCGACGCGATCGCCTTCGAGCCGTGCTGTCCCATGATGTCGATGAAGCTCTTGACCGAGCTGCGCAAGTGCGGGGGCATCGGGAGATAGAGGAGCTCCGTCGCCGTCTTCTGCAGCGAGAAACGAAGCGTGCCGTCCGCCGCCTTTAGCATCAGGATGGGCAGCAGTGTGCCGCCCAGCACCAGTAACGCCGCGCCGGCGGCCATTAGCCCGGGCAGAATGACCAACGCCCGGTGCACGCTGAGCCGCCGGATCAGGGGTGTGACCACGAAGAGAAGCATCAGCAGCGAGCCCGCATTGAGTGCGAGATAGATGCTGGCGAACCAGGTCGCGAGCTGCTCCGCGGGGACAGCGTCGGAGAGCACGCTCTTGAAGAGGAAGTCGGTCGCCGTGACGGTCAGCGTCGCGAGGATCACGAGCAGGCCCACGCGACGCGCGTACGCGTGGCTCTTCACGTCCGCGATGCACTCGAGCATCTTCAACGGATCGCTGTCCTGGTGGCCTCGGGGTTCGCGGAGCTGCAGGCGATCGGAGGGCTCGGCGGGTGCGCGAAGCAGGAAGGCGGGCGCCAGTGCACTGAGGCCGAACCCGCAGGCGCTGATCAGCAGTAGCAGATCGGGATCGAAGTAGCGGGCGACGACAGCGGCGAGTCCGAAGCCGGCAAGTGCCCCCAGCGCCCCCCCCGTGGCGATCGAGGCATAGAGGCGTTTGCCTTGGGTGATCGTGAAGAAGTCACCGAGAGTGAGCCAGAACGCTACGACGAGGAGACTCGAAATCAGACCGGACCAGACGTAGAGGGCGTAGTAGACCAGTGAGGTGTCGCCCGGTATGAGCCACCAGAAGCCGAGCGTGCCGCAGACAGCGGCGAGCTGGGTGGCGATCAGCCGCACCCGGTGGCTCGAATTCGCCGTCCGGGAGCCGCGTGTCATGGCCAGGCCCAGAGCCAGGCCGGCGATGATGAGATAGACCCACGGGAGGCGCTCTGCGGGCAGGTTCGCCAGGAAGAGGGCGTCGCGCGCTGTCTCCAGAAGGGCGTGGCTGAAGAGCACGCCGAACAGCGTGACGAAGGCTCCGAGCCGCAGCGCGTTTTCCTGGCTGCGCGTCCTCATGATCGATACACCCCGAGATTCACGGGCCCTTCTCCCTTTCCTTTTCCCTTACGCCCGATTGGCCACTCATGGTACGGCAAGATCGGCGAAAGAATCAGCCTGTACGTCGCCGCGGTGACCTGATCACCCCATCGTTACCGGCTCTTTCCACGCAGGTGTCGCAAGGCTGCCCTACTGTAGAGTCCGCCAGCAATCGTGTAACCGAGGAGAACACCCGCCGTACCTACACCGAGCCCGATTGCACGCGGTTTGCGTCCTGCCGGCGTTCGGTGCCTGCTCGTGAGCCAGTGACCCGCTGCCGGAGGACCGATCATGCGCACAAGTGATCTGCTCGTCAGAGCGCTCGAGAGCGAAGGCGTCGAGCACATCTTCGGCATTCCTGGCGAGGAGAATCTCGATCTGCTGGACTCGCTCAGGGAGTCATCGATCAAGCTGGTCCTGACCCGCCACGAGCAGGCCGCTGGGTTCATGGCCGCCGCTTACGGCCGACTCACCGGCCGTACAGGGGTTTGCCTCTCGACGCTGGGCCCTGGCGCCACGAACTTCACCACCAGCGCGTCCTATGCCCTGCTCGGCGGCATGCCCGTACTCTTCATCACCGGCCAGAAGCCGATCAGGAAGAGCAAACAGGGACGTTTCCAGATCATCGATGTCGTGCGAATGATGGAGCCGATCACCAAGTTCGCCCGGCAGATCGTCGATGGGAACAACGTCGCGCACCTGGTGCGCGAATGCTTCCGCATCGCCGAGAGCGAAAAGCCGGGCCCGGTGCACCTCGAGCTCCCCGAAGACATCGCCGCCGAGAATGTGGATCGCGCGCCCTTCGACCGGACGGTCGTCGCGCCACCGGGTGCGAGTCAAGCGGCCCTCGCGCGCGCGGCCGATCTGCTCGAGAAGGCCAAGCGACCACTGCTCGCGATTGCTTCAGGGGCCAACCGACGACAGACCTTTCCCGCCATTCGCAGCTTCGTCGAGCAGAGCGGCATGTATTTCTTTGCTACGCAAATGGGTAAGGGCGTGGTCGACGAGCGTCATCCACATTGCCTGGGCACTGCCGCGCTGTCGAACGACGACTACCTTCATTGCGCCATCGATCGCGCGGACGTGATCATGCTCGTCGGCCACGACGTGTCGGAGAAGCCACCATTCTTGATGCATGAGAATGGCCCCACGGTGATCCATCTCGCTTTCGACCCCGCTCAGATGGACGACGTCTATTTTCCGCACCACGAGGTGATCGGATGCATTGCGGCCAACGTCAACGAGTTGGCGCGGCTGGTAGAGCCATCCGACGGTTGGGACAACGCGTATTTCGGCCGCGTGCGCGCCGAGATCGAGAGACAGGTGTACGGCGAGAAGTCAGATTCTCAGCTCTTTCCCAACGTGCCGCAGCGCATTGTCTACGATATTCGCCAGGCCATGCCGAGCGACGGAATCCTCTCCCTCGACAACGGCATGTACAAGATCTGGTTCGCACGGAACTACCGTGCCCACGAGCCGAACACCATGCTTCTCGACAACGCGCTCGCCACCATGGGGGCCGGCCTGCCCGGCGCCATCGGCGCAAAGATCGCGCTTCCAGAGCGCGATGTCGTCGCCATCTGCGGTGACGGCGGTTTCATGATGAACTCGCAGGAGCTGGAGACGGCGGTTCGCCTTGGGCTGGATCTGGTCGTGATCGTCTTGCGAGACGATGGCTACGGCATGATCAAGTGGAAGCAGGCCGGCGCTGGATTCGAGAACTTCGGGCTCGAGTTCGGGAATCCGGATTTCGTGCGCTACGCGGAGAGCTACGGCGCCAAGGGCACGCGAATCACTGCAACCGGCGAACTCACCGCGACGCTCGAGCGTTGCTTTCAGCAGGGAGGTGTCCAGTTGATCGAGGTACCCGTGGACTACTCCGAGAACGAAGCGGTCTTCTTCGAACAGCTGCGGAACAAGACGTGCGTCCTATGAACGGCATCCCCCGATGCGCCTTCGCGCCTGCAGGGAGAGGACGATGAGCGACCTGGAAGTACTGAGCGCGTACGCTGAGACGCGACTCGAGTCGTATGCGCTGATCGATGATGCGAGCGCCATGAAGGCGCTTGCGCGAGCCCATGCTTGCTACCAAGACCGCGAGCAGTGGATCCCGGGCCACCTTCGGGTGGCGATCTTGGAGCGCTTGGCCGGCGCGATCACCGAACGAGCCGACGAGCTCGCCAAGCAGGCCGCAGAGGAGGGGGGCAAGCCTCTGGTGGATTCCTTGCTGGAGATCAAGCGAGGCGTCGAAGGCATCAAGACCGCGATCCACGAGCTCTGGCAGCTACGGGGCGAAGAAGTGCGCATGGACATGACGCCGGCGTCTGCCGGCCGCGCGGCATACACCTATCGCGAGCCGCGGGGTGTGGTGTTGGCGATCAGCGCCTTCAATCATCCCTTCAACTTGATCATCCACCAAGTGATCACGGCGGTGGCGGCCGGGTGTCCGGTTCTCGTCAAACCGGCGCTCACCACGCCGATCTCTTGCGAAGCCATCGTCAATCTCTTGCACGAGGCCGGTTTGCCGCCTGATTGGTGTCAGATGTTGATCTGCGACAACGACGTCACCGCAAAACTCGTCAGTGATTCCCGTGTTTCGTTTCTCACCTTCATCGGGTCGGCGCCGGTGGGTTGGATGCTGCGCTCAAAGCTCGCGCCAGGTACGGGCTGCGCTCTGGAGCACGGAGGCGTCGCACCGGCGATCGTGCATCGCGACGCGGACATCGACGACGCGGTGCCCCTCTTGGTCAAGGGCGGCTTCTATCACGCCGGTCAAGTCTGCGTGTCCGTCCAGCGGATATACGCCCACGAGGAGATCTTCGATGAGCTCAAGAAGAAGCTCGTCGCGGGCACTGTCGCGCTGACAGTCGGCGATCCTCTCGACCCGTCCACGGACGTTGGCCCGTTGATCCTGGCCCGCGAAGTCGAGCGCGTTGAAAGCTGGGTCCGAGAGGCCGTCGAGGGCGGAGGAAGCTTGCTCTGCGGCGGAGAGCGCATCTCGCGCACCTGCTACGCGCCGACGATCGTCGAAGAGCCGCCGGGCGACGCCCGCTTGTCCAGCGCCGAGATCTTCGGGCCGGTCGTGGCTCTGTATCGCTACAGCGATCTCGACGATGCGATTCGCCGAGCCAACGCACCCGATACGTTCTTCCAGGCATCGATCTTCACCCGCGACCTCGACCTGGCGCTCGATGTCTCTCGGCGCCTCAACGGCATGGCCGTGATGGTCAACGACCACACCGCCTTTCGTGTCGACTGGATGCCCTTCGGTGGGCATCGTCAATCCGGGCTGGGACTCGGCGGCATCGGCCACTCCATTCGTGAAATGACGCTCGAGCGCATGACGGTGATTCGGCGGCGTGAACGGGAATAGCGCTGAACGCCCCCCATGATGGCCGTACACTGACCCGCTGCCGGCTTTGGGTGAGGATCGCGATCCGCTCGAGGATCCGGTCGAACAGCCGCGACAATCTACTGGTGGCCTGCCGGCCCGCGGTCGCCTGACCGCGCGATCCGATCCGCGCGCCCGCCGCGCCCCCCATCGTCCACCAATGGCGACGAGATTCCGGGCTTGGTCGGAAACTCGGTAACGAATCTTCTCGCATCTGCATCTAGAACTCGATGGTCTCGGTTCTTCGAGTTGCAGAGATTCTTTGGAGCTGCGCAAACGGAGAGAGCGCCGCGCATGTCGGTTGAGCTGGATCCCACAGTCGCCCTCGGCGAGTCGGTCCCCGTGATCCGCAGGATCGCGTCCTCCCGCGGCGCGCAGATGATCGTGCTGGCTCTTGCCGTTGGCGCGCTCGCGTGGACCTGGGCCGGCGGCGAGGGCGGGGCCGAGATGGTCCGGCAGCGCTTCGGTCTGTGGGCCGCCGCGGTGCTCGTGCTGCTGCAGGCCTCGATCACGGTGACGCCCTTCCCCGACGAGGTGATCGGCTTTGCGAACGCGATGGCCTACGGCTTCGCGCTGGGCGCACTCTTCAACTGGATCGGCTGGATGATCGGCAGCTTCATCGAGTACGTGGTCGCCCGCCGAACAGCCTGCGACTTCGGGATCCTGCCGGAGACCACGTCGCCCCGGCTGCAATGGCTGCTCCGGCGCTTCCCGCCCGGGCATCCGATCTTCCTGATCTTGGCGCGGCAGGTCCCGCTCGCTGGTCACGTCGTCAACAGCTGGGCGGGCATATTCCGTGTGCCCCTCTGGCGCTTCGCCTGGACGGCCGCCCTCGGCCACATCCCCGGATCACTCGCGATCTCAGCTTTGGCCAACGGCCTCGTCAGCTGGCTCGGCTGATCGCCAGGAAGACGTGATGAACACCACGAACGCTCCGAACCGCACGAATACCCCGGATGAGATTCTGGCCCGCTCGCTTGCGAGCCTCGATGTCGAAGCCCTGCGCGCCGACTACCTCGAGCAGGGCGAGTTCCTCAAGATCGAGAAGCTGCTGCCGGAGAGCCTGCTCGCGCAGTGGCAGCAGGAAGTGAAGGCGCTCCTGCCGGCGATCAACCGCAATCGCGTGCCCTGGCAGAAGAAGGGCGGGAGCGTAGGCTGCAACGTGCTGCGCGAGCTGGCCCCAACGATCTACGCCGTGTACTCGAGCGAAGCCTTCTTCTCAGTGATCGCGGGCATCACGGGCTCGACGCTACAGTACTGCCCGGACAGCGATCTTCACGGCTGCGCGCTCTACGCCTATAGGGAGCCGGGCGATTACATCGACTGGCACTACGACACATCGTTCTATCGCGGCCAGCGTTACACAGTACTCGTCGGCGTGGTCGACGACTCGGACGTGCGGCTCGAGTACAAGCTCCACACGAGGGATGACACGCGCAAGGTTGCCGAGGGCTCCGCGATTGTCGAGCCGGGCTCACTCGTCGTCTTCGACGGAGACAGGCTCTACCACCGGACCACACGCCTGGGCGAGGGGCACCAGCGCCTGCTCATCGCGATGGAGTTCGTGACCGACACCTCGATGAACCCCTTCATGCGCTTGGTCTCGAACGTCAAGGACGCCGTTGCCTACTTCGGCTGGCGCAGCGTCTTCTCTCCGAACAAGGGGCGCCGCTGGCGTTGATCCCGCATCCGGATCGGGCTGCCCGCTGCCTCAGGGTCGTGCGCTGACCATGGGCAGCTCGTCGTATGCCGAGGGCTCGAAAGGGGTCTGCAGCCCCGCCTGCGCGATGAGCGCAGCGCGCTTGTTGTAGGCGGTCCCCTTCAGCCCGACGACCTTCTGGTACTCGCCCACCGCCAGCGGGCGATCGCCGCGCGCATCGTGAATCTGTCCGCGCACCAAGTGCAGCCACGCACCACCCCAGCTCGGCAGCAAGCTGCTCCCGGCGTCCATCGGCGCGAGTACTGCCCACGCCTCCTCGGCGCGGCCGTCGAGCAGGATCGCCTGGGCGCGCAGGATACGGGCGAGCTGAGGCCGCACCTTCGCCTCGTGGGCCTCGGGGTGCGCGTTCTCCAGCGCGAGCGCTGTCTCGATGGCCTCGTCGTAGAGGCCGATCTTCACGAGCGTCTCGACGAGCTCGGAGTGGAAGAGAGCGTTGTCTGGATGTCGCGCGTGCAGAGCTCGCCCGGTGCGGAGCGCCGCCGTCAAGTCGAGGGGTGCGTGATAGGTGTGGATGTTCATCAGAATGAACGACGCGTCCGTCGCGTGAGCGCCGTCGCTCTTCTCCACCTCGTGCAGATACGCGAGTCCCTTCTGGCGGTCGCCCTTGGGTACGAACCACAGCCAGTTCACCCACTTCAGGATGCGTGGCGCCACGCTCACGTAGTAGCTGTAGAGGCCGAGCAGATACTTGATCTCGCTGTCGCCGGGTCGCAGCTCGAGCGCGCGTTCGAGCTGCTCGCGGCCGCGCTCAGCGTCGCGTCCCGCGGCCAGGTAGCGCCCGCGGATGCCGTGCAGTCGCCCGCGGTGGACGAATGCGGCCCCCTTCTGAAAGGTGGCCTCCGGGTCGTCGCCACGCTGCTCGAGCACCGCGTCGGCCAGGCGGATCACGGCGTCGGTCTGCGCGAGGATGAGATCGTCGCTCGCGGTCTCGCCCTCATTCAGGATTACGCGCCAGAACGCGGTCTCGACTTGCCAGAGGCGCGCGACGGCATCGCCGGGATCCTCGGCGACGAGCTGGGTCCAGATCGAGTCGGCTCGGTCGAGATGGCCGTCGAGGCTCGCTCGGATGCCCCGCTGGACTTGCAGGCAGTGCTGCCGCTCTGGCGAGCCACCGGTGCCGACGTCCTCGCACAGCGGCCGGGCCTGTGCGGCGTGCGTCGCGCCCGCCAACACGCATGCGAGCAGCACCAGACCAAGTCTGCATGCTGCGTTCGAGCGGGCAGGGGCTGCAAACGGAGTCATGGTTGACCTACGCGGGCACGAACGGGGAAACACGGAGCATGTGGTCTCACGGATCGAGTCGCACGTCTTCTTCTAGCGCAGCTTGTCCCGAAGCGCTTCGTATGGTGTCTTGCCGCGCTGGGATCGGTGCGGTCAATCGCCCGATCACAGCCGTTGTTCCTCTCGTGGCTGAGAGGGCACGTCGGAGCCGCTTACGCCGCGACGTCCGGGTCCAGTGAGTGGGCGGCCAGAGCGCCCGAGATCACCACGGCTTCGACCCCGGCGCCGGGGAAGACGCCCGCGCCCGCAAAGACCAGGCCACGGATGGGGCTCTTGGCGGGGGGCAGCAACGCGCCCGCGGCAGGGCCGTAGAACCCGCCTCCGTCAGCCCGAGAAAAGCGCTCGAAGGTTCGAGGGGAGCTGTCTTCCCGGAACAAGATGTGCTCCGACAGCCCGGGCAGCAGTGTTTCTGCTTGCGCAATCAGATCGTCACAGACATCTCGCTTGCGCTCTGCGTAGTCGTCGCTGCTGCGATCCCACGCAGCCGCGTCCGCTTGTCGCTCGAAGCGGAAGATCTCCAGCGTGGCGCAGCCGTCGGGTGCCAACGAGGGGTCGACTGCCGAGGGCGTTGCGATCGCGAAGTCGAGGCGGTTCTTCCCTGAGACGATCGTCAGGGGAGCGATGTCGGGCACGAAATCGACGACGAGCTGTACCGCGACGCCGGAGGCGGAAGCCTCGAGCCGGCCGAAGCGCTTCAGGTAGTCCGCGGGGAGATGCTCGGGGTCGAGAAGCGTCGTGAGCGTTTGCCTGAGATCGGCGTTCGAGATCACCGCCGCGGCACGCAGGCGATCGCCCCCCTCGAGCTCGACACCCACCGCGCAGCCGTTCTCGACGAGGATCCGCCGCACGCCTCTCTTGAACAGAATCTCTCCGCCGCCCTCCCGAATGACTTCGACCAGTGCATCCGGAATTCGTTGCGCACCTCCGGCCGGGTAGCGCCCGCCGTTGAAGTAGAAGCCGAAGATCGGTGCCATCTGGCCGACGGTGAGCGCTTCGGGCCGATCCGTCAGGTAGGCGGTCAGGACGCTCAGGAACTGCTTCAGATCCGGGTCGGACAGGAAGTGATCGAGCATTGTCGTGAAGGACACCTCGCGCCACTGCAAGGCCTTGGGATGCTTGGCTGCGAAGTCCAGCATGGCCTCCACCGTCTGGGGTGGCCTCGGAACGCCGAGTGGCCACTGTGCCAGCGAGAAGAGCCCGTCGTATACGGCGCGCATCTCGACGAAGAGGTGCCGGACGCCGTCGGCATCGGCGGGAAAGCGCTCGCCGAGCGCCGAGACCAGAGTCTCCCAGTCTTCCGGAATCTGCAGACGAAGCGCAGGCGTCACGTACTCCTGCTGGATCGGCAACCACTCGATGCGATCGTGCGCGCCCAGACGTCGCAGGATGTTGTCGAGCGTCCCGCCCGGATGGGTTCCGCTCACATCGTGCACGCCGGCATCGAACTGGGCCCGCGCCCGACCGAAGGGCCCGTGGATCATACGCTTCCACGAGTGGCTGTAGCCCCCCGGAATCGTGTGCTGCTCGATCACCGTGACGCGCCGCCCATTCTTTGCGAGCAGCGCCGCCGCCGTGAGGCCGCCGATGCCCGAGCCGATGACGAGAACGTCGGTCTCGCCGCTTTGGGACTCCCCGAAGCGGGGCGGTGCCCAGTTCCAGGGGTTGGCGGCCACCAGCTGAGCCCGGAGGGCCTGAACGACGTCCGCGTGGCCGTCCAGCTCGATGCCCATGCTTGCCATGCGTCGCTCGGAGTACCAGGCGCCCGCCTTCGTGGAGAAGTGCCCGAGCAGTGCCAGGAGCAGGCCGAAGCCGAGGTTCGCCCATAGCGGAGCTGTCTGTGCCAGCAGCGCGGCAAGGCCGAAGAGCAGTGCGCAAGCGCCGGACAAGACCAGGTTGGTTTCCAGGAAGAGAGGGGTCTGCCACAGCTCCGGCGGGTTGTTTCGTCGCGCGATCACGCTGGTCCAGGGCTTGCGCACGAGCACGCTCGCGGCCGAGAGCAGGGCGAGGGTGCCGAGGATCATGGTGGAAATGTGCATGAAGTCTCCTGGTGGGTTCGTGCAGCAGGATGTGGCGTCTCAGCCGGGGAGCGGCTCAACGATTCGGCTCCCGATCCGACCGGGAGCTGCGACGCCGAGATCAGTGGAGCCGTACCTCGAGCGTGGCGCCCTCTTCATTCAACTCGAACGAGACTTCATCGAAAGACGGGGGGCCGAAGCGACCGCGGGCATTTCGGCTGAAGCCGTAGGGCTCCTTCGGTTTGCCGACGAAGCTTCGGTCGAGCTCACCGTTGCCGTTCAGATCGTGGAAGGCTCGCATCGAGTAGGTGCCGGGCGGCAGGTCTGCGAAGACCATCTCGACGCCCGCCTTCACAGCGATTGCGTCTTGGCCGGCCATTCGCTCCCCCGCCTCGTGAGCGGCAGCGCTGTCGAAGAGGGCGGCGTACACCTTGCCGATCTCCTGCTCGATGCCGATGAAGCGGACCCGCACGTCTCCGGCGCTTGCAGTCAGTGGAGCGAAGACGCTCGCCACGAGGGAAAGAAAGAAGATGAGGGCGGGCTTCATCACTTGGAGATCTCCTTGGTGTTGCCGGTGGACAAGGCTTTCAGCTCTGTAGTGACTTCCGCGCACCAGGTGAGCTGGGCCTCGGCCTCGATCTCTCCACTGCGCAGGGTCATCAGCCAGAAGCGATGATCGGGTGGCGTGTCGTTGGCGTCCTTGACGGCCTCGAGGCGCTCGCGGATCTCGGCGTAGTGCTCGAGCGCCCCCGTGAGCTCGATGCGGTACTGCTCGACGAGCTTCAGAGACACCGTCACGTCGGCGCGGGCCCCGAAGAAGAGCTTCAAGAGTCGCTCGTTGCGGAGCGGCCTCGGCACGACCGGGGCCTGCAGCCATTCCGCGAATGCGGCGCGCCCCTGGTCGGTGAGCTGGTAGGTGTGCCGCAGTCGACCACCCTCCGACCGGCTCTCGACGCGCGTCGCCAGCTCGTCCTCGGCGAGCTGCGCGAGCATCGGGTAGATGCGCCCGTAGCTCTCGGCCCAGAAGTTCGAGATGGAGCCCTCGATGACTTGTCGCAGGTCGTAGCCGGACATCGGGCCCCAGCTGAGGAAGCCGAGGAGGACATTCTTGGTGCGATTGGGTTGGGCCATTACCCCATTATGATATATGTTATAGAGCTATGCAAAGCCGAGGACTTGCTGCGCTCGCGACCGCAATCCGACGGCTGCTGCTCGCCTCGATGCTGTGGAGTGACTCCCTGTAGGGAGTATCGCGACGGTAATATTAGAATAGACTGGAGTCCAATAAGAGATTAGTGTCTCGTTATGGCGACGACACTGGAAGCCGCCGCGCTGCCCGTCGGCCGGCGCGAACGAAAGAAGCGCGAGACCCGCGCGCGCATCATGAGCGCCGCTGCACGTCTCTTCGCGGAGCACGGTCTCGATGCCACCACGGTCGAAGAGATCGCCGAGGCTGCCGATATCTCGCGTGCGACCTTTTTCAAGTACTTCGCCGGCAAGTCGGCCCTCGTCGCCCAGCTCGGTGACGGCATGACCGACGCCTTCATCGACGGCGTCGCCGAGGTGCGCGGCAGCCCGGTCTCCACGATCGAGCGCCTGCGTATGCTCTTCGCACGGGGCGCCACGGGGCTGCAGCTGCGCCCCGAGCTTTCGCGCGCGCTGCTCTTCGAGACGGTCGCTCGGCGCCGCGACGTCGCGGAGCGGCGGAGTCGGACGGGCCGGATGCATGACGCTCTGGCCGAGCTGCTGCAAGACGGCGTCGACCAGGGGGATGTACGCAGCGACGTGCCACCCTCCCTACTGGCGGAGATCGTGGCGGGATCCTACCTGGAGATTCTGCTGACGTGGGTCGTCGACCCCTCCTATCCGCTGGCGGATCGGCTGCGACTCGGCGCGGATGTGCTCGGATCGGCGCTCTCGCCCCGCGCCGCCGCCGCTCGATCGCCCGACTGAGCCGAACGCAATCACTTCAACTGGTTCGCGACGTCAGTGGCGTGGCGCGAGCCGGGGAGCCCGATGAGCAACGAACTCAGATCTGAAATCCGGCGCGCGGCCGTCGGCAACTTCGTCGCGAACCTGGTCATCAACGGCGCGATCGCATGGTGGCTGCTCGGCGGGCACGCCGTGCTCAGCCTGTGGGACGCGCCTGCCTATGGGCCCGATCTGCTCGCTACCGGCTTCCTGCTCTCGGCCGCGGTCGCGGCGATCGTGATGGCGATCAATCGGCGCAAGGCCCGGCGCGGCAATGCGCAGGCGCTGGCGAGTGTGGCCTGGACGCGCCTCGTAGACGGCCGAAGCGCGTGGACGACCAGCCTGTCGTTCGGGCTGCTCGGCGCGGCGCTCAGCGCGGTGGTGCTCGGGGTGCTCGCCATCGCGACGGATTCGCTCACGGGCCCGGTCTACGCCGCGCTGAAAGGGGTCTGGGCCGGCGTGCTGGCCGCGGCGATCGCCGCTCCCGCGACGCTGCTCGGGCTCCAGGCCGGGGCTCGGGGGAGGGTGGAAGCGTGAGCGCCTCCAGGCTGCGCAGGCGACTGCTGCAGGCCGCGATCGTGCTCGGGGCGCTCGTGGCAGCGCTCGCGCTCGTAGTCATGCTCGCGCTGCGCGACAACCCCGCGCGACACGCGCAAGGGCAGCGCGCCTCGACGCGATCCGGCGCAGCCGAGATCCACTACTTCGTGCGCGGACCGGCGAACACGACGCCGGTGGTGCTGCTGCCGAGCTACGGCCGATCCGCCTCGGACTTCAACGAGTTGGTCGTCTCGCTCAACGCGGCGGGCCACCGCACGCTGGCGATTCAGCCCCGGGGCGTGGATGGCTCCACACTGCCGTCCGTGAAGATCACGCTGCATACACTGGCCAGTGATATCGATGCAGTGCTCACCGCCGAGCGTGTCGCGGAGCCGGTCGTCGTCGTGGGGCACGCCTACGGAAACCGCATCGCCCGCAGCTTCGCGACGGACTTCCCGGAGCGCACCCGCGCGCTTGTGCTGCTTGCCGCGGGGGGTGAGGCGCCGACGCCGCGCGAAACGGCCGCCGCGATCTCGAAGGCGCTCTTCGCGATCTGGCCCGAGGATGTGCGCCGCAACGCCGTGCGCCTCGCGTTCTTCGCGCGGAGCAGCCCGCTGCCCGAGCACTGGCTCCGGGGTTGGTATCCGTGGGCGGGCCTCGCGCAGGCCCGGGCGACGGCGCATTCGCCCTTCGCGGAGTGGGGCGCCGGCGGCAGGGCTGCGATCTTGGTGCTGCAGCCCAGCGAGGACGCGGTGGCCGCGGGCGGGGCCGAGGCCCTCCGGGGCCGCTACCCGGAGCGCGTTCGAGTCGTGGAGATCGCCGACGCCGGGCACGCGCTGCTGCCCGAGCAGCCCGAGCGGGTCGAAACACTCGTGCTCGGCTACTTGGCGTCAACGAACACCGAGGTTGTTCCGCCGCCGCCGATCGCCGAGTGAGCCCTATGTCTCTGCTACGCGCGGCGGGCTGACTGGCCGTGTGGCTGGTCGCGTCGGGGGCTGCTGCCGCCGAGTACGCTCGCGTCGACCACGCACGCATCGTCGCCGCCGACAGCGAGCCCGGCCAGTGGCTGAGCCACGGCCGCACTCACGACGAGCAACGCTACAGCCCGCTCGCCACCATCGACGCCGGGAACGTGGGCGCGCTTGGCCTCGCGTGGTCGTTCGACCTCCGCACGAAGCGCGGCCTCGAGTCCGGAGAGTTCTGCCGATGTACACTTCGCGGTGATCGGCCCGTTTGTGAGCGTCCTCCTCACCGGGCGTAGCGAGCCCGCCAAGAAGACGCCCCCCCGTCAGTCGCTCGCTGAGTAGACACCATTGAGTGAGTAGATGTGGTTCTCGAGCACGCGCTCGAATCGGGCGGTGTCCACCACCGGTTTGCGGATCATCTTCAAGCAGAGCTCCATCTGCCGGCTGGTGCTGCTGGTCTTGGAGTAGAGCTGGAGCGCGTACTTGGAGAAATCGCGCACCAGCACGTCGAAGATCTGGTCGATCACCTCGTCTTCCACCTGGTAGATCTCTTGGTTCTCGAGGATCAGCTGACCGTAGGGGACCAGGCTGAACAGCTCGCCGAAGGTCAGCAGGAAGTCCAGGTCCGTCGCCTGCTCCTGGCTGGGCGTGGCCTGCGCGAGGAACTCCACGAAGACCTCGATCTGCTCCGCCAGCACGCGCACGTTGGGGATGTCCACGCCCTGGTAGGCGGTCTTGTAGTCGTGGAACTGGATTTTGCCCAGTCCCTTCGTCGGCCCCTGCTCGAACAAGAAGTCGTCGTTCTCCGGTCCGTCTCGCTTGCCGATCTCCGGAAACTCGCCGGGGTTGAAGAAGTAGTTGCTCATGAACTTGATGATCAGCGCCATGTTGACGTGAACGGTGCCCTCCAGCTTGGGCAGGGCCCGGATGTCCCGCGCGGCCATCTCGAAGAAAGTGTCCTTCTCGAAGCCCTTGGCGGAGATCACGTCCCACAGGTGATTGATCACGTCCTCGCCCTGGGTCGTCACCTTCATCTTCACCAGCGGGTTGTAGAGCAGGTATCGCCGGTCTTGCGGGGATGCGGCGCGCATGTAGTCGGAGGCCCTGAGCGCAAAGAGCTTCATGGCCACGAGCCGGCAGTAGGCGTCGGAGAAGAGCTGCTTGACCTGCGAGAACTCCGTCACGCGCTTGCCGTAGAGCACCCGGTTGGTGGCGTGGTCGATCGATTCGTAGAAAGCGTGCGTGCACATGCCGATCGAGGCCCAGCCGAGATTGAACTTGCCGACGTTGACGGTGTTGAGCGCCGCGTCCCAGGCGTCCCGCCCCTTGGTGAGGATCTCCGCCTCGGTGATGGGGTAGTCGTGAAGCGCGTACTCCGCCACGAAGTTCTGTGAATTGCACACGTTCTGTACGCACTCGTACTTCCCGTGCTTGGACCCCACCGCGAAGAAGACGAAGTCGTCGCTGTCGGTCATCTTCCCGAAGGTGGAGACCAGCGCCGCCTGGTTGGCGTTTCCGATGTAGTACTTGCGGCCGTTCGCCTTGAACGTGCCGTCCGGCAGCGGGGCGAGGGCCATCTGCGTGGAGTAGAGGTCGGCCCCGTGCTCCTTCTCGGAGAGCCCGAAGGCGAAGATGCCGCCCTCCCTCAGCAGCTGCGCGGTCTGCTGCTTGACCGCCTCGTTGGGACTCATCCAGATGGGGCCGAGCCCCAGGATCGTGACCTGCCAGGTGTACCAGTAGGCCAGCCCGTAGAAGGCGAGGATCTCGTTGAACTCGCAGTTGCGGTAGGTGTCCCAGCGCGTGTCTGGATTTCCGCTCGCATAGGGCGCGGGCGTGAGGAGGCTGGCGAAGAGGCCCTCCTTCTTCTGGAACTCGAGAAAGTCGGCATACCACGACCGCTCGTGGTCGTCCCGCTTGATCCTCCCGATCCCCTTGTCCTCGAAGAACGCGATGGTCTTGCGCATGATCTCGCGCGACCTCTCGTCGGGATACTTGCGATCGTGCTGCTTGGGATTGAGTAGGATCATGGTTCACCTCTGGCTGGTGGTGGATCGCGCGACCTCGCGCGCTCAGGCCAGATTAGTACGGAACGCGAGCAGCTCCCAACCGAGCTGAGCGGGCGGCTCGGGGGTCCTCTCGCGTTGCGGCGGGGCGGCGGCCGCCGCTGCGAGCTGACGCCGGTTCAGCGTGCGGGTGACATAAGCGCTGCAGCGCGATACTCCTCTGCCTTTGAGGAGATCGAGCGATGGCGCGCATGGCGGGAGCGAGACGTGAGAAGACGCCCTGGACGGCTCGGCTGCTGCTGGGGGCGATCCGCAGGCGCATGGGCCGCCTGCCCGAGACCTGGCCCATCGTCGCCCATGTGCCGAAGCTGCTGCGTGGCTGGAGCCTGTGGGAGCTGCACCTGGACCGAGCCCGCCACCTCGACCCCAAGCTGCGCAGGCTGGCCGAGCTGAAGGTGGCTCTCATGGTCGGGTGTCCCTTCTGAATCGACATCCACTCTGCCGGCGGCAGAGAAGCGGGCATCAGCGAACGTCAGCTCGAGAACATCTCCGGCAACCCGGCGGGCGACGCCTTCTCGCCCGAGGAGCTGGCTGTTCTTGAATATGCCCGGGCATTGACCAGCACGCCGGCCACAGTCGGCGAGGAACTCTTCCAGCGGCTACGCGGCTTCCTCGACGAGCCCGAGATGGTCGAGCTGACGACGGCCATCGCCCACGAGAACCTGCGCTCGCGGTTCAACCGCGCCTTCGACGTGCAAGCCGCCGACTTCTCCGAAGGTGCGTTCTGTCCGCTGCCGGAAGGCTCGGCGCCGGCCGATTCGTCGCCCGGGCAAGAAGCCTGACGTTTGATGGGCGGCCTCAGCCCGAAGCGCGTCGAAGAGATCTTGCAGCGCCTTGGGCTGGCGGCGACGCCCGACCTCACGCGTGCGGGCCTGGATACCCTCTACCGGGGCTGGTGTCGCAACATCCCGTTCGACAACGCGCGCAAGCGGTTGGCACTGCGGCGGTCCGCCCCAGGGCCCTTTCCCGGCGGCGATCCCGACGAGTTCTTCTCGTTCTGGCTGCGGCACGGCGCCGCCGGAACCTGCTGGCCCACCAGCAACGCTTTGGGCGCACTGCTCGCCGCCTGCGGCTTCGACGTGCGCCGCATCTCGGCGTCGATGTTCGACACCGGCGTGCGAAACCACGGCAGCCTGCTCGTACGGCTCGAAGGGCGGGAGCTACTGGTCGACTCGTCCATGTTGACCGAGGCCAGCCTCGAGCTGACGCCCGGCGGCTCGTTCGAGCAGCACCATGCGCTTCTCTCCGCCCGCGGTGAGGCGCACGACGCGGGCTGGCTCCTCCACTTCAGCAACGCTTGGCGGCCCGAGCCCGTTCCCTGCCGCCTGCTCGACGATCCCGTCGACGAGCCCTTCTATCTCGAGCGCTACGAGGCCTCTCGTGAGGACAGCCCCTTCAATGCCTTCCTCTACGCCCGCCGCAACCATGAGAGTCACCTCATCAACTACCTCGCCACCACCCGCTTCGAGCGCAACGCCGACGGCATCCACCAGCAGGTCCTGGACGGCAGCGACTTCGCCCACGCCCTCACGCGCGATATCGGCTACTCGGAGGAGCTGGTGGATGAGCTGCTGCGCGAGGGTGCGGTGCATGCGGAATAGGGGCTCGGAGGATCAGCCGGTGCGGCAACTGCCAGGTCTGCCGGCCCGTTCAGGTGCTACGGAACGAGGGAACTCCTCGCGATGCCGGCCAGAGCTGCCGTATCGATCGTGAAGCCGACCATTCCCTTGGTTTCCAGTTCATCGATCAGCTCGCTTCGGTTCGCCACGGTGAAGCTCAGCGGTAGCGAGATCCCTTGCAGGAGATGCAGCGTCAGCTTCGCCTGGCCCTGGTACTGATCCCCGGCCTCTTCGAACCAGCGTCCGAAGCCTCCGAAGCTTATCTCCGGCCGCATGTCCGCGATGCTCGGTGTATAGGGGCCCAGCGAGAGCGGTAGCTGCAACTCCACGGCCGCACGCAGGACCATATTGTCCGAACCGCTCAGCACCTCCTCATATTCCAAGCCGGCATTCACGGTGACATTCAGCTGACCGAAGATGTCGTTGCGGTGGTGGAACGGGGTCGCCTCCCCGACGAAGTCCACGGTGTACTTGTTGTTCTCCGGACCATCCCTCAGCTTGGACATGAAGTTGAGCGCGAGCTCACTGCGCTTGTTGATCTCGTTGATCAGACGCGCCGCAGACTCGTCCAGATCCGCTCGCTCCGCCGCGCTCTTGCCATCCATCGTTTCCTGGATGTGCTTTCGCAGGTAGTTGAATGCGCTCTCCCGCTCGCCCGATACCCACGCCTTCGTGGCTCGTGCAAGACTCGTTGGATCTTTGCCCGGAGCTTCTTCAATAGGCGCACGGGCAGCTCCCTTGCACAGGATCGTGGTGACGTAGTGGTGGCCCGGAACCTCATCTTGAACGGCTTTGTCGGGCTTGCATGCGTTGGTCCTTCGCAGGGAGGCCAGCTTGGCATTCAGCCCTGGGTCACTGCTATCGCCGCCGCAGCTCACAGCCTGCCCATTCTTCTTGTCCTGCATCCGCTTGTAGACCTCGTCCGCTTTCGACTTGTCGAGACTATGGAGCGCGGTGAGGTTCGCATCGAACGACCTGCCATTCGACTCCGAGTAGTCATTGGCATCCACCTGCGCCATCAGGAGCTCGTGGAGGTATTCCGCCAGCAGGCGCTCGGAGGGCACTCCTTGCGGCTCGAAGAGCCACATCGCCGGGCTCGCGGCCCGCAGGGCGTTGATGGTCAGCGTGGGCCTGAATCCCTCGACGAACGGAATCTTCATGACTCGATCGTCCGACTTGCTCGCGTCGCCGTAGACTCGCCACTTGAATCCAACGATCTTTGCCTCGCGCTGCGGACTGCTTTCGGGCGCATCGTATCCGAGCGTGAAGGCGAAGTTTCTCAATTGCCGATTGAGCTGGCGGTTGTAGAACTCACTGTCGTTGGGAGAGGTGCCCGTCAGCGCAGAAGCGAGGGAAAAGAGCGAAACAGTGGCGGACACGGAGTTTGCCTTTCCGCCACTCGCCGCGCCCTCGCTGATTCCGGATAGGTTGGCCGCAACGCCGAGAAAGTCGGAGACGGAGCTTCGCTCCACCACAGCGTTGGTGTTGTCCCCGATCGTCGAGGCGTTGATCTGCTTTCGAGAGGAAACGCGCTCGGCTTCGCTCGCAATGAATTCGTCGAAGAGATCGAGGCTCGCGGTGGCTGGTATTCTTTCCTCCTCGGCACCCGCCATAGAGAAGGGAAGAGACAGAACCAGGAGCAGGGTCGCAATCGATACAGTGGTGTTACAGCGATTCATGATTCCCTCGCGTCTCTGTGATGATTCATCTCGGCTCTGCTGGGCCGTGAGATGGCTTCTAGCGAGATCGTGCGCGCTTGGCAGTTTCTAATCAACACAATTGTGAGAGTGACATGCGAAGGCTCGCGGGGTTTCGCCCTCGTGGTCGATGGAAAGAAGAACCGAGCCAGGCCGGATCGGAGCACGGGTGTGCTCGTCTCCCCGGCTCGCCGAAGCGCGCGGAGGGGCCGGCGCCTGTGACAGTGGCAATCGGGAGGGCGGGCGCATTAGAGTGGTGGGGGAGGTCACTGGAAGATGAAGCGCCAGCTCTGGAGCTGTCTTAGCGTGCTGCTCTTCGTGCTGGGAACGGCGAGCCTGGCCCTCACGGTCTATCTCTGGGTTGGCGACTGGCCCAGGCGGACCAAGGAGATCCTCGACCACCAGCGCTCAGTGGTCGAGAATGCCCAGACCGCCGCCTCGGCCCCCATTGCCAACGTCTACGCCCGCCGATTCACCCGCTTGGGTGGCAGCTGGGAGGCGGTGATCGACCCGTATCGCCAGGGTGACCTGGCCGGCGTAGCGCCGCGCGCGGTCGAGCCCCAATCGCCGAGTGATCTGGCCGAGTTCTCCTTTCGCAACGGGCTGCGGCTCGAGGTGCCCGGAGACTGGAACACCCAGGATCCCCGGCTCGTCTTCTACCAGGGTGTGGTCTGGTACAAGCGCGAGTTTTCCCACACGCCGCAGCGGCGACGGCGCAGCTATCTCTGGTTCGGAGCGGCCAACTATCGCGCAGCCGTCTACCTGAATGGCCTGCTGCTGGGTCGCCACGAAGGCGGGTTCACACCTTTCAACTTCGAGGTCACCGGCCGCTTGCGTGAGGGCGACAATCTGCTGGTCGTACGGGTCGACAGCGAGCGAGGGGCGGACGACGTCCCGGCGCCCACGACCGACTGGCACAACTACGGCGGACTCACGCGTGATGTCCTGCTGATCGACGTACCCGAAACCTTCGTGCGTGACTACCTCGTACAGCTGGTGGAGAACGCGGACGACCGCATCGGCGGTTGGATCGAGCTCGAGGGTGAGCGAGCTGGACGCGAGGTGAGGCTTCGCATCCCCGAGCTGGGTGTCGACCGGAAGATGACGAGCGACGAGCGGGGTCGTGTCGAATTCGCCGTCTCGGCCCGGCCCGAGCTCTGGACGCCCGACCGCCCCCGGCTCTACGAGGTGGAGATCTCGAGCGGCGAGGATCTGATTGGTGATCAGATCGGGTTTCGTAGCGTAGCCGTACGGGGCGACGAGATTCTGCTCAACGGGCAGCCGATCTTCTTGCGCGGAATCTCGCTGCACGAGGAAGCGCCCGGACAGGGGCAGGGGCGCGCCCACAGCCCCGAGCACGCCGAGCGCTTGCTCGGCTGGGCGAGCGAGCTCGGCGCCAACTTCGTGCGTCTGGCCCACTACCCCCACAGCCAGCACATGGCCCGACTGGCCGACCGCCTGGGGCTCCTGGTCTGGGAGGAGATCCCGGTCTACTGGGACATCGATTTCGGCAATCCCGTGACTCGGGCGCGCGCGGAGCGCCAGCTCAGCGAGCTGATCGCGCGAGACCGCAATCGCGCCTCGGTGGTGCTCTGGAGCATTGGCAACGAGACGCCCACCAGCCCGGAGCGGCAGCAGTTCATGAGCGCCCTGGCGCAGCACGTGCGTCGCCTTGACCCCAGCCGCCTCGTGACCGCAGCGTTGCTGACGTCGGCCGGGGATCTGGTGCAGTTCGTGATGCGAGGATACCTCCCCGCGTTGCTTGGACTGCCGACGGGAGACTGGATCTATCGCGTGCGTGATCCACTGGCAGAGCTGGTGGACGTCCAGGCGCTGAACCAGTACTTCGGTTGGTACTACAGCGGTGCGATGGGCCTGCTCGGTCCCTTCTCGAGCCACCACACCCGCCGCGTGATGATCGACCACATGCACCGCATCCGGATCGAGAGCGAGAGCAGCAAGCCCATGCTGATGAGCGAATTGGGTGCGGGCGCCAAGGCGGGCCTGCACGCGCCCGAGCACGAGCTGGTCGCCTATAGCGAGGAATACCAAGCGCTTGTCTACCGGCGGCAGATCGAGATGCTGCGCCAACAGTCCGGGCTGGCGGGGCTCAGCCCCTGGGTGCTGAAGGATTTCCGCTCACCCCTGCGACTCTATCAGGGCGTGCAGGACTACTGGAACCGCAAGGGACTGATCTCCGAGCGCGGAGAGAAGAAGGCCGCCTTCGAGGTGCTGCAGCGCGTCTATCGCGAGATGGCGGGGCAGGGGCGAGAGAGCGGGTGAGATTGCGCGCGCTGTCGCGCCCCGCGTGGACACCGCTCGGCCCCGTTCGTATGCTCTTGCGCTTCGCGATTCGTCGCCGCCCCGGAGACCGCCCGATGACACAGCGCCGCTACGTTCTGCTCGATCGCGATGGCACCCTCATTGTCGAGAAGCACTACCTCTCCGATCCCGACGGCGTCGAGCTGATCGAGGGCGCCGCCGAGGCGCTGCGCGAGCTGGCCGTTGCGGGGCTCGGTCTCGTGGTGGTCACCAACCAGAGCGCGATCGGGCGCGGCTACTTCGATCCCGACCGTCTCGCAACGATCCACCGGCGGCTCGGCGATCTGCTCGCCGCCGAGGATGTTCGTCTCGACGGCATCTACTACTGCCCCCATCACCCCGACGACGGCTGCGCCTGTCGCAAGCCCCGCCCCGGCATGGTCGAGCGCGCTGCGAGTGAGCTCGGCTTCGATCCCGCCAGTAGCTTCGTCGTCGGAGACGCTGCGGGCGACATCTGCCTGGGCGCTGCAGTCGGCGCGACGACCATCCTGGTTCGCACGGGACACGGCCAGTCGACGCTCGACAGCGGCGAGGTGCGGCCCGACCACACCGTCTCCGACGTTCGCGCTGCGGCCGCGTGCATCAAAGCGATCCTGGCTGAGCCCCACCGCTGACTTGCGGCGCGTCGCGTGTCTTCAGTATCTGTACACGCGGGAACCTGAGGCGTCTGTTGCAGCCACGCCCGGCTGCGGCAGGTGGACGGACGCATGCTGGAAGCCGAGGATGTGTTCGGAAGCAGGGTGTGAAACCAAGCGTGTAGGCGATGCCCCCGGACTGGAGCGTTGACGGATGTGTCCGGGCATTCGCTTGTCCGGCAACCTGAGCGTCGGGAGGTGGTCATGAGCGATTCACGAGACGGCGGCTGCCAGTGCGGCAATGTGCGCTACCGCGTCAGGGGCGCTCCACTCACGCTTGCCGTGTGCCACTGCAAGCAATGCCAGCGTCAATCGGGTAGCGCTTTCGGAATGAGCCTGGTCATCCGCCGGGACGACTTCGAGCTCCTCACAGGCGAGCTGCGGGACTTCTCCCGAAGCTCGGAGAGTGGGCGATCTCTGCGGTGCACGTTCTGCGCTGACTGCGGAACGCGGATCTACCACGAGCCGACGTATCTGGAAGGCGTAGTGAATGTGAAGGCGGGGACGCTTGACGACACTTCGTCGCTCGAGCCGGCGCTGCACATCTGGACGACCAGCAAGCAGAGCTGGGTGGCGGTGCCGGATCGGGCGAAGTCATTCGAGCGGCAGCCGGGCTAGTGTCCTGAGTCCGAAGTTCGGCGACTGTATCGGCGCCCAGACGCCTCGCTGGCAAGGCGGGAGACCGCAGGAATATCCGTCGATATTTCAAGGGATTCCCAACGCAGCCAGCGAGGATGGATGGTCGTCGAGATAGTTGGCGAACTTCGGACTCAGGACACTAGATTCGGTATTCGAATCGGGGCTCGCGAGCAAGGTTCGCGTCGTCGCCCGGCTGGCATTCGATTCTCACCGTGTCGGTAGCGCGGGCTTGGAGGCCATGAAGGGTCTTCCGTCCGACATCTGGCACTGTCGCCAGGCCTCTCCTCGCACCAGATCCTGCACGAGACGCATCGTATCTGGACATGTCACGAACCTGTGTGGCGAACCGCACACGCGCCGAGCCGTCCGGGAGGCGTGTGGAAGATGGGACCGCACCACCGGGATGTGATCCATGAGGTGGCGGGGTGGGGGGCAGCGAGCCCACCTCTCCTACACAACCCGGCGAAGGGCTTCACTATCTGCGGTGGGTCGGGCGGTTTCTTTGCCACATCTCGCTCTGTGCGTCCACTCCCATATTAGGAGTCTTGGCTCGTCAGTCGACCCGGTCCGGGAGAACCATGCGCACTCCGGCAGCACTCGGCATCCTGATCATCCTCCGCTCATCCTCTCCGCTCTGAGCGGCCCAACTGGACTTGACCCTCGGGCGCGTGGCACAGCACGGTGGACGGACCAGTGAAATCAACAATCAAGGAGAAAACCAGATGCGGATTTCGACAGTCAACCTGCTCGCGATTGCGCTGCTGATCGTCGGCGCAACGAGCGCGAGTGCATGGCGGCTCGACGTGACAAGCAACTATGACGGCGTCAGCATTCTCAGCCCCAGCGACACCGTGACGATCACGTTGGCGTTGGACTCAGAGAGTGCAGTGGACGTGGCACTGCTCGGCATCGGTGTCATCTACGACACGGGCGTCTTGGCCTACAACCGAGGGGCTTCGTCGTCGGACAACTACCTGCTCTACACGTCCCCTAGGAACGCTTACCTCAGGGCCGCCAACTCCTGCGGCGGTGGCTATGGTGCGGCAAACGCGGGCATGGGGTGTAGCCCCCACCCGACACTCCCCGACCAGATTCAGGTCGATTTCTTCTCGAGCCAGGTTGGATCGAACACCGGCGTCCCGATTGCGACGGTGGGTGCCGAGTGGCTCGTCAGCCTCGTCTTCCACGTCGCTGCCGTGGGTGACGGATTTGGCGATATCGACATCACGATGGACCCGGTTCGCAGCGGTATCCTGCAGCTCGGCAGCGCATCGGGCGGTATTCAACCGCCGCTGGACGTCAATCAGGCCGCAAACGCCACGGGCGTGATCACCCCCGAGCCCACCACGGCTCTGCTTCTCAGCCTGGGCCTCATCGGGCTGGGTGTTGCGGGGCGTCGGCGGAACTAGCGGCGCCACACGAGTCGTTGGGACGGTGCGATGTGCGAACGGGTGAAGGCAACGGTCGAGGAGGAGACCGCATGCGACTCCTGACAGCGAGCTTGCTCGCGATCGCGCTGCTGATCGTCGGCGCAACGAGTGCGAGTGCATGGCGGCTCGACGTGACGAGCAACTACGACGGCGTCAGTACCCTTGGTCACAGCGATACCGTGACGATCACGTTGGCGTTCGACACAGAGGGGGCGGCAGACGTGGTACTGCTCGGCATCGGTGTCATCTACGACACGGGCGTCTTGGCCTACAACCGAGGGGCCTCGTCGACGGATAACTACCTTCTCCAAATGAACACCAGGTGCGCCTACCTGAGGGCGGCCAACTCGTGTGGCGGTGGCTATGGCAGCCCGAACGCGGGCATGGGCTGCAGCCCTCACCCAACACTCGCAGATCAGGTCCAGGTCGATTTCTTCTCGAGCCAGGTCGGAAGCAACGCCGGCGTCGGGGCTGCGACGACGGGTGCCGAGTGGCTCGCCAACCTTGTCTTCCACGTTGCCGCCGTGGGTGACGGATTCGGCGATATCGACATCACGATGGACCCGATTCGCAGCGGTATCTTGCAGCTCGGCTACGAATCGGGTGGTATTCAGCCGCCGCTGGTGATCAATCAGGCCGCGAACGCCACGGGCGTGATCACCCCCGAGCCCACCACGGCGCTGCTGGTGGGCATCGGCGTGCTCGGGCTCTGCAGTGTGAGCCGTCGCGAGCGCGCGAGGTAAGTCGCGGCCACCCCGCGGATTCTTCTCGAACGTGCGCGCAATCCAGCTCGGCGAGCCTAGCTTTCGCGACGGAGCCGACCCGAATTCGAGCTGGGCCCGGCAGTTTTCTTGCCATATCTCGCCCTCTGCGCCCACTTCCATGAGTGGGATTCTTGGCTCGTCATTCGCTCCAGCCCGGGGGAGGTATGCGCACTCCGGCAGCACTCATCCTTCTGATCGCCCTGTGCCTGTCTCTTCTGCTCTTGACGGCGCCGGTCTCACTCGGGGTGATGCCGGCCGAGCCCTCGCCGGCCGATGACGGCATGCTTCGCTCAGACCTCGATTTCTCCTTGAGCGGTTATGGGCTGGGTCCGTCCCGGGCTGTCTTCGTGAGTGCATTCAGTGTCGTTGCGCACCTCTGGGTGGGTGAGCCGGGCTCCGGAGCGATGGGTCCCACGGTGCTGACGTTCGATACCCCACACAGCGCTTCATTCGAAATAGTGGCGGGAAGCACGGCAAGGTCGACCACCGTGACGCCCGAGCCAGGCACGCTCACTCTCGCTCTGCTCGGGTTGGCCGGCTTGGTGGTGATGCGGCGGCGAGGATGGAGCCCCGCCTGCTAGCGCGTACGGCGCTGTCTCCTCATTGAGAGCAGTGCCAGAAGACTCGCCCCACTCGCGAGCATCAGAGACGAGGACGGCTCGGGCACGTATAGAACCCAGGCCTCCTCGCTGAAGTCGTGAGTGCCAACGCCCCAGAGCATCTGCCCGTCGTCGCTGATGTTGGCGCTGTCCAGCTGCCATCCCGTCAGATCGACACCGTATTGGTCTTGCACGAAGCTCTCCAGCGAGCGAAAGCCATGGGCCTCATCCCATGCGAACCATCTCTCGATAGGCTGACCGGTGGTCGATCTGACGACCCACGCCTGGTCGAACGGTTCGAACTCCTCCCAGAACTGGTCGGCCTCGTGGCAGCGGCCTCGCCCCAGAACGATGGAACGGTCGACGGTGACGTCCTCGATCACGCTCCAGAGGTCGTGATCGCACGTCGGAGAGAGGTCCATGTGCGGAAAATCGACGCGTCCCGACTGCGCGCTCCAGAGATAGGATCGCCGCTCGATCCGACTCAGGTATACGTCGTAGGTATTCTGGGCGTCATAGACAAGCTCGAGTGAGGTCCGGTCCATCGAGCCCCAGAAGACCTCACCTTGCTCGGTCAGCCCACGAACGCCGGTGCTGTCGAAGCCCGCGGCCGGGCCGAGTGACTGGATTCCGCCAGAAGGAGTCCAGCGGAAGGCCTCCCACTCCAGCGCGCTCGACGCAGCATTCTTGAATTGGCCGAGCACCACGCTCCCATCTCGCGAGATGATTCGCGCACGTGATTCGAGGTGTTCCGATGGAACGGGCAGGACCTCCATGCCGGAGATCGAGGTCCAGCGATAGGCGACGCTGCTCGAGCCGAATCTGTGGCCGGTCCACAGGTTTCCGATGATCGCGTCGCCAAGCTCCGCGGTGTCTACAGTGTCGCTCGAGGCGTAGCCCGCTGGCAGGGGCCCCAGTGACTCCAGGCCGCCGTCGGGTGTCCAGCGCACGGCCAGGCTCGGGCTTGATCCCGAACTATCCCGATACAGATAGGCGGCGATCTGCCCCCCTACCGAAAGACCGGTCACTGTGCTTCGTTCCAGTGTAGGCTGAGACGGGTCAAGCAACTGTTCCACACCGCCCGATTCGGTCCAGCCAAGAGCCCTCGGCTTGCCCGATTCGTACCATGTGCCAGCCACGACCGATCCGTCGGGCGTGATGTATCGCGCCGTCGTCACGACCGACTCGCCGTGAGTCGCCAGTGGAACAGGCGGTCCCCCGTTGCTCCATCGCACAGCCGTGCTGCCCCAGCTCGACGTTGGCGAGTCCCGGCTCTCCCCGACCACGATCTGGCCGTCACTCGACATCCCCCAGGCAGTGGCGTCACTGTCGCCCGCGAGGAGATCCAGTGGGACCGATGGGCCCTCTGGACTCCACAGAAAAGGCGAACACTCAGAATCGAAGCTCGAGAAGGTGCACGCATTCGCAACGATCTTGAGCCCATCTGTCGAGAACGCAGTTGGAGACTTGCTGACGGGCTTGCCCGCGATTCCGCCGAGGCCGAAGAACTGCGAGGCACTCCAGGCCTGAGCGAACGGTATCAGGCAGGCTGTGGCGACAAAGGCGCAAGACAGGAGCATTCCAGAGCGATGGCGCATCTTGGCCAGGATACTCATCGAAATCTCCAGTCGGGGCTGTGGGCAGTCTGGCGGACTCCGTCGCATGGCTCATTTCGATGGGGCGTGCGAGAGCGATACGCTGCTCTGCGTGAGTTCGATTGTAACTGGCATGCTCGAAAGCAGGCAAGAACAAAGCGTGCAGATCTCGAGCCGGGATCGTTTGCGCAGACTCAGGCTCTCTTGTCGAGGGGATCAGACCACACGCTCGAAGACCCGACGCGCTCGAACGACGGGTTGTTCGCCGATAGGCTCTGTGACGTGGCCCTTGCGTCGAGATCATTGCCTGCCGAGCTTCAGGTGGATGATGCCGCCGAAGCTGGCGTAGATGGGGTCTCCGTTCGGGAGCAGCTGTAGCGCCAGCATGATGGGATTGAAGCGCTCGCTGCTGCCGAGGCCGTAGACCGCCTTCGTCTTGCCCGTATCCCAGTCGAGCACCTCCATCGCCCATTGCTCGTGCTTGATTCCCACCACGTGGAGCTGGCGGTTCTTCATCGCCACCACGGGCGTGCTGTTCGGGCTCGAGACATCGGCTCGAGTCCAGGCCACCTCGAACTTCCGGCTCTCTGCATGCCACTGGAATTTCTGTACGCCGTAGGGCGTTCGCGCGGGATCCCTCATCTTCAGCTGCACGGGCATGCGCATGGCCTCGTTGGTCTTGACCTGATTGTTGGCCAAGACAGCGCCGTATTCGAAGATGGTGGCGGAGTTCTCGGAGTAGGAGTTTGTCAGACTGGCGTCGCCAAAGTCGACCGGCAGACTGCCCGCGATGCGGCGGCTTGTTGTGCCCGGGAGCTGCTCCCAATCTTCGGGGATCTCGTCGCGCCAGAGCAGCATCAGATTGTTGACGTTCGCCGCGTCGGCTGTCACCACGAATTGGTCGCGGCTCTGCTCGCTTCCCATCAGAGCCGGAGTGGTGCCGGTGCCGCGCTCGGCACGCAGAGAAGCATCGAGGCTCCCGATCGCGTACGGGAGGCTCCAGGCGCCGGCCTCTTCATTCGTGCTGATGGCGCTGCCAGTCCAGATCAGCTTGTGGATGGCCTTGTTTCCCGCCACGTAGATGCCGGCCTCGTCATCGATCGCGATGCTGTTCCAGATTCTCTCCCCCTTGAGATTGTGGTAGTGGCCCTCACTCAGATCCGGCCTGATCACGATCAGCGTGCCGTCGATCGTCACCGCGACGAGGTGACCATCTGGCGTGACATTGAGGCCGATCTGAATTGCGAGAGGCATCGTCAGCCCGAGCTGGAGCTTCAGCTTCTCGAAGACGAACTCGCCGACCTTTACGATTCCCGACTCGGGATTGCCCGGCTCGGCATCGCTGTATGCAACGATGCTCGTGCGATTGCCCACGTAGAGAATGCCCTGGTCGTTCACGAGTGCGTAGTAGGCCCGCAGTCCTTCGAGCTGGTAGTCCATCCATGCGTCCGCCAGCGCGTCGTGGTCAGGCGTACCGAGCGTGGTTGCGTCGAGCTTCTCGACGACAGCCTTCATCTCTTCAGGGCTGCGGCGCGGGAACTTCTTGGGCTGCAGGGGAAGCTCTGCGAGCTTCACGAGATTGTTGTCGTCGTCGAGCTCGAGCTTCATGATGCGATCGACTTGGGAGACCCAGAATACAGTTCGGCCGTCCTCGTATCTGTAGTCGAGGATGCCGCCGGCAATCGGAGACGACCAGAGGTGGTCCAGCGAGCTGGCGGGAACTTGTTGTGAAGGTGCCTCTGGCCCGCCGAAGGGCAGCGCGTCCGTCTGCCAGGTGTCGCAGTGAATGATCGGACAGGTGCTGTCGGCGAGCGCCACTCGCTCGGGCAGCTTCGTCTCGATTCGTTGGCCGCTGTTGCAGCCGTTTCCGGCGATGATGAGCGGAAGCACGATGATGCCGGAGAAGATGTCAGAGAAGAAGCGGGCAGGGCGCATTCTCGCTGTGGTCATTTCGCTCTCCTGTTATTCATCGGCGCCCGCGTTGCTTCGTCATTCCCGGTTGGAACGCAGGATGACGCGCCAGAGCAGGCGTGGCGAGATTCGCCGGGCCCACATGATGAGTTTCGTGGCCACGCCCGGCAAGAGGATTGCTACGCCATCGGCCAGGCCCCTTTCGACGTGGTCGACGATGCGGTCGGGCGCGACCAGTTGCCTTCTCGCGATGGACTCTCGAATGATCTTGGGGTTGGAGGTCTCCGAGGCCTGTTGCAAGAGAGGTGTGTCCACGAGCGGCGGGCATACCAGCATGACGTGAACGCCACTGCCCCGAGTCTCCTCGATCAGCACCTCCGCGAATGCGTTCGTTGCGGCTTTGCTCGCACAGTAGGCGCCGCATTCGGGTACCAGGACCGCACCGCCCGTGGAGCCGAAGATGATCACTTCACCCGCGCCGCGCTGCAGCATGGCCGGCAGCACGGCCTTGGCCAGGTTCACGGTCCCGCCATAGTTGACGTGCATCAATCGCTCGATCAGCTCGGCATCCTGGTCGATCAGCCTCGCCGTTGGCATGATGGCCGCGCAGTGGACCAGCCGATCGATGGCGCCGAGCTCGGCGACGACCCGTGTGAGGACCGCGTCGACGTTCTCGCGGTCTGAAACATCACAATGATAGGCGTGAATGTTCTCGCATCGCTCCGCCACAGCTTCCAGACCGCGTACATCTTGGTCCAGCACGGCGACGCGAGTTCCGCGCTCCGCCATGCGCAGGGCGAAGATCTTACCCATGCCGCTGGCTCCGCCGGTAACGAGCGCGACGCGAGGGTTCATCGGGAGGGCCCGCTGTGGCGGGCGGTAATGGACAGCGTGGCGCGGGTGCCGAAGGTCGTTGACGTCGGCGAGGTCACAGCTTCTCGGGTGCGGACATGCTGAAGCTGAGGTGGCCGTTCCAAGTGGCGAGCATGGGGCGCCGCGGCAGGCCAAGCTGGCGTAGCTGCTGCGCCAGCGGGTGATCGCCCAAGTGAAGGCGGCCGCCCCCGGGCCGGTATCCGGTGTCCCGATAAGTCTGGTTCAGATAGCTGACGTGTTGTGCCCCTTCGAAGATCGAGTAGACCGGCGAATTGATCGGAGCCGGAGACTGCCGTCCCTGCGCACGAACCGCATAGCTGAGGACGGTCTGTCCATTCATCCGCAAGTTGAAGCAGGCGCGTTCGCCGGATCGATCGAAGTCGATCTCCTCGATCGTTTTGGGGAATCCCCACATTTGCAGTCCCGCGGCCTTCGAGAGAGAGGTCGTGACCTGGAGATTCCAGGTGTAGCTGGCGATACGGCCTCGCAGAATGTCCAGCCAGGTGCGGAGATAGGGAATACGACCGCGCCGGCCAACTCTCTCGACGAAGAAGGCTTCGGCGATCTCCTCGTAGCGGCCGCAATCCGTGTCCGTATAGTGGACGCACGTCAGGGCAAAGACCGCCCGGCCAGGTGCGACCTCGGCCACCTCGAAACCGCTCTCGGCGATCAAGTCATTGGCGACGCGCGAGCTGACGAGGAAGAGTCCCGCGGCAGAGCATCCGTCTCGAAATTCCGTGGGGTAGCCTAGGAGTTGCCCCTCGATGTCGTAGTGCCGCGTGCTCTGCTGCCCGCTCGCCAACGCGTCCGTCCTCTGTGATCCGCTGAGCGGACTCTCTTCGGTCCCGTGGCGACTCGCGGGCAGGTGTTCGAGGCGCGCTCAAACGCTTCGAGGCCACGTCGCCGAGAACGCCACGGAGCCGGATCCGAGTGTAGAGCATCTCGCCCCAGGCGAAGACGTTGGCCGCCGCCCGGTCGCCTGTTCGATGGAGCTCTCTTCATAGCCACTGCTGATTGCTGAAGAGATCTTGGGCTCTTGCGCGCTCTCTGGGGTCGTGCCGGTGCGAGTGCTAGCCTCGCTCGGTGTCAAACTCGAGCCGCCTCTGGATCCCGTTTTCGCGGCTGCCGCTGCCAGCCCCGTTGCGCGAGGGAGCCGAAATCACGATTGCGTATATGACGGAGATTGTTTCGACCCTCTTCGACGGTGTGCTCGAGGTCCGGCTCGGCGACACGCTGGCGGCTTGCTTCGTCGCGGTCGAGTCGCCAGCCGACGCATTTCGCAGGCGGCTCTTCTCGCTGGAGAATCCGACCGTACTCGCCCGCGCGGGTGGCGACGCATGAAGATCGAGGGCGCTCTGATCACGGATCTCTCGAATGCGGGCGAGAGTGCCAAGCAGCTCCAGGCGATGGGCTACGACGGGATCTACACGATGGAGGGCAGTCGCGATCCCTTCTATCCGCTGCTGCTCGCCGCCGAGCACGCGCCCGGCGTCGACCTCAGCACTGCCATTGCGGTTGCCTTTCCGCGCAACCCGATGCACCTCGCCTACCAGGCCTGGGATCTTCAGGAATTCTCCAAGGGGCACTTCCTGCTCGGTCTCGGGAGCCAGGTTCGCGCCCATATCGAGAATCGCTTTGGCTGCGACTTTGCGCGCCCCGCGGCGCGCATGCGCGAGCTGGTGCTGGCGATGAAGGCGATCTTCCGCTGCTGGCAAGAGGGGGAGAAGCTCGATTTCCGCGGTGAGTTCTACACCCACAGGTTGATGACACCGATCTTCAATCCCGGCCCAAACGCCTACGGTCCGCCTCCCATCTTGATCGCCGCCGTGGGGCCTCACATGACGGAGGCCGCGGGCGAGGTGGCCGATGGCATGATCGTGCATCCCATGAACTGTGTGCCCTACCTGCACGAGCTCGTGCTACCGGCGCTGGCCCGCGGTCTGGCGAAGAGCGGGCGCACGCGCGGTGACCTCGTGCTTTCGGTGTCGACGATGGTGATCACCGGCAGGACGCCCGAAGAGCTCGAGGGGGCAGAGGCCGGCATCCGTAACCTACTCGGCTTCTACGGCTCCACCCCCGCCTACCTGCCCGCCATGAAGGCCTGCGGCCTCGATGGCCTGCAGCCGGAGCTGAACCGGCTCTCCAAGCAGGGCAAGTGGCTCGAGATGGGACAGCTCGTCGACGACGACTTTCTGAACGCCTTCGCCGTGCGCGGCGCGCCCGAGACGATTGCAGAGCAGCTGCTCGATCGTCTCGGCGGCGTCGCCGACCGCCTCTCGCTCTACAAGCCCTATCCCTCCGACCCGAGCATCTGGCCTCCGATCATCGAGGCACTGAAGCGCGGCGGGCGGCAGGGGGAGGCATAGCGCGGCGGCGCATGGCACGCTGCACTTCTGCCGCGCCGCCGAGGAAGTGACGCATGCACCTCGGGACCGGGACCGCCACGATCTCGGCGACGGCTATTGGTAGTATGTCAAGCCGAGCACGCCGGACCACGTAGTGAGGTCGGCTCCGCCTCCCAGGTCGGTGAGGTGACCCTCTGCCGCCACGCCGAAGACGAAGTGGTCGTTCGGAGCGTAGTAGAGACCGAACTCGAAGGCATTGGTGGCCGAATCGTCTCCACCCAGCTCCTGGTCGCGCTGGAAGGCGGTCGTGAAGCCGACGGGAAAGCCGTGAGGTGCGAGGTTGAGGCTCAGCCCGACGCCCACTTCGAAGTAGTGACTGGAGTCACTCGCGCCGACATTGGGATCGGTGTAGTCCATGCGGTAGGCCGTATCGATGAAGAGGCCGAGCTCCTTGGTGAGCCCCATCGCCCCGGACGCCCCCGGCCGCAGACTGAAGCTCGACGTCTTGGTCAACAAGCCACTGGTGCTGAGAGTCCCGCTGGCGATTGCCGCGTTGATGGCGTCGATCGGTCGAATCGCGTAGGTCTGGCCTCCAGAGGCGTCGGCTGCCGCGGTGAGGGAGAAACGTTCTGTATCGAGGAAGTTCAGAAACAGCCCGCCGCCGAGTCCCCACTGTCCCTGCGCCCCAAAACTGAGCGCCGCGGCGCTGTCGATCCCGGTGAGCACACCACCCAGTAGACTGAAGCGGGCTCCCAGCCGATCGTTGAACGGCTGCTGGACGGCTGTCTCCATGCCGAACGACGCTAGGTCCAGGTCTCCCGTCGCTCCCAGATCGACCTTCGAGAGCCCGATTCCCGTCCTCATCGAGTAGTCCCGGGTCGTGAAGGGCTGTTGAAGGATGTCCGAGGGCATGAAGGTGTGCCCGGCCAACACCCTCTTGTCGGCTCTGGACGCCACCGCCTGGGCGTTGCCGACCAGAATCAGGCTGGCCGAGAGAAGAACGATCAAGCAGGCAGAGAGTCGCAAGCGGATCATGCAGGCCATGTCGCATCCCCGTAGAAGTTGAATTGCCTTTAGCTTCGAAGATTCCGTGGGGCGACGCAACAGGAGGGGTTTATGAGATAGCTACTAGCCTTCGGCAAAGAGTGCTTCGAGCGCCTTCTCCTCGAAGCGTGCGTAGAGGCGCGGCGCCAGCTCGCCCCAGCGCAGCACGTTCTCCTCCTGCTCGGGGTCAGCCAACACGTCGGCCAGCTCGCGGGCATCCTCGCGGGCCAGATGGTCGCCCAGCCCGAACTCCAAGAATGAACGCTCGCGTCCCTTGACGCCGAAGCGCACCAGATCGCCCAGCGCCTGTGACAGCAGCAGTGTATACGGGCCCTCCCAGGTCTCGAGAATGGCGGCGTCGCGCCACAGCCGGGGCAGGGCGCAGAAGCGCTCTTCGATGCCGTTGCCGCCGAATACCATCATGGCTCTGTAGACGTGTTCGGGGCCGCGCCGAGTTGCGACCGCCTTGGCGACGCTCACCAGGATGCGTGCCCAGAGCGCGCGGTCCTCATCGTCGGGACGCTCCTTGGCGGCGAGCCAGGCGTCGACCGTGGCGAAGGCGCCCGCCGCCGTTCGATTCGCGTTCTGCTCGATATCGCGCAGTGACGCCGCCAGCAGCGGGTGCTCGCAGAGCTTGCGGCCGAAGGCCTGCCGGAAGCCCGCGTAGGCGTGGGCCTCGCGCGAAGCCCGCCGCGCCACGCCGCCCGCCGCCACCACGTTGTGGATGCGGCTCGCCACGAGGACGATTGCCACCGTGTTCTTGAGACCCGCGTCGAGCCGCCCCACCGGCCAGCCGATGGCGCCTTCGAGCTCGATCTCCGCCGTGGGGAGCGCGCGCGTGCCGAGCTTGTCCTTGAGTCGCAGAATGCGGTGACCGTTGGGCTGTCCCTCGTGCAAGCGCGGTACGCAGAAGAGGCCGACGCCGCGGTGTCCCGGCGGACCGCCGGGCACGCGCGCCGTGACGAGCCAGTAGTCGGCCGTACAGTTCGAGCAGAACCACTTCTGGCCGGAGAGAGTCCACAGGCTGCCATCCGATGTCTCGGCTCGCACGGCATTCGTGGCCGCATCGCTGCCGCCCTGAATCTCGGTGATGAACTGAGCGCCGTGGACCCACTGCTCCGGTGTCGCCTTCTCGAGCTTCTCCACCACGGCCCGACTGTGCGAGTCATCGCCCAGCGCGCGCAGGGATTGGGCGAGACCGTCGGTGCAGGCGGCGCTGCAGGTGACGCCCGCTTCGCCGTTTTGGTTCAGCAGATAGATCACCGCGTAGCGCGCCCGCTCGTCCAGGGATGCGCGCCACAGACCGGAGCCGTGGATTTCAGCCTGCATCTGCCGGGTCTCGGGCGGCAGCACGACCTCGGCTGACTCCCGGTTGTACGGCCCACGCTCGGCGATGAAGGGGAGCTTCTCGCGGCGCTCGACCACCTCTGCCCAGTCGCGATAGCGCGTGGCGACGGCGTGCCCAAAGCCGCGCAGCCAGTCGAGCGTCCCCTCATCGAGTCGCGAGCGTGCGAGCCAGCGCAGCAGCAGCTCGTCTTCATCGAGCCAATTCGCACCGAGCGCGTCCAGGTACTCGTCGAAGCAGTAGCCATCGGGAGAGCTGTGATCCATGGGAAACCTCGTCGTGTGGGCCGGTCTATGAGAATACCGCTTCGCGCGGCCCAGACGACGAGCATTTCCCGGTGCTGTCCCGGCTCACTGGGCTGTCGACTCCCCCGGAGTCGACAGCAGTCCGTGGATCGCGGAAGCAGTGCTCGTGCGAGGTGCGGGGTCGGCAAAGCTGCAGTCGGTGCTGCAGAGGTGCCCCTGCCGCCTGACCGCTAGCCCCGCCGTGCGATGAAGCGACCCTGTGCGATCTTGCCCGCGTGGGCGAGCTCTTGCAGGAATACCATCTCCCCGCCGACGACCGCCATGGCTTCGGTGTCGAAGCCGAGGATCTTCAGCGCATCGTAGGTGAGCTGCATATCGATCATCTGCAGGTAGAGATCGACGCAGGGAGCGAAGCGGCCGGTGTCCTGGGCCTCCAGAACCTGACAACCATTCTTCTCGAGCAGCGCGCGATAGTCCGCAATGCTGCACAGCGTGTGGAACTTCATGAAGCCGAGGTAGCGGTCCGCCTCGGCATCGCTCAGGCCGGCCGGTCCCTCGACCCAGTCGGTGAAGGCGATCGTGCCACCCGGCTTGACGATGCGCGTCGCCTCGGCGATGAGCTGCGACTTGTCCGTCACGTAGCACCAGGCGTCTTCGGCCCAAACGAAGTCGGCTTCGGCGTCCGGCAACCCGCTCTTGCACACATCGGCCAGCTCGAATCGAATCTGGTCGGCGAGTCCTTCCTCCCGGCAGCGTTGCGTGCCACGCTCGACCACCGTCTTGGTGGCGTCGATGCCAATCATCGAGGCGACGCCGCAGAAGCGCACCAGGAAGCGCATGCCAGCGCCGTTGCAGCAGCACAGATCCACGCCAGTCTGTCCGGCGCCGACGCCGGCCCGCTCGGCCAGATCCATCGACGACTTGAATCCGCCGACGTGGATCTGGTGGCCCATGATGAGTTCCCACAGGTCGCCTTCGGCGCCGTCGTAGACGGCGTTCACATCGCTGAGGCCAATTCCCTGAAGCGTTTTCACGGCTCGTTCCTCCGGTCGTTCGGCCCCCGCGCGGGACCTGGTGTGCAATCGCGTGGAAACGTGACGCGCAGTGTCGCATCAGGGTATGACGAAGATCATCCACGGGCGGGCATTGTTGCCGCACAGCGGAGGCCGGAGCGGCGTTGCACCGCCCCGGCGTGGGCCGCTGAGAGCTGGTCCGGCGAGCTTCCCGCTCGTATCCCGCCTTCTCGCCCCTCCTGCTCTCGTCGCCTTGCCCACTCCTCCGCCGCGTCCGCTGTGCTGGGGCACGGCGTGTCCGATTCGGGGAGCGTCGCGGCAAGGGCCTTGTAGCGGCGCTCGAACCCTTCCCGGGCTGGGTGGATTCTCTCACTGACCGACCGCGCAAGTCAAACGGAATCCGCGCCCGGCTGGACCGGGATATGCAAGCGCACGCTTTCGAATCTTGAAAGACCGAGCCCGGGAGTCAGGCCACGAGCACGGATTTCGCGGGCGCCCGCTCGCGATAGGCGCGGTCCCAGCGAGCCAAATGCTCGTAGCTCGCCTCGATCTCGACCTTGCCGAAACGCGCGAACTGCATCGCGGCTTGCAAGGTGCAGTCGGCGATGCTCGGGCGCTCGCCCGCTACAAAGGGGCGCCCGTCCGCCATGCGTTGGTCGAGCACGCGCAGCGCCATGGGCAGCACGTCGCGAAAGCAGGCTGCGATCTCCGGCACGGGGGGCAGCCCCAGTGGCGAGTTCGTCGCGTGGATGATGTAGGCCACCGGGTACAGCACGCCCAGCTCGGCGATGCGCTCGAGCTCCCTCACGCGCGCTCGCTCCAGCGGCTCGCGTCCGATCATGGGCGGGTCCGGGTGGCACTCTTCGAGGTATTCGATGATCGCGAGTGATTCGATCAGATGCGTGCCGTCGTCGAGCTCGAGCACCGGCAGCTTGGCGAAAGGGTTTCGCGCCACGTGCTCGGTGCTCTTCTGTTCCTGTGCGCCCAGGCTCACGCGCACCTCTTCGACCTCGATGTTCTCGCCGCCCTCGTTCTTTTCGGCCAGGTACAGCGCCACCTTGGTCGGGTTGGGTGCGATCGGAAAGTAGTAGAGCTTCATCATGTCTCGAGCAGCATAGGTGACGGCGAAGGTCGCGCAATGGGAGGCCGGGGCGCGGCGCCTGTCGCGGGTGCGACCGTGTGATGTATCGAGGCGAGGGGGGTCGAATCGAGAATGGCGGGACTTGCCGAGTGACGCCCGGGTATGGTCCCATGGTCTCATGTCGGCAGCGGACACCGAGCCTGAGGCTTCCGCGCGCGGGGGCTTCGAGCGCTGGGGTAGCTGGCTGGCGCGCAACCCGAGATCGGTCATCGCACTGATGGGGCTGCTCGTAGCCGGGCTGGCCGCCCAGCTTCCCGCACTCCGCTTCGATGCCACCGACGAAGCCTTCTTGCCCGAGGGGGATGCCGCTCGAGTCAGCTTCGACGCTTTTCGTACACAGTTTGGTGGTGACGGAATGATCGCCATCGCGATCGAGCCGCCCGAGGTCTTCGACCTGGGCTTTCTCGAGAGACTCGATGCCTTTCAACGAGACATCGAGCGCGAGGTTCCGTATCTGGACGACGTCACGAGCCTCATCAATGCGCGCTACACACACGGCCGTGGTGACGAGCTGATCGTCGACGAGCTGCTCGAGCAGTGGCCGCGCAACGAAGCCGAGCTGGCCGAGCTGCGCGAGCGCGCGCTCTCGACGCCGCTCTATCGAAACTACTTGATCTCGCCAGACGGCAGGCTCGTAACGGTCATGATCGAGCTCGACCGCTATTCGCCGGGCGTCGGCGAGGGGGATGCACTGGCCGGCTTCGGCGATCCGGGTCTGGAGGAGGGAGGGGCGGCTGGCGAGCCAGCCTTTCTCTCGGGCGCGGAGACCGACGCGAGCGTCGCGGCGCTGGAGGCGCTGATGGCTCGCTATCGGGCCCCGGACTTCGCACTGCACGTCGCGGGTGGCCCGATGGCGGAGTCGACCCTGAGGGCGGCGATCCAGCGGGACATCGTGGTCTTCGTGACAGCCTCCATCTTCCTGATCGCGCTTCTGCTCTACCTTCTCTTTCGCCGGTTCTCGGGCGTGCTGCTGCCGCTGCTGGTCGTCCTGCTGGCGCTGCTCTGCACCTTGGGGACGATGGCCGTGGCCGATGTCCCGATTACCTTGCCGATTCAAGTACTGCCCTCGTTTCTGCTCGCTGTCGGTGTGTGCGCCTCGGTGCACATCCTGAGCCTCTTCTACCGCAGGTATGCCGAGCGGGGCAGTCGCGAAGATGCGATCGCCTACACGCTTGGGCATTCCGGGCTGGCCGTCGTGATGACGAGCCTCACGACGGCGGGCGGGCTGGCGTCCTTCGGCGCGGCGGAGCTGGCACCGGTGAGGCACTTCGGGATCTTCGGTCCGGTCGGCGTGCTCTTTGCGCTTCTCTTCACGCTGGTTCTACTGCCCGCGCTGCTCGCCGTGACACCGCTGCGTGAGCGCCGCCGCGTGCGCAACACGGGCACCCTCCTGAGCGAGCGCTTGCTCTCTCTGTGCGGTGCCGTGGCGGTGGCTCGGCCGGGCGCTGTGCTCGTCGCGACGGCGGGTCTGCTGCTTCTCGCCGTGGCCGGCATACTGCGTCTCGAGTTCTCTCACCACTCCCTGATCTGGTTGCCCGCGTCCGATCCGACGCGCTTGGGCGTCGAGGTCTTCGACCGGGAATTTCAGGGCAGCGAGACGCTCGAAGTCCTGCTCGACACGGGGCGCGAGAACGGTCTTCACGATCCGCAACTTCTCGCCCGGCTCGACAATCTGCGGGTCTACGCCGAGTCGCTACGGCGCGGTTCCATCCGGGTGGGGAAGGCGGTCTCACTGGCCGACGTGCTCAAGGAGATCAACCAGGCGCTCAACGAGAACCGACCGGAGCACTACGTGATCCCGCCGGATCGGCTGCTCGTGGCGCAGGAGTTCTTGCTCTTCGAGAACGCGGGCTCCGACGATCTCGAGGACATGGTGGATTCGCAGTTCAGGCTGGCGAGATTCAGCATCAAGGTTCCGTCGGTCGATGCCATCGAGCTCACGCCGTTCATCGACGAAGTAGAGGAGACCTTTCGGGAGGTTCTCGGAGAGGGCGTGGCGGTCACGATGACAGGCGGAACGGTCATCGGCTCGCGAACCTTCGCCGCGCTGATCCCAAGCATGACGAAGTCCTATGTCATCGCCTTTCTGGCCATCACGCCACTCATGATCCTGCTACTGCGCAGCCTGCGGCGGGGGCTCCTCAGCATGATTCCGAATCTCGTTCCCGTGATCCTTACGTTGGGGTTGATGGGCTGGATCGGCTTTCCGCTGGACATCTCCACGATGATGATCGGCGCCATCCTGCTGGGCGTCGCCGTCGATGACACGATCCACTTCATGCACGTCTTCTACCGCTACCACGGCGCCAGTGGTGACACGAACCAAGCCATCGTGCGAACGCTGCAGACGACGGGTCGGGCCATGCTCTTCACTTCGATCGTGCTCTCAGCGGGCTTCTTCATCCAGATGCTCGCCACTGTGGACAACCTCACCCATACCGGCGCGCTGACGGGCTTCGCTGTCATCATGGCGTTCTTCGCGGATGTGCTCCTGGCGCCCGCACTCCTGGTGGCGATCGAGCGCGGGCGCGGCGAAGCCGTCGTCACGAATGCGGGCTGAGACGGACCGGTGCTGGCCGACACAGGCCAATGCGGCCGAGAGTCAGCCGCTGTCCAGCCGCTTTCCCTGCTCGAGGTAGGACGTCAGGACTTCCGGGGCAACGGGTGGGCTGAAGTAGTGTCCCTGGATCTGATCGCACGCGATTTGTTTGAGAAAGCGGAGCTGATCCCCGTCTTCCACACCTTCCGCGACGGTCTTGAGGCCCAGGCTCGTGGCGAGCGAGACCACGGCCGATGTGATGGTGGCGCTGTCCTCGTCGCGCGGCAGGTCGCGGATGAAGGCGATGTCGATCTTGAGTGTGTCGATCGGGAGCTGCTTCAGATAGGCGAGCGAGGAATAGCCCGTACCGAAATCGTCGATCGCGATAGCGATGCCCATCTCTCTGAGTCGCCAGAGCAGCTCGGTTGCTGCCACTCGATTCTGCATCAGAAGGCTCTCGGTGATCTCGACTTCGAGCGCCTCTGGGGGAAGTCGGCTCTCTTCGAGGGCGTGCGTAACGGCCTCCAGCAGATTCGCATCCGCGAACTGACGCGCCGAGAGATTCACGGCGACGGGAACCCGATGTCCGCGCTTCCACCAGCGAGCCGCCTGTTCGCATGCAGAGCGAAACACCCACTCTCCGATCGGGACGATCAGCCCCGAGCTCTCCGCAATGGGGATGAAATCGTCCGGCAACACCTCCGTGGCGTCGGGGCGCGTCCAGCGCAGCAGTGCTTCGACGCCGCTGATGGCGCCGCTGGCGAGATCGATCTTGGGCTGATACTCCAGATGGAGTTCGTCCTGTTCGAGTGCCGTACGAAGCTCGTGCTCCAGGGTGATCCGCCTGAGAATCTCGACATTCATCGCCTCGGTATACAACTCGTATCGGTTCTTGCCTGATTCCTTCGCGCGGTACATGGCGATATCCGCGTTCTTGATGAGGGCCTCGGCGCTGTCGCCGTCGTCGGGATAGATCGTGATGCCGATGCTCGCTCCGATGGGCAAGCGGTGGTTCTCTACGCAGATCGGTTCCGCGAACGACCGGATCAGCCTGCGGGCGCGATACGTGGCCTCTTCGGGCTGGCGAATGATCGGGAGCATGATGATGAACTCGTCCCCGCCGAGACGCGCGACCGTGTCCTCTTCGCGGCTGTTCTGCTGCAGGCGTTGGGCAACTTCCTTGAGATAGAGGTCCCCGATGTTGTGGCCGAGCGTGTCGTTGACGTTCTTGAAGTCGTCCAGATCGAGATAGAGGAGCGCCAGGGATCGGCCATGCCGCCTGGCGCTTGCCACCGCCGCCTCCAGACGATCCATCACCAGCAGGCGGTTGGGCAGATCGGTTAGCGCGTCGTGGTGTGCCTGATGAGAGAGAGTCTGCTGGGTGTGCTTGACTTCGGTGATGTCATGAAACACGCCAAGGTAGTGCTTCGTCTCACCAAGGGGCGCTCCTATTGCGGTGATGGAGAGCCATTCGGGATAGACCTCGCCGTCCTTGCGGCGATTCCAGACCTCACCCTTCCAGCGCCCCTTCTCGAGCAGGCAGCGCCACATTTCGGCGTAGAACTCCAGTCCATGGTGGTCGGAGCGCAGCACGTTCGGCCTCTGGCCGATGGCTTCCTCGGCCGAGTAGCCCGTAATCTCCGTGAAGCTCGGGTTCACGCGCTCGATCACGCCGTTGATGTCCGTGATCAGGATCCCCTCGATCGTATTGTCAAAGACGCTCGCGGCGAGCAGGAGCTGCTCCTGGTAGTGCTCATGCCAGGCGATCTCACGCCGCAGCTCCGCATTGGCTCTGCCAAGCTGCGAAGTGCGTGCGGCGACCTTGACCTCCAACTCACTGTGCGAGGATCGCAGTCGCTCCTGTGTGAGGCGGACCTCGTACAGATGCGACGACATTGGCTGGTAGTGGAACTTGTAGAAGACCGGCGAAATGAGGAGGACGAGGAGGAGCGAATCGAGAAACGCCTCCATCTGAGGCGAGGTGTCGAGAAACGAGGCGAACAGCATCATCACGGCGGCTTCTGCGACGAAGACGGAAGTCGCGACGACCACGAGCAGGTATAGAGGAGAGTGCAAGGCCGAGGTGAAGCTTGATGTGTCGCTTGCTTCCGGTCCCACCGCGCCGTGGTCAGAGCCAGCGTTGCGGACCGTCGACTCGTCGGGATCCTCGCCATCGGGGAAGCTCGCGTCGCCGCGCTGGGCCACCCCGGCGCCGGGCAGGTGATAGAGCTCAGTGTCAGCGCGCCGCAGGCTTGCGATGTCGTTCAGGAGCTGCGCGTTCTCCCTGCTCAGGGCCGCCGTCTGCGTATCGACAGCGGCCTGAAGCGCGCCGTCGGCGGTCGCGAGCTTCGTCCTTGTCCGGTGGAGCCTCCTGGCTTGGCTCGCCATCGGACGGTAGAAGAAGAGCAGCATGGCCGGCGTGGCGAGCAGCGTAAGCGCGAGCGCATCCGCGATGGCCCTGATCGGCGCAGACAAGTCCGCGAAGGCGGGCAGCAGTCGCATGACAGCGACTTCGATGATGAACAGGGAGATTGCGAAGGCGAGTGTCAGCCCGAGCGGAGAGAGGGCGCCGCGCTGCACGTTGGCAGGGGGCTTCTCCGAGGCGGCCTCTTGATGCCGGTTGGGCGCTTGCTCTTGCAGAACGGGTCTCCGAGCGGGCTCGCGGTTGGCGTGTTCAGCGGTATCGGGACAGCGGACGGGACGGCTCTCGTATGCAGCCAGCGAAATGCATTACGTATCGGTGGTGAATCGAGCCGCCTCCATCAGGCGAAGGGCCCATATTGGCCGTCGCCGCCGGGCGGACCAGAAGCCGTCGCCCGCCGTTGATCTCTGCTGCTGATTCCGGGAACTCATGCAGGCTCTAGGCGCGAGCGGTGGCATCGCACTATGCTCCGCGGCCGGCCCGGCAGGGGGCGGCGGGGAAGGGGTGCAGATGAGCGAGGGCAAAGTACTGGTAATGGGAGCCAGTGGTTTCCTCGGTAGCCACGTCGTGAAGGCGCTGGTCGCCGAGGGGCGGGCGGTTCGCCTCCTCGTGCGCCCCACCAGCAATACCTCGGCGATCGCCGACCTTCGGCTCGAGCAGGCCGTTGGCGACGTGCGCGATGCGGCCTCGGTTCGTGAGGCGATGGAGGGATGTTCGGTCGTCTACTACTGCGTGGTCGACACACGCTCTTGGCTGAAGGATGCCACGCCGCTGGAAGAGACGAATATCGAGGGCCTCAAGAGCACACTGGACGCAGCCATGGAGATCGGCCTGGAGCGCTTCGTCTACACCAGCACCTTCATGACGTTGGGCGCAAATCCATCGGGGGTCGCGACAGAACGCGATGCCTTCAACTGGCCGGAGCGTGCGCCGGACTACGTGCGTATTCGCGTGCGCGCAGAAGAGATCTTCATGGAGTACTGCCGGCGCGGCCTCCCCGGCGTCGCGTGCAATGTCGCAATGACCTATGGCGCCGAGGATCTGCAGCCGACGCCACACGGCTGGATGCTTGGACTCGTTCTCAGGGGATGGCTGCCCTGCTATTGGGATGCGAGATTCAGCGTCGTCGGCATCCGAGACGCGGCGGACGCGATGTTGCTGGCGGAGCGGCACGGGCGCGTTGCGGAGCGCTATCTCATTGCGGAGAGCACGCTCTCGCTGAAAGACCTCTTCCAGCACGCCATGCGCGGCGCCGGCCTGCGACGCCCTCTGTTCAAGGCGCCCATGTGGCTGATGTACGCCGGCTGCTGGCTGGCCCAGCGATTCGCCGCGCTGCTGGGCCGCGAGACGCCGATCACGGTCGAGAGCTTGCGCCTGACCCATGACCCGCAGGATTTCGATAGCAGCAAGGCCCGGCAGGAGCTGCACTGGCGGCCCCGTCCCGCCGAGGAGGCGGTTGTCGAAGCCGGTCGCTGGTTTCGGGAGCGGCTTCGCAGAGGGCGCCGCTAGCAGCCTGCTGGGCCGCTCTCCGCCGAGTTGCTTCAACGCTCCGCTTCCAACCTGCTAGCCTGAGCGAATGCTGACACGCCGCCGCTTTGCGCAGATCGCCACCGTGACCGCCCTCGTGCCGTCCCTCCCCAGATTCTCGTACGCACTGACGCGGGAGGCCCTCGCCGCACTCGAGTCCAGTGGGCTGGCCTACATTTCTCCGCTTCGCTCCGATGGAAGCGAGAGCAAATGTCACGGCGAAATCTGGTTCAGCTGGCTGGATGAGAAGGTGGTGGTGATCACGGCCCCGAAACGCTGGCGTGCCTCCGCGGTCTCGAAGGGGCTCGACAAGGCGCGAATCTGGGCGGGGGACCACGGCCGCCGGGACCGCATCATCGGCAGCAACGAGACGTTTCGCAAAGCTCCCCATTTCGACGCCAAGGCTGTGCTCTCGAAGGACCGGGGCCTCTTCGACCGCCTGATGAAGGACTTCACGCGCAAGTATCCCAAGGAGTTTCCCAAGTGGGATCAGAAGATGCACGACGGATTTGCATCCGGCGATCGCGTGCTGGCCCTCTACACGCCCCTATGATCCAGCTCTCGGCTCACTCCCCCCGACTTCGTCCATGAAATCCAGCACTGCCTGATTGAACGAATCGGGTGCTTCCATGGCGGAAGCGTGACCGGTGGGGAGAAGCTTCAACTCGGCGCCGTCGATGGCCGCCTTCATGCTCTCGGCCATTGCCTTGCCCATCAGAGCATCGTTCTCTCCGGCGATCAGCAGGACGGGACACGCGAGGCGAGTCAGATCCACAGGCGCGTCCAGTGCCTCGTCGACTGCCTTCATGATGCTGAGGTACTTCGCCGGATCGCTCTGCCTTCTGATGTCCATGCAGCGCTGAAGCGTTGTGGGGTCACGCTCGGCGAAGCCAGGTGAGAAGGAGCCCTTGGCCATCACCCTCGATATCACCTCGATATCGCCCTGCTGGAGGAGGCCTGTCATGACCTCCCGATGCCTTGTCATTTCAGGTCTCGCGGAAGTCTCCACGCCGGTGTTCGCGAGTATCAAGCGCTCGACGGATCGTGGATATCTGAGCGCAAACTCGAGGGCGATCCTGCCTCCCATCGAGAAGCCCAGCACGCATGCCGAATCGATCTTCAAGGTCTTCAGCAGCTCACTGAGGTCTTGGGCAAGCAGGGCCACCGAGTACGGGCCCTTGCCCATGCTCGTCTGGCCGAAGCCTCGCACGTCGTAGGTGAGGACGCGGTATCGACCAGCGAGCGCGGGCAGCTGCCAGTACCATACGTTCAGGTTCTCACCGAAGCCGTGAATGAGCACCAGACATTCACCGTCTCCCGACATTGCGCAGCGCATTTCTATGCCGTTGGCTACTACTTTCATCGCCTCGCTCCAGGAACTCTTCGCTCAGAGCAGAAATGTTCGGTCATGCGAGCGCTTGCTCGAGCGCATCGACGGCCGGCAGCTTCTCGCCCTTCTCACCGTAGTGCTTGAATGACTTTCCGAGCACGCCGAGCATGGTATCGATGCGACCCGGCTCGAGTGCGGCCAGCGCCCGATTGCCCTCTTCGCTGCGTCCGGTAAGCGTGCACTGCCACACGACCTTCGCCGAGGCGTCGTCTTGGTCGTGCCCGTCTACTTCGAACATACCCGCTGCACGATCGCCGATGACGAGAACGGCGCGAAGCACGCTTCTATCCAAGTCGTGGTCGGTGACGATCCATGTCGTCTCGAGGCCTGGGCTGGCGAAGAGAAAGGCGCCGGTAATGCGCTCGGTGAAGACGCAGTGCTTCTCCATGGCGCCGCACTCTGAGTAGACCATCTCGAAGTCCCAGCCATCGATCCATTTGTACTCCTCCACCGGGCAGGCCAGCTCGAAGAGGCTCTTCATGGAGGCATTGATGACCTCCTCGTGTCTGCCTGTTCTTCGTACGGCTTTGGTATCAGTCATGACAGTGCTCCTTTGATTACTTATACATAAGTAAGTTATTGCGGCGAGGACTCTCCCAATGGCCAAGCCGCCGGCCGCCTCAAGCCGACGGTTCGATGAGCCTCTTTAGCTGAGCGATGGCGGCGTGGTAGTGCCCGGGGCCGAAGGCGCGAGCCATGTGGAGCGCGCCCTGTACGGTGGCGCCGAGCACGATCGCCTGATCGTCGGCGTTTCCGCTGAAGCCGAACTCGCCGGCGTCGAGCCCCTGGCGCAGGGTGCGGGCCAGCCAGGCATGGATCTCGCTGGCGAGCGAGCGCACCTCCTGGCGCATGCCATCCGGCAGGGAACCGTACTCGGCCTCGAGTACGCCGAAGGGCGAGGCGACCTCGTCGCGGAGAAAGCGTGTGTGCATCTCGAAGAATGCATCGAGACGCTCGCGTGGGCTGGCCAGGCGGGCGTCGGTCTGCGCCGCCCACTTCTCGAAGCCACGGCGCAGGTCAGCGGCGAGGGCGACGCCGAGATCGGCCTTGCTGGGGAAGTGATAGTGAACGGCCGCAGGCTTGATGCCCAGCGCCTCGGACAGATGCCGATAGCTGAAGCCACCAAAGCCGCGTCGCTCGAGCAGCGACAGCGCGAGCTCGATGATTCTCTCTTTGGGGTTCGACAGGCGCGGCATGGCGGTAAATTACTTATCACTAAGTAAGTTGTCAATGGCAATCGTGCGAATGGGCAGGCAGACGCTGAGCTCGGCTAGAGACCGAGCGCCGAGAGGAAGGCGTCGTAGGAAAGGCCCTCGTAGGCGGCCTTGTTGAACTCGAGGAAGGTGCCGGTGACAGGGCCGAGGGGACGCGTGGGGTGGAGAACGACTCCGATGATCCCCACGGTAACCGTCCCGCTGGCATTGCCCCCCGGTCGGGGCGGCGGCAGCAGCTTGAAGCTCATTTGGTTTCGAGTGAGGGGGGCGGCCGTTTCCGGCTGGGCGCCGAAGCTTCGCTCGCCACGCCGCGTGGTGTTGACACGCGGGCCCCAGAAGACCTCGAGTTCATAGTCCACCGTCTCGCTCTGGCTCCAGTTGGTGACCTGGAAATACCACCAACCGTAGTCGGCGTAGCGACAGCGGATGACCTCCTCGTGGTAGGGCAAGGTCGTTTCCCCGAGATCGGCAACGAAGTCGTCAAACGGGTTCGGCGCGGAGGCGGCATCAGCGACCGCGGTTCCTGATGCGTGGAGCTGATAACAGCCAGACAGCCCATCGCTGAAGTCCACCTGAGCAAGTTCCCTACGCCAATCCGCGTATCCGTTGGGCTCGATGGTGAGATCCAGATCGGCTCCGCTCTCCACCGGCCAGCGCAGGACGATCTGGAGATCACGCGGGGTTGCGTTCGGGGCCGCCTGGAAGCGCTCCGCTCGCCAGCGTGTCCGGCCGAAGCACTCTTCGCCCGACGCGTAGAACTCGTCCGGGTAGTCCTCATCCATGCGGCCCTCGTGCTTGAAGCGCCAAGCACTCTCCCCGGAGATCACGGTTCCCTCCGTGGTCTCGTCGCGCAGCGTGACTGCGAAGCCGTCGAGATAGCTCGTGACGCCCTCGGCGCCCACACGCTCGACGTTCTGCAACCTCCCGGAGGCCGGATCCCACTCGGCGAATACGACACCTTCGCCCAGCTCGAAGGCCAGACTGCTGCCGCGCTGAGTCAGCGTGATCCCGTACGATGCGGAGGAGGTTCGCCTAGCGGGAACATCAGGCCCGGAGCGGCAATCGTTCTCGATGCGCTCGACCGACAGACGGTAGCCACCGGTCAAGACGCCGAGAGAAGACCACGGATCCATGGGGTCGACAATGCTCGCGGGCGCCGGAGGCGGCGGGTCGCTCGAGACCAGACCCAGCTCCGGATCGACGTGGCCGGCGCCGGTTTGAGCAGAGCCCACGAATCCGGCGGGAATGCCCGATGCCGACAGTTCGGGCTCAGCGGCGGGGCCACATGCGACCGACAGCGCGAGCGTGCTCGCCAGAGCGAGTGCGATTGCGGCGAGGTCGATGCGCGACGTCAAGGTGGCTCCTCGGGATCTGATCGCCGGATGAGTCGGCGAATCGAACAGGCAACCAGGGCATATCAAATACACACAACTGAATAGCTGTGAGACTAACATAGTGATCGGCTGTTCTGGTTCGTATTGAACTGCACCTGCGGTATTCGACAGGCGTTGGCCAAGGCGCGGCCGAGAAGCCGAGAAGCCCGCGGGCCGGTCGACAGGCGCTGGCTCCGCGGCCGAAGCGAGGCCGGCCGGTGGTGTATTTCCCCCTCTCCCCCGCCCGCGCCCAGGGGGCACCCGGGCCCGTGGGCGGGCCGTCATGTTGCCCCTGTGGCGGCATGGCGGTCGCAAGAATGCTCGATCGCCACGAATCGACGTCTTTCATCCTTCGGGGAGAGGACTAATATCCGGCTTGTGAGAATCTCCTCGATCGCCCTGGTTGGCCTCGTCGCACTTGCCGTGTCCGGCTGCATTGGTCCGGGTAAGTGGTATCCCGCGCAGCGGTCCGGGGCGATGGACGCAGTCGTGCTGCAGGATGCCTCCGTGTCGGCTCCGGGGGATCTGGACGACGTCCTGATGGACATCCCCTCCATCCCCGTCCGTAAGAAGCTCCGTTGGTGCTGCGCCTTCGGAACCGACCTGCGGGTCAAGCTCGGCAAGATGACACTGCCTTGGCTCAAGGTAGGCCGCGTGCTGAACGTCGATGAGCTCGGTCCGCATCGCTACGACGGTGCCACGGCGGCCATCGACGACCGGCGCAAGAATGCGTTTCCGAAGGGCGAGCACAACGGCCTGATGTACACCTGCCACGGCGGCTTCATCGACACCGCGCACGTTCGCGAGACGGTGGACTGGGCCGCCTTCTTCATCTCGGAGTTCGACCGCCACCTGGAAGAGGGCAGCGTGCTCGAGCTGGGGGATGAGGGCGGAGATCGTGTCGTGACGCTCCGGCCCGTGCCCGCCGAGCTGATCGAGCAGCACGGGCGCGAGCGCGTGATCATCTCGCTGGCGCAGTGGATGGCCCACCAGGTGATGGCCTGGCACGAATACGCGCAGTGGTACGGCTGGTCGATCCTGGCGCTCTATCCCGAGGTCGTCTCGGGCTTCTCACCCGAGGACATGTACTCGAACGCCGTCGGGCTGCGGCTGCTCGACGACCTCGACATTCGCCGCAACCTGGCGAGCGAGAAGATCTACAACCGTCACATCGACAAGCGCATGAAGCAGGAGCTGCGCCGACTCGGCGCCGTGCCCAAGGACGTCGGTCGCCAGGCGGTGCAGGCCGTCGACCATGTGTGGTGGGACTCGGACGAGCGCCTGCCTGCGAAGGGTCTCGTGCGACGGCGCTACATGGACACCGACACCGAGCTCGAGCCCTGGCTGCTGCCCGATCGGCTGGTGTCGCCCGAGCTGCGGGCAAGTCTCACGAAGCAGTGCGGCGAGAATCCCCGCTCCGAGGTGATGCGGATCCCGTTCTCGTTCGGCGATGTCGCATTCGGCGAGCTACTCACGCTCGAGATCACGGTGGACCGCCGTCTGTCGAAGCAGCCGATCTTTAGATCGCTGGGACGTCCCGTCAACCAGGACGACTTCCCGGTGCTGCTCGAGGGCATTCGCGCGCAGAACCGCGCGGAGTTCGGACAGCGCGCCGACCGGCCGGACTGAAAACGGCCGCCGTCCGCTTTCTCCTATCCCCGCTCGTCCTGCTCGTGCTGTGCCCGGGCCTGGCCTCGGGCGCCCCGCCGCAGCGGCCTTTTCCGCAGCACGTCAGCTACGCGGCCGGCTCACTGCGCCCCAGCCACCGCAGCCAGAGCCAGCAAGATGACGACGTTCGCTTGCTCTACGAGGCCTGGAAGCTGCACTTCCTGAGCGCGGCGGGGAGCGAGCCCGACGGCCACCCTCGCTATCGCGTGCGGTGGGACACGCCGCCCGAGGCGGCGACGGTCTCGGAGGGGCAGGGCTACGGCATGGTGATCAGCGTTCTCATGGCCGGGCACGACGCCGCCGCGCGCACGATCTTCGACGGTCTGCTGGAATTCGCGAAGGATCACCCCAGCGAGATCGACGCCCGCCTGATGGACTGGTGGGTGGAGGCCGACGAGATTCCCGAGCGGCGCGGCAACGACAGCGCCTTCGACGGCGATGCGGACATCGCCTACGCGCTGCTGATGGCCGAGCAGCAGTGGGGGGCAGGCGGCCGCTTCGACTACGGCGCCGAGGCGAGCGCGCTGTTGGCGGGCATGCTGTCGTCCGAACTCGGGCCGCAGAGCCGGCTGCCCTTGCTCGGCGACTGGGTGCAGCCCGATGGCAGCACGTACTCCCAGCTCACACCGCGCACCTCCGACTTTCTGCCGGATCACTTCCTCGCCTTCGCGCAGGCGCGAGACGCGGGCGCTTGGCTCGATGCGCGGGCGGCGGCGAGCTGGACGATCGATTTCATTCAGCAGAGCTACGCGCCCAGTACGGGCCTGGTGCCGGACTTTCTCGAGCCGGTCTCGGCCACGGACCCGACGCCCCGGCCGGCATCGCCGAATTTTCTCGAGGGTGCCAACGATGGCTTCTACTACTACAACTCCGCGCGCGTCCCCCTGCGGCTCGGTGTCTCGGCGCTGGTGGGCGATGACGCTGTGTCGCGCGAGCAGGTGCAGCGGCTCTCGCTCTGGATCGAGGCCGAGGCCGAGGCAGATCCCGCGCGCATCCGCGCGGGCTACCGCCTCGACGGCACGCCCGTAGCGGGCAGCAACTACTTCACCAGCGCCTTCGCGGCGCCGCTCGGCGTGGCCGCGATGTCCAGCGCCACACAGCAGCAGTGGCTCAACGATCTCTACGAAGCCGTTCGGCTGTCGCAAGAGGGCTACTACGAGGACACGCTCACGCTGCTCAGCATGCTGGTGATGACGGGCAACTACTGGAGCCCGGCCGTGCCCGAGACGTCGGCTGTGCCCGTGCGGGTCGGGCCGGGCCTGGCGGCGCTGATGGCGCTGCTCGGTTTTCTGGCTCTGCGTCGCGCGTGGCGCGCGGCGCCCGGTTTCTCCGCGCGATGAGAAGGCCACCGGCCAGCGCCAACGCAGCGCCCAGCGCCAACAGCTCCCAGTGATACTCGGCGGGAAAGTGTCTGCGCATGCCGTCGTCGCTCAGCGCGTAGACGGTGAACGAGAGCTCCCAGGCGAGCAGCGCCGCGTTGATGGCCAGCAGTGCGCTGCCCGGAAAGACGAGCGTGCCGCGCCGCGCGAAGGCGATGTGAAGCGCCACGGCGCCGCAGATGCCGAGCAGCGAAATCAGCATCGGCGCCCACACGGGCCCGAACCAGGGTACCGGGAGCAGGAAGAGCAGATCCCAATCCCAGGCTGAGCTGGGCCAACCCTCGAAGAGCCACAGGGCGGCGTAATAGCTGAGATCCCAGATCGCGAAGCCGTAGACGAAGCTCGCCAGGCGCCGGGCGAGCGGGCCCGGGCCGAGCGCCGCCGCCGCCGCGAGCACGATGAGCGTGCAGATCTCACGGCCTGCCTCGACAGCGAGTGTGTGTCGGTCGACCACGAGCGCGATCGAGTCGTCGAAGCCGCCCGGGTAGAGGTGAAGCCGCAGGTAGTGGGCCACGGCTGCCTCGACGTAGCCGAAGGCCGCCGCAAAGAGGCCGAGCCAAAGCAGCAAGCGCGGGAGTGAACAGTCCCACTGGGCGGGGCTGCGTGCTGCGTGCATCGCGCGCTGGGCATCCGTTCGGGACCGGGTGCGCGGGGCAACGGGGAACGAATCGCGAACGTATGCGAACGTAGAGAATGACGACGGACGGCGAAACGCCGCCACACGCGCGCTCGTGAGCCCGGGCGGGCACATGGGCTCGACGATCGGGGCTCGGGACTTGGAGATCGCCAGATCGCTGTGTCAGAATGCGGTCAGGGGCTCTGCCATGAGCGTTCCTGACCAGGGCGAAATCCGGGCCGGCGAGTTGCAGCGGGGCATTGAGTCGCTCGCGAGCGACGCGCGCAACCTGCTCGCGCTGCTCGGCACGTACGCCGAGGCGCTCGAGGAGCGCTACGACGAAGAGGCGTTTCGCGCTGAGTTTCGCGCCTTTGTCGAGGCCGCGGTCGGGCGCGTCGACAACGCGCTCGAGCGGCTTCATCGCCTGACGCTGCTGGGCAGCGCTCGGCCCGAGTCGATCGATCTGCCCGCGCTGCTGAAGGCGCTGCTGCGTCGCCGCTCGGATGAGTTCGCGGGCCATGCCCTGATCGTCCTGCGGGAGCTGGATCACGAGCTGCCGCCGGTCTGGGGCGATCGGAACCTGCTCGGGGAGGCCTTCGACTCGCTGCTCTCCTGCGTCGCGGCCGTGGCGCCACGTTATGGTGACGTCTACGTCTCGGCGCGCGAAGAGATCGAGGGCCGCGGGAGCTGGGGCGTGACGGCACTGCTTCGCTTTCGGCTCGACAAGAAGTGGGGCGAGCAGACGGAGCCCGCCGGGTTGGCGCTGGCATCGGCTCTCTTCCGTGCTCAGGGTGCTAGCCTCGAAATCGAGGTAGAGGAGGAGCTCTACCTCAGCATCGTGATCGTGCTGCCGCTGGCGATCGAGAGCTGAAAGGGCAGGGGGACGATCATGAGTGGAGGTGTGCTGGGCTGGCTTGCGGGAGCCGTGGTGCTGGCGACGGGCATTGTCTGGTTTCGGCTCGTCAAGGCGGTGCGGATTCCGCGTGCGCGAGCGCCGTACATCGCGCTGATGGGCGTCGGTGTCGCGCTCGGTCTCGCGGCCGTGGTGCAGGGCCCGGGCATCTGGGGTGGTCTGGCCGCCTGGTTCGCGATCCTGGCGGGTGGCATGTTCGTCGCTCTCCGGGCGCAGAGCGGCCAGGCGAAGACGCCACCCAGCGTGAAGCTGGGTGGTCCGATCCTCGACTTCGTGGCGGCGGACGACCAGGGCAACCCCTTCCAGCTCGCCTCGCTGAGCGGCCGGCCGTTCTTGCTGAAGTTCTTCCGTGGCCACTGGTGACCCTACTGTGTCGCCGAGTTGCGGCGATGGGAAGAGCTGAGGCCCGATCTCGACGCACGCGGCATCGAGATCGTCACCGTCTGTGCCGATACACCGGAAGAGATTCGCAAGGCGCGTGACAAGCACGGTGCACGGGCACTGATGCTCGCCGATCCGGACCTGCAGGTGACGACACGCTACAACCTGCGCAACGAACGCAACGTCAGTCCCAAGGGCATCAAGGCGCTCCCGATCCCGACCAGCTTCCTGGTGGACGCCACGGGCATCGTGCGCTGGATCGACCAGTCCGAGGACTACCAGGTTCGCTCGCAGCCCGAGCGCGTACTGCACGCCATCGAGAGCGCTATGCCGGCGGCGGCGGAAGGCTGATTCTGACGCGGTAGCCCGAGCCCGGTACGGAGCCCGGCTCGATGGCGCCGCCGAACGCTGCCCCCCGGCCTCAGTACAAGAGGCGCGGCCGTCGCCACGGCTGGGCCTCGTCGTCGTGGCGCGGCCGTCGCGTGTCCTCTCCGGGAGCCATCGACCGGCCCGCGAAGACACCGCAGCCGCCGGTCTCGATGTGCGCGATCGCCGCTGCGAGCGACGCCTCCGCAGGGTCTCCGAGCTCGTGGGTCAGGTCGTCGCTGGCCTCGCAGTCGACGGGCAGACCGTCGTAGAACTGCCCCTCGTTGTCGGCATTGAAGAATTCGACGGCGAGCACGCGGAAGCGCCCATAGCCATCGCAGAAGTCGAGTCCGATCTGGCCCGCGGCCTTGCCCGCCGTTCGCTCACCGACGACCGCGACGTCGATACCCACACCATCTGCCTTCAGCGCGTTGATGATGCCCTCGCCCGCCGAAGCGGTGTAGCCCGTGGTGATGAAGATGATGCGGTCTAGCTCGAGGGCCTCGGGCAGAGCGCCGAAGTAGATCGTCTGGTTGTAGGCCGAGCGCGCGGCGTTGAATCGCACGAACTCCTGGATCCGCCCGGCGTTGGCCGGTCCCGCGAGCAGAGCCGCGAGGTGGTCCGCAACCACCACGGCACCACCGGGGCTGTAGCGTAGGTCGACGACCAGGTTGCGCACGCTCTGTGCAGCAAAGCCCGCAAAGACTGCGTCGAGCTGCGCCGGCGCCGTCCCGACGAAGAGGACGAAGGGCAGGTAGCCGATATCGCCAGCGGCGGACGACAGAATGACCGGGCTCGTCAGGCTGGCTGGCTCGGGTACGATGGTCGGAAGCGGCACCATTGCCGCGGTCAGCGCTATGTCGGTGGTAACGCCCCCGAGCGGCTGCACGGTGAAAGTGCGCCTCGTCCCCAGCGCGGAGAAGTCGAGTGCCGCGGCGATGCCCTCCGCGGCCTCGATCGCCGCGATGGGTCGCCGGTCGATCGCGAGTACCGCATCGCCGCGGCGCAGCCCCGCGGTCTGCGCCGGCCCGCGCTCGAAGACCATCTGGACGAGCATCGTACCGTCTCCGGGCGCATCGAACCAGAATCCGAACGTCGGGAAGTCGTCGCCCGCACCGAGCGCGTCGTCCTGTGCGGCCGTCGTTATATATGTCCACTTGTTGTCGCGGTCGGGTCCCCAGCGCAGCGCTCCGAGCATATCCCAGGTGCTCGCGAAAGCGTTGATGTCGAAGCTCGCGTACTTGGCCTGCTGTTCGGGCTCGTCATTGAAGATGTACCAGTCCCGCATCATCGAGTAGAGCACGCCGCGCTGCTGCTCGAGATCGCAGATCAGCGCTTCTGCGGACTCGCGGCAGCCGGACACGGCGAGTATCGGCAAGGAAATGAGGAGCAGGCACATCTTCGCGAAGCGTCGGCAGCATCTGGGCATGACCTCATCATATCAAGAATCATCTTCCGGTTGCGATCAGAATCGGCCCGCAGGCTGTACCTCCGGAAGGTGTGTGATCGAGTCATTCCAGCGCGTATCGCGTGATCTCGAGATTTGGGATGGGGGGAGATCGCTCCGGAATCCATCGATGTCGATGAGCCACCGCCGCTGGGCCGAAATGCCCCCTCTGTGTCGACAACGGCGCGTGGCGGGGGCGGTTGGATCTCCCGCGCTGGCGCCCGGCGACACACTCGTGATACTCTGCGGGTCGCAGCAAAGACGTGCGATCGGCCCGGTCACTCTGGAAGACCCGTTATGTTCCAGCAGAATCGACTCGGGTGGTCCAACTGGAGCGCCCCCCTTCTCTGCCTGATGGCCGCCGTCATCTTGGCGCCCGCCGCAGAAGCCCGCAGGCCTCTCTCGATTGGCGTCCTCTATCACGAGGGCAGGACGGGCGACCGTCATCTCGCCGGGGTTGAAGCCGCAGTGTCTCGCCACAACGGCGGCCCCTCTGAATTCAAGGCCGATATCATCCCTGTCGCCTACCTGGGAAACGACGATGGCATCGAGAAGCTCCGGCAGATGCTCAAGAGCGGCGATGTCGATCTCATCATCGGCCCGACGGACAGCGATGTCCTCGTCAAGGTCGACAGCTACGACGAACTCGACGCCGCCAAGATCCCCATTGTTTCACCTCTGGTCACTTCCCAGATCGGGAACACGCTGCGGGATTGGCGCTTCAGAACCAATGTCGACGTCGAAATCCGCGCACGAACCATCTACGACTACTTGAATCAGCGAAGCCACGAGTGCGTGGCCGTCGTCTACGCCAAAGACGAGTTTGGCCAGCGCGCCGAGATCGCATTTCGCGAGAATCTCGGACGCCAGCAAAAGGACGCCTACCTGGCAGTGGGCTACGCGGACAACGACGAGCTGCGAGAAGCTGCGAAGAAGGTCCTGGAGCGGCGCCCCAGTGCAGTGGGGGTGTTCGGTCGACGCCATGAGATCAAGCGGCTGAGGGACGAGCTGGTACAGCTCAACAGCAGCCCCTTCGCATACACCCCCCTGGTGTTCAGCATCGCCGATGCCCGAATCCTCCAGCTGGAAGACGTCCACTTCGTTTCCGTAATGCCCCCCACGGCCCTGGGCGCCGATCACTCGCGGTCCGCTGAGCACGATGATGTGCGCGGACTCGCTCACGACACCACCGTCCTGGTCCTGGAACAGGTGGTAGAAGCCGGCGACTGGACGACGGCGGGCTGGTCCGACCGCTTCCGCAAGCGCTTCATCGGAATCCTCGGCGGGCCGCCGCAGAGCCGAAGTGATCTCGTCACGGGCATGCGCTTCGATGCGAGACTGAACGTCGCCGAGTCCCGAGTCCTGACGCGAACGGCCGCGGGATTCCGGCACAAGGGCCGGCCCGATCCAGTCCTCCAGGCCGGCGCCGTCTCTTCGTGGTTCCAGATTCGCACGCGGCGCTACGGATGGGCTCCCTGGCTCAACATCGCGCTGGTCGCTGTCATTTCTGGCTGGCTCACCGTCGCCGACATTCGGAACTGGCGAGATGGGCAATCGCGCTCCACCGGGTTTCGGCGTCCCGTCGTCTCCCTCGTCGTGTTCAATGTCGCTACCGCCATCGCTGTGCTGGTGGTTGCGGCGGAGCAGGGCGTCGTCGCCTGGAACAGCGTTTTTGGCGCCCTGCTGGTTGCCCTGGCCTATCGGGCAATGCTCAAGACGACGATCCTCGAAACCGCGGAGGGCCATGCCTTTGGCTTCGCACGACTGTACGAACAACGCCTCGATGTCATCTACAAGCGGCTCATGGTCATGAAATACGCCACGGAGAGCGCTCCGATCAATTTCATTGCCTACACCAACTCCCTCGCCACTCTGCGAAGTCTGCTCGAGGGGGTGTACCGCTTCGCCAAGAGCCAGGAGGAGTCGGCCGAACTCATCAAAGGCCTGGCTGCAGAGATCGAGCGCGCAGCCGAAGGGCTTCCGCAACGACGCGTCTGCGCGCGGCGTCTGTTGAGTGCCCTCTCGTGGCAGCAACTGCAGCGAGAGCGCCTCGTGCTGCAGGGCGTGCCCGAACACCGCATCGTCGACCCGGAGCTGATCCTCCGAGAAGCCGTCGATCACATCCTGCACGTGAATCCTGGCAAACAGCTCGAGGTTCGACGCCTGCTGGACAGCTGCCTGCGTCAACTGGAGCTCGAACAGCCGGATCGCTATCAAGCCGAACGCGACGGCCTCAACACGCGCCTCAAGTCGAGACCGACGGCTCGGGGGCGGCTCTACTGTCGCCTGGAGTGGCTCTTCATCCAGTACGGCTTCAAGCTGGACCAGATCAAGGCGCAAGGCCTGCTGCCGCTCAGCTTTCAGCCGCCGTCGCGAAGACAGCGCGCTCGGGACTGGTTGCGGTCACTCTTCCGAAGGCTCCAACCCGACGAGCGCGAGAGGCCGGCAGCCGTCGAGGATCGCCGCCGAGATCCGCGTGTCGTGATGGATGGCGAGCTCGAGCTTCACGTGAAACGAGAGGGGCAGGTGGACCACACCGTCCGGGCCCGGTGCGCGAATATTGGCCTTGGTGGCCTGGCTCTGTCGGTCCCTACTGATGTAGCCGATCAGCTCGGAGAGGATGCGGGGGCCGTAGAGGTACACGTGCAGGATGGTCCGCTCGCGAACTGGACCGGAAACGCGACGATGCTCGATCACCACGCCGACGACGGCGGCGTCAGGTTCAACGGTTGCTGGAGCGGGCTGTCAGGCGACGCAGAGGATCAACTGAAGCTGTTCGCCGAGGGGCTGTAGCGCCACTTCCTCAGCTCAGAATTGGCTCCGTGTGACCGCATCGCGCGTTGGAGCCGACACACAAGGAGATTCCCAATGACCCAGATTGACAACGTTCCCACCAATGCACGGCGCGACATCCCCGACTTTCGCGATGAGCCGTACAAGCCCTCCCTGACTCGGCTCGCCCCTCGCATGGCACCGCCGAGTGATCTCAAGATCCTGGATCAAGGCACGGAGGGCGCGTGCACAGGCTTCGGCCTCGCGGCGGTGATCAATCTTCTCAACGCCCGGCGCGGCTCGGATTTCGAGGTCAGCCCCCGCATGCTCTACGAGATGGCGCGCAAGTTCGACCGCTGGCCTGGACAGGACTACTCGGGATCGAGCTGCCGCGGAGCCATCAAAGGCTGGTACAGCATGGGCGTGTGCAGCGACAAGAGCGCACCGTATCAGGCCAACGACAACGAGCCCTTCCATCTGGACGTCCAGATGGCCAAGGAGGCACGGGCGAACACCATCGGCGCGTACTATCGCGTTGGGCCCAACATCGTGGACATGCACGCCGCGATGAACGAAGCCGGCGCCCTCTACGTTTCAGCCGCAGTACACGATGGATGGCGGCGATCGGCCGTGATCGACGGCTCCATCAATCCGAGCTCGAATATGTCTGGCGGACATGCCTTCTGCATCGTCGGCTACGACGAGACCGGTTTCTTCATCCAGAACTCCTGGGGCCTCGACTGGGGAGATCGCGGAGTCGCCCACTGGAAGTACGAGGACTGGCAGGACAACGTGCGAGACGCCTGGGTGATTCGTCTCGCCCTGCCCACACCCCAGCTCAGGGGCCGCGCTCGCGAGCGCAATCGCGAGGGGACCATGGGCTTTGGCGCCAAGGGCCCTCGCCGGGAAGAGATCGCCGGCCACTTCGTGCACGTCGACGACGGCCAGTTCCACGATGAGGATCAGTACTGGAGCAACCTCGCGGACGTCACCGAGACCGCGAGGTTTCTGGGAGACAGTGGCGACTACGATCACCTTCTCTTCTACGCGCACGGCGGGCTCAACAGCACCACCGCCTCGGCCACACGAATTGCGGCTATGAAGGATGTATTCAAGGCGAACCGGATCTACCCGTTCCACTTCATGTACGACACGGGGGCTGCAGAGGAGATCAAAGACGTCATTCTCGGGAAGCGCAAGCAGACCGACGAGATGGTCGGTGGATTCACGGACTTCTCGGACCGCCTCGTCGAGAGGCTCAGCCACCGCGCCGGTCGAGCCCTTTGGCGGGAGATGAAGTCCGACGCAGCGGCGTCCTTCAGAGACCGCAACCGCCCGGGCAGCCAGACCCTGACCGCTTTCTTGGCCGCCCTCGAGAAGGGCCGGGGATGTGAGAAGAGCATTCATCTGGTGGGCCACAGCACCGGTGCCATTCTCCTGGCGCACCTTCTGGCGGCGCTCGGCGATCAGGGAGTCACGAGGCGCATCGCATCGGTGAGCCTTCTGGCGCCGGCTGCCACGGTGGACCTCTTCGAAAGCCACTATCGCCCGATTCTAGCCACCCAAGACACTGCCTTCGGAATCGACCAGCTCAGCATCTACAACCTGAACGAGAAGCTGGAAGAGGACGACAACGTCGCCGGCGTCTACCGCAAGTCTCTTCTCTACCTGGTCTCCAATGCCTTCGAAGAGACGGAGAAGGAGCGGATACTGGGGATGATGAAGTTCTCGAAGAATATCAACCGAAGCAAAGGGTTCGAGCTGGTCTACAGCAACGCAAGAACCGGGCCGTCCACCCGTACTGCAAGTACGTCGCACGGCGGCTTCGACAACGATCGCTACACAATGAACGACATCTTGAAGACAGTTCTCAACGGCGAGCCGCGACGTCCCTTCACGGATCGCGATCTGGGCTACTGAACCACTACGCGCTCGGCACAACCTCAGTGCGCCGCGGCCGCAGCAGCCCTTCCTGGACGCAGGAGCCCACCAGCGTTCCGTCCCGAGTGTAGAGGAGCCCGCGGCCGATTCCGCGAGCGGCCGTTGCCACCGGGCTGTCCAGCTCGAAGAGCAGCCACTCGTCCATACGAAACGCGCGGTGGAACCAGAGTGCGTGGTCGAGGCTGGCGGACTGCAGGTCCGGCACAGTGAACGGGTGCGGGTTCAGCGCGGGCACCATGATCGCGTAGTCGGACGCGTAGGCGAACAGACACTGGTGGAGCGCCGGGTCGTCGGGCACGCGGTCTCGCACTCGCATCCAGCAGCGGGCTTGGGGGGGCTCGAGCTCGGGGCTGAAGAGGCCGATGCCGCCGACCGCTCGGATCTCCACCGGAAGCTCGAACGGCGTGTCGTCGTCCTCGAAGCCCGCCGGCGTCATGGCGCGCAGCAGTGCGCGCTCGTAGGCCTCGCCCTGTGGCGGCCCGACATCGTCCATCGGAATCTGATGGTCGGGGCCACTCTCGTGTTCGTGAAACGAGACCGACATCTGCAGGATCGAACGCGTCCGCTGGCGCGCGGTCACCTGAAAGGTGTGAAAGGCCCGCGAGCGGCGGAGCTCTTCGACCTCGAGGCGAATCGGGTCGCTCGTATCGCCCCGCTGCAGGAAGTAGGCGTGCAGCGAGTGGGCGAGCCCCTCGCCGTGCTCACGATGAGCCGCGGCAAGTGCCTGTGCGAGCACCTGACCGCCGAAGAGGTGGTCGCCGGGCTCAGCCAGATGCCCGGCCTGATAGGCGCCGTCGCCCAGCGACCGGGGGTGGAGCACTTCCAGAAGACGTTCCAACACGGGATGCACGACGGCGCGGAGTCTAGAGGTATTGCCGCCACGCCGCCCGTCACACCCAGAGCCCGGCGCCACGAAGTGCGCCATCTGCGATAGCATCGCGGGTCCTATGCTCTTCTACTTCGACTTCGCGAACTACTTTCGCATGGTCCGGCTGGCTTGGAGGGAGAAGGACGCGAGAGTGCGCTGGTACTACCTGTCGGTGCTCTGCGTCTCCGTCCCCCTGGTCTCGAGCTTTCACGCGCTGTGCTTCTCTTTGGATCGAATCCTCTTCCCGAGGCTCGCGCGAGTCGAGGTCAAAGAGCCGGTCTTCATGGTCGGGCACGCGCGGAGCGGAACGACCCTCAACCACCGCTTGCTGAGTCGCGATGGAGACCGCTTCAGCTCCTTTCTTCTCTACGAGTGCTACTTCCCGTCCCTTCTGCAAAAGAAGCTGATCCGCGCCGGCATCGCATTCGACCGTCGCGTACTCGGCGGTTTCCTCGCCAAGCGCGTCGCGGCCTGGGAGGAGCGGCGATACGGCGCCAGCCGGCACATACACGAGATGGGACTCACGATTCCGGAAGAAGATGACATCACGCTCTACTACTCAATGGCGTCGGGATTCTGGATCACGAAGATGCCGTGGATGGGAGACCTCGACTTCTATCATATGAATGACTGGCCCGAGTCAAAGCGACGGCGCACCAACGAGTTCTATCGCGAGTGCGTTCGCCGGCAGCTCTATCTGAACGGCCCCGAGAAGACCCATCTCTCGAAGAATCCCCTGTGGTCGGGACGCGTCGAGTCTTTGATCCAGGCGTTTCCCGACGCCAAGTTCATCGTCAATGTGCGCGATCCCCGGGACACGATCCCGAGTCTCCTGAAGTTGGTGGACGGCGGCTGGAGCCGCCTCGGCTGGGAGGAGGCGCGAAAGCAGCGCTGCCTGAAGATTCTCGCCGAGCAATCGTGGCATACCTACCTTCATCCCCTCGAAGCCCTCGAGGCCCACCCGGACACGAAGGGTGCGGTCGTGGACTACCGGGAGCTGACCCGAGACCCGGCCGCCGCGATCGAAAGGCTGTATCGAGATCTGGGATACCCGCTCGACGACCGCTACCGCGAAATGCTGGCCAACGAAGGAAAGCGTGAGCGGAAGCTGCGGGTACGCCACACCTACAGCCTCGCAGAGTTCGGCCTCGAAGCCGATGCGATCCGAGGGGAACTCGGCGAGCTGTTCGAGCGCTTCCAATGGGAAGCGGACGATATGCCCAGCGCCCCGGCAAGCGACGAGTGAGGAGAGGCGCGATGGCGAGTGATGCCCAGAAGGATTTGCGCGCGGCCTGGGATGATCTGATCTCGAGTCTCGAGAGCGCCCGAGATGCCGTCGACCAGCCGGAGCTCATGCCCGCGCCGCCGAACGATCGCAACCTGGCCGAGGGGTATCGCTACCTCATCGGTTTCGTCCACAGCGCGGTAGAACGCGCGTTTCACGAAGACCCCGTTCACCCCTCGTTTCGCAACGCGCTATCGATCGTGAATCGCGCGACGATCGACAACGCCGACGCGATCTACTTCTACGCCCCAATCGACGGCCGCGAGCAGACATTGATCCGCGGCCAGGCCGAGGATTCGCGCGAGTGGCGCGGCGAAACACCGCCGGAGACGGGACGCAAGGCGCCCCACTACGTGATCTTCGAAACGAGCGCTGGCGTGCTGGCGGGAGATTCGGGGGATCTGCGCGAGCTGCAGCCCGGGGTCAAGACCCAGACCGGGCGCCTCGACTCCGGGCGGATTCAGGTCGAAGCGGACGGCTCCTTCGAGATCCTTCTCGCTCCCGAGCGTCCCAAGAACCACACCGGGAATTTCATCTCGACCCTGAAGGTCGTATCGCGTCCCCATCCCAGCGATCCGGACATGCCCCCGGAGCGCTACGCCAACTATGTCAGCGGTCGCCAGCTCTTCAACGATTGGGAGCGAGAGGACGCCATCCATCTCTCGATCGCCCAGCTCGCGGGCCAGGGCACGGCCGCGGCTTCCTACACGCCCGAGCGCGCCGCCGCCGAGCTGCGCCGTTGCGGTGAGCTGGTTCGCGGACAGATGCATTTTTGGAACGCCTTCTGGACGATCTTGATGGGCACCCACGGCCCACGCCCGGGCGGCATTCCGGGGGTCGAGTTTCCCCGCAACAGCTTCAACACGATCAACGCCGCCTCGGGAGCGACGGGTGGGGGCATGAGCACGAACCTGTATGCGGGTGGGGTCTTTGAACTCGAAAGCGACGAAGCCCTGATCATCGAAAACCGGATCCCCAAGAAGCCCCAGTACATCGGCTTTCAACTCGGCAATCTCTGGGGCGAGTCCATCGACTACGCGAATACTCTGGGCAGCCTGAACGGAGAGCAGAGCCACGTCGATCCCGATGGCGTGATACGACTCGTCGTGGCTCATCGCGACCCGGGAGTCGCGAATTGGCTCGACACCACCGGACAGCGCGAGGGCTTCCTCACACCTCGCTGGGCGTATAGCGAGACCCCGCCTCAGGAAGAGTGGCCTCGCATCCGTGCAACGAAGGTCCCCTTCGCGGAGATTCGCAAGCATCTGCACGAGAGCACCCCCGACTTCTCGCCGGCGGAACGCTGTGAGCAGATCCGCATTCGACAAGAACACGTGCAGAAGCGCTTTCGCGTCTTCTGACACATGCAGACATCGGGCATTGGGGGAACGCCGCGCCCGACTCGCGGTATCGGTCTCGCCAGACATAGAACGTCGACCTCGCGATCCCGAAGCGCCGACATGCTCTGCCGACGTGGCCAATCTTCCCCGCGTGCTCGATGACTCTCCTCTTTCGCTTGATTTCTCGTTGATCTTCGCTCATGTAGATCCCCTCCGGCATCGTGTGTCGCGATCATGACACGATGTCCGGCTGGATCTGAAATTCCACGCTTTCCGTGCGAAGAGGCTGGGCCTAGGATGAACTCTGTGTCAAAGGTCTAGCAGGTTGCGGAAGAACTCCGGACCGAGCGAGGCGCGCGGGTTTTCGTCGAGATCAAGGCGCGGAACCACCGCTGTACGAGGCCCACCGCCGTCGATCTTCCAATCGTCTCCATCCCGAGCACCGTCGCGGGCGGGGAGGCCGCCCGCCCGCGACGCCCGAGTCCGGAATCCTGCCTTCTTTCAACGGGCTGCTAGGTCAGCCGCCACCGCCGGGTGGCGATCACGGCTATCACCAGCATTAGCATCAGCGACACGAGGATGAGGATGCCCGTCGGAGACATCGCCGGGACATACAAGCACACGTCGGGCACACCGTCGCCGTCCAGATCCGCAAGCCCTCCCACGGCAATGTCCGCGATGTCCGGGATTAGGTTGCCGTTGCAGTCGTTGCCTGGGCCCTGTGGGATCGCCGGGTCGCCGACGACGTACCAGTCCTCCGTCTCTCCTCGGTCGTAGCCTCCCAGGGCGCCGCTGCCGTCCCACAGCGCGGCCGCGAAGGGGGGAGCGAGCGCTATGGGTTCCGGACCGACGGTAAACCGCGACCAGAGTCCATCCACGGACCAGGTGCTGGTGACGAGAAAGAGGGGCGGGGGGCCGACGGTCGTCGTAACGGTGACCGACACCGGGAAAGCCGCGCTCGGGAAGATCTGCACGAGCCCGGGAAGGAAGGCGACGGGGGCATCCGTGATGGGCCACTCGCCGGCGATATCACCGAAGGTCCCCGTAAAGTCATGGTCGACGGCGACGTTCAGGAAGCGCCCCGCAAGAGGCGGCGTCTCGGCAGCGCCCATTGTCACCGGGACCACCCAGAATGACGGCAAGGGTGTCGTCAAGGGAGGAAAACCGGCGGCCGGAATTGCAGCGCCCGGAGGCACGCCACCGGGGGGCCCGAACTGCCCGGCCCCCCAGCTGAGCCCGCAGGTCACCACAGCCATCGGCCCCGCGATCGCCATGCCGTACGTGCAGGTGGGATCGAGACACAACACGGCCCCGCTGTCGTCCTCGTCGCACACGGTTTCCGGCGGAACCCAGTCACAACACGGCTGGTCGGCGGCCGGCTCCACCGTGGGGGCGGTGCCCAAGAAATAGTCGCCCCCAACGGGAGCCGTGCTCGTGTGCGTCGGAGATGTTCGGCCCGGCACGGCGTTCACGGTGCCCGCCACGGTGGGGTAGGTCGACACCGGCACGCAAGCGACACCTCCCTGACACGAAGGAATACCGTCGGGAGCGTCGCCGTACTCCTCCGAGATCACGTCGAGTGCGTTCAGCTCGTCGGAGCCGAAGGGCCCGGCGGTGAGGCTGCGCGCCGTTGCGAGACCGAGCGCCTCGGCGGTGACGACGATGCCCGGGGCGAACCCCGGGCCGCCCACAGGAGCAGTCAGGACGTCGCCTGGCTCGATGGGAACGCCAAGAACTGTGTCGAGTGCGCCGATTACGGCCGAGCCGCGGCGCACCGAGAATAGGATGGTGTCTCCGAGCGTCAGGGTTCCCGAGCTGTCCGCGTCGTCCCAGGCGAGCGCGTCCAGGTCGTCCGTGCCGACGCCCCCGACATCGAGCCCCAGCAACGCCGCGGGGATCGCCACCAACGGGGCGCCTCCCGGAGCCGGCACCACCAACACGTCTGCACTCGACACGAGATTGGCAGCCGCTGTTCCGCAGTTGATGGGGACGCCTTCCAGGGGTTCCGCGAAGGCCGAGTCAAGCGAGAAGTAGATCGGTCCCGCGAGATCCGCGAAGGTCGTGTCTAGATCGATGGCATCGAGGTTGTCGCCCGCGTCGGGCACAACTCCAGCCGTCGGCGGGTTGGGCTCGAACAATCCGACGCCACCGAGTCCGCTCGGCGCGATTCCGTCGCCATCGCTGTAGGCGGTGTTGCCGACGATCACCGGGGGCGGTACCAGTACTGCCAGCAGGCCCAGATAACGGAAGACGTCCGCCGAAGCCTCGAGCGTGCCGGCAGATCCCTCGCTCAAGACTTCGGGCGGCCCCGCCGGGCCCGCGACGCCGGTCGCGAACTCGTCCACTGAGAAGTGCAGTGTGGTGCCCGCGTCACGCCCGTAGGACAGGGCGTCCAGCTCCAGGCAGGCGCCGGGGAGGATACCGAGACCACCGGGCACGGCCCCGAGCGCGCCGGGTGCACCACCCACCTCGATGCCGGGCGGCGGCAGCGGTCCGGCCGCGATCGGGTTGGGCCCCAGCGGTCCGGGCAGTCCATTCGTCAGAATGTCCCCCTCCGTGATGGGAGCAAGGACGAAGGAGTCCAGCAGCGGGACCGTGGCCGTCGGGCCCTGGGAGTCGACCGAGAAGGTCGGCTGCGCCATCGCGGGAAGGGCGATGAGACCTAAGATCAGGATCAGTGTCGAGTGGACAAAGCGCATCGGCGGAACCCTCCTGTTCCGGCGCTCAGCGGGTCGCGCGGCGGAACGGCAACCATCTCAATACTGGGTCACCCTATACCCCGCTCCGGCGCCGCGACCAGCGAAATCGACGAACGGCCTTGCTCTGATGGGGAATGGCCCCGTGAAGGGGGTCGTCGCCGCGTGGAGTCGGACTTCCCCGGGTCTTGCGGACGCTCAGAGGCCGCACGCGCAGCCCAAACGGGCGCTGCGCGCCTATTGAGAGCGCTACGCCGGTGGCGCCGGAAGGCTGATTCTAACGCGGCAGCCCGAGCCGGGTGAAGAGTCGAACTCGATCGTCCCGCCGAGCGCCTCGACGATATCGCGCGAGACCGAGAGCCCGACGCCGGAGCCCTCGCCCTCGGGCCGGGTTGTGAAGCCGGATCGGAAGGCGTTCTCCAGTATGTGTCGGTCCATACCGCTGCCTTGGTCCGTCACACTGATGTAAAGCTGGCCGCCTTCGAGCGTGGCCGAGAGCTGGACCGGCAGGTCGACCGGGCTGGCCCGCAGTGCATTGTCGAGCAGGTTGCTCACGACGCGTTCGAGATTCTCGTGAACAGCGAGCTGGCGCAGCTCGGGCGCGATCACCGCAGAGACACGACCGCTGCCGTGCAGCCGCGACATCGCCTTCAGCGTGCTCTCGACCAGCGCATCGAAGGTGATGCTCCCACTGTCGTCTCGCGAAGTCGCGCACGCCTGACGCAGGAAGCTGCGCAGGTCCTGTGCGAGGCCTTCGGAGAGTTCTTGGATCGTGTTGAGATCGCGCCGGGTGCGCTTCTCGTCGCCCAGCCGTCCCGGCAGCCGTCTGGCGAGGCTGCGAATCCAGTCGAGCTCCTTGCCGACGTCATGAACCAGTGCCAGCGCGATGCGGCCCGTGGTGGCGTGGCGCTCGGCCGAGACGAGATCGTGCGCCAGGCGCGCGTTTCGCAGCGCGAGGGTCGCATGGTTGGCCACGAAGCTGGTGAAGTCGATGTCGAGGCGAGTGAAGGGACGGCCGCGTCGAGAGTGTGTGAGGAGCATCAGGCCCACGTGTTTGTTGCCGCGCTCGAGCAGGGCTGCCAGCTCGACGCCCCGTTCGCGCAGCAGGTCGAGCCTCACATCGTCGCTGCTGGGCTCGGGGTCGATCTGGAGAATGCATGTTTCGGTTAGCAGCGGAAGCGCTGCATGAACGAGCTCCACGCCCGAGGGCGCGTCGTGGCCGAAGCTGTGGGCGGGAAGCCATTCGCCGCCCGACGCGAGAAAGACGCAACCCGAGCGGGCCCATAGCACGTGCTCGACCGTGTCGCCCAGCAGCCGAGCGACTTCGTTCTGATTGCGCAGCTCAGCGGCATCGCGCACGAATTCGTCCCGGTGCGCCTGAAGGCGTGTCTCGGAGGGGGAGAAGACTGCCTCGATGAAGCCGAGCAAGGGGCGCCGTGCCTGCTCGACCGTGACGATGCAGGCAAGTGACAGGGCGACCAGGGCAAGCCCGCTTCCGTTAGGCAGCGGGATGCCGGCGGCTGCGAAGATCAGCGCGACGGTCGCCGAAGCGACGGCGTAGTAGAGGATCCGCGCGATCGTGTGCTGGACGTCAGTTTCGAGGTTGAAGAGGTTGTAGCGGCTCACCGCGAACGCGATCGGCAGCGGCAGTAGCACGGGCGCACTTCCCAGGTACATCGCGGCGGCGTCGGGAAGGCTGCTGCGACCGAAGAGGAACACGGGGAGCAGCGGGAGCAGCAGCGTTCCGTAGCAGAGCACTCGGGCGCGGGCGGACTCGACGGGAGAGCCGGACTCACGAATCGCAAACGCACACGACAGTACGAGCACCAGCCAGCCGCCGACCGTCAGTACCGCCAGCATGTAGTAGACGAATGGCCAGATGACGGCATTGCTCTCGAGTGCCACAAGCGCGGCCGGCAGCAGAATGGCGCTGACCGCGTACGGGATCAAGAGCAGCACCCGTCGTTCCTTGATGGTCCTGCGTTCTCGTGGAAAGGTCAGACCGAGGTGGGCGAGGATGGCGGGTGCGGCCAGGGCCGCAATCACGCCCGACCGCTGCAGCCAGGGGGAGTTGCGGCCACAGGCGAACGTGACGAGCAGCACGCTCGTGGCCGAGAAGTAGAGGGCGAGCGGCAGTACCGCCTCGGATTTCGAGCGCTGCAAGAGGACGAGCGGGACGCAGAGCAGCAGGCACGCGACGAGTCCAACCGCCGCAATGCGCGCCAGGCGAACCCCGCGTGGCAGGCTGCGGATCGGTAGCTCGACGCGACGCGGACTGCCGGCGCGCAGCACGCTCAGCTCGAGCGCAGAGTCGGCCGTCTGCAGCACAGCTGCGAAGCCGCGGTGGTTGTCGTAGCGATGGGCCGGCCGCCCGGCAGCAGCGACGCTGCTGATCTGGTCATTGCCCTGCAGAGGACAGTCGCGCGTGAGCACCGGAACATGCATCACGCGCCCGTTCGGAAGAATCCAACAGGGAAGCTCTCTGCTCGAATCGTCACGCAGCGCCAACGAGAAGCCGGCGATCAGAGAGATCACCAGCGGGAGCACCGCGACGAACAGGAGCAGGCCGCGCTCAGCAGCAGCGTCATCGGTGCGTCTCGGTATAGACACGCTGATGTCCGACTGGCGCTGGCGCGGAAGGCTGAAGATCAGCGCGGGCAGCACGAAGAGAGAGGCGACGAGCGCGCAGAGGATCGCGAGGCTCACGAAGAAGCCGAAGCTCGAGATGGTCTGCCAGGCCGACGCGATCAGCGTCAGAAAGCCCAGGGCGAGAGCGAGCGAGGTGACGACGACCGCCGGCCCGATGTGGACCAGGGCGGCCGAGATGGCTTGAGCGGGCTCGTCCCCCGCGCTTCGTCGGCTGCGGTAGTGGCCGAGCAGGTGCACGCTGTCGTCGACGGCGATACCCAGCACGATGGCGGCGATCATCACTCGGCCCACGTCGAGCTGCAGCCCGGCCAGGCCCATGGTGCCGAGCGTGACGATCACGGGGAGTACGGCGGGTAGCATCGCAGCCAGTGAGAGCCGGATCGAGCGGAGGAAGACCATCAGCAGTGTGAAGACGATGAGAAAGGCGGTCGTGAAGCTCGTGATCTGCGTGTTCTGAATTTCAGTAACCCAGTTGTATTCCATCGCGAACGGGCCCGTCAGTGTGACCTCCCAATCCTCGGGTAGGCGAGAATCGATGTAGTCGCGAACGATTCCGAGGACCTCACCGCGGCCCGTAGCCGAGTCGGAGGGGCCCTCGACCGAGATGCGCACGCGCCTTCGGTCGAGGCTCAGCCAGGAGTTCAGCGTCGTCGGGTCGTCGAAGCCGATGAGTTCGATCAACTCGGCGTTCGCGGTGGCCGACTCGCCGAGGCGATCGAAGCCCGGGGCGTCGTTGTGCAGGGCGAGATTGAGGCGGCGCATCAGGTCCTGCAGACTCGTCGTCTTGCCGAGCCCCTCGGTCGCTTCGAGAAAGGCCGCGAAATCCGAGAGAATCTGCTGCGTCTCGTCGTCCTCGACGGCGGCGCGGGGCGGGAGCGCGATATCGATCTCGAGGCTGTCGAGACCGCGCAGGTGCTCATCGACGAAGCGAATCCAGCGTGTGACCTGGCTCCGCTCGCCGTACATCTCATTGATATCGGTGTCGACGCGCAGATACGCGAGCCAGCCGACGCTGCCCACGACCGCCGCGATGGCGGCCAGGAGCAGGATCACGCTCGCGCGACGCTGTGCCGTGTGGGCGACGGCCGAGAGAAGGTCAGTCCATGGCCTCGACTGGACGTGTGGCCGGGCGCTGCGGTCCGGCAGGAAGGTCACCAGCAGAGGCAGGAACGAGAACGTGAGAGCCAGACAGATGGCGACGCCCGCCGCGCTGATCAAACCGAAACGCACAAAGGTCGCCAGGTCGCTGGTGATGAAGGACAGGAAGGCGCCCGCGGTCGTCAACGTGGTGATGAGGCAGGGCGGCCCCACGGTTCTGGCCGCGGCGATGATCGCCGCACGGCGTGTGTCGCGAGTCGCCGCTTGCCTGAGCGCCTTGATCTCCACCGAGTGTCGCGACAGCAGGTGCACCGCGTCGCAGACGCCGACGACGACGATCAGCGTTGACAAGATCTGAAGTACGCTGTCCTGGGGCCACCCGAGCCATCCCAGCAGCCCATAGGTCCAGACCAGGCCGAGACCCATGGTGGCCATTGTGATCACCACCGCCTGCCAGGAACGGGTCAGCGCGAAGATGATCACCGCGATGATGATCGCCGTGTAGGGCGTGGCAGCGGCCGTGCTCGCGGCCAGCTCCTGGCCCGCCACGACGGACTCGATCGGATGGCCGACCAGGTAGAACTCGAAGCCCTGGCGTTCGTAGGCCCCGATGGCCTCGCGAATCGATTCGACGACCCGCACCATCGTATCGCTGCGCGAGTCCTCGAGCTGCAAGATGATGGCGCCGACCGCCGCGTCCTCGGAGACCAGGCTTCGGATCCAGAGCGGGTCGCTCAGTGCCCTCGCCGCCAGCGCTGGCGCATCGACGGCGATGGCGTCGGCTTCGACCAGCCTTCGCACGGCAAAGCCGTCCGGTCCCGGGATGACGAGGCTGCTGTTGCTCGGGCTGAAGACGTTCCTGACCCCGGAGACGACCGCGAGCTCATCGCCGAGCGCCGCCGTCATCCGGAGCGCGGCGGCGTCGAGGGCGGATGCGCAGGGGCGGTCGGGACCGCAGTCGTAGACGACGAGCAGCGGGAAGCCGCCGCCGTAGGTGGTGATGAAGTCCTCGAGATCTTGGATCGCTGGGTGAGCTCCGCCCAGCAGTGGGCGATACCCGAATTCCGTTCGTGCCCGCGGCAGGCCAGCAACGAAGAAAGCCGTTGCAAGCAGCAAGAGCAGGCTCGATGCGACTGGAGCGCGCAGCGCGGTCTTGGTCAGCCAGTACAAGGGCGAAGCCTACGTGCGGGATTCGAGCGGGTACGATACACAGGAGAATACCAGAATTGAAGGCGGTTCTTGTGCCAGTTTCGGGGCACCGGTCCTGGCCGCGTGTCCGAAAACGCCCGATGCTGTTCGGCCGTCGACGGGACGGCAATGCTACGTCGGTGTGATTGCAGTGTGATGACGGTGTGATGACGGTGTGATGGCGATGCGATGGAAAGGTTGTCGCAGGTGAGAGTGCTCGGCCTGAACGCCTACGCGCACGATGCAGGCGTGGCGATCGTCGAAGCGGGCGTCCCGGTGTTCGCTCTCGAAGAAGAGCGAATCAACCGCGAGCGCAAGACGCAGGCATTCCCGAACGGTGCGATCTCGTGGATGCGCGAGAATCGCGGGCTCACGCTCGCCGACTTCGACGTGGTCGCTTTTCCCTGGAGCCGCGCATCGATGCTGTGGACTCTCGGGAAGCTCGTCCTCGGACAATTTCCGCCGGCCTACCGCCTGATGACGCGTGCCGCGAGCCCGACGATGAATTTCCACACCGTGCTGGAATTCTTCCGTGCGGCGTCCGATCTGACCACCGCTTTCGCCGGCAGCAAGAGACCGCGCATCCGCTTCGTCAACCACCATCTGGCCCACGCCTACAACGCGTACTTTCTCTCGCCATTCGAGAGCGCGGCCGTGCTGGTGATGGACGGATTCGGCGACGACGGATCCACATCGCTGTACCGCGCGCGAGGCGCGTCGCTGCAGCGGCTCTCGCAGGCTCGGCTGCTGGATTCGATCGGCATCCTGTACTCGATGGTGACGCGGTACTTGGGGTTCGAGACGATCCTCGACGAGGGGACCGTTATGGCGCTCGCGGCCGGCGGCCGAGGTGACTTCGTCGACGAGTTCCGTGCCCTGGTTCCTCTCGAGGCGGCTGGGCGCTACAAGATCGACAGGCGGCTCTTCAGCTATCCTCGTTTCGGCGAGATTCGGCCGATGTCGGCTTCCTTCGAGCGTCGCTTCGGCCCGCCGCGCCGCCCGGGCGAGGATATCGAACCGCACCACCGGGAGATCGCCTGCGCACTGCAGAGAACGGTCGAGGAGACGATCCTCCACGTCTGTCGGGGTCTTCAGCAGCTGACCGGTGAGAGCAACCTCTGCCTGGGCGGCGGTGTCGCGCTCAACTGTCTGTCGGCCGGGCGTCTCGCGGCGGAGTCGGGCTTCAAGCGAATCTTCGTCTCACCCAGTCCGAGCGACTCGGGGCAGCCGCTGGGCGCGGCATTGCTGGTAGCGCATGAGTTGGGTGGCATCGCCGCTAGGCGAGTGCGCGGAGAGGCCTCGCCGTACCTCGGCCCCGAGTTCACGGTTGGCGAGATGGCGGCTGCCCTCGAGGAGGCGGGCGTCGCGTATCGCGAGCAGAACGACCCCGCGGACTTCGCCGCCGAAGCCCTCGCGCGCGGTTGCGTCATCGGCTGGTTCCAGGGGGCCATGGAGATGGGGCCACGCGCGCTCGGCAATCGCAGCATTCTCGGCGATCCGCGCAATCCCGCTCTGCGAGAGCGCTTGAATCACCAGATCAAGCGGCGCCAGGCGTTTCGCCCCTTCGCCCCTTCGGTGCTCTCCGAGCACGCGGCGGACTACTTCGACCAGACCCCATTGTCCCCATATATGTCCTTCGCCGTTCGCGTGAGGCCGGAGCGGCGGGGCGAGATCCCGGCCGTGGTGGCCGACGACGGCACGGCACGCATACACACGGTGACGGAGCGACAGAACCCCCTCTACCACCGCTTGATTCGTCGCTTCGCGCAGCAGACCGGTGTTCCGCTCGTGCTCAATACATCGTTCAACTCGCAGGAGCCGATGGTCTGCACACCGCAGCACGCCGTGGCGACCTTTCTGCGTTCGGGTCTCGACGTGCTGGTGATGGGGCGTTTCGTTGCCGAGCGCGGGGCTCACCGCTGACCGGCGGGCGTCTTTCCTCCTAGACTCGCGCGAGCAAGAACTCTCTCCAAGAGAAACGGTCCAAGTGTCGCAGGAGGTCTGACGACGTACACTCTAGCGATGCGCCTGTGGCCCCTGATTCTCGCCGCCGCCCTGCTGGGCGCCGCCGCGCCCGATGTGCTCACGCTCGGCCCCTTCTCACGCCACCCCGGCGAGCTTCCTCCCGGCTGGGCGCCGCTCACGTTTCCCAAGATCGAGCGGCATACGCGCTACAGCGTCGTGGACGACGCGGGCACGCCGGTCGTGCTGGCCGAGAGCGAGCGCTCCGCCTCGGGCCTGATGGTCGAGACGCGCGTCGATGTCGCCGAGTACCCGACACTGCGCTGGCGCTGGAAGGTCGAGAACCTGATCGAGGGCAGCGATCCGACGCAGCGTTCGGGAGACGACTACCCGGCGCGCGTCTACCTGGTGTTCGACAAGGACCCCGCGAGCTTGCCCTTTGGCCAGCGCCTGGGCTACCGCGTGGCGACGCTGCTCTACGGCGAGCTTCCGACCCGCGCGCTCAGCTACATCTGGGCGAGCGACGGCCAGCGGGGCGAGATCTACCCCAGTCCCTACACCGACTTCGCGTGGCTCGTCGTGGCGCGTAGCGGGCGCGAGCAGCTCGGCGAGTGGGTCTCCGAGTCGCGCGATGTGGGCGCCGATTACGAGCGCGCGTTCGGCGAGGCCGCGCCCCCCCTGGTCGGCGTCGCGATCATGACCGACAGCGACGACACCGGCCAGCGCGCGCGCGCCTACTACGGCGACATCTCCCTCGAACGCGCCAGCAGACCCTGAGCTGCTGTGCGGATGAGTCGAATGGCCGCCGCTTTCGCGCGAAGAGGCTCGCCGTCGTGATACTCTGCTGAGGAGGCTGGCCTTCTCATCTCATCGATGCTCATCCCCTTCGGAGTGCGCCGGCGGCGATGGTTGAAGTGGATCAGGTATTCACATTCTCGGAAGAACTCTGCCGCACGCAGCAGCCCTCGCACCGCCAAGTGCGCGAAACCCCTGAATCCCAATTCTGGTACAGTTCTTGCGTCGAATTACCAGGAGCGGGAATCAGGCGGTCCGGCTCGACGGCGAGCTGAGCTTGCGCTCATTGCCGCCATGCCCGCGTGATCCAGCACCGCACGGCGATCATGAATCAGATTCTCGGATCGAACGGAGCAGAGAGGAAACCAACACGATGATGACTTCGCTGAAGATGTGGACGCTGACCCTGGGGCTGACTCTCTTGGCCCTGCCCAGCTTTGCGGCAACATACGACGTGGCAGCTGATTTCTCTCCAACCAGCAACCCGACTGGCGCATGGAGCTACGGCTGGTCAACGGCGCTCACGTCTACCTTCGACCCATACTCCTTCAACGGCAATGACCGTGGCATCGATATCTGGGGCGACGCGGGCACGCTGTTTCCACCTACGGTCTCGCACAATGGAACCGGAAGCATAATTGCCCTCTCTCCCGAGCTGATCACATGGCAGCCAGGTCAGTTTGCGCTTCATCCCGGCTCAGTTGGCCAGTACAGCCATGCCCGCTGGACAGCCCCTGCCGCGGGAATCTTCGATATTTCCGTTGTATTCACCGGCATCGATCAGAACGGGCCATCGACGGACGTGCATGTCCTCCATAACACTGCCTCGCTCTTTTCAGGATCGGTCAGTGGCTACGGTGGCACGTCGGTGTTTTCGACGAAGGTCTTGGTTGGCGCGGGTGACATCATTGACTTCGCTGTCGGCGTCGGCACCGGAGGGTACCTGCACGACACGACAGCTCTCGCTGCGACCATATCGACCTCCGCGCCTGTGCCGGGTCTGGGGACATGGGGTGCGGCGACGCTCGCGGTCTTGCTCGGCGCAGGCGGGGCTCGAAGGCTTCGGCGCGGCTTGATGACTGAGTGAGTGTGAGGGCTCGCCCCACCCGGGTCACCAGGCGCGATCTCCAACCCGACGGCGGGTAGCGGTTCATCGGGCTTGCCGGGATGGGGGCGCGGAAAGGTCGTGCTCCAGCAGTAGCCGTTCCGGAAGTCTCTGCTTGCGGAACTGTCGATGAGTGCCGTGGCGGAACACACTCAACTGTCCCGCAAGTGCGAGACTGGATCACGCAGTCCAGCCATTCCAACGCGCATGCACCCGCAGCGATGAAGGAACCCGCCGAACCGGTGGGTGGCGTTTCGCCCGCACAACACAGCAGCCGACACAGCGCCGAGTCGTTCGGAGGCAGGGATGCTCCACGCCCTGTGGCTGTGCGCACGTGGTTTCGATCTTCGTGCTTGACATGCGGAACACTCGCGGCGTAGAGAATGGTTGTGTCGGGTAGCGCGGCCGGTACGAATCCTTACGAAAGCGCCCCGCTTACCTCTCCTTCGATAGCCCGCCTTCGATAGCCCGCTGCATCGCCGCGTAAGGGCATCAAATGGACGATCCGCATTCCCCGCCCACTCTTTGCTGGGATTCCCCGCCAACCCCGGTCTTGCCGTCTCTGGCCCCAGGGAATCGCCATGCGCTTCGGGAGGATATACCGATGTTACGTTCTCGAGTCCGTCTGCTTCGACAGATCGCACTTCGTAGCTTCGCCTGCCTGGCATTGCTCGGCGCCTGCCTGGCCCCGGCCCCCGCTCTGGCGACCGACCTCTCGACACTGATCGCGGCTTCTGAGATCACGATGACGACGAGCCTCCACCCCGACGGAAGCCCGCGCTTCCTGCGCGGTCGTTGGCCCGTTCCGGCGACACCGACCGTCGGATCGGATCCTGGAGGCGCCGCAGTCGCCTTCATCAACTGGCACAACACGGCCTTCGGCTTGAGCACCCCGAGCACGCAGATTACGCTCGTCTCGTCCCAGGTCGATGGAGGGGGCGTGACGCACGTGCGCCTCGCGCGACATCACACGTCGGGCACACCGGTGCTCGAAGGGTCGCTGCTGCTCCACTACTCGTCTGGCGGAAAGATCATCGCCATCAATGGCATGTGGTCGCCAAACCTGAGCGTGAGCGTGACGCCGACCGTCACGTCCGTAAATGCGATCGCCGCGGCCCAGACTGCCTTCCCCAGTGGAACCCTCGATGGATCGGCCTCCCTCGTGATCGCGGGCGGTGAGCTGATGTGGGAGTTCATCCTGATCGACAACTCCGTGCCCACGCGGCGCAGGTACTTCGTCTCCGCCGTGGACGGCCTCGTGTTCGACTACTTCGAGCTGGTTCGCACCGCCAAAGACCGGGATACGTATGACGCGGGCAACGGGGATACTCTGCCCGGCACGCTGGAGAGGTCCGAGGGCGAGGGAGTGGTCGGAGACACCGATGTGGACAATGCGCACGACTTCTCGGGCGAGACGTACGACTACTTCTCCACCGACCACGGCAGAGACAGCTACGACGACGCGGGCGCCACAATAATCTCTTCCGCTCACTACAAGACGGACCACAAGAACGCCTCCTGGAACGGGAGTCAGACGGCCTATGGGGACAACATGGCGACCAAGGATATCTGTGCCCATGAGCTCACTCACGCCGTCACGCAGCACACCGCCGATCTGGTGTACAGCAACGAGCAGGGGGCGCTGAACGAGTCGTTCTCGGACATCTTCGGAGTGATGGTCGACGACGATGACTGGGAGCTCGGGGAGGGCAGCGCACTCGGGGTGATACGCGACCTCCAGGATCCGCCGGCGCACGATCAGCCCGACCACATGGACAACTACTACTGTGGCAACGACGACTACGGCGGGGTTCACATCAACTCCGGGATCCAGAACCACGCCGGGTACGAGCTGGCCACCAACACGACCCGGGCCGACGCCGCCGCGATCTTCTACAGCAGCCTGGCCGATTGCATGCACGAGTGCAGCGTGCATCTCGACGCCCGCGATTGCGCGCTTCTCGCGGCGGAGAACCTGTACGGCTCGCCCAGCACGGAGCTCACCGAGACCGAGAATGCCTTCACGCACGTCGGCCTCAGCAAGACATCGACGGCACCGACCTGCAAGAAGGAGTGCGTGCCCAGCGGCGGCGGCTGCCTGACACTCGAGGTTGCGAGGGCGAACGGCCTTGCTCTGGGTGCGAGCTATTGGGTGGGCCTGACAGCGGACCTGTATCGCGTGCGGGACGAGACCCTGCAGGCAGCGTCGACCGGCAGGGACCTGATCGACGACTACTACGAGCACGGCCCCGCCCTGACCGCTGCTGTCCTGAGCTCACCGACTCTCACCGACGATGCGGCGACGCTCCTGACTCAGATCGAGCCGGGGATCGCTGCGCTGCTGGGCGGAACTGGCAGTACCGTGTTTGTGACGCAGAGCGATGTGGACCTGGCCAACAGCGTCCTAACCGACATCGTGACCGCCGATGCGACCCTTGCTCCGGTGGTCGGGTACTGGACGGGTAGGATCAATCTGCAGAATCTCGTCGGGCTGTCGTACGACGCGGCAGCCGACGCGATCGTCACCCTGCAGATTCCGACCTTGACCGAAGTAGGGTGGAGCCTTCTGGCCGGCGCACTGCTCGTCGTGGCCCTCTGGATGGGCAGACGCTCACTCCGGCCTGAGCACTAGCGTTGATCGCGTAGCCCGACAGGAGTCGCCTTCTGAACCGCTCGTGCGGCGGAGCGGACGACCCGATACAAAGAGAGGAACCCAGCCGCAGAAGCCGACGGTCAATCAGGAAGCACATCGACGATCCGCAATTGCGTCGCAGTGTTTGCGACTGTATTCTTGCCGCTTAGCTCGGCCGCCTCGGTCGGTCGAGTTCAACCCAAGACAGCGCCCATCGCACAAGACCTCACCATCGCATGAGACGACGGAGGTGTGGATTCGTGCCAATCCAATTCGAGATCCTCCAGGATCTTCGTCTCCGATTCGTCACAATCTCGAGTGTGATCGAAGATCACGAGCTCGTAGAGACCTTCGAGAGCTACTGGCGATCGCCCCAGTATGACAAGTCGCTCAACGTGGTTTACGACTTCCGAGCGATGCCCACGACCCGGACCTCCACCGTCGCGTTGCAGGAAGTTGCTCAACTGAGTCTGGAGGTGCATCGCGACGGCCCCGCAGTGAAGAATGCCCTCGTCGCATCCGTCGATGTCGTCTATGGACTCAACCGCATGTACCAGGCCTTAGTGGATAGATCACCGAACTCTTTCGAGGTCTTCCGCGAGATGGCCGACGCGCTGGAGTGGGTGGGGGTTCCCGAAGATCGGTGGGCGGATTTCGAGGCGAAGATCTCTGGCGAGGTGGTGCTGCGGCAACGGAGTCCGGTCTTCTCACTTTCCCCCGAAGAGCCGTGGGGAGAGAGGCGAAAGCACATGCAACTCGACTGCTGGGAATTCAAGTCGTGCGGCAGGGAGCCGGGCGGGGAGCGAGAGGCCGAGCTGGGTTCGTGTCCGGCGGCCACCGACGCCTCGAATTATGGCGTGAATCGAGGCAGGATGTCCGGCCGCATCTGCTGGGCCATCGCGGGCACGCTCTGCGGCGGTGAGGTTCAGGGGTCCTCAGCCAAGAAGAGCCGCACCTGTCTCGCGTGCGAGTTCTTCGAGCGGGTCCGGCTGGATGAGGGAGACCATTTCCACCTCGTCTGCCCCGGGCCTCGGTGATCACCGCCAGACCCGCCATATGGTGTTGAGCTTCCTGTGCGGCTACCTCGGCAGCCGGCGCCCAGAGCAGCGTGGCTCCTGAGCTCACCACGCTGACCCCGGATCACCGGATGCTCGATGCCGGCTAGGCCGCAGATCGGGATGCGGGTTATCACTGACGGGATCTCCGCGCAGAGGTAATGCTGCTTCCCGCACCGCCGAGCGCTGGGCCCGATCGCTACAGCAACACCGCGGATGTCCGATGCGCTCTATACACCACCCAAAGATCCACGGGCAGAGAGGCGACCGCGCATGAAACCCAACTGCTGGGAATGTTTGTCGTGCGGCAGGGAGCCGGGCGGGTCGCGAGAGGCCGAGTTGGGCACATGTCCGGCGGCGACCGATGCCTCGAATGAGGGCGTGAATCGAGGCCGCATGTCCGGCCGCATCTGCTGGGCCGTCGCAGGCACGCTCTGCGGCGGTGAGATTCAGGGAAGTAGCGCCCGAAAGCGAATGACCTGCCTCGGCTGCGAGTTCCTTCAGCAGGTCGAGGAGGAAGAGGGAGAGAGCTTCCACCTCATCCTCCCCGAGAGCTGAGAGTCCCGCCCGCATATACGCATCCATCCCCTCGCTTGAAGCGGACGCTCACGGTCGCCGAGACAAAGCCGTTGAAGGCACTGGCCAAGCGCGAGATGCATTCGATCGGCAACTGCGTCGGCCGTTCTCGTTCGCCCTGGCTCGCCTAGAGGGTTGTTGGCCTCTCGCTGAGAGGCAGCTCGATGACGACCGTAGCGCCCTTGCCGGGTTCGCTCTCGACGCGAATCTCGCCACCGTGATCCAGAACGATTCCGTGGGCAACGCTCAGCCCGAGCCCCGTCCCGCCTTGCCCGAGGCGAGTCGAGAAGAAGGGATCGAAGATCAGCCCGAGATTCCCCAGCTCGATGCCCCGTCCGTTGTCCCGCAACTCGACGTGTGCACGGGAGCCCCGTTGCTCAGTGTGCACCTCGACGTGCACGCCGGAGTCCAGAGACTCGATGCCGTTTCGGATGACGTTCACCAAGACCTGCTCAACCTCGATCGGGCTCATGAAGACCGGAAGCGGCGTCTCGGCTAGCGCCACGTCGACCTCGGCAGAGTGATCGCGTGCGTAGGCGGAAGTCACTCTGTGCGCACGCCGCACCACCTGATTGAGATCCTCCACCCATTTGTCGGTGGGCTCATTGCGGGTGAACTGGAGCATGCTTCGCACGATCGCACCGCAACGCTGGGCTTCCTTCACCGTCGACTCCAGTGCCCGCTTCCAGACCGTCTTCGCATCTTGGTCATTCTCGCAGAGCAGCGCGTACTCCGCGCCCGAGAGGATCACGCCGATGGGGTTGTTGATCTGGTGCGCGATTCCCGCGGTTAGCGTTCCCATGCCGACCAATCGCTCGGCCTCGCGGAGCTTGTCTCTCGACTCCAGTAGCTCTCGCGTGCGTTCCTGGACCAACTCTTCAAGCTCGTGCTGGTGGCGGTCAAGCGCCGCCTCGACTCGCTTCCGCTCACTCAGATCGACGACCAATCCAGTGCCCGTGTCGTCGTCCACACGCGAGGCTCCGACCAGAACTGGAACCCTGCGGCCATCCTTGTGGATGAACTCCTTTTCATAAGGAGTGGCGGCCTGTGTCTCCTTCAGCTCTCTCAGAGCCCGCCGATCGGCTGTGTGCCACTCGGGTGGAGTGATCGCTCTCCAGCCGATCGGTAGCTCTTCCCGCGAGTACCCCAGGAGGTCCAGGAACGCGTCGTTCGCATCCACCAGATCCCCGTGAGCCCCCGCGATCACCACCCCGACGATGTTCGACTCGAAGAGCCGGCGGAAGCGCTCTTCGCTGGCTACAAGGGCCTTGCTGAAAGCCTCAGCGCGCCCGCGAAGCCGGTCGACGGATGCGCTGAGCTGGATCGAGGCCAGGGGGATTGCAACCAGAAGCCACGACAGCCACGGCACCTTCGGGTTGCCGAGCAAAGGGAGGGAGGCGTCTGTCGCCTCCACGATGGCGACCAGCAGGAGCCCAGGAGCGATCAAGCGATGCAAGAGAGAGAGGTTCAGGCGCGAAGAGGCGCGGTGTACGATGACCGCGGCGGCCACTACGGCGAGCGGTTCGAGCAGGAGAGCGAGAAAGTGGGGTCCTATCCGCCAGCCCGCGAAGTACGCGATTGCTCGAACTCCGCCCAGCAAAAGGCCGGCGGGAAGCAACCATCGTGGCACGGCGCGGTCCGCGTAGAGGAACGCGCCGGCCAGGAGCAGGGCCGGGAAGAGCGAGGCAAGCCCCAAAGCGAGATAGTAGAATCCCGGGAAGCGATCGGAAAGCATCAACGACAGGCCGGCGCCGAGGAGCGCAGCCCAGGCGCAAGGCCAATAGGCCAACCACTCCGCGCGCCCGCGCCGCGAGATCAGGCCGCCAAACAGGTAGGCGGTCGCGACGAAACCAAGGACCAAGACCACCGGGTCCGCAGACCACATTGACCGGCTCCGGTTGTTGTGGATTGCTACTTGCTGGCACCGTTGCTGTGAGTGGAAACGGAAAGCGCCTCTATTCGCTCAAGTCACCCGAATCCTCTCACGATCCCGGTAGACGGTCAATCAGGCAAAGAGGGATACGGAAGTTGGGGCTTGTGGAGGGGGCGATTGTGGCCGTCGGGCTGCTGGGGCCGCCGGAGAGGGCGGGGCGGAACGAGGCTGCCTCGCGTGGACCAGGAGGAACGCGTCTCTTGTATCGCCAACACCACCGTTCTGCGTCCACGATGTCTTTGCCAGTCCGAGGCCTGCGAAGGCAGGCGCAAACACCACGAGGTGTGCCGTGGCGCTCGCGGCGATATCCTCGTCACGCAGTTGACGGTCTCTATCGGTCGAGTCAACCTGCAAGACGGAGCGCTTCGCACCGAATCTCGACATCACATAAGGCGATGGAGGCGTAGATCCGTGCCGTTCGAATTCAGAATCGTCCAGGACCTTCGTCTCCGGCTCGTCACTGCCTCGGGCACAATCGAAGATCAGGGGCTGGTGGAGACCTTCGAGAGTCACTGGCACTTGCCCGAGTATGACACGTCGCTCAACGTGCTTTACGATTTTCGAAGATTGTCTGAGGTCGAGGCTTCCACCGCCACGGTGCAGGACCTTGCTGAACTGAGTCTGACGGTGCATCGCGATCCCACCGGCGCGAAAACTGCTCTCGTCGCACCCGTCGATGTCGTCTACGGAGTCAACCGCATGTACCAGGCCTTTGTGGAGCAATCACCGAACCCCCTCGAGGTCTTCCGCGAGATAGCTGATGCGCTGGAGTGGGTAGGAGTGCCCGAAGATCGGTGGCCGGATTTCGGGACGTAGCTCTCTGCCGAGGTGCTGCCACAGAGACGGCTTTCGCCGGCATGTGAATCGATAGGGGCGCCACCCGGAGAACTCCTTTGAATTCCTGCAGCTTGGATGCCTTCGCATCTCATCGTGGCATTCATGAGACAGCTGCTGGTTCAACCCGCTCCACAATCCGGTAGTGTAGCCCTGCGCCGATTCCGCTTTCTGCGGGAAGGAGTGCGAGATGAGCTGGGCGGTCCTCGTAGACATCTGCGCTGCTCTCTTCTTTTTGGCTACGGCCGTATTCGTCAGCCGTCGTCGCCCCCCGAAGCCCCTGTGGCCGACACTTCTCGCTGTGCAGCTTCTCCCGCTGCTCTGGATCGCAGGGGATATCGGCACTCACCTCGCGCGCGATCTCTTCTGGGAACAGCTCTCCATCACGGTCATCTACTCGGGCAGTCTGTTCCTGCTCGCCCTGTGGTGGCTGCTCGCGTTTCGCTTCGCGCAGGCTCACGGCATCCGCTTCTCCTGGGCAAAGCCCAGCCTCGAGAGGGCGCCTCTGGTCTGGGCGGCTGTCACCTGGGCCTGTGTAGCGACCAATCCCTGGCACGGTCAGTTTCTCACGCCTGTGATCGGTGCTCGCAATGAATACCACTGGCTCTGGTGGAGCACGATTCCTCTTGGGTATCTGCTTGTCTGTTTGGTGGCGGCAGGCTATGCAACGATCTTCAGGCGGCTGAGGCAGGTGCCCGGTCCGCGGGCACAGAGCTGCGTGATGTTCATTGCCACCCTTTCGACTCTGCTCGCGAATGCTGCCTACACACTCGCACCGTTTGATTGGCCTTTGGATATCAGCGTGCTGGGAGGTCTTCTCACCGGCGGGCTCTTCGTGGTGGGCATCTACCGGGGGACTCTCTTTGATCTCTCGGCGGTCGCGCTTCGCGAGGTGCTGCGCAGAGATCCATCCGGTTTGGTCGTGGCGAACCCGGAGGGCCGTCTGCTCTATGTCAACAGTGAGGCGCGCGCGCTCTTCACGGGAGTCGATCTGAGACCGGGTGGTCTAGTCGCCGAGCAGCTCGTGCCTCAACTCGAGTCCGCCGATGCGAGAGACCCGGAACTGAGTCCCGAGCGCCTGTGGTCCCAGATCTCGCAGGTGGGCTTCGCTGGTGCACCATTTCGAACTACGAGAGGGAGCTCGTCGCGCTGGCTCTGGGTCACGAGCCAGCCTCTGGTGCTGCGCGGACACAGCGAGGAGTCTCTCGCGCTTCGAATTCAGGATGTCACGGCGTTGCGTGACATCGAGTCGGAGAGACGGTCGCTGAAGTTGCACTTGGAGCGCGCCGATCGACTCCGCAGCTTGGGGGCACTGGCGGCTGGGATCGCGCATGAAGTCAACAACCCCGTTGGCGCGACGCTGATCGCCGCGGAGTTCGCGGTCGAGGCTCGGCGAAGTTGCCCTGACCCAGAAGAACGCGAGGCTATCGCCGATGACGCCTTGGCGACGGTGATTGAACAGAGTGGGCGAGCCGCGCGCGTCGTCCGCAGCATGCTCCACTTCGCCCGCGACGGGGGTGGAGAGAAGGCCCCGCACGATATCAATCAGATGGTGCTTCAAGTCTGCGACTTCACCCGTGAGTTCGCGAGGCGTCATGACGCGAGTGTCGCGGTCGACCTCGCCAAGGACCCGCCATTGGTCAGCTTGAATCCCATCGAGATCGAGCAGGTCCTCATCAACCTGATTCACAACGCCGTGCGTTCCGGGAAGCCAGGCAGGCAGGTGTTGGTCCGTAGCGAGGCGGCCGCAGGTCGCGTAGTCGTGACCGTTTCGGACGACGGAGATGGCATGAGTCCAGAAGCATGCGAGCGGGCCTTCGAACCATTCTACTCCCGACGACGAGATCGACAGGGTACGGGCCTGGGTCTCTCAGTCGTGCACGGAATCGTGACGGACCACGGTGGTGAGGTGCGGATCGACAGCCGCCTGGGACAAGGTACGACGTTGAGCATCACGCTTGGCGCGGAGGCTTCTCCACCGTCGTCCTGACGGTAGACCTTGGGCGCCGCCTGCTACGCCGACCACGCGCCGGTCAGCGCCGCGCTGCGGGGCACACGTAGCCAGTCTTGGGCTCGCCGTGCGCTCCACCGGCGACGAGGAACCCGGACACGCCCGCCTCGATGGAGGAGAGCGTGCCCGGGCGGGCGATCACGAACCGCGCGCATCCTTCACCGCCACCTCGACCCGAGCGCCGTACTCGGCGTCCGCGCTGCGGAAGTGCGAGATCGAGCGTTCGACGATGCCGGCGCGACTCACCTGCGCGAGGCTTCCGCCGATCCGCTCGATCAGGCGCGCGCGCTCCTCCTCGGCCATCAGCCGATAGAGGGCTCCCGCCTGCACGAAGTCATCGTCCTGCTCGTGCTGCACCGTCCCGGTCGCCCCGGATGCGCCGGACACCGGCAGCCCCGCGTACGCGGCGCCTCCGCTCTCCACGGGCCCGCCGAAGCTGTTGGGCTCGTAGTTCTTCGCCTGCCTCGGCGGGGTGTCGAATCGCATGGCACCATCGCGGCCGTAGTTGGCCGTGCCGCCTTCGACCGCCTTGGGCGCATTGACCGGCAGCCGCGTGTGGTTGATCCCCAGCCGGTAGCGGTGCGCGTCGCCATAGGCGAAGAGCCGCCCCTGCAGCATCTTGTCGGGCGAGGGGCCGATGCCCTGAACGAAGTGTCCCGGGTCGAAGGCGGCCTGCTCGACCTCGGCGAAGTAGTTCTCGGGGTTCCGATTCAGTGTGAGAACGCCGACCTCGATCAGCGGGTAGTCCTCGTGGGGCCAGACCTTCGTGAGATCGAACGGGTTGAAGCGGTAGCTCGCGGCGTCCGCCTCCGGCATCAGCTGCACCTTGAGCGTCCACGACGGGAAGTCGCCGCCCTCGATGGCCTCGAGCAGGTCCTGCTGGTGCGCCTGCGGATTGGCGCCGGCCACCCGGGCCGACTCCTCGTCGCTCAGGCAGCGGATCCCCTGGTTCGTCTTGAAGTGGAACTTCACCCAGTGGCGCTCGCTCTCGGCGTTCACCCACTGGAACGTGTGCGAGCCGTAGCCGTTCATGTGGCGATGGCTCGCGGGGATCCCGCGATCACCGAAGAGCCAGGTGAACTGGTGAGTTGCCTCGGGGCTGTGCGAGAAGAAGTCCCACACGTTGTCGGGCTCCTGCTGGTTGGTGAAGGGGTCGTACTTCTGGCTGTGGATGAAGTCGGGGAACTTCAACGGATCGCGGAGGAAGAAGATCGGCGTGTTGTTGCCCGCCAGGTCCCAGTTGCCCTCCTCGGTGTAGAACTTGAGCGCGAAGCCGCGCGGGTCGCGTACGGAGTCCGGCGCCCCCTTCGAGCCGGCGACGGTTGAGAAGCGCGCGAAGACCTCGGTCTCCTTGCCGGGGCGCTCGAACATCTTCATCCGGGTCCACTGCGGGACGTCGGGATTCGTCACGACGAAGCTGCCGTACGCCCCCGAGCCCACCGCGTGCACGACCCGCTCCGGGATCCGCTCCCGGTTGAAGCGTGCGAGCTTCTCGATCAGGTGCTGGTCCTGCAGCACGATCGGCCCGCCCGTGCCGGCCGTCTGCGAGTTCTGGTTGTCGGCGACGGGAGCGCCGGATTCGGTACGGAGTCGATCGGTCATGGTCTCATCCTCTCTGTTGGGGTTGCAGCGAGGACAGTTTCGGATGCCTTCGGGCATAAATCCAATTGATAATAATTCTCGTGCTGGTAACTTCTGGTTATGACTACGATTCGCCAGCTCGAGTACATCACGGCCATCGAGGACCACGGGACCTTCCAGGCAGCCGCCGACGCCTGCCACGTGACGCAGCCCGGCCTGAGCGCCCAGGTGCGCCAGCTCGAGGACCTGCTCGAGCTGCAGATCTTCGAGCGGGGACGCAAGCGCGTGCTGGTGACGCCGGCCGGTCGCGAGATCCTCGACCGCGCTCGCCGCGTCCTGATCGCCGTGGAGGATCTTCAGCAGGCGGCGCGCAGCTCGAGCAAGCCGTTCACCGGCCCCCTGCGGCTCGGCGTCATCCCGACCGTCGCTCCCTTCGTGTTGCCGGCAGTCCTGCCGAAGGTTCGTCGCGCCTACCCCGCCCTGCGGCTCGAAGTCCACGAGGCGCACACGCCCGAACTCGTCCAGGCGCTGGAGCAGGGAACGCTCGACCTCCTGCTGCTGGCGCTCGAGGCGCCGTTGGGTGACGCGGCGACCCTCGCGCTCTTCGAGGATGCCTTCATGCTGGCCCTCCCGCGTGACCACCGGCTTGCCGGGCGCAAGCGCGTCCGCGAGAGCGACCTGGCCGGCGAGGACGTGCTCCTCCTCGAGGACGGCCACTGCTTGCGCGACCAGGCGCTCTCGGTCTGCAATCGGGCCGGCGCTCTGGAGATCGGCGACTTCCGGGCGAGCAGCCTGACGACGCTCGTGCCCATGGTCGCCAGCGGTGCCGGCCTGACCCTGCTCCCGGCTCTCGCGACGCGCACCTCGGCGGCACTTGATCGCGACCTCGCGCTCGTGCCGTTTTCGAGACCGGTCCCCAAGCGCACGATCGGGTTGGCCTGGCGGAAGACCTCGCCGCGGGGCGACGAGTTCAGCGAGCTGGCCGATCTCTTCTCAGCCGCCGCCAACACCACGCGACGTCGCTCGTAGGAGTCGCGTTGGCCCCACCGACGAGCGCGCGACACGTGCGGCAAGAGCAGGGAGCGCTCGTTCCCAGTCGCCACAGCCTCGGTGGCGGGGTGAGATAACTAACGCAAACCCGCCTTTCGTTGGCCTTGCCCGTTCTTAGCGCGGCGTGTGCTCACGCGGCGGCCAGATGTGTCGCTGTGTGGAGCTTTCGGACTCCGCACCCGGAAGTCCGACTTCCATCGGGTATGAGCCGTCATTCTTCCCTCTCGCCGTCCCGCATCGCGACGAACTCACCGCTGCGATCGATGTGACCCACACGCCCGTCCAGCGTGGTCACGCGAGCATGACCTCCCTGGAAGCCGGTGGCGGGCAGGTACTGGTAGTCGATCACCAGCTTGCCCGTTCGGTCGATGTAGCCACACGGATAGGCGTGAAAGTCCTCATAGCCCACGAGCCGAGCGATGCGAAACAGCAGACTGGGCTGCCGCGGCGGTGCACAGACGCGAGCGAGCCCCTCGCTGAACTTGTAGGCGCGCTCGAACCGAGGCCCGATGACGATGGCACCGGATCGATCGACGTACCCGGAAAGCCCATCAACCACGACCCGTGCGAGCCCCTCGGAGAAGATGTTCGCATAGTCGAAGCGTGGTGCGATAGCCACCCGGCCCAACGGATCGACATAGCCGTACTTTTCTCCCATGCGCACCGCAGCGAGCCCCTCGTGAAAGGAGGCGCGGCGAAGCTGATCGGGATCGAGCGTCGGCGGGCTCGTCACAGCCTCCGTCCCCTGAGCGAGCACAGGCACCGCGAGCACCAACACGCACGTCAACAGTGCCAGGGAGCCTCCCGCGCGCACTTTGTTGCACATCGCTAGCCCCCACGAACCGCCGACCACTCGCATCGGCTGGCCTCACTTCTTGGCACGGTGGGCAGTCATGCGGCAGCGGCCTGAGCAGAAGCGCTTGTCCTTTCGCTTGCTCTCGAACACTCCACCACAGCTCTCGCAGGTCACCTGATAGACATACTCCATTGAACGCGCCGTCGCCCGGATGCGGTCGGGGTTGGGACAGAAGCCGTCGACGATAACGATGGGCCCTATTGCGGTTCCTCCGCTGCGTAGAGGCTTTCTGCCGAAAGCCCGGCGCGCAAGCGCTTTCAGTCGGGCGGGCCCCGAACTTGACGGTGCATCTGGATGAAGGTGGATCATGGGATGAAGGGCTCCACTGTGCACTGACACGATCCCGTATCGGGGTGAAACATCCTCCAAGCCCACACTCACGTGCCCTCTCTCCAGTTGAATCGCACCGCTGAGAGTGGCGCGTGATTCTTCCCGCGGTGATGGCACCTCATGACTGCATGAGCTTGCACAAGCCAAGGAGGCCCAGATGTATGGGGCGTGGGGAACGCGTAGTAGAATCGACACCCGTCGTTACGGACGTGCCATTCTTGTCCGATTTGTCTACATGAATGACGATTCTTCTTGACATAGATACGCCGAAGAGAGTTGAATTCTCTGGTGTCATCCATCTCGTCCTCATGAGGCGCTCTTCTCGCCGAGCCGAGTGGATAGGAGCTCCCAGCCGGAAACCCGTTCTCGCCGAGCATGAAAGTCTTCCCAATTCGGGTGGACGACGATACGCCCCGGAGCGTGTGCCGCAGCCATAGAGTCCGCCGTGCTGCGCGGCCGTTGCTACGGGCTGCAATCAAGATTCACCGACTTCAATCCAGGTCCTGGAGGACGGCATACCATGAGTAATAGTCACGGCAGGTTGAAGAGGCTGCGAGTTCTGGCGATAGCGGCATTCTTGGCGGCCTCTGCCGCCGCTGCGCCTCCCGCGACGGCGGAGGTCAAGGCCGAGGAGAAGGCTGGCAAGATCAAGCTGAAGGTTCCGGTGGGAGTGAGTACGCACGTCTTGACGTACCGCGTGAGTATCGAAGATTGCACCGGCCCCGAAGAGATCACAGCCGTATCGCTCAAGGGAAAGATTGCAGGGCTGCCCTTTTCCAGCGGAACGGCCGTAAAGGTCGACAAGTGCAACTGGGATGTGACGCTTCAGATAAACCACAACAACACAACCGGTGTGCCGCTCGATGTGGAACTCGAGATCGTTACGAGTGTAACCGAGAAGTTCAAGAACAAGCTTCGCAAGAAGAACATCGCGCTCAAGCTGAACGGCAACCCGGACCCCAATAACCCGAACCCCAAGCTGCCCGGTTTCGAGTTCAAATCGAACTCTCCGGGTGTCTATACGCTCTTCAATGACACGAATTCTTCTTGGACCGTAAACGACCTGCGCTTGCGAATGAATGTTTCCGAAGTCGACATCGAAACCTTCGATCTCGCCAATCCGGGTTCATTGTCCTGGGATTTGAACGTCTCGACGCCCTTCAGTCTGAATTCAGGTTCGAGCACGGACGTCGCCCTGGGAGTTGTGTTGACGCCCAGCCAGGCCCTCTACAGTCAGGCCTACATCAGCTTTGATGACGACTCGAGCGGCGATACGATCGTCGACATTCAGCAACATCAACATCTGGCAGAGCCGGACCTCCCCAGCCTGAGCTGGTGGGCACTTCTTGCGCTCATCGCGGGGCTCGGGGCGACGGGCTACTGCCGAAGGGCGATTCACTCACGGGCGCGAAGCGCGCAGGGGAGGAGCCAAGGCTGACCTGGCCACTGCCGACACTGTTGCCCCCATACCCTAGATAGCGCCTCCAAACCTGCATTTGCGTGAGCTATCCGGGCGGTGGCGGGTCGAGCCATCGGGCCTGCGCGATCAGCCGAGGCGGGTTGCTGTCGGTGATGCTTGTCGAGTCGCCGCTACCGCAGCATCCACACCCGAAGCAGGGCGGCTCCCACGGGCATGGCTAGGCAGGGGCCCAGACTGGGGCAGGGGCCGAGGCTACTCAGATCTGTGAAGTGACAACACTGCCGACGGCCGCCCGATAGCGTCCCCGAGTGTTGGGAAACGTGGACCGACTGGCGGACCCCTCTGCTAGCCTGGCCGCCATGGCAGCCAAGCACCGCCGTCCCGCTCGACGACTAACCTCCCTAGAGACCAAGCTTTCGCGCCGCCCGCAGCGCCAGCAACTGAAAAGGGCCTAGAGCCGCGCTGCCGTTCAGCGTGCTGATCTTCGTGGGCGTGACCTCAATGATGACGTGCTCGCCGGCGTAATCAGCAAGTGATCGACGGAGATAGACGCCGCCGCCCAGCTTGCCGAAGTAGGCGCGCGCCTGTTCTTCGTACAGCCGAAGCGCCTTCTCCGGCTCCTGTCGAAGTCGCGCCTGACCGCGCACGCTCACGTATCGATAGGGTGGCGCTTCGTCCTGGATAACGAGGGCCACCTGGCTGTTCTTGAGGATCGCCCGCGTCTTGGGCGATGGGTGGTTCGTGTGCAGGAGGAATGCACCGTCTCGATAGGTGAACCAGATGGGCGTGGAGACGGTCTCGCCCAGTGGCGTCGCCCAACTCAACACGGCGACTCGGCGTTGGGCGAGAAAGCGCTCAAGTTCGGAGGGCTCCATGCCCGGTGCTTGCGGGGTGCCGGCTTGGATGACAGTTTCGTCCACGTTGACCTCCTCTGGTCCTGCCGGATAGTCTACTGACGGACCTCGAAAGCGCAGCCAGGGCCCGAGGACTCACCTGGAGCTGACGCTGACGGCCGCCGAGACGAAACAGCTGAACGCGTTGGCCAAGCGCGAGATGCGTTCGATCGGAAACTGTGTCGTCTGGGCTGTCGTGTAGCACCTGAAGTAGCGTAGGAAGTCTCCGAAGCTCGCCACCGTGACAGGCGAGCGCCGGTCCGTCGACGTTGCCGTCTTCTTCGCGCCCGACGAACTCGCCAAGCTCGAGGCGAAGGCGCTGGAGCAGCGGCGGAGTTTGTCGAGCTATGTGACGCTGGTGGTGTTGGAAAGGTTGGGGAAGTAGTCCGAGCGAGGCGTTCAGACGTCAGAGCTGTGTCTCCGTTGGGCCGCGCTCTTGGATGCTACCGCGGTCACGCCCGCCTCGATACCGGGCTCTGTCGGCGCCGAGCGGTGTTGTTCTCCTCAGCCGTTCGGACGCCACGTGAGACGCACGACGACGGCATGAAGATCTGGACGGAGAAGGAGATCGGCGAGGTCGCCGCTTAGACCCGATCCGACAGACGGTCTGCAACCGGGGTGACTGTCAGATCAGATCGCAGCTACTACACGTCAATCGATGTCGAACTTCTGTAGGCGTCTTCGCACTCGCTCGGACTCCTCTGCCAGTTTGTTCAGGAGGCTTCTGACGGAAGCCACCTTCTCCCGGTTCTCTTCGGCCGTCTTTGCGACCAGCGACTTGATCCGGAGCACGCGCGCCAACTGCTCACTGCCCCCAACCGCCGTCTTCCCGATCAGGTTGGCGATTCGTACCGTGTCGTCCACACCGTTCTCGATCTGCTTCACGGTGCGGGCCTGCGCGCTGGTGAGGAGCGCCATGCGATTGGCCTGCTCTCCCCTCGCGTTGGAAATCGCGACGATACGTTGCACCGCTCCATTCTGTTCGGAAACGGCGGCCGATACTTCCGCGGCGAGGACCGCGGTCTTCTGTAGGGAGGGTGCCACCCGAGAGCTCGCCGCTGCTTGGTTTGTCGTCTCGCTGTCGATCCTCTCCATGACGGCTCTGGTCTCTTCCGCTCTCTCGGCGATCCGGTCCAGCGAGTGCCCCATTGACTCGATGCCCTCTTGACCCTCGGAGACGGCCGCTGCGCCTCGCTGCGCTTCGATGACCGCGGCACGGGTCTCGCCTTGGATCGTCTCGATGAGTCTTCCTACGTCCTCGGCGGAGCCGCGGGTGCGGTTCGAGAGGTCGCGGATGCTTTGAGCCACCACGGCAAAGCCCTTTCCCCGCTCTCCTGCCTGCGCTGCCAGGATCGCCGCATTGAGGGCGAGCAGGCCGGTCTCATCGGCGACTGTGGAGATCATCTCGATGGTCACTTCGATCTCTCGAGAACGCTCGTCTACGCGCAAGATCGCCTCCACCAGGCTCTCTACCACGTCGCGAATGCGTTCCATGTCCTTCCTGGTCTGGTCAACCGCCGTCTGCCCGTCCTTCGCAATCTCGAGAGACACGTCTTCCGCTACCCGCAGAGTGTCGGCCGTCAACTCGTTAATCTCAGTGACGGCTGAATCGATTTGATCGATGGCACCGCTGCCTGCGACCAGCGAATCGCTGACGGACGTTGTCGTCGTCGCGACCTGAGCGATGGAAGTCGAGACAGCCTCCACGGATGAGACGGTTTCCACGGCAGAAGAGGCGAACTCTCCGGCCTTCTCGTCCATCATCCCCACGTAGGCCGAGAGTTCTCGGAGGGCCTCCAGGTTTCCCTCAGCCGACTGGCTCATCGTCCCCATCCTAGAGACGACCTCATCCACCATGTCCGACAAGTGGGTGACGGTCGCATCGAGTTCTGCAACAGCCTCTTCCGCACTGGCTGCACCCGTTTCCAGAGAGCTGGAGATCTCCCCGAGCCGTCTCTCGATCTCTTCGACGCTTCGGAACGAGATGTCCACTTCTCGGATCAGGTCTCTCAGGGCAAGAACAGTGTGATTGACCTGGTGCCCCAGCTCCTCCAACTCGTCTCCGCTGCTCAGATCGATGTTCGTCCCGAGCTCCCCGGCGCCGACCTTCTTCATGTGCGCGAGAAGCCGAGTAATCGAACGCAACGGCCCCCTCAGAGTCAGCGAGAACACCGTGAAGATGACCACCACGAGGATCCCCCCTCCCCAGAGGACTCCGGAACGAGCTCGAGCGGCTTTCTCCAGGAAGGAATCGACCGGCAGGGCGGCCAGGAGCCGAGCCGTCGATTCGCCGCTCTCGCCGACCAGGGCGCCAGACCGGAACTGCATGGAGTGCCCGTCCACCAGAATGATCTCGGATGTCGGTGTGTCCGCCCACGGGACAGCGGGAAGAAGCGAGGCCTCGGGAGAACTCTGCGAGAGGATCGACAGCTCTCCTCCCATCTCGCGGGCGAGGTCGCGAAGCATTGCTTCTTCCCGCCGCACGAATCGGTAGCCGAAGAGCCAGCCGTGCGAGTCGCCGAAGTCGTCGCGAACCGGGCCGTAGGCGACCACGGACAGCGGGGGGGCGGGGGCGGCCTCGGCGAGGTTGTGAAGGGTCAGCAGGGTGTGGGGCAGCTCGGAGAGCATCCTCCCCTTGGCTGTGCCGTCCAGGACCCGAGAAACGAACGAGGAGACGAACGCCGGGGTCTCGAGGGAGTTCGACTCTGGATACGCTGCCACGAGACTTCCCTTCTCGTCGAAGGCTTGAAGAAGATCGGCTCCAATCTTCTCCGCATGCACCTGGAGCGCACGAGTGAGACGATCGACCATCTCTCGCTCGAGGAACTCCGCGACTCCTCCGTTTCGGGACACGTCTCGCACGTGGCCCTCAAAACGCTCCCACTCCTCTTCGAGGCTGTACCGTCCCACCGCAAAGAGCGATTCGCTTCTCTGGCCCGCCTGGCCGAGCAGAGCGGCACGGAGCTCATCGAAGACCCAGAGCCCCAGCATCAGCGAAAGAAGCGAGCAGATGCCGACCATCGGAAGCAGGATCCTCATCGCGAGGCCCCGCCTCGGCCACGGCAGCATGTCGATTCTGCTGGACATTGTCCGAGTGCGACTCAGCGGGGGGCGCTGGCGCCGAACGGGGTCATTTGGCTTTGGGCGGCAGCCGTCAACAGATAGTCGATGAAGCTCTTCGCATCTCCCGACAAGGTCTGTGGCTTGTACACGATACCCAGCTCGATGAAGAGTGGATAGGAGGGGGACTGGGGCTTCACTCCATCCAGCGTGAGGACCTGCAATCCCTCCTCAGCCGCCAAGTCGGGCGTCGTGTACCCGATCGCACCGGGGATTCGGGCTATTTCCCTCGCGTTCTCCGGATCGGTGTCGGTGATCTTGGATCTCTCAGTGACGGTGATGTCGGCCCAGCCGCTGAGCTTCTCTTCCAGGATGGAAAGAGTGCTCTCGCCCTCGTACCGGGTGATGATTCGAACCTGTGCGTCCGATCCCCCAACCTGGCTCCAGTTGGCGGTGCGGCCCGAGAAGAGTTGCAGCACCTGGGCGGTCGTGACGCCACGCAGATCCGCTGAAAGGTGGGTCGCGAAAACGATCGGTATCCGGGCAAAGGCAACGTATTCGAGGCCGTAGTCCTCCTCTCTCTTCTTCGGCCTCCTGGCGACGCGGGCAAGTTCCGCCTTCCCCTCTCCGACGGCGCGGATCCCGCCACCGGATCCGACGCTGTCAGGTATTGAAACGCGAAACCCCCCGTGGTCTCCCTCGAATGTGGCGGCGAGCGATCTAAGCATGGATTGGCTGGCGCCCGTGCCGGGAACGGTCACGATCCGTTCCTCGTGCGCCGCTCCGATCGAGAAGACAAGGGTCGATACCAGAATCGCGGTGCGCCCTCTGAGGTGCTGCATGGAGTCGCTGTCCTTGTCGTGGCAGGGTGTGAAGGATGCTCAGGGCGCAGCGATCGCCTCGTCCCCGAACGTCTCGCTGGTCCATAAGCGAGCGATCGTCCGGTAGCGTATCGTCGGGACCGGTCGCGGGCTGAATCGCGGTGACGGCGCAATCTCGCTCACTGTTCGTGAGTACCCGGTGGTTTGCCGGAGCGAGCGCATCCGGCGAAATCGGCATGTGGGCAGGACTGATGGAATACGTTGGGACTGCTCTTGGGGCGCTCCTCTCCCAGCAACCCCGAGGATCCCCACCCCGATGCCGGGTCCCATCGCTACAAGTGACGTCTCCAAACGGTCGTTTGCACAAGCTATCGCGCCGATTGACGCGCATAGCCGACGGGGCTCCCGCGGCGTTCCCCCGCAAGTGACGTATTCACGAGAGCGCCTGAACCCCCGCCCGCGACGCGCGGCCTCACCACCGACCCGAAACCAGTCGGCAGGACCACCGAATCAGCAGGTCACGGCTCCACCACCACCTTGCCCACGAGCTTGCGGTCCAACATGTCCCGAAGTGCTGAGGGCGCTTCTTCGAGCGAGTATCTGTGCGAGATGTGGGGGCGAAGCTCTCCGGATGCCATGAAGGCCAGTAGATCGCGCACGATGGCCTCTCGGGTTTCCGGTTCGCGGCTCACCATGGCGCCTAGAAAGACACCCACGATCTGGCAGCTCTTGAGCAGGGCCAGGTTGAGGGGGAGCGCCGGGATGCCCGCCGTGAAGCCGATCACAAGGAAGCGGCCGTTCCACGCGATGGCACGCAGGGCGGCTTCCGCGTAGTCGCCGCCGACGGCGTCGTAGATCACATCGACGCCCTTTCCGCCCGTGAGCTGCTTCGCGCGCTCCTTCAGGTTCTCGGATTCGTAATTGATGGTCTCGTCCGCGCCTCGCTCTTTGCACAGCGCGAGCTTGTCTTCGTGAGAGGCGGCGGCGATGACGCGCGCTCCCATCAACTTGCCCAGTTCAATGGCCGCCAGGCCGACGTTGCCGCTGCCGCCCAGCACGAGCAGGGTCTCGCCCGGCTTGAGATCGCCGCGAAACTTCAGCGCGTAGTAGCCGGTTCCGTAGGCGTAGAGGAGCCCCGTCGACTCGGCGAAGCCAGCATCGTCCGGCAGCTTGCGCGCGGCCCCGGACGCGACCGCGACGCGTTCGGCGAAGCCTCCGGTCACGCCGGCGCTACCCGCAACGCGATCGCCCTCGGCGAATCCCGTGACCCCGGGGCCGATGGCGCTCACCACACCGGCGACCTCGCCGCCGGGGATGAAGGGTGGGGCGGCTTTGAACTGGTACTTGTCCTCGATGATCAGCACATCGGGAAAGGTCACGGCCGCCGAGTGAATGTCGATGACCAACTGTCCCTCGCCGGCGGTGGGATCACCCACTTCTTCGACGACCAGATTCTCGGGCGGCCCAAACTTCTTGCACACGACGGCTCTCACGGGGGTTTCTCCTCTATTCGCCCATTGGTGCGGGCCCGAATTGATAGCACCCGTTCAGCTCCCGTCCGCCTCCGGGCCGCTGCGCCCGCATCGTTCCCGCCCCGGTTTCGGCAAACAGGTCGATCGAGCACACTCTCACGCCCGGCCCGTTGGCCCCAAGAGATCTTCACAAGAAGAGGAAGACCATGAGCGATCAGATCGACTACGGACCCCTGGCGTGCCTGATTGGGACCTGGGAGGGAGATAAGGGGATGGATGTCTCTCCCGAGCCCGAAGGCAGCGAGGAGAATCCCTACTTCGAGACGCTCTGCTTCACGCCCATCGGCGACGTCGAGAACGCCGAGTCGCAGGTTCTCACGCTCCTTCGCTATCAGCAGATCGTGAGCCGCAAGTCGAACGGTGAGGTCTTCCACGACCAGACGGGCTACTGGATGTGGGATGCGCGGGAAGGCGTGGTGATGCAATCCATCGTGATTCCCCGCGCCGTCTGCGTGCTCGCCGGGGGCCGGTATGCTGGCGCGGGCTCGCCCGTGAAGCTCTCGGTGGCGGCCAAGCTCGACGATCCCGACTGGGGGATCATCCAGTCCCCCTTCATGCGCGACCAGGCGAAGACCGTCGCGTTTCGCCACGACGTGAGCGTCGAGGACGGGACCCTCTGCTACTCGGAGACCACCTCGCTGCAGATCTACGGCCGTGCCTTCGAGCACACGGACGAGAACCGACTGAATCTGAAGTCACGCGCAGCTTCGTAGTGCAACGACACTCGGGGAGCAGAAGGGCAGGCAGGTTCCATGTCTGAGACCGGGAAGCCCGTCGCGCTCGTGGTTGGTGCCGGCGATTTCATTGGCGCCGAAGTCAGCAAGCGCTTCGCCAAAGAGGGCTATGCCGTGTGCATGGGCCGACGCACGGGCGATCAGCTCCAGCCCCTGGTGCAGGAGATCCGCGCCGCCGGTGGAGAGGCCCACGGCTTCACGCTGGACGCGCGCTCCGAAGAGAGTATCGAGCAGGTGTTCTCGCAGATCGAAGACGAGGTCGGGCCCCTCGAGGCGGTGGTGTTCAACGTGGGTGCCAACGTGCACTTTCCAGTGCGCGACACGACTTCGCGTGTCTTTCGCAAGGTTTGGGAGATGGCGTGCTTCGCGGGTTTTCTGACCGGCCGAGAGGCGGCCAAGTACATGGTGCCGAGGCAGAGAGGCTCGATCTTCTTTACCGGCGCCACGGCGAGCATCAGGGGTGGCAAGGGCTATGCCGCGTTTTCGAGCGCCAAGTTTGGGCTGCGCGCGCTCGCCCAGTCGATGGCGCGCGAACTCGGTCCGGAGAATATCCATGTGGCGCATCTGGTGATCGACTGCGGGGTCGATACCGCCTGGGTGCGCGAGCGCCTGAAGGAGAGCGGCATCGAAGTCGACCAGATGCCGAGCGATACGCTGATGGATCCGAAGTCGATCGGCGAAGCGTATTGGAACCTGCACCGACAGAGCCGCGATGCCTGGACCTTCGAGCTCGATCTCAGGCCCTACGGCGAAAAGTGGTAGCCCTTCTCAGTCTCTGACGTCAGAGGGAGCGAGCATGAGTGTGAACGTCGAATTTCATTTTGATTTTGGCAGCCCAAATGCCTACCTCGCGCATCGGGTGATTCCCGAGATCGAGGCGCGTACAGGAGAGTGCTTCCGGTATGTTCCGGTGCTGCTCGGCGGCGTGTTCAAGGCGACCAATAATGCGTCACCGATGGTGACGCTGAAGGGGGTCAAGAACAAGCCCGATTACGCGCGCATCGAAATGGAGCGCTTCGTGAGCAGGCACGAGCTTGCCGAGGTCTACCGATTCAATCCGCACTTCCCGGTGAATACGCTGCAGATCATGCGCGGCGCCGTAGCAATGCAACGAAGAGATTCGGACGTCTATGCGCGCTACGTACGCGTCGTGTACGACGCCATGTGGTGTTCGCCCGCGAAGATGGACGACCCCGATGTGATTCTTGAGGTGCTCACGGCCGGCGATCTGCCGGCCGACGAGATCGTGGCTGCGATGCAGGACCCGAAGGTGAAATCACAGTTGATCGCGAACACGGAAGAATCCGTCGCGCGGGGCGTGTTCGGTTCCCCGAGCTTCTTCGTAGGCGATGAGCTCTACTTCGGAAAAGACAAGCTGCGCGACGTCGAAGAAGAGATCGAAGCGCAGAAGCGGGGCACCGGATGAAGCGCTCGCTGGTCGCAAATCCCTCGAATCCGCGGGCGGTGTCGCCGATTTCGCCTCGAGCTCAGCGCTCGGGCAGCTCTCGCGTCCAGCCATTGTCCTTCGCCGCGAGTCCTTCGGCGAATTCGTCGGCGGGCATGGGCTTCGCGAAGAGATAGCCCTGCATGTGGTGGACGCCGAGGGAGTAGAGCAGGTCCAGCTGCTCGCGAGTCTCGACGCCCTCGGCCGTGATGTGCAGACCGAGCCCCTGCGCGATGGTGACCAGTCCTCTCGTGATTGTGGCGTCGGGCGGATTGCTCACGATGTCGGAGACGAAGGTGCGATCGATCTTGATGCCGTCGATCGGAAGACGCTTGAGTGAGGCGAGCGCCGAGTAGCCTGTTCCGAAGTCGTCGATCACGACCCGCACGCCCAGATCGCGCAGGAACTTGACCGCGCCCAGGGTGACTCCCATCTCCTGCAGCACGCTGTGTTCGGTGATCTCGAGCTCGAGCCGGGACGGCTCGAGTCCGGTCTCGCGCAGCGTGTTCATGACCGCATCCGGGAAGCCCTCATCGCAGAGCTGCCGCGTCGAGACGTTCACGCCGACGCGGATCTTGCGTCCATCGGGCTGGGGCCAGCGTGCGGCGTGCTCGCAAGCGGCGCGTAGCACCCAGCGTCCAACGGGCGTCATCAGACCCGCTTCCTCCGCGAAGGGGATGAATTCGGAGGGCGGCACCATGCCGCGTTCCGGATGCCGCCAGCGAAGCAGCGCCTCGGCGCCGGTGACGACTCCGAGGCCGATGTCGACCTGCGGCTGGAAGTGGACGTGAAAGGCGTTGTTCGCGATTGCGTCCTGCAGCCTGTTCTCGATGTCGAGTCGCTTCGTCACGATCTCGTTCAGGCTCTTCGAGTGGTAGGCGAAACGATTGGGACCCTGGCTCTTGGCGTGATACATCGCGGTGTCGGCGTTTCGCATGAGCACGTCGGCGTCGGCGCCATCGTGGGGGAACACAGCGATGCCGATGCTGGTGGTGACGTGGTACTCCTTGCCTTCGAGCAGGCAGGGTGTCGTCATGGCATTGGTGATCTTCTGGGCGACCTTCGCCGGATCGTGCTCGCGCTTCACCCCCTGAAGCAGGATGATGAACTCGTCCCCGCCCAGACGCGCGAGCATGTCGCTCGCGCGCAGCATGGACGTCAGTCGTTGCGACACGATGCGCAGGAGATCGTCTCCCACGGCGTGGCCGAGCGAGTCGTTGATATTCTTGAAGCGGTCGAGATCGAGGAAGAGAAGTGCGACCTGAGTGTTGTTGCGGGCGGCGACCGCCAGGTAGCGCCGCAGCTGCTCCATCAGGGCGAGGCGATTCGGAAGCCCCGTCAAGCTGTCGTGCGTCGCGAGGTAGTGCTCGTAGCGTCGCGAGCGTGCCAGGTCGCGCAGGATGCGATGTCGCTCCAGCGAATGTCGCAGCGTGCGGACCAGGAGGCGCGTGTCGCATTCGGCCTTGACGAGGTAGTCCTGGGCCCCGAAGCGGTGTGCACGCAGCGCCAGCCGCTCGTCTTCGTCGTCCCCCAGCACGACGAAGGGTACGGTCGTCGCCGCCACACGCGCCGGTGCGAGCGTGTCGATGCCCTCGCTCTCTTCGAGGTTCAGGTCGAGCAGCACGGCCGCGTACTCGCTGTGGCGCAGCAGCTGCAGCCCGTCCTCCACGCAGTCGGCGTGCTCGACGTCGAAGCGCACGTCCTGCGCGGCGTCGAGGAGCTGACGAAAGTGGGCCGACTCCTGGGGATCGTTGTCGATCAGCAGAATTCGAAGAGGCGCTTCGGTCTTGCTCGCCTGAGGTGCGGATTCGTGCACTCGGCCTCCCCTCGCTGCCGATGCTGTGACCGGTGAGGCTTATTCCCATCTCCTATCGGTTGGACGGGGGTTGCGCATTGAGGAACTGCTGCCGGCCCGACGGCCCAACGAGTACGGCGCTTGCGTCCTCGCCGGATCTTTTCAATGGCTGTGCGCGTCCCCGACTCGGAGAGGCTGCGCGGGCTGGATAAGAGAAGGGCCTGTCGAGAAGAGGGCGTGTCGATGGGCGTCGTCGCACCCGTGGGAACCCAGAAGCGAGCGCTACCCGCCGAACGCCTTCCCGATGCGCTCGATTGCCTCATCGACATTCTCGCGCGAGTTGAATGCCGAGATACGGAAGTAGCCCTCGCCCGACGGCCCGAAGCCGGAGCCCGGCGTGCCCACCACGTGGGCTTTCTCGAGTAGCTCGTCGAAGCACTGCCAGGAGGTGAGGCCGCGCGGCGTCTTCAGCCAGACATAGGGGGCGTGCTCGCCAGCGAACACGGTGAAGCCGGCCGCGCCCAGGCCCTCGCGGATGCACCGTGCGTTCTCCATGTAGTAGCCCACCTGCTCGGCCGTCTGGGCCGCGCCCTCTGGCGAGTAGCAGGCGGCCGCCGCGCGCTGCACGATGTAGGGCACGGCGTTGAACTTGGTCGAGTGCCGGCGCGCCCACAGGCCGTGCAGTGCCACGCGCTCACCAGTGGCGTTGCTTCCCGTTACGCTCTTCGGGATCACCGTATAGGCGCAGCGCACGCCGGTGAAGCCCGCTCGCTTCGAGAAGCTCCGCATCTCGATGGCGCACTCTCGGGCCCCTTCGATCTCGAAGATCGAGCGGGGCAGGGCGTCGTCCTGGATGAAGGCGTCGTAGGCGGCGTCGAAGACGATCACGGCGTCGTTCTCGCGCGCCCAGTCGACCCACTGCTGCAGATTCTGCCGGCTCGCTACGGCGCCGGTCGGGTTATTGGGCGAGCAGAGGTAGGCGATATCGACGCCCTGCTCGGGTGGCCCCGGCGTGAAGCCGTTGTCCTCGTTGGCGGGCAGATACACGATGCCGCCGTAATAGCCCCGCTCGTTGGCCTCGCCGCTGCGGCCGGCCATCACGTTGGTGTCGACGTAGACCGGGTAGCTCGGATCCGTCACCGAGAGCGTGCAGTCGGCGCCGAATATCTCTTGAATGTTTCCGCTGTCCTGCTTGCTGCCATCGGAGACGAAGATCTCGTCGAGCTCGATCGCTACACCGCGGCGCCGGTAGTCGTGCTCGCGGATCTGCTCGGTGAGGAAGTCGTAACCGTTGTCTGGCCCGTAGCCGCGAAAGCTCTTCTCACTCGCCATCTCGTCGACGGCTTCGTGCAGCGCCGCCACGACGGCCGGCACCAGCGGCAGCGTCACATCGCCGATGCCGAGGCGAATGACCGCCGCGTCTGGGTTGGCCTGGCAGTAGGCGCCTACGCGCCGGCCGATTTCGGGAAAGAGGTAGCCCGCCTGAAGCTTCTGGTAGTGGTCGTTGATGAGTGCCATGGGCCCGGGAGCATAGAGGAGCACGCCTCGCCGCGCGCCACTCCGGGGATCGCGTGCATCAGTCGATCAGCACGCCGGGGTTCAGAATGTGGGCCGGATCGAGCTCACGCTTGGCGGCCGTCAGTGCTCGGGCGAAGAGATCGGGCCGCTGGCGGTCATACCAGGGACGGTGATCTCGGCCGACCGAGTGGTGGTGCGTGATGGTCCCGCCCAGCGCCAGCAGCGCTTCTCCGGCGGCGCTCTTGATCTCGGCCCACTGCTCCAGCTCGCTGCCGCGGCGGCCCGGCGCCAGGATGCTGTAGTAGGGGGCGGGGCCGTCCGGGTAGACGTGCGTGAAGCGGCAGTGCAACGTGCCGCGACCGCAGACGCGCTTGATCGCGTCCCCGACAGCGGCCATCACCCCGGCGTGAAACTCTTCGAAGCGGTCCCAGGTGATCGCCGTCTCGAAGGTGTCGCAGATGACCGCCATGCGGACCAGCACATCGCGCAGATAGGGGGCCTGCAGGAAGGCTTGGCGCCAGGCGCCGGCGGCGCCCTCGCGCGATTCGCCGCCCTCACGCGAATCGCGCGAGCGTTGCCGCGTCTGGCCGACGCCCTCGGGCACCAGGCCGCCGGCTTCGCGCGCCAGCTCGAGCGCGCGCGCCATCCAGGCGTCGAGCGCGTGGTCGGCGGACTCGAAGCTCAGTACGAGGATCGAGTCCTCGCCGTTGCCGGCCCCGGCGATCAGCGCCTCGCCGGCGTCGAGCAGGCGGCAGTTGGCCGGCGCCAGCCCGGACTGGCCGATGGCGCGCACGGCGCGCGCGCCGCGCAAGAAGCCGTCGTCACCGGCAAAGCGCACGGCCGCCGAGGCGCGGAAGCTCGGGCGATCCTGCAGGCGCATCCACGCCTCCGTAATGACGCCCAGACTGCCCTCGCTGCCGATGAAGAGGCGATCGGGGCTCGGGCCGGCACCCGATCCGGGCAGGCGCCGTGTTTCGGTGACGCCCTGTGGTGTGACCACGCGCAGGCTCTCGACGAAGTCGTCGATGTGGGTGTAGAGCGTGGCGTAGTGGCCGCCCGAGCGGGTGGCGATCCAGCCGCCCAGGGTCGAGAACTCGAAGGACTGCGGGAAGTGGCGCAGCGTTAGGCCCTGAGGCCGCAGCGCGTCCTCGAGCGCCGGGCCGTAGATGCCGGCCTGGATGCGCGCGGCGCGCGAACTGCGGTCGATCTCGAGCACCTGGTCGAGGCGAGCGAGGTCGATCGAGACGACGCCGCGGTAGTCGCCCTCGACGGCGGTCTCGACCCCGCCCACGACACTCGAGCCGCCGCCGTAGGGGATGGCGGCCACGCGGGCGTCGCCGCACCAGTCGAGCAGGGCGGTCAGCTCGGCCTCATCGGCCGGGTAGGCGACGAAGTCGGGCGGATTCGGGAACTTGCGCGCGACGCCGAGCACCGCGTCGCGATAGCTCTTGCCGTAGCTGTGGCCGGCGCGCTCGAGCGCGCTGGTGTCGCTGAGCTTGGCCAGCGTCTCGGGTGGCTCGATGCGCGGATCGCGCAGTGCGACGTCCTCGATGCGCGGCTCGGGCGCGAGCTCGAATTCGTCGCAGCCCAGGCGTGCGGCCAGCAGCTTGGCGACGCCGCGCTGCTGCTCGAGGCTCGGCCCCGCGCCCTCTACGCCCCAGCCCCAGAACTTCCTGATCGGTGAAGCGTGCAGGCTAGACATTGGGCGCCAGCGCCTCCAGGATGCGTTCGTCCGGGCCGGGTTGGCCGTCCGAGCGGAAGGCCTGAATGCAGACGTGATTCGCGCCGGCATCCTGGTGTGCCCGAATCCGCTCGGCGATTGCCTTCTCGTCGCCCCACGCCACGATGGCGTCCACCAGCTTGTCGCTGCCGCCGTCGGCAAAATCCCCGTCGTCGAAGCCAAACTGCTTCAGATTGTTCTGGTAGTTGGGCAGCTTGATGTAGACATCGAGATTGGCACGTGCAATGGCTCGCGCCTGCGAGGCGTCGCTCTCGAGCAGCACCATCTGCTCGGGGCAGAGCCAGGCGTTCGGGCCCATCACCTGGCGCGCGCGCGCGGTGTGCTCGGGGGGCACCAGGTAGGGATGGGCGCCCTGCGTGCGCTCGGCCGCCAGCCCGAGCATTCGGTCGCGCAACGCCGCGAGCACGATCGGTGCGTCCTCGGCCGGGGGTCTTCCCAGGTAGAGCGCGCTCTCCATGTCGTCCAGGTACCGCCGCATCACCGGGATTGGCTTCTCATACTCGTGGCCGCGCACTTTCGAGACCAGGTGGTGGTGCGAGACGCCGATGCCCAGCACGAATCGGCCGGGCGCCAGCTCGGCCATGGTCTTGTGGATGGCCTTCATCGCCATGGCGTCGCGGGCGTAGATGTTCGCGATGCCCGTTGCCAGCACCAGTCGCTGTGTCTGGCCGGCCAGATAACCGAGGATGGTGAAGGGATCTCGCCCCACCGCCTCGGGCACCCAGAGCGCGCCGTATCCCCAGCCCTCGATGCGTGCGGCGAATTCAGCCGCTTCCGGTGCCGAGAGGGCGTCGAGCCAGGTCCATACGCCGAGCGGGCCGATTTCTGTCGTCATGAGTAGAGGCGCCTCCGGGCGGCGAGGCTATCCGAGTGCCGCGCGAGTTGCAGCAGCCGTGCGGCCGGCCGCATGGCAAGCGGCTGGATTTGTTCCCGATTCTCGCTATGGAGAGCCAGTGAGTGCTATCGGGCGGGGGCCTGCTGGCCGATTGGGAGGCCGGGCACGGCGCAATGTCTTCCCGCATTCGGATGCGCTGGGTGCTGGCCGCTGGCTTGCTGGGTGCGGTGCTGGCACCGCTCGGATGGGTTGCGAGCGACGCGCTCGAACGAAACAATGATTTCTGTAACGCGTGCCATCTCGATCGGAATGTTCCACTGCACATCGACATCCGACGCGACTTCGACGGCCGACCACCGCGGACACTCGCTTCGCGCCACGCGCAGCAGACAGTGTCGCTACGCCCCGATGATCCCGAGATGCGCTGCATCGAGTGCCACGGCGGTGTCGGGCTCGTGGGACGCAGCCGCATCAAGCTGCTGGCGGCCCGCGATGCCGTGGTGTGGCTGGTGGGCCTCGGCCGCGAGCCCGACGGCATGAGGCATCCGCTGCTCGATGCAGACTGCCTGCAGTGTCACGAGCGCTTCGAGGTGCGCCGCGACCCATATGGCCCGCCGCCTTTTCACGCCACCGCCTTGCACAATAGCCAGCTCGGCACTGGCTGTGTGACGTGTCACACGGCACACGACTCAGACGGCCGATCAGACTTTTACTTCCTGCGGCCCGAGCGGGTTCGCGAGAGGTGTGCATACTGCCACTCTGAGTTCGAGCATTGAGAGGAGGGATTGAGAGGATGAACCCGAGGAGATTCGTGAGAAATCGTGTTCTGCCGCTGCGCACCCTTGCGCTCTTGGTCGCACTGGCCCCAGCCGTCGCCGTCGGCTATCCGGGCGGCACACCCGACTACCAGACCGATGTGACACCCTTCTGCGCCACCTGCCACGCCTCGCTGGACGAGGACGCGCTGGAGGGCGCGCCCGGTGGTCGCGCGGTCAAGGAGACGGCCGCCCAGAAGCATTTGGCGGCCGTCCTGTCGGGCGCTGAAAACTACTCCGAGCTCGCCGAGGCCGATCGCGGCAAGCTGGTCGAACTCATCAAGGCGGTGGACGCCAATGCGGACATCCAGATCGAGTTCCCGCCCCAGGTGGCGGCGGGTGAGACTTTCCAGGTGACGGCGCGGCTCGTCGGCGGCTCGGGACCCGTCGTGGGGGTGGCACTCGTGGACCGCCCGCACCGCTGGTTCGCCCGCTCCGCGGCGACGGCAGGCTGGAAGATCGTCGGGGCGCCCACGGTGATCGGCCCCAACGGGCGGCCCCAGTCGAGCTGGCTCGCGCGGCGGCCGGAGCGCTTCGAGCGCAACGTCAGCTACGTCAATGTCACCGACTGGAAGTCGCAGGCCGAGAGCGGCCAATGGGCCAAGGGAAAGGTGATCTTCACTCTGACGGCCCCCGATAGTCCAGGAGACTACCCGCTGGTGGGCGTCTACTGGTACGGTACGGAGAAGGCGATCCCGCTCAGCACGCGGGCCAATCCCGTCTATGGGGACCAGCCGCTCGGGGGCTACACGGGCAAGTCGGGTCGCGTGAAATTCAGCGAAGCGCACGTCATCACCGTCAAGTAACCGTCGAGCACCATGGCAGTCAAGCTGTTCGAACACCCGCTCTCCCCCTACGCGCAGAAGGTGAAGATCATCCTCTACGAGAAGGGGATTCCGTTCGAACGCGTGATCATCGATCCCAACGAACAGCGCGACGACGGTGACTACCAGGAGTTCGTGCTGGCGAGCCCGCGACGCGAGGTGCCGGCGCTCGTCGACGGCGCCGTGCGTGTCTGCGATTCGTCCATCATCATCGAATATCTCGAGGAGCGCTGGCCGAAGCCTGCCCTGAGCCCGGCATCGCCGGGCGAGCGCGCTCGCGTGCGGATGCTGGAAGAGATGATGGACACCGAGTACGACGCGGTGAACTGGGGCATCATGGAGATCAAGGTCTTCGAGCGTGCTGTCGGGGAGCAGGCGGAAAAGCTGCTGGTGCGCGCTTCGCTGCAGCTCCAGCGGATGTGGAATCGCCTCGAGCGCGAGCTCGAGGGGCGGCGCTGGATGAATGGAGAGCTGTTCGGCCGCGGCGATGCGGCCGTCTATCCCCACATCGTCGGCTCGCGCGCTTTCGGCTACCCCGTGAGCGCGCGCCACCCGCGGCTACTCGACTGGCAGACGCGTGTGGCCGGGCTGTCGGCGCCCAAGCGCGTGGGGACCGAGCGCGCCGAGTGTCTGCGGCGCGAGCGAGCGAAGCTCGGGGAGGCCCGGCCCGAGGTGGTGCGTCAGTACCGCGACCACCGTCTGGAGTGGATGCTGAAGACGGGTGGCAGCGACATCTTCGTCGAAGGACTGCTGCGCGGTACGATCCGCTTCGCCGGCGAGTACGAGTAGCCCGGATCAGCCCATCGGTCCCTGGTAGACCTCGACGAAACGCAGCAGCGCATCTGCGGGGGTCGCAATGTTGGCGTCGCGGTCCGTTCGAACGCATACGACCGTCGGTTCGCCACAGGCCTTGGCGCTCTGCAGGGCCGGCTCCAATTGTTCGAGCTGGTCGACATAGGCGCCGCGGCAGCCGAGACCCTCGCCCACCACGTCCCATCGCACCGTTCCCATCTTGGTCCCGAAGGTGCGGCCGTAGAGCAGTAGCTCGTTGGGCTCTTCCATGGTCCAGGCGCCTTCGGCGAAGACCACCGTAGTCACGGCCAGACCCTCGCGCGCCGCGGACTGCATCTCCATGAAGTTGAATCCAGCGGCGCCGTCTCCGGTCACGCAGACGACGTCGCGCTCGGGATTGCCGAGCTTGGCGCCGAGGCCGGACGGGATGCCGGTGCCGAGCATGCCGAGCTCCAGAATACTGAGGTAGCTGCGCGGCTGCGTCGGCGGCAGGAACCAGTGGGCCCAGAGCGAGGTGTTCCCACCATCGGTCGCGTAGATGGCCTCCGGACCGAAGACGCGCCCCACCGCCTGCATCGCCTGGGCGGGGTGGATGCCCGGTCCCGACCAGTCATCCACCGGGCCAAAGTGCTCGGCCCGCCAGGCCCGACCGGCCTCGCAGCAGCGCTCGAGCAGTTGCGAGCGCTCGCGCTGCACGCCGCGTTTCTCGAGCACGCGGACCAGACCTTCCAGGCTGCTTCTCGCCTCGGCCACTATTCCGAGGGCGAGAGGTCTCGTGACGCCGAGGTTGCGGGGGTCGATGTCGATCTGGACCACCTGCTGGCACTCCGGATCGCCCCAGTACTTGTCGTACGGGAGGTCGAGGTTGCCGAGGCGCGAGCCGACGACGAGCACCACGTCCGCCTCGCGTCGCGCGAGGTCGCCCGCGGCGCCGAATCCGTAGATGCAGTGCGGGTGGTCGCCGCGCACCACCGCACGCCCCGACATGCTCGGGATGACGGGGCAGCCGAGCATCTCGACCAGTCGCAGCAGCGCGCCGTTGGCCTCGGCACGGTCCACCCCCGAGCCCGCGATGACGGCCGGGCACTCGGCCGCGGCGAGCAGCTCCGCCACCTGCTCGAGCTGTGCTTCCGAGGGCTGCGGCGGAGAAGGGCGATAGCTCTCGGGCGGCGAGATGCGCGCGGCTGCCTCGTCGCCGGTGGCGTACAGCACCGGGCCGGGGATCTCGAGCTGCACGGGGCCGGGCCGTCCGGACCACATCTCGCGGAACGCCATGCCGGTGACTTCGGGGATCCGCTCCCAGGACAGGATCGGCCCACCCCACTTCACGCTGGCGCTGAAGGCATCGAGCTGATCCTGGCCCTGAAATGTCGAGGGCGCCGAGGGGTAGACGAGCCCGAGGCGGTGCTGGGCCGTGATGGCGATCAGCGGGACCCCCTCGTGGCGGGCGGTGATGACGCCGGGAAGCAGGTTCGCCGACCCCGGGCCCGGGTTGCCGAGCAACGCCGCCACCTGCCCGGTCGTCTTGTAGAGCCCCTCGGCCATGTGAGCACTCGCCGCTTCGTGGCGCACCGGTACGAAGCGGATCGAGTTCTCCTCCAGCGCTGCGAGCAGCGGGTCCGCCTCGGGGCAGGGAAGCCCGAATACGAAGCCCACACCCTCGTTCGCCAGACAGCGGGCCAGCAACTCTCCACCCGTGATTTCGCCCATCGCGTCTTCCTCCTCGGGAGTCCCCGCCTTGCCGCGGAGATGTCAGTGACGCGGGAACTCGCCCGCGTCGAGCTTCTTCAGATAGACGTCCAGGTCGCGCTTGAGGCCGCGAGAGAGCAGCAGCACACCGGCGATATTCGGGAACGCCATACCGAGAATCATGTAGTCGCCGAAGTCCATCACCGAGCTGGCACCGAAGACGGCGCCCGCCCATGTAAAAAGCAGGAAGAGCAGCTTGTAGACGATGATCGTGCTCGATCCGAACAGGCGTTCCCAGCACTGCTCGCCGTAGTAGCTCCACGAGATCATGGTGCTGAAGGCGAAGAGCACGGCTGTGATCGAGAGGACTACCGGGTACCAGGGGAAGACCGAGCGGAACGCGAACGAGGTCATGCTGATGCCGCTGCCCGCCTCCGGGTGAGCGTAGGCGCCGGTCACGACCAGCACGAGCCCCGTCATGGTGCAGACCACGATGGTGTCGATGAAGGGCTCGAGCAGTGCCACGATGCCCTCGCGCAGAGGTTCGTCCGTGCGGGCCGCCGAGTGGGCGATGGCGGCCGAGCCGACGCCGGCTTCGTTACTGAAGGCGGCTCGGCGGAAGCCCTGGATCATTACGCCGACCATGGCGCCGAGGCCGGCCTTCATCGAGAAGGCGGAGCTCACGATCACGCCCAACGCGTGGGGCACCTCACGCGCGTTGAGCAGCAGGATCAGCAGCCCGGCCGCTACGTAGAGCACGCACATTACCGGCACCAGCACACCCGCCACCTCGCCGATGCGCCGGATCCCGCCGACGATCACGAGGCCCACCATACCCGCCAGCAGCAATCCAAAGACGGCCGCGCCGATCCGCTCGTGGTCTGCCAAGAAGGGGAGCTGCTCGGCCACGATGGCAAACGATTGGTTGGACTGGAACATATTGCCGCCGCCGAAGCTTCCACCGATACACATCACGGCAAAGATCACCGACAGCACCTGGCCGAGGCGCGGCCAGCCGAGCTGGGCCAGGCCGTCGCGCAGGTAGACCATCGGCCCGCCCGAGACGTGCCCGTCTGCGCGCACGATGCGGTACTTCTGGCCGAGGCTGCACTCGGCGAACTTGGAACTCATGCCGATGAAGCCCGCCAGCACCATCCAGAAGATCGCACCGGGCCCCCCGATGCCGACCGCAAAGGCCACGCCGGCGATATTGCCGAGCCCGACCGTGGCCGAGAGCGCCGCCGAGAGGGCCTGAAAGTGGGAGATCTCGCCGGGCTCGTCTGGATCGGTGTAGCGACCACGCACGCAGTCGATGGCGTGACGGAAGGCGCGGAAGTTCACAAAGCGAAAGCGCAGCGTGAAGTAGATCGCTCCGAACACCAGCCAGAGCACGACCGCCGGCAACACGATCTCGCCCTGCTGGCCGTTGTCCCAGAAGGCGATATCGAAGAACAGCACAGTTCCGATCGGTGCCACGAGCCAAGTGGCGAAGATGTCGTCGAGCTGGGCGAGCAGTCCGGTGGGCGCTTGGGCGGGCACGGCGCAGAGCATAGGCGATACGGCTGAGCCCGTGGAGTCGGCGCGCGTCGCGCGGCTCGCGTGACGCGATCAGAGCGGTTGACTAAGCTGCGCGGTCCATGATGCAGTCCCCAGGTACGACCCTCTCCGAGGCGGCCTCCAAGACTCTGCTGCGCGACTACGGCATCCCCTTTCCCAAGGAGGTGCTGGTGACGAGCGTCGAGGGCGCGGTGTCCGCTGCGGAGCAGATCGGCTTTCCCGTTGCGCTCAAGCTCAACGGCGAGCGCATCGCCCACAAGACCGAGCGCGGCCTGGTACGGCTCGGGCTGGCCGATGCGGCCGCTGTGCGACAAGCCGCTGGGGCGCTGCTCGCCGCCAGGCGGCCCGAGGACGGCGAGGTCGACCTGTTGCTGGCCGAGATGGTGTCGGGCCGGCGCGAGATCATCGCGGGCTTCGTGCGCGACGCGCAGTTCGGTGCGTGCGTGCTGCTCGGGCTCGGTGGCATCCTCACCGAGGCACTGGGTGACGTTGTCTTTGCTGCAGCACCCGTCGAGTGCGACGAGGCCCGGCGCATGGTCGCGAGACTCTCCACGAGTCGCCTGCTGACGCGGCCCTTTCGAGGCGAGCCCGCAGTCGACATGGACGCGCTGGCCGATGTGCTGCTGGGACTCTCGCGGCTGGCGCTGGAGCGGCCCGACATCGCCAGCGTCGACCTGAATCCCCTGATCATATCGGGTGACCGCCCGGTCGCCGTCGACGCGCTGGTGGAGCTGTCAGCCCAGCCGACGAGCCCGCCCGAGCTGCCGGCACCGCTGTCGGCCGAGGCGCTACTCGAGCGCTTTCGGCCGCTCTTTCACCCGCGCGGCATCGTGGTGGCCGGCGTCTCGAGCCACCCGGGCAAATTCGGCTTCGTCACACTCCACAACCTGATGCGCTTTGGCTTTGCGGGCGAGATCTTCGCCGTCAAGCCCGACGGGGCCGATGTGCTGGGCCGTCCGACACTGCGCGATGTAGCAGAGGTCCCCGATGGCGCCGCCGACCTCGTCTTCGTCTGCACGCCGAACAAGCTGAACGTCGAGCTGCTGCGCGCCTGCGCGAAGAAGGGTGTCAGGGCGGCCTTCATCGCCAGCGCGGGCTACAGCGAGGTGGGCGAACAGGGGCGGGCGATGCAGCGCGAGCTCGTCGCCACCGCTGACGAGCTTGGCATGCTGCTGATTGGCCCCAACGGGCAGGGCGTGATCTCGACGCCCGCCAGCATGTGCGCGCAGATCGTCGCCCCGTTTCCCCCGCCCGGTCGCATCGCGGTGGCGTCTCAGAGTGGCAACCTCGTTTCGTCGTACTTGAATTACGCGGTGAGTACTGGCGTGGGCGTCAGCAAGGCGGTTTCACTCGGCAACTCGGCGCAGACCGGCCTGGCCGAGGTGCTCGAGTATTTCGCCGTCGATCCCGATACCGATGTCGCAGTCTGCTATGTCGAGGGCTTCGGCGACGGCCGCCGCTTGCGGCGCGCGGTCGAGCGGCTCACGCGGTGCAAGCCATTGGTATTGGTGAAGGGTGGCGCGAGCAGCGTGGGCGCCCGGGCGGCGGCCAGTCACACCGGTGCTCTGGCGAGCGACGATCGCATCTTCGACGGGCTCTGCCGCCAGCTCGGCGTGCTGCGTGCTCCGACCATCGAGGAGGCGTTCGAGTGGGCCGCGACGTTGGCCTCGCAGCCGCTTCCGCGAGGTCGGCGCACGGTCGTCTTTACCAGCGTCGGGGGCTGGGGGGTGCTGGCCGCCGACGCTTGCGCGGCGGCCGGGCTCGAGTTGATCGCGTTGCCCGACGACATCCGGGCGGCGATCGACGACATGGTCCCGGCCCGATGGAGTCGCAACAACCCGATCGATCTGGCGGGTGGCGAGACGCGCGACACGATTCCCGAGGTGCTCGATCTGGTGACCCGCCACGCGGAAGTCGACGCCGTGATTCACCTCGGTCTCGGCATTCAGGCCGCGCAGGCGGAGGTCTTCGAGAGCGGCGAGTTCTACCCCGAGCACGGTCTCGAGCGCATCGCCGGATTCCACGCGGCACAGGATCGGCGCTACGCCGAGGCCGCCATCGAAGCCTCCGAGCGCCACAGAAAGCCGGTTCTCTCGGTGACGGAGCTGGCCCTCTCCAGCCCGGAGAACCCGGGTCCCGCGGCGGTTCGCCGGGGCGGGCGTGTCTGCTATCCCAGCGCTCACCGGGCGGTCCGTGCGCTGCGCGCGCTAATGGATCGCGCCGGGGTCTGATACGCCTTGGCGGCGCGGGGCCTCTTCTCGGTCCCCAAAATATAAGCGGCCCGGCTCGTTCTGGCCGAGCCGGGCCTCCCTGGGAAGGGGATATTGCTTTATGTACTAGGGAAGTGGCCTCGGGCCGGGATAGGTGTCAGAGTTTCTCGCAAGATTGTCTGAAACGCGGGAGATGACCCGATGGCGACCTCACTTGTGCTCACTGTGATCGGATCGGACCAGCCCGGGCTGGTGGAGGCCCTGTCACGCGTGGTCGCCGAGAACGGCGGAAGCTGGGAGGGCAGCCGTATGGCCCGCCTGGCGGGCTGCTTCGCCGGCATCCTGGAGGTGCGGGTGCCGCAGAATCGGGCGACCTCGCTGTGCACGGCCCTGCGAGAGCTCGAGGGCCAAGGCCTCAGAGTCGTGGTCGAGGACGCCAGCAGCGACGAGGCGACCGAGCCGTATCGTGTTCTCCAGCTCGAGCTGGTGGGGCAGGATCGCCCAGGCATCATCCACGACATCTCGTCGGCGTTGGCTGTGCTCGGCGTGAACGTGGTCGAGCTCGCGACCGAGTGCAGCAGCGCACCGATGTCCGGCGAGACACTCTTCAACGCCACGGCACGGCTCCACCTGCCCTTTTCGTTGCCGCTGGCCGAGCTGAGCGAGACGCTGGAGAAGATTGCGGCCGATCTGATGGTCGATATCAGCCTGGATGAGTCGGAGGGGGACCCCACGGGGGACTGAGACTCTAGCCCGGATTATTCATGAAGGTTCGTAGCGAGGCCGTGCAGATGACGTTCTGGGGCGAGAAATCGGGGTTTGGCCACGGAGGCGTACTTGCAGTACGTCGAGTAGCCAAACTCCGATTTCTCGTTCCAGAACGAGCAGA
>JAJDAO010000082.1 GCA_029261835.1 Deltaproteobacteria bacterium | reverse complement strand
GTCACCTTGCCCTTCCGGCTCCACGCTACCGATGCAAATGTCCGCTGATCGCTCATCTCTGTACCCCCCGGCTACTGTGTACCGTGTTCGGAGAGGCTTGTGCAGAGGTTCCCTAGGCGTTGCGGCGAACGACGCCTTGCGAAATCAGCTGCTCTCGTAGGCTCTCGACTCGCTGTCGGTTGACGCCGAGATCCGAGTAGCCGAGGCGAGAGGCCGAGCGAAGAGCGATGATGCTGCGAGCGGTCCGAAGGTGGAGCTCCAGATCATCGACGAAGCCGAAAACGGCGCTGCGGCATTCGGCATGCAGGTAGTCGCTCGTCCGGGTGACCACGGTCGTTCGCGGTAGAGCCTCGACCGCCTGCTCCACAGCCAGCCAAGCCTGTGGCGGCGAAACGGCGAGTTCCAACGGTTCCACCCGCTGCGACTCATCGTGGGCGTCGCTCGACACGCAGTTGGGCGAGGAGGGACACGCGGTGAGGAGCCCGTCCGAGATGCCCAGTCTGGCCCGGCGCTTCATCATCCCGCCAAAGACCGTCACGACGCACACTCCACTCGCCTCACGGCAAGTCTCCCCGGCGAAACACGAGATAGCCGACGATAGCGAACGCGCTTCCGAGGGCTACGGGATAGCCGATCGCGTATGCGAGATACCCGTGAGTGCCGAAGGCGTCGAGGATCACGAAGGCCGACGGCCCGAGCAGGACCATGTCGGGGTCGAAGAGCATCATGGCCGCCGTTCGAAAGACCTGGAGCGGGTTCGCCAGAGCGACCGCCACGGCGGTCTCCGCCGGGAAGCGCTCCTGAACCATCACTCCGAGCAGGATCAGGTCGAGAAAGAGAACGAGGCACAGCCAGACGAGGAAGGCTGCGCCCTGGGCGACATCACTCGATCGGGTCAGAGTGGAGATCAGCATCGCGATACCGAGGAAGCACCACGCGAGTGCTGCCAACAGGGCCGTGTAGAAGGCAAAGATCTCCCAGGGAACGGGAATCTCCTGGCGCACGGCCCAGCCCGCAGCGGCCGCCATGGCGAAGAAAACGGGCAGGAAGACCACTGCGAAGCGACCGATCATCTTGCCCCAGAACCACCCCGCGAGCGAAACCGGCAGTGACAGCAAGTACTCGAAAACGCCCGCCTCGCGGTCTCCGGCCAAAGAACGCACCGTGGTGATCAGGATGAAGATCGGCAGGATGGCCATGCAGATTTGAATGTAGGTCACGAGCAGGCGCGAAAGGCCGAGGAACCCCAGGATCTGCGATTCCGTCAGGCCAAAGACGAAGAGCAGGGACACCAATCCGCCGAAGACCAGTGCATAGAGGGCAAACCAACGTGCGTGCATCGACTCCGCTACGTCGAGCCACGCGACCAGCCAGAAGTCTCCACCACTTCCCAGACGGAGCCGCTTGCCTGACCTGCGTTCCGGCACGACGGACTCGATCTCTCCCGCACCCTCGTCAACCACCGGTACCCCTCCGCGCCTTTTCCAGCAAGTGGACCTGCTCCTCGACTTCGTGGAGAGAGAGACCCGCCTGTGACTCCTCGTTCGCAGCCGCGTAGCCATATCCCATAGGTGTTCGGTGTCCCGCCTCATAGCGAACCCCGTAACCGTCGAGCCAGTGCGTACCCTTGGCGTCTCGTACCCAGATCTCCGGTCGATCGCCGAGCCCGCCCCCCCTCTGTTCGGCGCGCCACAAGAGCGCACAGCCGAGGTCATCAAAGGCGTGCAGTCGCCTATCGTGCTCTCCGCGCCACTCGACGGCGAAGTGCCTCTCGCTGATCACCATTTGGCAACGCTCACAGGTCTGCCGATCCCACTTGATGTCCTCAGGACCACTCTTCGGCTCCGTCGAGCAGGCTGCCAGCAGGAAGGCGCCCACCAGCCCCAGGTGGAGGGCGATCGACAGATGGAGCCTCACCGTGTCGTGTCGATCAGCCATCATCATCGGCCCTCTCGTCGAGCGTCAAAGAGCGGATCAGTCCCGAGTAGCGGGCCAGCGCGGCGAAGAAGCGCAGGCGATCCGGCCCCGGCACAGCGCCCCGCCAGACCAGACCTCCGGCATCATCGCAGAAGCCCCATCTGACGAGTGTCTTCGCCACGCTCTCCTCTCTGCGACCGAGCTCGAGCCTGCAGTGAAGCAATGAGTCGAGGGTCCCAGAGTCCGCGACGCGGTCGTCGAGAGAAATCTGGCCCCGCTCGAGCTCCACCACGCGGCGCACGAGCTGCGCCACTTCATCGAGGCGGTGACTGGAGATCAACATCGTATTGTTCGCAGCACGGTCGGCGAGCAGCTCGAAGAAGTGCCGCCGGGCATCGGGATCCAGGTTGGCCGCCGGCTCGTCCATGATGAGCAGCTTCGTGTCCCGGCCGAGCGCCACCGAGATGAGAAGCTTCTGCTTCTGCCCGCCAGAGAGCTTCGCGAAGGGTTGACGCCGCAGAGCCCGAACATCGAGGCCGAGGCCGCTCGCTACGTCTGCCATTCGATCTGGGTCGCTGCGGCACAGAGCCGCTGCAAAGCGCAGCAGCTGTCCGACCGTCAGCTTGAGGGGTGGGGGAAGCTGCGGCACGAAGCCCACGTGACGCAGCACCTGCTTGCGATGGGATCGCGGAGAGAGACCGTTAACGGCCACGAGTCCATCATAGGTGTACTCGCCGAGAAGGCAGCGAATCAGCGTGGTCTTACCGGCGCCGTTCGCACCCACCAGCGCCACACGCTCTCCGGCGGGAACGTGCAGGCTCAGGTTCTCGAGCACACGGGCGCCGCGGAAGGACTTTGAAAGCTTGTCGATGCGAATCACTGGATGCCCGCTCGGTGCCTCCTCAGAGGAGGTCGCCGAGTCCCTTCATCTTGAAATCGAGTGACTTTGTCGGACAGATGTCGACACACAGGCCGCAGCGCGTGCAGTCGGGACCGACGTCGACGTGACTGTGCGGCGAACGGCCCTTGATCGTCATGTCGAGTACATGCGACACCTCGCAGACCTTGCGACACTCGCCCTCATGGGCACAAGCCTCGAGCTTGTACTCGATGCGAATGGGTGCAAACGGGCCCAGCGCGCCGTAGGTGAGCCCGATCGGACAGATGTAGCGGCACCACGCGCGCCGTGAGTAGACGATCTCGAAGCCGATCACCAGGAGCACCCAGAGGAGCGCCAGACTCGGGCCGTAGATCACCGCTCTGCTCAGAATGCCGACGGGGTTGAGTGTCAGAAAGAGAGTATGGCCGCTCACGAGCGCAAGCAGGGCGAATAGCAGCCACATGACGACGCGCGTGCCGCGATGCAGTGGGTGGTCGACTACGAGCCCGGCCGCGGCCAGTCGAGCGTGGAGCATCTCTGCGAGCTCCGCCAAGAGGTGGTAAGGGCAAATCCACGAGCAGAAGGCGCGACCGCCGATAAGCCCCCATAGCAGAAGCACCGTCACTGAGCCGATCACGAGATTGATCGGCACGTGGTGTTGCGCCAACGCGACAAGCAGGCTCGAGTAGACGTCGGCCATGTGGAAACCGAGGAAGCGAGAGGCCGTCAGGGAGCCCTCGACGAGCTGCACGTCGAGCCAGTAGGAGAGCGTGAAGAGGAGATTGACGACGATCAGAACTCCCCAGCGGCGGTTGCGCCACTTGTGGTTCGCCTTCGCGCCAGCCATTTCCTCTATGAGCCGGGCGACCTCCAGCCCGCGACCCCGCTTGCGACCATGCATCACCTCGGCCTCGTCACTGCGGGACTTCGAGCGCTCGGGGACGCGACCGAGCATGGTCCAATAATCGCCGAGGAGACTCATACCCGCACTTCCTCGGATCGGGGTTCGACGACAATGCAGGCCGGCTGCTGCGGACAGATCATCTCGCAGACACCGCAACCCACGCAGCCATCCCGCACCACGGGCGTCTTGGCGCCCGGTGTCTCAGCCCCGGCCAGCTCCATCAGCTGGATTGCAGACTCACCGATGGGGCACTCGACGACGCAGAGATCGCAGATCTCGCGCTCGTATCGATGGTCCACCACTGGAATGGCATTCCAACGGTCGACCGCCTCATAGCGCAGCCTGCCGGTGAAGTCGGGTCCGCGGGCGGCCCCGCGAAACCCACTGCCCTGCCGAGCGAGGCAGGTGTCCGGCCTCGCCAGCCGGGCGAGGCCGCTGCGGACCTCTTCCTTGGTGCGGATGTCGTGCGTCAGCGCTCCGGTGGGGCACGCGAGGATGCACGAGAGGGCGTCGCACGAGAAGTCGCAGGCTTGAGCTCGGGAGTCGACGAACGGCGCGGCGCTGCCGAAGCCCTCGTCGATGTCGGCAAAGGTAATGGCCTCCACCGGACAGACCTGAACGCACTGGCCGCATTTGATGCAAGCGCCGAGAAAGTGGTCTTCGCCCTGGGCACCCGGCGGGCGCAACCGCGCGTGCAGGCGTCGCAGCACCGGAAGGTATGCCAGGGGCTGAAGCAGCGTGAGCCCGACGGCGGCGAGCCCCGAGCGCAGCAACTGTCGCCTGCGCTGCTGCTGGCGACTCAGCCGACGACGCGGCTTCCGCCGGACGCTCTTGGGGCGACTGGCGCTCGGCTCCTCTCCCGCCCCAGCGCTGGCCGCTGTCCCATTGGTCGCTTCGTCGCTCAATTCTGCCACCGCGGTGGCGGGGCCACTTCCCCGCCGACGCGCTCGAGGGTGAAGCGCGGCGTCTCGTCCCGCACGACGAGCGTCGGCTGTGTGAAGGGTGCCAACCGGTCGAGAAAATCGATCACTTCGAAGAGCGGCGAGCCTCGAAAGAATGCTGCCGCCGGGCGGTCGATCCAGAAACGATCCGCGTAGCTGTAGAGCTCGTACGGGGTATCGCCCTGCCCGTCGCGGTCTCGATCGAAGCCACGGTAGTCGTCCCAGCGATTCCCCCGCCAGGTGTGACGGCTGGCGCCCCCGCCTCCACGCACCGCCACCTGGGTGAAATTGCTCTCGAAGTCGTTCCCCTCGAAGACGTTCCCGTGCCAGTCGCTGTGAAAGACGATGCCAACCGAATTGAAGGCGATTCGATTGCCGAGAAAGCGATTGTCTGAATCCGGCTCGTAGGGGGAGATATCGAGATAGATCGCCTTGGCGCAGTCGATGATCGTATTCCCCTCCACCAGTACATTGCTCGACTCCTTGAAGCCGATACCCATGCCGGTGGCCCCCTTAGCACGCGCGATGAAGTTTCTTCGCAGCTCGACCCCGTCGCTATACATCAGGAAGACGCCCACCATACTGTCCTGATAGTGATTCTCCTCGACTCGGTTGTGCTCGGAGTACATGAAGTGGAGGGCGTAGCGGCCACCGGTCACGCGGTTGCGGGCGATCAGGTTGTTGGCCGAGTACCAGACCACCATATCCCGCACGTGGCTGATTTCGTTCTCCACGATGCGATTCTCGCGGCTGTACCAAAGCCTGACTCCGTCTCCCCTGAGTCCCAACTCGAACGGCTTCGAGCGGATACGATTGCGCCGAACGTCGTTGGCATTCGACTGACCGAGATCCACGCCAAAGAGACAGTCCTCGATCACGTTGTCTTCGATCACATTTCCATTGCCCCGCACCCGGACACCGGCATCGATCCCGTCGTGATTCTCGCCGGAGTTCACGATGCGAAGGCCGCGCAGCGTTGCGCCGTCCGTCTCGAGAGTGATCACCGAGCCGTGGCCACCGCCGTCGATGCTGACCCGACCCGCGCCGTCGATGAGGATCGCCTTGTCGACCACCACCGGTCCGTCATAGCGACCGGCAGGCAGCCGCAGCTCGCCGCCCGGCGGCGTGGCATCGACCAGTGCCTGAAGACTCGTCTTCGCCTCAGCCTGTGACGCCACTGCGACGAGCGCGGCGGCGAAGAGCCTAGTAATCAGCCTCGTCGAGCAGTGCATCAGCGTCCAGGTCTGGGAGCCGCGGCGTGCTCTCAGCCCTCCGCGGCCACCTGGAGCTGCTTGCGCCGAATGAGCACGGCCAGCGTGAGGCAGAGTGCGGAGGCGGCTGAGATCGCCATACCGTAGTGGGGATACGAGTAGGTGCTGAACTGGGCGACCATGCCCTCGCCGAGCACCGTGGGCATGAAGGGCTTCACCGTAAAGGCCGCCCACTCCTTCAGGTTGTGCCCGAACCACCAGAGCCAGAAGGCGTAGTCGGCCACGAAGGCTACGGGAAAGGCAATCGCGGGAACGGCGAGCAGCCACCACAAGGGACCGGAGTAGAATAGGGTGGCGATCAGCATCAGTCCGAAGGCGACGAAGAGATACGGCGAGATGGCGAATTCGATCGGCGCGCCCCTCTCGATGGGCTCCATGCCGATGTAGTGATTGATCGTGTTCATCTCCTCGACGCAGTCGAGTCCCTCTTCGTCGGTAACCTCCGCCCGCTCCGCCATCATGCACCCATTCCCCACGTGCGTCCAGTGCATGTGAATGCGAACACCGTCGGGATAGGTCTCTTCGGGGTAGTTGGGAGCGCTGAGCGAAACCCACCACATCGGCGTGAAGAACGAGGTGGCCATCAGAACCAGCCCCGCGAGAACGAGCACGCGAAAGACCAGCAGGCGTCGCTTCTGCTGCTCGCTACTCACCGTTCCCACTAGTTCTTGACCGCGCGCTCGGGCCACTCGAGACGTGACATGTAATCGACGACGGCGTCGAGCTCAGCGGGCGAGTAGGTCTTGACGACCTTGACCATGTCGGGGTTGGCATTGCGCCGTCGACCCTCGGCAATGTCATTGATCTGACGCAGCAGATACTTGTAGTGCTGACCCGCCAGCACGGGGAAGAACTTCTCCGCATCCCCCTGGCCATGGTCCAGGTGGCACACCACGCAGTCGCGGGCGTACAACTTCGCCCCCAGCTCCAGAGCACCGCCCTCGCCCTTGCCGTTGTCACTGGGGATGGGGAGCGTCTGGATATAGGCCGCGACGTCCGCGAGCTCCTGCTGGTCGGTGAGCGTCTTGGCGAAGGGGTACATGATCGGGTTGTCGCGGCGGCCGGCGCGGATGTCGGCGATCTGCTTGATGACCACGCTCTTGTGCTGGCCGGCGAGCTGCGGAAACGTGCCATCGGGGCGTCCCGAACCCGACGGGAGGTGGCACCCGCCGCAGATCTCGTAGGCCTCCTCTCCGTTGACCACATCGCCCTTCAGCGTGAGAGCCAGCTCCTTCTCGCCGCCCTCCATCTTGTTCCAGACGTAGCCCTCGCTCTCGATTCCAGCGGCCTTGGGCGGCGGCGCCTGGGCGAATGCCGCACCGGCCAGCGCAGTCGTGAGGCAGGCGGCAACAGCGAGCCCGAAGTGGGTTGTGGGCAGGTGGCGGATCTTCATGACAGTGGCTCCTCTGGCGTTTCTCGTATTCCTCGGGATGGATCAGGGGCTCTCAGGATCTTTCGCACTGAACGACGCCAGCTGGGACAGGTACTGGACCAGAACCTGCATCTCCTCGTCGGTGACGAGGTGCAGGACGCCCCGCATGGCAGCCGTGTTGCCGTTTGCGCGTGCGCCGCTCTTGATGTCCCTCATCTGCCGGAGCATGTACGGAGCGTTCTGCCCCGCGAGCTTGGGGAACTCGGGCAGGATCGGGCTCTTGGCATCGGGACCATGACAGGTGAAGCAGGTCCTCTCACGGAAGAGCGTCTCGCCGTCCAGAGTGTCGGCCGCGACGGCTGATGATGCGAGCAGGAACGCGAGCGAAGTCAGCAAAAAAGTGTAGCCACGTGTCATGATCTCTTCTCCCTTGAATCGGTCGCGAGGCAGCGAAGTGCCGGAGCGCGCAGCCCGCCCCGGCACTCGTTTAGACCGACGCCGTCCCTACTTGACGGTCTTCGAACCGTGTTGCTCCAGATAGGTCTTCGCCCGCAGCCCGATATCTGCAGCCTTGACCTGGTACTGCCACCACTGGCCGGCCCAGAGCGTGGCGCTGTGCCAATTGCCCTGCTTGGCCGCCTCTTCGGCCTTCTTCTTCACGTCGGGGACCTTGCCGAGCTGGTCGGTCGCGTCTTCTACGAGGGCCACGACGTCGGGGAAGTCCTGATAGTTCTGACTCGTGATGAAGCCCACGACCTGATCGATGACCTTCTGGGTCTCGATATTGGTCGTGACCTGCTTCTCGTAGTCGGCCTTGCTGTACTCGTCCTTGGGCATCAGCTTGCCCACCTTCGCCTTGTATCCCTTGGGCTTGACGAGCAGGTAGCCCTCCATCTCGAGGTGAAGGGCCGAGCAGAACTCGGTGCAGTAGAAGGGGAAGACGCCTGCGACATCCGCCTTGAAGCTCACCGAAGCCGTCTTGCCCGGCTCCCAGGAGCCGTTGACGCCGTATTTGCTGATCGTGAAGCCGTGGGTCTGGTCCTCGGCCCGCTCCATGTTGGTGAGGTGAATCGTGACGTCGTCGCCCTCGTTCACCTCGATGATCTCCGGAGTAATGTGTGAGCGAATCAGCGTGCCGAATACCTCGACGTTGGTCCCCTTGCGCTCGATCCGCTCCTCACCCGCGCGCGTCTTGAAGGGTGAGATCAGGCCGGTTCGCGTGTTGGTACCGGACTTGTATCGGATCCTCGGCTTCAGCAGCCCGGCCTCGATCGCCACCGTGTAGTGGGGCTCGCCCAGTGGCAGCGGCATGTCGTAGAGGAGCTGCATCTTGTCCCCAGCGATATCGATCAGCTGGTGATTCTGCGGGTGCAGGGGCCCGACCGGGTTGAAGCGGTCGATCGCCAGCTTGTTGAGCGACACCAGGTACTTGCCGCGTGGCTTGACCGTGTCTCCGTGCATCGTCATCAGGTGCCCGATGTTGTAGTGAATCGGAATGCGGTCCAGCAGCTTTCCCTCGGTATAGCTCCAACGCGCCACCATGGAATCGACATAGAGCGAGGTGTAGGCGATGCCCGGTGCCGAATCGAATTGCGAGTGGAGCGGTCCGAGTCCAAGCGGCACCTGAGCGTGCAGCATCTTCTTCATGTCGAGAATCGGAATCCCGTAGGCATCCTTGTCCGCGTAGTCCTTGGAGTCGATGGCGGCCTTGATCTTGGCCCAGCTGAACACGTACGTATGGCTATCGAGCTTGCCCGACACAACCATGTACTTGCCGTCGGGCGAGACATCGATGCCGTGGGGGCTCTTGGGCTCCGGAATCAGGACCACCAGCCCCTCGGAGACTGCGACGTCGAGCGGAATCACCGTGTGCCCGTTGATCTTGATCGCCTTCTTCGAGCCCGCAACCTCGATGGCCTTGCGCCAGTTGATCACGTGCAGGTAGTCGGTGTCCTTGGCGGAGCAGCCCGCTTCGAAGGGCGGACGGCCACGCTCGATGCCGCCGACATAGCGCTCCGAGCAGAATGAGTTGGTGAACGAGTAGCTCTCACTCGGTCCCTTGCCGAAATCGGAGAGATCCTGCGAATAGGGCGGCAGCTCGATCGAGAAGGCCTTGTCCGGGTCTATCCGCCCCTCTTCTCGGTTGAACTTCCAGTACGTGACACCACCGCGATACTTCTCGTTGAACTGCTCCAGAGGCGCATAGTCGCCACCGAGCGGCGCCGGAAGCTGGGCGGCCTCGATGATGTACTCCGTGTTGTTGCTCACGAAGGCGCCGCCGTGCGCATTCTGGTAGATCGGATTCACGACGATCTGCTTCGTCTCGAAGTCGTCGAGATCGATCACCGCGAGGCGAGGATTGGCCTTGTCGTTGGTGAAGAGGAACTCGCCATCGTAGTCGCCGTTGGTCTCAGAGAGTGCGGGATGGTGGACATCTCCCCAGTTGAGGTCCTTTCCGTTTATCCGCCCCTCGGCGAGGACGGCCTTCGACTCGTCGTCGAAGCCGTACGCCTGCCACGGCTCCGGTGTGAAGACCGCGATGTACTTGAGGATTCGCATCGAGGGGATGCCGTAGACGATGATGTGGCCACTCTGCCCACCCGAAGCGAAGGCGATGAACTCGTCCCGCCCGCCCGTGGGCACATAGGTCTTGGCGGCGGCCAGCAGATCCGTCGGGCCGAGGCCGCGACGCTTCAAGACTTCCTGCAGCGTCTCAGTCGCGGGCGCGATCGGCGCGAGCACGAGCGCCAGCGACGAAACCATGAACAAGAGGCCAAAGAGCCGGCGAACTCGCGAACTCTCCTCTCGGTGTCCAATCACCATTCTCTCTGTCCCCCTCTCCAGTTGTCTCTGTGTCTCTCTGTCATCCGACATCGTGCAACAGAGCCCACAAGCTGCGCGAGCCGCGGGCGCGCGCGTGCGGGCACACACCTCTTACGTTTCCCGCCCCTCTCGCGCCGGCTCACGCCGGCTGTCCGTCCCGACCCGATCGGGCGGAGTATTCTGCCGCGAACCCGGGAATGACACAACCCGGCCGGCAGACGGGGCAAAGGCCACCCAGCACGCCAACGGGGCGCGCGCCGGGGCCGGCTGTCCGCGGATCCAGCCGCGGCGACCCGGCTCAGCCCGGGATCACGTCCCCGGCTGTGATCTGCGCGAAGAGCTCGTCGTCGATGGCTCGATATTGGCCGTCGAACAGGGCGTAGAGGGGGTCGTCGATGCGGCTGCGATCGAAGCCCTCCTCGCGGTACTCGACCTTGCGATGCTTGAAGGTCGACGTCACGCGCATGTCACCCTGCAGGAGCCGAAGCAGGAGCGGACGCTGATAGCTCGTCAGCCGCTCCCGCGAATAGGCGGCGAACTCGACCAGATCGAACCCCTGCTGCACGCGGATGGCGGCCATGCCCGCCCGTCCGTCCGTCCCGGGCAGCCGGACGCCGTAGACATTGGCCTCGAGAACGCCCGGTGCCGCATCGAGGATCTCCGCCACCTCGTTCGTCGAGACGTTCTCCCCCTTCCAGCGGAAGGTATCGCCGGCGCGGTCGGCGAAGGACAGCCAACGATCTTCGTGCAGCTCGATCAGATCCCCCGTGTCGAAGAAGCGATCGCCCGGCTCCAGGACATCGCTCAGGATCTTCTTGTCCGTCGCCTCCCGGTCCACATAGCCGTCGAAGCTCAGGACCTTGCTGATGCGGGCGAGCAGGAGCCCGACCTCCCCCGGCTCAACCGACTCGCAGCGTCCGTCGGCGTTTCGCAGCACATCACCCGTCGTGAGATCGCAGCGAGCGATCAGCTGCCCCCTACTCCTGCGGCCGATCATTCCCGGCTTGCCCTGGACGTTGAGGATGGGCGCGTTTCCCTCGGTCGAGCCATAGAACTCGCGAACGACGGGCACGCCGAAGCGCTGCTGGAACGGCTGCCAGATGTCGGGCCGCATGCCATTGCCGACGGCCACACGCAACGTGTGTGCCCTCTCTCCGGCTTCGGGCGGGCGATTGAGCAGGTAGCGGCACAGTTCACCGATGTAGAGGAAGGATGTGGCTTCGTAGCGAGCCACATCGCCCCAGAAGGCGGAGGCGGAGAACTTGCGCCGCAGCGCCATGGCGGCCCCGGTCACGAGAGCGGCCCCCCAGCCGAGGAACATGGCGCTGGAGTGATACAGCGGCAGCGGCACGTAGATTACGTCTCCCGGCCCGCAGCGATGCATTAGACGACCAAAGGCGCAGTTCGCGACCAGCATGCGCTGGTTGCGAACGATGGCCGCCTTGGGATGCCCCGTAGTGCCGGAGGTGTAGATGTAACAGAAGGTGTCCGCGTTGCGCGCCGTGTAGTGCCAGCGGCGGCGCGCCGGGTCGATCGCATCGAGTTCTTGGTCGATCACGCACGCATGCGCGCTGCCGTCCGTCCCCTGATCGAGCTTGACCAGCAAGTCTCGCTCGAGCGATAGCCAGTCCAGCTCGCGCGCCACATCGGTCACCGACTGCAGGCACTCTTCGCCGACCAAGATCTTCTTGGCGTCGCACACCCTCAGCGCGTGTGCGAGAGCCGATCCCGAGAGATTGGTATTGATCAGCGAGGCGACGGCGCCGAGCTGGTTGAGACCCATCAGCGCGAAGACGAAGTCCGGACGGTTGTCGATCGCGAGAGCGACGACATCGCCGGCTCTGACCCCCCGCTCGGAGAGCAGTCCGGCGTAGCGGTTCGCACGACCCGCCAGCTCTCCCCACGTGTAGCGCTCGTCCAGGTAGGCGAGCGCCAGATCGTGCGGAGCATGCAGAGCGAGTCGGCGCAGCAGTGCAGCCGGGTTGACGCGGGCCCACGGCGCCATCCTCGGCACGTCCAGCGTCAGCCGCCCAACCGCCTTGAACAGCTCCCAACGTTCCAGGGCTCCAGCCTGCGCGCTCGCCATCCGCTCCAGCAGCTCCCCCGAAAGATCGGACTTCACCCGGTGTCACAGCATACCGCCGATGTGGGAGTTTCAACCCCCCGCGGCCGCCGGCCAGGCTCAGCGTGCGGTGTCGCTCCAGTGCGGATAATCCGAGACGAGCTTTCGCAGGCCGAAGTGGCGTTCTACCCAGTCGATCAGCTCCGGGGTCAGACTGAGATCCCGCGTCTGCCCCGGCGCTGAGAGGTCGAAACGCCGCTCGGCACCATCGACACCGCGCAGGCCGACACCGCGAGGCAGACCGACGGCCACGAGATCCACCGCCTCGCCCGTGTAGTGGCTGGACGCACGAGCGCCTTGCTCGCTCGCGTAGACGACCTCATAGCTGTCGGCCATCTCGCGCGCGGCCTCCCGTGTCGCACGCCAGCCGTCCGGATGCAGCCACTGGATCGGAACGAACAGGCGCCACTGCGAGTTGGCACTTCGCAGCTTCGCCACCCGTTCGGCCACCTCTCCCTCGCTTTGCGCGCGGCTCAGCTCGAACGCGCCCCACATCAAATAGCCGCGCTCACGAGCGCGCACGGTCGAGTTCAGATAGACCTCGGCACCCTGCTCACGGAGCTGCCGCAGCAGGGATTCGACGCGCTCCGCGAAGCTCCGCGACCCGGGATGACGCGCCAGAGCGGACAGCAGCTCGCGTTCGCCCTCCGGGTTACGAAAGCGCACGGTCCAGCGTGGCCCAAGGGGCTCGCCATCCTCGGCGGGCGGCAGCTCGACCTGGGGCCTGGGACGATCGATCGAGAGCGCACCGGCACTGCCGTAGAGACGGGGGCGGCCACGCTCGAAGACGTCGTCGGAGTGAACCAGAATGCCCGCCTTGCGGGCCCGACCCGGCGTCAGCCAGACGACCTCGCCCCGCAAGCCGGCGCGCCCCTCCCGTAGTACGTCATCCATGAAGAGCAGAAAATCGTCGAGATCGACCGGACGTCGCAGCGCCTCGCGTATCACTCGCACAAGCGGCTCTTGCGGCGCCATTCGCGAGATGGCCTGCAGCCGTGGGCCATCCAGCTCCGTGCCGGCCAGATGAATCTTCCAGTCGCCGAGCTCCAGGCCGGCCTGCAGCAGGGCCGCGCGCTGATCGACCCCTCTCGCAGCGGACGACAGGACGTCCCACTCGCGGTCGCTCGCGATGCGCCGGCCCGGCGCGGGCTCTGAGGCAATCGAATAGGGCGACAGAGCAGCGCACAACGAGGTCAGAGCCGCCAGCGGCCACAGCGCCCGGCGCACGCGGACCCCCCCGCACGCGGCAGCGGCCCCTCTGCAGCCAATCTCGTGTAGGCGCGTCATCCGAGCAGGAAGCGGCGTCGCTCTTCGCGAGTTTCGAGCAGCTGTCGGTGGAGACTGAGCTGGCCGCAAGCACGCACCAGATTGTGCTGGCCGCACGACTCGAAGTCCCGGCGATTCCACTCGAAGTAGCTCTCGTTGAGGGCGTCTGCGGCGAAGCGCGCGCAGAGCTCGAGACTGACGCGCTCCACTCCCTCAGCCAGTGAGGCCAGCTCGTCGCCCGTGAGATCGAAAGTGAGTGCTGCGAGATAGCCCTCGGCCGAAGCGCGAAAGAGCGCGCTGTCGAACTCCGCCTCGGCCGCGTCCTCACCGCTGGTGTTGCACCAGGAGCGCCAGGCATCGCCCAGATCGAAGTAGAGCGGCATCCGGCTCAGCGTATCCAGGTCGATCAGGCACGAGGCTTGCTGACGGCGTTCGGGCGACTCACCTACGAACAGAATATTGTTGAATTTGAGATCCCCGTGAATCACCCGCCGCGGCAGGCCGGACAGCTCGCGCCACGATCGCGCCGCCCGGAAGACCTCCCGGGCCAGCGCCACCACATCGGCGTGGAGCGGATGATCGGAATGGCGCGTCACAGCGTCCTCGAGCTCGACCAGGTGCTGTGGCGTGTCGTGCAAGGCAAAGCCGGACGGCTGAAGATCCTCTTCGAAATCGGCCAGGGCGCTGTGGAAGACCGCGACGAGCGCACCGGCGCTACGCGCCTGTTCGCTCGAGTCGCAGGCGTCGAATACGACGCCCGGTACTCGGGTCATGAGACGCCAGCGGCCCGCTGGCCCCAGATCGGCGAAGAGCTCGCCCGCGAGCGTGTCGATCAGGCGTGGCGTCTCCACGCCGCGAGCCGTCAGAAAGCGCGTCACGAGTGAGATATTGCGGTGCACGGCCGGAGCGAGTCGCGCATTGACGCGCTGAAGAACGTATTCCCTACCTCCGGCCCGCAGAGCAAAACTCGCATGCAGCAGGCCGCTCTCCAGGGGGCGTGCGCTCGCCTCGGCCAGCCCCGGGTATTGCGCGAGAACCGCCGCAATCTCGCTCGGCTCGGGCGCTTGGCGCAGCTCTACCATGGGGAGAACGGTTTCCGATCTCGCCCGCTCATGCAAGCTGGTGACAATCCGCGATCGGGACTGGCACGATGGCTCCGCACGCCCGATCGCAGCAGCAGAGGGTCAGTCCTGGTCGGCCTGCTCCGCCTTCTCGCCTTCCTGCTCTTTTTCGACATCGGCGGGGGGGGCGTCTACGGGCGGCGTCTCCGGCGACGCCGGCTCGATCTCGGCCGCGATCTCGGTGTTCGCGTCCTGCTGGCCCTCGTCGGCAAGGGCTGGGACGCCCAGAAGCACCACAGTACAGAACGCAACCAGTAGCGTGATCATCAGTCCGGTGGTACGCATGTCGGGGTTCCTCCTGGCGCGCAAGCCTGCCGGAGAGTGCTGTCGCCCTTCTGTGACACTCGTCACCCGGCGGTGAAGATTCGGAGAATCGTCGGTCGGCGCGGCGAGACGAGTGGCGGGCGGCGGAATCGAGCGAGAGCAGGAACCCCAAAGCGGATATCGGGTGGCCAATGCGACGCGGGCTCGTCTTACTCCTGGTTCTCGGGGCGCTCGCGGCGTGGCTCGTCGGCGCAGGCCTCGCGCCGGTCGATCACGGCATCGATCAGCGCTCTTTCGCGCAGGCGCCAGGCGTCACTGAGGCAACGGCGCGCTGGGTCCGGCAAGTGGCGGGTGCGGAACCGCTTCGGCCGAATATCGTCATCATTCTGGCGGACGATCTCGGCTACGGCGATCTGGCAATCCAGGGCAGCGGCGCGATCGAGACGCCTCACATGGATCGCCTCGCCGAGCAGGGCATGCGGCTCAGCCAATTCTACGCGAGCGCCCCGATCTGCTCTCCCTCGCGGGCGGGACTCCTGACCGGGCGCTACCCGCTGCGCAGCGGCATCACCACCGCCCTGCAGGCCGCCGACGACACGCTGCTGCGCAAGCTGACGTATCGGCTCGGAACTCTGTTCGCCAAGCTGGGCGCTGCGGACCTGGCGGGCGGGGGCAGCGCCGTGACGGGCCTGCCGGCCTCGGAGATCACGCTGGCCGAAGCGCTGCAGCTCGCCCGCTACCGCACGATGGCCATCGGCAAGTGGCACCTGGGTGACTTCACGGGGCTTCCCGAGTACCACCCTTCGAATCATGGCTTCGATCGCTTCGTCGGATTCAACATGTCCAACGACGACTGGCCCGTGGCATTCTGGCGCGATCGGAACGAAATCGTGGCCGACATCGGCCTGGACCAAGCGCGCTACACGGCACTCTTCACGCAGGAGGCGGTGCGCTTCATCGAAGAGTCGGCTGGGACTCCGTTCTTTCTCTATCTGGCCCACAAGGATCCCCACCAGCCCTTCTTTGCCTCCGAGGCCTTCGCCGGACGATCCGCCGCCGGCCCCTACGGTGATGCGGTATCGGAGCTCGACTGGAGCGTCGGCGAGGTGATCGCAGCGCTGCAGCGTGCGGGTGTCGCCGAAAACACGCTCGTCGTGGTGACGAGCGACAATGGGCCCTGGTTCGAGGGCAGTCCCGGCGGCCTGCGCGGCCGCAAGGGCCAGAGCTACGAGGGCGGCTTCCGCGTGCCCTTCATCGCATGGTGGCCCGGGCAGATTCCCGCGCAGAGCGTGAGCGACGTTCCCGGGATGAACATCGATCTCTTCCCGACCCTTCTGGCACTGGCGGGGCTCGCGCCGCCGAGCGACCGCGTCATCGACGGCGTAGACCTGTGGGCTGTATTGAGCGGCCGTCAGAGCGAGCTGCCCGAGCGAGCTCTCTTCTTCTTCCACGACTACGACGTCGAGGCCATTCGCGTCGGCCGCTGGAAGTACATCGATCGCAATAGCCACTACGTCTGGCCGGCACCCCTGGACAAGAGCGACACGCCCGCCGGGAGAATCCTGACCGGCCGGGACTACCGGCCGCCGGGATCATCCAGCTCAGTCGCCACGCTGGGCAGCTGGCCGCTGCTCTACGATCTGGATCGCGACCGGGAGGAGGCGTACAACGTCGGCGAATCCCATCCGGGACGTGTCCGGGACTTGTCAGCGCGCCTCGAGGCGTGGCGCGCCGCCTTTCGCGAGAATCCGCGGGGCTGGCATCCGCCGGGAGGCGAGCGGTGAAGTTCGGCATCGGGGCGCCCCATCAGCTCGGCCCACTCGACGGCGGCGTCTACACGGCCGCCCTCGGGTAACTGGCCGAGCGGCTGGGGATGGAGTCAGTCTGGGCGTATGACGCGAGCGGTTGCTCGCCTCTTCACGAGGATGTCGTGCAGCCGGACCCGCTGGTCTGGCTCGCGGGCGGGCGATAAGGCGAAGCCGAGGCTCCGTTCGCTACATTGCGCGGCGGCGGTATGCAGGCTGGGGAGCGAGGGAGACCCGACGAGCACAGTGACGGGCCCAACAAAGAGTCGCCCGGACCTGCGAGATCGAATCGAGTTCGGATTCGAGCGCTGGGGATATCTGGTCTTCCGCTTCCGCTGGCTCGTGATTCTCGCGACGGCGGCGCTCACGTTCGTGCTCGCGTCCGGCATGGCGGCGCTCCGCTTCGAGAGCTCCACCGATCGTTTCCTCGACGCCAACGATCCGGCCCGCGTCACCTACGACGATTTCCGTCGTCAGTTCGTCAATGACGATACCGTCGTCATTCTTCTGAGCGGCCAGGAAGTCCTCTCCTTCCCATTCCTCGAGCGCCTGCGCGCCCTGCACGAAGACCTCGAGGCCGACGTTCCACTGGTGGACGAAGTGACGAGCCTCGTCAACGCGCGCGTGACGCGGGGCTCCGGTGATCGGCTCATCGTCGAAGAGCTCCTCGAGCAGTGGCCAACGGACCAGGCCGAGCTGGCACTCATCGCCGCGCGGGCGCGCGCGAACCCGGTCTACACCAACACGCTTCTCTCCGAGGATGAACGTTTCACGACGATCACCCTCAGCCTGACGCCGAGTGGCGGCGAAAGCGAGGCCGAAGCGCTGGCGGGCTTCGACGATGAGAGCCTCTCGGCCAGCTCCGAAGAGGGTCTCGCACTGCCTCCAGTGCTGATGGACGAAGACCTCGACCGCGTCATGACGAGCCTGTTCGCCGTGGTAGATCGCCATGCGGGCCCGGATTTCCCGATCTGGGTGACGGGCAACCCGGAGATCACCTACTCCCTGACGCAAACGGGCCGCGCCTCCGCCATGCGCTTCGCCGGTATTGCGGCGCTCTCGATCTCGTTCATTCTCGCCATCTTCTTTCGGCGCATCTCGGGAGTCGCGCTGCCACTGGTGGTGGTGACGCTCCCACTCCTCGCCACGCTCGGCATCATGGGCCTGATCGAGCTCCCCCTCACGCCCTCGACGCAGAACATCCCCTCCTTCCTGCTGGCCGTCTGCATCGGCGATTCGGTCCACATCCTCACCATCTTCTATCAGCGCTTCGACGGCGGCGTGGATAGGCGCGAGGCAGTCGCACAGGCGCTGGCCCACTCGGGGCTCGCTGTGGTGATGACGAGTCTCACGACGGCGGTCGGCCTCGGCTCGTTCCTCTTCGCCGATCTCACGCCGCTGGCCGAGCTGGGGATCGCGGCGCCGACGGGCGTGATGCTCGCGCTCTTCTACTCCGTCGTGCTGCTGCCGGCACTGATCGCCGTGCTTCCGTTGCGGCGACGACGAACCTCCGGATCCGGTGGCCCGCGTGCGACTGCCCGGCTGCTCGCGAGCCTCGGCGCGCTGGCGAGCCGACACCCGTGGCCCGTCGTCGCCGGCTGGTCGATCGTCGTCGCGGGTTCGATCTGGGGCGCCAGCCAGCTCCAGATCGCCCACCGGCCGCTGGAGTGGTTTCCGGAGGGGCATCGGACGCGTGTCAGCGCCGAGACCGCCAACCGGGCGTTTGGCGGCTACATGCCGCTCGAGGTGGTGGTCGACACCGGGCGTGAGAACGGGCTTCACGAGCCCGAGGTCATGAACCGCCTGGAACGCATCCAGCGCTTCGCACGACAGCTCCACGTCAACGGCATCGACGTCGGCCAGGCGATCTCTCTGGTCGATATCCTGAAGGAGACCCACCAGGCGCTCAATGGCAATGACCCGGCCTCCTATGCCGTGCCACAGGACCGCGAATTGATCGCCCAGGAGCTGCTCCTATTCGAGAACAGCGGGTCGGACGATCTCGAGGAGCTCGTCGACAGCCAGTTCCGCAAGGCGCGCGTGCGGCTCATCGTCACCTACGAGGATGGCTTCCTCTATCTGGGACTGGTCCAGGCAGTCCGCGCTGGCGCTCAAGAGATTGCGGGCGAACTGGCGTCCATCGAGACGACCGGACTCGTGGAGCTCTGGCTGCGAACCTTCGACGCCATGCTGAGCAGCACTTTCAAGTCGTATTCGATCGCGCTGTTGGTCATTGCGCCGCTGATGATCTTGCTGATCGGAAGCGTCCGCCTCGGGCTCCTCAGTCTGATTCCGAATCTGGCCGCGATCACCATGGGGATGGCCCTGATGGCTACGCTCGGAATACACTTCGACATGTTCACGATGATGATCGGCACCATCGTAATCGGGATTGCGGTCGACGACACGATCCATTTCATGCACGGCTTTCGGCGACGCTATCGGGAGACCGGAGACGCACCCGATGCCGTGCAGGACACGCTCCTCTCGACCGGCCGCGCGCTCTTCGTCACCTCGATGGTTTTGAGCTGCGGCTTCTTCGTCCAGCTCTTCGGCACGCTGACGGGCACGAAGAACGTGGGGCTCATCACCGGCTGCACGATCCTTGCCGCGCTACTGGCCAATCTCCTTCTCTCGCCAGCCCTCGTTACTCTGGCGGCTCGCTACGAAGAGAGGCAATCCCCATGACGCGAAGCGACTGGATCTCCTACTTCGATGCCCTGCTGCGACCCGGTGCGCGGCGGGAGAGCGATGCCAGCGCTGTGGCCGAGCACAATTTTCATCGCTTCGATCTCGACCTGCCAGAGGGCCTCGAGCTGCAGTGGTTGGGCACGGCGGGCTTCCGAATCGGCTACCAGGGCTACACGATCCTGATCGATCCCTACTTCTCGAGGCCCCGGATGCGCAGCGTATTCAGCCGGCAACGGCTGCCCGCGAGCTTCGACCCCCTGACACCGGAGCTGCCCACGCTGGACGCCATCCTGGTGGGCCATACGCACTTCGATCACGCGCTCGACGTCCCATCGCTGGCGCGTCGCAGCGCTTGTCGCGTCTACGGCTCGAACTCGCTCGCCCGCCTGATGGCACTCCACGGTCTGCCCGAACTCGCAGTGGAGGTCGAGCTCGGGCGCGTCTACGAGGCCGGGCCCTTCGAGATCACCTTCGTCGCCAGTCAGCACTCCAAGCTGCTTCTCGGAATGAAGGTGCCCATGGCCGGCGAGATCTGCTGCGAGTCGCTGGCGCAGCTGAGCGGCTCGGCCTACCGCTGCGGCCAGGTCTACGGCATCCACCTGCGCGTAGCGGGCCGTAGCTTCTACCACCAGGGCAGCGCCAATCTAGTCGACGACGCCATCATCCATCGAGGCGTCGACTACTTCCTGTGTGGCATCTCGGGCCGTGGCTTTACCGAGCGCTACATGCCCCGCATCCTCGAGCGGCTGCAGCCTCGCGTCATCGTCCCCACCCACTACGACAATTTCTTCGCCCCCTTCGGCAGGCCACTCGAATTCCTGACGAATGTCGATGTGGCGGGCTTCGTCGATGAGGTGCGCGCCGTCTCACGCGAATTCGAAGTGCGAAGCCTCGATCTGCTTCAGGTAATCGGAAGCGGGCAAGAGGACCCGATCGAGCGCGGCTGAGCAAGCAGCGTCTAGCCCGCCCGCACCAGCTCGCGCAGCGCGCGCATACCGAGCGTCTGAATACCCTCTCGCTCGAGCACCCGACGCGCCTCGTCTCCACCGTAGAAGCTGCGTTCGAAGTCGCGACAATGTGCATCTGCGGCGATGGCCGTGAGCTCGTCCCCCTGCCGAGCCGGGTGACAGATCAAGTAGTTGACGCCGGGTCCCAGCGCGCGAAGTCGCGCGACGTTGTGCTCCCTGCCGCGGCCCTGCTCGAAGACCAGCGAGGAGGCATCGAAGCCGTCGAAGAGCGGAATACCCAATGACTCGAGCCGATCTGCGAGCTTGCCCAGCACCTCGCGAAACGCCTCGAGGCCGCTGCCCTCGAGTGCCTGAGCCGTTGGGCGCAGGACGAAGACCGGCAGACGATAGTCGGCCGCCAGCCGAGCGTAGACGTCGCCGAGGGGCGGAAAGAAGACGGTCCCCATGTGGGAGTCGAGGTGGCTGACGTCGATCCCCGCCTCCAGCGCTCGGTCGATCTGGGCCCGCAGCTCTATCTCCACCTCTTCGGGACGGGCTCGCTGCACCACCTCGGCGGCCGTGCGGGGCAGCGCACCCTGATCATCGACCAGGGACGGAACCCGAGTGGCCCCCGCCACAGGCGGCCAGCGATAGTGCGGCCACTCGGCGTTCAGCGTGAGGTGCACACCGAGATCGAGCTCGGGATGGGCTCGCGCATGCTCTGCGGCCTCCTGGAACCAGGGACACGGAACCATCACGCTGCCACAGGTCGCTGGGCCATTGGCGAGCGCCTCGAAGGCACCTTCGTTGGCAGCGTGACACATTCCAATGTCGTCACAGTGAATCACGGCGACGCGAGTTCCAGCCTCGAATCCCAGGCGCTCGACGAGCGAACCGCCCCGCTTCTCCATGTCTGCCTCCGCCCCAGCCCGTGACACCGTCGGCTCAGTCACCCAGCTGCACTGCACTTGCCTCGAGCATCAGTGCTCGTCGGTGCCGAAGAGAGTTCGCTCGTAGTCGTCCGCCGCGCTTGCCAGGTAGCTGATGGCTGCCTCGATCTCGGCCGCACCCGAAGTCGCGAGCATCAGCGTATCGATCATGCAGAGGTCGTCGTGCCGGATTGCCAGCGCTCCGTGCGCGAGGTCGGCGTTTGTCCTGAGGGCGGACACGAGCTGCTCCCGGCTGAGCGCCGCGACTCGGCCGATGGTGGTGGAGAGCCGCACCAGCTCTTCGCGGCGGAACTCAAAGAACTCGAGCTTGATGAGCTGATGACGTCCGTCACCCCAGCGCACGACGATGCCCGTCGGCAGGAGCTCCCAGTCCTGGTCCGCGCACGCCTGTCGGCAGAGATCTGCAAAAGCCTCCTGGGGCGCCACCCGATCTTCTCTCCCATCCCTTCGCTCGCCCGCGAGGCTACCGGGAAGGGGCCCGCCGGTCCAGACGCCACCAACGGGTCAGAAGCGATAGGTCCAGCGAAATGCCCGCGTCGAGAGCTGGACGAAGTGGCGAGCCGCCGGCTCGGCTGCCCGGCCGTCGGCGCGCTGTGCCGCTCGCTTGCGGTTGAAGTGAACGACCGCCTTGGAGACCGCGACGCCCAGGGCAGCGCTCAGGAAGACATCGCTGCTCCAGTGGCCATCGAGTGCGATGCGTCCTGCTCCCACGGCGGTGGCGAGAGAGTAAGCACTGAGCTGCACGGGCCAGGCCGGGTACTGTGAGGTGATCACACCGGCCATCACGAAGGCACTCGTGGCCTCGCCCGAGGGCATCGAGAGCGAGCCACTGAATGGACTGAAGTGCCTCGCGCCGCGACCGGTTCCAGGACGGCTGCGGCCCATGATGTACTTCCCGCTGAGCGTGAAGACGTAGCCCGCTGCCGAAGCCTCGAGAAGCAGGCGGGCGGTCTCGCGCTCCTTCGGGCGATCGAAGAGATAGCCGGCGGCGGCAAAGCCCCCCGTCAGAGCAGCCAGACCGGGACCGGTTCCCAGGTAGCGGATGCCGTGACCAAAGTCCTCGAAGGCTTCGCTCGGTCGCGCGGCGTCGCGAACTCGCTCGTCCACCAGGTAGATCATTCCCGTGGTGATTCCGGCAACCGCTCCCAGGGTCAGCCATCCCCTGGCACGCCAGTCGACGGGAGATCGCGCGATGAACCAGGTATCGGAGATCGTATCGTTGGCGAAGTCGTAGGAAGCATCGGCGCTGCGGCCGAGCCCCCTCCTCAGCGACGAATCCTCCACAGCCGGCTCGTAGTCCCACTCGGGCAGCAGCAGCTCTTGAGCCGACACCGGGCGTGCCGGTGTGACGGCGATCAGACCGATGGCCAGCAGCGCGATCGCCAATCGGGCCCCAATGACTTCACACGTCGAGTCCGCCAGCGAGTCACACAGGCGAAGCGGCACGTGACTTCACCATCACCGTCGACTTGGCCGAAAAAACGACTGTGTCGCTCTGATTGAGGAGTTGGGCGTGAAACGTCACGATGCCGCGATCGGGCTTCCTGGCAGACCGGCGCACCTCGATGCATTCGCTGACGACGCGAACCGTATCACCCGCCCGCAGCGGCTGCGGGATACGCAGCTCGTCGAAGCCCAGCGCCCCGATCGCAGCCGCGCGCCGCGGCAACATGTTCGAGACCTTGCTGAAGACGGCGAATATGTGGGCCGAGCAGGCAGTGAGCCCGCCGTAGACACTCGCTCGGGCCGCCTCTTCATCGATATGAAAGGGCTGTGGATCCCAGATACTTGCGAAGGACACCACCTCTTCCTTCGAAACACGGTAGTCGCCGGCCTGCATCCGCAGCCCGACCTCGAGGTCTTCGAGAAAGAGAATCTCCACACGCGGCCCCCTCAGCGACGCAGCGAGCTTAACCCGGATTCGCAGCGCGCCCAGGCCAGCCACGCGCGGCCGCGAGGACCGGGGCAGCATGCCGGCGGGCAGGCAGCGAGCGAGGGAATCTCCTGATGGCCCACCACCGCGAGAACGATCTGCACGGCTGGAGTCCGATGATTCGCGATCTCGCACAACGACTGGAGCGGGCGAGAGTCATGGGGAGCTCGGACGAGCGCGCGCGCCTGCGCAGCGGCGGCGGACTCGACGCCCTGAGCCTGCCGTCCGGCTGATTTTCTCTCTGCGACGTGCCCGTGGGCTCGCGGCAGCGGGCCTCCTCCTCTTCAGAAACCCTGCAAGTGGTTGTATCGAAGGGGGTTTGTCCCGCTCTCGGGGCAGCCCGAGAGGCACCGGATTTTTTTTCGCTCGGCGACTTCCAGTGTGAAGCGCTTCACAGTGACGCCTCCCGCCAGCTCGCATTCTAGAGGCGATCGAATGGCAAGCGCGTCGAACACCAGGACCAAGTCAGACCGGCCACGCTCGACGGCGCACCCATCGCACATCGCAACAGGAGGAACGAGAGATGACGGGCACACGGCAGACGGATGAGGGGCTCGATGACCGGCAGCTGGTCAACGCGATCCTGGCGGGAGAGGCAGAACGATTCGATGAGCTTCATGAGCGCTATCGCCGGCGCGTTTTCGCCTTCGCCCTGCGGCGCGTAAGCGATGTCAGCGATGCCGACGACATCACGCAGGAGGTGTTCCTGCAGGTCTACCGCTCGCTCCCGTCTTACCAGGGGCGCGCCAGCCTGGCCACCTGGATCTTCGGAATCGCGCACAACGTCACCTGCCGGCACTACCGCGGCAAGGGATGCGCGACAGTTCCGCTCGAGACCGGCGAGGCGAGAAGCAAGCTGACAGTGACGCCGATCGCCGAGAGGCGGCTCGACGCGGCGCGCGCCGTGAACAAGTGCACGCAGACGCTGGCACGCGCGCGCACACCGGAGCACCTGGAGATCTTCAGGCTCTTCTACGGCGGCGGCAGGCCGCTGCGCTCGATCGCCCGCGCCACCGGCAGACCCACCGACAGCGTGAAGGACAGCCTGCGCAGAAGCCGCAACCTTCTGCTGCGCGACGTGCCGGACGTCCGGTCCGCGCTCTTCGCATCGGGCGCCTGATCGTAGCCCCGGCCAGCGGGCTCACCGCTGCGGGAGACCCTATCGGGGGTGGGGCAGCGTGATTGCAAAAGGAGTGTCACCATTACCCGGAAGCCCGACGCAGAAGCAGGCCGCCGTATGTCCTGTCGCTCGTTCGTGCCAACAGAGAAACCACGGGAAGAGGGAACACGCCATGACCAAGCACGCTCTCAGCTTTGCGCTTCTCCTGTCTGCCATTATCTCGCTGGCCTGCGCGCCACGAGCCATGCGCGGGGGGGCGGGAACCGAGAACCCCGATATGGACAGGCCGGCGATGAGCACGACGCTCGACAAGTCCGACATCGACTACCTCGTCGACCAGAATCTGGGCGGGCTCTACGACTCGCGCTTCTGGCGGGGTGAGGTTACCAGCAACGAGCAGTTGCCCGCGATCGCCATCTGGCCCATCGAGAACGCCACCTCGGAGCACCTGGAAGATCAGATGCTGACTCTGCTGTCGTCGATGGAGACGAGTCTGGTGAACAGCGGTGAGGTGCAGGTGATCGCGCGAGCTCGGCAGGCGGCCCTGGCGCGCGAGATCGGCGTTCAGCAGGGTGCCGCCTACGACGCAGCGCAGGCGGCCACGCTGGGGCGCCAGCTCGGCGCCAAGTACTTCGTCACGGGCAAGCTCACGGCAGTGGACGAGCGTCTGCAGAAGACGCGTCGGTTGCAGTACAGCCTGTTCGTTCAGATACTCGAGGTCGAAACCGGATTGGTGAAGTTCCAGCACGAGACGGCACGTAGCAAGGCGCTGAAGCGCTGAGCGCACCTCATGGGCCGGCTCGACCGACATCCGATACAGCGCCGTAGCCTTGCTGGGCGCCGCCCGGCAGCCGCGCTCTCTTCGCGCGCGCTCAGCGTCGTACTGCTGGCCTTCGGCCTGCTGTCGGTCTCCGGCTGTGCGACGTATTCGGATCGCATGGTCTCGACGCGACAGGCCGCCTCGCGAGGCGACTACGCAGGTGGCATCGAGGAGATCAACGACATCATCGGAACCGAGAGCTCGGGCGAGCTCCCGATTGAATGGGAATCCGACTCCGCCTTGGGGGTGCTCGAGCGGGCGACGCTGCAACAGGCGGCCTCCGACTACGCCGCCAGCGCGCGTGACTTCGAAGCAGCGGACAAGCAGCTCGAGCTGCTCGACCTCTCGGGAGATGCGGTCGGCACGCTCGGCAAGTACATCTACAGCGACACCGCGGGCAACTACCGAAGCTCGGCCACCGAGAAGCTCGCCCTCAACGCCTTCAACACGCTGAACTACCTCGCGCGGGGAGATCTCCGAGGCGCTCGCGTCGAGGCCAAGCGCTTTACGGTCATGCAGAACTACCTGCGAGAGCTCGACCCGGATCGGGCACACGCCGCCTTCGGCTCCTATCTCGCCGGATTCACTCTCGAGCGGCTCGGCGAGCACACATCCGCCATGCGCTATTACGACGAGGCGCTGCAGGAGCGCCAGTTTGGAAGCCTGCGCGGACCGGTGGCGCGACTGAGCCGCCTCACGTCCTATCGGGGCAAGCGGATCAACGCCTTTCTCGCAGCCGGCACGGGATCGCTGCGCTCCGGAGCGAAATCGCCTTCGAAAGGGGCTGAGCTGCTCGTCGTCGTCAGCGTGGGGCGCGTCCCGTACAAGACACCTGAGCGCATTCCCGTCGGCACGGCGATCGGCATGGCGGGCAGCTGGATCACGGGCGACCCGACGATCCTCGCGTACAGTGCCACGAAGATCGTCGTGTATCCGGAGTTGGTCGACTCGGTCGCGGTCGGAGACGAGGCCGGGCTCCGGGTCGATGGCGAGCCGGCCGAGCTGGAGCTCGCGAGCGACCTGGGCGGTGAGATCAGGCGAGAATACGACGCGATCAAGGCCAAGATTATTGGCGCAGCACTCTCGCGCATGATCGTGCGCGCAGCCGCCGCCGAGGGTGCCCGCGCGGCGGTCGAGAAAGGTGGCGACGCGAGTCCGCTACTCGGATTCGTCGCTGCGATCGCTACCGAGAGCGCGCTCGTCGCCATGGATCGGCCCGACACGCGCTCCTGGCAGCTCCTGCCGCAGCGCGTCTACGTCCATCGGCGTAGCATCCGACCGGGCAAGCACACGGTCGAGCTGTCCCTCGGAAGTGCGGGTCAGCCACCGCACCGGCGCGAACTCGACGTGCCACCGGGTGGCTACGCGGCGGTGATCGTCACCTCGCCCCGCTGAACGAAGCTGGAACCAGGCCGCGGCTTCAGCGCAGCAGCCCTGCGAGGGCGGCAAAGGGCAGGAAGGCGATGTCCAGGGGAACCGTGAAAATCAATGCTGCCGGCTTGAGAACCGGGGTGAGGGTGGAGCGCATGACACCCTTCGTCATGCCGAAGATGTACTCGGTGCTGTAGCCAGAGTGGCCTTCCACGTCCAGGCTGTCGTAGCCCATCGCGGCGGTCGAAAGCATCACCGCCTCTCCAGTCTCACTCGCGCCCTCGTCCAGGGCGAACGACGGAGCCCCCGCCAATAGCAGCCCCACGAAAACCATTGCGCAGACGATCAGCTTGCTCGCTCGGCCCATGGCTCATCTCCCGATTCCAGCCGACCGGCCCGACAGGGGCCGGTGGGTTTCACTCTGAGTATGCCGCACATTCGGAGCGTGTTCCCACTCGTGTCCTGTGTCACTCGCCCGCCAGCTCGTTCTCGCTGGTGAGGACGGTTATCTCGGCCCCCCAGCCGGCATCACTCAGCCGACGCGCCAAGTCGCCCGCTTCCGAGAAGCTGGCAAAGCCCGTGAGATAGACATCGTAGACTTCGTCACCGCGTGACTTCCAGCTCGACACGCGAGTCGTGAAGCCATCCTCTGCGAACGTATCGGCGATGTGGTGGGCTTTATCCTCGTCGCTCAGCGTTTCGAGCAAGACAGCGTACGGCGCGACGCCGAGCGACCTCAAGTCATTGGTCCGCGACAGGCTGCGCTCGAAGGCGAGCTGGCGGCGAATTGTCTCGGCCTTCTCGTCGGTCACGCTTCTCAGCACCCGCGCCCGCGCGACCACTACGAGATCGGTGTCGACCCACGTCTTCTCGATGCGACCGAACAGGAATCCGAGCAGTGGGATGTCCATCAGGAAGGGAACGCCCCGCCGCGCCACCGTCTCCCTGCGGTCCGTGGCCATGCCCATGATCGCGTACTCGCCGTCTCGCAGCCGGATGTCCGCACTGATGTCGCGCGCCTGGATCGTCGGCCCGACCCTCGCGACACTGCCGGCAATGGACGGCACCAAGCCAGAGATCGAGATGTCCAGCTCGAGCCGAACGTCTCCCGTCTGCCCCAGGGTGGGCTTGACCCGCAGCCCCAGGCCAACGTCACGCCGCTCGACTCGCCCCGCCGTCGAAGACTGCGACTGTGCGGTCTCGGTATCGGCCTGATCACCCGTCGAGCTGGACTGTGAGTTCGAGCCGCCGCTGATCACGGGAATGTTATTGCCGACGAAGAGCTCATTCTCCTCGCCGCTCACGACAACGAGATGGGGTCGGAGCAGGAGATTGGTCTGGATCTCCTTCTCGTCGGCCTCGAATGTTGCGCTTTCGCGTTCGACCGGAAACGTGAGGGTCTGGCCATCGGGGGTCTGGAATGTCAGCAGCAATGGATCTCGCGCGAAGCGGCTGAAGAGCTTGACGTCGGGATCGGGCTCCGCCCGGGAAGCACCGGTGGGGCTCGACCTCAGAAACAGCACGAAATCCTCGCGGCTCTTCGGCTCGAGCAGCGGCATCAGAAAGTCGACACCAAAGGTGAAGCTGCTCGGGGCCGTGATCTCGAAAACGAGCAGCTCCACGCTGATTCGCGAGGGGGCACGGTCGAGCCGCGACACCACGTCGGCCAGAAGCTCGAAGGTGTTCTGATCGGCAGCGACGAGAAGCGAGCGGGTCGCTGCGTCGACCGTCAGCGAGAAGCTGCGGCCCATCAGGTCGTGGCTGATCAGCACCTCCCGGAGCATGCGCCCCATCTCAGACCGGGGAGGCGATGGGCTTCCCTGCGCCATGGATCGCAGTATCTCTACGATCTGCTCCGTGTCTCGGTTGCGAACGCGGATCACGCGCACCGCTCCCTCGCTCTCGACCGGACGATCGATATCGTCCAGAAAGGCGCGGACCTCTTCGAGCCGTCGCGGCCTCGCCCTCAGCAACAGCATGTTGCTGCGCTCGTCCGTCCAGATCTCCACCTGGGCGGCCTCGTTTCTGTCGACGTTGAAGGCCTCCTCCAGCATGGGCGCGATCTTCGACACTGATCGGTAGCGCAGCGCCCTGGCGATCAGGTTCTCATCGGCCGATTGGTCGAGCGCGCGTGCGATCACCAGCAGACGGCGGAGCTGCGCCTCCGTGCCCGCCAAGATGACGCTATTGGTCGGCGGATAGGCGAGCGCGAGGCCGCTACTCGCGACGAAGGACTTGAGCGTGTCGACCACCGATGTCGCGGACGCGAACTCGAGGCGTAGCAGTGTGGCGATCGAACGTTCCCGTTCGGGATCCAGCTCGCCGACGACGAACGGCGAGCTGCTCTTGGCATGGATGATGGGCACGATCTTGTGCGCGCCAGTCGAGATCGGGATCGCGACAAAGCCCTTCATGTAGAGAACCGCGTTCAGCAGCTCTCGCGCCTCGGCGGGTGACACGCGCTCGGGTACCGTGATGGACGCCCTGCCGCGAAGCTCCTCACCGTGTATGAAGCTCTCTCCCGTCGCCATTCCGATCGCACGCACGAGGTCCGGGAGCTGGCTCTGCTCGAAGTGAACCGCTACACCCGGTTCAGCGGTCGGCGGGGCGGCGCTCGACACTCCGGAGACGAGTGCCGGCAGCAGCAGCCAGGCGATGGCGAAGAGCGGACGCACGGCCAGCAGACTATCCGAGCGGAGCTCGAAGTGCTATTGGCCCGAACCGCTACAACAAGCTCACGCGGCGCCGGTCGGATCCGATCGCGTGTAGACGTCCCGCTCGGTCGATCGCTCGCCAGGAGATCTCGGGCGCCAGCTCCATCCACTGCTGAGCCAGCCGAGAGTCTCCCGATCGGTTCAGGATTCCGATCTCGATCGCGTGTTCGTAGAGCTGCTGGATCGCCAGCAGCGGTGTCATCGCCGTGCTGCAGATCGGCGTCAAGGGGTCGAGCCAGGACCAGCCGGCCCAGCGGACCTCCGGCTGATTCTTGAGGAGCAGGATCGAGCGACGCTCGCGACGCGACAGCGCCTCCAGCACGACGTCCTGAATCGCATCTTCGTCACTCGCGTCGAGATCGACGAACTGAATGGCGAAATCGGGCTTGCCGTGTCTTGATCCGATTCTCAGCAGGCGGCCTGCCGTGCGCACACAGCGGTCGCGCATCTGCAACGTCACTTCGATTTCACTGCCGGGCCGCGCGAGCGGCACGCCGCACAGTCGAACACCACCGGCGGAGAGGTCGCACGTCAGGTGTTCGGTGACGGGCTTTTGATCGGCCATCACCAAGGCGGTCATGGCGATCAGGGCCCGGGGATCACCCCGCCGATCAGATTGCGGGATCGGCGCAATTGCGGCGCTCATGCCACCCCCTTTCGCCCTCCAATATCAGGGCATCTATCGGCCACAACTGCGAGTTCTTGAGGCAAAAGAACGTTGCGTCCCGATCGGAACTCGGCCCTTGTCCGGAGGCTGCCAAGCGGTCTGCCAGGAGTTCGAGTCGGATCGCTCACCTTGGGCGTCTTCTGCGGCTGCGCGAGCCCCGAGACGCACGGCGCTTGTCCAGAACCCCCTGAAAGTAGTAAGATATTTGGCTCACAGGAGCCGTGAATGCAACGCGTGATCGCCGTCATACCGACCTACAACGAGGCCGAGAATCTGCCGCTTATCGTGCCGCAGGTTCTCGAGCAGGATTCGGCGCTCGAGGTACTGGTGGTGGACGACGGCTCTCCCGATGGAACCGGAAAGCTCGCCGAGGATCTCGCCAGGCAGACCGATCGGGTCCACGTGCTCCACCGCCCCGAGAAGCAGGGACTCGGCCCTGCCTACCGGGCCGGGCTCAGCCGGGCTCTCGAGCTCGGGGCGGATCTCGTGATCCAGATGGACGCGGATTTCTCTCATCCCCCCACCACCATCCCCGAGATGCTCGGCCAGATGGAGACACATGACGTGGTGCTGGGATCGCGTTACCTCAACGGCATCACTGTGGTGAACTGGCCCATCGAGCGCATCCTGATCAGCTACTTCGGCAACCTCTACGCGCGCAAGATCACGGCGCTCCCCATCACCGACACCACGGGCGGGTTTCGCTGCGTGCGGCGGAGCCTGCTGGAGCGCATCGGGTTCGAGCGCATCAGGGCCAACGGCTACGCGTTCCAGATCGAGATGAACTACCGTTTCGTCAAGCAGGGGGCGCGCATCAAGGAGATCCCATTCTTCTTCCTCGATCGCACGCGCGGCACGTCGAAGTTGTCCTTCCGTATCGGCCTGGAGGCGCTATGGGTCGTCTGGTGGCTGCGGATCGCCGATGCCATGGGGCGCATCTGAGCCGGGGACCGGCAGCCCCGGAACGAGGACGTGACGGCGCGCACCCATGATGTCATCCGCTGTCTCGCCCTGCCGCGTTCTGGTCCTCAACGAACGCGACCCGTCGCACCCGAAAGCCGGTGGGGCCGAGATCCATGTATCGGAGATCTTCGGCCGCTTGGCTCGCCAGGGCTTCGCCGTCACTCACTTCGCCTCGGGATTCAGCGGTGGCGACGAGGTGGAGATCGTCAATGACGTCGAAATCCGTCGCCTCGGCGGACTGGCGCGCTACTACCCCCGCGCCTTCTGGCGCACCGCCCACGAGACCCGGCTTGACCGATTCGACGTGGTGGTGGAATGCCTCAACAAGGTTCCGTTCTATTCGCCCGCCTACTCTGCGGTTCCCGTGCTGGCCCTCTGCCACCACCTGTTCGGCGAGGTCGCGTTCCAACAGGTGTCCTGGGCGATTGCGGCGACGGTTTGGAGCTCTGAACGGCTGATTCCGCCGCTCTATCGCGGGCGACCCTTTCTCGCCATCTCCGAGAGCTCCAAAGCCGACCTGATGAAGCGCGGTATTCCGGAGGCCGACATCCTGGTGAGTCATCCCGGCATCGAGCCACCGCAGATCGACGTGAGGACCGATCGGCCCCGCAGCTGCAAGGTGGCGTACGTCGGCCGGCTGGAGGCGTACAAGAAGATCGATGTCATGCTCCACGCCATGGCACGCCTGAAGGACCGCTTCCCGCAGGCCGCGATCACCATTATCGGGCGCGGCCCGGAGCAGAAGCGGCTCGAGAGTTTGGCGAAGACACTCGGTCTGGCGGATCGCACGTGCTTCGCCGGCTTCGTCAGCAATGCAGAGCGGGATCGGTTGCTCGCCGAGGCCCGCGTTTGTGTCTGCCCGTCGGAAAAGGAGGGCTGGGGCCTCACGGTGATCGAGTCGAATGCGACGGGCACGCCGGTGGTGGCAACCGACGCGGACGGCCTGCGAGACTCGGTACGTCACGGCGAGACCGGCTTCCTGGTCGATGACGAAGACGTGCAGGGCTTCGCGCAGCGCATCGGCGAATTGCTCGCCGATGACGCCCTCGCGGTCGAGATGTCGACCGCGGCACTGGCGTGGTCGCGGCGCTTCGACTGGGACAGGGCGGCCGGCGACATGGCCCGTGCCATCGCGAACGCACGGAGTGCGGGTTGAGGCGACGGGCGGCCGGCGGCGAACAGCCGGAACCGCTCGCCGCGAGGCGGTGGCGATGGCTCGGGCTGGGGCTGCTGGCCATCGCAGTCGGCATGCGGGTCAACAATGCTCTGCGCTATCGCACGCGCCTCGGCTTCGACGCGGTCGAGAATATCCAGTACATCAAGCTGCTGCTGACTTCCTGGCAGCTTCCTCCACCCGATACGGCCTGGTCCACCGCCCACCCACCGCTCTTCTACTACGTCTCGGCCACCGCCGGGCGACTGCTCGACCTCGGCGGGGGCAAGCATCTCCTGCTCTACGCGATTCCCCTGATGAACAGTGCGGCCGCCATTGCAACCGCGCTGTTGGCAGTCGCTCTGGTTCGCCGGGTGAGTCCCCACGATGCACGACGCGCCACCCTGGCGTGGGCGCTCTTGCTCTTCCTTCCCGTCGCGATCTACATGAGCGCCATGGTGAACGAAGAGATACTCGCCGCCCTGCTTACATCGCTCGTGGTGATGGGTGCCGTTTGGCACACGACGCATCTGCCCGCTCGTCCACCGAGGCGCCCCCTGCTCACTGCCGCGGGCCTTGGAGCGGTGGCGGGGCTCGGGCTGCTGACGAAGCTCTCGGCCTGCCTGGTGGTGGTCGCAGTCGCCACCTCGTGGCTGGTAGCGGGCCTGCGGCGAGGCGAGTGGCGTGCGGCACTGACTCGAGTCTTCGTCCTGTGCGCGCTGGCCGGACTGGTGGGGGGCTGGTTCTACCTGCGGAACCTGACGCAGTACGGCTACCTCTATCCGCAGGACCTCTCTCTGCACGCCGTCATGTTCGAGATGCCTCCCGGCGAGCGCGAGCTGCTGGACTACGTCCGCATTCCGCTGGCAACGTGGACACAGCCCCAGCTCCTGCATCCCGATCTGCTGCGATCCGTTTGGGGCGGGACCTACACGACACTCTGGTTCGACGGCCACCGACATTTTCTCGCGAACTCTCTGGCAGCGCTCCAAGCCGGAAGGGTGATCCTCGTGCTCGCCCTTCTCCCCACCCTCGCCTTCGTGGTCGGACTCGGGAGAGGGTTTCGGCGCTGTCTGCTCGAGCCAGACGGACCCGACTGCACGATGCTGCTGCTCGTGCTCTTCACGCTGACCGGCTATGTGCTCTTCACCTTCGGCAACCCGTGGTTCGCCACACTCAAGGGCAGCTATCTGCTGGGACTCAGCATCCCTTTCGCGTTCTATACCAGCGAGGTACTGGCAAGCTGGAGCAACGGGCGACGTGCCCTCTCTTTCGTGGTCTGGGGTATTCTCGCCGCTCTGCTACTGGCCGTGGTGGTGACGTTCACCATCGGACCGGTCTTCACGAAGCTCGATGGCCCGGGTCTGCCGTGGCAGTCCGTGGCGCCGGCCGTATGAGCCCTCGAGCGAGTGGACAACGAGTGAATGGTGGGAGATGAAGACGCCCGGATGAGCGAACGGAATACGAGCCGCTCGACCGTCTCCCAGATCGCGCGCTGGATAGTGCCATTCGTGGTGAGCGGAGTCTTCTTCGCCTACGTGCTTTCGGGTGTGGACACGGCGGCGGTGGTCGACCGCATGACGGCCCGTGTGGCGCTCTACTTCCTGCCGCCGCTGGCAATCTTCCTCGTCGTGAGTCTGTTCATCGAGGCCGTCTGCCTGGTCGTGGTCGTCTCGCACTCGCGACCCTTCTCGAGCTTGTGGATCGCCGCCCGCATCAAGGCCGCCAGCTATCTGCTCGGCCTACTCAACTACGCCCTCGGCGCGGGCGCCGTCACACTGCTGCTGCGGCGCCGTGCGAGCATGAGCCTCGCCGACGCCGCCGGAGCGGTGTTCCTGATCGGCCTCTTCGACCTGGGCAGCCTGCTCCTCATGGTGCTCGTCGGAGCCGGGCTGCTCGGCAGCGAGGCACTCGGTGTACAAGCTGGTGTCGTCATGCTTGCCACAGGCGCGATCGTGGCCGGCTTCGCCGTGTTGCGCGCACCGATCTCGCTAGGACCGTTCGATGGGCTACGCCGGCTCACAGTCTTCCGCGCTGCGCGTACGCTCCCGATCTCGCTGTTGCTGCAGCTCGGAGCGCTGCGCCTTGCCTTCATCAGCTCCTTCATTCTGCTCTCCTGGTCGGTTTTCGCCGCCTTCGAGATCTCGCTGCCGCCGGTGAACCTGATCGTCAACATCTCGATCCTTCTGCTCGTATCCGCACTCCCGATCGCCGTCGCCGGACTCGGCACCGGACAGCTGGTCTTCGTCTCCCTCTTCGATCGCTGGGCGAGTGCGGAGACACTGCTCGCCGCCAGCCTCACGCTCTCGTTCGGACTGATCGTGACGCGATCGATCATCGGACTGCTCTTTGCTCGCGAGTTCACGAGCGAAGCACTTGCCGCATCTCGTGAGGCGAACCCATGAGTCAAATCCTCTTCACCGGTGAACGGCTTCACCAGGGCAGCGCACTGTTCGGCGTCGACCTGATGAGACATCGCGCCGCTTACGCATACGCGATCCAGCGAGCAAAGCGGCCGCAGAGCCGTCGCATCCTCGATCTCGGCTGCGGCACCGGCTACGGAACGGCAGAGCTGGCGGACGCGCTGCCGCAAGTCGTCGCCATCGATCGCATCTCTCCGGATCCGGCCGCTCGACACGCGGCTGCGCACTTCGTGCGTGCCGACCTCAACGCCATCCCGCTGGCACCACGCAGCTTTGACATGGTGGTGAGCTTTCAGGTGATCGAGCATCTCGAAGACCCGACATTCTACCTCGACGCGATCGCCCGCCTGATCACGCCAGAGGGATGCGCGCTGATCACGACACCCAACCTCCTCACATCCGACGGAGAGAATCCCTTCCACGTGCACGAGTACACCGCCGGCGAGCTGACACGATACTTGAGCCGACACTTCCGAGAGGTCGAGATACTGGGCGTCACCGCTGCACCCGAGCCGATGGCCTACTACGAGGCTCGTCTGAGGCGCATCCGTACGCTGGTCAGGATCGATCCGCTCGGTCTCCGGCGAGTTCTGCCGCGCCGCCTGATCGACTGGCTCTTCGGGCGTCTGGCCGTCGTCGTACGCCGGGGCATCCAGCAGAGCCAAGGGCTGCCCGATGTGACACTCGACGACTTCCCCATCGTCCCGGCTGACGATCGCTGTCTGGATCTGCTGGCGATCTGTCGCGGCCCAATCGAACCGAGTGTGCCATGAAGGAGCGCGTCTTTCGCTTTCGCGGCGTCGAGAAGCGAATCGCCGAGTCCCGGCCAGGCTTCCACGTGGTCGACGTCGGATGTGGTCGGGGAGACAACCTGCGGCGACTGGTGCGCTACGGCGGACGAGCCCTCGGCATCGAGCCCGACTTCTCACGCACGCGACGTGCGCGAGAGATCGCGCCGGCCATCAACGCTCTCGGGGAGGCGCTGCCACTTGCGGACGCAAGCTGCGAGATGGTCTACATCTCGCATGTTCTCCACCACGCAAGCGATGTGGAGCGCGTCCTGCTCGAAAGCCACCGAGTGCTGGTCCCCGGCGGTCTGCTCTTCGTGATCGAAACCATCGACGACAGCCCGCTGATGCGCCTGGCCCGGGCACTGCAGCCGAGCTGGGATGACGATGAGGTACTGAACCGCTTTCGCTACGACGACTTGGTGACAGACTTCGAGCGCTGCGAGTTCAGAGTCCTCCGAGGAGAACGCTTCAACTGGATGTACTTCGCCTGGGAGCTGCTCCCGATGGCGATCCGCCCCCTCGAGTACCTCACCCCCATCTTCATCGCGATCGAGGTCTTGCTCCACCGCCTGCTCGGCCGCCGCTGGGGTGGACACTGTTGGCTGGTGGCGAGGAAGCCCGGGACACCTGTCTTCCCGGAGCAGGGCTGAGTCAGGGGCTGCCGAGCAGCGGCGGCCTCTTCTGCCGGCTGGGTCTGACGCCAAGCGGTCCGCGTGCCAGGAAGAAGCGCAACAACTCGCCGTCGCGCAGCACTTGCAGCTCGACGATCTCACCCCGCTTGCCAGTCCGGGTGAAGCTCGTGAGCCCTTTGGGACGCCAGACACGGCGACCCGCGTAACGGATCACCTCGTCGCCCTTGCGAATGCCCGCCGCTGCTGCGGGGGAGGTCTCCAGGACGTCCGTCAGCACGACGCGATTTCTCGAGCCGGTGGCCCAGAGCAGGGCATCGTAGGACTCTTCGCCGAGATCCTCGCGAACGGCCCGCTCGATCTCCATCAGCTCCCGCAGGCGCGCACCCTTGGATGGCTTCTCGTCGCGCGCGCGGGCATCGGCAAGGTACAGCTTGTCCATCGTGTACTGCTCCCAGCGCAGGCGGATACGCTCGACTTCACGCGGATCCATGCCGAGCGCCAGCAAGTCGCTGTCGGAGAACCACGGCTTCTCCGACTCTGCCGTAGAGTGTGCAGATGCGTCGGAAACATGCGATGCCGCTGCCTCGGGCTTGGGCCCCGGCTCGAGCGACGGCTCATCCGCGTACTCGGGCAGCCGATCTTCGAGCCGCTCCACCTCCTCGGTGAGGCGCAGACGCATCTCACTTTCGAGCGCCAGTGCGGCCCGCACGCCCTCACAATCGAAATCCGAATCAGCCGGCGGTGCTGGTAGCGCCGAGCTCGACGCGACACTCTCCGGTGCGCTTGTGGACGGGGCCGCTCGGTAGATACTCGCCGCCACGCCGCCAAGACAGAGACCCAGAACGAAGCTCAACGCGGTGCGCATCCCGCTCATGCCCGAATCTCCCGTACGACCCGCAGATGACGGCGACTCTCTCCGGCAGCGACCCTCGGTCAGTGCGCGAGACTCCAGTAGATCCGCTCGACCCCGGGCGAGAGGAGCCGGTTCTGCAATGGGCCGACCAGAATAGCACTGGCCGACTTCGGGCGTGACGCGGCTGCGGCGAGTCGCGACACATGCAATGCGCAGAGCGGCCCGCGCGGGTCCGCCCAATCGCGTAGACTCGTCGTCCCCGGGAGCCGTGCGAGGCGAACGGCCGCCGCCCCAAGGGGCGGGGCTTCATCGGACACCGGGGTGTCGTGACGCGCTGATTGGGTGAACTCGGACGGGAAGCATGACTGCGGTGGCTCGCGTTTCGAAGCGTTACTGGATCTGGGCGGCGGGCTGGCTGGCGCTCGCGGCGCTGGTGCAGTGGCCGATCCACGACCGAGCACTCGTACCGATGGACGAGGGGCATCTGGCTGCGGCCGCCGACTGGATGCTCGGTGGCAAGCTGCTGTATCGCGAGATCCACACCGGCATCTTTCCGGGTATCTACCTGATCACGAGCGCGCTCTTCGGGCTCTTCGGCCGCGACATGATCGTCACTCGCATGGCGGCCGTAGCGATGAACGCGGTCATCGTGCTCTGCCTGTGGGCGCTGGGGCTGCGAATGCTGAGGCCCCACTGGGCCACGCTCGCACCCGCGCTCTACCTGTGTCTGGTGATCGTGGGCTTCCCGGTGCTCTGCATGTTCAACTACTCCACGCTGGCGGCCTGCTTCGGCTTGTTGGGCCTGCTCGCGCTCCTTCGCTATCTGGATTTCGGACGGCGGCGCGATGCGATCTGGCTCGGGCTGTGCGTGGCGTGCGCCGCACTGACGAAGCAAAACTTCGGTGCCCTGGTCTTCATCGCCCTGCTGCTCGCGCTGCTGTGGAACCGACCGTCCTCAGCGCTCTCCGGGCGCCCCTGGCTGGGCGTGTTCTGGCCTGTGATCGTCTCGGGCGCTCTCCTCACACTCCTGGTCATGGGTCACTTCGCACTGGCGGGCACGCTCTTCGATTTGATCGACTCCACCTTGCTCTCGCTCGGCGCCTCCCAGGTACAGGATTTCAATAACCCGATTCCACCCCTGCTCGGACCCCATCCTCTCGAGGACGGCCGTTTCACGTTTCTCTACTCGCCACCGTCGCTCTTTGGCTACTTGATCCGCGGCGAGCCCTTCCTCGGCCTGCTCCCCACCACGCCACTGGTCCGCTCGTTGGCAATTCGTGCCAGCTACGGCGTGCCGATGCTCTGCCTGATCATCTCGGCCCTGCTGCTGTGGCGAGCACGGCTCTGGGGCGGCGATGACCAGAGACGAGCCGCACGGAGCGTGCTGCTCTTTGCCGTGATCTTCTTCCCTGGAATCTTTCCTTCGGCAATCTGGTCTCATCTGGCTTTCGTCTTGATTCCCATCCTGCCGCTCTTCGGCTTCATCGCCGATCGAGTCGAGCTCGGACTCGCGGAGCTGAAGACGGGAGGGCGCGGGCTGACGATCGCCTGGCGGGGCTTGCTGGCGCTCGCGATGTTGCTCTGCACCCTGGGCTGCGTTCGCGCCAGTCTCGATATCATGCGCTGGAACCCAATCCCACTCAATCTGGAACGCGCCAAGCTCCGCGTCTCGGAGCGCCAGGCGGCGCTCTTCCACGGTGCTCACGAGTTCGTCGAAGGCTGCTCAGATGTGAACGATGCGATCTTCGTGGCACCCGACATGCCGGCCGTATACTTCCTGAGCGCTCGCGCGAATCCCTCCCCCTACGATCTCACCATCCCCGGCAATGTGGACGGCCAGCTCATCGCCCGTCGCCTGGAGGAGAGCGACACACGGTGCATCGTCTTCAGCCCGCAGATGTATCCCGAGTTTCCCCCCTTCACGCAGCTCTTCCCCCATCTCTCTCGCTATATCGCGACGCACTACCGGAGGGAGAAGGTGATCCGCGGCGGGGACACCGAATGGTGGGGCTTGGTCCGGCGTGAGGATGGAGTCCGATGAAGGCGCTCCTCGACGCGACGCCGAAAGGCAGACAGCGGATCCGTTGGGCGGGAATTCGTTGTGGAGCCTGAGAGCCGCTCGTATACTTCGCGAGTGCTGGATGAAATACGGCGTATCCTCCCGGGCCGACTGCGCCGTGCGGAGCAGCGGCGAGAAGGCGACGCCGACGCCACCAGACGCTGGGCCGCTGTCTTCGAGCAGCCAGCCTGGATCTACCTGCTCTTGGTCGTGGTCGCCGCTTCGGTCGGACTGCCGCTGTGCCGCCGAAGCATCATCCTCTCAGACGAGGGCTACCTCCTTCAGCAATCGCTCGACCTGTTGAACGGCAAGGTCCTCTACCGGGACATGGATTCCTTCATCACGCCCGGCATCTGGTTCCTGCTCGCGGGCGTCTTCGCCGTCTTCGACGCGAGCGTCCTGGTCTCGAGGATGGTCGTCCTGGTCGCCTACGTGGCGACGGCTCTCGTCGCATACCGAGTCGTTGCGCCGCTGACGACTCGCGCATACGGACTGGCGGCGGCAGCATCGCTCCTGCTCTTCTCGGTCTGGGCCTTTCCCGCCTGGACCTTCGCCTTCTACTCCCCGTTCGCCGTCCTGCTGGCACTCTGGGGGCTGGAGAGACTGCTCGCCTGGCAGCGCGCCTCACGAAGGCGCGATCTGGTGATCGCCGGAGTGCTCTTCGGCCTGGCGATCTGTACCAAGCAGAACTACGGGGTCTTTGCCCTGGTGGGCGCCTGTATCGGCTTCGTCGCGATCAAGCTCGCAACGCGAAGTCCGATTCGAGGTGTGCTTTCGAGCGCCTTCGCCGAGCTGTCCCTGGCCGGCACGGGCGTAATTCTCGCCGGCCTGCCATTCCTTCTCTACCTCGTCTACCACGGGGCGCTTGCGGACGCCTACGACAGCTTGGTTGTTCATCCGTTCGAGTTCATGGGCCGCCACGACATCCCATACGCCCCGCTCTCCGACATCTGGAAGGCGGATCTCTACAAGACGGGAGTGGACAAGCTCACCTACCTCTCGTATGCGATGCTCCACGCGCCCGCCATTCCGTTGCTGCACACCTTTCGCATCGTGCACCGGCTCCATGCCCTCCTCTATTGGTTGGCACCCGTCATCTTCTTCACCGGGGCGGTGCTCGCTCTGCTCCCGCTCCGGCAGCGGCAGCCACGCTGCGATGCGCCTCTGCTCGCTGTCGTAGCGACCTGCGGCTTCCTCTTCGCCGGCGTCCTGCCAAGAGCAGACTTCAATCATCTGGTCAACGTCTATCAGCCGGTGCTCGTGGCCGCCCCACTCGTCCTACACCGAGCACTGCTGCGGCTTCGAAAGGAGCGGGGCATCTGGCGCGGCCTGATTCTGCTGTCGGTGACCGCTCTCTCGTTCACCTACGGCGGTATCGCGATCTACTGGTACGCCTCCCTGCTCAGCCAGCTCGAAGCGCCGCTGGAGCAGCGGCGAGGCGGTGTCCTGGTGCCTCGAATGGAAGCGGAGAACATCGACCAGCAGGTGCGCATCATGGTCGACCGCAGTGCTGAGGGCGAGGCCGTGCTCACCGTTCCGGACCTCAGCATGCTCAACTTCCTCGCAGAGCGCCCGGTTCCGAGCCCGTACTACAACCTCTATGAGCACCACATCGCCAAGGATCAGGGCGCTGGCGTGGTCGCGGGCGCGCAAGCTCACGACGTCGGGCTCGTCATCACGCGCTATGACAACTTCTTCTCCGACAGAGTCGGGCTGCTCGAGTACGCGCCGAAGCTGTCGAGCTATATCATCACCCACTTCCGGCGGACCCTCGTCGGTGCCGACGACGACTACATCGTCTATCAGCGCAGGCCCGAGCCGCTTCCCGAACACGCGTTCATCCGGGTACTCGATGATTGCGACTGGGAGGCGGAGGAGGTCGATCTGCGGCACCACCTGCTCTTCTCCTCTCTCTATCACCGTTCGCTGCCAGGCCGAGAGATGCCTTCGGATGGTGTCGAGACGATCTGCCGGGTTCTCATCCCCGATACAGGAGGTGTCCTCGCTCTCGAGCTCGGCTACCGACGACCGCACCTCAGCAAGCTCGGCACTACCCTGCACGCAGAGATCTTCGTGCAGGTTGACGGTGAGGCGGAGGTGGTGCTCGACGAACAGCTCAGAGTCGTGCGGCGGCAGGGCACGCGCATCCAGCAGGCATACAAGCGCTTTGAGATCGACCTGTCGCGCTGGGCCGGCAAGCGGGCGAGCTTCTTGTTCAGAACGAGGCTGCAGGGAGCCGTGAAGACTCATCCTCTCGATTTCAAAGGCTTCGCGATGGTCTGGCGCGATGTCCGATTGCAGACTGAAGCGGGGGGCGCGAGGCCATGACTTCGCCCAGGCGGCGTCTCTCCTCGCTTCTCGTCTTCCTTCTCGCTCTCTGCCTCGCGATCCTCTCGGTTTCGTTCACCGCGGCGCAGCTGACTCGGCTTGCCGGAGCCGAGCCCGGCGAGAGCGCCCTCACGCCGGTGCGATACCTGGAAGGCACCTTCGAACGGCTCTCACGATTTCGCCTCAGCGAAAGTCGCCGGCGCATCGCCTATCTGGGCGACTCTACGGTCTTCTCCCTCGCCCGCGTAAGATCTCTGCCGCATCTCCTGCAGACCGCGCTTCGCAGCCGACTCCGCGGTCGGCCACCGATCGAAGTCCACTCCATCTCCTATCCCGCGCTCGGCATTATCAGCCACTATCTGATGGCAGGCCGACTGGCCGAGGCCAAACCGGATCTCATCGTCTGGCAGACGAGCTTCACCCACTTCTCGAGTATCTGGCGGCTGCATAACCTGCACAGCGCTTTCACGGGTTGGGTCGAGCTAGAGCGGCTTCCAGAACTCGTCGGAATGCCGATCCATCGCGGTGGGCTGACACTCGACGAGCTTCTTCTCTATCAGGGCATCATCGCTCTGGACGGAGTCGAGGCGTGGAGCGTACTGCGCGACGAGCAGTCACGGGTCGGACAGCTGCGAGAGCGAGTGGAGAGCTGGACAGCGGGCTGGAGCGGCAGAAACTCGGAGGCGCTCTTTCGCCAGGCGAGTGGACGAAAGCTGCTGGAAGAGAACGTGCGCAGGAACGAGGGGCGGAGACGATTCACAGCCAAGATCGAGCAGAACCGCTACGGCAACACGCTGACCGGCCTCGACCCGCAGGACCTTGTGCTGCAGATGCTGGGTCGCGCGTTGGATCTCTTCGCACGCTCGGGCATCCCGGTGATCGTCTATCTGAACCCGATGAATATCGACAACCTGGCCACAGTCGGCGTCTTGGACGAGGGGGAGCTCGCTCAGAGCGTGGCTTTGCTTCGCGGCACCGTCGAGGCGGCTGGAGCGCGTTTCCTCGACCTCCATGCTCTCTTTCGAGACGAGTACTTCCGTGACGCGCAGGGACATCTCGTTCACGACAAGGAGATCAACGCGGACGTTGAACTCGTTCGAGAGCTCATCGATCCGACGATCGCGGAACTGAAGATTCCCGGGAGATAGGTTCTAGGTCCCATGCTCTTCAACACGGTCCAATTCGGCGTCTTCTTCTTGGTGGTCCTGGGGCTCTATCATGCCCTGCCACGCAAGCGGCGCAACTCCGCCCTGCTGGCTGCAAGCCTGGTCTTCTACGCACTTTGGATTCCCTCGTACCTCTTCCTGCTGCTCGCCGACATTGCGGTCAATTACGCTCTCCTCCAAGGCATGATCCGGAGCCGCCGGCCGCGCCTCTTCCTCGTCGCCGCCTGCATATTCACACTCGGATTGCTCGCATTCTTCAAGTACGCACTGATGGCGGTGGAAACGCTGGCCCCCGTGATCACCTCGGCACTCGACACAGGGTTCGAAGCGCCAGAGATCTTCCTGCCGCTCGGCATCTCTTTCTACAGCTTTCAGATCCTATCGCTCACAATCGACACCTACCGAGGTGACATCGAGCCGATCAGAAACCTTCGGCGCTACGCGCTGTTTGTCGCATTCTTCCCACAGCTGATCGCTGGACCGATTCTGCGCGGCTACCAGTTCCTGCCGCAGCTCGCGCGAGGAGGAGAGCCGAGCTGGCTGCGCACGCGCCGCGGTCTCTGGCTACTCGGACTGGGTCTGGCGAAGAAAGTCATCATGGCTGACTTTCTGCTGGCTCCGTTCGTCGACGACGTCTTCTCACACGGCGGCCTCGGGAGTGCGCCCTTCAATCTGGTCGCACTCTATAGCTTCGCCTTCCAGATCTACTACGACTTCTCCGGCTACACCGACATGGCCCGGGGGCTGGCGCTGCTGCTCGGTTTCGAGCTACCGCTGAACTTCATGGAGCCCTATCTGGCTCGCGATCCCTCCGAGTTCTGGCGTCGCTGGCACATCACGCTCTCTCGCTGGCTCGCCGACTACCTCTACATTCCACTCGGGGGAAACCGGAGAGGCAGCAACCGAACGTACGTGAACCTGATGCTCACGATGCTGCTCGGAGGCCTCTGGCATGGTGCGAGCTGGAACTTCGTCATCTGGGGCGGACTCCATGGTCTACTCCTCACCGCGCATCGCCTGATCGGCCGGCGGCCCGTCGATCTCGACGCACGCGTCGGTCTGCGCGACCTCCCGCGCATCCTGATTCTCTTCAACCTGGTATGTCTGATCTGGACGTTCTTCCGAGCCGAGAGCTTCGATCACGCCCTGCGCTACCTCGACACGCTCTTCGCCTTCCGCGACCCCTTCGGATGGCCCCTGCTGCAGACCGGCATCGTGGTGCTCTGCGCGCTGCTCCACTTCGCCGAGCGCGGCGCGCGGCGCCGACTTCCCGAGCTCCAGAACAAGCTCGGGCGCGTTTGGTGGGGGGCAGCGGTCGAGGGCGCGGCGCTCGGAGCGGTGCTGGGAATCGCCTTCCTGGTGGCGGGTGTCGGTAGCGATTTCATCTACTTTCAGTTCTGACTGCTGCACCGCCTTCGAGAGCCGATGGCAGTGTCGTCCCAGCGCAGGTGCTCGGAGCCGCAGCCGAGGAGTCTTCTGGCAGGTTGGCCACGATAGTGACACGACACGAGCCCGCGCACGTGGTTTTCGAGGCGCCGGAGTACCACGGCGACGGGTCGCTCCGTTCGGCCGCCTATGAGTTTGCGGGCTCGTGCGAGTCGGGCTGGCGCGTACTGCGAAATGGCGAGCGGCATCTCGAGCTGGGCCCCGGCTACCGGCTGCTGAGAACACTTTGCTGCGGCATCTGCTCCACCGATCTCGACAGGCACTTTCTGCCGTTTCCGCTGCCGCAGGTGACGGGCCACGAACTCGTCGCCCGCGATCGGGCGGGCCGGCGCTACGTGGTCGAGATCAATGCCTCCCACGCAGCACGCGCAGTGACGGACGCGTGTCCCTTCTGCTCCAGCGGCCTATCGCGTCACTGTCCCGAACGGATCGTTCTGGGAATCCACGATCTTCCGGGTGGCTTCGGAGCCTGGGTCCTCGTGCCGAAGCGGGCAGCCATCGCGATCCCGCCCGAGCTATCCGACGAGGCCGCCGCCCTGATCGAGCCCTTCGCGGCAGCACGAAATGCCGTCGAGCGGATCGCACCGCGAGCCGGCGACCGCCTGGCCGTGCTTGGAACTCGGCGGCTCGGACTCCTGGTCGTCGCCGCACTGGCGGCCGAGCGCCGCGCGAAGAAGCTCGATTTCACCATCCTCGCTCTGTCGCGCGGTCAGGATCTGCTGGCGCGTTCTCTGGAGCTCGGTGCGGACGAGGGTGTCGTGGTCACGGGCGACGGTGAATCGCTCGACAGCGGGCTGGCCGATGTCGTGGTGGACACGACCGCCAGCCCAGCCGGTCTCGAGCTCGCGCTGCGTCTGGCAGCTCGCGAAGTGCACGTCAAGTCAACCCATGGGCAACCAAGCGGCGGGCTGCGCCATGTCACCGAGCTCGTCGTGGACGAGATCTCGCTCGCGCGGTTTCCGACCGCAGAGAGCGAGGGACTCGAACGTCTCCGGCGACTCGGTCGTTTCCGCGCCGATGGGCGACCGCGCGTCGTCTGGCTCGCGAGCGCGCTGCCACCACAGTGGCTCGGACCAAACGCCGATGTCCTGGTCGAGAGCGATGCCGCCCGAGCGCTTTCGGTCGTCGAATCCGCGGCCGACGGACTCCCGCGAGCCGATATCGCCGTGCTGGACGAGAGCGCTGGGATCGACGAAGTCCTGCGCCCCAGCGAGGCTCGGCCGGTCTCGCTCGTGCGGCCGCGAGGTGAGATCCTGCTACTCGCGAGTGCGCGCTCGAGCGAGGCAGCGGCCCCGCTGCCACACGCCGTCATCGAGCGCGGCCTTCGGGTCTCCAGCTCACGCTGTGGCGACTTCCACGCCGCACTCGCGGCACTGGGCCGAGACCCCGAGCTGAAGCGCGTCAGCCGTACGCTGATCACGCATCGCTTCCCGGTACATCAGATCGAACGAGCCTTCAGCGTCGCTCGCTCGCATCGGTGTATCAAGGTGTTGGTACAGCACCCGGTCGAGGGTCGATGAGCCTCTTCTGAGTACGCCCGATCGCTTCTAGTCGAGTGTGTCGCGCTTACGATGCGGCAGGGGGGGCGGATGCAGCGCCGTCGCGAGCACGTACCAGGCGGCGAGGTAGATCTCCGAAGACTCGATCTTCGAGGCGCCGGCCTTGCGCTGTTCGAAGATGATCGGGATCTCCCCGATGCTGAAACCGCACCGGGTCACGCGCCAGGCCATCTCCTCGAGAAAGGAGTAGCCCGAAGAGCGGATCTGAAACGGCTCCACGCTCTCCAACACCTCACGACGATAGCCACGGTAACCCGCGGTGCAGTCCCGAACCTTCAACCTGAGCAGAGTACGTGCATAGAAGTTGGCGAACGCGGAGAGCAGCCGACGATGCCAGGGCCAATTTTCGATCCCGCCTCCCGGCACGTAGCGAGATCCGATCACCATATCGTGCGAGTCGAGCGCTTGGAGCATGCGCCCGAGATATTTTGGATTGTGGCTGAAGTCGCAGTCCATAGTGAAGATGCGGTCGAAGCCGTTCTCGAGGCCATAGCGAAAGCCCGCCAGGTAGGCGGTCCCGAGGCCGAGCTTGCCGGGACGCCGCAGCAAGTGCAGGCGTGACTCGTCGCCCGCGGTCGCGGCAACGAGTTCGGCGGTCCCGTCCGGACTGTTGTCATCCACGACGAGCACATGGATCGCCGGATCCTGCGCCAAGACCTCGCCACTCAATAGAATGACATTGTCGGCCTCGTTGTAGGTCGGGAGGACGACGAGAACTCGCTTGGTCGTGGGGGGCGTCGCGGCCACTGTTTGCAAGACTTCACCGTATCGACGGAATTGCGCTGGTGTCCTGTCCCAGGACACCAGCGCCAGCCGAAGCAGCATATCAGGTCCCGAGATTCGGGAACAGCGCTCCTTCGAGCGGCGCCAACCTGCGTATCGGCTGCGTGCTCCCGATGCGCTCTGGCACGCCACGCAGCTCGAGGCGCACTCTGAGACGGTGCAACACCAGGGGAGATTCAAGAGCCCAGCTTCATCTCCAACTTCTCGACCTGGGCGCGCAGCAGAGTCATCTCCTGGGCGAGATTCTTGAGATGCATGCTGGCACGGGAGAGGCGCACGGCGTAATTGAGACAGATTGCCACCAGGAAGAACTCGCCGAGGAAGAACACGGTGGAGCTGGTCGTCCACGCCCCGATGGCACGCGTAATGCTGTGAAGCAGCTCGGCGTGAAGACTGACGATCACCAGCATCACCGCCACCCCCATCCAGATGGGCGTGTATTCCTCCTGCAGTGACCGCCGCCGCACCAGCCAGAGGACTACCGACACCAAGGCAAAGCTGATGACGACACCCATGATCCGCGTGGAATCCGAATCCTGTGCGGAGAGGAAGATCTCTTTCAGTTCTTCAACGCTCATCTTGGGCTTCACTATTGGGGCTCCTCGTCTCTGTCCGTCCGTCTTCGCGCCGTCGAGGCAGACCAGGTGGACAGGAGCATTTTGTAGACGTAGTAGATCGGTTTCAAACCACCGTGAATCGTCGATACGCGATCGGCTTTCGACATCGCTACGGCCCTCTCTCCAACACGGAGGCCGTTGCGATAGGCTGCCAGTAGGACGTCTACGTCCGGGTAGTCGGTCGGGAAGAAGTCTGTGCTGTACACCTCCAGCACCCGCCGATTCATCGCCTGGAATCCCGACGTCGGGTCGCTGACTCGCAGCCCGACCAGACGCGCCAACGCCGTGAAGAGAGAGCGGCCTACACTGCGGAGGATCTCCATCCTGTAGCCCGACTCCTCGAGAAAGCGCGATCCAATCACGAGATCGAGCTCGCCTGCGCGAATCGGTTCCATCAGCTTGGCGAGCTGGTGCGGGTCGTGCTGTCCGTCCGCATCCATCTGCAGCAGGAGGTCCGCTTGGTTCTTCAGCGCATACTTGTATCCCGTTTGGAGCGCCGCCCCATAGCCGAGATTGAAGGGATGTGACAGTACGGTGGCACCGTGATCGGACGCCACCGCGGCCGTGCGGTCTATCGAGCCATCATCGATGACCACGATCTCGCAGCCGAGATCCGCCGAAAGAGTGTCGCGAAGAACTCGACCGATGGTTCGGCCCTCGTTGTAGGCCGGAATGATCAGGACCGAACGCTCCACTGTTCTCTCCGATGCTTCGGCTTCGCATCTTACCATCGGCATGAACCGGGCGCCGTGATGCTGGCCCCGATCCTCTCGGGAGCGAATCGGCTGAGGCCATCTTCCAGCATCGGCCCGGTCGCGGCGTCTACCTGGCACGCGCGATGACGAAGAGCCGATTCTCGCGCCGCAGCAGCCTCGCTGCCAGGAAGAGCCCCTCGAGCCCGGCTCTGACCACCGGTGACAACCTCAGGCGGCGAAGGTCCGTCAGCTCGCTTTCCTGACGAATCACTTCGAGGCCCGCCCGCTCGAGACAGCGCCGCAGACTATCGGGCGTGAAGTAGAGGAAGTGCTGCTCGATGTAGAACTTCTCGAGCGGCAAGGTCAGGCGGCCGGCGCTCGCGCGGTAGAGAAAACCCGCCACCAGGTCCAGAATACTCCGCTGGTTGGGCGTCGAGAGAGCCACGATGCCCCCCGGCGCGAGACAGCGGCGGGCGCTCTTCAGCAAACCGACCGGGTCGCGCGAGTGCTCGATCACATCCCAGCCCGTGATGAGATCGAATTGCTGCCCGTCTCCGGAGAACATCTCGAAGTCGCCCACCCAGGGACGGAGACCGAAGTGCTGGCGGGCATGATCAGTGGCCTCGATGCTCTCGTCGACGCCGAACGGCTGCCAACCGCGACGTCGCGCCACCGAGAGGAAGAGCCCAGTACCACAGCCCACGTCGAGCAGCCGGCTGGGCGCGCGCATCGCCTCGATCGTCTCGAGCCAGAGCTCATACTGCTGGACGAGCGGGTTGGACGGCTCGTCATCGTAGCAGTAGCCGTAGTAGTCCTTGAGCTCGGGGACGGATCCCTCGCCCCGGCTGTAGAGCGCCTCGAATAGGTCGCGAATCTCATCCGGACTCGGGAGCGGATCGAGGAAGATCTGATCGCAGCCGCGACATTGCACAACACGAAAGCGCGTGATGCGGTAGCGCTCCCCGGCGTCTCGCGAGCCGCAGATGAGACAGCGGGGCGGGCCCGCTTCAGCCGGGGCCATGGCAACCCACCTTGGCGATCGGAGCAGCACACCACTCGGCACGTCGCATGCGAATCACCCGCCCAGCTCCGCAACAGCGCCACCGGATGGCAGCAGGCGCGGCTCCGCCCACCCACCCATCCAGACGGTCTCTCCACGGGTCCGCTCGGTCTCGTTGATGAACTCGAGCGTCACCTCGCGCCCCGCCCAGGCATCCAGCGACACGTCGACATCGAACCAACGCCGGTCGCCGAGCTCCAGCGTGGGGCTGAGCTGCTGGCTGAAGATCTCCGCACGCTCTCCCTCGCTCCTCACCGCGAGCTTGAAGCGCACCCAAGAGGGCGGGAGCTCGAACCACCACTGCGGATGCACCGCCACCGCGCTGCGAATACGCCCGCCCTCATCGGGTACTCGCAGCGGAATCGACATCACGCTGCGCCGCCCCCCGGTAGAGGGCCGCAGCGCCAGGACGGGGCGGAAGGGCCATAGCATTCGCTGTAGATAGGTGCTGCGGATCTCCGGCGCCACCGGCCGCGGCGGACCATCCCCCGCCACACTGAGCGAAACGCGCTCCCCGGCCTGGCCGATGATTCCGATTCCCGGGCGCTGCAGCCCGGGATCGACCCGCTTGAGGCCGACGAGCTTGTAGCCCCAGGGATCGTGGCTGAACACGCGATCGATCTCGAAGTTCTCCACCAGGTGCCGGAACAGGCTCGGCGAGTACTCCCAAACCGGTGGGAACCTGAAGAACTGCGTGAAGTTGTAGATCACCAGATCGGTCCCCGTGGCTTCCATGGCGTCGATGATGCGCTGATCCCGGTCGGGCAGCTCTGGAAAGGGCCAGAGGACGTAGGCCGAGCGGTGGGGACCATCTCGCTCAGCCAGGAAGTTGACGATGGGGAAGTAGGGCAACGTGCCGACCCGCTCACCGGGGGCGCTGTTCTCGCGCATGTAGCTCACCACCCCGGTCAGCATCTCGACTTCCTTCGGCTGCACGTAGATGCCGGCCCGCTCACCGGGCAACAGCTCGCTGTGCATCTCGTAGAACTGACGCAGCAGTCGTCCCGAATAGCCCGCCAGTGCCGATATCGGCAGTATCAGCGCCGTGATGACCACTAGCCTGAGAACGCGGCGACCACGGAACAGGTCGTGGAGATAGATGAGCGCCAGACAGATCAACGGCCAGTAGAGCACGGCGAGATGCACGTAGTCCTGCGGCTTGTTTAGCCATACGAGGCAGATCAGCGCTGTGCCGAGGAAGAGAAGAACGAGCTCCTGCAGATAACGCTGACGCGTGGCGGATGCGATCTCATTCGCAAGCGCCGCGCGCCGGAGCCAAAGCCGAACCGCACCCGCAGCGAGCAGGAGCTGAGGACCGAAGATGTAAGTCTTCATCAAGCCGTCGTAGAACGCCGTGTCCGTGAAGAGCGGATGAGAGCGCACGTTCACCCAGTCGGTCATGAAGAGGATGCCAGGCCTGAAGGCCATCAGTGCCGACTGCGTACGCAGCGCGATGTCCTGACCCAGGACGGGGAAGAGGTCGGGGAACGACATGTACTTGTAGCTCGACATCCCCACCAAGTGGTTGAAGACGGTGAATCGAAGCAGGTCGTCCAGGATCCCCACGCGCCAGTAGTGGAGACCCGCAACCGCGCCCACGAGAGAGGCCGGCAAGAAGAACCAGACGAGCAGCCGCGGCAGCGGCGGGCGGGCGGCTCGTGGGGCCGAACGGGAATAGACCACCAACGCGCCAAGAACCGCCAGCAGCGCCGCAGCACCATAGTCCTGCTTGCACAGCACTCCGAGACCAAATACGAAGCCCGCGAGACCCAACACCCGGCGATCAGCGCTCTCGAAGAAGCGAATCAGCAACAAGACACAAATGAAGAGAACGAGCAGACTCGTGGTCGAGTAGCTGTAGATGTGCCAGTGCGGAAAACACCAGATTCTGTACAGGAGCATACAGGCGACGCTCAGGGCGGCGTACGGAAGTGACACGATTCGCCGCATGAAGACGAAAACCAGCATCACGAAGATCGCGAACTCGATCATCACGACCCAGCGCGCAATGACGATCGAAGGGCCGAAGATCTTGAAGATCAAGACCAGGAAGTAGAAGGCGCCCGGCAACGGGTAGAAGGTCGCATCCCGGTAGAACTCGCCGCCACGCAGGACCATGTCGGCGAACTGGACCATGTGCCCTTCATCCATGAAGTTGAACCACAGATTGAAGAAGGGAAGCTGCGCGCCGAAGATCAGCGGTGCGACCAGCAGCGGCCCACCCAGCGGGCGGACCAAGACTCGCCACCCCGGCCGGTCGGCAAGCGTTGTGTCCGTCGCCGAACCGGCGCTGTCTCTGCGGCCGATGCCGTTGTCCATCCCGCTGAACCCGATCGCGATCACAGGCCTCCGGCAGGGCGCCCGTGGCGCCCCACCGAGCCGCCGGCGAAATTGACGCAAGCCTACGCGCTTCGTAATCTTATTGCACGAAGGAAAGCTCGTAAAAGCGGGAGGGTCCGCCGGGCGGGCGCCACCTGAGCCACGAGCTCGAGCGACCCGAGGACCGAATGCGAAGAGATTCGAGCGTGGGTCCGAAACGGGGCTTGAGAGAGTGCACCGCGGAAGGTCGCCCATGCCCAAGAACCCGTTGAAGCTCGATCGAAAGACGCTGCTGCTTCTCGCCGGCCAGTGGTTGCTCTTCGTCGGCAACTTCGTGTTCTACTGGCGGAATCCGCTGCCCGCGTGGGCACACGTCCTGCTCGGCGTCGTCGCCGTCCACCTCGCATTCACGATCTGGCATGAGGCCGCGCACCGGACCGTCTCCAACCGAAGGTGGATCAACGACACAGTGGGAATACTCGGCATGTTTCCGTACACCACGCCGTTCTTCATGCAGCGCCACATTCATCTTGACCACCACAAGTATTTGAACGAGCCGGGCAGGGATCCTAACCAGATCTACGCCGACGGCCCCTTCTGGCAGCTCCCGCTGCGCTATGTCCGAACGATCGGCTACGCGCGAAGCATGTTGCGGCACGACCCGCGCAGTGCGGGCAAGCGATTCTCGGACAACTTCTTCGTCTACGTCGTCGTGGCCATGTATGCCATTGCGCTCTGGCGGGGCTTCTTTCTCGATCTCCTGCTGATCTGGTTTCTCCCCGTAGTGATCGCCAAGGTGATCCTCGACTGGTATGTCAACTATCTGCCCCACGTCGGGCTTCCGCCTCATCGCTTTCTGGGCACGCGCATTCTCGATGTCCCGTGGCTCAGACCTTTTCTGCTCGAGCACAACTATCACGCCCTCCATCATCTATGGCCCAGCATCCCGTGGCACCGCTACGCCGACACCTATCGTGAGAGGATCGAATACCTGCGGGAGAACCGGGTCCCGATCGAGAGACATCTATTCGGCCGGCGACGATGGACCCAACCCACCTCTGACGCCCTGGCGGCGACGCGGCGTGACGATGTCGGCTGACCGCATTCTCGAACTCGTGCGAACATCTTGCGCTCTGTGCGGCAGCAGTGAGAACGAGGTCCACGCCTCGGGAACGGACTTCGAATACGACACCGTCCAGCAGTCGTTCCACTTCGTCGCGTGTCGGGCCTGCGGACACCTCTACCTCGACCCCAGGCCTTCGGTCGACGACCTCGACGTCATCTACCCCTCGAACTACTACTCGTTCGCCGGCGGCGGCGACGGCCTCGTCTCGCGGGTGCAGCGCTTCTGGGAGAGTGGCAAGGTCAAGCTCTATCGCGAGCTGGTGGGGGACGGAGAGAAGCGACTGCTCGACGTGGGTTGTGGTGACGGCCGATTCCTCTCGCTGCTGCGCGAGTTCGGTCACCCCGATTGGGAGCTTGCCGGTCTCGAATTCGACGAAAGCGCCATCGCGAAGTGTCGTGAGATGGGTTTCGAGACCTTCGCCGAGCGCGTCGAAGACTTCGCGGAGAAGCCCGAGCAGCAGGCGCGCTACGACGCGGTCGTCATGCTGCAACTGATCGAGCATGTCGAAGATCCGGCGCTGATCTGCGAGCGAGTCCGGTCTCTGCTCAGACCCGGTGGTGTCTTCATCATCGAGACACCGAACTTGGCGGGACTCGATTACCGGATCTTCGGACGCCGCTGGTGGGGACACTACCACTTCCCGCGCCACTGGAACCTCTTCTCCAGCGAATCGCTGGTACGCATGCTCGAAGAACGCGGCTTCGAGATCGCACGCCGTGACTACCTGATCAGCACTTCGGCCTGGATCATCTCACACCACAACTACTTCAAGGATCGCAACTACCCGCTCTGGCTCCAGCGATTCTTCCAGTATCGAAACCCATTCTTGCTGGCGATCTTCATCCTGCTCGACAGCGTCCGCACGCGGCTCGGCCTGCAAACATCCAACCAGCGGGTGGTTGGGCGAAGGGCCGCCGGATCATGAGCGACGCGATGGGCTCGAAGCCGCTGATCCCGTGCGCGCTACAGTGAATACAGCGACGCCCTGTCCGGCTGCCTCTGCGGGCCCGTGGCGGGCATGGCGCTGCGACCTTCGGGGGCCGAAACCACCATCGTCGACCCGCGTCGAAGTCTGGGCTACTTGGAATGAGTGCAGTCCGCGGGGGCAGAGCAGCATGAAGATAGGTCACGAATTCGGCGCACACCCGATCGCCACGAGCTGCCGGATGCTCGGCGGGCTCGCTCGGCGAGCCTCCGGTCGCCACGCTGCCCTGGCGGCAGCGCTCGCCCTCGGCGTGCTGGCCGTTGGCTGCAGCGGCGATTCGGATGGCGGCAGACGTGTGCTGTTGATCGGGATTGACGGCGCGAGCCCTCGCGTCGCCATGCCGATGGTCGAGGCCGGGCGCCTGCCCAACCTGGCCGACATCACGAGACGGGGTGCCTCGGGCAAGCTGCGCTCGATACCACCGCTCTTCTCGCCACGCATCTGGGCGACGATCGCCACCGGAAAGTCGCCCAGGGATCACGGCATCACGGCCTTCGTGAAGAAGGAGACGAGCGAAGACAAGCAGCTCTATCTCAGCCATGATCGCCGAGTTCCGGCTCTCTGGAACATCGTCTCCGAGCGGGGCTTCAGTGTGGGTGTGGTCAATTGGTGGACCACTTATCCGCCCGAGAAGATCAACGGCGTGATGGTTTCTGACCACTTCTTCCCCGAACAGATCAAGATGATCAAGCAGACCTTCAAGGACCGGCACGCGTCCACCGGCGCGCTCGTTCACCCGCAGTCGTGGACAGCGCGCGCCAACGAGTTGTTCGAGAACGATGCTCCGCTGACCTCGATCGCTGATCCCTTCACTGAGAACGCCGCGCTCCCGAAGTGGGTAAACCGCGAGATTCTCTCTCGCCAGTACGAAACCGATGCCGAGGTGACGCGAGTCGCTCTCGGGATTCAGCAGGACTTCAGGCCCGATGTGATGATGGTCTTCCTGCCGGGCATCGACCGGGTTTCCCACTGGCTGTGGGGCAATCTGGAGCCGGAGGCCCTCTACCCACCCGGTCTGCGACCGGAGCCTGCGGCTCGCGAGGCCGGGGCGGAGGCTTTGCGTCGCTACTACGAATTCACCGACGCCCTGATCGGTCTCCTGGCGCGTGACTACGACAGCGATGACCTGGTGCTGGTCATGTCCGATCACGGCTTCGAAGCCGGTGTCAGCATGATGCTCTTGACCGGCGAGCACGAGACCCAAGCATCACTGGACGGCGTCATCTTCGCACGCGGGCACGGCATCGAGGCCGGCATCGGCTCGCGCGGGGCCGGGGTCATGGACGTCACGCCGACCGTGCTCGCCTTCCTCGGCCTCCCGACCGCGCAGGACATGCCCGGACGGCCTGGACGCTTCCTCACGAGTGATACGCTCGACACAGTTCAGAGCTACGACGGGATCCGTGTCGAACGAGTCACGCTGAAGTCTTCCGGCCGAGAGCAGGAGATCGTCGAGCACCTGCGCAGCCTCGGATACCTGGAAGAGGACGATGCGGGTGGCGAACCTGACGCCGGAGCCCCGAGCGAGTAGGCGAGCGGCTGAACGAGCATTGCCCCATATCAGTGTAGCGATGTCACGCGAGTGAGAGTTCCGTAGAATGGGCGGTCCAGGAGGCGGACCGCGGAACCTCCACCCACGCGCACACGGAGTGAAGCCAGTTGAAGAGCCAGCTCGACGCTTATCTCGCAAGAGTGCTCGCCGAGTGGGTCGCCGCGACGACACGCAGACCTCGGCTCATCATCGCGAGCTGCTTGCTCCTCACTCTGCTGTTCGGCACCTATGCGGCGCTCAACCTCGGCATCAACTCCGACAACGTGCGGCTGATGGCCGAGTACCTGCCGTCTCGCCAGAATCACGAGGCGTTCGCCAAGCTCTTCCCCAATCTCGAGAACGCCCTGCTGGTCGTGATCGACGCCGACACACCCGAGCTCGCTCGGAAGTCCGCTACGGCGCTGACCGACCGCATCGCTCGGCAAGAAGACCGCTTCACGGATGCCTATATGCCGGGCGGAAGCAGCTTTTTCGAGGCCCACGGTCTGCTCTATCGCAGCCTTGATGACCTCGACACGTTTGGCGACCAGATGGCCAAGCTCCAGCCGATCCTGGCCGCTCTCGAGCAGGACGCCAGCGTCGCGAACCTGGCATCACTGGTCGAGCAGGGTCTCGAGAATGTCGTGCGCAATGGCGAAGGCGCCGGGGTGAACCCTGAGCAATGGTCCGCCATTCTCGACTCGGTGGCGAACGCCACGGTCGCGGTCTACAGCGAGTTCCCGCTGGCGCTCTCGTGGGAGCAGATGCTGCTGCGCGGCTCGGCCGTCGAGGTGGTGAAGCGCCGCGTGATCGTCGTCCACCCGATCCTCGACTTTGGAAGCCTGCTGGCGGCCGGGAATGCCATGGAGCAGATCCGGCGCACTGCGCGGGAGCTGGGCCTCGAGCCGGAGCGCGGCGTGACGGTGCGGATCACCGGCAACCCGGCGCTCAACTACGAAGAGATGCTCGGTATCGCGTGGGATCTGGGGCTGGGCGGTGTCGCCTGCTTCTTCCTGGTGATCGCCGTGCTGACGCGCGCTCTGCGATCGCTGCGGCTCGTGACCGCAGCCGTCATCACCCTGCTGGTCGGGCTGGTCTGGACCGCTGGATTCGCGGCGGCGGTGGTGGGACATCTCAGTCTGGTCTCCGCCTCTTTCGGCGTGCTCTTCATCGGTCTCGGGGTCGACTTCGGCATCCACCTCGGGATGGCCTACGCCTCGCGCCTGCGCGCAGGAAGCGGGCGCGACGAGGCGCTGCGCGAGGCGGTGCAGAGTGTCGGCAGCTCACTCCTGATCTGCACGCTGACGACCGCCATCGGGTTCTACGTCTTCGTCCCCACCGACTATCTGGGGGTCGCGGAGCTCGGGTTGATCGCGGGCAGCGGGATGTTCATCATCATCACCCTCACCCTGACCCTCTTCCCGGCTCTGATCAGTCGCTGGCTCGAGATCGACGCGGAGCGCGATCTCTCCAAGGCGCTGCACTTTCGCAGCACCTGGTGGCGGGTGTTCGACACACATCCCGGAAGCGTCTGCCTGCTGGCCGCGTTGCTCTTCGTGGGCGGGCTCGCGCTGCTTCCCTACGCCCGTTTCGACGTCAACGTCATCCAGATGCGCGATCCCACCACCGAGTCGGTTCAAGCCTTCGACGACCTGCTCGAGCAGTCGGGCACGATGTCACCGTGGTTCATCAACTCCGTCACGCCCGACCTCGAGAGTGCCCGCAAGCTGGCAGAGCGCATGCGTGAGCTGGATACGGTCTCTCTGGTCCTCACGCTGGCCGACTACGTCCCGGAGAACCAGGAGGAGAAGCTGGAGGTCCTGGGCGACATCGCGTTCCTGATGGACGCGCCGCCAGCCGATCCGGATGCCGGGACCACTGCCAGCTTCGCACAGCAGGTCGCCGCCCTACGTGAGCTTCACGACTTCCTCTCGGGCCCTTGGCTGGACGAAGAGCGCTCCACGCTCGCTGAGAGCGTGCGGCTGCTGCGCAGCAAGCTCGGCACCTTCCTCACTCGGGTCGAGACGGACTCGAAGCCCCAGGAGGCGCTGGCCAAGCTGGATGAGCTGCTGCTCTCGGGACTGCCCGATCAGATGGTGCGATTGCGGGCGGCGGTCAATACGGAAGGAATACGCATGGAGGATCTGCCCGCCGAGCTGGTTGCGCGCATGCTCACGCCGGACGGACGGGCACGCGTCCAGACCTTCCCGAAGGACGATCTCGGCAACGAGCGGGCATTCACCCGCTTCACGGACGAGGTACGCGCCATCGACTCCCGAGCAGCGGGCGTGGCGATCAACCTGATCGAATTCGCACGAGCGACCCAATCGTCCTTCCGTCAAGCGCTGATCTCGGCCGTGCTGATCATCTCGCTGCTGCTGCTGGTCTTGTGGCGCCGCCTGGGTCCGATGCTGCTCGTCATGACGCCGCTCCTTCTCAGCTCGGTACTCACGGTCGCAAGCATGGTGCTGCTGGGTATCCGCTTCAACTTCGGCAACGTGATCGTAATCCCGCTGCTGCTCGGAATCGGTGTGGACAGCGGCATTCACCTGGTGCATCGGGCGCAGCTGCTGCGCGACAGCGACGACGATCTGATGGACAGCACCACAGCCCGCGCGGTCTTCTATAGCGCTCTGACCACGACCCTCAGCTTCGGTACGCTCGCGTTCTCTTCGCACCGCGGCGTCGCGAGCCTCGGCGTGGTGCTGAGCGTCGGCATGCTCCTCACCGTGATCTGCAACCTGATCGTCCTACCCGCCCTGCTGCGGGGTGGGGGGCTCGGCCGCCGCTCGGGCTCTCGCTAGCGCACGCCGCCAGCCAACCCGAACATCCTGCCTCTTTGCCGAGTCGATTCGGGGCTCGAAGCGCATTGCAGCGGTGATATGCGCTGTGGCGTCGCACGGACGCCGGTAGACGCCCGTGGCGAGTCCCGCCAGGCAGGCCGCCCCCAGCGCGGTGGTCTCGATCTCGGCCGTTCGCTCGACAGGGCGACCGAGAAAGTCGGCCAGGCGGCCGAGCAGGAAATCGCTCTGCGCCAGACCACCGTCGACGCGCAGCGGACCCTCGTCCATCTCGACGCTCTCGCAGACATCAACACATCGCTGCACCACACCCTCCGCCACGGCGCGTACGACGTGGGGAACGCCACTCCCGCGCGTCAGGCCGGACAGCACACCGCGGGCCTCGAGCTCCATGAAGGGGCTCCCGAGCCCCTGTAGCGACGGTACGAAGACAACCCCCTCGGCGGAATCGACGGAGCTCACCACGTCGTCGAGCCGATCGGCGCTGGCCAGCAGACCGAGATCGACGAGCCAGTCGAGCGCCGAGGCGGCGGTGATCACGGTTCCCTCCACGCAGAAGGCCCGCTCGCCGTCCGACAGCTCCCAGAGCGGCAGCAGGAAGAAGCCGGGCAGCCAGGCTTCCGGGCTGCTGCCGATGTGAACGTTCAGCATGGCAGAGGTTCCGATCGTGAGCTTCGCGCCGCCCGTCTGGTGCACACCCTGGGCGAAGGCCGCGGCCTGCTGATCCCCAGCACGAGCCGCGATCGGGAGCGGGTGGCCGAGCAGCTCACGCGGCGTCTCGGCCACCACCGCGCTGGTGGGAACCACCTCGGGAAGCCAGGCCCGCTCGACCCCGAACATCGTCAGTAGGCCGTCGGCCCAGCAACGGCCGGCGACGTCATAGAGGCCAGTGCAGCTCGCGTGGCCCGGGTCTGTCACGTGCACCGAGCCAGCCGAGAGCATGGCGGTGAGCCAGACGTCTGGCGTCCCGAGCCGCAGCGCACCCGCGGCCGCGGCCTGGCGCACCGCGGGCACGTTCTCGAAGAGCCACTCGAACTTGGTGGCCGAAGCGAGCGTGTTCATCGGGATGCCGCGCTGCATCAGCGCCTCGACGCGCGGCGCCGTGCGCTGATCCTGCCAGCCGATGGCAGGCGCCAGCGCTCTGCCCGTCTCCGCGTGCCAAGCCAGCGCCGTACTGCGCTGACTCACGACTCCGATTCCCGCCAGCGCCCGCGCGGGCGTGCCCGCCTCGGCAAGTGCATTCTGGAGCACCTGGAGGCTGCAGCGCCACATGTCCTCCGGATCTTGCTCTATCCAGCCCGGCCGCGGAAAGCGCGTCGCCAACGGGCACCGCGCCCGGCTCAGCACCGTACCGTCGGCCCTCACCACCAGGGCGCGTACCGAGGTCGTACCGAGATCGAGGGCGAGGACGTGCTCGGGCATCGGCTCAGCCCTTGGCCTCGGGCCCCTGCGGCGGCAGCAGATTGCCGGGGTTGAGCAGATCATCGGGATCCAGCGCGTGTTTCACCGCGCGCAGGACCGCCACACCGGCCGTCCCCAGCTCCTCGGCGAGGTAGCCGCTGCGAACCCGTCCGATGCCGTGGTGATGCGCGATACCGCCGTGGTTCGCGAGCGTGGCCCGCATGGCGCGCCGCCAGCACTCCGCATACACGCTCGCCATCTCGCCCGGCTCATCCGGCCTGACCGCGAAGGTGAAGTACAGGTTCGCACCGGAGCGGTAGGCGTGGCTCGTGTGGGCGGTCGCGACGAGGATGCCCGGGACCTCCTTCAGCGCGCTCGTCACAGCGTCATATATTTGTGTTACGTGCTGCCAGGTGCTCGCCACCTCGATGGTGTCGACCATGATTCCCTTCTCGATGAAGGTACGGAAGCCGGGCACCTCGTTGCGCTCGTCGAACCAGCGGTCGACAGCGGCCGCATCCGCTTCCTCACCGCCGCGGGAGCGACAGAGTTCAGAAACCGCATTGGCCTCTGCCAAGGCGGCGGGCTCGGGTCCCTCGTGTAGCAGGATCAGCATGGCGCGGCCTTCCGGACAGCTCTCGCCGAAGTGTCGATTCGACTCGGAGGCGTCGTAGAGCCGCACGACCGGCGGACGCCAGCCGGCGCGCAGGATCTCGCGAACGGGCTCGACCGCGGCGTGGAGACCAGCGAAGTGGAAAGCCTGTCGGAAGTGGAAGGGTGGCAGCTCGCGCAGGGAGAAGGTCACCTCCGTCACGACGCCGAGCGTGCCCTCGCTGCCGAGAAAGAGCTGGCGCAGATCCGGGCCGGCCGCTGCCCTGGGCGTCTCTCGAGTTCGCAGGACCGCGCCATCGGGCAACACGACCTCGAGAGCCAGCACCAGATCTTCGATATTCCCGTAGGCGGTGGAGTACTGCCCCGAAGCGCGCGTGGCGACCCAACCACCGACCGTCGAGAGCTCGATCGATTGGGGCCAGTGGCCGATCGTCAACCCGTCCTCCCGCACACGCCGCTCGGCGTCGCCGCCGAATGTGCCCGCCCGAAAGCGCGCCGTCAGATCGCCGCTGTCGAGCGAGACGAGGCCCGCAAGCTTGCGTGTGCTCAGCACGACCGTGCGCTCGCCCACGCGAATGGCACCACATACGCCGGAGCCACCGCCGTAGGTGACGACCGGGCAGCCATGAGCGCGACACAAGCGCAGCGTCTCGGAAACATCGTGTGCCGACTCGGCCTCGACGACGGCCAGGGGCAGAGGACCGGCCTCACCGCGATAGTCGAAGAGCTCGCCGAGCACCCAGGTGTCGCGTTGGTGGGCGGTGAGAATCTCCGGCTCGCGGCGAACCCGCTCGCCAAGCACGCTCTCCAGGGCTTCCGTCACATCACTCATCACACTCACTCCTCACACTCTTGAACGCCAGGTCCTTCGCCATCCGATCGCGCACGGTCGCGATCTCCTCGACCGCTCTCTCCGCACTCCAGCCGAGCGCCGCCCGCATACGCCAAGCCGCCGGCTCCAGTATGCGCTGACACTCTTCCGGCTCATAGAGAGCCGAGCGGGTACGGCGGTATACGACATCGATAAGTGTCTCTGCCCCTTCGCACTCGACAGCCCAGTCGACCTCTCCGCAGAGCACCCGCCCACCGGGCACCAGCGGGTCGGCGTCCCTGGAAGCGACCGCCTCGGCCTCACAACCGTAGAGACGTGCCAGTCGCCGGGCACACGCCTCACCGATCCCGCTGGCAGCCGCGAGACGCACCGCCAGAACCGATACCTCACCCGCGAAATCGCCGCCCGGCAGCGGCTCGTCTTCCTCGGGCGGTGGACCGAAGCGCCGACCCAGCACGTCCCCCACCTTCTCCATCACGCTGCTGGCCATCTTGCGGTAGCCGGTCAACTTGCCGCCCGCGACACTGATCAAGCCCGACGCCGCGAGCCAGATTTCGTCCCTGCGTGAGATCTCGCGCGCCTGCTTGCCCGGCTGGGCGATCAGCGGGCGCAGGCCCGCCCAAGCCGCGACACAATCATCGGGCGTGATGGGATCGGTGTCGAAGTAGCGGCGCACCGGATCACACAGATACTCGACGTCTTCGACTTCGATCCGAGGCCACAGCTCGGCGCCACGGGGATGGCTCGTGTCCGTGGTGCCGAGGTAGACACAGTCGCCTCGCGGAATGGCGAAGATCGAGCGGCGATCCTCGGTGCCGAGAATGATGTGGTTGCGAACGGGGAGCCTCTCTGCCCTCACGACGACGTGTATGCCTCTGGAGAGATGAAGCAGCGGCGGCGCGCCCGGCTCATCGAGGGCACGCACGCCCTCGACCCAGGGGCCGGACGCATTCACCACGGCGCGCCCGCACACGCGAACGCGCCGGCCACTCATGCCACAGCGAGCCACCACGCCGGACACGCGCCCGCTCTGCCGCAATATCTCGTCGACGCGCAGGTAGCTCACGACCTCGGCACCGTGGCCAGCGGCGGCGCGCAAGTTGGCGATCACGAGGCGCGCGTCATCGGTGAGGTACTCTCGATAAGTGCTCGCACACGGGTGTTGCGAACGATCGAGCAGCGGCTCATTCTCGGACAGCTCGGATTCGAACCAGTTGCTGTGGCAATCGGCGGGTGCCACCGCTCCGAGCTTCTCGTAGGCACCGAGGGCCGTACGAAACTTCATCAACCCCGCACGCGATCGCGCGGGCAAGAGCATCCAACAGGGCTCCGCGAGGTGAGGTGCGAGCGCGTGCACGCACTTGCGCTCGCGGGCAGTCTCCCGAACTAGTGCCACATCGCCAAGGGCGAGATAGCGCAAGCCTCCATGAATCAGCTTGGAGGAGCGACTCGAGGTTCCGGCGGCGAAATCCTCCGCCTCGAGGAGCGCCACGCTGAGACCACGGAGCGCCGCTTCGCGCGCGACGCCAGCACCCGTTATGCCGCCACCGATCACCACCACGTCGAAAGTCGAAGACTCGAGTCGGTCGATGCGAGCGCTGCGATCCGGAGTCGCGATGGCGTATGCGCTGCTCATGGACAGTTCTGCTCCGACCTGGGGACGACGCGAAAGCGGCGCGCGACAGCAGATCTTAGCCCGCGTGTCTCACCAGGTCGCTGCCGCGAACCTTCGCACGCACAGGCCGACGCGAGACCGGGCCGCGCGTCCAGCCGCCCATCCAGTCTTGCGTCAGGCACCGAGGCGTGACAACTCAGCTCGAATCTGACTCGGAGTTCCGCAAGCTTCAGCACGGCAGATAGCTTCTAGTCTTCGCGGGATTGCAGCAGACGTGTCAGACGCTGATCACTGCGGCGCAGATGGACGGTCTTGCCGCCGGTGACCCAGACCAAGCCGGGCTTGGCTCCCTTGGGTTTTCGAACCCGCTTGATGGGGACGACGTGGACGTCCGCGCGCCCGACATTCTTCTGCTTCGAGAAGTGGATCGCGAGCTCGCAGGCGTCGAGGATCGATTCCGAGGGCGGATCGCTGCGCCCCTCGGTGAGGAGGATGACGTGACTTCCCGGCGCACCGTCGAGATGGAAGAAGAGGTCGTTGCCGCGAGCGAGCCGGGTCGTGAGGTAGTCGTTGCCCTGGTCGCTGCGCCCGACCCAGATCTCGAGTCCATCCAAGCTGCGGTAGCGACGCGGATGCAGCCGTTGGGGCAGCTCTCGTAGCCGCGCGGGGAGACGGGTCGGCTCCCCGCCGCTGGCCGGGTGGGTGGGTGTGCGCCGCTTGGCCAGCAGGCCGGCCAGCGTCGGGTGTCGCGCGAGGGCCGCGAGGGCGTCGGGATCGGGCTCTCCACGCCCGCTCTCCAGAGCCTCCAGCTCCGCCTCCAGGCCCGCGATCGACTCGCACCGCTCACGTGCCTGGTCGAGCTGGCCTCCGGCCTTGGCAAGGCGCCTCAGGAGCTTCTGATAGCGCTTGAACGTCGCCTCGAGATTCTGCTGCGGCGTCTTGCTCGGATCGAGCGGAATCACGACCTCCTCGCCACTCTCGTAGTCGTGCGCCCGCACCTGGTCGTCGCCCGCCCCGATTCGCCCGAGCGCACCCTTGAGCAGCTCGCCCCGGCGCTGCAGCTCGTTGGCCTGGTCGGCTTCGGCGAGCTCGCGTTCGACGCGCTCCAGCCTACGCTGCGCGCTCTTCGTCTCCCGCTTGAGTACCTGTCGCAGCCTGCGCGCCATCTCGTGCGTGTCGCGAGCGCGGTCGGCCACCGCGTATTCGGACTCGACGGCGGCCAGGTAGCGGGAGTCGGGTAGATCGCTCCAGCGATCTTCGCCCTCGGACGGCGGTCGGCCGCGCGGGTTGGTCCAGCTCGCACCGACCACCAGCTCGCAGCGCGTATCGGCAGCCGGGCGGAGTGCCGCTCGCACGCAGCCGTCGGCGTCCACGACGTAGAGGTTGCTGCGGTTGCCCAGCAGGGAGAGGATCAAGTCGAACTCCCCCTCGCGGGCGGCGAAGCGCAGCGCGAGCTGGCGATCGTCGCCGAGGACCTTCGCCGAGAGCAGCCGCGCCCTGCTCAGGTGCGAACGCAAATAGCTGACGAACGCAGGCGGGTTGCTCGGGGCTCGGGGAAGCATGTCGATCTCCGACACGCGCGAGAGTTCTCGCGCACAACAGAGCAGCAGCAGACGCTTCTCGCCCTCGCCGTTCTCGGGGCCGTGCCCGTAGAGGGCCAGCGCCAGCCGCTCGCCGCTGGTCTCGACACAGCGTTCCAGGCGATAGCCCGCGAAGTGCGAGTCGAGAATCGAGGCGATGCGGCGCAGCTCGCACAGGCTCAGCACGGGTGGCCTCCTGGCCTTGATGCGGCATTCGGATCCGGGCCTTGCCCCGAATGGCGCGGCGATCTCGCGCGCCCGCCACAGCATACAACGGCTTGGCGCTCTCACCCCCGGCTGCTCGTCAGCGACTCGCTGTGCCCTTGGACGGCTGGCCCCGATCGGGCGCAATCGGGCAGAGCGCGCGTTCCCCTACAAGCGCTTTCGGCATGTGATTGGTCGATTCGAGGTAATTCGTGAGCACCCGCCATGAAGTCACTCGAGTGGAGATACGCATGCGGGAGCGGAGAAGGCGACCGCGGCGTGGGCCATGCGAAATCGCCGCGCCATTCGGGGCAGAGCCCTGATCCGAATGCCGCATCAGGGCTGGCAGACCGGGCAGTAGTACGTACCGCGCTGCGCCACGACTCGCCGCACGATCGGCGTGCCACAACTTCCGCACGCCTCACCGGAGCGGCCGTAGACCCTGCGCTCGTCCTGATACGCGCCGTCGCTCCCGTCGGGCGCCACGTAGTCGCTGATGCTCGAGCCACCGGTTTCGATCGCGCGTGTGAGCACCCGGCGCAGACCATCGGCCAAGACGCAACACTCGCGACGGCTGAGCCGGGCCGCGCGTCGGGCGGGGCGCAGCCCGGCGAGAAAGAGCGCTTCGTCCGCGTAGATATTTCCCACACCCGCGAGCAGCGACTGATCGAGCAGCAGTGCCTTGACGGGGGTTCTGCGCTTTCGGCTGGCGCGAAAGAGCAGTTCGCCGTCGACCGTCAGCGCGTCCGGTCCAAGTCGCTCCAGGCGAGCATGGCGCTGCCCGGGCTCCAGCAACAGCAACTTGCCGAACTTCCTGACGTCACGCAGGTAGACCGGCGGCTCGCCGTCGGCGAAGTGCAGGCACAGGTGCGTGTGGATGTCCGGTTCGAAGCTTGTCTGCTCTTCCGGCGTGAGCGCCGCCCTCGCCGTAGCGGAGAGCAGGCGCAAGCTCACCGCATCGCCGGAGAAGAGCTGCCCCGTCATCCCGAGGTGGATCAGCAGACGGCTTCCATCATCGAGCGACGCCAGCAGGTACTTGCCACGGCGCTCGAGACCGGCGACCACGCGATGCGGGAGACGACGGCGTAGCAGGCCGGGATCGCTGAGGAAGAAATAGCTCGCGGCGGTGGTCCGAACGCGGGCGATCCGGCGTCCGACCAGGAGCGGGGCGATGCGCCGCCGTGTGACCTCGACCTCGGGAAGCTCGGGCATCGACCTCTGCGCGATCCGGAGTCGCATCGGCGCCGCGACCCAAACGGGGAAGCACCTCCTCGTGCGCGAGCCTGCGCCCAGTGGCGCGAGGGGGGCTCGAAAGTGGTAGCGTGGAGTCGATCACGCCGCACAGCCGCTCGGGAGCCGCAGCCATGCCCGACCGAGAGACTCCCCGCACGGATCACCTACGGGCGTCCTCACCGAGCCGGCTGCGCAAGCCCCCGCCGCGCCTCAGTGGGGCGTATCTCGAGCGGGCCGCAGTCTCTCACCTGGAGCGATACTCCTCATCGATCGCGAATCTGCGGCAGGTGCTCCGGCGGCGGGCTCAGCGTAGCTGCGTGCATCACGACAGCGACCCCACCGAGGCCGAGCCGCTGATCGACGCCGCGATCGAGCGCCTCTGCGGCCTTGGCCTGCTCGACGACCGCGCCTACGCGGCGGGTCTCCTGCGTCGCTGGCGAGCACGCGGCCGGTCCAGCCGTCAGATCGCCGCCGGTCTGCGGGCCAAGGGCGTCGCACCCGAACTCTGCGACGAGCTGCTCAGCCACTCGGGCGAAGCGGACCCGGACCTGTCGGCGGCCCGGGTCTACGCCCGGCGAAGGCGCCTCGGCCCCTATCGGCACGATCCGGAGCAACGGCTGGCACGGCGTGAGCGAGATTTCGCGGCACTGGCGCGTGCGGGCTACTCGCCCGACGTAGCCGAGCAGGTACTCGACGCCCCGGTGACGGACGCGAGCTAGTGTTCTGACCCGAGACTGGGCAGCGCATCCAGCCGAGCGGCTTGGCTTGAGCGTGCGACTTTGCGAGACCGGGTTGGTATCCTTCGCCGCCGCCCGATAAGAGCCGGCTAGAGGAGTCATGCGCGAGAAGAGCGGCCGCCAGCCCTACCCCGATGTCGATCCCCAGCCGAGCTTTCCCGAGATTGAGCGTGGTGTGCTCGAGAGCTGGCAGCGAGCGGGGACGTTCACGCAATCGGTCCAGAATCGACCGCACGGTGAAGGCGGCGCCAACGAGTACGTCTTCTACGATGGTCCGCCGTTCGCCAACGGCCTGCCCCACTACGGGCATCTCATCACCAGCTACATCAAGGACATCATCCCACGCTACCAGACGCTGCGAGGGCGTCGCGTCGAGCGACGCTTCGGCTGGGACTGCCACGGACTGCCCGCCGAGATGGAAGCCGAGCGGGAGCTCGGCGTCTCGGGGCGAAGCCAGATCGCCGAGTTCGGCATCGAGAGCTTCAACAAGCACTGTCGGAAGTCGGTCCTCAAGTACACGCTGGAGTGGGAGCGTTACATCAATCGCGCCGCTCGCTGGGTCGACTTCGACCACGACTACAAGACGCTCGATCTCTCGTATATGGAAAGCACGATCTGGGCGGTCAAGCAGCTTCACGAGCGAGGCCTGCTCTACGAAGGCTACAAGGTGATGCCCTACTCGTGGGCCGCCCAGACACCCCTCTCGCTGCACGAAACCCGGCTCGACGACTCCTACCGCGAGCGACAGGACACCGCGATCACCGTGCGCTTCGAGCTCGCACGCGAGTCGGGTGAAGAGATTCCCAGCGATCTGCTCGCCTGGACCACGACGCCGTGGACGCTGCCCTCCAACCTCGCTTTGGCGGTGGGAGCGGAGATCGACTACGCGGTGTTCGAGCAGGCTGGACGTCGCGTGATCCTGGGCGAGGAGACGGTCGCCAAGCTGGAGTCGCTGCTCGCCGATGCGCAGCGCGTGGGCACCTTGAAGGGACGCGAACTGGTGGGCCGGCGCTACACCCCGCTGTTCCCGTTCTTCGCAGAGACGAGCGGCGCGTTCCGTGTGCTGGCGGGTGATTTCGTCGACACCGAGGAGGGCACGGGCGTGGTCCACATCGCGCCTGGCTTTGGTGAAGACGACATGGCGATCTGTAGAACCGAGGGAATCCCAGTCGTCTGCCCCGTGGATGACGCCGGCTGCTTTACCGCGCAGGTGCCCGACTGGCAGGGGATGCAGGTCCTTGAAACCAACACGCCGATCATTCGTGCGCTGCGGGCGCAGCAGAAGATCGTCAAGGAGGAGAGCTACCTCCACAACTACCCGCATTGCTGGCGCACGGACACGCCGCTCATCTACAAGGCGCTCGATTCCTGGTACGTCGACGTCGTCGCGATTCGCGAGCGTATGGTGGCGCTCAACCAGCAGATCAACTGGATCCCCGAAAACGTGCGCGATGGTCTCTTTGGCAAGTGGCTCGAGGGCGCGAGGGACTGGGCGATCTCGCGCAACCGCTTCTGGGGAACCCCGATACCCGTCTGGAAGAGTGACGACCCGCAATACCCTCGCATGGACGTCTACGGCAGCCTGGACGAGCTCGAGCGCGATTTCGGCGTGCGACCGACGGACCTGCACCGACCGTACATCGACGAGCTCGTTCGCCCCAACCCGGACGACCCCACGGGCAAGTCGACGATGCGGCGGGTCCCCGAGGTGCTGGACTGCTGGTTCGAGTCGGGATCGATGCCGTTCGCACAGGTCCACTACCCGTTCGAGAATAAGGAGTGGTTCGACAGCCACTTCCCGGCGGATTTCATCACGGAGTATCAGGCCCAAACTCGCGGCTGGTTCTATCTCATGATGGTGCTCTCGACTGCGCTCTTCGATCGTCCGCCCTTTCGGAATTGCCTCTGCCACGGAGTGGTGTTGGCCGAGGACGGCAAGAAGCTCAGCAAACGCTTGCGCAACTATCCCGATCCCGAGGAGGTCTTCGAGAACATCGGATCCGACGCCCTGCGCTGGTTCCTGGTTTCGTCACCGGTGGTGCGCGGCGGCGACCTCAGGATCGATCGCGAGGGGCGGCAGATCGCAGATGCCATTCGGCTCGTCATCAACCCGATCTGGAACGCCTATTACTTCTTCACGCTCTACGCCAACAGCGACGGCGTGTCTGCAGAGCTTCGCACGGACTCACGCCATCTATTGGACCGCTACATTCTCGCCAAGACACACGAGCTGGTCGCCGCTCTGGAGCGGGAATTCGAAGGCTATGACCTGGTCGGAGCCTGTAGCCGGATCGTGTCCTACATCGACGCCCTCAACAACTGGTTCATCCGCCGCAGCCGACCGCGTTTCTGGAAGGCGGAGAGGGACGCGGACAAGCAGAGCGCATACGACACGCTCTACACGGCGCTCGTCGTTCTCTGCCGGGTGGTGAGTCCGCTGCTGCCGCTGATCAGCGAGGAGATCTACCGCGGACTTACGGGCGAGGACAGTGTCCACCTGAGCGACTGGCCGGGCGAGCTGTCGGATGCGGCCGATCACGAGCTGGTCGCGGACATGGATCGCGTACGCGATGTCTGTTCCGCTGCGCTGGCGCTGCGCGCCGCAGAGAACGCACGTGTGCGTCAGCCGCTGGCGTCACTCGTGGTGGCCGGAGCGCAGACCGAGCGCATTCGCCCCTACCTGGACCTGATCGCCGACGAGATCAACGTGAAGGGGGTCGAGCTCAGCAGCGAGATCGATGCCTTTGCGACGTTTGGCATCAAGCTGAACTCGCGTTTGCTGGGGCCGCGGCTCGGGAAGCAGATGAAGGCGGTCGTCGGCGCGTCTAAGCAGGGAGAGTGGACGACGCGCGGCGACGGCAGTATCGAGGTCGGGGGGCATTCACTCGTCGAAGGCGAGTACACCCTGACACTCCAGCCGAAAGAGGGCGTCGCGTGCCAGGGCCTACCTGGCAACGACGCCATCGTGGTGCTCGACCTCGCACTCACGCCCGAGCTGATTCATGAGGGCATGGCGCGAGACGTGGTTCGTGTAGTCCAGCAGGCGCGCAGGGAAGCCGGTCTGCACGTCACCGATCGCATTCGGCTGGTTCTTCCGCTCGAGGGGGATTGGCGAACCGCAGTGGAGAACTACCGGAGCTACGTCTCGGAGCAGACGCTGGCGACGGATTTGCTACTCGGCGATGACGACGACGGTGACTTGTTCCGCCATCCCGCGAATCTGGGCGGAAACGAGGTGCGGGTCGGCCTGGAGCGCTGTTCGGAACCCGGCGGGCCCGTTTAGAATCCCCCGACACCTCGCGGACCGATTGCGCTAGATTGAGGCGGCCCTGGCCCCCAGGGAGGACACTGCCGAGTTGGCTCATGTGCTCTCGTCGGGGCTGGGCACTCGAACACCACGGGGAGGCTGCATGCACCGATCTTCCGGATTCCACCTCGTCCGCACCGCGCTCGGCGCCGCTCTCGGCCTTGCCTCGGCGGCGCTCATGGCCTGCGGCGCCGGTGGCCCCGGTTCGGGCGCCACCGGCTCGGGTGAGAAAGAGCATCGCTTTCAGTTCACGCGAACGTCGGGAAACCTGGTTCGTATCGATACCTCGAGCGGAGAGGTCTGGACCGTTCCCATCGGCGCAGACGGGGGCTGGGCATCGCTGGGAGGCGCACCGTCCGATGGCGGCGCCCCGAGCCAAGACGGCCGATACGCCATCGACGCGCTCCCGCGCGTGCGCACGGTCGCCGTCGCCCATCAAACTGAGCCCATCATGCGAACCGACCGGCTGCTCGGCCGGGTATGGCTCGGCGCGGCGGGTGGCAACCGGCAGTGGGAGGAGATCAGCGAGCCCAACGCTGGCGAGGCGACCGCTGCCGCGCCGGCGGCGGCCAAGCCCGAGACGCTCGCGCCTCCCATCACGGAAAGCGCGAGTCCGCAGGGCGGATTCAATGTGCTCTCGAAGAAGGCACTCAACACTTCGCCGCAGCAGGCGGCCGAAGATGTCGAGGTCGTGATTCTGGCACTGAAGAAGAAGGAGCTCACCACCGAGATGCGGGTGTGGGCCGCGAAGCAGCTGACCGCGTTCGACCCAAACCTGGCGACCGCTCCGCTGCTCGAGGCACTCGACAGCGAGGAGCCCGAGGTCATCGTCGCCGCCATCGAGTCACTCAGCGAGCTGGGTGTCGCTTCTGCCATCCCGAAGATTCTGAAGCTCAAGCAGCACGCGGATTCGAGAGTGCGCGCCGCGGTGGACAAGACCGTAGTCGAGGTGCGGTGAGGGCGAAGCGAGCCGGCCAAAGAGGCATCGAGTCGAGCGCGTCTCGGGTCTGGCTTTGCGCCCTGTGTAGATCGCCCCTTATGTAGATCACCTAAGCAAATCACCTAAGCGAATCACCCAAGCAGAACATCCCATCGGGGTAGTGAAGCGCGAGTGCAACACACGCCCCACGAGGGTGCTCGATCGACTGGACCTGCGAGACCCACGCGCGGTGCTTGCGTACGCGATGCACCCTACTCGCAGATGCGGGTGATTCCCCGCTTGATCCAGTGACCGCCCTATTGATCTGGTGTATGCTGAGCTTTCCCATATAAGGGGAAATTCTGGGGAGAGCTCTATATGAACCGTGTCACACCGTTTCTCGCAACGCTTGCTCTCATGTTCGCAGCGCCGGCAGCCTTCGCGCTCGAGGGCGATTTGAACAACGATGGTGCAGTGGACCAGGCCGACTCGAAGATCGCGATGGCCGCGGTCGGCACAACCGCTGACGACCCCGGCTTCCTGCCGGCGGCGGATCTCGATGGCGATGGCGTGATCACTCTGGTCGATGTTGGCGCCCTCCTCAAGCTACTCGGCCAATAGGGTCGGGCGAGATCCGAACTCCGGTCCCAGCGGAATGCAAAGACCCACTGGGTCCATCTTCGATTCAATTGTTTGACGCAAGGAGACGCAAGCCATGCGGCTTTTGACAATCAACCTGCTCACGATCGCGCTGCTAATCGTCGGCGCAACGAGTGCCAGTGCCTGGCGGCTGGACGTATCAAGTAACTACGCTGGCGACAGCAGTCTCAGCGCCAGCGATACCGTAACGATCACGTTGGCGTTGGATAGCGAGACTGGGACGGACGTGGCGCTCCTCGGTATCGGTGTCATCTACGACACGGCCAATCTGTCCTACGACCGAACGCCGTCGTCGTCGACTTCCTACCTTCTCTACACGAGCCCGAGGAACGCTTATCTGAGGGCGGCCAACTCGTGCGGTGGCGGCTTTAGCAGCCCAAATGCGGGCATGGGCTGTAGCGACCATCCGACACTCGGCGACCAGGTCCAGGTCGATTTCTTCTCGAGCCAGGTTGGAGCTAACACCGGCGTCCCGACTGCGACGACGGGTGCCGAGGTGCTTGCCACGCTCGTCTTCCACGTTGATTCCTTGGGTGCCGGATTCGACGATACTGATCCGTTTGTCGGCATCAGCATCACAATGGACCCGATTCGCAGCGGTATCTTGCAGCTCGGTTCGGCATCGGGTGGCGCCCAGCCCCCCCTGACGATCAATTTCGTTCCCGAGCCCACAACGGCCGGCCTGTCACTCGCTGCCTTGACGACGCTCTTCGCACTTCGCGCTCGTCTGCGGAGAGTCCGGTAACAAGCGCTGCTTCATTCCCGCGTGAGCACCTCGCGTGCGCGCCCCACGAGTGGGATGAAGAACCGAGCTGATAGGCGCCCCCGTGCACCGCACGGGGGCGCCTTCTCGCTCTCGGGGGTCGCGGTGCCGCTCGGGCCCAGAATCATCGCCAGCGGAAGACGAGCCGCGAGAGCACTCGCGCTGGTGTGCGCAGTCGCCGCGCTGCACGCGGGGGGCTGCTCCCTGGGCGATGAAGACCGGGGGTCGGCCGGCCGAGCGCCGAGTGCCGAAGAGGCCCGCACTCTCGACGTCACCTCTCCGATCGAGCCGCGTACGACACCGCAGCTCATCCTCTTCATCTCCATCGATACGCTTCGCGCCGACCACCTCAGCCTGTATGGCTACGACCGCCTCACGTCACCCATGCTCGACCTGCTGGCCGCGGAGGGCGCGGTCTTCGAAGACGCGAGCGCGACGGCACCCTGGACCCTCCCCTCGCATGCCTCGATGCTGACCGGGCTCTTCCCACTGGCTCATCGAGTCATGACGATGAAGTCCAAGCTGCCGGCTGATGTGCCAACGCTGGCGTCGATGTTGGCGCAGGCGGGCTTCGACACGGCCGCGGTGGTGAACTCGACCTGGCTCGGGAAGGAGAACTACCAGCTCACACGCGACTTCAAGAAGTACCTCTTCATCGACGCTCCCGAAGATCGGAAATCACCCAATACCTGGGTGACCGATCAGGCGACCGCCTGGCTGCAGGAAGCGGGCGACCAGCGCATGTTCCTCTTCGTCCACTACTACGATGTCCACGGTGACTACAGCTCGCTGCCCGAGTACGAGAGGCTGTTCGTCACGCCCTATGACGGGCCGGCGGACGGCAGCTCGTGGCAGCTCCAGCTGGCCAACTTCGAGGATGACTACATCGAGTTCTGCCGGGAGAGCTTCGACCCCGAGAAGTGCCGCTTCGGCGGGGCCGACGGGCCGAGGAACATCGACGCGTCCACAGAGAAGATCTACTTCGATGAGGCTGATGTGCGGCATCTCGAAGAGCTCTACGACGCGGGAATCCGTCAGCTCGATGCGGAGATGAGTCGCCTCTTCAGCTTCTTGCAGCAAGAGGAGCTCGACGACAAGACCCTGATCATCATCACGTCGGACCACGGCGAAGAGTTCTTGGAACACGGCCGCGTCGATCACTTCCTGACCCAGTACCAGGAGATGCTTCGCGTTCCGCTGATCTTCCGCGGGCCGGGCATTCCGGCCGGCTTGCGGATCTCGACGCCGGTCTCCTCCGTCGACCTGGTGCCGACAATCCTGAAGCTGGCGGGGGCAGAGGTGCCGCCAGCGCTGGACGGCCTCGACCTGACGCCGCTCTTCCGGGGCGACCGGGACGAGGCAGAGGCGGCCTTCGCAGAGCGGCGCCAATACGGCGAGGCCAGCGGGGGCCTGACGTACGACAGCATCGTGCAGAAGGGCCTCTTCCCGGTATACCGATCGGTGCGGCAGGGGCGCTACAAGCTCGTCTACGAGTCGAAGGCCGAGAAGCACGCGCTCTACGATCTCGACGAGGATCCGGGCGAGAAGGTCGACATCTCGGCCGTGCAGCCAGAAATCAGCGCACAGCTGATCGACGTGATGCGTCAACGCTATCGCGACTACGCGCCCGAGCCACTGCCGGAAAACCGCGTCGAACTCAGCAAGGACGACATCGAGCGGCTGCGAGCCCTCGGCTACATCCCCTGAGCTGCGTCGGCGGGATCTCTCAGGGGCCTGCGGGCGCGATAGGAATCGAGGTGCTGACCCAGCTCCTCGAGAACCTGTTCCGGGGCACCCGCCGCCCGCAGCAGTTCGAGCGCCTGGCTCTCGGTCTCGATCGCCTGATCGAACTCGCCTGTCTCGGCCAGCGCCGCCGCGAGTGTGTCGAGATAGGCGGGATCGGGCTCGGGCAACCGAGCGATGGCGTCTTGAATCACCCGTACCGCCTTCGCGCCATCGCGCAGCGCATCGCTCGGCAACGTGGCCAACGCCCAGGCGTAGTTGTTGATGTTGCGCAGCGCCTCCGGGCAGTGATCTGCCGCGGCTGCGAGCAGCGCGACCAGCTCCTCGTAGAACTCGTGCTCGCGCAATAGGAAGCGAAGCTGGTCCCGAGTGCGCTCATTGCAGGGCTCGAGCTTGAGAATCTCCCGCATCGCGGCGGCCGCCTCTCGATAGCGCTCGAGACCCTGCAGCACGGTCGCGGACAGCTCGAGCACATAACGACCCTCGGGATACTTCTCACGGATCGGGCTGAGGAGCTCCATCGCCTGCGCGAATTCCTTTCTCTCGATCAGCCCCATGGCGATGGAGACGTCTTCCGAATCTTGAATGACACCAACCGGATCGTGACCCCAGAGCCGCAGCGACTCCTCCTCTCCGAGATCGGGCGCGGGACTCTGCGCGACATAGCCGAGCGCCGTGAGCTGGGCAGCCGTCCTGGCATCGATCACCGACTCCGCATCGGTCGGCTTGGGGGGAGCCCGGCGGATCATCCCCTCGAGCTCGCGCCGCAGCTTCTCGGCCACATCGGGATGCCGCGTGATCAGGTTGTCGATCTCCGCCGGGTCAGCGCTGACGTCGTAGAGCTCCGGATTGACCTTGTGAATGTACTTCCAGCTCCCGCGGCGGATGAAGCGAAGGGGCGACATTCCGAAGGCCGCGAGGAAGCGATTCGACTCTCCGTAGCCCACCAGTGAGAGATCGCTCGCTCCGCCGTCGAGCAGCGGCATCAGCGACACACCCTGTATGCCCTCCATGCCGGGCAACCCCATCAGCTCGAGCGCGGTCGGTGCGATGTCGAGCGTGCGCACCAGCGATGGCACTCGCCGGCCGGCGGGGAGGCGTTTCAAACCCGAGAGGATCAGCGGGACCCGCATCGTGCTGTCGTACACGAAATAGCTGTGCGTGGGCTCGTCGTGCTCGTAGAGGCCCTCCCCGTGGTCCGCGGTCAGAACGACCAGCGTCTTGTCCCGCAGCCCGAGTCGCTCGACCTCTTCCATCACGCGGCCGATCTGGAAGTCCATCGACGCCACCTCGGCGAGATACCGACTGTCGGGAAACATCGCGTTGAAGGTGGCGGGGGCCGAGTACGGATCGTGAGGATCGAAGTAGTGGAGCCAGAGAAAGAACGTCTCTTCATGGTTGCGCCGGAGAAACTCGATCCCCTTCGCCGAGATATCGGAGCCCACGCGCATCGGCTTCTTGACCTTGCGCTCCTCGCCCTCCGTGTACTTGATCTCCTTCAAGACAACGCCCGGGCTCTCGGCTCCGCGGTAGTGGTCGAAGCCCTGGGTGATGAGCGTCTCCTTGCGAAGAACCGGCGCGGCGACCTCGGCACCCGTTCGGTAGCCGCGGTCTCGCAGAACCTCGGCCAGCGTCAGGTTGCGCTCGGAGAGCACGTAGCCGGAGTTGGCCCTCACACCGTGGACGTAGGGCCACTTGCCCGTGAACAGCGTGGCGTGGGATGGCAGCGTCTCGGGCGCGCTTGTCGTCACCTGCTCGAAGAGCACACCGTGCGCCGCCAGCCGATCGATGTGGGGCGAGGCTTGCTGCTGCTGGCCGTAGGCACCGAGCGCGTCGGCACGCGTCGTGTCCAGCGTGATCAAGATCAGATTCACGCCCGGCGACGACGACGCCGGGGCGGTGGCATCGAGCGCGGGCTTCGCAGAGCTGGCGCGCGGCGGGACCACGCCCTCCCGCGCCCGCTCCTCACCGCACCCCGTCAGCACGAGCACGAACGCGAGTGCGAGCAGCGCGCCGGGACCGCCCGTCGACCTCCAGGATTCGGAGCCAAGAGCGCTGGCGAACGTCTGGCGTAGGACACTGGCGCCACGCTTCACCTGTCGACCCCCAAGACCTCCCCGGAGCCCTGAAGCGTCTCCGCGGCTAGTCTATCGGGGTAGCAGGTTCCGCCCGAGCCGACACCCTCGGCTCAACAGAGCGCAGCGCGTAGCGTGAAGTGCCATTGCGCTCTGATGCGGCCGTGAGCCTACCTCGCGCGCTCGCGACGGCCCACACCCCACAGCCCGAGGAGGCCGATACCCAGCAGCAGGGCCGTGGTGGGCTCCGGGATCACGCCGACATTGACCGCCAGCGGGGGTTGAGCACCACCCGATGCGGAACCGAGCTGCAGGATACCACTGCGAACCGGGTTCAGCGTGATGGTGATGTCGCCAAATCCATCGCCCACGCCAGTGACGTGGAAGACGAGGCTGACGAGCCACTCGGCACCCGTCGTCGCAGTCGGGACGCCGGTGTTCGATCCAACCTGGCTCGAGAAGAAATCGACCTGAACCTGGTCGGCGAGTGTCGGGTGGGGGCTACACCCCATGCCCGCGTTCGGGCTGCCATAGCCACCGCCGCACGAGTTGGCTGCCCTCAGGTAAGCGGCCCTGGCGGTCGTGTAGAGAAGGTAGGAAGTCGTCGACGAGGCCGTCCGGTCGTAGGCCAGAACGCCCGTGTCGAAGATGACGCCGATGCCGAGAAGCGCCACGTCCGTCCCACCCTCGGTGTCAAACGCCAAGGTGACCGTCACGGTATCGCTAACGGAGAGGGGATTGTCGTAGTTGTAGTTGGAGGTCACGTCGAGCCGATAGGCGCCCACACTCGTTGCGCCGACGATCAGCAGGGCGATCGCGAGCGGGCCAGCTGCCAAGAGTCGCATACGGTCCTCTCCTTGTCCGGTCCTCTACTTGATAATCGCCAGCGCCTCGCCCAACACATTGAAGTAGTCGAGTCGAGGTTGTCAAGCAGAAAACAAGATCCCTGCCGGGCCGATGGGCTTGACCCGGGGGTGCCGCCCGCTACGGGGTGGCGGCACCCGAGGCGGAGCGAGACGACGACGCGTGCTCGGCCCGCCTCAGCTTCTTGGCGCACTCGGCATTCTTCGGGTCCACGACCAGGCAGCCCTCGAGGAGATCGATGGCGCGGGCGAACTCGCGCCGCGCCATCGAGTCGTCGGCGAGGTGCAGGCGGGGAACGACCTGAACCTCATCGAGTTCCAGCGAGCGCTCGAAGAGACTCATGGCCCTTCGCTCACGCCCGGTCTCGAGCAGCGCACGCCCCAGCTCACTCAGGGTGAGGGGGTGATCGCCGCGATACTGATTCGCTTTCTCCAAGAACTCCAGCGCCTCTTCGAAGCGGTTGTCTCGCAGCAGGCCGAGCCCCCGGGCCAGGTTCACATACGCGATGTAGTGGCTCGAGGTCGGATACGGGGATGTGGCCTCCAGCGCGAGAGAGAGCTCAGCCAACACGCCCTGCCTGTTCTTCAGGAACAGCAGATGAGCCTGGATGAGATGATGCCGAGCTTTGAAGTACTTTCGCATGCGGGTGGTGAATTCCGCGAACTCCCCGCCAGACAGCGAGCTGAGGTCGAGAATGCCGGGGAATTCGGAAACCCGTCTGCCGAGGGCGTAGTCGAGGTTGCCATGCACGGTCCCGCTCATCAGCGCACGCGGAGTCATGTACTCGATGATGGGGTAGTCATCCGTGTTGAGGGGCAGATCGCCTCCGATCTCGGCGATCTCTGTCTGGTCGAAGAGGTAGTTTGCGAGGAAGTCGTACTCGTTGTCGATCCCGACCTCACGCAGATCCCTCGCAATCGCGGGCTGCTCGATTCGCCGCCGGAGGTTCTCCAGGTCGATCAGCAGTGGCTCCTGCGATCCGATCAAGAGCAGGTCGCTGAAGGCGAACCACGCCGAGACATGGGGAAATACGGCGTGAAAGGTCTTGATGATGATCCTGGCTTCCTCCAGCCCCACCTGGTAGAGCGGCAGGTACTGGCACATGATGCCGCCGGGATTCAGCGCCCGTTTGGCGTTCTCGAAGTGCTCCAGATCGTATAGATATCCCGACCCCATGAAGAAAGGATCGAGTGGATCCTCTGTGATGACATCGTACTTCTTGCGCGTGGTCCGGAGATAGTTGCGACCATCGTCGAAGATCACGTTGGCGTTCGGCTGATCCAGGACCGAGCGGTTGTAGGGAGCGAAGAGTCGTGTTCCCTCGACGATCTCTGGTGAGATCTCGATCGCGTCGGCGGGCGCGCCGTGGCGAACCAGGGCACTGAACGTCATCCCGGCGCCCAGGCCGATCACCACCGAGCTGCGGGGATTGGGGTGCAGCAGCATCGGGATGTGGCCGAGGAGGTATTGGTTCGCCACGTCCGTAATCGCGGTCGAAGCCATCGGCTTGCCATTGATATAGATCGTCGTCGGCTTCAGATCGCCGATCACGGAGACATTGACGTTGACGCCTTCGTCGTAGTAGAAGGTCTTCTGGCCGGCAAACTCATACATCGTATTCAAGTTCGGATACTGCAGGAGGTAGGGACCGCTGTTGATGAGCTGCCGGTTCCAGGGATGATGAACGGCTGCGCCGATGAGCAGCGCAACCAGGCAGGTGGCGGCGACCGCTGCTCTCCCCCCGATGGGCTGCAGCTTCATTCCGATCAGACTGGCAACGACCAAACCCGCGACACTCATGCTGATGATCGTCGCCTGGGTTCCAAGCGCCGGCAGCAGAAAGAACCCGCCGATGAACGATCCGAAGACCCCGCCGATCGTGTTGAATGAGTACACGATCCCGATGTCCCCACCCGACCTCGCCGCCTTTCCCGAGAAGATGGATGCAACCAATGGGAATGCAGCGCCAAACATCAGCGTCGGGAAGAGCAGCACGATCACGTTGATGAGAACCTTGAGCGTCAGCAGACTTGCGAAGCCCTCGCGCTCGAGGGCCATCGACGTAAAGAGCAGTGGCAGACGGTCGAAGTAGCCGACGATCCAAAGGGAGTAGGCCGACGCGGCGATCTCGACCAGCGCGAAGGCCAAGACCGCCGACTTGATCCGGCCCAGAAAGCGGGTCGAGATCTCGCTCCCCAGTCCGACGCCGACGATGAAGACCGAAAGCATGAGCCCGAAGGTGTAGATCGTGCTTCCGGTGACCTGGATCAAGAGCCGAATCCAAGCCACCTGATAGACCATCGAGATGAATCCAACGACGGCGAATAGCCCGATGAAGTACTTCTCATCCGGCGTGTGGCGCTCGCTGAGCAAGCGCGGCGCGGGCGCGGGCGCGAACTCCTCGTCTCGAAAGAGCGCATACGCGACGGCCCCGACGAGGAGATTGATCGAGCCGGCGATGTAGAGCGAGGCGTTCACGCCGACGAGCGGAATCAGGACGATGGTGGCGAGAATGGTCCCTAGGGCCGCGCCGAGCGTATTGACGGCATAGAGGCGACCGGCGTCGGACGCCACGTCCTCATCCGCCTTGACGACGAGCTTGACGAGCACCGGCAGCGTGGCGCCCATTAGCGTGGTCGGAATCAGCAGGCCGAGAAAAGAGAGAACGAATCGAACCGTTGTCAGGCCGCCCAGGCTCGAGCTGACGAACGGCTGGATGTGGTAGTAGATCCCATCGATGCCGAGGAATATCAGAGGGCTGCAGATGCCGAATAGCCCGAGGAGGACCTCGAGTGTCACGTAGGTCGAGACTGGATTGCGGCCGCGATCCATGCTGCGGCCGATCAGGATGGCTCCGAGTGCCAGCCCCGAGAAGAAGACCGTCAGTATGGTGGAAACGGCAAATACGGTACTGCCGAAGATCAGGCCGAGCTTTCGGCTCCAGATGATCTCGTAGATGAGGCCGGACGAGCCGGACAGGAAGAACAGCAGATAGATGACCGCCATCTTGTACCGGTTGCTCATCATGACTCGCCTCGGTTGGTTGCCGAATCCCATCTCGACCGGACGGCCCTGGCCGCCGCATCAAGGGCCTTGGGGCTACGGTGAAGGACTCCGCGTCTTATCGTGAAGAAGCTTGTTGCGCGCTTCGATGAGCTTTCGTCGCACGACCGCATTCGCCGAATCGATTCGGAGCACCTCCTCGAACTGAGAGACGGCCTCCTGGGTATCGCCCTGCAAACGGAGCATCGTGCCCCAGTTGATGCGCGCCTGAACATGATTGGGCTCGATCTCGATCGCCTCACGGAAGTGATCGGCCGCTTCGGCCTCTCGGCCCTGGCTGGCCAGAACGACGCCGAGCTTGCTGTGCGCTTCAGCCGAGTCCGAATTGATCCGCAGCGCCTTCTCGAGGTAGGCGACCGCCTCCTCGCCCCGGCCCAGCCGATCCAGCGCGGTGCCGCTGTTCAGATTCGCCATTTCATGATCGGGCTTCAGTCGCAGCGCGGCCTGAAAATGCGCCAACGCCTCCTCTACCCTTCGCTGGCTGAACAGCGCAGATCCCCAGGCGTTGTGCGCTCGCGAGCTGGTGGGCTCGATCTCCAGGGCCCTTCCGAAATGCTTGATCGCCTGATCGAACAAACCATGACTGCTCAGCTGCTGCCCCCACAACATATGGTCACGCGCCAGCACGTGATCCACCTCGGGCTCACCACCACCGCTCCGCAGGCCGTAGAGCCTTCCGGTCTCGCTGAATTCCCGTGCTCTCTGCGCGAGACCCAGCGCAGTGCTGATCTGCGCGCCCAAGGCGTAGACTCCGGGGCGAGCTGGCGTGCGTCTCTCGAGCAGCTCGACGTATTCGAGTGCCTCGCTATTCCTGCCCTGAGCGACGAGCAGATCGATCAGCCCGATGGCGGCCTCGTGGTAGAGGGGAAGCTGCGGATAGTGCAGCATGGCCTCCAGTGCGGCTTCCTCTCCGGGCGCGTCCTGCTCGGCTCGCGCTCGTTCGTACTCATCCTCGAGCCGAGCGAAATCGACGACGTGCCTGCCCGGACGCCGCCGCGCTTCGTGCCATACGAGTATCTCCGGAACCAGCGATGCCCTGCCGGACTTCTTTGCGAACTCGACGATGCCCTGCAACGCGTAGGCATGCGTACTGGGATTCGGAGTTGGTGGATTCCGAACTGCGACGCGGATCAGATCCTCCTCCGGCACACCCGGGACCGCTCGAATCGCGGCTTGCAGACGGCCGAACGCGACCGCCGTCGCCATGCGTCGGGGGATTCGATCATCGATCGACCGCGAGTAGTGGTCGAGCGGCATTTGATGTTCGAGCCAGACATTGTCGTCGGTGTTGATCTTGTCATGTTTTCTCGTGTAGCGGTCCACCAGCTCGGTGTCTGCATACAGGAGATTGAGCAGATGCAGAGGGGACTCGAGCAGATAGAAGTCGAGCTCTCTCTTCACATCTGGCTGAGCGGCTCTCCTGCGCAGCTCTTCCCACGAGATCTCGATCGGATCCGCAGAAGCGAGGACGACGGAGTCGGACCCGTATGCGAACACGAGCATGTGCGGAAACACTTCCCGCATGGTGGCGAGAATGTTCTGATACGTACTCTCCGATACCCCCCCCATCTGCCACCACTGCGCGAAGACACCTCCGTCAGTCAGATGCTCAGCGACGATCTGGTAGTAATCGCGGGAGTAGAGGTTGCCGGCTCCTGCGATCAACGGACTGATGGGATCCGAGGTGATGACGTCATATACCTTGCCGCTATAGGTCAGATGGGTTCGGGCGTCCTCGACGATCATCGTTACTCTGGGGTCACGGGGCGCCTCGCCGTTGACCGCGCGGAAGTACTTCTGAGCGTCCACAACGGCCTGCTCGAGCTCGATGACGTCCACCGCCTCGACATCGGGGTGTGACAGGAGGGACCCGAGAGCCACACCCATCCCCAATCCGACGACCGCCACCCGTTCGGGTCTGTCGGCAAAGATCACCGGCAGCTGACCCAGAAGCATCAGATGCATCCGGTCGGAGAAGCTCGAAACCGCGACCGGCTTCCCGGAGATCCTGAGCGACAGATCGGCAGCGCCGGTAACGGACACACTTCCGTGCATGCCTTCCCGATAGTAGAAGAGCTTCTGGTCGCCCGTCTCCGGCGAGACGAGAGCCATATTCCTGTCGGGCCGTATCCTGAAGAAGACGCCTCGATGGAGCTCCAGGTGATCCATGCTGGGAACGGAAGCCACGGTCAGGCCCATCAGAGAGACACCCGCCACGGCAACAATGAGCCGACCCTTCAGCGCCCGACCGCTCATCAGGCCGAAGAGAACCAGCACGGCGAGTAGACAGCTTGCGATGGCGGCGAGCATGAGCGAGGGGGTAAGCCCCGCTCGTGGCAGGAACAAGAAGCCGGCGAAGAGACTGCCCGCAATACCGCCGAGGGTGTTGAGCGCGTAGATCTCACTGGTGTGCTTTCGATCCTCACGCGCTGATCCGAAGCTCTCATAGGCGCGCAAAGCCATGGGGAAGGCGATCCCCATGACGAGCGTAGTCGGCAGAACCACGAGCGAGGCAACGATCGCCTGGGCCAGCACATAGCCCGCCACGGATTGGCCCCCATGCAAGGCCCAGAAGAGCTTTGCGTACCAGATGGGCAGGTGGTTGGCCAAAGCCAGAGAGGAAGCCGCACAGACACCGATCATCAGCAAACAAATGGCAACGGGTAGCAGCGCAGAAGATCGGAATCTCAGTAGACGCGTTCCCGCCACGCTGCCAAGACCAACACCGACGAGGAATACGCCGAGCATGCTCGTGAAGGCGTGCACCGTGCCGCCCAGCACGTTGGCCAGGAGGCGGAACCAGGCGACTTCGTAGACCATCGCCAAGAAGCCGGAGAGCAGAAAGATCGCGCCGAAAACCTGCTTGCGGCGTCGGTCGCGCGCGGGTTGGTGGTCTCCTGCTGCGGCGCTTCTGGACGCGGCGGAAGGTGATGACTCGAGGTGGCGCGGCAGAGCGCCGGAGCGCCGATGGTGGAGAACCAAGAGAACGAGCCCGACCGCGAAGTCTGCCACACCCACCAACATGCAGGTGCGGGTCAGCCCCAGCTCCGGAATCAAGAGAAAGCCCGCCGCGTAGGTGCCCGTTACGGCGCCCAGCGTATTGATCCCATAGACGCTCCCGGCATTGGCTCCGAGCTGCAGCCCCTCTTCGCTTCGGGCTTCGACCACCAGGGGTAGCGACATGCCCATCAGCGTGGCGGGCAGTGCCATCATGGGAAACACGAGTGCAAAACGCGCTGCGAGGAAGAGGACCGGGCTATTCGTGAGGTCTCGATAGACGATTTCGAAGACCGGCTCGGTGGAGCGCAGGATGGCGATCGAGAAGAAGCCGAGGATCGCGATGCCAAACTGAAGCAGCGCGTAGACGCGCAGCGGTGGCAACCGACGAAAGAAGCGTCGGCCGGCCAGCAGACTGCCCAGCGCCAGCCCTGCCATGAAGGCGCCGATCACGGTCGCGGTGGCGTGGATGGAGTTCCCCAGGACGTAGGAGAGCTCCTTGGCCCACGCGACTTCGAGAACCAGGCTGGTGGCGCCAGAGACGAAGAAACACGTGACGAGAAGGATTCCAAGCGGTCTGCTCATCAGTCAGTCTGTTTCATCTTTCGGACGGCATTCGACCTGGTAGGCGCTTCGGTTTCGCATTGCCTTGCCGCAGATGTCGCGATTGGCGACGTTGCGCGCTGGCACGCAGGCGAATTCGAACGCTCGGAATCTCGCGAAGGCGAGATGGTATCCAGCGCGCCTTGCTCGCGCTAGGAGCCTGCGTGGCGGGCGGCTGCCGGGAAACGATCGAGGCGCATGAGCGCCAGGGGAAGCTGCGATCGCTTGCTGCTGAAGTTGCGCAGCAATTGCCTGAGAGGTGCAGCTCCGTGAACAAGCACGCTGATCGCAGTCGCTGCCGTCTTGCGCGAGCGGGGTCAGGCGGATTGCTCTGCCACTCGAACGCGCAGCCGTGTCAGGCCGGTACGGCTGACGTCGGCCACTTCGAATCGAGGCGGCTATCCCCAGGGGAGGCCAGCAGTGATCGCTCGCCCGTTCGCTACCGCGGCCCGCTCCCGACGGCAGCATCAGCTGGAGCGATGCTCACGGGACATAGCCGAGTGCCCGGAGCTGGTCGATGTCCTGCTGATCGAGCTCGACCTTGTTCTCCGAATCGTCTCTCGGCGCGAAGTCGCTATAGCGCCTGCGCATCTCGGCAACGAGTTGTGCGGTGATTTGCGGCTCCCGCTTGGCGAGGTCTACTTGCTCGCTCGGATCCTCTGCCAAGTCGTAGAGGGAGTACCTCTCCGGCTTCGACTCGTAGACGAGCTTGTAGCGACCGCGCCGCACGGATCGAATCTGTGGATACATACCCTTCAAGGTCAGGTCCCACTGCAGGCCGCCGGCCGCCTCTCCGTAGAGGTAGCGATCTTCGAATGCCCCGGAGTCCGCACCTCGCCACAGCGGGGCGAGATCGAGACCCTCGAGCGACGCCGGAGCATCGACACCCGCCAAGCCCAGCACTGTCGGCATGAGATCGATCAGCGAGACCGGAGTGGGGATTCGCAGGCCCGCTGGAACCCCCGGCCCACGGAGTATCAGCGGAACGTGAAGCATCTCCTGGTAGGTCGTCAGAAAGTGATCCACGCGGCCGTGGTCCATGAACTCCTCGCCGTGATCGGAGGTGACGATCAGCAGTGCTTCGTCCAGGATCTTCTCCTGATACAGGAGTGCGAAGAACCTACTCAACTCCGTGTCGAGCTGGCGGATCCCCGCGTCGTAGAGTTCTGTGAGGTGTCTGACGTCGTCGCGATCGAAGTGGATCTTTTCAATGCTCTCGTCGATGATCCTGGGATCGTTCACGCTCCCGAGCGAGCAGTTCGCCGGTTCGAACTCTCGTAGGCACAACGCGATGTGCTCGTCCTCGAGATTCTCGATTTGAAGCTGCCAGCCCGTGCCGTCGGCCTTTCCCTGGTAGGGCGTGACGAAGAGACGCTCGTATTCTGGCTGTGAGGCGTAGTCACTGTGGACGTCGTAGTAGTGAACGAATAGGAACATGCGGCCATCGCCCAAATCGCGCAGCCACTCCATTGCCTGATCGGTCACCCAGGTGGAGGGCGATCGCCTGTGGTAATCGGGATTCTGGATCGAGGCGTACTTCTCGAAGTCGCGAGTGATTCGAAACGTGTCCTTCTTCAGCCACACCGAGTTGACAACGGCCGCCGTCTCATACCCGTGAGCCACCAGTACGGACGCCAGTGTCGGAATCTCAGCGGGCAGGGCCCTCTCGGAGGTCATGATGCCGTGGCCCAGCGGGTTGAGCCCGGTGAGGAGAGACGCGTGGGAGGGAAGCGTCCAGGGCGCCGTGCTGCTCGCATCCTCGAACACCACCCCCTCGGCCGCCATCAGGTCGAGCGCGGGGGAGGTAAAGCGTTCATGACCGTAGAGCCCGAGGTGATCGGCGCGCAGCGTATCGATGGAGACCAGGATGATGATGCGGGGCGGACTCGCTGACGGCCCGGCGATCGCCGCCGAGTTCGGCTCCGACTGGCTGTCTGCGACGGGCGCCTGCTCGCTGTCGCGCGGGCACCCCAGCCCGGCGAGCAATACGAGTGCCAGTCCCAGTGCGATCGCCAGCAGCAGTGCACATCTCTCGTGGCGATTCGGCATACCGCTGCGGTCGGCCCCCTCAGGAGACAGGGCGGGGAGACGGTGGGGACGGGAGCCCGACATCAGCCGACCGGCTCTGCCGCCGCAAGAGGAGCGGAGACGCCTACGGATCGACCGCAACGGCGATCAGGCTGATCTCCCCCGGCCCGCCCTCGTCGAAGCGGGAGAGCACGATGGAGATCAGACGGCCGGGCTTGGTGCCCTGCAGGGCGGTGCCGCCGGGGAGCGACTGCCGGCCGGTGCTCGCCCATCCCTCGGCTGACAGCTGCGTCTCCATGTGCTGGGCGATCTTCTCGGGAGGGTCCTCGCTCCCGAACATCACGTTGACCCGTCCAGTGGGCGCCTGGGAGCTCTGGCTGGCGGTCGCACCGGGGTAGACGGGTGCGTCGGCGGGATAGTAGTCGGGCAGCTCGATCTTCTCGCGAAGCTGTGCCGCGGGCGCGGACAGAACCTTCGCCGACTCCCGCGCTTGCGTCATCGACCGTGACGGAGCCCGCTCAGCTTCCGGGATCGCGGCTGAGGGGACGTGGGCCTTCTTCTCGCCGTCTTCGCCACCGCAAGCTGCGAGCAGGGCGGCCAGGGCCAGCGTCGTCACACCGGTCGCAACGAGCCGCGACAGACATCGCTTCGTCGTCATCAGTTCAGCTCCCGTCAAGTTCCCCCGGAATCGACCCGAGGGCGTATAGGCTGGAAAGAATCGGGAGCTTAGGCCGATGCCGCTTCGGCGGTCAACCACGAAGAGCACGGGCATCGATCGCGATCGACTTCGGCGCCGCCGTGGAGGGGAGCTGGTCAAGAACGCAAGAGCGCCCCGACCCTGTTGGGCCGAGGCGCTCCGACGTATTGCGCGGTGTCGTACTACCCCAGGCTAGACCCGGCGACGACCCGCAACACCCAGCCCGATAAGGCCGAGGCTCAGCAGCAGAGCCGTGGTGGGCTCAGGAGTGATCACACCCGAGGCACCAGTGAGGACATTTACTGCCAGCGGGGGTTGAGCACCACCCGATGCGGAACCGAGCTGCAGAATACCACTGCGAACCGGGTTCAGCGTGATGGTGATGTCGCCAAATCCATCGCCCACGCCAGTGACGTGGAAGACGAGGCTGACGAGCCACTCGGCACCCGTCGTCGCGGTCGGGACGCCTTCGTTGGATCCGACCTTGCTCGAGAAGAAATCGACCTGGACCTGGTCGGCGAGTGTCGGGTGGGGGCTACACCCCATGCCCGCATTCGGGGCGCCATAGCCACCGCCGCAGGAATTGGCGGCCCTGAGGTAAGCGTTCCTCGAGGTCGTGTAGAGCAGGTAGTTGTCCGACGACGAGGCACCACGATTGTAGGCCAGAATGCCCGTGTCGTAGATCACGCCGATACCGAGGAGCGCCACATCGGCCGCACCCTCTGTGTCGAACGCAATACTGATCGTCACGGTATCGCTGGCGCTCTTAACGCTCACACCGTCATAGTTACTTGAAATGTCGAGCCGATATGCACTCGCGCTCGTTGCGCCAACGACCAATAGCGCGATCGCGAGCAGGTTGACTGTCAAAAGCCGCATCCGGTTTTCTCCTTGATTGTTGATTTCGCTAGTCCGCTCACCGCGCTGTCCGAAGGACCCGATGGTCACGTCCTAGTTACTCTGCTCGTCCTTAGCTCTCTTGATGACTACTACTAAATTACTGCTTGCAGATCTTGGAACTTGCTCGTTGCTTGTTTCCGCGGCTCGTCACGTCGTGGCCCGTCTACCGTCAAGAGGCCCTGCCGCTCCGATTCCGCATCGCGCCAACTACTGAGCTTCGCAGGGAATCGTACCCGCGCAGGACAGTCCCGAAGTGCCGGGGGTGCCGCCAAGTGCGTTGAGAACCAGACCGACGTCCGGAAGGTCCACGACGCCGTTGCAGTTCAGGTCTTCACCCGTCTGACCCGGGGTACCCAATGCGTTGAGAACCTGCCCAACGTCCGGGAGGTCTACGACGTTGTTGTTGCTCGGGTCCATATCACATGCCGTACCGTACCCGTCGACATCCGGGTCTCGCTGGTCGCAGATCCCAGCCGTGAGCAGCGGCCCGTTCGCCAGGACGTCACAGTTGTCGTACGTGTCCGGCACGCCGTCGCTGTCCGTATCCGTCGTCGTTCCGGCGAAGGTGCCGAACGAGAGCCCGAGCGCTAGCAGCCCTGCGCACCCCAGAACGATGAGATTTCGCGTCATTGTGTTTTTCTCCTTTAAGCATCCATCGGAAGAGGCACTGCGCTCGACCATTGCGACGCGCAACCAGTCATTTCTACCACCTACGCGATGCCCCGGTCAAGCTCCATGTCGACCACCGTCCGACGTTGGACTTCCGATTCCTGTCGGACTTGAACTTTGTACACTCGCTGTTCTCGCTCCACTGCTTGCCATCTTTAGTTGCACCGTGGGCGTCTTTGTGACGTGGCAACTTCGCGGTACCACAAACTTCGTGCTCGGCCGCTCCGTTCACTCAGTGCCCAGTCAGCTCCATCCATCCATTGTGCATCGTGCCATCGCTTTCCCCAGTGCTACGTGAGCCCCGGGGGTGGCAGGTACCGGCACCACGCCGCCCAGCTGCATTGAAATGCAATGTGTATGCCGTTTTAAGGATCTCTCTAAGTGCCTGACTTTACAGTAGATGCTGAGAGTGACGACGGCGTCGTACGGGAAAACGTTTTCCTTGATTCGGAAAAGTGGGAACTGCCATTCCCATCTCCCCAGAGCCCGCCATGCGTTTTAGGGTCGGCTCTGGATCAAGTCCCGGGGGGCGCCAGGGGAGATCTCCCGAGCATCGCGCTCTGCAGCGCCGGATATAGCCTCTCGTGGACCCGGTCGAGCCGGCTCCTCGCCAGGGCGCGTTCTTCGGCCCCTCGGCCGGCGATCGGCGTGCCCAGGCGCACCACTAGAAGCGGGGAATGACGGCGCAAGGCGCTGCGGTCCAGAGCGAAGAGCGAGCGCGCCGCCTCATTCGCGAGCCCCCGGGCGCCTTCGTACCAATGGTGAACGAGAAGCCGCTGCTTGCCCTTTTCGAGCAGCCGGGCGTCCACCGTGGGACCCGCGGGCTCGAACCGGCGCGGCTCCGATTCGAGCACGACCCAGCCGGTGCCCGGCAGAGCAGTTACGGGTGAGATCGCGCTGCCGCCCCGCTGCGCCAGGTCTGACGTCGCCACGAACACGTACACGGGCGCCTCGACGAGTTGATACTTTCGACTCACCACCTGTCCGAAACGTGCACCCCCGCGAAAGAAGAAGTCTTCCTCGAGCTTGCTCCAGTGCCATTCCTGCAGCGCATCGGTCAAGGTTTCGGACAGCGAGGGCAGCTCGGTCTGTGTGTCTTCCCAGACCGGCGTCAAGTGTGCGGCGCCGGTCATCACGGCAGCCACAACGGAAAGAACCACCAGTGGCGCGCGGCCGGATCGCGCCGAGCTCGCACGCGCACCAGGCGCACGAATCGCAGAACCATCACGCGGCGGCAGTAGGCGTTCCAGCAGACCATCGAGCGCGTAGATGACCAATAGCCCGGCGAGCAGGATCGCTACCCCTTGGAAGTTGTGCACAGCGACGATTTCGGAGTGCGGGTTGAGAGTCAGGGTCAAGACGCGAACACTGTTGAGAGCGAAGGCCACCAGCGGCGCAACCGCGAAGAGCAGGCCGGCGTGCAGCCCGCGGCGCCTGAAGAGATCAATCAGCAGCACGGTCAGCATCGTCAGCGTCTCGATCGAACGCTGACCGCTGCATCCGTCGATGACCTGAAAGCTCTGTGAGGCTCGCAGGATCTGATCCCCCGACACCAACGCCGGAACACCAATCACGTAGAGGAGCCAGCCTGTGCACTGCGCCGTCCAGAGCTGCAGCTTGAATACGACTGCTAGTAGCAATGGGGCGGGGAGCGGGATGCTGAAGAGCAGGAACGCGATTGGCAGCCATAGAACCCGGAGCCCCGCCGCTCCCCAGTAGAGCGCAGCAAGCCCCAGGCAGTGAAGCGCGAGAGCGGGAACCTGCAGATCGTCGGCACTCGTGTAGACCGCCCAGGCGTAGAGCGCGCTGCCCGCCAGCAGTGAGGGGGCGATCAGCCGCCACGATCCCAACCGCCTCTCGAGGGCCGCGATCGCGTGACGGCGGCGGTAGACGAGCCACAGGCTGAGCGCGATGATCACGAGCGGTGCGCGGTCGGAGGGCCGGAAGAGCCAGTACTCCACACCTGTGGTGAAGCCGTAGCGGTGCCCCAGAGACAGGAGATCTTTGTAGGCCAGCAGCAGGGCGAGCAGGCCCAACGCCTGAAGCGCCGCGCTCCAAGTTCTGGGAACAGCGGGAAAGGGCGACCTGCTTCTCGCTGCGTCCAACCGCTCCACTCCCATCGAAGTCACGACCGCACCGGGATCGCTCCGGAGGTGCCGAATCACGCCCCGGAAACCGGCAGCCGTGAGACTCGGCACGCCAGGCTACTGCATCGGCCCTTCGAACCATCGTGCGAGCGACACGCCGAAGGGCGTCCCGCTCCGCGAGCGGGAGACACCGCACATCTCCAGGGGAAACCCCCGACGCCTGAGCGGTTCCCGCCGCCGCTGGGTCACGCCGGCAGGGTTCGCTACGCCCCCCCCCCGCCCTCAGCCGTGTCGGGAATCTCGACCCACTCCGCTCCGAAGGCAGCCTCCGCCAGCCAGGCTCGACCCGCGGCCATATCGAGCCGCAGCAGCCTGACGGACCGCTCTCCCATGACCGGACCTTGTGGACCCGCTAGCTGCTTCACGCGATAGCGCTCGGGTTCGTTCGGGTACTTCGCGTCCGAAGGCGTATCTCCCATGGCGAACCAGCCGCCATCGCCGCTCGGCGGGACGATCCACACCTGTCCCGTCGACGTATCGAGGCGAACCAAGAGTTCTCGACCGCGCAGGATCGCGTAGCGATTCGCGTCCTCTGGCACCGTCACGCCGCCGGAGCCGGAATTACAGCCCAGCAACAACGCGCTGAGCGCCAGCGCGGGGAGCAGGAGGACGGTCGTCCGGTGCCTCGGCTCGCTTCGCATGACAGTCTCCTAGCAACTCCACCGGCCGCGGATCGTGGATTCCGGCACCCGGCGAAGTCTTGGAAAGCTGCGACTCTACGCGGCCTGGGTAGCTCGTTCAAGCGGGGCTAGAAGCCACGCGGGCTCCTAGTCCACCCCCAGATATCGCGCGCGCGGGCGCAGCAAGTACCCGGCTTCGTACTGCTCGAGCGCGTGAGCGACCCAGCCGACCGAGCGTGCCATGGCGAAGATTCCAACCGCCGCGCCACGCGGCAGCCCGAGTGCCAGGCCCAGCGCCACCAGCCCGACATCGATCGTGGCGGCGCCGCCACTGCACTCCATGGCGTCAACCAGAGCCAGACAGGTGCGAACCGGACCCGAATCCGGCGCCAACTCCCGGGCGAGCTCGACCAGCATTGCACCGCGCGGATCGCCGGCGGGGTAGAGCGGGTGGGTGAAGCCTTCCACCGCCTCCCCGCGTCTCTGCCGCTCGTGGACGACGTGCTCCGCAACCTCGGGCTGGCCGATCTCCGCCACCAACGCCTCGATACGGTCCGAAGCACCACCATGACGAGGCCCGGAGAGTGTGGCCAGAGCCGCGGCCACGCAGCCGTAGATATCCGTGCCGGCGGAGGCCGCCACGCGGGCTGCAAACGTCGAGGCGTTGAGCTCGTGATCGGCGCCCAGCACGAGCGCGCGGTTTAGAGCCGCCACGCCCCGCTCGCCCGCAGCCGCGCCCAATGCGGCCGCCACGGCCGCGGCCACGGATCTTGCTCGCAGTGCTGCCGACATGGCCTCCTCGAGCCCGTCGGCAGCGAGCCCGAGCGCCAGCCCGGCAGCCATGCGGCGGATGAGCGCCCGAGCACGCGGGAGAACGGCCTCGGGCCGCTCGGCGAAGCGACCGGGATCCCGACTCGCCAGTAGAGGAACGACGAGCGAGAGCGCCGTGAGGGGCGGCGACTTCTCGGGCAGCAGGCTCTTCAGCGTGCTGATGGGCACGCCGAATTGCGGCGGGTCCCAGACGTGCCCGGCGCCGGCCGAGGCCACCGAACCGGGAGCCGCCGCTCCCCAGAGCAGCTCCGCTACAGCCTCGAACGGCGTATCGCGTGCGGCCAGCTCGGCGGCCGAGTGACCGCGGTAGATAGGCCCTTTCTCTCGCGAAATCATGCTGATGGAAGAATCGAGAACAGGTTCGCCAAAACGCAGGGCGGCGGCGGCCACCGGTGCGTGCCCCGCACGGGCATCGCGACGCGCCCGCATCCGCTCGAGGTCGTGGCGCCGATACAGTCGCGCCCGACCTCTCTCTCCGGGAACGCTATGGATGAAGCCGCGGCTCGTGTACGCATAGAGAGTGGCGAGCTTGATGTCGAGCATCTCAGCCGCTTCTCTCGCCGTCAGATAGTCGCTTTGTTGATGCATTGATCTACATTGATTGTTGATCTGGTTGTATCGATGATACCGCCGATCTCGCGGCGGACAGCAGGCGGCGTCGGCTCGCGGAGTCGGGGGGAGGTTGATGGCGGAGTTCGCCGCCGCAGAGGTCGTCGTGCTGGCATGCGCGGCGTTCGCGACCGCCATGCTCTCCGCCATCGTTGGCATGGCGGGCGGCATGACGCTGCTGGCCGTGATGCTGCTGTTCCTGGACCCGATGCTGGCGATTCCGCTCCACGGCGTAATCCAGCTCGTCTCGAACGGATCACGCACAGCCATCCAGCGAAGGCACCTGCGTTGGGAGATCATCGGGCGCTACGGGGTGCTCTTGCTGCCGATGGGCTTCGTGGGCCTGGAGCTGGCTCAGCGGCTGTCGCCCGCGGGCATGAAGGGGCTAATCGGTGCCTTCGTGCTGGTGGCGACCTGGCTGCCCGGGCTTCTGCTGCTCGGCCAGCACCCAGAGCGGAGCGATCCGGGGCGCCGTTTCCTGCTCTTGGGCGGCGTCGTGGGCCTGCTCAATATCGCGGTCGGCGCCACCGGACCGTTGATCGCGCCGTTCTTCTTGAACCTTGGCCTGTCGCGCTTCGCGCTGATCGGGACCAAGGCCGCCTGTCAGGCCCTCGGCCACCTGGCGAAGCTCATCGTCTTCGGTTTCGCGGGCTTCGCCTTCGGCGAATACCTACCGCTCTTGCTCGCAATGACGCCGCTCGTGGTGCTGGGTACCTGGGTCGGGAGCCGACTTCTCCAGTACGTGAGCGAGCTCTGGTTCACGCGCCTCTACAAGGCGATCCTCAGCGTGATCGCGCTGCGCCTGCTCTATCTCGCACTGGCGAGCGCTGCTTGAAGGCCCGGCAGGTCGAGCTGCTCTGGCTCCCCCGCGCGACGGTGCCGCGCGCGTTCGAGGCGGTAGCGCAGGGTGCTGCGCGGAATGCCGAGCTCTCGCGCGGCGTGCGCGACATTGCCCCGGCAGCTCGCGAGCACACTCTCGAGATCATCGCGTCTGGCTGTTGAGACGGCACCGGTGCGACGCGAACGATGGTCGCGCCCCAGCGCCTCGCGCAGCATCGACTCTGTCCAGCGCTCACCGGGCCAACAAACCGCCAGTCGCTCCAGCACATTCATGAGCTCGCGTACGTTGCCGGGCCAGCTGTGGCGCGTGAGGATGCCCATCAACTCCCGCGGCGGCTCGAGCAGCGGGGCGGCGAGGCGATCGGCCAGACGCCGCCGACCCTCCTCGATGAGGAGCGGGATGTCGCAGAGCCGCTCTCGTAGAGGCGGAACTCGCAGCTCCAGCACCGCCAGACGGTAGTAGAGATCGGCGCGAAAGCGTCCGTTGGCCACCGCCTCGCCCAGCTCGAGATTCGTGGCCGCCAGCACGCGGGCCCCCAGCACCAGAGTTCGGGTTCCGCCAATCCGCTCATACTCGTGGTCCTGCAGCACGCGCAGCAGCTTCGCCTGAAGCCCGGGCGCCAGCTCTCCGATTTCGTCGAGAAAGAGGGTCCCACCCGCGGCCAGCTCGAAGCGGCCGACCCGCCGCTGCGTCGCGCCCGTGAAGGCGCCGCGCTCGTGTCCGAAGAGCTCACTCTCGATCAACGAAGGCGAGAGCGCCGCGCAGTCGACGTGCACGAAGGGGCGACTCGCGCGTGGAGACATCGTGTGCAGCGCCCGCGCGATCATCCCCTTGCCAGTCCCCGTCTCACCGGTCAGCAAGACACCACAGGGAGCGGCGGCCAGCGCTTCCATTCGCTCCGCGAGCTGGCGCATCGCCCGACTGCAGCCGCAGACGAAGCCCGCCATCGCCGCTTGCCGCTCTTCGGGCCCCCTGGCATCGACTGCCCGATGCACTGCAGAGTCCAGTCGCTGTACGGCTCGCATCACCACCGCGCGCTGCCCCTCCCGCTGACTCATGATTGTGCTGTCGGCACGCGAGACGCAAGACCATCGCGTCCGGCTGAGGGCGCACGTAAGCGTCGAGTGGTGCACGGAGGTATTCGGGCGCGTCGAGTTGCAGCGAAGAACCGCGCGACGGAGGTACGCTGCGGCGATCGCCCGCGCGTGGGACGAGGAGCCGTCAGCGGGCGGGCGGGCGGGCGGGCGGGCGGGCGGGAAGAGCCCTTAGCGGGGCTCGAGCATCAACCTTCGCCGCAGGATCGCAAGATCGAAAACGCGATGGCGAGCACAACCCACAGCAACGTGACGAGGGCCCGCATCGGTGAGGGCTTGGCGGACTCGTGCTCGGCGACCGACGATGCGGGCTGAAGCCGTTCGGCCTCGTCCTGCGGGAAGCCCCAGACCGCTTCGCTGAAGGACTCGTCCGCGTCGTCCGGCTGGGGCGGTGGGGCGTCGCCGAGCCGAAGGCCACTCGACACCGTGCGACCGCCGCAGTGGAGGCAGACCTTCTTCTCGGCCGGAAACGACACGTCGCAACTCGGGCAGCGCACCTCGTACTCAGGAACGGATTCCATGCCGGCGTTCGGTCTCCAACGCTTCGCGGGTCGGTAATGCCGAGTCTAGCCCGGATCGCTCCGGTGCGGAGCGCCGTGCGGGACGCGGGCGGTCATGAACGCTCAGTGCTATCCGGAGTCAACTCTCCCTCGCGTCCGTCGACCAACGACGTAACACCAGCGAGAATCTCGCGCGTGCGGGCGCCCAGCTTATAGAAAGACCAAATCCCCTGGCGACCCGTCTCCACCAACCCAGCACGCCGCAGTACCTTGAGATGATGGGATATCGTTGGCTGCCCGAGCTCGAAGCGGTCCACGATGTCGCAAACGCAGAGCGGTGCCGGTTGAGCCGCGATCAGGCGCAGAATCTCCAGCCGGGTCGGGTCGGCAAGCGCCTTCAAGGCGGCGATCAAGTCTTGCTGCCTTCTCGCGGGCAGTGGACGCACCGCCCGCGGCCGACAGCACACTGCGGGTCTCGCTCTAACGGCCATGCGCCGAGGCTAGCCCGCCTGTCTCACCAGGTCGCGTCGGCAGACGATGCAGATTCGCACTCTCAGTGGATTCCGCTGGTGGAGACCAACGTGCTGGGATCGATGCCGAGACCGCGCACCACGCTGTCCCACATGGCATCGGGTGAAGCAATGAACACGGTGTCGGGTGTGGCGGGGGCGGAGAGCCAGGCACCCTGGGCGATCTCGAACTCGAGCTGTCCCGGCCCCCAGCCCGAGTAACCCAAGAAGAAGCGCAGCTGCTGCGGCGGCGCTTGGGCGACGCTGCGGAAAACCTCCAGCGAGCCAGCGAAGTTCAGGCCGGGCACGACCGGGGTGACCTCTTCGGTGTGCTCGGCGACCGCGAGCGTGTCGCCGAAGAGCATCCAGCCGGAATTGAGCTCGACCGGCCCGCCCCAGGAGACCTTCTGCGAGCCATCACCGCGCCACTCGAACTGAAGACCGCTGAAGAGGTCGGCGACGAGCAGGTCTGCCGGTCGGTTGAGCACCAGACCAAAGCTTGACCCCTCGTCGTGGTGCACCATGAGCAGAACCGCGCGACGAAAATTCGGATCCTGCAACTGGGGCATCGCGATGAGTAGCGACCCTGCGAGTCCGGTCTTCTCCACAATCGGCAGGGTAGCAACCGCCCGACCAATGCCAGCAACGATCCGCTTCGTTTGAGAACGACGGCGCCGGCGCAGTACGCTCCATGGGTGATCCGGAATGCTCGCCTCCGCATGCCCACCGCGCTGCTCTTCGCAGCGGCGGGCCCGGCCTTGCTCGGCTGTGCCCTGCTTCGCAGTGCCGAAGACGCGCCAAGTGTGGCAGCGCTCGCCTGGACGGGGCTGCTGGCTTCCGGCGCATGGTTCTGCTTCGCCCTGGCCGGTGCCATCCCCGCTGGACCCCACTGGCGTCGTGCCCTGCTGATCGAGCGCGCCTGGCCGACACTGGGCGTGGCGGGAAGCGGCCTCGTCCTGATGGGAATGCTCGGCCTCAGCCAGCTCCTCGACAGCGCGATCCAGCTCTGCGGTGCTCGGTATGGCGGTCGGCCCGAAGTGATCGCAAACGCGCTGCCGGAGGCCCGGACTCCGGAGATACTTCTGGCGGTGCTGGGGCTCGTCCTGGCGCCCGCTATCGCCGAGGAGCTGCTGTTTCGCGGGCTGCTCCTGCGGGCGCTCCAGCGTATCGGGGGCCTCTCGGCCGCGCTGGTCGGCACGTCGCTGCTGTTCGGTGCTTGCCACCGGGATCCCGCGCAGGCGGCGGCGGTCGTCCTCGGCCTCTATCTGGCTGCGGTGGTGGCCGTCACGGGCAGCGTCCGAAGCGCCATCGTGTGCCACGTGGGCAACAATCTGCTCGCTCTCGGCGGCCCGCCAGTGGCTGCGCTGATCTCGCGCGCGAACTGGCTCCCGTCCCTCAGCACCGTCGCGCTCCTGGCCGCTGCCGGCGCGTTCATCTTGTCGGCCCGGCAGCTCGCCCGGGCCGCACCCGAGGCGAGGCGCCGGTGGTGCGGAGAGCCGGCGGCCAGGCTCGGCTGAGTACGACCTGCCGGCCAGCAAATCACCGATTCTCCTCGTCTTCTCCGCTTCAGCACGAGACGGAATCGGTCGAAAAGCACGAGCAGCCGAACTGCCGAATTCCACCAGAGGTCCGCTCATGGTCCAGCCTCCCAGCATCCTGCTACTCGACGATGGCGAGCTCAACGAAGTGGCGAGTCTTCTCGCCCACCTCGAGCTTCCCTTCACCCGACTACGGGGCGGCGAGAACGACGACCAGATGTCCCCGCCGCGCGACCTCCTGATCGCAACACCTCGCCGCGCCCCGCTGGTGCGTCGGGGGTCACCTCCCGGCGCCCGAAACGGCCGGCCGGTGCGAATCATCGCGGTGCGCGAGGACTCGGCCGCCATGCGCCGCATGCTGAGGCGCATGGGCTACCACCTGCTGGTACGCCTGCCCGCACACGAGTCAGTCTGGAAGCTGCTGATCCGCCGGGCGATCTATCAGGGCGACGAACGCCGAAGCGACTCACGCGTAGCCGTGGGCTCGCACGTCTCGCTCTCCGGTGGACGGGAGCAACAGAACGCGGTGCTGATGGACATCTCCAACCGCGGCTGTCGCCTGCTGTCCTGCGCTCCATTCCAACTCGAGAGCGAGCTGACTTTGGAGCTGCCTCCCAAGACGACGGGAAGCAGAGGCCTTCGCCTCTCGGGGCGGCTCGTGCGCGTCGCCGGGAACGCAAGCGAAGACGGCGCTCTCAGGCACAGTGCCGCCATGGTCTTCAACGTCGACGAAATGGACGACGCGCAGTGCACTCGGCTGGCCGGCGTCATCAACAGGTGGTCGATGGGACCGGACTCCATCATCAAGCCGGAAGACAGCCAGCTGTCGCTGCCCCCTCGGCGAAGCTCGGCGATTCCCGGTCTCATGCTCGACGACGAGACCGACCCCTCGATTCGCGTGGGCGAAGAGGTCGGTGTGCGGCTGCACGACGCGGCCGTCGAGACAGCGGGGATGTTGGATCCGGCGGGATCGGAACGACGCGCCCACGCGCGCAGCGCTTTCTCGAATCCCGTGGTCGCGCTGGCGGAGTCCCACAGTCGGGTGCTGATGGGGCGTGACCTGTCCGCCGGTGGCATGCGGGTCGAGCGCCTTGCGGATCTACATGTGGGCGATCGCTTCCGGCTCGCCATCTATGGTCCCAGCCAGAACGACCCCTTCCTGCTCTCCGCCGTGGTTGCTCGCGACGACGGCGACGAGGGTCTGGCGCTGTTGTTCGAGGATGTCGACCCCGGTGTCGCGGAAGCTCTGGAAAAGCTTGTCGCCTGCCTGCCGAGCGTGGAATCGCTCGAAGAGGGGGAGATGCGGGGCCTGGGTGCCGTTCTCTCGGAAATCCTCGACGACCGCTGGCGACTCCGGTAGCCTCGGCGCTCCTTTCGGGAGAGAGAATGGCCAGAAGCAAGAGCAAGCAGAAGATCAAGCGGCTGCGCAACAAGCGTCGCACGCGGCGGCGCAAGCAGGCACGGGCGGCCAAGTAAGGGCGGAAGGAGCGGCCCGACCAGCGATGGCCGATCCGCTTCAGGGACGAGCGTTGTAGATCGAGCCACCTCGGGCGCGGTAGCTCTGCAGCACCGCAGCCGCTTGCTCGCGCGAGATGTCGCGCGTCACCGGGACCCCGCGAGCCGTTAGCTGCGCGACCCAATCCGGTGATCTAGGCCCCTCGTCGAAGCCGATCGCCTCGACATCTTCACGCCTGGCTCCGCAGACGAGATGTGCGATGCCGGACCAGCAGCTCGCGCCTGCGCACATCGCACAGGGCTCTGCACTGCTCACGAGCTCGTACGGTGGGCCAGCAGCTGCGAGATCGAATGTGCCCGCCGCCCTCTGTGCCAGGCTGAGGGCAACTACTTCGGCGTGTGCGAACGAGTAGCCCGAGTGCAGCACGAGGTTGACACCGGCGGCGACCAACCCCCCTTCGTCTCGCTCAAAGACGGCGGCGCCGAACGGACCACCGGTTTCGCGATCGATGTTGAGCTGCGCCAAACGAATCGCAAAGGCCATCCTCTGCTCGCGCGTCTCAAGCCGTTCACAGCCTCGCGCTTCCGACTCCAGCCAGTCGGGAATCTCGATCTGAATCCTCGTTCCGGATCTCACACCAACGATGCTCCGACAGTATGCTAACCCGCTCGCGGCGGAGGCAGCAGCCCTGAGCGCTGCGCTCGACTGACGAGGGTGCTGCGGCTCACGCCCAGTCGGCGAGCAGCCGCGGCCAGATTCCCGCCGCAATCATGCAGCAGCGCAATCAGCTCGCGGCGGCGCCGAAGCTTCAGCTCGGCTCGAATCGTGGTCACAACCTGGCGCGATTCATCCAACACCTGATCGAGAGATTCGAGCGTAATCTCGCCGCTACCCGAATAGGCGACGAGCTTCTCCACTACGCCGGCCAGTTCGGCCACGTCGCCGGGCCACGGCTGGGCGCGCAGGCGCTGCAGGGCGCGCGCCTCAATGTGCGAGATGTCGCGTTCTAGACGCGTGCCGATCTCATCCATGAGGCTGTGAACGAGGTCGGGAATGTCCTGCCGGCGATCGGCCAGAAGCGGCAGCTGAATCGTGAAGCGCAACAGGTACTCGGCCAGCGGGGGTGAGAAGCTCCCCTCGCGAACGCAGGCTCGAAGCTCGTGCGACGTCGAGGCGTAGACCCTCGCGACCCGACTCGTCCGAACGTCGCCTCGCAGCCCCAGGTATTCGAGCCATCTCCCCTGCTCGACCGGGGACAGGCGCGCCACCTCGTCGAGGTAGACGTGGCAGCCGCGAGGGGGTAGCGGCGTGGGGCCGATCAAGTTGCCGCAGCGCACGACGACGAGTGGCCGACCGCCACGACGGTCGATCTCGTGCAGGACCCCGACCGCCCGATCGCGACCGCTTCCGCGTCCGCCGGCGATCAGGACTGGAACACGCATCTGGGATAGCGAGACGATGCGCTCGCGCACACATCGCATGGCGTTGCTTCGGCCCGCGAGCCTGCGGCTCACCCACTCGCTCGGAGCGCCCGCCAAGTGCGGTGAGACGGGAGCGAGACGATCGTGACTGGTCCCTCCTCTTCTCGCCACCGCGTCTGCCCCCAACAGTTGCTCGGCTCGTGCCAGGCCCGGATCGAGCCCTCGGAGCGCCCCTCACCCAACTCGCAACCCGCCCATACTCTCGCCGGTTGCTCTCAGGCATGTCATCGAAGGGACCGCAGGGTCGCGAAAGGAGGAGATCCGAGAATCCGTCGGTAGCTCAGGGCGACGTCAACGCCCTCTCAGCATCGGATCATGCCGCGGTGGAAAGCCGTAGGCGGCAGCGGCCGAGACGACATCGAGACTGCGGGTCCCGGGGGGTGGCGAGTGCACGGGCGTTGCTCACGGGCTGGCATTTGAAACGGCAGAGCATTCTGCAACCATACGCGGTCCGGATCCCGCATCCGAGAGCCCTTGGCGACCGCTCGCGTGAGCGCAGTCGCCGGTGCCCGCGGCAAAGGCCGCGGGTGAATCGGCATCACGAAGGGCGCAACATAAAAGGACACTACATTGAGCGAACAGCCTCCCATCGCGGAGATTGCGGTCGACAAGACCAACCTGTACCGCGAGGAAACTTTTTCTGATCTGAAGGTGGCGTCGATCCGGCAGCTCACCCCGGTCCATGCAGATGGAAGCGTCGACGAGAGTCGGGAGACGAAGTTCATCGGCGAAACCACGCTCATGTCACAGCGTGGCCCGCTGCCCGTGCAGGCTCTCATCGAGGCGAAGAGCTTGTCAGAGGCCTTCGATCAGTTTCCGGAAGCCGTCAATCAGGCCGTTGAGCAGATGATTGATCAAGCGAGGGAGCTGCAGCGACAGGAAGCCTCTCGCATTGTGGTCCCGGGCCAGATGCCGGCCGGCGGCAAGATCATCGCCGGCTGAGTGCGAACCTAGTGTCCTAAAGCGATCCGACTCGCCTCACCTCTCGTCGCGACCTTTGGCACTCGACAGCAACGGTGGCCTTTCGCCGCTGTCGTCCTGCGCCTCGAAGGCGTTCTCCTTGGCGGCGCGCACGCAGGGGCTCGGATCCTTTTGGTGTTCATCCCACGTGACGCCACACTCCGAGCAGGAGAGGTCCGGTCCGAATCGGTGACCCGATGCAGACGGGCGGTTGGTCTGTTCGCTATCGGACACCAGTTCCTCGTCTCTGCTGGCCCGTGGACGATCTACTGCGGGTCACGGCGCGTGCTTTCCGGGTCAGCGGCCGCGATAGTATAGCCATGCTTTCCCCGCTATCGGTTCGCGGCCACAAAAGCCTGACCCAATCGCGCTCGCGGGCTTGAAAGCCCTCTGACGGCGGTCGCTTGGCGGCAAACCGCCGCGATATACCGAGCGCGACGGGAGGTTAACCCGAGTCGGGCACCGGAAGACGCTGTGCTCGAGGCATCGTCAGCGTCGGCGGGCGGACGAATCGGAGAGCAGGACCGGCGAGACGGTCGTTCCGAGATCGCCGGTAAAGCGGGCCGCTAGACCCGGCTCGCAGCGCCCGCGCCGGCAGAAGATTTGGACCAGCACATCGGCCGCGATCTGTGAGGACTTCGACCACCACAGATTGCCCTGGAGCTGAAGCACCGCCACCGCGATGCTCGGCTCGCCCGCTGGAGCGACGCCGATGAACCACTCATAGCGTCCGGCGGGATCAGTGCCGGTCAGATTCCCCGTCTTACCCGCGACCTGAATGCCGCCCAGCCTGGCGCGGCCGCGGCGATCGCGAAATGCCCCGCGCGCGGTTCCACGCGTCGTGGTTCGAACCAGCATGCTGCGAAGTTCACCGGCCAGCGCCTCGCTCATGACCCGCCGAGGCGGAGGCCTGCTTGGAAGCGCCAGCTCCATTCCGCGGGCATCGAGTACGCGGTCGATCCACCAGGGCGTGACGCGCTCTCCTCTCGCGAGTATCGCCGCCAGCTGTGCAGCGTGGAGGGGGGTGATGCGACACCCCGACAGACCACATCCCAATCGCGCCAGATCGTAATCGCTCTTGCCTGGATCGATCGATCCGGCCGGATGACCGGGCGCCGGCCCTTCCAGCCAGCCGAAGTTCTCGATGGCTGCCAGCAGCGCCTCGCTCCCCACGGTGTTCACGGCGAGCTGTGCGAAGCACTGGTTATTGGACGTCGCCAACGCGCGTCCGAGCGTAACCCGATTGCCAGACTTCGGACGATATACGCGAGAACGTGTCAGACGATACTGATTGCCGCGATAGACGCATGGTCGGCTCGCTTCCTCCGGAGAGCCGGACAAGGCGGCCGCGGCGGTCACGACCTTCACCAAGGAGGCCGCCGGGTAGGATCGATCCGGCGGAAAGGCGCCCACATCGGTCGAGACGTAGGCGAGCAGTCGTCCCGAGCTGGGGTCGAGGACGATGACGTGGCCTCTGCCGACTCGCCCTCGATCGAGCACCTCGAGAATGCGACGTGTCAGCTCAGCATCGAACGAGTACTCCACCTGCAGCGGTCCCACGAGTGGGCCACCGCCCCCGCGCAGGGAGACGCTCTCGACCCAGCGCGGCGGCGCCGCGGGATCGAGCCCGTCCACCACGCTGAGCGTTGAATCGTAGTCCTGAACCGCTACCGGCAGGCGGGCCAAGATCTCACTGGGAGGTGAGAGAGCGACCGGGCCGGTTAACGACGGCTGGGCGCCACTGGACACGGCGAAGGCGGATTCGCCGCGGCGAAGGAGTCCAACTCCCGAGGCGCTCGAATGCAGGCGGGCCAGCCCCTCCGTCACCACACCGCTGGCGCCGTAGCCCAGTGCGAAGGTGACCATCAGCGCGATTGCGAGCAGCGTCGCGCGTCCGCGACCGCTCATCCGCCGCCGCAACGTCGCGCCGCCCCGGCGCCCTCTCCTGCCGCTTCGCACGCTGAGCACTCCTCGCGTCCCGCTTCCCCGCACCTCTCACACACCGCCGGTACAACCGCCCCCCGGCGGCGATCGGGGGCGCCGATGACCGCGCTACACCGCGACGACCGAGTGAATCTCGGGTATCTCCTGGCGAAGCCGCGCTTCGATTCCCATCTTCAGCGTTACGGACGAACTCGGGCAGCCCGCGCAGGCGCCTCGGAGATAGACCTGGACGACGCCGTCACTGAAGCCGGCGAAGACTACGTCGCCACCATCCATCGCCACCTGGGGGCGGATCTCGTCCTCGAGGATGCGCCGAATGCGGGCCACGATGCCGCCGTCATCGACCAGACGCTCCGCCTCATAGCTCTCGCCGACGGCCGGTTCCTCCGCCGCCACCCAGGCCTTGATGCCCTCGACGATCGGCTCCGCCAGATCCGCCCACGCGAGTTCCTGGCGCTTGCTGACGGTGACGAAGTCAGGCCCGAGGAAGACAGCCGTTACGCCCTCGACAGCGAATAGGCGCGCTGCGAGGGGAGAGACATCAGACGCGACCGGCGACGCAAAGCTGACACACGTACCGTTCTCGACGACGAACTGGCTCAAAACCCACTTGACGCTATCCGGGTTCGGCGTGCGCTCCGCATGCATGCGAAAGCCGATGTCCAAGACGAACTCCTATTCAGAAAGCAGCGGTCGCTCATGAAGCAGCGGGCGCTGTGCCGGTGGGCTTTGCCGGCCGCACCGCCTCGTGAGCCAGAGGCGCAGCTCGTTGTGCACGATTCCCTGGGAGGCGTTGCCAGGGTATCCCGAATCTCGCAGCCGTCCAACCGACCAACCGCCCTTTGGGGGGCTCGTCGAAGCTGTCGGGCCCTTCAAGCGGGCCCGAAGATGCGCCGTTCCGCATCCATCAGATTGCACACCGGGTAGCCGAGCGAGCGGGCAATCTCGTGCTCTCGACGCGCATTGTATCCCCACGCAGCCAGTGCACATCGCACGCCGAGTGATGCCACGCTCTGCAGGTGATTCACCTTGTCGTCGACAAAGGTGATATCGGCGAAGGCAACACTGAGCCGCTGGCGCAGCACTGACAGATGCGCGCGCTTGCTGACACCCGCCTCCTTGTCGAGGATGCGCTCGCTCGGGAAGAGGTCCGCGATCCCGTAGGTGCGCAGCAGAACTTCGACGGAGTTTCGGTCTTTCGCGGTCGCCAGCGCGAGGACGGCATCGTCGGCACGGCGGCGAAGGACTTCGACGAAGTCGGAATACGGACGAAGCAGCGCCAGCCAAGCCCCCTCATCCGCCTCGAGCAACGCTCGACGCCGTTGATAGAAGAGGTGATGAAAGTCCTCGAGGAAGCGCGCCCCCTGTGCCTGCCTGTGCTCGTCGTACTCGGCCTGGTCAACCACCGCGGTGTCTCGATCGATGAGCCGAAGAGCCACCGCGTAGTCCTCGGCGCGGTTGCCCAGTGGCATCAGCTCCACGAAGGCCGGATAGATCTGGTTGGCTTGGATCTTCGCGTACCCGCCACTTGGCAGCTCGTCGGCTCCGGCCGCCAGCCGAGAGGATGGACACAGCTCCGCGTAGGTCTGCATCGCCACGACGAAAGCCTCGGCAGCGCTATCCGAAATCACGCCGTCGAAGTCGAGTGCCAGGACCTTCATCGCTGTCGTCACGACGAGACCGGGCGGCGGACCACTTCGCACACCGGCTCCACCAACCCGAGGCCAGAGCGGATTCTGTCGCAGAGATAGAGGATGTCGGGATGGAACTCCTCAGCTCTCATGCAGCGTGCAATCGCGCCGGGCGATAGGGCTTGACCGAGTTCGCGCGCGAGCGGGCCCTTGCTTCCGAGAAGATGCTTGGCGTTGATGCTGCTGTGGGCGTTCTCGTCGTCCGGCTGCGGAATGTGGTCGTCGATCAGCCGATTGGCCCGTGAAGCGCCCGAGCCGCGGGCGAGGAAGCGGCGGATGGCGTCGGGGACGAGGACGTAGCTCTCGATGTGGCGACGTCCCCAGGTGAAGAACTCGAGACCGGGCTCCGCAGGCATGATTCGACGCGACTCGGTGTGGTGATCGCGATCGAGGACTACCAGGCCACGACCGCCGGCTGCGGCTCCGCCGAGGCTGCGAAAGTGCTCGACCGCTCGGGCGGGCTGACGCCCGCCGAGAATCACCGCACCGGGATCCAGCGAGCGGGCCAGAGCTGGCGAGAGGCGACGCGCCCAGATCCGCAGAAGGTCCCAATCCCGCGGGCCTTCGACGTAGAGAGTGAACCCCGTGGTGCCAGCCTCCCGGCTGTGCCTCTGCTCGGGGTCGCTCCGCCCGATACCGCCCAGAGCGCTGGCGCTGCCAGATCGCTGGCTTCGGTTGCGCTCCCCGGCCGAATCGAAGGGTGACATGACAGCTCCGGAGATGAAGCGACGATGACCTCGGAGTGCGTCGGCACCCGGAGCCCAGATCGCTGCGAGGACTCTAACGAAGAGACGCCCCCCCGCCTCTCCTTCGGCCGAGCTGAAACTTGGATGAACATGCTACCGGCGTGCCGTGTGGGTGTCACTGGCTACGAGAACCGCCGCTTCGAGCCAAACAGCGATTGAAGAACGCGCGGCAGTTTAGTTAAGCTAAATGGGTGATTTCTGTACTCGTCGCAGATGACCATGGGATCGTGCGGGAGGGCTTGCGCCGACTGCTCGAATCCGAACAGGATCTGAAGGTCTCGGGCGAGGCGCGTGATGGACGAGAGGTGCTCGAGCAGGTCGAGAAACACCAGCCGGCCGTCGTCGTTCTCGACATCACCATGCCACGGCTCGGGGGACTCGAGACGCTGGAACGCCTGCGCGCCAAACACCCGCAGGTTAAGGTCATCCTCCTCTCGGTTCACGGTGATCCGCCGTTCATCCAGAGCGCCATTGCGCTCGGGGCCGACGGCTATGTGCTGAAGAACGGGCGGGCAGCCGAGATCGTGACGGCGATTCGCGAGGTCATGAAGGGCGGCAGCTACTTCAGCCCGGTCGTCGCCCGAGAGATCGTCGACCAGCTTCGCAGCCCCAAGCAGTCGGGCAACGAGCCCTTCTCGCTGCTCTCTGGCCGTGAGAGAGAAGTGCTGCATCTCATCGCAGAGGGGCTCTCGGCCAAGGAAATTGCAGTCGAGCTCAAGATCAGCACGAAGACCGTCGAGGCCCACCGCACGAGCCTGATGCGCAAGCTCGGCGTGCGCAAGGCGACAGAGCTGGTGCGTTACGCGCTGCGCCACGGCCTGATCGAACCCTAGCAAGCCCCGATCTATTCATCGGATATGCGCCGCAGGGAGACCAGTGCCTCTACGTGAGGTGTCTGGGGGAATAGGTCGAATCCCTCTACGGACTCGAGTCGGTAGCCCTGAAGCCCGAGCCGACGCACGTCTCGAGCCAGCGTGGCCGGATCACACGAGAGGTAGACGATCCGGCGGGCGCCGAGCAGCGCCAACGCATCCGCTGCACCTGGGGCCAGGCCGACCCGCGGTGGGTCGAGAAGCACGACATCGGGACATCGAAGCGCGGGATCGCGCAGCGCGGCCTCGACGCGTGCCTCGATGACCTGCACTTCCCGGTGACCCGCCATCGAGAGATTGCGCTGCAGATCCGCCACGGCACCTGCGCTCGCCTCCACGGCCGTCAGGCGAGAGAATCCGCGGGCCAGAGCGAGCGTGAAGAAGCCAGCCCCGGCGAATAGCTCGATCAGCCGATCACCGGAACCGACAGCCCGCCGCACGCCGGACCAGAGCGCCTCGTGGAGCAGCGCATTGGCCTGACAGAAGGTGCCCACCGAGAGGGTGAGCTCGTCACCCCCGACGCGCAGAGTCAGCCGCGACCGCTCCGCCCCCGCCCCCTGCGGGTGACGATACAACTCAAGGCAGCTCGCGCGTGTCTCGCCGCCACTCCCCATGGCGATCTCCCACTCCTCGGCCGGCTGGGATCGCGATGCGTTCAGCGGCGGGCCGGCGGCGCGAGCCGCGAGCCCGGCCAGCTCTGCCTGGAGCGGGAGGGCGAGCACAGGGCAGCGGGTCACCGCGCACAGCCGATGTGAGCGGCGCTCTCGATAGCCGACTCGCCCGCCTTCCACCAGCAGCCGTGCGCGCGATCGATAGCGATATGCGCCGGGCGAGGGGGTGAATGGAACCACCGCTGGCAGCCGGCAACCGCCGATCCGCTCGAGCGCCTGACGCAGGATCGCGCGCTTGGCCGCAATCTGGTCCGGATAGCCGACGTGCTGCCAGAAGCACCCGCCGCAGCGGCCAAAGACATCGCACTGAGGCTCGCAGCGACTCGGCCCCGGTGCGAGCAGGCGCGTCAGCTCACCCCGCGCGAACCGCCGATGCTGGGAGACTACGCGAGCCCGCACGCGATCACCCGGCGCCGTGAGGGGGATGAAAATCGCTCTGCCGTCGGGCAGGTGCGCGACACCGTCACCGCCTGCGGCGAGGCTCTCGATTCGCAGCTCAGGCGAACCGCCGGCGGGCGTGGCCGATCGCGTCTTTCCTCGACGAGCGGCTACGGTGAGTCTCCCGGGCCGTCCGCCAGACCGGGGGCGGCGGACCAGGCCTCGACGGGAGCCAGCTCGAGCAAGATCGACACGGACTTCCGGCGGCTGGAGAAGAGGCCCCAGAGCCGATCCGCAAGGCCGTACTTGAGCAACATGGCGCGGTTGACCCGCTCGCGCACGCCCTCGTCCGCGATCGGCCGGGCACGATAGGCCCGAGCCTGTTCGCTTCGGGCCGGTGAAGCACGTAGCCACACATCGGGATTCGCACGCAACCTTCGGAGCCAGCGCACGCGCGAGCTACCAGCACGCAGGTACTGTTGCCCCTCGACCCGAACGATCCACAGCTGGGTCGTGTAGCTTCGGCCCTCGCCATGCGTGATCAGCGTTACGACCTCACCCTCGTCCAGCAGCAGCGCTCCCAGTACGAAGACGGCAGCCACCAGACCAACGCCCTGCATGATTCTTCGCACCTGGCTAGCGTTCCCCCGAGTCCTCCGGATCCACAACCTATGCTTACATGACGGGGCACGCATCCACCACTTGAGACCCTCGGGGCGGCCGGGCGAGTAGCGAATGCCGAATGACAGTGAACCGCTCCGCAAGACCCCGGCCAACGACGTCATGGCCCATTTTGGCCTTCGCGTGCGGCGACGGGCCGGCGCTGAAATCGGCCGCGGGCTTCTGACGCGAGAAGCTGGCAGCCCGAGGCCGGTCCAGATCCGAGCCGGCGGCGTCCTCGTCAGCCTGCTGCTGGCGACGCTGCTGCTGGGCGCCGGTCCAGCCGCGGCGAACGGACTCGTCGTGGCGGCTGCCGCGAGCCTGCGAGAGCCCATCGAGCAACTCGCCGACGAGTTCGAGGCGCGTCATCGCAGCACGACCGTGAGCCTCAACTTCGGCGCGTCGAGTGCTCTGGGGGTACAGATTCGACTGGGGGCTCCCGTCGATGTCTTCCTTTCCGCCGACCCACGCATCGTGGATGATCTGCAGGCGCGAGGCCTGGCACGGGCGAGTGAGCGCTTCGCCTTCGCAAGCAACCGCCTGGTGGTCATGCGGCCAGGCGGCAGCGACCTGCGCATCACGGGAGCGGCCGACCTGCTCGGGGCGGAGGTCCGGCGTATCGCCATGCCGACCGATGCCGTACCGCTGGGACGCTACGCTCGGCAGTGGCTCGCCCGACACGGACTGATCGAAGCCCTGACGCCGCGATTGGTCATCACCGAGCACGCTCGCGCGACGCTGGCCGCGGTCGAGGCGGGACATGCGAACCTCGCGATCGTCTACGCGACCGATGCCCTGGTGGCGCGCCGAGCGTCGCTGGCGTTTGAGATTCCGGCGCGGGAGCAGCCGCGCATCGTGTACGCCGCCGCTCGACTCAGCACCGGTCGCTCACCCGTGGTGGGCGCCGCGTTTCTCGACGAGTTGCGGGGCCCTCGAGGGAGCCGACTACTGCGAGAGGCGGGCTTTGCGCCGCTCGATCCGCCGATGCCGCGTGAAGGCCGCGGAAAATGACGGGCTTGGAGCTTCTCAGCATCACGGGACTGACTGTACGGGTGGCGCTGGTGGCCACACTGGCGATCCTGCCCCCGGCCGTGCTGGTCGGCTATCTGCTGGCGCGTCATCGCTTCCGCGGCAGGACGCTTGTCCACGCGCTGGTCTCGCTGCCGATGGTGCTGCCGCCGGTCGCCGTGGGACTGGGGCTGTTGATCCTGCTCGGACGGCAGGGGCCGCTGAGCGCGCTCTGGCAATGGCTGAATGTCGACATCGTCTTCAGCTGGTGGGCGGCCGCGCTGGCGGCGGCGGTGGTCGGCTTTCCGCTCTTGACGCGCGCCTGCGAGCAGAGCTTCGCGGAGGTGGAGCCAGACTACGAGGCCGTGGCCCGCTCACTCGGGCTGGGACGGCTCAGCACCTTCGTACGCGTAACGCTGCCACTGGCACGTCGTGGTGTCCTCTACGGCTCGCTGCTGGCCTTTACACGTGCGCTTGGCGAGTTCGGCGCGACGGCGCTGGTAGCGGGCATCATCCCGGGCCGCACAGAGACGCTCTCGCTCGGCATCTGGTCGCGCGTGCAGCTCGGCGACGATGCCAGCGCGCTGGTGCTGTGCGGCGCCTCGTTTCTCCTCGCCTTCACCAGCATGTTGCTGGCCGAGGGCTGGCTACGGCAGGACAGGTGATGCGCAGCAGCGGCGACTCACTGCTCCATGTCTTGCTGCCTCGGCCGGGCTTCTCGCTGAACGTCGAGCTGAGCTGGCGCGATCGCGTGGCTGTCATCTTCGGGCCGAGTGGCTCGGGCAAGACGACCCTGTTCGAGTGCGTACTGGGCCTGCACTCTCCACGGCGGGCTCGAATCTGCCTGGCCGGGTACTGGCTGGACGATTTCGAACGCGGCCTGCGGCTGCCAACCGAGCAGCGTCAGCTCGGTTGGGTACCCCAGGCCCCGACTCTCTTCCCGCACCTGAACGTTCTTGGCAACCTCCGTTTCGGCCAGGAGCGCGCTCGCGGCGACGCCCCTGCGATCCTGCGACGCGCGATCGACGTGCTCGAGATCGGACACCTGCTGACGCGGCGCGTGGCGGAGCTGTCCGGCGGCGAGCAGAGCCGGGTGGCGCTCGCCCGTGCGATCGCCTCCAGTCCGCGGGTGCTGTTGCTCGACGAGCCCCTGTCGGCACTCGATCTGCCACTGCGTGCCAGGGTTCTTCCCTATCTCCTGCGCATACGCGATGAGCTGGACCTGCCGATGCTCTACATCACCCACGATCCCGACGAGGCGATCCTGCTCGGCGGAAGCGTGGCTGTGCTGAACGAGGGCAGCGTGATCGCCCATGGCTCGGCACGCGAGGTGCTCTGGAGCCAGGCCGTGCTCCCCCTCTCGGAGGCACTCGGCCTCGAGAATGTGCTGGACGCTCGCGTTCTCGCGGAGGGCAGCGAATCCGGTGGGTGCACGGTGGAGACCGATCACGGCCTGCGGCTGGTGGTGCCGTGGTTGCTCGACGTGGGGGCGAAGGTGTCGGTCGGCCTTCCGGCCCACGATTTGCTGCTGGCGGTCGATGAGCCCCGGGGAATCTCGGCCCGGAACGTGATTCCGGCTCGCGTCGCGCGCTGCGAGCAGCGAGAGGGCGGCGTCTTCGTGCATGTCGACGCGGGCGAGCCGCTGGTCGCCAAGCTCACGACCGGTGCAGTCGAGCGGCTCGGCCTCGCTGCGGGGAGTCGCGTGTTCGTGATCATCAAGGCCCAGGCGATACGGCGGGTCGGATAGCTTCTAGTCCCCGTCGTTCGCCTCGGCCTTCACATCCATCGGTCGCTCGATCACGCGAACCCGGGCGATACGACTGCCCGAGACATCCACGCAGACCAGATCGTATCCCGACACACTGACCACTTCTCCCTTTCGGGGTGCTCGTTCGAGAGTGTTGAAGATCAGACCACCGATCGTGTCTCCACGTTCGGCCGCGACCTGCCAGCCTGATTCCCGATTGAAGTCCAACACCGTGACACGCCCCAGCGTCTCATAGCTGTCGTCGCTCAGCCGGCTGATCGTGAAGAGCTCCTCTGAGTCGAACTCATCGCGGATTTCGCCGACAATCTCCTCGAGAATGTCCTCTTGGGTGAGCAGCCCCTGGGTGACACCGAATTCGTCCTTGACCAAAGCCATGTGGCAGAAGCCGCGCTGCATCTCCGCCAGCAGGCGCAGAATCGGCTTTCGCTCGGGCACGCGAAGAATGGGCTTCAGCACCGACTGGACATCCACTCCGCCAGCTCGCACGAGTTTGATCAAATCCTTGAGGTGGACGATCCCCAGCACGCGATCGATCGATTCCTCGTAGATGGGCACCCTCGTGTAACGACCGTCCAGCACTTGCTCGAGCAGCTCCGCCGGAGGCATGTCGGTGGGGTAAGCGTCGATCTCCGTTCTCTGCACCATGATGTCGGTGACATTCAGCTCCGCCGCCTCCGAGGTGGCACCGATGATTGCGAGCGGAGACCCCTCCTCGTGATCCTCCCTGGCCGCTCGAGCCAGCCGTAAGACATCCTCCGACGAATGGCCTTGTTCGCCCGACTTGCCGCCGGTCGCGCGCCTCACCATCGGTTCGATGACATAATCGAAGATTCCGTGCACCGGCCGTAGCACCTGATGGAATATGTAGAGCGGCAGACCCACGGCGAGCGATACGGCTCGTGGGTGACTGGCGGCGACCGCCTTCGGCAGAACCTCGCACAGCACGAGCACTAACGCGGTCATGATCACGGTGGCGACGGGAATACCGATCTCGTAGCCCAGCAGACGAATCGCAAGCGCGGACGCCACCGAAGCCCCGAGAATGTTGACGACATTGTTGCCGAGCAAGATCGTTATGAGAAGCCGCGAAGTCGAAGACGTGAGCTCGCGAACCGCCACCGCAGCCGGCCCTGCCGAGCCCTTCATCTCCTCCTCCATCTCGTGCGAGCGGATGCGAAAGAGCGCGGTCTCACTGCCCGAGAAGAAGGCTGAGAGGGCGAGACAGACGATGATGGCGACGATGGAGGCAAGAACGGTCACGACGACTCCTTCAAACTGATCGAACCCGGGGCGATCCGACGGCGCACAACGAGCCGGCCGAATGGATACATCCACCGCATGAGCACGCATCGATCGTGTCCACGCACACTGTCGAGAGGGCTGCTGAAGAAGCGGTGAGCTGGTCCGCTTGGCATAGGTGGGCTGGATTCGTTCATCTCTCGGACACGAAGGCTAACGCGGCGAAGGCGGGCGGGCAATATCACGCACCGGAGCGAGGCCCCACGAAGCCGCGCCGATCACGAGGGGCGCCGAGCCGGCTAGAACGCTGCTGCCAGCGGTGCGGCGGCTTGCCCAATTAGACACGAAACGGTGTTCTCTCGAGCCCGAGCATACGATCACGTCGCCGTTCCATATCCGAGTGCGGTGAGCTTGGAACGCAGCGGCGTGTCGGGCTCCAGCAGGCGGCGCAATGCGGCTACGGCGGGGCGGTCCCAGCGGACTTCGGATACGGCGAAGTCGTAGTGCTCGTCCTGCAGCTGCCGAAAGCGGAGGCCGACTTGCCGGGCCACCGTCTCGATCGCCACCCCCCAGTCGGCGCGTCCCTGCGACACGGCTGCCGCCACCGCGTAGTGAGAACGCGGCTCGTGGGCGTACCCGGGCGGGCGCCGGCCAGAGAGCAGGCGGTCGATGAGAATTCGCGTCCCGGCGCCGCGATTGCGGTTGACCATGCGCAGGCTGCGGTCGTCCAGCAGAGCCTCGGTCTCACGGACTTCATCCGGCCTGGTCACGACACCCTGCATGCGGCAGTAGCCCTTGACGAGCCTCATGCCCGGCTCCAGAAACGGATCGTTGTAGCGGCCGGTCTCGGGGTCGAGCAGATGAATGGGTGCCACGTCGCACTCACCGCGGCGGACCGCCGCGAGCCCCGCCTGGCTGCCAACTGCCAACAGCTTGACGCTGAAGCCCTGCTCCGCGAGAGCGCTCGCGATCACATCGAGTCCGGCGCAGTGGCTGCCGATCACGACCAGATCGGCCACCGGCAACTCGCGGGCGATCAGAGTGACCTCGACGCGGCTACTGGCCTCGACGATCTCACGGTTGCGCTCGATCCGAACGAATCCGTCCGCTCGGCTGAAGGACGTCACGCTCCCGCTCCCGCCACCCATCGGATAGGCGGATAGGCTGTCGTCGTCAGACCGAGTCAGGCCAACGAGCAGGTACTCGAGACGGCCGCGTGCAGAAACGGTCCTGATTGCCAATCGCGCGCTCACGATCTCACGGCTGTCGGGCGCAAGGCCCGCCAGCGAACGAATCACCGGCGCAACAAATTCGTGGAACGTGAAGATTGCCGAAGTGGGAAAGCCCGGCAGGATCACGACCGGTCGTCGCTGATGGGCGGCGAGGCAGATGGGCTTGCCCGGCTTGAGAGCAACGCCGTGAACGATGATCCCGGGATCGAGCTCCGCCACGACCCGCGCGTTCAAATCTCCTTCTCCCTTGGAAGTCCCGCCGGAGAGCAGCACGAGGTCGGCCTCGCGAAGGGCTCGGTGCAAGGCCTCGTTCAGCGCAGCGAGGTCGTCGCGAAAGGCGCCGAGGAACCAGGGCTCGCCGCCCAGCTCTGCCACCGCATCCGACAGAATGCGCCCGTTGCTGTCGTACACGAACCCCGGGAGCAGCTCGTCGCCGGGCTGCACGATCTCGTCACCGGTCGAGAGGATCGCGACTCGTGGCCGGCGCACGACTGTCACCTCGGCACAGCCGATCGCGGCCAGCACGCCCGTCTCGCGAGACGAGAGTCTCGTCCCGGCGAAGAGTACGGTCTCGCCCTGGCCCATATCGGTGCCGGCGAACGAGACCGCGCCGCCGGGAGTCTGAGAATGGCGCACCACCACGATGGCCGCGTCGCTCTCGTCGACATCGGTGTGCTCGATCGGCACGACCGCGTCGGCGCCACGGGGCAACATCCCGCCCGTCGCGATCATGCTGGTAGCGCCAGGCATCACCTCGAGGCGCGGCACAACGCCGGTGGGAATAGTCTCCTCGCCACGTCGCAGCCGAACGGGCTCCTCCTCAGAGGCGCCAAAGGTATCGGCCGCCCGCACCGCGAAACCATCCATGTTGGAGCGATCGAACCCCGGAACGTCCACCGGCGAGCGAACGTCCTCGGCCAACACACGCCCGAGCGCGTGATCCAGGCCAATTCGTTCGCCTGCAAGCGTCGCGGCATCGATCCGTTCGCGCCAGCGCTTCTCAGCTTCGTCTCGATCGAGGACTTCGAGAAACTGCTTCTGTTTCACGCCCCATCTCCATCCGCATGACGTGCGTCCGCCTCACACACGGGCTCATCTTCGTCGTAGAGCAGCACCTCTACCTCTGCTCCCTCGGGCATTCCCTCCTGTTCTCGTGGCACGATCACCGCACCCGCGGCCCGCACGGTCGAGGAGAGGATTGCAGCACCGGATGTCGCGAGCGGCACGACGCGGCCGTCCTCGATCGCGACACGCACGTAGTCGGTACGACCGATCGCCGAAGCGATCTTGCGCGCCAGGGGCAGCTGAGCCCGCCGCTGCGGCCAAGCCCGCGACCGGCCTCCAAGCGCGCGCAGGGTGGGGCCCGCAAAGAACTCGTAGGCCGCCAGACAGCTAACGGGATTGCCGGGAAGCAAGAACACGAAGCGGTCGGCAATACGCCCCACTCCGGTCGGGCTCGACGGACGCATCGATATGCCGTGAAAGTCGAGGCTCCCCAGCTCGGCAAGCAAGCCGGGAGCGTGATCCTCCTGACCGACCGAGCTACCACCCGAAACCAACACCACCTCAGAGCCCTCTTCTGCCATGACCCGGCGAATCAGCTCGCGGCGGTCCGGCAGAATCTCGAAGGGGAGCACGCGGGCTCCGTCGCGGCGAGCCAGCGCGCGCAGGACCGGCGAGTTGCTGTCCACGATGCGGGCGCCCGACGGTGCACTGCCGGCGGGAAGCAGCTCATCGCCCGTGATCACGAGACGCACGCGGGGTCTCGTGACACAACGAACTTCCGCATGCCCGATTGATGAGAGCAGGCCCGCGTCCTGCGGTCGCAGTCGCCTGCCCGGCCGCAGCACCCGATCTCCGCGGCGAATGTCCTCGCCCACGGCCCCCACGTTCCGGCGCGGCGCCACCGGCTCCGAGACCGCCACGCGCCCGTCTTCCTCACGGCAGACCTCGGCCATCACGACCGCGTCGGCCCCCCGCGGCAGTGGGGCCCCCGTCATGATCCGCACTGCCTGCCCGGACCCGACCGGATCTGGGAACGGTGCGCCGGGCAGCGAAGCGCCAATCAGCTCGAAGCGGATCGGATCGTAGTCCGAAGCGCCGAAGCTCTCCTCACCCCGCAGTGCATAGCCGTCCATGGCGGAGCGCTCGAAGCACGGGACATCGAAGTCGGCAGCCACCTCCTCCGCCAGCACGCGTCCGACGCAGTCTGCCAGCGGCACCGTCTCGGCCGACAGGACACGGGTGTGATCGCGCAGGAACTCGTCGACCTCCTCCACGTCCGCCCGCTCGGCGAACCCCCTCATGCGAACGTCGCGCACCCTGTCTCCAGCGTCCCGTCGCGACAAGCGGGAGCGAAAGCAGACGGGCAGGAAACGACGTCTCCTGCCCGCTGGTCACACCTGGCCGTTGCGCTCAGCCGCTTGCGCACACCGTGTAGAGCTCTTCGCGTGGATCGAAGCGAACCTTCGCCGCCGCGATCGTGTCCGCGTCCACGTCGAACTTGAATACGCCGTCGGGCCCGATCCCCTCCTCGACGAGACACTCCGACAATCGGTCATCCTCGGGCTTCCAGCCGGCCGCCTCGTTGAACTTCCACTCGTCCTGCAGAATGTCCCAAGCCTGGTCTCCGAGCTGCTCCCGGGTGACCGTCTCGCCGAAGAAGGCGCTGTAGAACCGGCTGATACTGTCGAGATTCGGGCGCAGGAACTGGCAGAAGCCCGAAGAGTCGCACACGGCATTCACCATCTGCGATTCCTGGGACGCCTGCGCGAACTCGTCCGGCTGCATGCCGGGATTGATGATCAGACCCGCTGTGTGATCCGCGCCCATCGGGCTGCTGGCATAGCTCACACCGGTGGCCTTGAGGGGCCGCGGATCCCATGCCGGAATCGCCTGGCCACGGGCATGGGGCACGCGCGCGTGGCCCGTGTGCTTGCCGGTCGCCACCGCGCCGTTTCCGATCACATCAGCGAGCTCGGTCCCTTCGGCGATTTCCCTCAGCAGCTTCTTGGCGCCGTCGGAATCGCCCCACTCCATGTTGCCCGAGTCCATGAGAACCGCGATCGCGGCACCGGTCTCGATGGTGTCGAGCCCGATCTCGTCACACAGTCGGTCGAGCTCCGAAACCTCTTGCCATGTCTTGATCGCACAGCTCGAGCCGAGCAGCGTGAGTGTTTCAAACTCGAGTCCCGACGTCTGATAGCGTCCCTCGGCATCGTGGACGACGTTGCTGCACTTCACGATGCAACCCGTCATGCAGTTGTGCATACCACCGCCGCGTGACTCGAAGCTCGCCACGATACCGGCACCGTCGAGAGTGGCGACATCCGGTGACTGGCCGTCGGTGCGATTCTTGTACACGAGTGTGTGAAGCATGTTCGCAGTCTGCACGAAGCCGCTCGTCCCGTTGGCAAAGAGCTGGGGCCCGGCGAGATAGTCCGCGCTGTAGCTCTTCGCGGTCGCTGCGAATCCCTTGCTGTCCACCGCCTTCCGAGCCTTGGCCTTGCCGGGATCGACCAGTACCCACTTGAGACACTTCGACCCCATCACGGCGCCGAGTCCCCCGCGGCCGGCATGGCGCGCGGGACGCCGTTCCTTGTCTTGATCCGTGCAGGCGACGGACGCACCCGAGAGCTTGCGCTCGCCAGCGGGGCCGATGGAGATGACCGACGCCGCCTTCGGCTCATCCGCCAAGAGCTTCTCGCAGCATGCGTAGTTCCACAGGCCCTTGTAGTCATCGGCGGCCACTACCTCCGCGCCGGCGGCCGTCACGCGCAGGCCGAAGCGCCGCTCCGGGTCTGCCGGTTGCCCCTTCACGACAATTGCCCGATACCCGAGCTTCGCCAGGTGCTGGCCGGGGTTGCCCCCGACGTTCGCCTCCTTGATGCCGTTGGTGAGTGGACTCTTGCCGCCGATCGAAAGTCGGCCAGAGGTCGCCGCCGCAGTGCCGCAGAGAATGCCGGGTGCAATGACGAGCACGTTGTCGGGGCCAAGCGGGGGGCAGGTCGGATCGCATTGTTCATTCAGAATTCTTGCCGACAACCCGCGACCGCCGAGCAGCTTCCAATCTTCGGGAAAAGGCTCGATCGCGACACTCTGATCATTCATATCAACGTAAATGAGGCGATCACCTTCTGATCCGGCCATGTTTCAACTCCTTGGTCTAGAGGCCAACAATACTTCGGTTACAACGGGCACCCTGGCATCAGCCGCCCGCGATGGCAGCCAGCACCTCCAGGCGATCGGCCTGCTGCAGGCGTGTCTCGAGCGGCTGCGAGTCGATCTGCTCCTGGTTGATGAAGAGCTTGACGTAGCGATGAACACCGCCGTCTTCATCAATCACGAGTTCGAGGAACCCGGGGTGCTCGCGCTCGACAGCGCGAAGGCACTCGAGCACGGTCGCGCCCTCCACGTTGACTTCGGCGCGGCCCCGGGTGGGACCGCGGTACGGCGCGGGAATGACGACGACGGGCATGGAGACTCCACTCGACAGATCTTCGAAGGCAGCATACTAGAAGCTATCTCACCGGGTCGCCGGTGCGACGTTGCGGCTGTTGCTCGCAGGGATCTGCGCAGGCTTGCTCGGCTCGGCCCGATTTCAGGCGCGGGCGGCGGATGGACTTCCGGCCCGGCCGCTCCTCGGCTGGGCCGCGCAATCGAGCCCGCTGGCCCGCTGTCTCGAGAGCGACCGGCCCCATGGGGATTCGGCGGCTGGATGTGCCGCGCGGATCACTGGGCTCCATTCTGCGGTGGCTCGCCAGCGGGACTCGGGCGATACGGCTTGCGGTTGGCGATCTTGATCAGCTCCCCCGCCCGAAGGAGCCGGTCGGGCGGCGTCTGATTCGTCACAGCGGTCTGATTGAGCCCCCACTCGTTGGCTGTGCGCTCATTCAGCTCGAGCAGCGTCTCACCCTCGAGCGCACTGACGACTTGCAGGCGCAGCTCGTCGATCTTGCCGCGCTCCTCTTCGGTCAGCTTCCTGAAGCTGCGCGGAAAGGAGCGGAAGAGGCCCTCGTAGCTGCCGAAGCTACCCCTGACGGCGAAACCTGTGAGGCGAAAGATCTGGCCCTCCAAGGCGATCCAGCTGATATCGGCCAGAGCCCTGCCGATCGGCGTCGGGGCCAGGCCGCGCGCCCGAAAGACATCGAGCCCGGCTGCTTTCACCGGCTGCGCGAGCGAGAACGCCACATCGTGCTGCTCCCCGTACGCCATGGCGGCCGCCCGCGGATCATCGCCCGCACCCTGGAGTTCGAGCATCACGGCGGCCTCCTGGCGTGGCGCGACGCCGATCACCGCGGCACGCATGTTCTCGATCTGCCAGCCAGGTGGAAATCGCAGGGCGAAGCCCAGATCAGCGTGCAGGAAGCGACCGTCGACGACCACGCCCTCGGAGGCGGGCGAACCGATCGGGAGCCCGCTGATCCGCTCGAGGTACGCCTCGCGAGTCTTCGCGATGGAGAATTTCGCAGTCCAACGGCGTACCTGGGCGCTTGTCGCCGCCTCGGCGGCGCGCTCGCGTGCGGCGGGATGGGTGTCGAAGTAGCCGGTGCGCCGCGTATAGCCCTGCTCGAGTCGGGCGTGCGCATCGAGGCTCTGGAGAAAATTCGCCATCCCCATTGGATCGATGCCGGCCTTGACCGCCAGATCTTGACCGATCACATCGGCCTCGCTTTCCTGCTGCCGGCTGTAGCTGTACAGGCCAGGATTCCCGACAGGCCCGCCTGTGCCGCTCGCAGTGGCGCCGCCAACCACCGCACCGATCATTCCCAGCACAGTCATGATGTTGACAGCCTTCATCACGGTGTCGCGCTGTGCGGCGTGGCGGGCCGCCACGTGACCGATTTCGTGGCCCAGCACGTTTGCGAGCTCGGGCTCGGAGTTGGAGAGCACGAGAAGCCCACGCGACACGTAGATATGACCGCCGGGAAGCGCGAAGGCGTTCGGCTCGTCCATGGCAACGACATGAAAGCTGTAGCGAACATCCTGTCGCGGCGAGTGTCGTGCGAGCGCCTGCCCCAGCTCGTCGATATACGCGTTCAGCGCCGGATCTTCGACGAGCCCGATCTGCTCTGCTACCTGCCGCGCAGCCTCTTTGTCAATCCTCTTCTCCGCGTCCTGGGACATGAGGATCAGTTGGCGCTTCCCCGTTACGGGATTCGTCGCACAGGAAAACAGCAGGGGGAAGACCCCCAGCACGAGGCAGGCCCACACCCGAACGAAAGGCAATGCGCCACTTGACGACGGCGGGCGGGACCTCGGCGGCTGCCGACGCATCATGTCGCGCAGGCTCCGAGAGTTCGCCGACATGGGGGTATGATGACTGAGCGGGGCGGGCTGTGCACGGTCGGAGTGAGACACCCGCGGCGGGGAGCGGGTTCTCCCGCACGCCCTGGGCGACGGCTCGGCCAACTCTTAGAGCCGCCCACTGCTCGCGTCGAGACTCGCACGAGACCTGAGACTTCTTCTTCGACACTGTCTCCGAGGCGGCGGTGTCTTCCCAGTCCTCCGACGGGGCCATGAGCCGTTCGGCTCTCCGCGAAGCGCCTCGCTGAGGCTTCAGCCTGATTTGCCCAGACCTGAAGGTGCCTCTCGGCATCTCGAGCGGGACTGGCAGTCACCGCTCTCACGGGCTATCGCCGTCGCATCCGCGAGATCTCGAGGGCGGGACTAACTCGATTCCGGCGGTCGGTCGCGGGTCCCAGACGCACCCGACTCGGCCCGTTGCCGCCGGCCTTACCCCCTCAATCTCCGCTTCATTGGTTGAGGCTCCCGGGGCCGGGAAGACCCCCGCACCTGATCCGCGGCTCCTTCGCGACCTGCCGCGCGACCCGAACTCCACACGGGACGCGCCCGTCGCGCTCTCACCTCGAATCCGCTCTCTCCCATCGACACGAAATGCTGCACATCGAGAGCAACGGCGATGTCCTTGGTCGACAGGATCGAGACCTCGGCCTCCTTCTGTTCGCCAAGCCTCGATGTACGACATCGAGGCTACGCCTGCCGCCGCGGCACATCAATCAGTGATTTTCCCGACGCGGCTTTTTTCTGGACGCTTCCGCGCGGCGACTCAGAAGTCGTAGTAGCGGCGCCGCGCTGGAATCTGCCACAGCGAGTCGTCCGGAAGGCCAAAGCGTGACTGACGCCCCGGCCCATCGTGGCTGCTCGGCAACCAAGCCGTCAGATACCCCGTGCGACCGCGGCCGTGGTGAACGCAACCCGTGTCGAGACCGCGCAGCCCGGGTGCGAGGTGGAGCCCCTGCAGCGCCCAGTGCCCGTAGACGACTCCATAGCCATGACCGTGCCGACACCAGGCCGTGTGCCAGGCCTCGGCGCCATTCTTCGGAAGCTCGCTCGACCAGCCGGCTGCGAGAACGCTTCGACAGCAGGTCAGCCGACCGAGCACGTCCCGCGGCGAGCCCGGCGCGGCGCCGCTGGGGTCCTGACTGAGCAGCCGCACGGCGGACGACGTGTCGTCGTCAGCGAGCAGTGCCTCTGCGCTGCCGGCGTGATGGGCAAGATCCTCCAGCCGCCACTCGGGATGGACCGCGGCGTGGACCATCGCGAAGGGCTCGCCCCCGAGCTCGCCGCACTCCGCCAGCGGCCGACGCCGCAACCACTCGAGCCAGTCCGACGCCTCACTCGACTGGAGTACGTCTCCGAAGCTGTCTCTTGGGCCGAGCGGGCGAAGTTCGAAGGCCACCATGAGGAACGCGATCTCGTGGTTGCCAAGGATGTAGTGGGCTCTGCCGCAATCCGAGAGCTCACGCACACGGGTTAGGGCCTGCAGGTTTCGCGGGCCGCGATTGATCAGATCACCGACGAGGTGCAGCACGAAGTCCGCCCCGAAGCGCTGCTGCGCACGTTCGAGAAGCTCGTCCAACTCGTCTGCGCAGCCCTGAACATCACCGAGGAAGATGTGCTGGGGGGCAGAGGCTCCGATCCGCATGGGCTTCCCTCGGTGTTGCAGTGGCGGCAGTCGTCAGCGCGCATCGCCGTGACGCCGCGTAGAGCTGCTCGCGAAGCAGCGGACGGCCCGGGGCCCTCTCGGCGCTCAGCGCGGGTCTCCTCGTCATCACACGGCCGATGGCCGGCCTCGCCCGGGCGGCTCTCGCAGCCAGGCAACCGTCGCACCCCAACCCCCGCGGGCAGGGGGCGCCTGCTCGAAGCGCTCCACACGGCCGTCGTCACGCAGGAATTGCCGAACCTGCGCGCGCTGCACGCCCTTGCCACGCCCGTGGATCAGCCGGACCTCTCGCAGGCCCTCTTCGAGCGCGGCGTCCAGGTACGCATCCAGCATCTTGAGGACCTCCGAGGGGCGGAAGTGATGGAGATCGAAGGACTCCTCGATCGGGAGCACGACGCATTCCTCCGGATCACGATCGTCGTTGTCGCCCTCGCACCGCATCCAAGGCAGGGTAGCGAGAAGTAGTCGCTTCAGGGGCTTACCGCGGTCGAACAAAACAAGCGAACTCATTCGCAAATACTTCTGAACGAATCCACCCACGCGACGCGCGGCTGCGCGGGCTCCCCGCGAGCCCGCGCGCGCGGCCCTCAGCCCCAAGACAGCTCGTGGCGACCCCGTCGCGAATCCAGGCTAGACTCCGGCGGGCTGTCTCTGCGCTGGCAATGGGCGCGTGGGCGATGCCGGCCGCGGAGCTTCCGGTGGCACGACGACGCTCCCCGTCGCAGAGCATCGCACGCGCAACACGGGGGACGGACCGGGGTGGGACGCCGCATCATCGTCTGTGATGGAGCAGAGACCGCCCGCCTCTGGAGCCGAATTGGCGCCGGCGTGGACGAGGAGCTCACCTGGGTCCCGCGCGAGGAGGAGTCGCGCGCTCGCCCGTCGGGCTTCCGGTCGTTGCAGGGTGGTCTCAGTGAGGAGGCCTTCCAGAAGCTCAACCCCAAGACCAATGACGAATACGCCCTGGCGAGCGACGACGGCCCATGGATTCGCAGTGCGGTGCGCGAGATCATCAAGATCAACGCCGCAGCGCCGATTCTCGTCTTGACGGACGTGCTGTCGGCAGACGACCTGCCGGATCACACGTGTCTGCGGCGAACTGGGCTCAAGACGCTGATCCGCGATGATATCGATGATGAGTTCGGCCACCTCGCCAACCTGCAGCGCGTGGTCAAGCTGCGCGCACTGCTCGATTCACGCGAGAAGGTCGGAATCCTGCTGCAGCCCGATCCGGACCCGGATGGCATCGCCTGCGGCTACGCACTGCGAGCGCTGCTCGGGCGCAAGCGGACGACCGCACCACTCATCTCTTTCGGCGAGGTGCAGCGGCCGGAGAATCGCGCCCTGGCGGACGCGCTCGGGATCGAAGTTCGCGTCATCACGCCTGATGAGCTCGACGAGGTCGATGGTCTCGTGCTGGTCGACGTTCAGCCCAACGTCTTCGGAGAAGACCCCCCAGCGCGCGTCAGATCAGTGGACGCGGTGATTGATCACCACCCAGAGAGAACGGGCTATGACGCCGTCATTCGCGACATCCGTCCCAACTACGGAGCGACGGCGACGATCTTCACCGAATACCTGCGTGCCGCCAATATCGAGATTGGCCCGCGGCTGGGAAGCGCGCTCCTCTACGGAATCAAGAGCGATACGCAGTACCTGGGACGTGAGACCAGCAAACAGGACATGGTGGCCTTCGCCTACCTCCACACTTCTCACAGCGCGGCACTGCTCCGACGCATCGAGCGTCCGGCCCTGCCAATCGACGGCCTGCGGGCTCTGGGCAGGGCGTTGAGCAAGACGGATGTGCGAGACGGCCTTCACATTCTCGTGCTGGGCAGAGTACGCGAAGACGTCATCCCGCAGGTTGCCGACATGGCTCTGCAGGCCGATGGTGCCGAGTGGGCGATCGCAGTGGGACTCGTGGGCACCGATCTGGTGTTTTCGGTCCGCAATGTCGGCTATGTGCGAGCGGCTGGCGATGTGGTTCGCGCTGTGGTGGAAGGCTTGGGTGTCGGCGGGGGGCATCGCTCGATGGCGAAGGGCATCATTCCCCTCAAGGCGTTCCGCAAGGTCTACGGCAAGGCCGATCGGGCGCAGATTCGCAGCGCGCTCTTCGACGCGTTCACGCGGGCCATCCGCCGCGAAGAGGACTGAACCCGGGGCGAAACGCCGCGACGCCTCTCCTGGCTTTGCCCCATCCATCGCACCTGCCATCTCCCCATTTCGGCTGCGCAACGATCCGATAAAGGCTGACGCCCGCGCACCCGATCCAGCTCGAATGTGGCCGTACGAGAAACCGTGCCGTGTGCGATCGCCGAGACGCCTCGAGTGAACCGGCTGCCGCGGATCCTCGTCGTCGATGATGACGCGACCTTTCGCATGCTCGCGAAGCGGGCTCTGCGAACCGCCGACTACGACGTCGTGGAAGCCTCGAATGGAGAGTTGGGGATCCAGCTCTACGGCGAGACTCACCCCGATCTCGTGCTGCTCGATCTCATGCTTCCCGGGATCGGCGGTCTCGAGATCTGCAGCTTGCTGCGAGCGCGGTGGGGGCAGGCTACAGCCCCGATCCTGATGGTCACAGCCAATGAATCAGCCGAAGCGATCGAGGCGGGCTACTCGGTCGGCGTCTCCGACTTCTTCAGCAAGCCCGTCAATTGGCGCCTGCTGATCCATCGTGTACGACTGAACCTCGAGGCCCGCACCGCGATGATTGGATTGCGAGAGAGTCAGCTCTCTCTCGCCAATGCGCAGCGCATTGCACATCTTGGAAGCTGGACATGGTACGTCGAGAATGACGAGATGACGTGGTCGCAGGAGAGCTTCCGTATCCTCGGCCTTCGTCCCGATCAGGATCATGCAGGCCGAGAGACGCTGTGGTCTCGGATCCATCCCGACGATCGCGAGCAAGCGGCCACGCGAATGCACGAGGCGATTCGAGACCGCAAGGGCTTCGAGTGCGAGCATCGGATCTTGCTTCCCGACGGCGGAGTTCGCTTCGTTCGGCAACAGGCCGAGGTCCGCTGTGACATCGATGGTGAAGTCAGCGTGGTGCACGGAGCCATCCAGGACATTACCGAGCAAACAAGAGCGGTAGACCAGATCCGCTACCTCGCGAACTTCGATGGCCTGACGGGACTCTCGAATCGCCGTCTCTTCAGGCGCAATCTTCACAAGGCGATGAAGCGTGCGCGGCAACGAGACGAGAGCATCGCGATTCTCTTTCTGGATCTCGATCGATTCAAGCGCATCAACGAGACATTGGGACACACTGCCGGCGACCAGCTCATTCAAATCGTCGCCGAGCGCCTCCAGACCGTCATCCGACGAGGCGAGCGCTCGAGGCACCGTGAGGATGAAGAGAGATCACCGCTGGCACGTCTCGGTGGGGATGAATTCACGTTGCTGCTGCAGGGCATCTCGAGTCCACAGGACGCAGCATTGATTGCGCAGCGCGTTCTCAAAGCTCTCCTGGAGCCAATCGTCGTAGAAGGGCACTCCGTCACGGTCACGACCAGCATCGGAGTGGCGATCTTCCCGGGAGACGGAGACGATGCCGAGACTCTGATCCGCAGCGCAGACACTTCAATGTACAGAGCCAAGGACTCCGGAGGCAATCGGTTCTGCTTCTTCGATGATTCGATGAACGCGACCTGCGAGAGGCGGCTCACCTTGGAGAGTCAGCTTCGGTGCGCGCTGGAACGAGACCAGCTCGATCTGCACTTCCAGCCGAAGACTTGCCTCGCCGACGGAGCAGTGACCGGGATGGAAGCTCTGCTGCGTTGGCGACACCCGACACTCGGCGCCGTGCCGCCAGACGAGTTCATTCCCATGGCGGAGGAAGCCGGGCTCATCAGCCCGATCGGTGACTGGGTACTGCTGCAGGCCTGTCTACAGAACAAGGCGTGGCAAGACTCCGGGCACGCCCGAATTCCGGTCGCGGTCAATGTGTCGACCCAGCAGTTCGTCGACGGTGACCTCTGCGCATCCGTGAGGGAATCCCTGCAGCGGAGCGGGCTCGAGGCACGCTACCTCGAGCTGGAAATCACCGAGAGCGCGGTCGTTGACGACGAAGAGGCGACCGTCGCGATCTTGCATCAGCTCAAGGAACTGGGCGTGCGCATCGCGCTGGACGATTTCGGGACGGGCTTCTCATCGCTGAGCTACCTGAAGCGTTTCCCTCTCGACACGCTGAAGGTAGACGCCTCGTTCGTTAGGGACTTGCCGGACGATGTGGGCGCAGCCGGCATAGCGGCCGCCATCATCGCGATGGCCCGCGTCCTGGATCTCCATGTTGTGGCGGAGGGGGTGGAGACTGAGAGGCAGCGATCATTCCTGCATGACTGTGGCTGCCACGACATCCAGGGCTACCTCGTCAGCCCTGCCGTTTCGGGCGAGGACTTCGCCCGCTTCCTGGTCCGCCAGGAAAAGCAAGCGACGCCCTGAGACAGCCGGTCGCGTGCTCAGACGACGACGTCCTGAGTGAGTAACTGGTGCGCACCGATGACCCGTTCCCGGATTGGAACGCCAGACGGGCAGGCCCCGGCGCAGGGCGCTGCGCAACCCACACAGAGCGACGCATTCCTGTCGAGCTGAGAGTACAGACGCATCGCCTCCTGCTCTGAACGATAGTCTTCGAAGTACATGCGGTGGCGCAGGATGTCATCTATCGCCAGGCCTTCAGAGCATGAATCCAAGCAGATACCACAGTGGGGCGAGCAGTACGTCCCCGCGATTTCGCGGTCGTATTTTTCAAGTAGTGACAAATCGTGCTGGCTGACGCGCTCTCCGGATGCAAAGAGGTACTCATCGACGTGCTGAAGCTCGAAGAAGGAAATGACCGCACAAGAGACGCTCGGGTTTCCGTGAGCCCACTTCAGTGCCGCCTGCGCGTAGGAAGACTCCTCCTCGCGGAATCCCTCCAGCCCGTGGTGCCGCGCGCCCTTCAGCGTCTTCATCGCCACGACACCCATGTCCTGCTCGCGCCTCGCGCGCTCCATGATCCGCTCGAGCTCGGGCCAGATACCATGGTGGTAGGCGAGCATCATCACATCAAATACGCCGGACTCGATCGCCGCATCCGCGACGCTCACGAGATTGGGCGTGTGGGAAGAGAAGCCGAGGTAGCGGGCCTTCCCCTCCTTCTTCAACTGCGCGAAGGCCTCGTGCATGTTGGGATCCATCAGGCGATCCAACTCGTCGCAGGAGTGGACGTGGATCAGGTCGACGTAGTCTGTTCCCAGCCGACCGAGGCTGTCGTGGATGGCCTGCTTGTAGCGCTCGACCGAAGTGCCGGTCGGGAGATGGCCAAGCGGAGTGCAGAACTTGGTGGCGACAAAGATCTGCTCCCGCGGCACCTGCGCGATCGCGCGCCCAACAGCCTGCTCACTGCCCGAGGTCGAATAGTCGGGTGAGGTGTCGATGTAGTTGATGCCACGCTCGATCGCGAGCCGCGCCACCTTCTCCCCGAGCTCTCCACGTAGCGGCCCGGTACCCAAGACCGTGTCTGAAACTCTCCACTCCGTTCGTCCCAAGCGGCCATAGGCTCGAACCCGGCTCCCCCGCCAAGCCTGCTTCCACTCCGGGTGGGTCTTCGGGACCTGAGCCTCGAAGATCTCACTCGCAGGGCGGGACCAGCCGCGACCCTGGTTTCCGACGCCCCCCAGTGTACGCGCCAACATCGAACCACCGCCGACGACCACCGCACCGATGGCGGCGCCCGCCCCGGCAACGCTGCCGGTCAAGAAGCTTCGTCGCGTGGGATCGGCTTCGATCAGCTGGATCCTTCTACTGGCGCGCACGGCCACGAAGGCGACGATTGCAACCAGCAGGAGAAGCCCCACGGAGAGCACGACACCCGCCTGCGAAACGCCCATGTCTGGCAGGACGAGCTGCCCGACGGAGTGCAGTGCGGCGCCTGCCGGGAAGGCTGAGGCGTCGAGTCCGATCATGGCCTGCCAAAGGTAATGGCCACTCAGCCAGAAGCCCGTAGCCAGAGCCGCGAGTAGGGCCAGCAAGGTCACGACCGCGGGGCGGTGTCTCATATCGCGTACTTCCTCACGACTCTCGTCTCCGCGTTTCTGTCGCAGATTGCGGCTGGGGAGAACCTCGGCGGGGCAGTATAGGGACTTCCGGGGAACCCGGGGACCGCGACTTTGGTATGCTCCGCGTGCGATCACGCCAATCGGCTTCACGGAACAAAGAGATCGATGCCAGCGCGCTTTATCGTACCCGATGTCGCTTCGCTCAAGGACTTCGTGGGCGTCGACCTCGGCGTCAGCGATTGGATCGGCGTCACCCAGGATCAGATCAATGCGTTCGCGGAGGCGACGGGTGATCGTCAGTGGATTCACGTCGACGAGGAACGAGCTAGGCGCGAGTCGCCGTTCGGACAAACCGTGGCCCACGGCTATCTCACCATTGCGCTGGTCTCAGTTCTACTGCCGCAGATCATTGCAGTCGAGAAATGCTCTCGCGTCGTCAACTACGGTGTCGACAGACTGCGACTGCGAGAGCCGGTGCCCGCGAACAGCCGTCTGCGCCTAGGTGGCGAAATCAAGAACGTTCGCTCTCTCGCGGGCGGCGCTGCCAGGACGACATTCGCTATGCGCTGGGAAGTCGACGGTGCGCGCCGACCTGTCTGCCTGGCGAACCTGGTCTACGTCTACTACCCGTGAGCTCCGCGGCGCGATCGGTCAGTCGGCCAGAAACTCGCACACGGCCGCCAAGAACTGCTCGAGCTGGTCATGATGGACCCAGTGACCGGCATTCTCGACGTTGACGAGCGCCGCCCGCTGAAAGGCCTCCATCCGACCATCCGCAGCCGGATCGCTCGCCCAACTCTCGGCCCCCTTCACCAGCAGTGTCGCGCAGGTGATTCGGCTCCAGAGCCTGCGCCTCTCGTCAGAATCCCAACGCTGCGGATAGAAGACTCTGATGTAGTTGTCAAACTTCCACGTGTAGGTTCCGTCCTCGTTCCGAGCCACACCGTGCACGGTGAGGTGCCGCGCCTGCTCCTCGGAGAGGAAGGAGTTCTCCTCGAGCATGCGAGCAGCGGCAGCGCCGATCGACGGATAGCGCCGCGGCTGACGAGACGAGAGGCCCCGCACCTCCCGAATCCACTGATCTATCTGCTGCCATGCCGGAATATTCATGCGATCGCGGATCATCGACGGCGGCGGTCCCAGACCCTCTATGGCGACGAGCTTGGTAACGCGTTCGGGGTAGACTCCAGCGTATTGCAGTGAGACGGCGCCACCGAGCGAATGACCGATGATCGTGAGCGGGCTGAGGCCAAGCGTTTCGATCAGCTGGGCGATATCGAGTACGAATTCGTTGATCGTGTAGTGGCCGCCGATCGCCCAAGCACTGTCACCGTGACCACGCAGATCGGGGACGATGACGTGGTAGTCCTCGCGAAGCTCGCGTGCGACCCAATCCCAACTTCGGGCGTGGTCCCTGCCACCGTGGATGAGCATGAGTGGCCGCTTCTCTTCGTTTCCCCAGTCGACGTAGTGCAGGCGCAGCCTCTGAGAAACGTAGTAGCTCGATGCCGGACCTATGATCTCGTGCCTCTTGGGTGTCTCCATGGCGCGCAATTCTAACCCGGATCGAGGCGCCGGCCGCCTGATGGCACGGTATGCTCGGACCCGTGAAGATCGCGATCGCACAGGTGAACCCGACTGTCGGCGACTTGGCGGGCAATCGCCGTCTGGTTGAGGAGGCGGCTGAGAAGGCCGCGGCCGCTGGAGCTGATCTGGTGGCACTGCCCGAGATGGTCCTGACGGGCTACCCGCCAATGGACCTGTTGGAACGCGACGGCTTCGTCCGCGATCAGCTCCGCGAGCTCGAAGCGTTGGAGTCGGCGTCGCGCCGCATCGCCATCGTACTGGGCGCGGTGGTGAAGGAGCCCGAACGACGGCCCAAGATGCTCGCCAACGCCGCGGTTCTGCTGGCCGAGGGTCGGCGGGTAGCTCACCGCAGCAAGTCTCTGCTTCCGAGCTATGACGTCTTCGACGAAAAGCGTTACTTCGCCCCGAGCAGACACCGGGAGCCGGTCGCCGTTCCCGGGCTCGAGGGCTTGCTCGGGCTGGCTGTGTGCGAGGACACCTGGTCCGGGCGAGTCCCCTACAGCGTCGATCCCGCTGCTGAGCTGGCCCGCGCAGGGGCTTCGCTGATCCTCAACCCGTCGGCCTCACCCTGGCACGGGGGCAAACCGCTCGAACGCCGCAACTTGCTGGCCCAAGTCGCGCGAGAACACGAGACGCCCATCGTCTTCATCAATCAGGTCGGGGGAAATGATGAGCTGATCTTCGATGGCGGATCGTTCGTCGCCGATGCCCGAGGCCAGATTCTCGCGGCGCTCCCGCTCTTCGAGAGCGGGATGCGGGTGATCGACATCGATGCCGATGCGAGGGGCTCCAAACCAGACGAAGTCGAGGAGTTCACGCTTACGGGCCAACTCGAAGCGGGACTCGTGCTCGGAATCCGCGACTATTTCCTGAAGCAGAACCTGCCTCCCGGTGCGGTCGTGGGGCTCTCGGGAGGCATCGATTCCGCAGTGACGGCGCACCTTGCCGTCGAGGCGCTCGGAACCGAGCGCGTACTTGGCATCGCGATGCCCGGCCCGTTTTCGTCTGATCACAGCATCTCGGATGCGGAGACGCTGGCGAGCAATCTCGGTATCGAGCTGCGCAAGGTCGACATCGGAGCTCTGTATTCGGCCTATCGCGAGATCTTCGGTCATCTATTCGGCGAGTGTGACGACTATGGGCTCACCCAGCAGAACATCCAATCGCGCATTCGCGGCGCGATCCTGATGGCCGTCTCCAACCAAGAGAACCGGCTGGTGCTGGCGACCGGCAACAAGAGCGAGCTCTCAGTCGGTTATTGCACGCTGTACGGAGACACGGTGGGGGGGCTCGCGGTTCTGGGCGATGTCTACAAGCGCGACGTCTACGCATTGGCTCGCTATGCGAATCGGCGCAGCAAACGCATCCCCCAGAACACGGTCGAGAAGCCGCCGTCGGCGGAGCTCGCTCCGGGCCAGCTCGATCGTAACGAGCTGCCCGACTACGCGATTCTGGACGCGATCCTGGAACAGGCCATCGAGGGTGAGCGCACCCAGGAAAACATCGAGCCGCCGCTGGGGTGCGGGCCGGATGTGGTGGCCTCAGTCACACAACGCCTCGATCGCAACGAGTACAAACGCCGCCAGACGCCACTCGTACTTCGCACCTCGCTGAAGGCCTTCGGCTCCGGGCGGCGTCTGCCGATCGTGCATCGCTACGGAGCCCCGTGAAGAACCCGAGTTGTCCGGCTCAGCCCGCGCTGGCCTCGTCGCCGCCGGCCACCGCTTGGCGCACGTTCTCGGCACGTGCGCCGCGCGGTCCCTCCTGGACGACGTACTCGACCGTGTCGCCCTCTGAGAGCACATCATAGTCGGCGGCATTCAAACCCGAGCGATGGAAGAAGACTTCCTTGCCATCATCGCCCCGAATGAATCCGAACCCGCGGTCGCGTACCATCTTTTTGATTTTCCCTCGGCACTTGGGTCCAGCGGGCGCCTGGGGGGCAGCGCTGGGCCGTCGCCGCCCTCGCCCCTTGCCGCTTCGCCCGCGGCGGCTGCCGACCCCACGAAAACGATCAGTGGCGATGAACTCGGCCTGGAAGAGCGCGAGCGGAACCATCAAGTCCTGAAGCCCCGTCTGCTCTGGGGAGAGCAAGACCTCTTCGTCCTCGAAATCGACGACGCTGTAGCGAAGTCCCGTTGCCTTGTGGGTGACGAGCAGACCGGGTTCGATCTCTTCCATTGAGAGCATGATCAGGGACCTCGAAGTGCCGTCTTCGTCGCGCCGGCAGCAGGCGACGAGGGGAGCTCGGGGAGGAGGGGCTCGAGCGACGGGCAGCGAAGTTAGGAGAAGTCGCTGTCGGGGTCAATTATCGTCGCTCGATCGGGCTAGCGACTCGAGTACCGCGGGCTCGTAGCGCGAGTTCGCAGCGCGCAGTGGCGGTGCCCGTATCCCGAAGGGGCGGCTAGCTGCTCAGTAGTAGACCGAGCGGGTGCGGTGTCGGGGCTCCTGCTTGATCCACGGACTCTGACCACGGTTCCACAGCAGGTGATCGAGCTGCTGGGCGGTGGTCGACTTGCCGCCGGCCGCCAACACCTCGCACATGCACTCGACCGCGTGAACGGCGCCCGACCGGATTTCCAACTCCTCGGGCGAACCGGCCGGAATCAGCTCTTCACGCTCGATTCGGGCGAGTAACGCCGGATCATAGACGAGCGCTCCCTCACGGCGCAGGACATGCGGCACCAGATTGTCTGCAAATGCCGTGAGCCGAGCGATGTCATCGAAGGCACCGAAACTGTGCCCTGCGAAGGCCAGCGAGAGATCCGCACAAGTGAGCTGGGCGCGCTTGTAGAGAGGAACCTCCAGACCGCCGTAGCGCGAAACGTCACGGTAGAAGGGCATCTCGGCCAATAGTTCGACGAGTGCGGCAGCGCTCCGCCCGGCTGCGGTCAAGAGCGACTCAAAGGAGCCGTCGAAGCGCTCTGTCAGAAAACGGCCGAGATCCGCCAACGAGCGGGCGAACAAGTGCATCAGCTCGGCGACCGGTGGCGACGTCAGATCCTGGCCAAAGAGTGCCGCACAGTGCTGCGCGCGAAGCTCGACTAGCTCCGGAGCGTAGATCGGCCCACTCGCGTCGAAGCGCTCCTTCAGAGCTTGCGCGATCGTGAAGTAGCCCGAGCAGTTCGGGCGCTTCTTCAGGTGGGGGAAGTAGCCTGATCCGAAGTTCACCGCGTCGAGCGTCACCACGAAGGCCAGGGTCGATTCGGGTTTCCCGAGGTGGTGATGTGCGGGATCGAGCTGTGGCGGCCGGAACGGGGCATCCAGTAGCTCGAAGGCCAACGCTTCGAGCCGCTCGCGTGAGATCGAGACGAAGCGCGCCCGCTCCATGACTGCGGCCGCGGACCGCCGGATCTGTGTGAGGAGATCCATTGCGCCCGTTCTCGCCACCCTCGGCGGGCAGGACGAGTCGTTGAACCGGGCTGGGAGGTACCTCGCTCTCGATCTGGGCGCCACCGTCGCCGTCGCGTGCGTCCCGCGTCGCAGATATGGATGCCAACGCCGACCGCGCGGCACTGGGACGGGGCACTGCGCCGCAGTGCCGAGTATGCTGGGGTCGTGGCCTCAAGAATTCGCAAACCGCTGCTGCTCAGCATCGGCGCCGCCGCCGGGCTGGCAGGCGCTGTCTGGACGCGGCACGCGCTCGGCCTGGAGTTCGACCCCCGAAGCCTGCGCGATTTTGTGGCCAGTCTCGGGCCGGCCGCCCCGCTGGCGCTGGTCTTGCTCATTACGTTTCGCAGCCTGCTCGGCATCCCGTCGCAGCTGGCATTGATCGCTGCGGGACTCTGCTTCGGCACGCTCGCGGGCGCACTCTACGGCTCGCTCGGACTCACGGCATCGGGACTCGGCACGTTCCTGCTGGCCCGCTATGCCGGTCGTGAGGCGCTGGAAAGCCGTGCCCCCCCACGCTTGAAACGGCTGCTCGAGCGGTCCGGCAACAGATTGGGCGCTGTCCTGGTGGCCGTGGGAACAGGCTATCCGATCGGTTTCATCACGGGCTATCACGCGCTGGCCGGCGTGACCCGCATGCGACTCGCAACGTTTGGCGTCGCGCTGGTAGTCGGCTCGGGCGTTCGAGCCGCAACGTACACATTCTTCGGCAGCAGCCTGGTGGCAGGCGGCTTGGCGCCGGTGCTGCAGGCAACGGCGCTGATCGCGGCGGTGCTCGCGCTGCCGCTCTTCTCTCCGAGGGCTCGAGCCTGGCTCAAACGAGGCGGGCTGGCGGAGTTGAGGCGGGGAGGCTGAGCGCGCCGACGCTGGCAGCCCGCACATGGCTGCGGACCATCCGCTCGACTCGCACGCGCGGTGCCACACACTCGGATTGGATAGGATGAGGCGATGGAACCGCGAAGCCTGCCGGTACCCGGTGCCGCCGGTCTGAAGCTAAACATGCTCGAGTGGAGCCGCGAGGGCGTCGCGATGGTGATGCTCCATGGCTTCGGCAACGAAGCGCACGCCTGGGATGATTTCGCGCCGAGCGTCGCGCCCTACTACCGTGTCCTCGCCCTCGACTTGCGCGGCCACGGCGATTCCGATTGGCACCCGCAGGCAGCCTACGACTACGACGATCACGTGGCAGACCTCGAGGCGGTGACCGACCACCACGCAATCGATCGTATGGTGCTGATAGGCCACTCGCTGGGAGGGAGAATCTCCCTGCTCTACGGCGGCCGTCACCCGGAAAAGATTGCCGGCCTGGTGATCGTCGACTCGGCACCGGAGCTCGACCGACGCGGCACGGCACGTATATCGCTGGATGTCGCCCAGCAACGTGAGCCAGACTTCGGCTCCATCGCCGACTACGAGCAGGAACTCGTTCACGCCTACCCGGCGGCGACGCCCGCTGCCATCCGGCGGATGGCGAAGTACGGGATCAGACAGCGCGAAGACGGGCGATGGATTCTCAAGATGGATCCGGCCTTTCGCGGCGCGGTGGGGACTGCCGCCTCGGAGCTCGACGCCAGGGCCGTCGAGGAGCGCAGCCAACGGCACCGCGAGCAGATGTGGCGGGCGCTCGAAATCCTCACGTGCCCAGTCCTCGTGGTGCGCGGAGCAGCCTCCGATGTCCTGAGCCCTGACGTGGCAGACCGCATGGCGGATGAGAAGCTCGAGCGGGGGAGCCTGGCGGTAGTGCCGCGCGCGGGCCACTCGGTGATGATCGACAACCCGCGGGGATTCGAGGCAGCCGTACTGCCTTTCGTGCTCGGTGAGTGAGCCGGGGCCAGAATCGGGCACGCGGTCGTGTTGAGCCGAATCCAGGAAACCACAGCGGGCCGATCCGGTACTCACCGGATCGAATAGGATGGCCGATGGTTCAGTAGTTCGTCCGGTTCACCGCTATGACCCGAAACGAGATCTGGAAGGCCACGCGGGGCCCACGGGGACCGAGTGCGAGAACAGCCGCGCCAACGACAGCTTTCGCTAAGCTCGCCGAGCCCGAACGTCAAACCGCGCAGAGAGACACCCGCCGGTCGGAAGGCCGCGAATCCGTCAGTTCCGCTACCCAACGCGGCGAGCTGCCAAGAAGAACGGGCCGGAACAAGACGGGCTACAGAGGTACGACCTACCACCATGCCGAGACGAACCCACCTGCAGACGATGCTAGCTTGCCTCCTGCTCCTGACTCCGCCTCTCGCGACGGCACAGGAGATCGCCGCGGTCGACCCGCCGCCCGCGGTCGCGAGCGCAGCGGGGCACGCGTCCTCTCCGGTGGCAGTGGTCGAATCGCTTCACGAGACCATCCTCGAGGCGATGAGGAAGGCCGACGAGCTCGACTTCCAGGGGCGCTACGAGCTGCTGGAGCCGATCGTGAGTCAGTCCTTCGATCTGAACTTCATGGGCACCAAGTGCGTGGGACGGCATTGGAAGAAGCTCAGCGAGGCGGAGAAGAAGAGCTGGCTCGAGAAGTTCACTCGGCTGACAACATCCAACTACGCGGGCCGCTTCAACCAGTACGCGGGCGAGGATTTCGAGACGATTGGCGAGGAGCCCGCAGCCCGCTCGACCCAGCTGGTGCGCACGAAGCTGCTGATTCCGAGTGAGGAGGACGTGCAGCTCAACTACCGGCTGCGCGAAACAGCGAGCGGCTGGCGAATTATCGACGTGTATCTGAAGGGCACGGTGAGTGAGCTTGCCCTGCGCCGCTCTGACTTCGCCTCGACCCTCAAGCAGGGCGGCTTCGCAAAGCTGGCCGCGGCAATCGATCAGAAGATCGAAGATCTGCGCAGCAACGGCGGAGGCTGAGTCGCCTCTACTCCTCGCCGGGACGGGCGATCGCGCGGCGGTTCGACACGCTAAGGGGCGACGGGCGGACGGCGATCCTCTCTGCGAGACCAGATCTCACCCAAGCGGTTCTGGTAGTAACCACTGCGCAGCGCAGCGTAGAAGTCGACTGAGCTCTCCTCGAGAGCCTTGAGCTCTTCGAAATGACGGGCACGGGTGCTCAGTCCCGCGCTGCCGCCGAAGAAGAGCATGTCGGTCCCGCCGAGCAGGTAGAACGTGGGATGGAACAAGGCATCGACCAGCAAGCCGACGCCGCCCCGAGTCGTTGTAGGCCCTAGCAGGGGGAGCACGAAGTAGGGCCCGCTCGGGGCCCCGGCGATGGCCAGTGTCTGCCCGAAATCCGACTTGTGTCGCTCGAGTCCGAACGAGGACGCGGGATCGAAGAAGCCCGCCAGTCCGATAGTCGTGTTGACGAGAAGCCGCGCCGTCGTGATCCCCGCGTCCCGCCACTCGAGCTGGAAGACGTCGTTCACCAGGACCTGGGGCGAATTCAGGTTGTCGAAGAAGCTGTTGAGCGAGTGGCGCGCCGGACGGGGGAGAAGGAAGCGATAGACCCGCGTGATGGGATCCAGCAGCCACTTGTCGACCGCCTGATTGAAGACGAGCACGCCCCGGTTGGGCTTCTCGAAGGGATCCGGCAGGCTCGCGGGCCCTTCGTCCAGCGCGAAGTCGTCGTCGAAGAGGGGATCGGGTTCGAGGTCCTCGCCCGCCAGGGCGGCGGGCTGAGTGGCGGGCTCCGACTCGCCGTGCGAGTCGGACTGCACGGGCGCCGGCGCTTGGCCCAACGCGGGATTCGCGCCGGAGATGAGCAGAATCCCCAACAGCAGCGCCGCTCTGTCGCCAGGGCACCCGATCGTGCGCCTGCGCGCAGGCGGCCTCGAGCCTCGCGCCACCGATGCCATCGCGCGGGGAACTTACCGGAGGACAGGTCTCGCAACACGGTCACCGCTTCGGGACCAAGACGAAAAGACCCACCGCTCACTCGAGATCGGGCGCCCCTAGGGGCAAAGCCCGTGGCAATCCCGGTGACGCCCGCAGTGGCGGTGAGGTACCCTCGCGGCCTCTCTCAGGAGAATGCAGACCCTCTCGCCTCCCCCACGACCTTCTGGCGTTTTCAATCGAAAGGTGTGCCATCGCCGTTCACGAGAGCGCGTCCAGTGCCAGATCGAGAACTCGGGTGAGACACGCCGCGGTCTGAGACCGGCGGCGAGCGACAGCCCAGCAGCGGGCCAATCGCACGAGGAGGAAGCTACATGGACGTCTTGCAGAAGTGCGAGGACTACACGCTGCACCGCGAGCTGAGGTCGGCGGACCTCTACCCGTACTTCCGCGCCATCTCCTCGCCGCAGGATCCAGTGGTCACGATGAACGGTCAGAAGATCATCATGCTGGGGTCCAACAACTACCTCGGCCTGACCAATCACCCGATCGTCAAGGAGGCCTCCGTGGCCGCTGTCCGCCGGTACGGGACCGGCTGCGCGGGCTCGCGTCTGCTCAACGGCACGCTCGACATCCACCGGCAGCTCGAGGACCGGCTGGCCAGCTTCATGAAATGTGAGGCGGTGCTGACCTTCTCGACGGGTTTCCAGGTGAATCTCGGCGTCCTCTCTTGCCTACTTGGCCGTCACGACGTGGCTTTTCTCGACAACATGGACCACGCCTCGATCATCGACGGGGTCCGCTTGGGCTTCGGCAAAGCACTCAAGTACAAGCACAACGACATGGCCGACCTGGCGGGTAAGCTCGATCGCACCGCCGAGGACAAGGGCAAGCTGATCGTGGTCGATGGGGTGTTCTCGATGGAGGGCGACCTGGCGAATCTGCCTGAGCTCGCCCGGCTCCGCCGCGAGCACGACACACGCCTCTTCGTGGACGACGCCCACGGAATCGGCGTGTTCGGCAGGAACGGGCGCGGAACCGCTGAGCACTTCGGGCTGGAGCACGAGGTGGATCTCGTGATGGGGACCTTCTCGAAGTCCCTGGCCACCGTGGGCGGCTTCATCGCTTCGAGCGAATGCGTCATCGACTACATCCGCCACCACGCCCGCGCCGGCATCTTCTCGGCGGCGATGCCTCCCGCGGCGGCGGCCGCCGCCCTTCAGGCCCTCGAGATCATCGAATCGGAGCCGGAGCGACGCGAGCAGCTCTGGGAGTCGACCCAGTACATGAAGCAGGAGCTGCAGCGGCTGGGCTTCGATACCGGCTCGTCGGAATCCCCCGTGATCCCGATCGCAGTCGGCGACGACATCACCACCTTCACCATGTCCAAGAGACTCCAGGAGGAGGGCGTCTTCGCCAATCCGATCGTCACCCCCGCGGTGCCGCCCGGCCAGGCGATGCTCCGCACGTCCTACATGGCGACCCACAAACGGGAGCATCTCGATCAGGCCCTCGCCGCGCTCGCGAAGGTCGGCCGGGAGCTGGACGTCATCTGATCACGCGATGCCCACAACACCCGAGTCGGCGTCACAGGCTGGGTTGACGCGACGCCGCTTCATCGAGGTCACCGGCGCCTCGCTGGCCGGTTGCTGCCTCGCCAGCGGCTGTCGGCCGGGCGCCCCGCTGGCTGAAGTCTCCGCCGAGGCTCTGTCCCTGCATCGCGAGAGCTTGGTACTCGACCTCCACATCGACAGCCTCCTCTGGACTCGTCTCACCGGCTACGACCTCGCTGCCGGTCACCAGAACCGCCTCCCGTTTCAGCCCTTCGGCTACCACATGGATCTGCCTCGGGCGCTCGAGGGCGGGCTCGACGGGGCCGTCATGGGGTTGGTGATCAATCCCAGGGAGATTCGCGACGAGCTGATGCTTCCGCTGAAACTGCTCGCGCGCTGGGAGGGCGAACGGGGAATCGCGCAGGTGAGCGCCAGCCTCGATCTGCTGCGCCAGAGCGCCGAGCGGCATCCCGACCGGCTGCTCTTCGCCCGCTCGGGCAGCGAGGCGAAGCGCGGCATCGCCGAGGGGCGCTTCGTCGCTCTGGCGGGCATCGAGGGTGGACACGCGATCGAAGGGGATCTGAGCAAGCTGATCACAGCCTACGAACAGGGCGCACGCATGCTGGGCCTGGTCCACTTCCAGACGAGCGCAGCCGGCCATCCGATGACGGTGCCAGCGTTCGAAGGTCGCGGACTCACCCGCTTCGGCTTCGAACTCATCGCCGAACTCGAGCGGCTGGGAATGGTTGTGGATCTCGCTCATCTGAACAGCGCTGGCGTCGCAGACGCCCTGGGCAAGCTGAAGCGCCCCTTCGTCGTCAGCCACTCGGGCTGCCAGGCGATCTGTCCACATGCCAGAAACCTGACGGACGAGCAGCTACGAGCGATCGCCGACGCGGGGGGGATCGTGGGGATCGCATTCGGGCGCTCGTTCGTCGGTGGCGCTGGGGGCGTGGCGGATCTGCTCGACCACGTGGAGCACGCGCTCGAGGTAGCGGGCAGCGACTCGATCGCATTGGGGAGCGACTACGACGGCTTCATTGTTCCCGTCGGCCAGATGGGGGACGTGCGCAGCTATCCGCTCATTACGCAGGGCCTGCTCGAGCGCGGCGTCCCCGTACCGGTGATCCAGAAGATCCTGGGCGAGAACGCACTGCGGGTGCTGACGGAAGTCTGCGGCTGACTCGCAGTCGAGTCGCGCGGCGGCCCGGCTTTGCGTCGTGGGCGAAGATCGTCGGCGCTTCGGGTAGCATGTCTTCATATGCTCATGCTGACGCTTCTGACAGTGCTCGCCGTCGCGGGGCTCCTCGTGGCCGAGCACCGGGACTCGCGCGCCGGCATCTGGCTCGCAAAGCCGCTTGCGTCGACCGGCTTCTTGGCGGTGGCGGTGGCCGCGGGGGCACTCGACGGCAGCGGCTCGGCTGCGCGCTACGGCACCTGGGTGCTGACTGCGCTGGTGCTCTCGTGGTGGGGCGACGTCTTCCTTATCCCGCAGAACCGGCCGAGCGTATTTCGCGCGGGTATTCTCAGCTTCCTGCTCGGGCATGTGGCGTTCGCGGTGGCGTTCGCGGGTCGGGGGTTTGACGTCTTGGCGGCGGGTGCAGCCGTTCTCCTCCTGATCGTGCCCGTGTACTTCGTCGTCCGCTGGCTGCGACCACACGTCCCGCGCGACATGGTCGTGCCGGTCTATGCCTATGTGGCGGTGATCTCCGCCATGTTGATCTGTGCAGCCGCCTCGATCGCGAGTGCGGGACGGCCGGCGATCCTGTTGGGAGCGACGATGTTCTACCTGTCGGATCTCGCTGTGGCGCGCGACCGCTTCGTCGCACCGGGCATGACGAACCGCGTCTGGGGATTGCCCCTCTACTACGGCGCACAACTCATACTGGCCAGCACTGTCGCGCCGATATAGTCGCCGAACTCCTGGGACAGGACACTAGCAGGCTGCGGAAGAACCCCTCCCGTCGCGATGCACGCGTCCTTTCGCCGATCTCTGCGTTGCGAAACCTTGCTGTACTTCAGTACAGCGGCGGGTCCGCGCCTTGATCTCGACGAAAGCCCGCGAGCCTCGCTCGGT
>JAJDAO010000081.1 GCA_029261835.1 Deltaproteobacteria bacterium | reverse complement strand
CTCTGGCAGAGCTCGGCCAGATCGTCGACGACGAGATCGAGAAGCGACTCTGCCACCGACGGGGCGGCACCACGGCCCTGGCCAGGGCCAAGGCGACCGACGGGCCGCTCGGCTGAACACCCGTTCGGGCAACCGGACGGCAGACGGCAGGGCCAGAGCGGAGAGACACTTCTCGGCGTTTTCTGTCTTCGCGCCCGCCCGACATCCTGATTCGACGGGTATGCTGGCCTGCGGTCCGAGGGGCTCGACCCCCAGCGCTCTCGCCGTCATGGCGGAACCAGCGAACGGGCCATCCGAACAGTCCTGCCGAGGAGACAGCGTCGTGACCGACGAGCCCGGTGCCGCGGAAGCTCTCGATGAGCTACTCGAGCGACTCGATATCGAGGAGATCGACGACAACATCTTCCGCGGGCAGAACCAAGCCGGTCGCCCCGGCCGTATCTTCGGAGGCCAAGTCGCAGCCCAGGCGCTGGTGGCGGCCGGGCGCAGCGTGCCCAAGCTGCCTGCTCACTCACTGCACGGCTACTTCCTGCGGCCGGGCGATCCGAGCATTCCCGTGACCTACACGGTCGACCGCATCCGCGATGGCCGCTCATTCACAACACGCCGCGTGGTGGCTCAGCAGCGGGGCAAAGCGATCTTCAACATGTCGGTCTCGTTCCACGAGGGCGAGGCCGGCTATCAACACCAGCTCGACATGCCCACGGTACCGGAGCCGGAGTCCTTGCCGAGCTGGGCCGAGTACGTTGAGAGCCACTGGGCGCGCGTACCCGAGGAGTACCGGGACTGGGTGCGCCGACCGGGCCCGATCGAAACCCGCTATGTCGATCCCCCGACGTTTCTCGGCGGCAAGCCACACGACGATCCCTGCCTGCTCTGGCTGAAAGCCGCATCGACGCTGCCCGACGACCCGTTGCTCCACCAGTGTGTGCTCACCTATGCGACCGACATGTCGCTGCTGGACTGCATCGTGCAGCGCCACGGTCGTGTCGGCGCGCTCGGGCCGCTGCTGACCGCCAGCCTCGACCACGTCATCTGGCTCCACAAGGCCGTGCGCGTCGATCAGTGGCTGCTCTATCTGCAGGACAGTCCGCTGGCCTCTGGCGCTCGCGGCCTGGCGCGCGGCTCGATCTACACCCGGCAGGGCGAACTGGTTGCTTCAGTCGCCCAGGAGGCGCTGCTGCGCCCCGTTCAGGAGCAGGAAGATCGCTCGCGCTAGCGGCTCAGTCGCTGAGGAGCTTCTTGAAAACCGCTAGGCTCTCGCGCTCTTCGGGACTGATGTGTCCGTCGGAGGCGATCACACCCTCGACGGCCTCGACGAAGAAGCGGCGGTGCTCGACGGGAATCGTCGTCGGATCGAGCCCCTCGGGCGCCGGAGGCAGATCGAGCCAGCGATGGATCTGGATCTCCTCGCCCCGCTCGAGATCGAGGCCTCGGATCAGCCGAGCGATGAAAGCCCTCTCCTCGGGCTGGATCTCGAGGTCCGCCCAGGCGAACGAACAGACGAACTTCATGAGTCGCAATCGATCGTTGGAGGAGAGCTGGCTCAGCATGACAATAAGGCTAGCCCTGATCCGGCGGTTGGATCAGGGCTAGCCCGCATCTCCCACCAAGTCGCGTTGGGGGGCAGCGTCACGGTATGCTGCCGAGAGCATGCCGCGCAGCCGCCGCCCTCTCTCGCGACTCGTCTCGTCGACCGCGCTGCTGGTCGTCTCGGGCTGGCTCGTTGCGGCCGGTCCAGCTGCGGCAGATCAGTCCGAGGCCATCGACCTGCAGGGAACCTGGTTCGTACTCGTCCATTACCGAGACGAAGCGACCGCCAACCCGGACAGCATCCGCTGGCTGGACCTCGTGTGGCGCTTCGCCCGCAAGGGACAACGACTCGAGTGGACAGAGCATCCGTTGGTGGTCTTCGAAGACCCGGCCGGCCGCTTCGAGGCGAGGGGCGGCAACCCGCGCGCTCGCGTGCTGGCGGCCTGGGAGCCCAACGAGCAGCAGATGATGACCATCCGCGAGGGTCCGCGCGTCAACGCCCGCGGCCACAAGAGCAAGACTCTGCGCGGCTCCGATGAGAAGGGCTGGAACTCCGCTCGGCCCAGGGTCCAGGCTTCGGCCGCGGTGCTGGGCTACCACGAGAGACTCCGCGTAGAGGGCTTGATGGACAAGCCGGTCTTCGTGCGTGAAGACATGCTGGGCAACGCCTCGCAGCGCTCCGAGGGGCGCACGCGCTACGAGGTGAGCGAGGTGCTCGACGGCGGCAACACGCTGCTCGGCCGGTACGAGCGCGACGGCATCAAGCACGGCACGTTTCGTATGTGGAAGACGGCGCCAGCGCGCGGGCTGATCGAGAAGCCGGGAACGCCGAACGAACGTGACTGGCAGGCGGCCAAGGAGGCGCTCGCGGAGGCGAAGTCGGCCGGCGCCGAAGACCTGATCCGCCGTGCCGAGCAGGGCGACGCAGACGCCATTCGCCAGATCCGAGAGCAGCTGCGCGAGAAGCGCGATCGGCGCGATCACTGAGCTGCGCGCGTCCGCTCTCGGCCAGCGCTCAGCCTCGCGGCGAGCCAGAGCGCACCGATGCCGAGCCATGCTGCGGCAAGCGCCTCCGGCGGCACGAGCGGCTCGCTCAGCGGCGGTGCGGCACGCAGCGGCTGCGTCGCCAGACGCAGCAGTCCGAAGGCCGCCAGAAAGACCGGTGCCACGCAGCCCGCCGGGAGCTTGCGAAGCAGCCCGAGAAGCGCCAGCAGGCAGACGATCTCGTAGAGCTGCGTCGGGTGGCGAGCCGGAGCCCACGCGAGCGGGCCCGGCGCACCCCGGCAACAGCCCGCCACCAGGCAGCCCAGCCGCGCGGTGGCGAGCGCAGCCGGCAGAGCCCGGAACACCCCCGCCAGGTAGCGCTCGCGACGAACGCCGTCGCCGCGCCACGGCGCTGTCAGCAGCGGCCCGAGCGGCACGAAGAGCACCGAATGGCCGCTGGCCGGATTCAGCAGGGTGTCGGGCGCCAGCAACAGCCGGTCGAGATGGAGCACCCCCCAGCCGAGGTGCGCCAAGCCGGCCCCGAGGGTGAGACCCAGGACGAACCGCGGACCACCGGATGGAAATCCGGCGACCGCTACCCAGAGGGCGGCGCAGAGCAAGACCAGCCGCAAGAACTCCACAACCCACGGAAACTAGTCGCTCCGGGGTCGTGCCGGCGGCCTCAGACGGCTCGAACCGACCTCATGCGGGCTCAGTTTCGCGCCACCTTATTGGGCGGTGGGGCACACACTGAGTGAGGGGGGTTCGGCACGGGGCTTCCCCTTCGGAGTATCCGAAGGGACCAGCTTGGTGGAGACGACCTAAACCCGTTCAAACGCCGGACCCCCTTCTAGCCCGGATTCTGCTCGTTCTGGAACGAGAAATCGGAGTTTGGCTACTCGACGTACTGCAAGTACGCCTCCGTGGCCAAACCCCGATTTCTCGCCCCAGAACGTCATCTGCACGGCCTCGCTACGAACCTTCATGAATAATCCGGGCTAG
>JAJDAO010000080.1 GCA_029261835.1 Deltaproteobacteria bacterium | reverse complement strand
GGTGTGGCGCGAGGAGCAGGTCGCCGACTACCCGCAGACGAACCCCGATGTATCGGACCCGAATCCGCGTGGTTGTCAGAAGGGGGGGTGCTTCAGCGAGCGGATGTACGACCCGTCGCGTGTTCGTTACCCGCTGAAGCGTGTGGGCGAGCGGGGCTCGGGCCAGTGGAAGCGCATCTCGTGGCACGAGGCACTCGAAGACATCGCCGACTCCATGCTCGATACCATCAGCCGCGAGGGCCCGGATCGCGTGATCTGGGACCTCGGGCCGCTCTACACCATGGGCACCATGTCGGCCGCTCATCAGTCCCTCTCCTTCCTGCTCGACTCGACCAGCCTCGACATGAACACGGAGATTGGTGACGGTCATCGCGGCGTGGCCGAGACCTTCGGCAAGATCGTTTTCGAGCGTTCGGCCGACGACTACTTCTACTCGGATCTGATCTTGATCTGGGGCAGCAATCCGCTCTATACACAGATCCCGAACTCCCACTTTCTGACCGAGGCGCGTTACAAGGGCGCGAAGCTCGTCTGCATCGCGCCGGACTACAGTGCCTCGACCGTTCACGCGGATCACTACGTGCCCGTAAAGGCGGGCTGCGATGCTGCACTGGGGCTCGCGCTGGCGCACGTGCTGGTCGAGGAGGGTCTGGTCGATCGCGACTTCGTGGCGGAGCAGACGGACTTGCCGCTGCTGGTGCGCGAGGACACGCGTCTTTATCTGCGTGCTTCGGACATGGAGCGGGGCGGGAGCGAGGAGGATCTCTACCTCTACGACAGCCGGCAGGGCGCGGTGTTGGCGCCCAAGCGCAGCCTCGCGCTGGAGGAGCTGGAGCCAGAGCTGGAGGGGCGCTTCGAGGTCACGCTGGCGGACGGCGAGAAGGTGGCGGTGCGTACGGTCTTCTCGCTGCTGAGGCAGCGGCTGGCGGACTACAGCCCGGAGAAGGCATCGCAGCTCTGCGGCACGCCGCCCGGTGTGATTCGCGATCTGGCGCTTCGCATCGGCCGGGCAAAGTCGGCGGCGATGGTGACGTCGAGCAATATGTGCAAGTACTACCACGGCAATCTGATGGAGCGCACGCAGGCGCTGGTCTTCGCGCTCTCGGGCAATTACGGCAAGAAGGGCAGCGGCTTCGTCGGCTTTCCGTTCCTGCATCACGATGGTTTCGAGAAGTTCCTCCTCTCGATGCTGACCCTCGGCGACATGCTGCAGCCCTCCATGGTCAGGATGATGGCCTCCACCATGTTCGAGCAGATGCGGCTCAAGGGCGAAGGCTACACCGACGAGATGCTGATCTACGAGCGCAACCGCGCGGCACACAGGGCCGGCACGCTCGCCTCCGGTTCCTTGTTCTGGTACATCCACGGCGGTCTGCTGGAGGCGAGTGAGAAGCTGCAGGAGTGGGATCCTCATCTGAAGCGGCCGGTGCGCGAAGTACTCGACGAATCGCTCGAGAAGGGCTGGCAGAGCGTCTGGCCCAAGCCAGGCAACGATCCCAGGGTGATGTTCGTCTACGGCAGTAACCCGCTGCGGCGCATCCGCAGCTATCCGCTGTTGCTGAAGCACCTCTGGCCCAAGCTCAACACTGTCGTGACGCTGGACTGGCGCATGACCTCCACCGCCCTGCAGTCCGATTACGTTCTGCCGGTGGCGGCGTGGTACGAGCGGACAGAACACAAGTGGGTGACGCCCCTGATGCCGTATATCCACTCCGGCGAGAAGGCGACGACCTTCTACGAGGCGAAGAGCGATTGGGAGATCATCTCGCGGCTGGCCGAGACCGTGGACCGGCGGGCCGAGGCGCGGGGTCTCGAGAGCTACGTCGATCGCCACGGTCGCGAGCGCCCGCTGAAGGGGTTGCAGGAGCGCTTCTCTCACGGCGGCAAGTTCGGTCACACCGACGACGACAAAGTGGCCGAGGCGCTGCTCGCGAGCGCGAGCAATCTCGAGGGCGTGGAGTGGGAGGCGCTCAAGAAGAAGGGCTGGGCGCGCTTCAGCGGGACGGGTGAGTCGATCACCACCGTCGGCACGATGACCGAGATCAAGCCCGGCGAGACCATCACGCCGCTAACCAAGCACGTCTTTGACAAGGTGCCCTATCCGACGCTGAGCCGGCGCATGCAGTTCTACCTCGACCAGGAGCTCTACCTCGAGATGGGCGAAGAGCTGCCGGTCCACAAGGATCCGCCGACGGCGGGTGGCGACTATCCGCTGATGCTCAATGGGGGGCACACTCGCTGGAGCATCCATTCCAATTGGCGCGACGACAAGCTCATGCTGCAGCAGCAGCGCGGTGAGCCGGTGATGTTCATGAACGCAGGGGATGCCGAGCGGCGTGGCATCGTAGACGGCGGGCGCGCTCGCGTCTTCAACGATCTCGACGCGTTCGAGATCATGGTCAAGGTCTCTCCCTCCGTACGTCCCGCTCAGCTGATCATTTATCACGCCTGGGAGAATTTCCAGTTCAAGAACGGCAGGGGGTTCCAGAACCTGACCCCCTCACCCCTCAATCCGGTGGAGCTGGCAGGCGGCCAGTTCCACTTCCGACCCATGACGATCTGCATGCAGCCCAGTCATACGGATCGCGACACGCGGGTCGACGTGGAGCGTATATGAGCAAGTCCGGTTCTTCGGGGATTTCACGCAGAATGTTCATCGTTGGGGCCGGAGTCGGTGCGGGTGCGCTGGGGCTCGGACTCTGCCACCTGAGCCAGCGGCCACGACCTTCGGGCGGGCGCGTGCTGCCCGAGCCCGCCAGGATGCTGGCCGAGGTCATCCAATACGGGGACTTCAGCGACATCTATCGGGAGCGCTGGAAGTGGGACAAGGTCGTGCACAGCTCCCACACCCGGGCGAACTGCATCTCGACCTGTTCATGGAACATCTTCGTCAAGGACGGCATCGCCTGGCGGGAGGAGCAGAACGCGATCTACGAGCAGGTCGAGGAGGGCGTGCCGGACTTCAACCCGCGTGGCTGCCAGAAGGGGGGCTGCTACACCGACCTCATGTACGAGGCGTCGCGTGTGCGCTACCCGCTGCGGCGCGTCGGCGAGCGGGGCTCGGGGGAGTGGAGGCGTGCGTCCTGGGACGATGCCCTGACGGAGATCGCCAACTCGATCATCGACACCTCGCTGGCTTCGGGCACCGGCACGGTCGTCTACGACCACGGCACCACCAACATCGACTTCGGTCCCGATACGGCCGGTGAGATGCGTCTGTTCAACGCGCTGGGCGCCACCACCATCGATTCCTGGGCGGGCGTCGGTGACATGCCGATGGGCGCGGTGCAGACGTGGGGCATGTACAACTGCGAGGGAACCTCGGACGACTGGTTCAAGTCCGACTTCATCATCGTCTGGGTCGGAAACCCGGCTTACACGCGGATTCCCGAGGTCCATTTCATGCACGAGGCGCGCTACCGCGGCGCCAAGCTCGCGGTGATCTCGCCCGAGTACAGCGCCAGCGCCGTGCACGCCGACTACTGGCTCAACCCGCGCGTCGGAACCGACGCCGCGCTCGCTCTGGCGATGGCCCAGGTGATTCTCACGGAGCGGTTGCACAACGAGGAGTACGTCCGGGAGCAAACGGATCTCCCCATCCTGGTACGCGACGATAACGGCCGCTACCTGCGCGAGTCCGATCTGCGCAAGGGTGGGAACGAAGAGATGCTCTACTACTGGGACGAGGCGGCAGACCAGCTTGCCCGCGTGCCGGGCTGTCAGGGCGAGGGCGGCCGTACCATCGCGCTCGGCGATCTGCGACCGGCGCTCTCCGGCCGCTACGAGGTGAAGCTCGCCGACGGCTCGCAGGTTTCGGTGCGGCCGCTCATGCAGAGCTTCGGCGAGCGCCTGGACGCCGACAATACTCCGGAGCAGGCAGCGGCGATCACGGGTGTCTCGGCGGGCACGATTCGCCGCTTTGCGCGCGAGCTGGCAGCCGCGCCGAAGGCCATGATCTACTCGTCGTGGGGCGCCTGCAAGCACTACCACAGCGATCTCTTCCAGCGCGCGAAGATCCTGCTGATGGCGCTCACCGGCAACCAGGGCAAGACGGGTGGTGGGCTGCGGGTGGCCTCGTGGTGGCCGGTGGAGGGCTTCGATGACCTCGCGGGCACGCGGGACACGCTGTCGGTCTCGCTCCGGCTGAAGGCCCTCTTGCGCATGGCGCGCGGTGGTCTGGATTGGCGCGAGTTGGCGGAGCTGATGCAGGATTCGACGCCGCAGCGTGCCAATACGCCGCTCATGCCCTGGCTCTATGTGCACGCGGGCTACAGCGAGATCTGGGACAAGCCCGAGTGGCAGGATCCGGCGGTGCCGCGTCCGACTTCGGCCTATATGAAGGAGTCGATCGAGAAGGGCTGGATCCCGATTCGGCCGGCTCCCGGTGTCGACCCGAAGGTCTTCATCTTCACCGGTCCGAATCCGCTGCGCCGTTGGCCTTCGCCCCAGTATGCGCGCAAGCACCTATGGCCCAAGCTGGACATGATCGTCGACGTGAACTTCAAAGTCAGCACGACCGGTCGGCAGGCGGACTACATCCTGCCGACGGCCGGCTACTACGAGCGAGATTCGATCAAGTACTCGCAGGCCTATCTCCCCTACCTGGTGATGTGCGAGAAGGCGGTCGAGCCGCTTGGCGAATCCAAACCGGAGTGGGAGATCTTCGGCCTATTGGCAAAGAAGATTCAGGAACTCGCCCGAGCCCGCGGTGCGGCCGAGGTGCTGGACGGCTCGGGCAATGGCACGGCGGATCTATCCACCGTATACGAGAACTGGACCCGCAACGGCGAGTTCAACGAGAGCGATCCCAAGGGTGCGCTCGACTACATGTTGGCCAACACGCGCTCGACTGGCGGGATATCGTTCGAGGAGGCTTCGAAGACCGGGCTCGCGCCGATCGTCGACGTCAAGGGCGACCCCAATCCCCTCTACTCGGTGGCGACCGACTATCAGCCGGGCCGCACCCTGTATCCCCATGCCGACTTCATCGAGAAGAAGAAGGTCTGGCCGACCTTCAGCGGCCGGCAGCAGTTTCTGATCGACCATCCCTGGTACGAGGAGGTGGGCGAGCGGCTGCCGGTGCACAAAGAGGCTCCCAAGGCCGGCGGCGACTACCCCCTGCGCCTGACGGGGGGCCACACCCGTTGGTCGATCCACGCCACCTGGCGCGATTCCGCTCTGATGCTGCGGCTACAGCGGGGCGAGCCCGCTTGCTGGATCTCGAGCGCCGACGCCGGGAGCCGTGGCTTGGCGGACGGCGACCGCATCCGGGTCTACAACGACAACGGCGAATTCGAAGCCGTGGCCAAAGTGGCTGCCTCCGTGCAGCCGGGTCAGCTCGTGATGTATCATGCCTGGGAGCCGTACCAGTTCAAGAACTGGAAGGGGCAGGCGGAGCCGGTGGCGGCGCCCTGGAAGGCCTTGCACCTGGCCGGTGGGTACGGGCAGATCCACTACCGCATGATCTATGGCGCGCCGAGTCACGCGCCGCGCGGCGGGACCGTCGAGGTCGAGCGGGCGTAGCTCGAGAAGGGAAGGGGTGACAGAGTGAGTGAGGAGAGCGAGGAGAGCCAGGGAGCGCCCCCGGAGCCGGAGGTCCTCGACGCCCTGACGAACCCCGATGCCCTGCGGGCCGCCGCGCGCAGCCGCGCTTACGGTGCCTTCGCGCAGGTCTTCGAGTATCCCGACGATCAGTTTGCCGAGGACATCCGCGGTGGTGAGCTGGCCCGGGCACTGCGCGAGATTCTCGAGGCCGTCGATCCCGCGCTGCTCGACGGCCGTGACTGGGAGGCTCTGCAAGACGCGGGTGAGACCGACGACCTCGCCGTCGAGTACAGCCGGCTCTTCGACGTCGGCGCCTCCGGCCCGCCCTGCCCACTCTACGGCGGGCTCTACGGCGGGGCGCGTATGAAGACGATGGAAGAGGCGGTCCGCTTCTACAATCACTTCGGCCTCACGATCTCGCAGGAACCCCACGAGCTGCCGGATCACATCACCACTCAGTTCGAGTTCCTACACTTCCTCGCGTTCCGCGAGGCCGAGACGCTCGAGAGCGGTGAGGACGCCGGAGCCTATCGCCGAGCCCAGCGCGACTTCCTGGCGCGAAATCCCGGTCGCTGGATCCCGCAGCTCCGGGGCCGCGTGGAGAAGGAGAAGCCGATGCGCTTCTTCCTCGAGATCGTGCGCAGCATCGAGCGCTTCCTCGAGGCCGACCTGGCACACCTCGTCAAGCTCGAGGGCGGCGTGCCCAAGGGCAAGGCGAGCTCAGGCGTGACGACGGCACACTGAGAGCCTGACGCAAGACCGGGGCTGGACGCGCCGCTCAGTCTTGCGTCAGGCTCTCGGTGCGCCGTCTCGCAAGCTCACCCGCTTCACTCCGGACTGCATACCAGCCCGTAGAGAACGCCGGGGATGCCCAGCGGCCCGCGGCCTTCGCGGTCCAGCCAGCTCTCGCTGAGGTGGTCGATCTTCTCCGCCATGGCCCGCGCACGCTCTGTGCTGTCGGTCTCGGAGTGCACGCGGGCAAGGCCCCGGCCCTCGTCGAGACTGCGTCGGCGGATTTGGCTCTCGAGCGCGTGCGCCAGTGCATTTCGACCGTCGCGCAGGGCTGCGTCGGGCTGCTCGCGGGGGTCGCGTGTGGGCCCGCCCGCGCCGGGCACACAGATGCGGCCGTGCTGGCTCGGGATGTTGAGAATCCACTCGGGGAAGTCGGGTCTGGCAATGCCGGTCGTTTCGACCTCGGCGGGGCAGGCCAGGGCGTAGACCTCACGCAGCTCGCGATCGCCGCGACCGCTGGGATCGGTGCCCGATGCCATTGCGGCGATTCGGCTGTTGGCGATGGTGCCGGAAATCTCTTGAAACGTGGCCTCGCGACCGGTCTCGCCGCTCGTGCGGAACTCGCTCGCGACGCGTACGCCCAGGTGCTCGGCCGCGAGGTTCTCGAGGGCGCTCCTGCGCGCTTGCCGGATGGCGTGCCCGGGGTGGAGGGTCGGCCCGGAGAAGCCGACCGCGCAGCCCGCCGGTGGTCTCTGCAGCCAGCTCACGAGGCGGGCAGGGTCGGGCGCTTCTCCAGCGCTCGCACATGCGAGCAGGGCTCCGGCCAGGAGCGGCGCGGAGCCCTGCAGCAGACGTTTGGTAGCCCGTGTGTTACCGGGTCTCTTCATCCAGCTCTTCGAATGCGGCGCGTGACCTCTCTTGCACGGCCTTGCGAATGGTCTCGGAGAGGTTGCTCATGCGGCTCATCGAGTCGTTGAAGGTCTCGACGTCCAGTGCGACCAGCACGTAGAGCGTATTGCTCGAGGAGACCCAGGAATCCTGCAGTGTCGTGCCACTCAGCGTAATCTGGCTGACTTGTTTGCTGACGTCCTCGATGTGTTGCTCATCAGCCGCCGCGGTGCCGAACTCCTCGCCGCCGGTGGTCGTGGCTTGGTAGTCTTTCAGCATCGCCTTGACCTTGGTCTCGAGGCTTCGTGCGATCTCGGTCCTCGCACGGCCGATGGCAGCGGTGCGTGCGAGCGAGACGTTCTTCGTGCCCGCGACTGAGCCGACGCCGCAGACGCGCGCGCCATCGTCGTCGCCCCAATAGGCGCTACATCCCTTCAGCACCCAGTCGGGCGCACCGGCAAACTCACCGGCCGGGTCCTCGGGCCCGCTTCCGCCGCAGGCGACCGCAGAGACAACGGCAATCAAGACACCGGTCAGGAGGATTCGCGACTTATCGATCGAATAGCGCATGTTGGCTCTCCATCTTCGTAGAGACCGTCTCGCGGTCTGCCTCGGGCGGTGGGCTACCAGCCCCTTTGGACGCGCCGCGCGTCTGGGGTGTGCCGTTTCGAGTTACGGGCCCTCGAGCGGGCAACGCATGATAACCCGAAGGCGGCTCCTGTTATGCTCTGTCGTGACAAAACCATCTCCGTGGGTTGGTAAGTGGGTGTCGCGATCGGCGACGAAGGTTCCGGGGGAGCCCGCCGCCGATGGCGAGAAACCCGTGAGGTCGCTCCGGGCACCAATAGGAAGTGGCCGCACGGGTGCCGAAGCGGGGGACGCTGGCACAAATGAGCGGCGGTAGGAGACTGGCGAGGAGCCTTTACGGGCTCCGGCGGAGGAGATTCCCCACATGATGTGCGGGTGTTGCGACCGGCGCTGGCGGGTGTTGGGAGAGCGCGACTGGCGTGGGCTGATGATCGGGCTGTTGCTTTCGTTCTGCCTGTTGCCCGCCGCGGGTCTCGCCGAGGCCAAGCCCGATTGGGTGAAGCGAAGCGGCGTGAGCGACCAGTACCCGCGCAGCGACTACGTCACGGGCTTCGCGATGGCGACTGGGGACAATGCCCTCGAGGAGGCGAAGCAGGCGGCGGCCGCCGACCTCGCCAGGCTGATCTCGGTGCGGATCGAGAGCGAGCTGAGCGACGTCAGCCAGGAGGAGGATGGCGAGTACAGCTACAGGGTTGCCGCTGTGACGCGCTCGACCACGGACGTGAAGCTCTCGAATCTCCACTACGAGATCGAGCGGAAATGGGGGCGCATCTACGCGCTGGCAGTGGTCGAGCGCCGCGCTGGCGCACGGCATCGCCGCGCCGAGCGCGATCGGGCGATGAGCGAGCTGCGTGCCTGCCTCGCAGCGGCCGAACTCGAGGCCCAGGCCGAGCGCAAAGCGTCTGCCCTCGCCATGTACGAGAGCTGCCGGCGTCCCATCGCCGAGGCCCTGCAACACGACGCGGTGGCGAACGCGCTGCTCGTCGAGAAGCGCGGGGATACCTCGACGCTGCAAGAGATCACGGGGGCGTCGCGCCGCCTCGACGCTGAGATCGAGGCGATCTTGCGCCGTCCCGCGCGCAGTCTGGCCGAAGCGGCAGATGCCCTCGCGGCCCAGATCGCGCGCCAGGGTGTCTCCAACCGCAGTCGCCTCAGCGTGTCACACTTCAACTATGGCACGACCAATTTATCGAGCCGCTTCGGTCGCCGGGCGGGGCTCGAGCTCGAGCGAGCACTGGCGCGAGCAGCGGCTGCCGAGCCCGGCGAGGGGCCTTCGCCCGACCTCGCCGTACGCGGCGTCTACTTCGAGAGCGGTGAACACCTGCGTCTGAGCGTGACGGTGAGCGAGGTCGTAAGCGGTCGGCTGATGGGCAGCGCCGAGAGCGCCCTCGCACTCTCGGCGCTGCCCAGCGGGCTCGAGATCAAGCCGGTCAACTTCGAGACGGCCCTGCGCGATCAGCGGATTCTGGCAGAGGGGGGACTGATTTCGGGGGATCTGCGACTCGAGGTCTGGACCGATCGGGGCCGTGGCGGCGTGCTCTACAGCGAGCACGAGGAGCTGAAGCTCTACATGCGGGTCAACCAGACCGCCTGGATACGTCTGATCTACGTCTTGCAGAACGGCGCCAAGGTCCCCATCGATCACGGCTACTACATTGATGCCACCAAGGTGAACCAGATGGTCGAGTATCCGGACAGCTTCGAGGTAGTGCCACCTTTCGGTATCGAGATGATCCACGCCACGGCCTTCACGGAGAGGCCGCCACGGTTGAGGACCGATATGCGCGAGATCGCCGGCGTGCACTACGAGGTGGTGAGCGACGGGCTGGGCTCGGTAATCCGTACGCGCGGTCTGGCGCGCAAGCAGAAGAAGGCGCTGGCCGAGGACTTCGTGACCGTGACCACGACGCCGCAGGAGCCCACTCCCTAGCTATCTCACGAACCCCGGGCTCGGGGGGTCCGCGGGGCCCATGAGATAGCTTCCAGCGGGTTGCAGCGACTCGTCAGCCGGCCTGGCGGTCGAGAATCTCGGAGATCAGGACGCCCGATTCGCCCTTCCCGGCCTCTGCCGGACCGGTCGTCAGCACGGGCAGATGGCCAATCAGCTTGCCCAGCGCCTCGCTCTCGCTCTCGCCGAGGTCGTCGAAGTGCAGCACCAGACCCTTCGCGCCGTCGTCGCGAAGCACTCTCGCGCATACGACCAGCGGCTCGCCCTCGGCGTGAACAGCGAGCCGCAAGCGGTCCCCGATGTCCAAGGCCGCGTCGGGATCGACCCGCATTCCGCCGAGCGAGATGTCGCGACCGAGCAGCACCCGTGTGGCGCGGTCACCCAGTGCGACGACTCGTTGTGCGTAGCTGTGCCGCTCGGTGCATCGCCGCTCGCCGGAGGCCTCGTTTCGAGAGTCCTCCTCCGCGGTCGGGGCATCGTCGAGCTGGGCCGGATCGAGTTCGGGCTCATGCGGAGTGTCCAGGCTCTTCGACCCCGCGTCGCCACACGTACTGCGATGGGCTCGCCGGAGCACGGCGGGGCCGTCGAGATGGTTCTCGATGATTCGCTCCAGCCGTTGGCTGCGCTTGCGCGTTGCGTTGCCAAAGCCGACGGCCATCAGCCAGACGCCCAGCGGCTCGCCGGGAGCCGGGCCGCACCGCAGCACCGTGCCCGTCAGTCGGAGGGACTTTCCGCAGCTGACCCGGGCCGGGATCGTGAGCTGCACCTTCTTACCGGTCGCGGCCGGCCTGCGAGTCAGTACCCGGCAGGCGCGAAGCGAGAGGTCCGTCAGCGTGCCGCCACGAGGCAGCAGCCGTGAGCGGAAGCGAATCTCCGCCCCGATCGAAACGCGGCGGCGGCGCCGCCGCTCAGGGCCGCGGTACAGCGTGTGGAGAATCAGCAGCCGAAGCGCGGTCGGATGCACCGGGCGCCGAACGATCATGTCCACGGCCATGCGCTGCAGATGGGCCCTCAGTGTGCGGGAGTCGCCCTCGAGTACTGCGATCAGCCGCGGCCTGGCACGCGCCGCCGAGGTGGGGGGGAGCGGCGGAATCCGATGGGGGCTGGCGACGATGATGTCCCACTCGGCCGGGTCCTCGTTCCGGTGGTCCACGCCGATCCGTTCGATGAAGCTGGCTTCCAGCTCCTCCAGCAGCTGTCTGACGTCGGCCAGCTCACCGTCATGGCGGAGCAGAATGGTTGCACTGGAATCGGTCGTGTCCACGAGAACCCCTGCGGCTGCCGCGCACGGCCGCTCGCTCTGAATCGTCATGAGACGGGTGTGGCTGTAGCGCTTCACCCAGAGCTCCACCGGTTTTCCGGGGGGTGTTCGGCCGATCCCTGCCCGGTACTCCGCATGGGGGATCGCTCATCCCCGATCGCTCCGGCTGTTGCCGTCGTCTTGCCGGCTGCCTGCCGGTTCGCGCTCGAGGCCAGCTGGCCTCCAGGCCTTCACCCAAACCCACCCGGTGAGATAGATTCACCCGATGTGTTGCGGCCGACGGGCGATGAATGCGCGTGGACTGGCGCCTCTGCAGGCTGACTTCGATCGGGGTCTGGGCGAGGCTGCGTCGTGAGGCCGGGGGATCTACCGGTGGGTCCCGGTTTCGTGATTCCCGCTGACGAGCTCGTCGAGCTGGCCAGCCGCTCCAGCGGCCCGGGTGGCCAGCACGTCAACAAGTCCAGCACGCGCGTCACGCTTCGCTGGCACGTCGCGCACAGCCGCGCGCTCGGCCCCGCACGGCGCGAGCGCCTGCTCGCTGGCCTCGGCAGCAGATTGACCGCAGCGGGGGAGCTGGTGGTTCACGCCGATCGCGCCCGCAGCCGGGCCCGCAATCGCCAGGCGGCCAGGCGCCGCCTGGTCGAGCTGGTGGCTCGCGCCGAGCACGTCGACCCGCCGCGCCGGGTCGGCTCGCCGCCCCGAGCGTCGCGAGCGCGCCGCCTCGAGTCGAAACGCCGGCAGTCGCTGCTCAAGAGGTGGCGACGGCCGGTGGCCGGCGACGATGGGTGAGCGCCGCAGCGTTCGGGGCGATGACTGGTGGTCAGGCGATGGCGCGGGCGCTCCAGGCGAGGATCGAGCGCCGTTCTGGGGCGGCGCTCGTGGTAGAGTGAATATTCGGGCCGCCTTCGGTCGGCCTCAACGACCTCGCCACCGGTAGCCACCGGACCCAGCTGGAGCTGTGAATGATGATCTTTTGCCGTCGTACGTTTCGCCTCGCCGTTCTCACGCTGACTGCAATTGCTTGCATGGGCTTTGAGTCGTGCATCCCCGAGGATTTCGGGAGCGTGTTCTTTCACTTCAGGGCGCCCGCGTATCGTCAGCTCTCCGAGGTCGGCGTGCTCGACGTGCGGCTTCGAGTGCCCTTCTTCGGCCGCCTCGAGAATCTGGAGGTCACGCTGCAGCAGGAGAGCGGGGCCCTCAGCCCGATTCCGGTGTCGGTCGATCGACGGGGTTTCGCGAGCGGCAGCGCCGAGGTGCTCGAGCCCGGTCGCTATCGCTTGAGCGCGGAAGTGGATGTGCGGTTCCTGTTCTTCATTGTCGGGCACCTGAGCGCGGCCACCCAGTTCCAGACGGTGGCGCTCGAAAACTCGGATGAGTGCGAGGTCTTGAACAGCGCGAGCTGCATGCTTCCGTATCCCTCGTCGGATTTCTTTGAGAGGGATTCGAGCTCGCCCACCGGTCGTCGGCTCGCCATCACCGCCGCCATGCTGCCGACGGTCAGGGGAGAGCCGCTGGATCCGGGCCGCTACGCGCATCTGGACGGAGCGAGCCCGACGGTGCAGATCCTGATGCACTTTCCCGGTGGCGTCGACATCGAGGCCTCCAATGCGTCGCGCCTGCTGCCGCCGGGACCCGCGGCGGTCTCGCCGCCCTACATCGACACGCGCACGGTCGATGGCCGCTCGCTCGAGCCCGATAGCCCGACACTGCTGATCCGCGCCTCCACGGGTGAGCAGATTCTGCACTTCGTCGAGCTCGATGCCAGGGCCGAGGGCAGGCCGGCGCGCCAGGCGATGGTCATGCGACCGGGCGAGAGCTTGATACCCGGCGAGCGCTATATCGTGGCCGTGCGTGGGCTCGTGCATCCGGGCGGAGCACCAATCGAGCCCGAGGCCACTTTCCAGGCTCTGCGCGACCTCCTTCCAACCACGATCGACGGCCTCCGCAAGCGCCGGAGACACTTCGAGCGCAAGATCTTCAAGAAGCTGTACCGGCTCGGCATCGCACGCCGTGATCTGCAGCTGGCATTCGACTTCACGGTACAGAGTGAGCAGGCCCTCACTGCCGACATGCTCGACATGCGCGATCAGAGCTTCGGCTGGCTGGCCGATCAGATCGCACTCGGGCGACAGACTTTCGACGTAACGAGCGTGCAGGAGAACGACTGTGACGTCGCCGGTGAGACGACCTGGCGAATCGTGCGTGGCACCTTCGACGTTCCGCTCTTCCTCTCGGCCGATCCGGAGCGCAACGCGATGGAGGTCGGATTCTTGAACCACGGAGTCGATGGGCGGCCGCAGGCGAGCGGAGTCACGCAGCCTCCCTTCACCATCTCGTTGCCGTGCAGCGTGCTCGATCCCGCTGGGCCGCTGGCCAACCCCGTGGTGATTGGGCATGGGCTGTTCGGCCGCGGTGAGGACATGGTGACCGGCTTCGTGTCCGAGTTGGATTTCGCTTACATCGCGGGCGCGACCAACTGGCGTGGTCTCTCTGGCGACACTGATCCACAGGGCAAGGACGACTTTGACTTCGTGCTGTTCAAGCTGGTCCTTGGTCCCGGGAGCACTAGCCTGCTCAACAACATGCCCGCCTTGCCCGACCGCCTGCGCCAGGGCCAGCTCGATACGCTGGTGTTGGCGCGCATGATGAAGACCGCGGCCTTCAACCTCGATCCCGCCTTCCAGACTCCGGATGGCAGAGGGGCCTTCCCCGGCGTGAGCGAGGAGATGTTCTACTACGGCATCAGCCTGGGCGGAATCATGGGCACGATGTTCTCGGCTCTCACGCCGGATATCGAGCGGCTTCATGTCGACGTTCCCGCCATGAACTTCGGCTTCCTGATGCAGCGCTCGACTCAGTTCGGGTCCTTCGAGATTCCGCTGGGGATGATCGGACTGGTCGACCCCATGGAGCGCCTGCTGGGTCTTGGCCTGATCCACGAGCTATGGGTGACGGGCGAGCCGGCGGGCTATGCGCGTCACGTCACCGGGTTGGCTGCGGACCCGCTTCCCGGTACCAACGCGAAGAAGATCTTGATGACGGTCGCCTGGCTCGACAAGCAGGTCAGCAACCAGGCTTCAGAGGTCTTGGCCCGGACGCTGGGCATCCCCAATCTCGATGCTTCGATCCAGCAGGGACTGCAGGGAATCCCCGATCTGTCGGGGCCGCTCGACTCCGCGCTCGTGATCTACCACGCGGGCTCACTCGATATCTTCGATCCGGCACATCAACCCTTCATTCCGCCGCTCGCCAATCTGATCCCCAGCTCGAAATGCGACCCGCACGCGGCGAGGCTCACGATTCCCGCCGCGCTCGACCAGATGTTCGCCTTCCTGCAGCCGGGTGGTCGGGTGGAGAACTTCTGCGACGGGCTGTGCGACGCCGCGATCGATTACGAGCGGCCCGGGGGCCTGGCGCAGGTCTGCGATCCGCTCAACTGAGCAGACAGCAGCTCGATCGCCAGCGCGCTGCCGATGCCGGCTCCGATGCACGGAGAGGCGCCGTCGTTGGTATTCGAAGCGTTGCCGGCCGTCACGCTGCCTTGCCGCTTGAAGGCGGGTCGCAGCTTGCTGAGCTGTTCGAGCAAAGTCGGTCGAACGTCCTCGTCCCGATCGAAGCAGATCGGCTCGCCTGGGCCCCAAGGGCTACACATTCGAGCTCCGAGACACAGGCCTTGCTCACCGTGTAGGCGGGAATCGGCTCCGGGATGGCGGCTTCCGGGCGGCCGCATGCGCCGGGCAGAGCTCATTGCCCGGCTGTATGACACAGCCCACGACGGCGGTGCGGCACGTGCTCACGGCGCAAGCGGCCCGCATAGGATCTGGCCCTCGATTTCTCTTCTGTCACAGTGCGATAATGGGGTGACGACAGCCCAACGCCCGAACAGTGGTCTTCTGCCCGGACCGTGATAGGAAGGTCAATCATCTAAGGAGAAGACCTAGCTTCGTCCAATTATGAATACCCGGCTTCGTCGCTGTATCTACGTAGGTTGCAACGAGAAACGCACCTGCATGAATTGTCCGGGCTAGCTGACGCGGTTCTCCGTCCGCTGGGTCGACTGGGGAATCAACCGGAAGCCGGCATTGCTCTCCCGCGAGAAGCACGCACCGATCAGGCCGATGAACGGCCATCGCGTCATTGCCAATCGACGACGCGGAGTAGAAAATGGCGCTGCGGGTCGTGTGATTCCGTCCGAAAGCGCTATATGACTCGACCGGACACTGTGCCCCGCAGATTGTCTCGTTTCGCTGAAGCACTCTGACGTCAGGAAGATCTCGCTCCAGTGTATGTTGTGTGGTGTACGAAAAGTGGCACAGGCGGTGTGACAACGATATCCGGAGAGTCGAAGGACCAGGGAGAACTCAGCACGTTGATGGCGGACGAGAGGGTGGCCGCATGATGCGTGATGACGAGTCGTAGCTGGCTCGAGGTTGACGCGCGAACTCGAAACCACCCCTCCTTCGAGTGGAGAAAGCATGGCAGCAAGGAAGTCTGGAAAGAAGAAGACCGCAAGGAAGAAGAAGGGCACCTGGGGCGGGCGTCGTCCGGGAGCCGGGCGGCCCAAGGGCTCGGGTAAGGGGCCATCGCCCAACTCCCGACGCAATCGCGTGGCGGTGATGCTGACCGATACGGAGCTCAGAGTGCTGAAGGGTACGGCGAGGAAGCAGAGCATTCCGGTTTCGACCGCCGCCTACCGCTTCATCGCGAACGCGCTCAAGCGCAAGAGCTGAGCTGCGGCGACTGCTGACTTCGGGAGATGCTAGGTCGAGCATCTTCGGGGGACACGTGGGTGCGCGTTTGCAATTCGTGTCGTTCGCACGTCGGCTTGGGCCGTTGTAGCGGCACCCGCTCGCCAGTGGCTACCCGGGAGGCCTTCTGGGCGAACCCGATCTGTGGGATAGTATCCTTCTCACGATCGAGTGGCGCGTGCACGGAGCACCCGCCGAGCAGTTGAGGCCGCTTCCCAGTGTCGAGCTGGCTGCGTTCACTGATTGGCAAGAACGAACGGGCGCTGCGCGGGCCGGTCATCGAGCTTCTCGTACTCGAAGGTCTGGATGCCGGTCAGCAGTTTACGCTCGATGGCGACGAGGTCCTGATCGGGCGACGCCTGCCGAGCGGACTGGGTCAGCGCGGTGTCCTGCTCAGTGATCCGACGGTGTCGGCCAAGCAGGCGGTGATCCGCAGACGCGGCGCTGGTCTCGTGATCCAGCACATGGCGGGCGCCACCAATCCGACGCTCGTCGACGGTCGTGAGGCCCAGGGGACCCCGCTCAGACCGGGGTCCCGCATTCAGATGGGCCATGTGACCATGGAGGTTCGGCCGCGCGACGGCATATCGCTCAGTCACCTGACGCAAGCCCTCTTGTCCGATGCAGCCGCCGGGACCGCGCTCCCGAGTGGAGACGATGGGGCTCCGGGCGCCGACGCTGACGGGTCCGAGTCCGTCGAGCGCGAGACCACCGAGATTCGCCCGGTCGTTTCCCAAGTCGGGCAGTTGATCGTCGAGCAGGCTCCGGAGGCGGCTCACGAGCGGAGCTTTCCAATCTGGTCGACCGGCGTGCTGCTCGGCCGAGGCGACGGCTGCGACATCCAGCTCGCAGATATGGGTGTGTCTCGCACGCATGCCGAGCTGACCTGGCAGGACGGGAAGCTCATCCTCGTGCATCGCAGTCAGGTCAATCCCACGCTGCTCAATGGCTGTGAGGTGCTGGATCGGGAGTCCGTCTGCAATGGCGACGTGATTCAGCTCGCCGATCAGGTCGTCCTGCGGGTGGAACTCGGCCGGTCGGGAGTGATCAAGGCGGAATCGCCCACGGATGCTCGCCGCCGGACACTGAAGCAAGAGATGGAGGAGAAGATCGATCTCGATCGGCGGATCGAGGAGCAGTTCAGCGTCGAGGGCAGCTTTCTCGACGTGGATATCGTGAACTCCTATCGCATGAAGTCCGAGGCCACACGGGCGGAGCACATCATTGTCTCGTTCGAGCGCTTTCGTGCCTTCGTCGGGGAGGTCGTAGCCAGCTTCGGCGGTCACGTGCTCAATAGCAACGGCGACGAGCTGATGTGCTACTTCGAGTCGACCCTCGCTGCCGTACGGGCGGGAAGCGGGATCCTGACGCAGCTCGAAGACTTCAACGGCCAGCAGAACCTACTGAGGGTTCCCTTCCGTTTCCGCATCGGAATCCACACCGGCAAGTCTCTGGTCGATCTCGATCGTGGCGTCGCGTACAGCACCATACTCGACGTAGCGGGGCACCTGCAGAAGCTCGCAGAGGGGAATGGCCTCGTGATTTCGCAGCAGACCTTCGACGCCCTGCCGGATGGGATGCCCTTTGAGCGCGTCGGAACCATGGAGCGAGAGGGCTTCGACTACTACCGACTGACGGGTCGCATCGAGTAGTTCGCGGCGTTCGCAACCCGGGTGAGCCGGGGAGGCGCCCGCCAGGCGCGCCGTCCCTTGCTGGCGGCGCGATTACTCTCTCTCGTGTCTCGGGCGCTCGTCGCTCTGTTCGGGGAGCAGCCGCTGGAGCGCGCCGACAAGGCTGCTCATGCGCCTTCGCAGGGGTGCTTCCTTCATGCGGGGAACGATCTCGACCCGGCGCCAGAACGGAAAGCACTCGCCTGTGCGATCCGGGCAGCTCTTGGGAGGGCGTGAGTGGGAGGCAGCGGAGAGCACGAGGAGCTGCTGCAGGTCGGCGCGGTCGCGTTCGCTGAGGGCCCAGTCGGAGATGAGATAGAACATGATGCTCATGGGGCGTCGCTGAGAGACGCGCATGTTGGTCACGTAGGGGTCGCGGCGTGCGCGTGGGTCGGCGTGGCCCCGCAGTTCGATGGACTCGACGTCTTGCCACACGGCTTCGTGCGAGCGCAGGCTGCGCAGCATGGCGACGATGGCAAGGTGGAGCTTGCGGATCCCCTCTTCGGTGAGCTGGGATGCGGTCGAGTCGTCGAAGAGCTCGTCGCCGAAGGTGATTGCTCCCGTCAGACAGTCCGGGGCGATGCCCTCGGCCTGCAGCTGCGCGTCGTTGCAGAGGGTGGAGATCGCCTCTTCCCAGTGCAGATCGGGCTCGCCCTGATCGTCGAGCAGCCTGCGAATGGCCTCGTAGCGGCCATCGTCCTCGACCCGTGGCGGCGCGGCGTCCTGCGGCAGCGCGGCGATGAACAGCACTACCGCCAGTATTCCGGCCAATAGATAGGCGAGAGGCGCCCAGAGCAGGCCTTCGGCGTCGCTGCGCGTCCTCTCGCGTCGACGAGCCCGCGACACCGTCAGTCCTTTCCGAGGAAGCGCCAGCTACGCGGCGGATGCCGCGCCTCTTCGACGCTGCCGGCTGGCTCACTCGGCCGCGTGGCTTCGGGCGCCGCCTCGCTGCTGTCGCTGCCAGCGGTCTCGATTTCATCCGCCGTCTCCTGCAGAGGCGTCACAGGGCTGGGCGGGTCGGTCGGTCGCGGGCTAAGCAGGCCCGAGAGCCGGAGCTCGTCCGAGCTGTCGGCGGGCGGACCTGCGGCGGACTCGAATTCCGGCAGACCGGCGGACGGCAGTGAGAGGTATGCCCGCTCCCACTCTGCTCGCTCGACTTCTAGACGCGAGTAGGGGTCCGGTCCGAGTGCGCGGCCGGTACTGCCCGTACCGGCTGATTCGGTGCTGCGCACCGGCTGCGCCTGCGGTGTGCGTGGCTCTACGTGCGTTGCTTCGTGCGTTCTCGCGACCGGGTCGAGCGTCGTCGCGGGGGGGGGCGGACGCAGTGTCTCCGGCTGGCTCATGCCACTCGCCGCTGCGCTGGGGGGGGGCGTGGCTTCGCCGGGGTCGCACGTCGCTTGAGGGGTGCCGGATGCCGACTCCGAGGTCCTGGTGTATTGCTCGGCGACCGCGGTCTCCTCGAGCATGAGCAGCGTGCTCGAGGCCTGTTCCAGCCGTCGCCCGAACTCGGCTGTGGCGGCTCGAAAGCGCCGCCCCTCGTCGTGGATCTCACCGCGCAGCGCGTCCATCGTCTTGTCCACCGCGTGGGTGGTGTCGCCAAAGCCGACCAGCGCACGCGTGATCTCGCCGGTTCGATCGTCGAGCTGACCGAGCGTGTGGCGCATTGGCTTGAGCGCCTGAGTGAGCCAGTCGCCGAGCCCGACCAGCTCGGAGCGCACGCGCTCCAGGGCCGTGTGCATCTCCCGCGTGGTTCCCTCGGCGGCGCGCACGGGGGCCGCCATGCGATCGATCGTCTCGTTGCTCTCGCTGATCGCCTCCCGGAGTCGTCCGACTGTGTGGGCCAGCGCATCGTCCACGCTCCGCAGGGCCTGCGTGAGGTGTTCTCCCAGGCCGCTGCTCAGCAGCTCCAACGTGCCGCGGATTTCGCCGAGTCCACTCTCGACGAAGTCGCGCTGCTGCTGCAGCGCGTCCGCCGCGTGCTCGAGGGAGAGGCGCACGCCGTCCGCGCTTCGCGACACCACGTGCTGAGTCGACTCCATTTGTTCGGAGGTCTGCCCCAGAGCGCGACTCGTGTCGCGCAGGTGTTCGAGAACCGGCGTGAAGTCGTGAGCCGTTCCGCTGATCGAGCCAGCGGCAGTCTTCATGGCTGTTGCCGCCCGCTCGAGCTCGTGGGTAACGCGTGCGTGTACCTGCGAGTTTTCCTGCATCTGTTCGAAGCTGGCCGCGAGGCCGCCCGTGACGGCGCCTTGGTGCTCGACCGAGCGATCCAGCAGGCTGTGTAGCGCGCCCAGGTGCTGCTCGACGCCTTGCTGTACCTGAAGGCTCAGCTCGCGCACGACAGCCTGCAGTATGCTGCGCTGCTCCTCCGAGACGAGATTCGCCGCGGCCGCAGTGGAGCGTTCGATGCGGTGCAGTCCGCGGTCGAGCCGCTCGCTGAGGTCGTTGGTGAAGCGCGTCAGCTCTGCCCCGAGCTGCTCGAGCGTCCGGCGCTGGGCGAGGGCCGCCAGATTGGCGAGCTCGCCGGCCGAAAGCGAGCCGAAGGCGCGCTCCACATCCCGATCGAGCGCCTCGCCGCAGCGTTCGAAGCTGCCCTCGAGGAGCCGGCCGACCACGACCGACGCCACGCACAGGATGAGTCCCCAGAGTGAGGTGCGCAGGGCAAGGCCGATCTGGTTGGCCAGGAGCCCTACGAGCTGGCTGCGCTCCAGCTCGGGCTCGCCCAGCGCTCCACCCGAGACGGCAGCCGTGAGGCCCACGAAGGTGCCGAGAATGCCGATCGCCAGAAACAGACCGGGCAGCGCCGGCAGCAGACTGCGCCGCGCGCCGCTCGGCAGCAGCGGCCGCTCGTCCAGCACATCGAGCAGTCGCACGGGAGAGCGCTCGCGTGGCGACCCCTCCGCTCGTGCGCCCTTCCAGCGGTAGACGAATTCCTCCCACTGCCTGGCCAGTGGCGAGCTGGAGAAGGCGGCGGCGATCTCCTCACGATGCTGCCCGGGGCGGCGCTCGTCCGCCCGGCAAGCCGCGCGCACGGCGCGCTCGAGCAAAGCGAGGCGCGCGAGACGAATCAGTAGCGGGGCATAGACGAGCAGCAGCGCGAGTAGCCCCGCGCCCAATACGACCAGGATCGCGCTCCGGGTGGCGGGGTCGGAGGCCCAGAGCAGCTGCGAGAGGAGCGGGTCGCTTGCGTCGATGGGGCTGTCCACGGGAGGCACTCCCTTCCGGCCGACTGGGGCTGAGCCCCCGATCTTACCAAGCCCGGGTCGGGGATGGTGCAGCCGACTGCCCCCGATGTCCTGGGACAGGACACCAGGGCCTCGCCAGGGGGCCCCAGCGGGTTCTGACGGTCTCTCAGCCGGGCAGCAGCGCCTCGAGGTGGCGGTCGCCCCAGGCGTTGTCGATGCGGCCGACCGGGGGCCAGAACTTGTGCTCGCGCAGCCAGGGGGCTGGGTAGGCGGCGAGTTCGCGGGAGTAGGCGTGGGGCCAGTTGTCGGTGCAGACGGCCGCCGCCGTGTGCGGCGCGTTCTTGAGCGGGTTGTCGGCCTCGTCCAGCTCGCCGCGTTCGATGGCACGGATCTCGTTCCGGATGCCGATCAGCGCGTCGCATAGGCGATCGAGCTCCTGCTTCGATTCACTTTCCGTCGGCTCGATCATCAGCGTCCCCGGCACCGGGAAGCTCATCGTGGGCGCGTGAAAGCCGTAGTCCATCAGCCGCTTCGCAATGTCTTCGACCACCACGCCACTGGCCTTCTCGAAGCCACGGCAGTCGATGATGAACTCGTGCGCCACCAATCCGGATCGCCCCGTGTAGAGCACCTGATAGTGCTCGGAGAGTCTTCGCGCCATGTAGTTGGCGTTGAGAATCGCCACCTGGCTGGCATGCGTCAGGCCATCGCCACCCATCAGCGCGATGTAGACCCAGCTGATCGGCAGAATGCTCGGACTCCCGTACGCGGCGGCTGAGATCGCCCCGGTGCCGAACACCGGATCGCCCGGCAGGTGGTCGCTCAGGTGGTCGGCGGCGCAGATCGGTCCCATGCCGGGGCCGCCGCCGCCGTGCGGAATGGCAAAGGTCTTGTGCAGGTTCAGGTGGCAGACGTCCGCGCCGATCACGCCGGGAGACGTGAGCCCCACCTGGGCGTTCAGATTGGCGCCGTCCATATAGACCTGGCCGCCGTACTCGTGAACTACGGAGCAGATCTCGCGTACCGCCTCCTCGAATACGCCGTGCGTCGAGGGGTAGGTGATCATCAGGGCCCCGAGACTCTGCGCGTGTTCTTCGCAGCGTGCGCGCAGCTCGTCCAGGTCGACGTTGCCATGCTGATCGCACCCCACCGCCACACAGCGAAAGCCCGCGATCGCCGCACTGGCGGCGTTCGTTCCGTGGGCCGAGGCCGGGATCAGGCAGATCGTTCGTCGTTCATCGCCGCGCGCCCGGTGGTAGCCGCGGATGGCCAGCAGACCCGCGAGCTCGCCTTGGCTGCCGGCATTGGGCTGGAGCGAGACCGCGGGCAGCGCCGTCACTTCGGCCAGCCAGGATTCGAGCTGGCCGAAGAGTGCCTGATAGCCGAGACACTGGTCGGCGGGCGCATAGGGGTGAAGCCTGGCGAAGTTGGGCCAGCTCACGGGCATCATCCCCACAGTGGGATTGAGCTTCATCGTGCACGAGCCGAGCGGGATCATCGAGGTATTGAGAGATAGATCCCGCGCCTCCAGTCGGTGGAGGTAGCGAAGCATCTCGGTTTCGGAGTGGTAGCGGTTGAAGATCGGCTGAGGGAGCAGCTCTGCCGTGCGCCGCAGCGCTTCGGGAAACGTCTCGTCGGCCTCCGCCACGAGCTCGTCCAGCCGGAAGGGCAGCGGGTCATCGGAGCCGAATGCCTCGAGGATCTCCATCACGTCCGCGCTGGTCGTGGTTTCGTCCAGAGCCACACCGACGGTGTCATCGCCCGGGTAGGGTCGTAGGTTGATGCCGCGCTCGTAGGCGGCACGCAGCACCTGCTCGTTGCTGCGCCCGGCAAGCCGCACGCGCAACGTGTCGAAGAACGCGGTGTCGCCGGGATCGTGTCCCAGCCGGCGCAGCCCCGCGGCCAGGCACGCCGTGAGAGCGTGAACTCGCTCGGCGATGCGGCGCAACCCGTCGGGTCCGTGGTAGACGGCGTACAGCCCGGCCATGATGGCCAGCAGCGCCTGCGCGGTGCAGATGTTGCTCGTCGCCTTGTCGCGCCGAATGTGCTGCTCTCGTGTCTGGATCGCGAGGCGATAGGCGCGGGCCCCGTGGCGATCGCGCGAGATGCCCACCAGACGGCCCGGCAGCCGGCGTGCGTGCTTCTCCAACGTAGACAGGTAGGCGGCGTGCGGGCCGCCAAAACCGAGCGGAACACCGAAGCGCTGGCTCGAGCCCACCGCGATGTCGGCTCCGAGTGCTCCCGGGCTCTCGAGCAGCGCGAGGGAGAGCAAGTCGGCGGCCATCACCACCAGGGTGCCGGCTCGCTGGGCGCGCTCGATCAGTGATCTCGGGTCGACGACTCGCCCGTCACTGGTGGGATACTGGAGCAAGATGCCGCACAGCTCGCCGGCCTCGAAATCCGCCTCCTCGGGCGCGCCGAGCTGGATCGGCATCCCCAGCGCCTCGGCTCTCGTGCGCACGACATTGATGGTCTGCGGGTGGCAGTCCGCCGCCACGAAGAAGCCGGTGCGGCGCCCCCGGCCGATCGCGCGGCACATGCTCGCCGCCTCGGCAGCCGCCGTCGCCTCGTCGAGGAGGGACGCATTGGCCAGCGGAAGACCGGTCAGGTTCGCGACCGCGGTCTGAAAGACGAGCAGCGCTTCCAGGCGTCCCTGTGAGATCTCCGCCTGATAGGGCGTGTACTGGGTGTACCAGCCCGGGTTCTCCAGCACGTTGCGCTGGATCACCGGCGGCACGATCACGTCGCTGTAACCCATACCGAGACACGAGCGGAAGAGCTGGTTCTCGGTCGCCATGGCGGAGAGCTGTTCGAGCAGCTCGAATTCGCCGAGTGGACGCTCCGGCAGTCCGTCCAGCGTGAGAGGCTGTTTGCAGCGTATGCTGGCCGGCACGGTCGCCTCAACCAGGTCGGCCAGCGAGTCGTGACCGAGTAGCTCGAGCATCTGGGCAATGTCACCGTCGCGCGGGCCGATATGGCGCGACGGGTAGCTGTCCGAAGCTTCCAGGTGGTGCGTTTCGGGGGAGGCCTTCATTCTCGCTCCGTGTAGCTTCGCTTGCTCGCCGGCTCTGCGCGAGCGTTCGCCCCGTGGCCCGCGCGTGCAAAGGGGTAGCATGAAACGCGGGCGATTCTGAGCGGTCTGCTACCCCTACGGGGCTTCAGCGCATCAGCCCTGCGACGGTGTCTCTCCCAGCAGATCGCCCAGCTTCGCGAGGTCGTCGGCATCGCCGAGAACCAGCAAGCGGTCGCCCGCGTGCAGCGCGAAAGTCGGGCCGGGGTTGCTGATCGACGCTCCGTCGCGCTCGACCACCAGAATATTCGCGCCCGTTCGCGCCCGCAGGTCCAGATCCCTCAGGCTTCGGTCGGGTGGAAAGCGCTCGGGTACCTGCACCCAGTGCGTGCCGGCTTCATTGAGTAGCTCGACCAGCCATGGATCCAGTCGATGGGAGGCGGGTTCGCGGATGGCGCCGTAGCCTTCTTCACGCAGCGCATCGGTGAAGCTGCTGATCGCACCGGCCGGGATCTGGAAGAGTTCGAGGGCTCGGGCGACCACCGCAATGCTGCCCTCGAACTCCTCGGCGACCACACTCGTCGCGCCCGCCGCGTCCAGCTGGTCCACCTCACTGACCAGATGGCTGCGGGCCAGGATCGGGGTCTCGGGAGCCATCAGCCGGATGCGTGAGACGATGCGGCGCGTGGCCAATGGATCTGAGATCGCGACGGCCACGAGTTTCGCCTGTTCGAGGGAGAGCCGCTTCAGCACGGTCGGGCGCGTGGCGTCGCCAAAAAGGATCGCCTCGCCACGCTCCTGCGCCTGAGTGACCGCTCGCGCGTTGGCATCCAGGATCACGTAGGGAACGTCGATCGCTCGCAGCAGACGCGCCAGTGTCTGCCCCGCCAGGCCGAATCCGATCACCAGCACGCGCTCGCAAAGGTCTTCCCCACCGTGCGGGGTCTGAAGTCGGAGCGCCTCGTCGTCCCGCTCGCCCAGCCAGCGGCTGGCCAGCTCCGCGAGGTGCGGTGAGGCGCGGACCAGGAACGGGCTGGCCACCAGGCTCAACACGGAGCCGGCCAGCACCACCTGATAGAGCGACTCGTCGAGCAGGCCGGCGCGTGAGGCCGCCTCCGCCAGGATGAACGAGAACTCACCCGTCTGCGACAGTGCGAGGCCGGCCAGCAGCCCGACGCGCAGGCTGCGCCCCAGAAGCAGCGTGTTGGTGGCCGCTATCACGCCCGCCTTGAGCACTATGGTCGTGAGCAGATAGAGGATGACGAGCGGTGCGTGCTCCAACACGACTCGCGGCTCGAAGAGCATGCCCACCGCAGTGAAGAAGATGCCGAGCAGCACGCCGCGCAGAGGAACCACTTCGGAGAAGAGCTGCTGCGCGTACGGCGAGGAGGTGGCCGCTACGCCGGCCATGAATGCCCCGATGGCGAGCGTCAGCCCGAGCTGCTCGGCGAGCGTGGCCGAGCCGAGCACGATGAGCATGGCAAGAATGCTGAAGAGATCGGGCGAGCGTGCCTCGGCAACCCGACTGAGCACGCGCGGCACGGCGAAGCGCACGATGAACACCAGCAGGGCGAACGCGCCCGCCATACGGGCAAGAGAGAGCAACAGGTCCTGGACGGAGCTCTCCTCCGCGCCGGCCAGCAGCGGGATGCCGAGCAGGAAGGGCACGATGCTGAGGTCCTGGAAGACCAGCACAGCGATGGCGAGCTGGCCGTGGGGCGCGTCGATCTGGCCGTCGTCGGAAAGCATTCGTACTACAAGCGCCGTGCTCGACATCGCCACCAGCCCGCCCAGCACCAGCGCGCTGGCGGGCGCGATACCCAGCTGCCAGGCGCCGATCGCGACCAGCGCCACGGTGACGACGACCTGGATGCCGCCAGCCACCAGCGCGGTGCGTCCGAGGTCGCGCAGTCGTTCGAGCGGGAGTTCGAGGCCGATCTCGAAGAGGAGAAAGATCACGCCGAACTCCGCCAGCGTTCGCACGCTGGCGGGGTCCGCCACGGCGCCCAGCCCACCGGGACCGGCGATCGCACCGACGACCAGGAAGCCCGCGATGGCGGGCAGCTTGAAGCGCTCGAAGAGCGCCAGTCCCGCCGCGGCCAGGGCCAGCAGGAGGATGAGTTGGAGGAGCAGCAGCGAGTCGTCCAATCGCGTCTCTCGATCGCGGACCCCGGCGCCGGGGCTTGTCTACAGCTCGGCGCCGCAGTCCTTGCAATAGCGGGCGTTCGGTTGGTGCCCCTCGCTCAAGCAGTCGGGGCAGCTTCGGGTGGTGATGTCGCCGCGACTGGCAGAGACGATCTCGGCCGTCACGATGCCGGTGGGGATGGCGATGATTCCGTACCCGATGATCATCACGAGCGACGCGAGCATCTGGCCTGGGACCGTCTGTGGGGTGAGATCCCCGTAGCCCACGGTCGTCATCGTGACGATGGCCCAGTACATCCCGCGCGGGATGCTGGTGAAGCCGTTCTCGCTGCCTTCCACGATGTATATCGCGGTCCCGAGGATCACCACCAGAACCAGCACCGTGCCGAGGAAGACCATGACCTTGTGCCGGCTCGCGACGAGCGCCGTCCGCAGCACGTTGGCCTCGCCGAGGAAGCGCACGAGCTTGAATACGCGAAAGATGCGCAGCAGGCGGATGCCGCGCAGTACCAGCAACGATCGCGAGCCCGGCAGCGCCAGGCTGATGAAGCTCGGCAGGATCGCGAGCAGGTCGACGATGCCGAAGAAGCTTCGGGCGTAACGGGTCGCCCTGTGAACGCAGATGAGGCGCAGCACGTACTCGACTGTGAATAGGCCCGTGAAGAGCCACTCGACCGCACGGAGCTCTGCACCGTACGCTTGCTCGATCTGCCGCACGCTCTCCAGCATGACCGCCAGGATGCTCAGCGAGATCGCGAGCAACAGGGCGACGTCAAAGGTCTTCCCAGGCGCTGTATCCGCCTCGAAGATGACGATGCGCAGCTGCTCGCGCCATGCAGCGCGCGGGGTGCTCGTCGGCCGATCGGTCATGCGGGCTCGTGTCCTGGAACGCGGTCGGATTTCGCGCGTCAGGCTACCGGCTTCCGCTGGCCTGCGCTGGTGATGCGATTGCTTCGATCGACTGCTTCGACCGGGCGTGGCGGGATTCAACCGCCGCGCCCGGTGCTGGGCCGAGGGCGCCCGGTCTGTGTTTCGCGCTCGGGGATGCCCGGGATTGCTCTCAAGCTACGGCTGCTGGCTCGCGATAAGACGGACGCGGAAAGGGGGTGGGCTGCGAGACCCCGGCCGCAGGCGGTTCCTTGCCAAGCCGGAGATACACGGGTCCCATGTCGACGTCTTCACCTTCGAGAGAGTTTGCCTGCTGCCGCGATGCGCCGGAGGCCAGGGCGTCGGCGCTCAGCGAAGAGGAGAGTCACCGCGAGCATCGGGCCGCGCTCGAAGCCACGCTCTTCGTCAGTGCCGGGGCCGAGGACGAACTCGTGTTCGAGCTGGAGGATGGCAAGCTGCACCTCTCCGGGCGTCTGCGCTGACCGAGCGACGGTCCGTATCGGTGGCCCCGCGGGGCCGCACCCTGCTGAATCGGGAGTGCTGCCGGGCAGTCGCCGTACACCAGGGCACACCGTGGTATTCGTTGCGCACCGACGCGAGGTCCGCTCGGCAGGGCTGCTATCGTGACGACGGCGAGTTCGCGCGTGCGAGAAAGTTCGTGTTGCGCCCCAGCGAATCTCGCTAATCTATTCCCTCTGGTATTTTTGAGGGTATCAACAGGGCCTCATGGTCTGGTGCTGCGGGGCCGGAGCGTCTAGCGGCTCCAAGGAGTAAAGTCTTGGCAAGTGGAACGGTAAAGTGGTTTAGCGAGCAGAAGGGCTATGGATTCATCACGCCCGACGACGGGGGAAAGGACCTCTTCGTTCACTTCTCGAACATCATCGGCGACGGGTTCCGAAACCTGCAGGATGGCCAGCCCGTCCAGTACGAGCCGGCTGAGGGAAAGAAGGGACCGGAGGCGACTCAGGTTCGACCCCTCTGATCGCGAGTGTGTTTCGTGGCGAAAATGAGGCTCTGGCGGTCAGCCGGGGCCTCATTTGCATGGGTTCCCCCGTGGCCCCAAGGAAGGACGTAGCGTGAGTTTGCATCCGCTGATCGACCTCACGAGAGATCGCCAGGTACGGCAGGCGAAGGGCTTTCGGCTTTCCGCCGCCGAGCTGACGGGCGAGATTCTCGAGGCGCACTACCAGCGGGAGGTGGAGAACGCACCGAAGCGCCACGAGGCGGAGAAGAAGTATCTCGGAGTTCGCAACGCCCGGATCCCGAATGCCCGGCAGGCCGGGCGGGACGACCGTCACCTGGCACTGGCATTGGCGGCCTGGAGCCAGGGGGAGGCGGGGGCGGGCGTTGATCTCCCGTCCGGTGGCCGCCTCGACGTCATCGACTCGCTGGTCCCTCTGCGAACAGCCGCCCCCGACAAGGCCCGCGGCGACAGCGACCCCAACAAGGGTGTCGACGACATCGACCTGCTCGGCCAACTGGTCGACGACCGACTCGCCGTCGTCTGCCTGAAGCATCTCTCACCCGGGGCCACGCGCGGCGGGGCGGGCGACACGCCTCTGCGCGCGTTGCTGGCCGGTCTCGCGCAGGCGGCCATGGTAGACGCGAACCGCAGCGCGCTGCGCGTGGAAGTCGAGCAGGCGACCGGACGCGCCATCAGCGACGAGGCGCCGGCGCTGCTTCTCGCCGCGACCCCGCGCTACTGGGAGATCTGTCGCAAGCGTGAGGCCCAGAAGGGAGCGGGCTGGATTCGCGAGCTCGAGCGCCTCGCCAGGGAGATCGCCGAGCAGATCGGTGTCGAAGTCTCCTACCTCGGGATCGGGCTCGAGGGTGACCCCGGCTGGGTGTATCGCGAGGACGGGCCCGTGCTCGAGCAGGCTCCGAGTCTTGCGCCGGCCTGGCCGGCGGGTGCGGGCAAGCTCAAGCCGAAGCCCAAGAGCAAGCCGAAGAAGTCCGATTCACCCGCCGAGATCGTGGAGGCGGACCCGAGTCGTGCGCCGCGGGCCTATGCCGGGACCGAGTCCTATCAGCCCGGCGACCGAATCGAACACGTACAGCTGGGAACAGGGGTCGTACAGGGCGTGATGGGTCCCGGGAAGATCTCCGTCCTGTTCGGCGCCGAGATGAAGCTGCTGGTCCACGAGCGGCCTTCGCGCGGGGTCTGAGTCCTCGCGAGGACTCTCGCGCCAAAGAGGGCAAACCGCTCGAGGCGACCTCGAGGCAGACTGAGGGGATTGATGTCTGATCGGAGCGATTTCTACAGATTCGTCGGGACGAAGGGATACATCGTGTCCCGCCCCCTGGTCGAGGCGGTCAACTGTGCGGTCGCCCTGCAGCGTCCGCTGCTCATCAAGGGCGAGCCCGGCACGGGGAAGACGCTGCTCGCCCACCATGTGGCCGAGGGGCTCGGCCTGCCGATGGAGTCCTGGCACATCAAGTCTACGTCGAAGGCCGCCGAGGGACTGTACGTCTACGACACATTGCAGCGCCTGAACGATGCGCGCTTTGGCGAAGGCGATGTTCAAGACATCCGTGGCTACATCAAGCTGGGACCGTTGGGGCGGGTCTTCGCGGCGGAGCAACGCCACGTTCTGCTGATCGACGAGGTCGACAAGGCCGATCTCGAATTCCCGAATGACATCCTGCGCGAGCTGGACGAGATGCGCTTCACCATCATGGAGACCGGCGACGAGGTGGTGGCACGCGAACGGCCTGTGGTGATCATCACGTCGAACAACGAGAAGGAGCTGCCGGACGCGTTTCTGCGACGTTGTGTCTTCCACTTCATCGACTTTCCGGAGCCACCGCTGATGCGGCAGATCGTCGATGTCCATCATCCGAATCTCGACAGTACGCTGCTCGACCAGGCCTTGATCAAGTTCTACTGGCTGAGAGGCCAGAACGAGCTGCGCAAGAAGCCCTCGACATCCGAGCTGATCGACTGGATCGCGACACTCCTGCGTTCGGGCATCAGCCAGGAGCAGCTCGAGGCCCACATACCCTTCCTCGGCTCGCTGCTCAAGAATGAGCAGGACACGGCAGCGCTTCAGGGGCACGAGCAGCAGGGCGGCACGGTGCCGAAATCCTGGAGCGACCTGGGGCCGCGGTACAACCAATAGCTCTGCCGACGGCGCGTTCCCGGCTGGTGGGCGTGCCGGACAGAGGAGGCGCGACATGTTCCTCGACCTCTTCTACGGCCTGCGCGAGGAAGGCGTGCCGGTCGCCATCCAGGAGTGGCAGATGCTGATGAGCGTCCTCGAGCGGGGGATGCACGACTGCAATCTGCTCTCGTTCTACAACCTCGCCAAGGCGTGCCTGGTGAAGAGCGAGACCTACTTCGATGCCTTCGACCGGGTATTCGCACGCGTCTTCCACGGCGTGGAGGGTGAGCTCAACCCGAGCGACGAGCTGATGGAATGGCTGAACGATCCCAAGAATTTCGAGGGTCTGAGCGAGGAGCAGCGCAGGATGCTGGAAGAGCTCGATGCGGACGAGCTCATGCGCCGCTTTCTCGAGACGTTGGCAGAGCAGGACGAGCGCCACGACGGAGGCGGGCGCTGGGTCGGCACCGGCGGCCATTCCCCCTTCGGCCATGGTGGAGAGCATCCCACCGGCATCCGAGTCGGGGGGCATTCGCGTAACCGCTCCGCGATGAAGGTGGCGGAGGACCGGCGCTTCGAGTCTTATCGCACGGACGTCACGCTCGATACTCGCAACCTCAGGGTGGCGATCAGGCGGCTTCGCCACCTGACGCGGCAGGGGCCGGAAGACGAGTTGGACATCGACGAGACCCTCGACAGTACCTGCAAGAACGCCGGGGAGATCGAACTCGTCTTTCGACCGGAACGACGAAACAACATGCGCCTGCTGCTCTTCATGGACGTCGGCGGCACCATGGAGCCCTACTATGAGCCCGTGAGCCGGCTGCTGACCGCGCTGCACGAGGAGCGCGGACTGCGTGCCTTCGAGGCGTACTACTTTCACAACTGCATCTACGAGAGGGTCGGGGCGAGCGCCGATCTCTACCTGAAGGATGCCGTTCCCACAGGCGACCTGTTGCGGCGCTTCGATGACCGCTGGAAGGTGATGATCGTGGGCGATGCGGCCATGCATCCCGCCGAGTTGATGAGTGCACGAGGCAATATCAACCCCCGCCACGAGTCCGACACGCGCGGCGTCGACTGGCTGTGGCGAATCCGTGAGCACTTCCAGCGTGCGGTCTGGTTGAACCCCGATCCGCCGAAGGACTGGGAGTACACGCGAACGACCCGGGTCATCAAGAGCATCTTTCCGATGTTTCCACTCAGCCTGGACGGCATCCAGGACGCAGTCACCACCCTGATTGGCTCACGGCCCTCGGCGCCTAGCATCCTTCGACACTGATTCGCAATCGAAGTCCGCTGCTACGGGGTGCTGGGCGCCGCAAGCTCGTGGATCCTGGACTTCGGCAGTGCGCTCTTGGGTATGCCCAGTGCTCCGGCGAGCTCGCGCAGCTTGCGCTGGAGGCGGGGTGCATTGCTCGGCCCCGTGCGCAGGAGCTGTTTTTGGGCCTGGCTGAGCTCCTCGATCTCTGGGTCGCTGTACTCGTAGCTGATCACTCGAGGCGACAACGCCACCTCGCCGACCAGAACGGGTGTCTGCAAGAGCTCCCGGATGGCCGCAGCGAGAGTCTCGTCGAATCTTCGATCGGGATAGCCGAGATCGGCATAGGCCTGCTCGATCAGCGGCTGGAGCTTGCGGTAGAGCGCCGCGGCGGCGCGCACATCGAGCGACACCAGGACGTCGCTCAGCAGGTCGTAACGCGCGTAGCTGGCGGGATCGATACCAATGTGATGCTCGTCCTCGGCGACCGCGAACTTCTTCTTGGGGCGCAGATGATCGAGATGCTCCTTCGGACTCTTGCCCTCGGCGATGTTGTCCACCGCCGCTACGAAGCGTCGCACCAGATCGCTGGCGGCAAGTGAGGTCGTCCAGTCGGGCTGATGCGAGAGTTCGTTCGAGAGCTGGCGAACCAGCGGATCGCTCTCGTCCAGGCTCGGCGCGGTGAAGGGCGCGGGCCGCTCGACCGCGACCGGGGCCGCGGGCTCGGGTGGGGCGACGGGCGGCGGCGTGGGTTGCTCGAGGGGGGTGGCGATCGGGATCGGCCGCGGCTCGCTATGTGCTGGCGGCTCGGGTGGCGTCGCCGGCCGCGGTGGCTCGCGCACGATCAGGTAGAGCCCGACCGCACTCAGCAGCAGCGCGAGTGCCGTCAGCGTGCCGAGCAGTCGCTTTCGCCGGCGTCGGTACAAGATCTCGTCGAGCGTGGAGTGATGGCTCTCTTCGCCGCTCTCCATGGAGCCTCCGCCCGAGGTGCTCGGTCGCACCCGATGCTTGGCCCGCCGACCGAATGGCCCGGGGACCGTGTCACTGTATCCACGATCGTGCGACCTCGCTGGCGAAGAGCTTTTGCTTTATTTTCGCCTTCCCTATTCTCCCTTGTTCCACGACATCCACAGCCACGATTTGCCGCGGCGGGACGCGGGCAGGGGGGATTCATGAGCGAGATGGCGGTACCGCGGGCGCCCGGCGCGAGCGATGCGATGAGCGCGGGCCACCTTGCACAGCTCAACCCGGCACAGCGCCTCGCTGCCCTGCACGGGATGGGTGACGGTGCCGGTTCGGAGGGGCGGGCGCCTGCCTTGCTCGTGATCGCCGGGGCGGGCTCGGGCAAGACGAACACGCTGGCTCATCGGGTGGCACATCTGATCCTGGAGGGGGCGGATCCCGGACGCATTCTGCTGCTCACATTTACCCGGCGCGCGGCGCTCGAAATGACGCGCCGTGCCCAGCGAATCCTGGCCGGAGCCCGGGCGGTGGCCGGGCGCGACGGGGAGGCGGGGCGGATCCAGTGGTCTGGCACCTTCCACGGCATCGCCAATCGTCTGCTTCGATCTCACGCCGAGTCGCTCGGCCTCGACCCCGCCTTCACCGTGCTCGATCGCTCGGACTCCGCCGACCTGATGAACCTTCGGCGCGGCGAGCTGGGTCTGGCGAAGAAGTCATCGCGCTTTCCGCGCAAGGCTACTTGCCTCGCGATCTACTCCCACAGCGTCAACGCGCAGTGTGCGCTGGAGGCGACGCTGGAGAGCGCCTTTCCCTGGTGCGAGGCCTGGGCGGAGGAGCTGAAGGCGTTGTTTCGCAGCTACGTCGCCGCGAAGCAGGCGCAGAACGTTCTCGATTACGATGACCTGCTGCTCTACTGGTACTACATGATGGCCGAGCCGTCGCTGGCCCGGCTGGTGGGCGAGCGCTTCGACCACGTGCTGGTAGACGAGTATCAGGACACCAACGCGCTCCAGGCCGCCATCTTGCTTGGTCTGAAGCCGTCCGGCCGGGGCTTGACCGTGGTGGGAGACGACGCGCAGTCGATCTACGGCTTTCGCGCGGCCTCTGTGCGCAACATCCTCGACTTCCCCGGCCAGTTCGATCCGCCAGCCCGGATCGTGACTCTGGAGCAGAACTACCGCTCCACGCAGCCCGTTCTCGACGCCTGCAACGCGGTGATCGACTTGGCCGAGGAGCGTTTCAGCAAGCGCCTGTTCTCGAGCAGAGCGTCGAAGCAGAAGCCCATCCTGGCCAGCGTCGAGGACGAGAATGCGCAGGTGGAGTACGTGGTGGAGCAGATCCTCGAGCACCGCGAGGCGGGCATCGATCTCAAGCGTCAGGCCGTGCTGATCCGCACTTCCCACCACAGCGACCTGCTCGAGCTCGAACTCTCGCGGCGCAACATTCCGTTCGTGAAGTTCGGTGGTCTCAAGTTCCTCGAGGCCGGTCACGTGAAGGACATGCTGTCGGTGCTTCGTTGGGCTGAGAACCCGCGAGACGCCGTGGCGGCCTTCCGCGTGCTGCAGATCCTGCCGGGTGTGGGTCCCGGGCATGCCCAGCACGCCATCGACCACCTCGCCCGGCGGCGCTTCGAGCTCAGCTCTCTGTGCGATTACCGCGCGCCGCGCGCCGCGCTCGAGGACTGGCAGCCCCTGTGTGGGCTGCTGGTCTCGCTGCGAGATCGCGCGACCGAGTGGCACGGCCAGGTGGGACTTGTGCGCCGCTGGTACGGACCCCACCTCGAGCGTCTCTACGATGCGGCCCAGGTACGCGCGGGTGACCTGGAGCAGCTGGAGCAGATCTCGGTCGCCTATCCCAGCCGCGAGCGCTTTCTCACTGAACTCACCCTCGACCCGCCCGACGTCACCGGTGACGAGGCTGGCGATCCGCTGCTCGACGAGGACTTTCTGATCCTGTCTACGATCCACTCGGCCAAAGGCCAGGAGTGGGACGTCGTCTACGTTCTCAACGCCGCAGATGGCTGCATCCCCTCGGATATGTCGACGGGCCGTTCGGAGCAGATCGAGGAGGAGCGCCGCCTGCTCTATGTCGCCATGACGCGAGCACGCGATCACCTCCACGTGATTCACCCGTTGCGCTTCTTCAAGCGCCAGCAGCATCGTTTCGGGGACGCCAGCGTATTCACTCCTCGCAGCCGCTTCATTCCCGACTCTCTGCTCGACCGTTTCGAGCGCCGTGCCCGAGGGCGCTCGCACCCGCGGGATGGTGAAGCGCGCGACTCCGCGCCCAATCGCGTTCGCGTCGACGTTGGCGCCCAGATTCGCGAGATGTGGCGCTGACCGGGGGCGCGGGTCGCCGCTGGCCCTGACTCGCACAGCGAGGGCAACTCCCCACACTCGGCATCAAGCATGCGCCCTGGCCGACCGATTCATGGGGCGCACGGGCGGGCCGTACGGCGGGCCCGAGCCACGCCGGTCGACGGTCGCGGAGGCGGCTCGACACCGGGTGTTCGCACGAGACGGGCCACGGCGGGGACGACCTGCTGCTGGCCGAGACGGGGATGACGGGCAAGACGATCGGCCAGTACCGCATCGAGTCCAAGCTCGGAGAGGGGGGCGTCGGCGAGGTCTATCTGGCCTTCGATACGCTGCTCGACCGGGCCGTGGCGATCAAGCGCCTGCGGCCGGATCTCGCAGCGAATCCCGCAATCATTCAGCGCTTTCGTTCTGAAGCCCAGACGCTGGCTCAGCTCAATCATCCCAATATCGCGACCCTCTACGGTCTCGAGCGCGATGGCGACTCGCTGCTCATGGTGATGGAATACGTCGAGGGCGAGAACGTCGCGTCACTCCTTCGCCGCACGGGCGCTCTGTCGTTGAACCATGCGCTCCTGATGTTCTTCCAGGCGCTCGATGGCATGGGCTACATCCACTCGCGGGGAATCGTGCACCGAGATATCAAAGGCTCGAACCTGATTCTCAGCAGAGATGGCTTGCTCAAGGTGATGGACTTTGGCATCGCTCGCATCGAGGGAAGCGAGCGCCTGACGCGATTCGGGCAGCTCGTCGGCACCCCGGAATTCATGTCTCCGGAGCAAATCCGCGGCGAAGAGCCCGACAGCCGCTCAGACATCTACTCGCTCGGTATCCTGCTCTGTCTGCTCCTGACCGGTCGCCTGCCCTTCGATGCCAAGGGCGAGTACGGCCTGATGCGCGCGCAGCTCGAGAGCGATCCGATCCCGCCCTCGACGCTCGTCCCCGCACTGCCCGAGGCTCTCGACGAGGTGCTGGGCAAGGCACTCTCGAAGGGGGCGGAAGCGCGCTTCGAGAGCGCGGAGCTATTTCGCGCTGCGCTGCGGCCCTTCGCAGTCGAGAGCGATACGCGGCAGCTTGAAAGCCTGACCGCCTCCAGCGCGTCGCAGTCGGGTTCGGGCCAGGAGAGCACCGAGGATGTTCGGGACACGCGGGCCTGGGACACGGCGCGTTGGCTCACCGCCGTACCGCTGACGCAGAGTGGTATTACATCGGGCGAGGAGAGCATTGCCGGAGAGGCCGAGCTGGCGATTGCCGAGATCGAATCACAGCGAGACACGGCGATGGCGCGGCGGCGCAAGTGGACGGGACGTCTGGCTGTCTGCGCGCTGCTGCTGGCACTGATCGCGGGTATCGATTGGCTCCGGCCGGAGGCCCGGCACAGCGACCTGTCGACGTCTTTCGAGCAGTCGGCGGAATCTCATCGCGCAGTATTGACGAAGCTGGAGGAGCCGGAACACACTCCCACCGATGAGACCACACTCGACGCGGAGCCGGAGCCGGAGCCGCCGCCGGACGGGAAACCCGAGGACAGACCGACTGAGAAGGCGAAGCGTCGAGCGAGTGTGCAGCAACAAGACGGGAATCAACCGGGATGGCTGATTCGGAGACAGTAGGCCGACAGCGCCGGCGCCTCGCCTGCTTGCTCGTCCTCGTCTGTGTCGGCGCGCTCGGCGGCTGTACCGCCCTGCGCGTCGCGATGCGCGACGTGGGCGAGCACAACAGGACGATGCCCGCCGACGTCGCGAGGGAGTATCACTGCGACAAGCGTGGTCTTCCATTCTTCGAAATCGAGGAGAGCCAGCTATTGCCCGTGCGGGCCAAGCCCGGCAGTCAGCTCAGCCATCGCGTTGTCTACGTGATGTGCCCGCGGCGTCCGACGGAGGTAGTCACCGGCACACTCGATACGCGCATCCTCTTCAAAGGCGAGATCATCTTCAACGAGGTGATCGACCAGGAGCTCAAGCCCGGACGCTGGGTGATGGATACGTTCATCCCGTTGCCACCCAGCGCCAAGCCCGGCGTCTACGCGCTTCAGGTCGATTTCCGCAGCGAACAGGGTAACCTGCACGAGCGCTCGGACTTCATCGTCAAGGCCGGCGGAAACTGAGTCGCAGCGCGGGGAGCCAGCGAATTGCCCGAGCCGGTTTCTTTCGAAGGGTCTCCCGTCGACGTGCGAGAGGATATCGTCGCGGCGCACAGCCTCTTCTGGCGGCGGCTGGCGCAGGCGGGTACTTGGTGGAGCGGTGCGCAGCGCGTTGCCATCGCAGCCGAGGTGCGTGCGGCTCGTGCCTGTCGGCTGTGTGGCGAGAGGAAGGCTGCGCTCAGCCCACATGCCGTGAGTGGGGAGCACGATTGCTCGGAAGAGGGCCGCGCAGCTCTGCCCGACGTCGCCATCGATGCCGTCCACCGCGTCACGACGGACGCCAGTCGCCTCGGCAAGACATGGCTCGAAAAGACGCTGGCTGGCGGTATCAGCGACGCCCAGTACATCGAGCTGGTCGATGTGGTCGTCGCCGTGACGAGCATCGACTTCGTCTGCCGCGGTCTTGGTGCGGCGCTCCACCCGTTGCCCGAGCCGGTACCGGGTGAGCCGTCGCGCGTGCGCCCGGCTTCGGCCCGCATGGAGGAGGCCTGGCTGCCGATGATTCCCTCCGGCGGTGCGCGTGGCTCAGAGGCCGATCTTTGGCGGGGACGCACGGGCAATGTAATCCGCGCCATGAGCCTGGTGCCCGAGGCGGTGCGCGATCTCAAGAGCCTGAGTGCGGCGCACTACCTGGCCGTCGAGCAGGTAACCGACCCCGGTGTCGGACGCACACTGACACGCCCGCAGATCGAGCTGCTGGCGGCCCGCGTCGCATCGCTCAACCAGTGCTTCTACTGAACGAGCTCGCATGCGATGCTGCTCCGTGTGAGCAGCGAGATGCAGGGTGAAGAGGCCGATCTGAGCGCCATCATCGATTCGGCTGCTGCGCAGAAGAGCGGGGTCGCGCACGGGGCGTCGCTGATCGCTTTCGCCGATGCGGTGGTGGACGGGGACGACGAGAGCCTCGAGCGCGCTCGGGCCGCGCTGCTGGCCGCGGTGGGGCCGGAGGCATTGGTGGATGCGGCCGGCGTCGTGGGCAACTTTCAGCGCATGGTTCGCATCGCGGATTCGACTGGTATTCCGCTCGACGGCCCCGTGAACCTCTTCACGGCCGATCTGCGCGAGGATCTCGCTTTGAACGCCTTCGGCTCGGCCGAGAACACGCCGCAGCCCTCCGCGCCGCTGCGGGCTCTGGCCCGGTGTCTGGCGCCGCTGGCCGGCTACGCCTTCCGCATCGTAGGACGCCTCTACCGCGGCTGACTGCTCCTAGCCCGGATTATTCATGAAGCTCCTACTGCGGCCGCACATCTGCTCGTTCTGGAACGAGAAATCGGAGTTTGGCTACTCGACGTACTGCAAGTACGCCTCCGTGGCCAAACCCCGATTTCTCGCCCCAGAACGTCATCTGCACGGCCTCGCTACGAACCTTCATGAATAATCCGGGCTAG
>JAJDAO010000079.1 GCA_029261835.1 Deltaproteobacteria bacterium | reverse complement strand
AATGGCGTAGATGCCGGGAACGAGCAGCAGCGTGAGAAAGGTGGCGAAGGCCAGGCCCCAGACGATGGCCACGGCGATGGGAGTCAGGAAGGCGCTGAGGCCGAACAGGCCGATGGCCAGCGGCAGGAGGCCGAAGATGGTGGTCACGGAGGTCAGGATGACGGGCCGCAGCCGCAGCCGACACGCGCGCAGGGTGGCCTCTAGCCTCTCCAGGCCCGCGTCGCGCCCGTTGTTGATGAAATCCACCAGAATCAGGGAATCGTTGACGACGATACCCGCCAGCCCGATGGTCCCGATGATCGCCATCAGACCCAGGGCCTCGCCCATGATGTAGAAGCCCATCACTAGCGAGCGAAGCTCGCGATGCGCTTGGGCAGCTTCGCTGCCCCGCGAACGTGCGAAGCAGGTGACGGTGTCGACCGCGACCCTCAGCTCCGCAAGACGATTGGGGGCCCTTGAGAAACGGTGAGCTAGAACGCTGGCTGTGCGCAGGGCTGCAAGGAGCGGCACACAGGACGGCCCTGACCAAGGAGCGGTCGAGAGCGACGAGTTCGCGCGCCCTCGCGTTTCCGGTCGACTGAATTTTCGCACAGCACGGGGAAGAGCTGACGCCCCATTCCTATCCATGCACCAACGCCCTGCGCACGTGGTGCCCCACCAATGGGTCAGGCGTCATCGCCGATGAGAATGAAGGGGGCCCAGTAGTACGGGTCGGCGAAGCTCCCGTCGTCCGGCTTCTTGGCCACCAGGCCGCGGTCACCGGACGCCGTGGCGCGTGGCGCTGATCGGATCGCCATCTGCGCTTGGCGCAGAGCATCAGCCTTGGTCTGGCCGGCAGCCAAGCCCCCGTAGAAGACCTCCATGAATTGCACGGTCGCCTCACTCGCGATTGGCCAGAGTGACACCAGTACAGATCGACTGCCAGCAGCCATGAAGCCACGCCCGAGGCCCATCACACCCTCGCCCCTTACGTATTCCCCGCGCCCGGTATCGCAGGCCGAAAGCACTGTGAGATCGCTGTCGAGTTCGAGCTGCGCGACCTCAGTCAGCGACAAGTAGCCGTCTGCCTCACTCTCGTCCGCCGCCATCACGAGAGCGGGCTCGTACACGCCCGGCAATGCCTGCCCCAGCACACCGTGCGTCGCAAAGTGCAGCACGTCATAGCCCAGTAGGTCCATGTGCTTCACCGCGGACTCGGTAGCGTCGGTTCCCATCAGGAAGGTGGCGTCGCCACTTCCAAGGAGCCGAGCGGCGGTGCGCACCTCGCGCCGGGTCTCGGGGAGCGGTTCGAAGAAGCCCAGATCCGAGACGGCGCGTTCCGCCGCCTCGCGCCTCACCTCGTCGAAACCGCTTGTGTCGAATTCTTGGGGATATGCTGGGTCAGCCACCGCCAGCAGGCGCAGCGGCCCATCCCGGAGTCGGCTTGGATGACGGCGGCTCTCGGCCAGGAGCGACAGCGACGGCGCGTAGCTGATCGTGTGCGTTTCGACGAGCGGGCGGTAGTGCGCCGCCGATCCAGACAGCAGCGCCATCGGCACCATTGCGACCGGTCCGTCGGGCAGGACGACGAGCGACTCGTAGCGAGCGAGCAACGGCTGCAACTCGCCGAACACGTGAGCCGAGAGCCTCTGAAGCCGACTCTCAACGTCGGGCTCGCTTCGTGGCCGGGAGGTTTGTGCCCGCACCGACTCGATCTCGGAGTGCAGCTCTGCCAGTGGAATCGACTGGATGGCCGCGTGCTTCTCGCCCCGCGCAAACGCGAAGGTGATGATGGCCTGATCCGTCGTGTAAATCTCCAGCGCCAGCTCGCCCGGTCGCAACGAATCCTGGACCGCATCAAGGCTGACTATCTCGGCATGAAGCGATTCGGTGAGCTGGCGCGAGCGCATCAGCCGGCCGACCTCAATCGCGGCGTCGACATCCTCGGGATTCCCGCTGCGCAAGTAGCGCTTCACGTGGGAACGCATCAGGCCCCAGTAGGCCGTAGCGATGACCTCCTGGAAGACTCGCCCGCGGCGTTCGATATTCCAGTCTCGCCGCTCCTGCTGGTGCAGATCCACTGCACGGCCAAGGAAATTGATGGCGTTGTCGTAGTCACCGGCCGCTTCCTGCGCAAGTCCGGCCAAGCGCAGAGATCTCCCGTCGATCTTCTTCCCACTGACGCGGTGAAAGTTCTCGACCCACTGGCGCATCATCTCTGCCGCGCTGGTGTGGTTTCCGCGCATGTACTCGATCATTGCGCCAGATCCAAGGAGGTCAAGCTCGATGAGCGGCTTGTCAGACTCCCTCGTCCGTGTCAGATAGCGATCAAGTTTGGTGTGGAGTGCTTCCGCCTTCTCGAAGTCGCGCATGCGGGCGAAGTGATACACGCCTCCACCTAGCGCCGCAGCTCGCTGGCCGAAGCTCCCCCACCGACTCATGATCTCCCACTCCTCGGCCCACAGCGCGGCAGCCTCTGCTCGTTCCTCCGGTGACAGCCCATGCTCCAGCGACTTTGTCACGAACACGTCCCGGCGATTCCGCAATGCTGTCGCAAACGACCCGTACTCACGGTTCTCCATACTCGCGTAGCGATAGGTTCGCTTGTTGGCGAAGTGACGGCGACAGGTCTCGATCGCCTGCGTGTAGTAGCGTTCCTTCATCGCAAGATTGCCCAGGCTAGAATGCGAAGCGCCCAGGTTGCCGAGGTCCAGGCAGCGGTCGTAAAGGGTGGCAGCGCCTTCGAGTGCCCGTTCTCCGTAGGGCAGCGATTTCGCCGGACGGCGGGTTTTGTAGAACCACTGAAAAACGTTGTTCTCAATCAGATTTGCGGACTTCGTCTCCAGACAGTGCTCTCGTACATAGCGGTACGCCTTCAGCACGATCTCGTCAGCGTTCGCCGGAACGAAGTCGCGGTCGTAGATCGTATGCAACAACATCACCGTGGCGCCGCGGAGCTCACAGCGCTGGCCCAGAGGGCCCCGTTCGGGATGGTCCCGGAGTTCCCGAGAGACCATCTTCCATGCCTTCTCCAACTGGCCCGGCTGTTCCGCCAGGCCAAGTGCTCGATTTGCAGCCGGAGGCGAGACACAGCCCACCATGGCCATGGCGATGCTGAGCGAGACCAAGAGTGTAGAGTCGATCTTGGACATTGGTGCGGCAGACGGCATGGGCGGGTCCTCTCAAGCGGCGTGCCAGTCTCCTGAACTCGTGCGGAGTCCTCTACTGTGTGTGTTCCAGTCTAAGCGATCCGTTCCTTGAATGGACAGCGGGTCGACGCCCATGCCATGCCGGAAGAGGAAACGGATCTCTCGTTCGCGGACTTCGGCGTCCCCGAACGGCCTTATGCGGCCCTGGTCGATGAGGAAGATAGTTCGGAGGTCGCTAACTATGCGAACCTAATGGCGCGCCCGGCACGACTCGCGAGCGAGCGAGGCTCGCGATGCGCTTGGGCAGCTTCGCTGCCCCGCGAACGTGCGAAGCCGGTGACGGTGTCGACCGCGACCCTCAGCTCCGCAAGCTTGACGAGCCGAACGGAGGGTGCGTCAGCGAGGGTGCCAGAGGTAGGCCGAGATCGACGACAACGTCAGCCTGCTAGGTCCCGGAGTTGCTCGGGTTTCGGCGCGGCTGAGTTTTGGCACACAACGGGGACGCGGATCCCTGGCAGAACTCGTTGGCTTCAGCCGAAACTTACGCCGGCTTCTGAAATCGCGTCCGGCCCACCAGGCCGGCGATGTCATCCACAATGGCGTAGATGCCGGGAACGAGCAGCAGCGTGAGAAAGGTGGCGA
>JAJDAO010000078.1 GCA_029261835.1 Deltaproteobacteria bacterium | reverse complement strand
ACCGAGCGAGGCTCGCGGGCTTTCGTCGAGATCAAGGCGCGGACCCGCCGCTGTACTGAAGTACAGCAAGGTTTCGCAACGCAGAGATCGGCGAAAGGACGCGTGCATCGCGACGGGAGGGGTTCTTCCGCAGCCTGCTAGGCGCCGTCCTCTTCGTCGTCGCCGTGCTCCGCGCCCAGTGCGGCAGCGAGGAGCTGGTCGACGGCGCGGCGGCCCTGGCTGTCGAGGCTCGTGAACTTGACCCCCATGCCGAGCTCGCCGGTGCTGAATCCGTCGCCGATGTTGGTCGACACGACTTCGCAGTGAAGATCCAGCGCGTCGTCGCTGTCGGCTACTTGAATGCAAAGGGTGAGCTCGGTGCCGATCTCGGCGGCGAAGGGAGTATTGATGAAGAGCCCACCCGTCGAGATGTTGTGGATCACGGCGTCGCGCAGTCCGTCGAGCGTGCGAAAGCGCACGAGCATGCGGGTCGGGATGCGGCGGTGGCGCCGCCTCTCCACACCCCCTGGCGGATTACCCTGGGGGATGCTCTGCTTCAGCTCACGCTGGACGTCGAGCCAGCGCTGGTACTCGAGCGGCGTCACACCCGGCCCTACGCGCTTGCTCTCGAGCGCCCGGAACTCCCGCAGGAGCTGCAGGACGTGTTGGGCCGTCGACTTGCTCGAAGTCAGCATCGCCTGACCTCATCGGCCAACCGCGACCGTGGTGTTAGACGAACGCATGGGGAGAAATGCGGGCTAGCCTCGTCGGCATGAGTGCAAGATCGCCTTTGGCCTTCGTCCCAGGACACAGGGCCCCCGACGAGCCCGGCGCGGCGCCACTGTGCTTCGCCTTTCGCGGCCGGGAGCTGCTCGTCACGCAGGACGGCCAGCTCCCGGGCGTGACGCTCGTTGATTCACACGGAATCGAGGCGATTCGCACCCAGTACCTGGGACGACTCGGCGAGACCCACTGCTACTCGGCCGAGCTCGAGCCGGGGCTCAAGCCGCCGCCCGGATTGGCATTTCGCGACCTGCGGCCGCTGTTCGCGAGCCTCGACCCCTGGGCGCACGCCATCGCGGGCCGGGCGGTGCAGATCGTCGAGTGGGATCGCAGCCACCAATTCTGTGGCGCTTGCGGCCGCCAGACGGAGCTCTCGCAGATGGATCGCTCACGCGCCTGTCCGATCTGCAGAGTCCCGATGTTCCCGCGCCTCTCACCCGCCATAATCGTCGCAGTGGAGCGGGACGGCGAAATCCTGCTCGCGCGCTCCCCGCACTTTCCGGCCGGCATCTACAGCGTGCTCGCGGGCTTCGTTGAGCCCGGTGAAAGCGCCGAGGAAACGGTCGTGCGGGAGGTCTTCGAGGAGACCGGGATCGTCGCGCGCGACGTTCGCTACTTCGCGAGCCAGCCCTGGCCCTTCCCGAACTCGCTGATGCTTGGCTTCACGGCGCAATACGAGAGCGGAGAGATCGATACCAGCAACGACGAGATCGAGGACGCCGGCTGGTTCTCGCCCGACGCACTGCCGCTGACGTTCCCGGGCAATGTCAGCATCTCGCAATGGCTGCTGAAGGACTTCATCGAGCGGCAGCGCTGAGCCGAGAATCCGCGCGGTGGAGGACGCAGACTCCTGGTCATCAGCGGAGCATTCGGAAGAACTTCCTCACGTCTTCGACAAAGAGCTTCGGCTGCTCCATCGCGGCGAAGTGACCGCCGCGTGGCATTTCGCTCCAGTGAACGACGTTGTAGTGGTTCTCGACCCACCTGCGAGGCGGACGCATGATCTCTCTCGGGAAGCGCGCCACGCCGGTCGGGACCTCGATCTTGCCGTCGAGAATTCCGACTCGCCCACTCTTGAAAGTCTCGTAATAGAGACGCGTCGAGGAGGTGATGGTCTGCGTGACCCAGTAGACCATGATGTTGGTCAGCAGTGCATCGCGGCTGATGGCGTTCTCGACCTGGCCACCACAGTCTGTCCACGCGTGAAACTTCTCGGTGATCCAGGCGCAGAGGCCCGCTGGCGAGTCATTGAGCCCGAAGCCGAGCGTCTGAGGCTTGGTGCCCTGGATCTTCTGGTATCCGGCTCCGCTCGCCTCGAACTCCTGGTAGTCCGCTAGATCGGCCTTCTCCGCATCGCTGAGGTCAGCTTCGCCGCCGGGCATGGGTGCCGCGATGGGCATCGTGGTGTGGAAGCCAAGCACGTGGTCGGCGTCGAGCCGCGCCAAGTTGTTGCCGACGATCGCACCCCAGTCACCTCCCTCCGCCCCGTAGCGTGCGTAGCCGAGCCGGGCCATGAGGGAGGCGAAGTTCTCGGCGATTCGATGTGCGTCATAGCCGGTGGACTTGGTCACCTCCGAGAAGCCGTAGCCGGGCAGTGAGGGGCAGACGACGTGGAATGCGTCCTCGGCGCGGCCGCCGTGGGCCTCGGGATCGGAGAGCGGCCCGATCACCTGCATGAACTCGACGATGCTGCCCGGCCAGCCGTGCATGATGATGAGCGGCACGGCGTCTTCGTGTTTCGAGCGAGCGTGGATGAAGTGGATGCGCTGGTCATCGATCTCGCTGGTGAACTGCGCGAAGCGATTGAGCGCCGCCTCATGCACGCGCCAGTCGTACTTGTCTCGCCAATACGTCAGCAACTCCTCGACGTACGAACGCTCGGCGCCGTAGCGCCACTCGCTGCCGTCGATCTGTTGGGGCAGTCGCGTGGCGGCCAATCGACGCTTCAGGTCGTCGAGCACGTCGTCTGGTACGTGGATCTCGAACGGCTCTATCGCATCGCTCATTGCACTCTCCGTGGTGGGGCGCCGTGGTCTTGGCGGGGTGGGGCGGGGGTCGGGTTCACTCGCTGCGCGATGCCCGCTCGATCGTCGCAAAGGCCTCCCGCACTTCGGGTGGGGCCTGTACGAGCTCGACCAAGACACCCTGTGCGCCGATCGGTGCGGCGTCGTTGCCCTTTGGATGGACGAAGCAGACGTCGTAGCCCGCCGCCCCTTTTCGGATGCCGCCCGGCGTGAAGCGAACGCCCTGCTCTTCGAGCCAGGCGACCGCAGCCGCCAGGTCGTCGATCCAGAGCCCGACGTGATTGAGCGCGGGGTCGTGGACTCTCGGCCGCTTGTCGGCGTCGATGGGCTGCATCAGATCCACCTCGACCTTGAGCGGGCCGCGGCCCGCCGCGCAGATATCCTCGTCGACGTTCTCCTTCTCGCTGCGATAGCTGCTGACGAAGGAGAGGCCCAGGGTGTCGACCCAGAAGCGGCGAAGCGCTTGCTTGTCGAGCGCGCCGACTGCGATCTGCTGGACACCGAGAACCTTGAAGGGACGCGCGCCGGTCATGGGGGCTTCCTTTGGCTCGCCAGCGGCCTGCCGCTGGACGGGGGTTGCGGAGTCTATCGGATCCGGCGCCAGAGCAGGCGAGCTCGGGGCGGCGCCGGCAAGTCGTGCAGAGGCGTTCTCATGTGTCGCAGTCCGGCATGAAGCCGCGGGCGAGCAGGTAGCGCTCAGAGCTGCCGCGCCGGGTGGCGCGGCAGCGGACCGTCTTTGCCTTGTGGAAGCGGCCGCGCAGGCGGCGGTCGATCTCCTGCGCTTCGGGACCTTCGAGGATCTTCACGAGCAGGTCGCCACCCCGCCGGATGAGCTGCGGAATCATCGCCTCGATGGCCTCGAGCAAGCGCTCCTCATTGGCGCGATCGCGCTCACGAATTCCCGTCAGCTTGGGGGCGGCATCCGAGAGCAGGACGTCACAGCGACCATCCAAATGAGCGCGAATCTGTTCGCATATTGCGGGATCCTCGATACTTCCCACTAATGCGATCACGTTCTCGCAATCGAGCGGTGGATCGATCGCGGTGAGGTCGACCCCCACCACGCGGCCACGCGGCCCCACCGTGCGCGAGGCCTGCTGCAGCCATCCACCCGGCCAGCAGCCGAGGTCCACCACCCGCTGGCCGGGACGCAGGATCGCGTGGGCCTCCTGCAGCTCGGCGAGCTTGTAGACAGCGCGGGAGCGGAAGCCCTCGCGCTTGGCGCGCTGGTGGAAGTGGTCTTTGCGGTCGTAGCGGGAGACGGGTCTACTTCTTCGCGTTGCGGACCCACACCAGACCGTCTCGGTGCCCCGGGACCGCGCCACGGAGAAAGAGGAGATTGCGCTCCAGATCGACCTTCACGACCTCGAGCCTCTCCACGGTGACGCGCTCGTTGCCCATCTGGCCCGGTAGCTTCATGCCCTTGAAGACGCGTGCCGGCCAGGCGCCTGCCCCGATCGAGCCCGGGTGCCGGAAGTACTCGTGCGTGCCGTGCGTTCTCTTCTTGATCGCGAAGCCATGGCGCTTCACCACACCCGCGAAGCCACGCCCCTTGGATGTCCCGATGGTGTCGACGCGCTGGCCGACCTCGAACAGATCGACCTTGATCTGCTGGCCGACTTCGAGCCCCTCGGCCTCCTCGGCCGACAGCCGGCTCTCACTGAGGTGTCGCGTGGGCGAGACGCCCGCCTTGGCGAAGTGCCCGCTCTCGGGCTTGTTGAAGAGCGACTCGCGCCGCTCACCGAAGCCGAGCTGGACGGCCGTATAGCCGTCCTTGCCGTCCTCGCGCTTGAGCTGGACCACCGTGTTGGGCCCCGCTTCCAGCACCGTGACGGGAACCGCCTCACCGCTCTCGCTAAATACCTGGGTCATGCCGATCTTGCGGCACATCAGCTCGATGGACACTTGGCTCTCCTGGCCTCGGATTGGAACGCCGTTGCCGGAGTTCGTCGCGGGCCGCAATGGGGCCGGGAGGCCAGCTCCCGTGAGCTCTCCGAGCTCGTCCCCGAACTCTCTTCCCGAACCTTCTTCCCGGGACCTCTTCCCGACCTCTTCCCGAACTCTTCCCGAACTCTTCCCCGAGCTCGCTCGAGCTCGAAGCTGCTAGCGTTTCAGCGCCCGGCGGCGCTGATATGTCTCCCAAGGACGTACCCGCAGACTTTGGGCACGCTGCTCGGGAGGAGGCCGGCTCTGCGGCTTCCCCTGCCGGGAAAAGGCGCCGGAATATAGAAGGGACCGCCTGACATGTCGAGCGGAGCACAGCGCCTGGCACCGGTCCTCGTGCTGGCCCTCGACGGAGCGACTTTCGACGTGATCCAGCCGCTGGCTCGGGCGGGTCGCCTTCCCAACCTGGCCCGCTGGATCGCGCAGGGGAGCGCGCGACCGCTGGCGAGCACGGTGCCACCCGTCACCTTCCCCGCCTGGTCGTCCTTCATGACGGGCCTCGATCCGGGCGAGCACGGGGTCTTCGATTTCACGCAGAAGCTGCCGGGCCAGTACCGCATTCGCTTCGTCAACGCGTCAGACCGACAGGCGGAGTCGATCTTCGCCGCCGCGAGCAAGGCCGGTGCGCGGGTGCTGGTGCTCGGCCTGCCCGCCACTTATCCGCCGGAGCCGTTGACGGGGCTGCTTGTGCCGGGTTTCGACGCGCCCGTGTCGAGCGGCAGTGACGCGGATTCGACGAGTGATCCGGCCCTCTACCGACGCATTGCCGAGAGAGCGGGGCCGTGGATGCGACCCGACCTCGACGAGAGTGCGCGCGACCCCGGCTTTCACGAACGCGCCATCGAGACGCTGCTCGAGCGGATCGAGCGCAAGAAGCGCTTCGCTCTGACAGCGCTCGAGGAGATGGCGGCGGCGGGGCGGCCCGAGCTGGTCACGGTCGTCTTTTCCGAGAGCGACACGGTCGGACATCACTACTGGCGAGACCACGATGCCGCGAGCCCGCGCCACGACCCGAGCGCCAGTGCCGCGCGGCGCGGCGCCATTGCGGCCGTCTACCAACAGCTCGATGTCGCCTGCGGTGAGATTCGCGCTGCGTATGGCGAAGACGCCCTCTGTCTCGTGGTCTCTGACCACGGCATGGGGGGCGCGGCGCGGCGCGTCATCCACATGAACCGGCGGCTGGAGGAGTGTGGCTTGCTGGCGCGCCGACCGGCGCGGGGCTTGCCGTTGGATGATGCGGCGCGTCGCGCGCGCGATCTGGGCCTGCGCCTGCTTCCCGCGCGGCTGGCGCAGCGGATCTTTCGTCGCGCCCGCTCCGCGGCGGCGCGGGTCGAGAGCGCAGCGCGCTTCGCCGGCATGGACTGGACGCGCACGCGAGCGTTCTGCGAAGAGGCCAACACACAGCCGGGCGTCTGGATCAATCTCCGGGGCCGCGAGGCGCAGGGCTGCGTCGATCCCGAGGACTACGAACCCACTCGCGATCGCGTCATCCAGGTGCTGCTCGACTGGCGCCTTCCCGGCGCGGGGCGCGTCGTCGCGCGCGCCCAGCGTCGCGAGGAGGTCTATCGCGGCCCCTTCGTGGAGCGCGCACCGGACATCGTGGTCGAGCTGGGGTTCGATGAGGGCTACGGTCTCTCACTGGTGCCCACGCAGTGGGGCGCTCGAGGCGGCAGCAAGGAACGCGACGCCAACGCGATCCGTACTCTGACGGACGCGGAGCTGGCGGGTGGACGTGGGCGGGGGATGAACGGCACGCACCGGGCAGACGGCATCTTCATCGCCACCGGTGCCGGCGCGAGCCTCGAGCGAGCACGGCGGTTGGCCCCCGCGTCGCTAACCGAGATCGCACCGCTGATCGCGCAGGCAATGGGGCTCACGTGGTCACCCGACGGGCGGTCCGGCGCAAGCGGCCAGCCCATGCCCTATAGCGAAGAGGAGGACGCGCGCGTGGTGGCACGCCTGCGCGCCCTCGGGTACATCGAATGAGTCAGCCGGCAGCATTCCTCCACAGCGAGCGGCCCGAGCTCTCGTTCGTGTTTCCGGTCTTCGACGAGGCGCAGAACATCGACGAGGTGATCGCGAGCGCATGCCGCATCGGTGCGAGGCTCGCCGACGACTTCGAGATCGTGGTGGTGGACGACGGTTCGCGCGATGGCAGTGGCGAGATCATCGCCAGCTGGTGCCAACGCGATGAGCGCGTGCGCGGTGTGCGGCACGCGCGCAACAGTGGCTACGGGGCGGCACTGCGGTCCGGCTTGGCGGAGGCACGCGGTGAGCTCGTCTTCTTCTGTGACGCGGATCTGCAATTCGATCTCGGCGAAATCGTGAAGCTGCTCGCCCACACGGGTGACTTCGACATCGTGGCGGGCTACCGCTCGCCGCGCTGTGACCCGTGGCCGAGGCTGCTGATTGCTGGCGGCTGGGGATGGCTGGTGGGCGCACTCTTCGGCCTGCGGATTCGGGACATCGACTGCGCGTTCAAGGTGTTCCACCGCCGTGTGGTCGACGCCATCCCGCTCGCTTCGGTCGGCGCTTTCATCAACACCGAGATTCTCGTACGCGCACGCGCCTCGGGCTTCCGCATCCACCAGGTGCCGGTCGGGCACCGACGGCGACGCCACGGACGGCAGACCGGTGCTCACCCCAGAGTGCTCTGGCGGGCAGCGACCGAGCTCTCGAGCCTCTACCGGGAGCTTCGGAGCTTCGAGCGGGAGCCGAGATCGCGCGAGGCCTCCGAGGCGGAGCCGGGCTAGTAGGCGGTGGTGGGCACGCGGCTGGCGCTGCTCGGGGCATTCCCCTTTCCCTATCCGCAAGGCTCGCAGATCTTCGTTGCCGAGCAGGCGCGCGCACTCATGAACGCGGGGCACCGGCCTGTTCTGTTTAGCTACGGGCGTGGCATGGGCGAGCCACCGCGAGACCTCGAGCTGGCAGCGACTGCCCGTTGGACGGCGCCGCGGGCCATGCGCTCGGGCCCGCAGTGGGGCAAGCCATTGGCCGACGCCGCGCTTCTCGCCCGCTACCGCCGCGAGGCGGCGCGCGCGCGTTTCGACGTCGCCTTGGCGCACAACGCCGAGGCGGCACTGATTGCGCTCGCGGCCCGCGGCCAGACGCGCGTGCCGGTGGTCTATGTGGCCCACACGCTGCTGCGTCACGAGCTGTCCGCCTACGGCCCGGAGCGTGCCGGGCCGCTGCTCGACCGCGTGGGCCGGGCGGTCGACCGCTCGATCGCCCGGCGTGCGGACGGCATCATCGCGCTGTGCGAGGAGGCGCGACGCGAGCTGGCACCGATGACGCAGGCTCCGATCGCCGTTATCCCGCCCGGGCTCGACCCGGCCCCAGCACCTGGGCGCGAGGCGCAGCGCGAGCTGTGCCAGCGGCTTGGTCTGCGGCTCGGCGATTTCGTCCTCTACAGTGGCAACCTCGATCGCTACCAAGACCTCGATCTGCTGGCTCGTGCGGCCGAGCGTCTGCCAAGCTCCGCTCCGCCGGTGGTACTCGCCAGCCACGACCCGAGATCCGGCCGGCGACTCGGCGGTGTTGCACTCGGAAGGCTGCGTCGTGTAACGGTGTCGCACTTCGAGCAGATGCGACTGCTCTGCCACGCGGCGCGTGTGCTGGTTCTCACCAGACGCCGGCCCGGCGGCTTTCCCGTCAAGCTGCTCAACTACATGGAGGCGGCCCGTCCCATCGTCGCGTTCGAGAATGTCGCCGGCGGGCTCGAGCACGAGCGCTCTGCCTGGCTGCTCGAACGGGGCGCGCACAGCGGCGAGCTCGTCAGCGCAATCGAACGGCTGACGAACGACACTGAGCTATCTGAAAGACTGGGACGCAATGCGCGTCGGCGGCTCGAGCAACACCACGCCTGGTCGAGCATCGCGAGGCGAACAGGCGTCTTCTTGGCCGAGCTGAGGTCGCCCTGAGCCGACTCGCTGGGCGCGCGCGGCGAAGCGAAGAACGCCGCCAGCTCAGCTACACTGAGCGCCGTCTTCGCCCGCGCACCCCCACCCCCGGTTGAGTGCGCCGGGCCTTTCTGCGTTTCGGGAACGCAAGCGAGGAGCAAGCGAGGAGAGGGTGGCGAGAAAGCGGCTCGCAGAGGACGCCCTGAGAGAGTTGGCGGACCGCGTGATGGCGCGCGCGGGGCCCGTGCGACTGACGGGGCTGCGTGGTGGTACGCGCGCGCTGATGGCGGCAGAGCTGATCCGCGCGCATGCTGGGCGGCCCGTGTTGCTCCTGAGCGCGGGCGCGAAGAGCGGCGACCGCCTGCTGGAAGATCTGCGCAGTCTGCTGGGTGAGCGCGATGAATCAGCCCGCCTGCGACGCTTCCCGCGTCACGACACGCTTCCCTACGACCGCTTCTCCCCCCAGCCATTCGTCGTCACACAGCGCATGGACGTCCTCCATCGCTGGCTGCGAGACGCGGAGCAGAGCGAGAGTGAAGCGGCGTCGATTGTGGTGAGCGACTGGAGCGCGCTGGCGCTCCGCGTGCCCTCCCGCGACGCGCTGCGGGCGCGCACGATCGAGATCGCCGTGGCACAGACGATCGACCGCGACGAGTTGGTCTCGACACTGATTGGCATCGGGTATAGCCGAATGCCGCTTGTCGAGGAGCCGGGGGAGATTGCCGTGCGGGGCGGCATCGTGGATTTCTTTCCCCCGCACCGCCGCCAGCCTGTGCGGGTTGAGCTGTTCGGCGATGAGGTCGACTCGATCCGCGACTTCGATCCGGCCAGCCAGCGATCGCAGGCAAAGCTGAATCACACCGTCGCCCCGCCGCCGCGTGAGCTGCTATTCGACCGCTCGCTCGTGATCGAGCGGGGTGACGCGCTTCGCCAGCTCGCCGACGAGCAGGGGATCGACGGCGGTGTGGTCGCTGCGCTGATCGACTCGCTGCTGCGCGGCCACGTGCCGCCGGGCGCGGAAGCTCTGGCGCCCTATCTCCAGCCCGCACAGGAGCGGGCTCTCGACTTCGTGCCCGAGGACACGCTGGTGATCCTCGACGACCCCGAGGGCGGGCGCGCCCGTCTGACGCATTACTACGACGAGGCCGTCGAGGGGCAAGCTGCCGCGCTCGAGGGCGGGCGGCCGAGTGCACCCGCGAGCGAGCTGCTCGTGCGCCCCGAAGACATCGACGACGAGCTGCGGCGGCGGCGCGCGGTCGCGCTCGAGCGTATCGACATCCTCGACGGTCGGGACGGGGGCGAGCGGATCGCCGTCACGACCGCGGACCATGTCGAGCTGGGACGCCGACTGGCCGAAAGCCGCACGCACGAGCACGCGCTGTCGCCACTCGCAGACGAGCTGGCGGACTGGCTGCTCGAGCACTGGCGCGTGGTCATCACGGTGGCGTCGCTCTCCGCTGCCGAGCGCCTGAAAGACCTGCTGTCTCAGTACGGCATCCAGTCGAGCACAATTGGCGATCCACGTCCGGTCTGGCGCTGGTCGCTGCCCGGACGCCTCGAAATCCGTATCGCTCCTCTCTCGGAGGGCTTCAGTCTGCCGCTTGCGCGGCTCGCCGTGGTGACCGAGGAGGAGATCTTCGGCAAGCGCGAGCGGCGCAGGCAACGCAGCGGCTGGCGGGAGGGGGCCGCGGTCGAGGGATTGGGCCAGCTCGCGCCGGGCGATCACCTCGTGCACGCCGAGCATGGCATCGGGATCTACCGCGGACTGATGGCTCTGGTGGCGGGCGGGCTCGAGAGCGAGCTGCTCTGCATCGAGTACAGCGGTGGGGACAAGTTCTTCCTGCCCGTGCATCGATTGGATCGAGTGCAGCGCTACGGCGCATTCGAGGGTGCGGCGCCGCGGCTCGACCGCCTCGGCGGAGAGACTTGGCAGCGGGCCAAGAAGAAGGTGAAGAAGAGCCTGCGCAACATGGCGAAGGAGCTGCTGGCGCTGCACGCCACGCGCGCGCTCGCCGAGGGCTTCGCCTTCTCCGCGCGCGACGGCTACTTCGAGGAGTTCGAAGGCGCTTTCGAGTACGAGGAGACGCCTGACCAGAGCGCCGCCATCGACGAAGTGCTGGCCGACATGCAAAAGCCCAAACCGATGGACCGCCTGGTGTGCGGCGATGTGGGCTACGGCAAGACGGAGGTCGCGATCCGCGCGGCCTTTCGAGCTGCCATGGATGGCAAGCAGGTGGCGATCCTGGTACCGACGACGGTGCTGTGCCAGCAGCACTTCGAGACATTCGAGAGGCGCTTCGCCGGCTATCCCATCAAGGTCGAGATGCTGTCGCGCTTTCGTGGCCCCAAGGAGTCGCGCGAGGTCCTCGAGGGCCTGGCCAGCGGGCGCGTCGACATCGTAGTTGCCACGCACCGCATTCTGCACAAGAACGTCCAGTTCCGCGATCTCGGTCTGCTGGTCGTCGATGAAGAGCAACGCTTCGGCGTGGCCCACAAGGAGCGCATCAAGCGGCTGCGCAAGACGGTCGACGTCGTGACACTGACCGCCACCCCTATTCCGCGCACGCTCCAAATGGCCTTCACCGGGCTGCGTGATTTGTCCGTGATCGACACACCGCCGGCCGATCGCCTGGCGGTACGGACGCAGATCTGCCGCATGAGCGAGTCACTCGTGCGCGAGGCGATCCTGCGCGAGGTGCGGCGCGGCGGACAGATCTTCTTCCTCCACAACCGGGTGGTGACCATCGGGAGCGTGGCGGAGATGCTCGAGCGTGTGGTGCCCGAGGTGAGGGTCATCATTGCCCACGGGCAGATGAAGGAGCGCGCGCTCGAGGATCGCATGCACGCCTTCCTGCGCGGCGAGGGCGACGTGCTGCTCTGCACCACCATCATCGAGAGCGGCCTCGACATTCCGCGCGCCAACACGATCCTGATCAATCGCGCCGATACGCTGGGCCTGGCCCAGCTCTACCAGCTTCGCGGCAGAGTGGGGCGCAGCAATCACCGCGCCTACGCGTACCTGCTCCTCCCCGCTGGCTTGGGCGAGCTGGCGGGTGACGCGCAGCGGCGGCTCGAGGCCATCCAGGACCTGAGCGAACTCGGCAGCGGCTTTCGTCTGGCCAGCATGGACCTCGAGATCCGCGGCGCCGGTGATCTCCTCGGCAGCGAGCAATCGGGCAACCTGCGAAGTGTCGGCTACGAGACCTACATGGAGATGCTCGAGCAGACCATCGAAGAGCTGCGGGGCAACGTACACGAGCAGCTGATCGATCCCGAGATTCGTCTGCCGGTGGCCGCGCGGCTGCCGGACGACTACGTGCCGGAGGTGAGTCAGCGGCTGGTGCTCTACAAGCGCCTCTCGAGCGCGCGAGACGGCGACGAGCTGGCGCTCATTCGCGACGAGCTGCTCGATCGCTACGGCGCGCTACCCGGCGAGGCGGAGAATCTGCTCCAGGTGATCCGACTGAAGATCCTGGCGCGCAGGCTCGGCATCGTGACGGTGGAACTCATGCGAGGTGAGATCGTCTTGGGTGTGGCGGAGAGCAGCCAGATCGAGCCCCAGCGCCTGATGGAGATCCTCAGCCAGACGGCGGGCATGCGCGTGACACCCGATCACAAGATCTATGGTCCCGCACCGGCGGGCGGCGCCCCGGCGCTCTTCGAGGCCGCACGCGCGATGCTGAAGCGGCTCGCGACCCCTTGAGCTGCGCGCATCTCCGAATCTGGCGAGGCGCGGGCGGCGGCTATGCGGTCCACGTGCGGCCAGATGCAGAAACTCCCCGGCCAGTGTCCCGGCCGGGGAGTTTCCGAAATCCAGCCTCAGGCTGAGGTCAGGCTACTCGCCACCGTTCTTGATAGCCCAAACCACACCGGGGTTGCCTAGCGAGCCGAAGCTCGCTCGCGAGACTCCCTCCATGAACCACAAGAAGCCGTGCCCGTTGTCGTTCTGAAGCAAGATGTCGGAGTCCGTCGTCGCGCCACCAAAATGGTTGGAGCTCAGCAGGTGCCAGTCGGCTCCCGGGCTGGCGAGGACACCCGAGGAGCTGATTGCCAGCGTGTTGTCCATCAGCCACAGGCCAATGATGCCGTTTGTCTTGTGGCGCCAGATGAGATCGCTGTTCTGGTCGGTATTCAGATCAGCCGCGAGAGCAAGATCCCAGTCGGTGCCCGGGTTGTGGCCGAGTACGCCCCAGCCGCTCAGGCTCGTGCCCGACATGAGCCAGGTAAATCCGTAGCCCTCAGTGGTGTTCTGCCACAGGACATCGGCGTTGCCATCCTTGTTGAAGTCGCCGGTGCCGCGTACGACGAACTCGGCGCCCGGGCTGTCGAACACGCCCGCGCCCAGGCGCGTAAGCCCATCCATTCGCCAGATCGCGACGAAGCCATCCGATGTGCGGCGCCACAGCAGATCCGACTTGGTGTCTCCATCGAAGTCACCACTCGCCACGATCACCCAATCGGAGCCGGGGCTGTTGTTCAGCACGCCCACTGAGTCGATCGCCGTGCCGTTCATGAGCCAAGCAACCGGCAAGCCGCTGTCGTTCTGCCAGATCACGTCCGACTTGTTGTCGCCATCGACATCTGCCACGCCGCGGATATGCCAGTCAGCGCCCGGGTCCGCCATGACACCGGCGCTCTGCTGAGTGTTGCCATCCATGATCCAGACCGCGATCGCGGTACCACCGGTGTTCCGCCAAAGGATGTCTGACTTGTTGTCGCCGTCAAAATCGCCGACGAAGCCCGTGCCGGGTTCGCCACCTGCACCGGCGGCCGCCTCCATCGCGTATCCGATTACGGCAGCACCACACACGGCCAATAGGGTGAGAGTCTTCATGAAGCTCATCGAGCGGACCTCCAAGTTTCTTTTTTGTTGGCCAAGCTTGCCAAACATTCAGCGGCTGCTGGCTGGCTGATACAACTTCCGACTCGCGGCTCGCGGACCTGTCTCCGACTCTTAACTAACCTTACTCTACTCTTATCTCGCACTCTCAGAAGACAGAAGTTGCCCGGTCGAGTCTGAAGTCCAACAATGCAGCCCTCGGCTCAATGCAACGCACCTTTGGCCGACGTCCCCCAGCAGAAAATTCGAGTATACATGGCAGAGATCGGATCTCCAGAGTCGGGTCAGTGCCCTCACGGCGGCGAGCACGATGGTACTCACCCGCCTGTGTTTCCCGCGGGAGCAAGCGCTCATCGCCGAGACCCGGCCGCTCGTCCGATCGTCTCGTGTGCGATGAGCAATGGGCGAGCGCAATCGAGTGCCGGTCACTGCGGCGGCGCCGGCAGAAGGCACGCACCGGAGGCGACGTATCGCGGGTGAATGCAGGGCTATCTTGCGCCGTCGACGAACGTCCGCGACGACGGGTGTTGCAGGTGATCCAGTCGTCAGCCGGACAACGGCGCAGCCGAGCTGCGAGAGAGCGCTGGACGTGGAATTCACTCCTCCCGCTAGGTTCTGCTTGGCAGCCATCCGTTAGGGGGCCGAGCCCAGCGGCTCGCAGCCCGCGACATATTCATCGCGTGTCTTCCTCTCGCTGCAGGTCGCCTGCTGTCTCGTTGCCTGACCCGACGCGGGGGGGTGATTCGGTACCCAAACCATCTGTCGTGGTGAACCTGGCCTGCGCACTCGAGCTCGCGGGTCGCCCTCGGGCCTTCCTCTCACTCATCGCTCGTGCGCTCAGCGAGAAAGGCCGGCAGCGCGATTCTTGCTCGCTCCAGGTCTTCGGGGATGCCGATGTCGATGAAGAAGCCTCGGGCGTTCCACGCGAGTGGACGGATTCGGGCCACCTGCGGCTCCAGAAGGTCGTGCTCGAACGAAAACGTCTCGCCCAGATCCGGTCCCCAAGTGAATGTCGGGCGCATCACGTAGACGCCGGCGTTGATGAGCGCTGCTCCTTGCGTACCCGCGGCCTGGAAGTCCACTACCCGTCCCGCGTCGACCAGCGCCGTGCCAAAGCGCGGGGCCGAGGGGACTTCCCGGAGCACGATGCTCATGAGATTGCCCGCCGCACTCGCTACGGCGTGATTGTGGTGGCGCAGCAGCGCGGCGTACTCGAGCTCGACGAAGGTGTCGCCGTTCAGTACGAAGACCGGGCCGTCATCGCCGAACTCGGCCAGCGCGGATCGAATGGCGCCTCCGGTGCCCAGCGGTGATGTCTCCACCGTACACGTGATGCGGAGTGACCCCCTGCGACTGCCAAAGTGTCTCTGGATCTGCCGCGCGCCATGTCCGAGAGACAGAACGACGTGCTCGATGCCCTGGCCCATCAAGTAGTCGAGCAAGATCTCGAGGAAGGGTGTGCCGCCGATGGGTGCCATCGCCTTGGGGACGCCCGCCAGCGCCGAGCGCAGCCGCGTTCCCAAACCGCCGGCGAGAACGATCGCCCGCATGGCTCAGCGAATCTTCCATGCCTGCGAACCATGCACCGTGAAGTGACACGGTATGACGTGCCCCGCCAAACCATCCAGGGCGTGGATCAGGTTCATGCGCCGCACGGGGTCGATCAGGAACATCATGAAACCACCGCCGCCGGCACCCGAGACCTTGCCCGCCTGGGCTCCCGCGCGCTGGGCCAGGTCGTGTAGCCGGTCGAGATCCTCGTTCGTCACCCGACTGGCGGTTGCCTTCTTCGCATCCCAGGATTCTTCCATCAGGCGAGCGAAAGCCCGCAGATCACCTGTGAGGAGAGACTCCTTCATCGAGACGGCTTCCTGCTTGAGCTGCTGCATCGCGGTGATCGAACGCTCGTCGCCCTCGCGAACGTTGGCCGTCTGTTCGTCGATGATGGCGGCCGACTCTCGGGATGCGCCGCTATAGAAGAGCACGAGCGAAGTCTCGAGCTCGGACACGATCCAATCCTTCACGCGCAGCGGATTCACGATCACGCGATCGGCGTCATGGAATTCGATGAAGTTGAAGCCGCCGAACGTGGCGGCGTACTGATCCTGCTTGCCACCGTTCAGCCCGAGGTCCAAGCGCTCGATCTCGAAGGCCAGATGTGCGAGGTCGTAGTCGCCGAGGGGTAGATTGAGGTACTCAGCGAGGCAGTGCACCATGGCGACCACCATGGCGGACGACGAGCCGAGCCCCGATCCGGCCGGCACGTCGGCGTAGGTCCTGAGTGAAATCGAGAGCGGAGCACCATCATTGCAGTCCCGCACGATGCGGTTGTAGACACCCTTGTGGAGATCGAGCTTGCCATCCAGCTCGAGGCTGGATTCGGCAGTGCCCTCATAGTGCTCACCGCGATCCAGCGCTTCGAAGCGAACCGTACCGGGCTCGGCCGGCTCGATGATCGCATAGGCGTAGAGATCCACGGTCGCGTTGAGGACGATACCGCCGTAGAGCTCGGAGAAGGGAGAGACGTCAGTGCCCCCGCCGGCTAGACCGAGCCGCAGGGGTGCGCGCGAGCGGATGATCACGTGGGCTTCCTCTTCTTGACGTTCCATCCGGTGTGTCGCACTCAGATCTCCCCGTCGTTCTCGAACGGGGGATGCTCGGTGCTCGCCCGCCTCAGCGTTTTTCGATCATCGCGATACTGATTGAGATGAACGCGAAGCTCGTGCTCCGGACGCCCTTTGCCCGGCAACCGTCCGCCGCGCTCCAGCTCTTCCGATTGACGCTTGCGCAACACCAACTCGATGCCCGACTCTCCGATCGGCGTGAGGGTCTGATCGTAGCGTGGCAGCTCGTAGCGATACGTCTCGTCGAGAAGCTCGATCCGGTGAACCTCGGCTTCGGGTCCGAGTTCGCGAACCAGATCGAGAAGATTGAGTGATCGTGTGCTCCAGGAAGAAGCCTTGCAGATCGTGAACGTCCAGCGGTGATCGCGATTGAAGGTCCCTGGGAAGACCCCCTGCTCGTAGAGGTCCTCATCGGGAACGAGCACAACCAGATAGCCGCCGGGTTTCAGGATCCGCAGCCAGCTCTTCAGTCCCTCGCACGGATCATCCAGGTGTTCGAGACAGTGACTACTGTGGACGAAGTCGAACGAATCATCCGCCACCCCCTCCATGCACTGCGCACTGCCATCCTCGATGTCCCAAGTGCGAATCCCTTCGATGCGGGAGAAGAGTTCGCGGTAGAGCGCGAGCGGATCGGGGCGTCCACCGATGTCGATACCCTTGCCACGGAAGTAGCGCGTGACGAAGCGCGAGTCGCCAAGTCGGCGCTGAATGGACTTACTGCATTCCTTCACGCAATCCCCTTGTCCCCCTGCGCGACTCAAGGCACCGAGATCGCCGTCCGGGCCCGCCCCCGAGCTTTCCGCAAGCATCGAATTCTAGCCTTGATCCAGCGTCCGGATCAGGGCCTGGGCGAAGCATGGGGAGCGCACGTCATGGCGCTGAGTCACCGAGAGGCTCTCGGGGAGCGGCACGGGAGCTGGCGGCAAGCGGGCGACCGACTTCGTGGACGAGTGCGGGCCGGGGCTTGCGGCAGCTACAGCCTGAGGGCGACCATGGGCGCCATGGGGAGCTGCCGATGCGAGTGACGGACCGGGCTCAGGCGAGGCGAACAGCGCCTGGACCGATCGGCCTCCTGACCTGTCTGCGCCGCGAGCGCACGCTCGTCTGGGAGTTGACCAAGCGAGAGGTGCAGGCGCGCTATCGAGGATCGGTCTTCGGTCTGCTGTGGGCGTTCTTGAATCCACTCTTTCTGCTGCTGGTCTTCACCTTCGTGTTCGGAACGGTCTTCCGTGCGAAGTGGCAACGGCCCGTCGAGAATCAGGGTGAATTCGCTCTCGTGCTCTTCGCCGGCCTGATCGTATTCTGGATCCTGAACGATTGCCTGACCTCGGCTCCTTTCCTCGTCCGCCGCAACAGCAACTACGTCAAGAACGTAGTATTCCCGCTCGAGATCCTGCCCTGCATCCTCATCAACGGGGCGCTATTTCACGCTGCGGTAAGCCTGCTGATCCTGCTGGGTGCGCAACTGCTGGTGATCGGCCCGCCACCGGTGACGGTCCTATTGGCGCCGCTGGTGCTCCTGCCCTTCGCGCTCCTGACCCTCGGGCTGAGTTGGCTACTCGCGTCGCTCGGCGTCTACCTGCCGGACCTCGGCCAGCTGACCGGTGTAGGGCTCACCGCTCTACTCTTTCTCAGCACGGTGTTCTTTCCCGCCGATGCCGCCCCGGAGGCACTTGCGCCCTTCCTGTATCTGAATCCCGTGAGCTTCATCGTCGATACGTTCCGAGGCGTGGTGCTGTGGGGCGAGTGGCCCAATTGGCGCGGGCTGGCGCTCTACATGGCGGGGGCCTGGCTGGTTGCTTGGCTGGGGTTCTGGTGGTTCCAGCGCAGCCGAAAGGGTTTCGCCGATGTCCTCTGACACACCGGCCACATCCCAGGCGAGACCGGTGATCACGGCGCGGGGGTTGGGGAAGACCTACCCGATCTATCGTCGGCCGCAGGATCGTCTCAAGCAGAGCCTGTGGCGTGGTCGGCGCCGCTTCTATCACGAGGTGCCGGCGCTGCTGAATCTCGACTTCGAAGTTCAGCGTGGCGAAACTGTGGGCGTTGTCGGGAGAAATGGCTGCGGCAAGTCGACGCTCCTTCAGCTCGTGGCCGGCACCTTGGCGCCGAACACGGGCACGCTCGATCTGGACGGCTCAGTCGCGGGGCTCCTCGAGCTCGGAACGGGCTTCAACCCGGAATTCACCGGCATCGAAAACATCTATCTCAATGCTGCCATCATGGGCCTCGACCGCGAGCAGATCGACGAGCGCCTGGAAGCGATAACGGCTTTCGCGGACATCGGCGCATTCGTCCACCACCCGGTCAAGACCTACTCGAGCGGCATGTACATGCGGCTGGCCTTCGCAACCGCGATTCACGTCGACCCGGACATCCTTCTGATCGATGAGGCACTCGCGGTCGGAGACGAGGCCTTTCAGCGCAAGTGCTTTTCCCGGCTGGAACAGATGAAGGCCGCCGGCACGACGCTGCTCTTCGTATCTCACTCCGCAGCGAGCATCATCGAGCTGTGTGATCGCGCACTGCTGCTCGATGCGGGTGAGCGCTTGTTGTACGGCAGCCCCAAACTGGTCGTGACGCGTTACCAGAAGCTCCTGTATTCCGCACCCGAAAGGCTGGCCGAGCTGCGGGAGGAGGCAAAGGAGCTCGATCGAACGCAGTCCTCGGAGGGACCCGGCAGTGTGTCGGCGGCGGCTGGTGCACTCCAGCAGAGCAGCATCCCCACATCCGCGGGCGACGTGGGGGCAAGCTTTGATCCCGCTCTCAAACCCGAGACCACGCTTCACTACGATGTGCGGGGCGTCGAGCTGGAAGATCTGGCGGTGCTCGACACCGCGGGCGAGCGAGTCAACATGCTGGTGCGAGGCGAGACCTACTGCATTCGCTATAGAGCTCGCTTCTCCAAGCAGGCCTTTGGCGTGAGGTTCGGCACCACGATCTCGACCACCACCGGCATCGAGCTGAGCGGGTTGATGTCTCACCCCAGTGGCGAAGCCATCGAACACGTCGAGCCGGGGGAGACGCTGTGCGTGAGCTTCCGCTTCTGCAATCGGCTGCTGCCCGGGACCTATTTCGTGAGAGCGGGATGCGTGGGCGTCGAAGACGGTGAAGCGATCTTTCTCCACCGCGTGATCGACGCCGCGATGTTTCGCGTGCTGCCTGAGCGGGCCCTGCCTCTCATCGGTCTGGTTGATCTCTCGGACGGTCCCTACTGCGAAATCTCAATGGGGGCCGCGCAGGCAGAGGGCGACGAGCAATGAGCGACCACTCGAGCGGCTACGGGCGGGAGCTCTCGGAGGATGAGGTCGCCGCGGACGCGCATCGAGACTTCGTGGGCGGTCGCTGGCAGGAGATCGGGCGACTTCAGTTCGACTTCTTGGTCGCTCGCGGACTGCGGCCCCGCGACATACTGGTCGATATCGGGTGCGGCCCTCTTCGGGGCGGGATCCACTTCATCCACTACCTCGAGCCCGGTCACTACTACGGGATAGACCGCAACGCTTCCCTGCTCGAGGCAGGGCTGCGGCTGGAGCTGTCGGCCGCAGCGGTTGGCCCCGAGGGGCAGGCAATCGATCTGCGAGGCCGGATCCCGCCCGGCCATCTTTTGCACTCGACGCGTTTCGAGTTCGAGCGTCTCGGGGTTCGAGCCGACTATGCGCTCGCACAATCGGTCTTCACGCATGTGCCGCTCAACAGCGTGCGCCTCTGCCTGGCCAACCTCGCGCCCTGGATGAAGCCGGGGGCGTCCTTCTATGCCAGCTACTTCCGGTGCGAAGACGGGCATCCAGTGGCACAATCGCTCGAGCACAGCGGAGGCGCGATCCAGACCTGGGGAGACCGGGACCCCTACCACTACTCGGTCGACGACATGCGACATTGCGCTCGGGGCCTCGGCTGGGGGCTGGAACCACTGGGCGAGTGGGGGCATCCGGCCGGTCAGGAAATGCTGCGCTTCAGCAGGTGTTGATCCGAAAGCTGACCCGGCTCGATGTCCGCAGATGGCCGAACCCGGGGGGAAGGGAAGGCCGGTGGGCGGAGCAGAAAGCGAACTGCCATGACGGATGCGAAGCGGGCCCGGCGGCCGGGGCGCAAGGCCGGTGCCCGGAAGAAGGCCGCCAGGGCACGCGCGCCGAGACGGGCGGCGCCCGACCTGCCGCGCGCGCTGGTGGTCACGGGCATGCACCGCAGCGGAACCTCCGCCGTGGCCGGCGTACTGCGCCTGCTGGGCGTGGAGCTCGGCGACCGCCTGATGCCCGCCCAACCCGACAACCCAGTCGGCTTCTTCGAGCACCGCGACCTCTCCGAGCTCCATGACCAGCTGCTCGAAATGCTGGGCAGAGCCTGGCACGACGTGCGCCCGCTCGATGTCGCGCTGGCGGATGGGCGCGTCGAACGCCTGAGGATGGCGATCCGCAATGTCATCTGCCGCGATCTCAGCAGTGCGCCCGTTTGGGCGGTGAAGGATCCGCGCCTCTGCCGTCTCCTGCCCTTGTGGAGACAGATCATCGGCGAGCTGCCGTGTGCACCCGGCTTCGTGCTCGTGGTACGCAATCCGATCGAGGTGGCGGGCTCGCTCTCGCGGCGCAACGGTTTTCCCGCAGCCAAGTCGCTGCTGCTCTGGCTGCGTCACAACCTCGAGGCGGAGTACCACTCGCGAGGCTGGCCGCGGGTGATCGTGCGATACGACGAGCTGCTAGGCGACTGGCAGGGCTGCGCGACGCAGATCTCGCGTGCGCTCGAGCTCCAGTGGCCCGTGGCTCCCGAGCAAGCCGCTGGCGAGGTCGAGTCCCTCCTCCAGGCGGGACTGCGACACCACGCAGCCGATGAGAAAGCCCTGGTCGAGGACCCACGGATTGGCGGCTGGGTACGCGACAGCTACGCGCTTCTGTGCGGCGCAGCGCGCGAGCACGACCTGCGGGCGGGACTCGACGACATCCGCGGCGCGCTCGAGGAAGCGGATCGCACCCTGGCCCCGCTCCTTGCAGACACGCAGCTCATCGAGCAGGTCGTCGAGAAGAAGAACGCAGAGCTCGGCGAGACCCAAGCCTCGCTGCAGCAGGCCCAAGCCGAACTCGCCGAGCAGGCAGATCTAATCACCTCCCTGCGAACCAACTTCTCCCTGGCCGAGCAGCACGTGAACGCCCGCGACGTGCGCCTGCACGACCTGGAGGAGGCGGCCGCGCTCCAGCGCCAGGTCTTCGGTCAAGCGCTGGCGGCCCGCGAGGCCGAGGCCGCCGCTCTACGCGAGAACCTGGCTCTGGGCGGGGACCGCGTTCATCAGCGAGACACCCAGGTCGAGGACCTCAGGAACGAGCTCGAGCGGCGGCAGGCCCGTCTTGACGAAGAGGGGGCGGCGGCAAGGGCGCGCGAGGCGGGCGCTGAGGAATATCGAGAAGTCGTGCAAGAGCACATCCGAAGCCGGGATGTCAAGATTCAAGAGCTCGACACCCAATGGGGTCAGACTCGCGTCCGCCTCAATGAAGCGAATGAGCGTCTCGGTGTGGCGGAACATCAGCTCGAGTTGGCCCGCGAACACATCGACGCACGTGACGAGCGCCTGGAGTCAATGGCGAACGACCTGGCGCGAACACGGGAGACCTCGCTTCAGAGCCAGGCCGAGGCCGAACACCTATCCGCCATGATGGCCGAGAATGAGGAGCGGCTCCGCGGCGAGAGCCGGGCTGAGATCAAGCGCGAGCGGGCCGTCGCGGCCGAGCGTGAAGAGCGGCTCCTCGGCGAGAGCCGGGCTGAGATCGAGCGCGAGCGGGCCGTCGCGGCTGAGCGTGAAGAGCGGCTCCTCGGCGAGGGCCGGGCTGAGATCGAGCGGGTGCGCGCCGTCGCGGCTGAGCGTGAAGAGCGGCTCCTCGGCGAGAGTCAGCGCGAAATCGAGCACACGCGCGCCGTCATGGCTGAGCGTGAAGAGCAGCTCCTCGGCGAGAGCCGCGCCGAGGCCGAACATCTGCGGGCCGTGCTGGATGAACGCGAAGAGCGACTTCTCGGTGAGAGCTGCGCCGAGGCCGAACGCATCCGCGCTGAGATGGCGATGTGCGAGACCCGACTCCGGCACGAGAGTCAGGCGGAACTCGAGCGCGTGCGGGCTGAAGCGACTGCGCGCGAGACACAGCTCCTGCGCGAACTCGAAGTCCTCGATGAGGATCGCAGGATCGAACGAGCCGATGCGAAGCATGTCATTGATGAGCAGGCGGCGCTCATCGACGCCACCCGCGCACAGGTGATCGAACGCGAGGAGCAGGCGATTCGTGTGCACGCGATGGCGCTCGACCTCGAGAAGCAGGTGGGCGGCATCCTGAGTTCGCACTCCTATCGCATCACGGCACCGCTGCGCGCGGTGCATCGTGGCCTGCTTCGGCTCGGTCGCGGCCTGCGGGAGTTGCCTCGCCTGCCGTGGGCGCTGACGCGCTGGACGTTTCAGGGTTTGCCCGGGTCAGAGGCGGCGAAGTACCGCCTCAAGTCCATCGTCTTTCGGCACTTCGGCTTCTTCTTTCGCCGCACCAATGCGTATCTGGCCTGGCACAGCCTGCAGGCCGCCATCGCGCGTTCGGGCGCCGGAGAGCCCGCTGCTATCGCATATTCGGCGAGCAGTGATGAGCCGGAGGAGGGTGACGACGAGTGCCCACGACGAGCGGCCGTTTCCATCGTGATTCCGGTCTACGACCAGCTGGATCTCACGCTGGCCTGCCTGGACTCGGTTTCCGCAGCGGGCAGTCTCAGGCCTTTCGAGGTGATCGTCGTCGACGATGCTTCGAGTGATGCCACCCGCGAGACGCTCTCGCGGCGCAGCGACATCCGCTATCTCCGAAACAAGGAGAACAGCGGCTTCATCGCGAGCTGTAACCGCGGTGCTGAAGCGGCCGAAGGTCGTCTACTCGTCTTTCTCAACAACGACACGCGGGTTTCGCCCGGCTGGCTCGACGAACTCGCAGCCACCTTCGATCGCGCACCTGATGCGGGCCTCGTCGGTGCTCGTCTGGTCTATCCCGACGGTCGCTTGCAGGAGGCCGGGGGCCTTCTCTGGCGCGATGGTTCAGCCTGGAACTACGGCCGCGATGGTGACGCGGAAGACCCCTTGTACAGCTACGCGCGGGAGGTCGACTACTGCTCGGGGGCCTGCATCATGGTCCCGACGGCGATCTTTCGCGGGCTCTCCGGCTTTGACGACCGCTACGCACCCGCCTATGGCGAAGATAGCGATCTGGCCCTGCGGATTCGTGCCCTCGGCATGCGGGTCGTCTATCAGCCCCTGGCCCGAGTGGAACATCACGAGGGGGCGTCCTCGGGTACTGATGAGAACGACGGTATCAAGGCCCATCAGCCCATCAACGCGCTCAAGCTCTTCGAGCGCTGGGCCTTCCATCTGGCCGACCATGCGCTGCCCGGTGTAGAGCCGGAACTCGAGAAGGATCGTCGCGTGATGGGCCGGGTGCTCTTCATCGACGCCTGCACACCAACGCCCGACCAGGATGCCGGGTCGCTCACGGCGCTGGGCCTGATGGAGGCTTTTCAATCGCTCGCCTACAAGGTGACATTCGTTCCTGAAGACAACTTCCTGTTCCTCGAGCACTACACTCGCGCACTTCAGCGCATCGGCATCGAATGCCTCTACTCCCCCTACCAGAGAAGCGTCGAGGAGATCCTGTCGGCGCGTGGATCGGAGTTCGATGTAGTCGTGCTCTTCCGCCACGGCGTCGCGGCCAAGCATCTCGCGGCTGTGCGAAGACTGGCGCCGCAGGCTCGAGTTGTGTTTCACACCTCTGACCTGCATTTCGTGCGAGAGGAGAGGGAGGCCAAGCTGCTCGGGAGTGTCGCGAGCCAAGCCTCGGCCCGGGACACGCGGCGACGAGAGCTGGCGGTGATCCGGGACGCCGATTGCACCATCGTTCACAGCAGCATCGAAGAAGAGATGTTGGCGGAGCTGTTGCCCGACAGCTTCGTCTACACATTCCCGTGGATACTCGAGGTCAAGGGGCGCCGGGCGAGCTTTGCCGAGCGGCGGGGCATTGCTTTCCTGGGCGGCTTCGGCCACCCGCCCAATACCGACGCTGCGCTCTACTTCGAGCGCGAGATCTTTCCGCTGATTCGGAAGCGGTTGCCCGGGGTGAAGTTCTACATCGTCGGCGCGAACCCGCCAGACGAGCTCTACCAGGTGGCGGCTGATGACGTGCTGGTAACGGGCTACGTGGAAGACCTGGGCGAATACTTCGATCGAGTCCGAGTGGCGGTGGCACCGGTGCGTTACGGAGCGGGGATCAAGGGCAAGGTGGCGATGAGTATGAGCTACGGCGTGCCCAACGTCGCCACCCCTATCGCGGCTGAGGGCATGGCGGTCGAGGACGGTGTTCACCTGCTGGTGGCCGATGGACCTCACGCATTCGCCGACGAGGTGGTCAGGCTCTACTCCGATGAAGGGCTGTGGGAATCGATGTCGAACGCCGGCATGGAGTATCTGCGGGAGGGCTTGTCGGTGGAGCGTGGCCGCCAGCGGGTAGCCGAGATTCTCGAGCGGCTGGAGCGCAAGCCTTTCTTCGGCCTCTGCTCGGTATGCGGGAGCGAGGGGCATCTGCCGCGCCTCGACTGTAATCACTGTGGTGCGTCACTGACGGAGCGACGTGTGGCGGCGGCGCTGGTGCGTCTGATGGCGCGTCTCAAGGCGAAATGCCTGGTGGCGCTGGCCGCCCTGCCCGACGGTCCAAGGATTCTCGAGCTGGGGCGCAGCGGGGCCGTCACCCGCGCCCTCGTGAAGGCCGAGGGGCATCATCATCTGGACCCCGTCGAGCAGGCGCTGCCCGGCTGGAGGGCGGGCCCCAACGGATCTGATCAGGAGAAGAGCCTCGGGCTCCCCTTCGCCAATGCGAGCTTCGACATCATTCTCTCGGGCGATCTGCTGGCGCGGACGCATGACGACGAGGTTCTGCAGTCGGAAATCCGGCGCTGTCTGGCGCCGAACGGGACTCATCTCTTCTCTGTGCCCTATCTCGCGAGTCGGCCGCACAATACCGTCTTCGAGGGTGGGGGCGCGCAGGCCGACACCCCACCACCGGGCGATGCCTACCGGGCCGCGGTGCCCGCGCTGGACTCGGCACCCGTGCGGCGCTGCTATGGCCGCGCGCTCTTCCAGCAACTGGAGAAGGCCGGCTTCCGAGTCTCGCTAGACGGAGCACCGGATCCGGCGCTCGGTCTGCCACCGAGTGCCCCGGTGTGGCTCTGCCAGCACGCGGGAGAGCAGGCGCGAGCCGCCGATCACGCGGGCGACCCGGAGAGCGACAACGAGCGCGCTGGGCACTCAGCAGGGATCGCGAACATCCTCCCGCTGGAAGCCCAGAGCGGGGGTCAGCGGTAACCCGGCGCCCGGAAGACGTAGTGAGGGAAGACCTGCTCCGAGTGGAGCCCGTCTCGGCGGATCACGTACTCTTCGACCGCCTCGGCTGCGCCTATGCAACTCGAGACGGTTGCATCATCGAAGACGAGGTAGCCGCCGGGCACCATGAACGGCCTTGCGGTCTCATACGCAAAAGCGACCGCCGAGCGAAGGTCGCAGTCGATGTGGGCCAACGCGATCGCGCCGGCCTCCATCAGGGCGCTCTCCGTGGTCTTCTCGAAGAGCCCCTGGCAGAAGATGATGTTGTCGAGCCCGACACTGGCGGCACATTGGCGAACCTCCTCGAGATCGAGGTCGTCGAAGTCACCGGACTTGTGGACATCCACGCTCGCGTCGGGCTCGGGCATGCCGGCGAAGGTGTCGAGGGCGTAGAGCCGTGCTCCCGGCGCGATGGCCTTCATTACATAGGCCATGAAGATCGCGTTCCCCGCCCGGTGTACGCCGAATTCGATCACGTGACCGAAGGCGATCCTCGGCAGGAAGAAGCGTAGAAGCAGATAGAGGTTGTAGCGTTTGTCCGCGGGGAGCAGACTGCGCCCGAGAGAGACCTCGACCGCACGCTGATAGAGCGAATCCTGCTCGATTTGCTCGCGCAAGCGGCCGAATTCGATCCCCCAGCCACGCTGATAGCCCTCATAGGGGCAGCGTCCGAGCCGCGGATCTCGCGACATATGGGGAAAATCAGGGAGATAGCTCTTCATCGGCCGATGCACACAGGGAATCACGTCGAGGTCTCGACCGCAACGCGTTGCCACCTCGGAGCGTCACACCGCGGTTCTCGCATCACGCCGCGGCGAACGTGCATCACAAGCATCTGCGTTGCCGCGTTGTATCCTTGACCGCCCAAGTCATGACTAGCGACAGATCGACCGACTCAATGCGTGCAAGGCCATCGCTGGGACAGCTCACGCTGCCTCTGCTCTTGCTACTGCTGCTCTTCGCCCACCGGGACCTCATATACTACGAGCCGCCCAGCGGCGTGGGAGTTGAAGGTGCAGAGGGCTTCCTGTTCGCGCCGACCGGCACGTCACCATACCTGATTCTCTCGCTCACCTTGTTCATGCTGATCGCCCGCTGGCGACTCATCATCGCCTCTCTCGGCACGCCGTCACGCCGCGTGCCGGCCGGTGGGCTCGTGATCCTCTCTGCGGCGCTTTCTGGCTGGGGCTACTACGTGAATTCACCGGACCTCCAGATACCGGCGCTCATGTTCTGGATACTGGGAGCGGGCTGGTTGCTCAGCGGGAGCAGCGGCCTGCGGCTCGTCCTCCTGCCGGCTCTCTTTCTCGTCTTCGCCATCGTACCGCCGGCTGTCTTGATCAACGCGATCATATTCCCGCTGCAACTCCTGACTGCCCAGGTCAGCAGCGCAGTCTTGGATCTGGTGGGCGTGCGCTCTTACGTGGCAGCTGATCTGATCTTTGTGTCGGATCACGTCTTTCACGTGATCGAGACGTGCAGTGGCCTGCGCTCGATCGAGACTCTCGTAATGGCGGCGGTCGTATACGGCGAGATGTTTCATCTGAGCCGACTGCGTATGACGCTGCTGATCTTCGCGGCGCCTGTCGTGGGCTTTGTCGTGAACCAGGTGCGCGTGATGTCGATCGTCGTCAGTCCGTACTCGCACTTCGCAGAAGTGCATACCATCCAGGGGATCTTCATGCTCATCGTGGGCGTGCTCGCCATCGCGGGGATCGATCATCTACTGGGCCGATTCCTGACAGCGCCACGACCACGCTCCTGGGCGGGCAGCGGAGGTGAGATGGCGCAGAGGCGATACCCAGTCGCTCGCCTGGTCTTTCTGGTCGCAGTGCTCTCGCTCGTCGCGCTCACGACGACGGTCTTGCCGCGCTGGAAGCAACAGCCGATGCCGGTCAAAGCCCTCTCGTCTCTCCCGGCGGATCTGGGGGATTGGAAGACCCAGGGTCTAAAACTCGACCGCAGCTTCCTGGGGTCGGTGAGACCGGACAAGTGGGTTCATCGCGAATACACGAGAGGAGAGGAAGCCGTACAGGTCTTTGTCGTCAGTGATCGCCGCCTCGATCGAAACAAGAGCCTGCTCTCCGCGAAGACGAAGCTGCCGGGACCCGGCTGGAGGGTGGTGGGAAGCAGCTGGCTCGAACTCGAGCCCGGCCAGCAGAGGGTGGAGGTCATGCGGGCGCGATTCGGGGGCAACGAAGTCCTCGTCTACCACTGGTACGAAGGCATGGCGTCGTTCTCTGGAGAAGTCCTGCGTGCCTCCCTGGGACTCGACCGCAGTCCCTGGCGGCGACACGAGCGAGCCCTCGCCGTGCGGCTGTCGACCCGTGTCGCGAACGAGCCAGGCGGCGAGCAGAAGGCACGAGCTCGGCTCGACGAGTTCGCGCACTTCGTACGCAAGCATCTGCCCGCGAGCGCATCGGCTCCGCCCAGCTGAACAGAAGCTCGTCAGACGCGAGGCAGCGACGGGCGAAGCTCGCCGTAGTGACAGCGGCGGAGCTGCAGCGTGCGACGCTTGCGGAGAGCGCGACCGCCTAGCCGCCAGGCATGCGGGTAGGCGGGCAGCAGCGCCCGATCGCATGCCAGCGCGAATCCCAACCTCAACAGCTCCCAGAGCAGGATCGCCGGCAGGCGGCGCACCAGCGTCCGCGTCGGCTCGTTCTTGATCAGCTGCAGGTAGTGGTTCTTGAATGAGTGATGCCGGATCTCCGCCGGAATTTGGAGGCGACGACCGCGGCGCCATGCTCGGGTGTGGATACCGCGCGCGCTGGGCTCATAGAGGACACGCCAGCCCAGCAGATTCGCCCTCCACGAGAGGTCGGTGTCTTCGTAATAGAGGAAGAAGTCCTCGTCGAAGACCTCGCCCTCGATGGCGAGGTCGGCGAGTGCCGCCCGGCGCAGCATCATGGCGGCGCCCGTCGCGCCAAAGACGTATTCGCGCCTGTCGAATTGGCCGTGGTCGGGCTGCTCGCTGCCGCGGTCCCTCGGTCGACGGTTCGCGGGCAGGCGGATGCCTGCGCTGTCGAGGAGCGTACCGCCGGGACGCAATAGCTTCCCGGTTCCGATCGCGACCTCGGGCTCTTCCACCATGGCGGCAACCAGGTTCTCGACGAAGAACGGCTCGAGCTGGACGTCCGGATTGAGGAGCAGGACGAAATCAACATCGGGCTGAGCCCGCGCAATTCGGTCGAGCAGTCGGTTCGCCCCCGCCGCGTAGCCGCGATTGGGCACTGCCTCGAAAGCAACGGCCGGATGACGGCTGCGTGCCTCCTCGAGGAGCTCGTGATGCGCGTCGGCGTCCGCGACCAGAACCGCGGCCGGCGCGATGCTCTGCACCTTGACGCTCGCCAGACACCGCTCGAGGTCCGCGTAGCTGCGATAATGCACGACCCCTACGGCGTACTTCGGTAGAGACGAGTCCTGGTAGGCACTCGCGGTCGGCTCACTCATGACAGACGGACCTTTCGCTGAGTGAAAAATGCCGCGCACCGAGGAATCTCTCCGGGAAACACCGGTCGCAGCCTAGACTAGTCGTCCACTGAAGAGCAAGACTTCAGCTTTCGTTGCAGCGATGTACCTGGAAGTGGAGTCCGCCGGCCGGCGCCCGGTGTGGGCTCGGGTTGCTGCTTGCCGCCCGCTCGCCGCTGCGGTACCGCTGCAAGACGCCGCCGAGTCTCACTATCTGCACTTTCCCGTGCTGCGAGCCCCGTGGCGGCGACTCGGCGGTGTGCAGTGAAACGGACCCGGCATCTTGCCCCGCGAGGGACACAATGACGCGCTTCTTGCCTCTCCTCTCACCTCTCCTCTGCTGGCTCGTAGCAGCCATCGCACCGGCCGTAGTCTGCCGGGCCGAGGCGGAGGCCGAGGGTGCTCGAGCCCTGTACGAGCTGGCCGACATTGGGAGCAGCGCGCGCGAGCTCGCGCGCGAGCTCGCGACGCGGGCGGAGACGTACCCGGGAACGCTCTCTGCGGCCGCGCGGGCGCGCCTTCGCGCGGCCGTGCGAGCGGTGGCGAACGAGCAACGCGCGCGCGACATCGCGCGCGAGGCGTTTGCGGCGAGCTATGACGCGCGCGCGGCCCGCGCGGTCGAGGCCTGGTATCGCTCCGAGCCCGGCGAGCGGATTCTCGCCATGGAGGTGAAGGCGGCGACGACGGACTGGGAGCGCGACATGCCGCGCTTCGTCGACTCGCTGAACGGGATCGTCACGCCGCTCGAGCGGGTGAAAGTACTCGAGCGGCTTCAGCGCGCGACCGCAGCCGCACAGGACTCGGTGGCGATGCAGGTCGGCATCGCGAGAATCCTCACCACCGCCTCACAGGCGTTGCTCGATCCCTCGCAGCGCGCGAGCGAGTCGGAGATCGAGGCTTCGCTCGCGGCCATGCAAGAGGAATCACTGCACAAGATGAGGATGCAACTCAGCATCGTCTTCCTCTTCGTCTACCGCGATGCGACGACGGACAACCTCGCGCGCTATGCCGAGTTCGCCGAGACAGGCCCCGCGAGCTGGCTCTTCTCGGCCAATCGACAAGCGATGCAGGCGCTGGCCGAGCGCCTCGAAGCGGAGCTGGTGACACGGCTCGCGGGAAGCCATCTCGAAGTGGCGCAGTGAGCGCGGCCACGCGGTGCACGAGGGGCATGTTATGCTGGACGGCGTGCGCCGGCTGCGAAGCCCGCGCACGCAGCGAACGACGCAATATCGCGGAGGGTCGCCAGTGGATGCAGCAGACTCGCTATGGCGAATCTTCGAGGCTGGAAAGCTCATCGAGCAACGTAAGGCGCTCGGCCCACCGTACATGGAGTTTCTGCGCGTTCCTTCCCTGAGCTGTGGCATTTACTTCCTCGAGGCCGGTGCGCGAGATCTCCAGGCTCCACACGACGAAGATGAGGTCTACTTCGTGCTGAGCGGACGGGCGCGCGTCCACGTGGCGGGTAAGGTGGAGGACGTACAGCCGGGCTCCATCCTTTATGTCGGGGCCACGGCCGAGCACTCGTTCTTCGAGATCGAAGAGGACATCACGCTGCTCGTCTTCTTCGCCTCGGGCGGACCAGCAGAGTGACGGGCAACCGGCGCGGGCTCTTGGCTTGCATCGTACTCACGGGCGTCGCAGTGCTGGTCACGGGCGCCGCTGCGCAGTTCGAGGGCATGCAGATTGGCGAGCTGAACGGCGGCGATCGGCTCAAGAGCGAGCGGCAACGAGAGCTCGTGGCCGAGCTGGCGCGGCGCCATCTCGGCTCCACGATCCACGGAGAGTCGCTGGCGGATATCGCGACGCTGCAGCGGCTGCTCGACCGACGCTTCATCAGCAGCGAGCAGGTCTTCGAGCTGCAATCGCTCGGACTCGTACTCGGCGATGTGATGGCCTCCACGCTGCGCCTGGCGTGGGTCGCGGTCGACGATGAGTACGGCCACAGCCGAGCGCTGCGGTTCCGCCAGACGGATCACCTCTTCTTCCCCGTGACGATGATCTCGAAGCGCGTCAGGACCGGAGTGCCGGTCGAGATCGCGGCGATCTACCGCAAGATCGCCGACGAGGTGGCGGAGCTCGAGAGCCGCCCGCGCTGAGAGCCCGAAACGGCGTCGTGAACCGCGCCTCTCGCGGCAGGTTCTGCATTCCGTGCGGGGAGGGTGTGCGCTTTGGATCGGGCGAGCGCGTGCTAGCGTGTTCCCCGATGAACCACGTACCGGGCCGGGGCTCTCCCTACGTCTACCAGAGCGCCCAGGCGTCACTCTTGCTGCCTCTGTATCGGCGTCTGCTGTGGAATCGACTGCTGCATCGATTGCCCGTCTGGCTCTCCCCCAACGCGATGACGGTGGTCTCCACGATCTGCTGCGGCGCCTCGTTCGTCATCGCGGCGACGCTGGGCCGGGATGAGCCGCTCTGGCTGTTGCCGGCAGCCCTGCTCGTCTTCGCATACCTGACGCTCGATAATCTCGACGGTGCCCAGGCCCGCCGCACGGATCGCTCGACCCGTCTGGGTGAGTTTGCGGATCACTGGCTCGACACGCTGAACAACGGCTTCGTGGTGCTCGGCGCGTGCCTCGCCGCCGGGCTTCCCGACCTCCTTACGCTGCTGGTCCTCTGCGTGGCGACGCTGGCCTTCTTCGCCGTGCAGTGGGAGCTGCTGCACACGGGCGTCTTCCGCATGGGACGGCTGGGTGACGTAGAGGGCAACACCGCCGTCGCGCTGCTCTTCGTGGTGATCGCGCTGACGCGTGGCGACGTGCTCCTGACGCGACCGTTTGCCGCCGGACCGAGCACGGCGGTGCTGCTGGGCTGCGGTGTCATGGCCCAGGCCCTATGGACGCTGCTGTCGGCCGTCACACGCGTGCGCGAACACCGGCACGAGCTCGTGCCGGTGTTTCTCGCCCACCTCGTGCTGTTCGCGTGGGCGAGCTGGAGCGACATCCGGCCCGAGCTCTACCTCGCGATCGGCTTTCTCTTCAATCCGGTCTTCACCAGCGGGCCGGTCTGCGGGCGCCTGCTCGGCGGTCGCACCGCGTCGTACGATTGGCTCGCGCTCGCGGCTGTGGTCGCCGCCAGCGCCGCACCTTGGGACGCCAACACGGCCGCGGCCGCGCTCCTCGGCGGCCTCGCGCTGATTGCGACGCGACATCTGCTGCGGACACTCACACGGCTCTCGCGGGAGGCCCGGGACGAACGCAGCCGGGGGGCGCTCCCCCACGAAGGACGGGGCGGCGGATCGCTTTGAGGCGTGAGCACGACAAGGTCCCGAGGCCCCCCATCGTTCTGGCCGGGACGACGCTGGTGGTGGTGCGCTCCGCCAGTCTGCTGCTGGCCCAGCTCGCGAGCGAGGCTGGACCCGCCGGGGCTCAGCTGGTGATGAGCCTGCTCTACTACGTGGGCGAGGCGATGGTCCTCACCGGCGGCGCGCTGCTCATCTGGAAGGCGTGGCCGGCCAGTCGCGTCGCGATCAGCTTGTTCGTCTGTCTGGGTTTTCCGCTGCTGATCTTCGTCGGCCTCATCGATGTGTTTCTCTTTGCCATCACGGGCGATCATCTGACCCCCTCGGTGCTGCGCCAGTTTGCGGGTCTGCGACTCTTTACATCGACGAATTTCACGGAGCCGGTGCGCGCACACGCGATCCCCATCTCGTTTGCGTTGACGGTTGTCTTCGGCTCCTTCGCGGCTTTCATGGGGCTGTTCTGGAAGCGGGGGCGGCGGCCGCAACAGAGCCGGCTCACCTGGTCGGACGTGCTGCGCTGGAACGGCGTCGGCGCTGCGGCGCTGGCGGTTCCGCTCTTGCTGGGCGTCTACGGCGAGCTGGACCGGCCGGTGGAAGTCCTCTACGTCGAAGATCTACTCGGTGCCGATGGGGTCCGGCTCGCGCGATCGGAGCGCGAGGCGATCGCGGGTCTGCGCGAGTTCATCGGGCTGCCGCCCGGGCGGCGCTGGCTCGACGAGCGCTATCCGCTGGTGCACGGCCCCGACCCTGCGGCTCCCGCGCCGGAGGCGGTCAACGATCCGCCGGATGTGGTCGTGATCCTGATCGAGTCTCTGCGGGGCCAGTGCCTCGACTTCATCGTGCCAGGAGAGCAGGCGCGATGCACGACGCCCCATCTCTCCTCGCTCGCGCGCCGCGGCGTGGTCTTCCCCAACTACATCTCGAACGGGTTTCCGAGCGGGCCCGGCTTCATCGCGCTGAGCTGCTCGACGTGGCCCCACCACCGCAAGCGGATCGTGCCGGACTTCAAGCACATCGCATTCGACAGCCTCGCGCTGCGGCTGGCCAGCGTGGGCTACCACACGATTGGAGTCGACGGCGATGCGAACTTCGACATGCAGTCGTACTGGCATCACAAATTCTTCCAGACGGAAGTCGACCTGCGCGCCATGGGGCTCTTCAGCTCGGAGAAAGTGCTCTTCGAGAAGGCCCGAGAGCGGATCGAAGCGCACGACGGGGACTCGCGCGGTCCGCTCTATCTGCAGATCAAGACCACGAACCCGCACCTCCCGTACGAGACGCCGGACGATGGCGTGAACGAGTCCCACTGGGGCGATTCGCTCGAGGAGAACTACGCGAGCAGTATGGCCTACGTGGACAAGCAGATCGGTGGCTTCCTCGATTTTCTCGCCAGCCGCGATCGGGCGCTCAACACCGTGGTGGTGGTGACGGGCGACCACGCCAACTACCTCGACCAGAAGAAGACAACCGCCCTGCCGCTGAATGAGACCGTCTGGACCGGCGCTGTCCTGCACGGCCCCGAGCGGTTGGTCGGGCCCGCGCGTCGCGAACTCGAGACCGCCAGCCACATCGACGTGGAGCCGACCATCCTGGCGCTGGTCGGCGATCGACGGCCGTCCGGGGCGATCGGGCGCAATCTACTGGGCGCGCCGCGCGTCCGGCCGCCGTCCTCCGTCGCGATTCGGCCCGGCGGGATCCGGCTCGATCGCGCCGGCTACTCGCTGATGGTCGACCGCAAGCAGCCGAGTGCGGCGACGGTGAGCGAGGCGTTTCCCGGCAGCGCCTCGGCGGGCGCCGCTCCGGCAGAGATCTTCGAGGACGGCCAAGTCGGGAGGTTGCTCGAGTATGCGCTCACGTTCTCCTACTTGATTGAGCACGATCGCATCTGGCACCCGCGCTTTCTCGATGACGGGCATCCCTGAGGTCGGCCGCCCGTTTCGCCAAGTCGCCAGCACCGCGGCTTGTCGTCACGCGACCTGCTCGGACATGCGGGCTAGACTCCGTTCTTCACACCGCCGCTCCCGCGGGGCATGCGGCTGGGCGGGCTGGGAGATCGAGATTGCGGATTTCGTGTAAGGTTGCGTTTCTGCTTCTGTTTGTCGCTTGGCCGCTGGCTCGCCATGGCGCCGCGGAAGAGCTGCTGATCGATGGAATTGCGGCTCAGGTGGGGAGCGAGATCGTGCTGCTCTCCGAGGTACGCGAGCTCGCCAGACCGGTCGAGGACCGCATGCGTGCCGCGGGTGCGCCAGAGGCGGAAGTCCGCGGCATGCACGCCGAGGCGCTCGAGCGTCTGATCGAGGCCAAGCTGATCGCGGGTGTGGTACGCCGGCTGGAGCTCGAGGCCACCGAGGCGGAGATCGATGACGCCATCACGGGAATCGCCCAGGACACCGGCCTCACCCTCGAGCAGCTCGGGCGCAGCGTCGAGAGCCACGGACTCACGATTCCGGAGTACAGAGAGAAGATCAAGAGCGAAATCGAACGCTCCAAGGTGCTGAATACGATGGTGCGTTCGAGGGTCCGTGTGGAGCCCGCAGACGTGAAGGCCGCTTTTGATGAGCAGTACGGGAATCAGCGCAGCGGCGGCGAGGAGGTCCACCTGCGCCATATCCTGGTGGCCTTCGGCAAGGAGGTGATGCGCGATCGCCGGACCGCCTGCGTGATCGCCGAGGACGCGGTCCGAAAGATCAAGGGAGGGGAGATCAACTTCGCCGATATGGCGCGCCGCGTGACCGACATGGACCCCGAGCGGGCGGGCGAGATCGGTTGGCTGCACCTCGACGATCTCGCGAGCTGGATGGCGCCCACGGTCCGGCAGATGCAGCCGGGCGACGTCAGTGAGGTGATCGAGACCCCATTCGGCTGCAATCTCCTGGAGCTCGTGGAGCGACGTGGCTTCGAGCCCGTCCGCTTCGAGCAGGCAGAGCAGGCGATCACCGCTGAGCTGGCACGCCTGAAGATGGAGAGGGAGTACATCAACTGGCTCGAGACGCTGCGCAAGCAGGTCTACGTCTCGCGCAAGGGTCTCTACTCCCAGGCGGATCGCGTCGACGAGATGACGAGCCAATCCAGCGAGCCGTGACCGCATCGGCCTCGCGACCGCAAGCCGCCTCCAGAGCACGCGAGGGGCTGCTGCGCGAGATCCCCGGTTTGATGGCCGACGGCGGACGCGATGCCATCGTGGTCCGTGGGGCGCGCGAGCACAATCTGCGCGATCTCGACGTCACGATCGCCCGCAACAAGCTCGTCGTCATCACCGGTCCTTCCGGCTCCGGCAAGTCCAGCCTCGCGTTCGACACCATCTACGCCGAGGGACAACGGCGCTACGTGGAGTCGCTCTCCGCCTACGCGCGGCAATTCCTCGACCAGATGAGCAAGCCCGAGGTCGAGTCCATCGACGGACTTTCACCCGCACTCTCGATCGAGCAGCGCAGCATCGGGCACAATCCGCGCAGCACAGTCGGGACCAGCACCGAAATCGCCGACTACTTGCGACTGCTATTCGCCCGCGTGGGCGAGCCTCACTGCCCCGGCTGTGAGCGGCCGATCTCACGCCAGAGCGTGGATCAGATGTGCGAGCGCGTGACGGCGCTACCCGAGGGCACGCGCATCGAGCTCCTCGCCCCGGTCGTGCGGGGACGCAAAGGCGCGTACCGCAAGGAACTCGACACGTTTCGGCGCCGCGGCTATGTGCGCGTGCGAATCGATGGAGCGATGTACGAGCTGGCCGAGGAGATTGCGCTGGCGCGCCAAGCTCGCCACGACATCGATGTGGTGGTCGACCGCCTGGTGGTGGCGGAGCGTGGGCTCGCCCGCCTGACGGCGTCGCTCGAGACTGCACTCCAGCTCGCGGACGACCTCGTCGTGGTGAACGTGCTGCCGCGAGGCAACGGCGAGGGGGGGGAGGAGTGGCTCTTCTCGCGCGCGAATGCCTGCGTGGCGTGTGGTGTCTCACTCCCCGAGATCGCGCCACGCCTGTTCTCGTTCAACAGTCCCGCCGGCGCCTGCCCGAGCTGCATGGGGCTCGGTACATGCTCCGACTTCGACGCGGAGCTCGTGGTGCCCGATCCCGCGTTGGCGCTGCGCGACGCCATCGAGCCTTGGAAGAGGCGCCGAACTGCGCGCTACTACACGCAGCTCCTGACGGATCTCGCCGCTCACTACGAAGTCGAGCTCGACACAGCTTGGCGTGAGCTTCCCCGCCGCGTTCGCCATGGCATCCTGCACGGCGCCCGACAAGAGGTGGCGTTCTCGGTCGGACTGCGCCCGACGCGCAGTGGCCGCCCACGCAAGACACGCGTGCGGCGGTCCTGGTCGGGTGTCCTCGACGAGCTAGCGCGTCGGGGCGACAGCGGACTGGCCCGCTACCAGCGGCTCCGTCCATGCTCGACCTGTGGCGGCGCGCGGCTGCGGGCCGAGGCTCGCCACGTGCGGCTGGCCGGGTGCGCGATCCACGAGCTCTCCGCACTCTCGATTGCGGCTCTGGCGCGCTTCCTCGACGAGCTCGAGCTGTGCGGCGCGAGCCAGCGCGAAGTCGCGGAGCGCATCATCGCGGAGATTGGCGAGCGCCTCGACTTCCTGCGCGAGGTCGGGCTCGACTACCTCAGCCTCGACCGGCCGAGCGCGACGCTCTCGGGTGGCGAGGCGCAGCGCATCCGGCTCGCAACACAGATCGGCTCACACATGATGGGCGTGCTCTATATCCTCGACGAGCCCTCGATCGGACTCCACCCACGCGACAACCGACGGCTGCTCGACAGCCTGCTGCGACTGCGCGACATGGGAAACAGCGTGCTCGTGGTGGAGCACGACGAGGCGACGATCCGGACCGCCGATCAGGTTGTCGACATGGGTCCGGGGGCGGGAGTTCACGGCGGCGAGATCGTCGCCTCCGGGAGTCCCGAGGAGCTGATGGGCAATCCCGCCTCACTGACGGGAGACTACCTCGCCGGGCGGCGCATGATCGCTGTGCCGGAGCGGCGGCGACTGCCCGATGGGCGCGCGATCGTGCTGCGCGGTTGCCGGGGCAACAACCTGAAGAACGTCGGGCTCGAGATCCCGATCGGGCTACTGAGCGTCGTCACGGGCGTGTCGGGCTCAGGCAAGTCGACGCTCATCAACGATACGCTGCACCGCGCGCTGGCGGCGGCGCTGCACGGCGCCCTCGAGCCGCCGGCACAATACCAAGAGCTCACGGGGCTGGAGCTCATCGACAAGGTGATCGATGTAGACCAGTCAGCGATCGGGCGCACACCACGCTCGAATCCGGCGACCTATAGCGGGGCATTCGACGGTATCCGCCAGCTCTTCGCCAAGGTTCCCGAGGCGCGCGTGCGCGGCTACACACCCGGACGCTTCTCCTTCAATGTAAAGGGCGGCCGGTGCGAGAGCTGTGAGGGCAATAGCAGTCTGCGGGTCGAGATGCACTTTCTGCCCGATCTCTTCGTCACCTGTGAGACCTGCGGCGGGCGACGCTACAGCCGTGAAACGCTCGGGGTTCGCTACCGCGGAAAGAACATCGCCGAGGTGCTGGAGATGAGCGTCGAGGAGGCTCTTGCGTTCATGCAGAATGTCCCGTCGGTGCGGCGTCCGCTGCGGGCGCTTCACGACGTCGGACTCGACTACATTCGGCTCGGGCAACCGGCCACGACGCTTTCGGGCGGTGAGGCACAACGCGTCAAGCTCGCACGCGAACTCGCCAAGCGGAGCACCGGCCGTACTCTCTATCTGCTCGACGAGCCCACGACGGGGCTCCACTTTGCCGACGTGCAGAAGTTGCTCGAGTTGCTCGCGACACTCGTCGACCGCGGCAACACTGTGGTGGTGATCGAGCACCATCTCGATGTGATCAAGTGCGCCGACTTCGTAGTGGATCTCGGTCCGGAGGGCGGCGAGCAAGGGGGTGAGGTCATCGCTCGGGGAACGCCCGAGCAGCTGGCTGCCGATCTTCGCAGCCACACGGGGCGCGCGCTCGCACCGCTCCTCGCCCGGCGCTGAGAGCGAGACCAGGATGCGCAAGCAACACGACACAAGCCAGACGCCGTTCTTCCCCGGCAGCGGCAGCGCGATCTTCCCCGGGCCGTTCGCGGCCCTGCTGCTCACGCTGGCGGCGATCTTCGCCACGGCCTTCGTGGTGGCGCTCTTCGCCGGGCAGCCGCTGATCACTGGCCTGGGCGTCGGCGAGGCCGTCGGGTTGGGGGGCGTCGCGACTCTGGCTGCCCGGCGAGTCCCCGAGCCACAGGCCGAGCGACTTGGCCTGCGGACCTTCGACCTCAACCTGCTCGCCCCTCTGCTTTGCCTGCTGCCGGTCGTGATTCTGGTGAGCGAGCTCGACAACTGGGTGCGGATCCTGCTGCCGCCGTCGCCCGAGCTGCTCGAGCTGGTGGCCGAGGCGCAGAGCCAGGCCAAGGTGCTCTCGGAGTCGGGCTCGTTCTACGCCGCTATCCAGACCGGCATCGTCGCGCTGGGGATCTCTCCGCTGGTCGAATCCTTCTTGTTCTTCGGCGTCATCCTTCAGGGCGTGGTGGCGCACATCGGCCGGCGGCGCGGCATCCTGCTTACGGCGATCCTCTATTCGCTGCTTCACATTCCCGCAGCGCCGGCACCGGGCGACGCGGTGGTGCCGATGGCCTCGGCGCTCATCGTCGCGGGGCTGCTGTGTCTGGCTCGCCTGGCGAGCGGCTCGCTGCTGGCACCGGCCCTGCTGGCCGCGGCGCTGGCGGCCATCAACCTGAGCGCTGTGCCGTTGGCCGACGCTGCCCCGATTCCGGGCTTCAACGCCGAGGGGACCCACACGCCGCTGAGCATTCTCCTGCCGTCGGCTGCCGCGCTGCTTTGGGGCTTCTCCACGCTGCTGCGCGTGGCTCGGCAGCAGCCGCTCGCACCGCCGCTCCCGAGCCCCGAGCACGACGATCCCGACGAGGGCTTTCACTTCTGATACAGGGCTCGGGCTCGGGCTAACATCGCGGCGTCGGGCGGAAGCAGGCTCCGCGCGTCGGAGGGAGGCGCCGTGGCCAGGCGTGAGCCGCAGTCGGTCGAGCACAGGAGTGTCATCATCACCGGGGCAGCCTCGGGCATCGGCCGCGCCGCTGCGGCACTCTTCTGCCGCGCCGGCGCACGGGTGGCGATGGTGGACATCCAGGCGGAGGCGCTGGCGGCTGCCCGGGCCGAGATCAGCAGCGGTAATCCGAGCGACGGCGCGCTGGCGCCGATCGCGCTGGCGGCCGACCTCAGCTGCAACGCCGATCTCACGCGGGTCGTTGCGGCGGTTCGGAGCGCTTTCGGCTGCATCGATGTCTTGATCAACAACGCCGGGCTGCTGATGGGAGGCCGCTTTGAGCAGGGCGACCCCGAGCGCTTGCAAGCGCTGATCGAGGTCAACCTCTGTGCGCCACTGCGCCTGATGCAGCTCGTCTTGCCCGAGATGCTCGAGCGCGGCAGCGGGCACATCTTGAATGTGACCTCGAGCTCCGCCTCGCTCGGCGTTCCCGGCTATGCGGTCTACGCGGCAACCAAGTCCGGCCTGATGAGCTCGAGCCGCGTGCTGCGCCGGGAGCTGGCGGGCAGCGGCATCCATATCACTCTTCTGTGTCCCGGATCGACCGCCACTCCAATGACGGACGCGATGGTGCGGTTCGGCAGGGGAACCGCCTCGCAGCCCCATCATCCGCCGGAGGTTCCCGCGGCCGCCATGCTGGACGCCGTGCGGAGGCCTCGAGAGGCGATCATCGTCTCGTCTCGACCCCGGTCACAGGCCGTCATCAGCTGGCTCGATCGCATCTTTCCCAACATGATGGATCGCTACTGGGCACGACAGATCGCCGACGAGGACTACTTCGAGTGCGCCACACGCGCCGGACGCTGAAGCACTGGGAGCACGGCTGGCTGGCCGCGGCCATCCTGGTCGCGCTGGTGGCCCTCGCCTATCTGCCCGCCACCGAGGCGGGCTTCATCTGGGACGACGATTTCAACGTCAGCGACAACTTGCCGCTGCGAAGCCTGGCCGGGTTGCGGGCTCTCTGGCTCGAGCCCGGCGTAACGACCCAGTACTATCCGCTCGTCTACACGAGCTTTTGGCTCGAGTACGCTCTCTGGGGTGTTCGGCCGCTCGGCTATCACATCGACAACATCCTGCTACACGCCGCCTGCGCGCTGATTCTCTGGCGTCTACTGCTGCGACTTGCCGTGCCCGGTGCCTGGCTGGCCGCAGCGCTCTTCGCCCTTCATCCGGTCCAGGTCGAGACGGTGGCGTGGGTGACGGAGCGCAAGAACCTGCTCTCGCTCTTCTTCTACTTGCTCGCTGCGCTGGCGTACTTTCGCTTTGTAAGCGACGCCGCGCTGCCCTCCACCGCACAGCAACACCCGTGGCGAGTGCGCTTCTGGCGGGGATATGCGCTCACGCTCATCCTCTTTGTCGCGGCACTCCTCAGCAAGGTCCCTGCCATCATCCTGCCACCTGCCCTGCTGGTCGTGAGCTGGTGGAAGCGAGGGCGTTTGACCGGGGCCGATCTCGCCGCCACATTGCCGATGTTCGCCCTTGCGATCCCCATCGGCCTCCTCACGCGATCGCTCGAATCCGGACTCGGAGACACACTTGGCTTCGAGTGGAGCCCGGCTCCCGTCGAGCGGGTTCTTCAGGCGGGGCACGCCTTCTGGTTCTATCTCGGGAAGCTCGTCTGGCCCGTCGATCTGGCTTTCGTCTATCGCCGCTGGCAGATCGACGGCGGTGACGTGCTGCAATACTTCTACCCGCTGGCCGCGCTGGCTCTGGCGGGCCTGCTGTGGTGGACGCGCGGGCGGCTGGGGCGAGCGCCGCTCGCCGCCTTGCTCTTCTTTGTCGGCAGCTTGGCACCGGTGCTGGGCTTTCTCGAGATCTACTACTTCCGCTTCTCGTATGTCGCCGATCACTGGCTCTACGTCGCGAGCATCGGTCCCATCACGCTGGCGGTGGGCAGCGGCGTACACTGGTTCTCGCAGCGCGACACCGCCACACAGCGCCTGGGTGTGGCGCTCGCGGTTGCGCTGCTGCTCGTGCTATCGGCTCTGAGCTGGCGCCACAGCCATGCTTTCCGCGATACCGAGACGTTGTGGCGGGACTCGCTGGCGAAGAACCCCGATAGCCTCCTGGCCCGCTACAACCTGGCGGTCGAGCTGCAGCATCGCGACCGATTTCAAGAGGCGATGGCGAACTACGAACTCGCGCGGGCGCTCGACCCGAGTGCCGCGATCGTGCGTACCAACATGGGTCTCATTCTCGCCGGGCAGGGGCACGTCGCGGAGGCGCTGGCACACTATCGCGCCGCGCTCGAGCTCGACGCACAGGATCCACGCCTGAACTGGAACCTCGGCCTCGCGCTCGAGAGCGACGGCGACTTCGCCGCGGCGCTCCCGCACCTGGAGCTGGCGCTCCGCATCGTGAAACCTCACCACGCGGAGCGCGTGCGACTCAAGAGATCGCACGCGCGCTTTGGCGACCTGCTGGTGAAGCATGGGCGTGCCGAGGCCGCCACCGCCCACTACCGACACTCGCTCGCACTCGACGACCGGTACGCGCCCGCCCGGCTTGGGCTGGCGCGCGCCTGGCTGGAGATCGGCCGCCCGGAACTCGCGCTCAACGCACTCGGCCCACTGTTGCGTGAGCGGCCGGGGCACGCGGAGGCGGGGCGTTTGCTCACGCTGGCGCGGCGGGGCGTGGCGGCGATGCGGCGTGAGACTTCAGACGAAGCGGAACTGGTCCGCTAGCGCGGCGCGTACGTCCGCGTGCACTGCGGCGGGCGGGCGCTCGCCCGCGATGCGCTTCAGATGGGGACGGTCGATGCCGTCAAAGATGGCCGCCGCCTGCTGCAGGAAGTCGACTCGCTCGTAGAACTGGTTCAGCTCGCCGCCGCGCGCCACCACCCGGCGCAGCCCCTCCTCGGGCGTCACCTCCAGCAGCAGGAAAGCCGCCGGGCGGGGAAAGCGCGTCTCGTTGTCACAGAGGATCCGCTCGGGCGGCAGTCCTCGAGCACCCTGATAGGCGACATTCGAGAGGTAATAGCGGTCGCTGATCACCACGGCACCCGACTCCATCGCGGGCGCGATGAGATCTCGCACGTGTTGCTTGCGATCCTCGATGAAGTAACGCAGCTCCTCCTCGGGCGGTACCGGCGTCCCCGCAATCGAGAGCGCGCGAATCTTCGCACCGTAGGAACCGCTCGTGGGCTCCTTGGTGACGACCACGCGGTACTCGGCCGCCTCGAGCGCAGCGGCGAGCATCTCGGCCTGCGTCGTCTTGCCAGCACCATCGATTCCCTCGATGGCGATCAACGAACCCGGACTCACTGCATCACCGCCGGCACGTTAGCGAGGGAGCAGAGTCTGGCACGCCTGCCGGCGAGCGTCGAGCTTGTGAACGCGGCTCCGCTGCGCCGGGGAGCACGGCTGTTCACTGGGCGTCGCCCGATCGCCGTCGCATTTTCGGCGAGAGGCACGAAGAGTGCGAATCGCAATGAGCTTTTCAGAGGCCACGTCAGAAGCCACGTCACCCGCCACGTGAAGACACGCCCACGCCGCGCCCGGCACACCGCTTGCGATGGCGTCCTTCGTCGTCTTTGGACGATGCCCGCCATGCCCCTCTAACGGGACCGGGGGTTGGCGGGGTACGAGTCGTCGGGCGGGAGCACAGGGTTCGGGACGGGCTCAAACGGGGTGATGCCCGCCCCGAGCTCCCGTCCGGCGACTCATCTTGATCCGTTGGAACTGGATCAGCCGATCTTGTCCTGCAGCATGAAACCGATGACGAGGCCGTAGATCGCGATGGACTCGATCAGCACCATACCCAGAATGAAGTTCACGAACATGCTACCCGCGGCGCCGGGATTGCGCGCGATGCCCGCTGTCGTGTTGCCGGCGGTGAGACCCTGGCCAATACCGCAGCCCAGGCCCGCGAGCCCGACGGCGAGCCCTGCGCCCAAGCCGGGGCCGAGCGAGCCACCGCCGCCGCCACTGGTCTCGGCAAACGCCACTGCGGGGAGAAGAAGGGCAACGATTGTCCAGACGAGAAGAGCACCCAGTTTACGCATGACTGACTTAGTCCTTTCCTGATGAGGAATCTTGAGGTGATGTGAGGATACGGGCCGAGGATACGGGCCGAGGATACGGGGCCGAAGGTGGCGGCTCCGCTCTCGGTTGGAAGTTCGACTATTCGCCTAGTGGGGCTCCTCCAGCGCCAGCCCGATATAGATCATGGTCAACAAAGCAAAGACAAAGGCCTGAAGAACGCTCACCAGCATCCCGAGCCCCATGAAGATGGCCGGAATCGCTAGCGGCACGAGAGTGATCCAGGCTAACACGACTGTGTGATCGGCGAACATATTTGCAAGCAGACGAATCGCCAGTGTGAGGATGCGAGCAAGGTGAAGCGGGATCTCGAGAATCAGGAAGAATGGCGCAAGCACGCGCACGTGGTAGTGCTTGCCCCCGAACTCGGGCTCCCACAGCGAAGGCCCCATGAATTGGTAGATGTACTTCCAGCCGTGCTGCTTGATGCCGACGAAGTTGTAGACCGCAAAAGAGATGATCGCCCAGGCGGCGGTCGTGTTGATATCACCGGTCGCACCCGCAAGGCCTGGCACCAAACTCATCAGATTCGAGAAGAGGATGAAGAAGAAGATCGTCATGACGACGGGGAAGAAACGACGGTACTGGTCTCCCATCGTCATCTGTCCGAGTTCGACCAGGTACTCGATCACGACTTCGAAGAGGTTGCGGACCGATACCCCCTCTTCGGGCAGTATGCCCCCGCCATGGGCTACGGCACGCCGGACGCTCAGCCCCGCCAGCAGCAAGAGCGCGGCGGCGAAGAGCGAAGACGACACGACCCAGGGAATGTGCGTCGCGTGCTCGAGGACCGCGAAGATATTCATCGCTCTACGCCTCCTTCTTCGTCGTTCCCGCTGTCCTCGACTGCGTCAACTTCACTGGCGCGCCATACGCTGAAGCTGTCCCAGCGCTCGTCATCGGGGGCGAGGGCCGGAAGTGTCTCGGGGGCGATCAGCGCAGGACGATTGAGCCAGGCGTCGATCAACACGGCGGGCATCGCGACCGAGAGGCCAATCACCAGCGCGACCGGATCTGCGCCGGCGCCCATGATGAGAAAGATCCCAGCACCGAGCAAGACGAAACGCAGTCCAAAGAGCGCCACCCATGGCCCCGCACCCGCGATCTCTCCGCCGAAGAAGCGCTGGGCGCCGCGGTAGAGAGTGCCGAAGTTGACCGCCTCGAGCGCCGCACCCACCGCCAGACTGGTGGCAAAGTGCGGGGTCGCGAGCGCAAAGGAGGCCGCCACCACACCGGCGCTCAGCCCCAGATTCAATCTTTCGACGCGCTCTAGCTTCATCGCTCTACTCGGCCGGTCGCGGATCTCACGGCTTCTCGTTCTCGTCTTCTTTCTCGGCGGCGCCGGACCCGGTGTCGGGCTCTCTTCGTATCTTCGCTTCGGGCCGCGTTTCGGGCTCTGTGTTCTCGACCAGCTCCCTCATCCGCATCAGGCGCAGTACGAAGGACGCGAACCCGACGACCGCCCCCGTGATCAGCCAGCGCGGAGCTGTGTCGAAGTACTCGTCCGCCCAGTAGCCGAGGAGCGTTGCGATCACGATGGCGAACACCGCTTCGACGGCTCCCTGGTAGGCGCTCCCTTTGGATGAGTTGCCCGAGACCGCGATTCGCTCGAGACGCCGCTTGCCGGGAAGCGGTAACTGTTGCCTGAATTCGCTCTCCTGCGTGTCTCGGCCCTCGTGATCTTCGTGACTGTCTTGACCCTCTGGGCCCGGGCGGTCAGGGCGGCCATTGCTGGCATCTTGCCCCGGGCTCTTTGGACCGCCGTCTCCAAGCTCCATCGCGATCAGCCCCGCGCGATCAGCTCGCAAAAAAGCGATTTCAGTTGCCCGAGCAGGGAGATGTGTGACCCGCCCCCGGCGAGAAATCGGCGCGCAGCATAGCCGACTCCCACACGGGCCTCAACGGACGCGAGCCGCTCGAGCCAGTGCTTGCCGCGCTGCCTCGAGCGTCTGGTCGATATCGGCTGGGCGGTGAGAGAGAGACACGAAGCCGGCCTCAAACGGCGACGGGGCGAGGTAGACCCCCGCCTCCAGCATGCTGGCGAAGAAGCGATTGAAGCGAGCTGTGTGCGCCTTCTTCGCCTCCTGGAAGTTCGTCACCGGCCCGGCGTGGAAGAAGAAGCCGAACATCCCTCCCTGTGAGGTCGAGGTGAACTCCACCCCCTTCTCCTGCGCGAGGCCGAGAAGCCCCTCTGCCAGAGCGCTCGCGCGAGCCGAGAGCTGCTCGTAGACGCCGGGCTCCTCGAGGCGCGCCAGCGTCGCGAGCCCGGCCGCCATCGCGAGCGGGTTGCCCGACAGGGTGCCGGCTTGGTAGATATCGCCGGCGGGCGCAACCCGACTCATGAGCTCTCGCCGGCCCCCGTAGGCGGCGGCCGGCATGCCACCACCCACGACCTTCCCCAGACACGTGAGGTCGGGCTTCACGCGAAACAGCCGCTGGGCCCCGCCGCGCGCCACCCGGAAGCCCGTCATCACCTCGTCGAAGATCAGCAGAGCCCCTTGCTCGTCGCAGAGCTTCCTCAGACCCTGGAGGAACCCGGGCAGGGGCGGCACGCAGCCCATGTTGCCCGCCACCGGTTCGACGATCACGCAGGCGATCTCGCCTGGCCAGCGTGCGAAGGCATCCGCCACGGCGGCGAGGTCGTTGTAGGGGGCCTGAACCGTCAGCTCCGTCATCGCCGCCGGAACGCCGGGCGAGCCGGGAATCCCCAGCGTCGCGACGCCACTGCCCGCCCCCACCAAGAGGCCATCCGAGTGACCGTGGTAGCAACCGTCGAACTTCAATACGCGCTCTCGCCCGGTTGCGCCGCGCGCTAGGCGTATCGCGCTCATCGTCGCCTCGGTCCCGGAACTCACCATCCGCACCATCTCGACGCTGGGAAGTGCGCGACGGATCGCCCGCGCGAGGTCCGTCTCGATCTCCGTGGGAGCACCGAAGCTCGTTCCACGGGCCATCGTGCTGCGGATGGCCTTCAGAACGGCCGCGTTCGCGTGGCCCAAGATCAGTGGGCCCCAGGATCCGACGTAGTCGATGTACTCGTTGCCATCGACATCCCAGATCCGGCATCCCTTGCCGCGCTCGATGTAGCGCGGCACTCCGCCCACCGAGCCGAAGGCGCGAACAGGGCTGTTGACCCCACCCGGAATCAGGCGCCTCGCCTGGCCGAAGAGTCGGCGAGATTGCCCGACCTTCATTTCGCTCCCCTCCCCGGCACCCCTGTCAGCGCCTATTCGTCGGACCCGTGCGTCGGTGGTGCCGGCTCGCTCGGCGCTGAGCCGTTGCTACCCGATGGGCTGACGTCCGCCTCGGCGAGCCGCTCCATGGCGACCAGCTTCTCGTCCGCAGACAGATTCATCACCCGCACACCCTGCGTCGCCCTGCCCATGGTCGAGATACCGCTCACCGGACAGCGCAGTATCTTGCCTCCGTCCGTAATGAGCATGACGTCGTCGGCCTCGACCACCTGCTCGACCCCGACGACCGGACCATTGCGGTCCGTTGTACGGATATTGATGATCCCCTGGCCGCCGCGCCGCTGTGCGCGGTAGTCGTCCAGCCGCGTGCGTTTGCCATAACCATTGGCGGTGACGGTCAGGATCGTGGCCTCCGGGTGAATGATCTCCATCCCCACCACCTCGTCGTCGGCCGCCAGCGCGATTCCGCGAACGCCGCTGGCCGTGCGTCCCATCGGCCTTACGTCGCTCTCGTCGAAGAGAATCGCCTTGCCCTCACGACTGGCGATCAGCACATCATTGTGGCTGTAGCTGCGACCAGCGGCGATGAGCTCATCGTCCTCCGATAGATTGATGGCGATGATCCCGGCGCGGCGCGGATTCGCGAAGGAGCTGAGTGATGTCTTCTTCACTACGCCTTTGCGTGTGCAGAGAATGATGAACTCCCCCTCGCCGATATCACCGAAACTTCGCACGGGGAGCATGGCCTGCACGCTCTCGCCTTCGCTGAGCTGCAGCACGTTGACGATGGCCTTGCCTTTCGCCGCCCGCCCCAGCTGGGGTAGAGCGTGCACCTTGAGCCAGTGCAGCCGGCCGCGATTGGTGAAGAAGAGCAGATATGCGTGGGTCGACGCCACGCCGAGATGGCGAACGAAGTCCTCGCTACGCGTCTCCATCCCCCGGGCGCCCTTGCCACCACGGCGCTGCGCTCGGTAGAGCGTCACGGGATTGCGCTTGATGTAGCCGAGGTGGGAGAGCGTCACGACCATGTCTTCTTCGACGATCAGATCTTCGTTCGTGATCCCGTCGACCGCTTCGACGATTTGCGTCCGCCGCTCGTCCGCGAATCGCTCGGCAATGTCCCGCAGCTCCCCGATCACGACCTCGAGGATTCGCTGCTCGCTAGCGAGCAGATCCCGCAGATCGCTGATCTTGGCCCTGAGCTCTTCGAGCTCGTCGATGATCTTCTGCCGCTCCATGGCGGTCAGCGAGCGCAGACGCATCTCGAGAATGGCTTGGGCCTGGCGTTCCGAGAATTCGAAGCGCGCCATCATCTCGTCGCGTGCGGCGGCGCCATCGGCGGACTCGCGAATCAACGCAATGATCTGATCGAGGTTGTCCAAAGCGATCATGAACCCCTCGAGAATGTGTGCGCGCGCTTCCGCCTGAGCGAGGTCGTAGATCGTCCGGCGGATCACCACTTCTTTGCGAAACTCGACGAAGTGGCGAAGGGCCTGCTTGAGCGACAGCGTCTCCGGGCGGCCACTGACGAGCGCCAGCAGGTTGACGCCGAAGGTCGTCTGGAGCGGCGTCATCTTGTAGAGCTGGTTGAGAACGATCTCCTCCGCCGCATCTCGGCGTAGCTCGATGACGATCCGCATACCCTCGCGACTCGATTCGTCGCGCAGGTCCGTAATGCCCTGGATGCGACCTTCGCGCACCAGGTCTGCGATGCGCTCGAGTAGCATGGCCTTGTTGACCTGGTACGGGATTTCGCTCACGACGATCCGCGGGCCGCGCTTGGTCTCTTCGAAATCAGCTCGCGCGCGCAGGATCAGGTGACCGCGCCCGCTCGCGAAGTAGCTGCGAACGCCCTCGTTGCCGCAGAGCAACGCGCCGGTGGGAAAGTCCGGGCCCGGCATCTTCTCCATCAGGTCGTCGATGGTGCAGTCGGGATGCTCGGCTTCCAGCACCAGAGCGTCTGTCAGCTCGGCGAGGTTATGTGGCGGAACATTGGTCGCCATCCCGACAGCGATGCCCGCCGAGCCATTGGCGAGCAGATTGGGGAAACGGGTCGGGAGAACGGTCGGCTCTTGTGTCTGCCCATCGAAGTTGGGCGTGAAATGGACTGTTTCGCGACCGATGTCGCGCAGCATCTCCTCGGCGAGTGTCCCGAGGCGAGCCTCGGTGTAGCGATAGGCTGCCGCCGAATCACCGTCGATCGAACCGAAGTTCCCCTGCCCGTCGACCAGCGGATAACGGAGCGAAAAGTCCTGTGCCATGCGCACCATCGAGTCGTAGACGGCGCTGTCCCCATGCGGGTGATAGTGCTTGAGAACCTCGCCCACGACACCGGCCGACTTCGAGTAGGGCCGATTGGAGAGGAGCCCCTCCTGGTTCATCGCATAGAGGATTCGGCGGTGTACCGGCTTCAGGCCGTCACAAACCGACGGCAAGGCACGGGTGATGATGACGGACATCGCGTAGTCGAGGAACGAACTTCGGACTTCGTCTTCGATGTTGATCGGCGTGACATCGCGGCCGGGCGGCGGCGGAGCACCGCTCGGAGTCAATGCTGTATCGACAGGTTCGTCGGGCAAGTCGTCCTCGTCTTCCCGCTAGACGTCGAGGTTCGCGACGTTGAGGGCGTTGTCCTCGATGAACTGTCGGCGCGGTTCGACGACTTCACCCATCAGGGTCGTAAAGACTTCGTCTGCCTCGACCGCGTCTTCGACACAGACCCTGAGGAGCACGCGATTGTCGGGCTTCATCGTCGTTTCTTCGAGCTGCTCGGGGTTCATCTCACCGAGGCCCTTGTAGCGCTGGATCGTCAGACCCTTGCTGCCACGCTCCAGTACCTTGCCGAAGAGCGCCGTGCTGGTGGGGAACTCATGCTCCTCCTCGCCATGAGAGAAGCTGTAGTGAGCCCCGGCCAGATCGGGAAGCTCGTTGGCTATTCTGAGCAGACGCTGATAGTCGGACGAGCGGATCGTCGCGGCATCGAACGCAGTGCGGAGCTGCCGTCCGGCACGACGAACCTTGGCTATCAGACAGCTGCTCCCGCGGTCAGGCTCGATCGACCAGCTGATGGTGCCGCTGTCGGCGGGATGACAGCGGTCGAACTCCGCCTGAATCTTCGGCGCGATCTCTTCGAGCAGGCGGCGCTCGTCGGCGAGGTCCGCTTCGAGCGGTAGGCCAACCGTGACCGCAGCGTCGATGATACGCTCATCGAAGAGACGGATGTGGAAGCGCTCGAGAAGGTGCTGACGCGCACTTGCATTCTTCATGAGGGGCAAGATCCGTCCCTCATCGAGCATCTCGCCATTGGCCCGAACGCGACAGTCCGCCAAGCCGAGGTCCAGCAGATATCCTTCGAGGCTGGGCTCGTCCTTGAGATAGGTGCTCTTCTTGCCGCGCCTCGCTCTATAGAGAGGGGGCTGTGCAATATAGAGGTAGCCCGCCTCGATGAGGGGCCGCATCTGGCGATAGAAGAAGGTCAGGAGAAGAGTGCGGATGTGGCTGCCGTCGACATCGGCGTCGGTCATGATGATGACCTTGTGATAACGCGCCTTCTCGACATTGAAGTCCGACCCGATGCCACAGCCCAGTGCGGCAATGATCGCCTGGATCTCCGCACTGCCGAGCATTCTGTCGAGCCGTGCTCGCTCGACGTTGAGGATCTTGCCTCGAATGGGGAGAATCGCCTGCGTCTGACGCGAGCGACCTTGCTTCGCGGTGCCTCCCGCGGAATCACCCTCGACGATGAAGACCTCGGAGAGGGCGGGGTCGCGTTCCTGGCAGTCTGCGAGCTTGCCGGGCAGGCTGAAATCGGAGAGCGCGCCTTTGCGGCGCGCGAGGTCGCGCGCGCGACGTGCTGCCTCGCGCGCCTTCGCCGCATCGACAACCTTCGCAATGATCGTTTTGGCTACGCGAGGATTCTCCTCGAGAAAGTTCGAGAGCTGCTCGTAGAGGATGGTCTCTACGATGCCCCGCACCTCGCTGGTGCCAAGCTTCGTCTTCGTCTGTCCCTCGAACTCCGGCTGTGGGAGTTTGACGGAGATAACGGCTGTCAGACCTTCTCGCAGGTCGTCACCCGTGACAGCCGCCTTGTCACCCCTCGCGTTCGGCTTCGCGTGGTTGGTTATATATCGATTGATGGTGCGGGTCAGGGCAGTTCGGAAGCCGATCAGATGGCTACCGCCTTCGATAGTGTTGATGTTGTTCGCGAATGAGTAGACGGCTTCGTTGTAGGAGTCGTTGTATTGAAGGGCAATCTCGACATCGACCTGCGACTCGCCGGTACGCTGGCTGAGGGGACGGGACCCGGTGAGGAAGATCGGTTCTTCATGGAGCGGGGAGCGGTTGTCGTTGAGGTGCTCGACGAAGGAGATGATGCCGCCCTCGTAGCAGAAGTCGTGCTGCTTGTCGCTGCGCTCATCGGTGATGATGATGCGAACGCCGGCATTGAGGAAAGAGAGTTCGCGGAGGCGCTGGGAGAGGACGTCGAACGAGAAGTCGATATTGGCGAAGATTTCGGGGTCGGGGTGAAAGGTGATGCTGGTGCCGGTGTCGTCGGTTTCGCCGCAACGCTCCAGAGACGTCAGAGGATCGCCGCGCTGGTAGGATTGGCGCCAGCAGGTGCCGTGACGTTTGATCTCGAGATCGAGACGACTCGAGAGCGCATTGACGACCGATACCCCGACGCCGTGCAAACCGCCGGAGACCTTGTAACTATTCTCGTCGAACTTGCCCCCCGCGTGGAGGGTGGTCATCACGACCTCGCTCGCACGACGACCGTCGGTCGGGTGGAGGCCCGTGGGGATTCCGCGGCCGTTGTCGACCACGGTAATGCTGTTGCCGGGGTGAATCAGAATTGAGATCTCGCTGCAGTGACCCGCGAGCGCCTCATCGATCGAGTTATCCACGACTTCGTAGACGAGGTGATGAAGTCCATCCGGACCGGTCGTCCCGATATACATCGCAGGACGTTTTCTCACCGGCTCGAGGCCTTCTAGGACCTCGATCGAACTGGCGTCATAGCTCAAGAAGCTCTTCCCCGACCTGTTGTGTCACGCTTGGCAGGAGCCGCCACAATCCTCGCTGGAGCGCGCGCTAAGTGTCGCTTGTCTGCGACGGAAGCTGATCGCGCTGGGCGTCCTGGCGACCCTTTCAGAACGCCCATATAGCGCGCGCCTGGGGGGCCAGGCGCGCGCTGAGAGTACAAGAAAGGCTGTGGGCCGTAAAGGTATTGCGCAGCTCGAGATCGGCCCTCTGCGGGGGTGTGGGGGGTGCGCAGGAGGCACTTCTCACGCGGAATGTCTTGCGGGGCCCAGACAACGGTGGCGCAAGACTTTGCTACAGGCGCATCGGCATGATTACAGCGAGGGTGTCGTCATCGTCTGTGGGAAGCAACTGGACGGGGGAGAGATCACTGTAGAGACGAAGGCGTACTTCCTTCGTACGAAGGCTTGTGAGGGTATCGAGGAGGTAGCGGGCATTGAGCCCCACGGAGAAGGGCTTGCCCGCATAGTCGATGTCGAGCTCATCGCGCGCATCACCCAGATCGGGGTTGCTGGAGGAGATCGTAAGTCGGCCTGCGAGAAGCTCGAAACGCACCGCACGACTACGTTCATTAGAGAGCAGTACTACACGGCGCAGCGCATGGATGAGATCGTCCGTGGAGAGTAGGACTTGCAGCTCCATTTCCTTAGGAATGACCTGATTGTAGTTGGGGAATTCGCCTTCGATGAGGCGCATGATGAGGGTTACGTTTCCGGCTCGTGCGAGACCGGTGTTGCCTTCAAAAGCGAGTTGGATTTCAGTCGTGTCATCCTCATCAATGAGACGCTTGAGTTCGGCCAGTCCTTTTCGGGGGATAATGACCCCACTTGAGAGGCCCGTCAGATCAGTCGCGAGGGTACGATCCACCAACGCCAGACGGTGGCCATCAGTCGCGACCATACGAATCTTCTCGGTCTCGGGCAGAACCTCGATATAGACGCCGTTGAGGTTGTAACGGGTCTCATCCGCGGAGGCGGCGTACATCGTGCGCTCGATCATGGTCGCGAGCGTCATCGGTTGCACGGCAACTGTTTGGCCGGCGGAGAATGTTGGAAGAGTCGGATACTCCGCCGCAGCGGTGCCTGCGAGCGTAAAGTGTGACCGGGCACAACGAATATCCAAATAGGAGTTTTCAGTGGCGTGTAGATGCACGGTGTCGTGGGGGAGTTCACGTACGATCTCGAAGAACTTCTTCGCCGCAACCGTCAGCGCACCCGGCTCGCTCACTTCCGCGCCATGCACGCCGCGGATCGTCACCTCGAGATCCGTGGCGGAAAGCTGAAGACTTCCAGTGTCCTGCTCTGCTGACGCCTCGAGGAGAACGTTGGCGAGAATCGGCATGGAGTTGCGCTTGTCTACGATGGCCTGGATGCGAGAGAGACCCGTGAGAAGTTCATCTTTGCCGATCGTGAGTTTCATCGCCTGTATATTCCTAATCTGAAAATTTGATTTATAAGAGTAAGAGTAGGCGTCAAAAAGTGGGACAAATATGCTCTAAACACTTGGTACAGAGAAGTTTTTCAGTCTATTCGCTTCGTCGATGCTGTCGCGAGAAAGGAAATAACAGGGCGGTCCAGTGTCGAAAGCAGATAGAGGGGTGCCATTTAGAGCGAGCTTACCACGCGGGAAGGGCGTAGCGAGGGGTGGTTTTGGCGTCTGGTGGGCAGTAGCGTGCTGGGCGCTGACGTGATTGTGTGAAAGAAGGGGTGATTGACATTCGCGGCCGTGGGCGGCTAAGCTCAAACGCTTTCGCGAGAGCGGGTAAGTGCTCGCGATTCCGGGTGAAATCAGAAACTGATGGGTCGCGGGAGCAGCGGGAAGCTCTCGAAATTGCGCGATATCGGGGTCGGGCCTGAGGCCGAGTGCAGGATCAAGCCCAAGATGAAGGTTGAGATCTAGAGCGTCACGCGGGAAGAGGGGCGCGGCGCGGTAGCGGAGAGAGCGCGAATTATGAAGCGAACATATCAGCCGAGTCGCACGAAGCGACTACGTAAGCATGGCTTTCGAGCACGCATGAAGACACGAGCTGGACGTGCGGTGTTGAAACGACGTCGGGCGAAGGGGCGCACGCGCCTGGCTGTCAGCGTGGCCTCGAAGTAGATATGCCGGGACGTACCGGCCGCTTTCGTCGGTCGGACAGACTTCGTGCCTCTCGCGACTTCAGGCGGGTGTCGAGAAAAGGCCGGCGTGTGGCGTCGCGGGAGTTCGTTCTACTCACTGCAGGTTCGCGCAACACGAGGAGCGAATCGCGCGCGTCCTGGAGGCTCGGCATTACGGCGAGTCGCAAGGTGGGGAACGCAGTAATGCGAAACCGCGTGAAACGGGCGGTACGCGAGTGGTTTAGAGGCTTTCGTGGGGAGATTGCGGGTAGCGGGGACCTGGTGGTGATCGCGCGCAGACCGGCGGCGAGCCTGAGTGGACAAGAGCTAGAGGCGCGGTTGAGTCAGCTGGTGAGACGCGCGGCGCCGATGGGCGAGAAGAGGTAGCAAGGCGATGTCGAGTAGCAGAGCGGTGGGCATCGCCGCCGCGACGGCAGCGATGGCACTCGATGGGTATCATCGCTGGATATCGCCGGTCTTTCGTCCGGCGTGTCGTTTTGAGCCAAGCTGTTCGCGCTACGCCGCAGAGGCGGTGAGGCGGCACGGCGTGGCGCGCGGCATATGGCTGAGCGCACGGCGAATTGGTCGCTGTCATCCATTCAATGAAGGCGGGTTCGACCCCGTTCCGTGAGGCAGAGCGTTGGATCGGAATGTCATCCTTGCCTTTGTGCTCTCGATGGCGGTGTTCTCCGCATGGCTCGCATGGCAAGAGCACGTGCATGGCCCCGCCCGTCGCGCCGCGGCAGAGCGAGCGCAGCAAATGGAGGCCGCCGCGCCGCCGAAGGATGCTGCTGAAGATGCGCTAGCCGTAGTGCCAACGCCCCAACCTGAGGTGGTGCGAGATGCCCCGCGGGTTGCGTTGGCTGACGAAACTGCTGATGTTCCTCTCTGGCACGGGGAGATGGAGAACGAGGTCGCGCTCGCGGGCCTCACGAACCGCGGTGGGGTGCTCTCTCGCTGGCGGCTGAAGCACTACTTCGAGACGCCGCGCGAGGAGGTGAATGTCGAACTCCTCGATCTCACACCAGCGTACGAGGGTGTGCTGACAACATCCTTTGAAGAGCTGGGCTTGGGCGATTTGAGCAGAGCCCTCTATGAGGTCGAACGCAGCGGCGACCAGGAGACGACATTCGTTCTTCGTCGGGGCGGCGTGGTGATCCGCAAGACCTACAGACGGACGAGCGATGAATACGGATTTCAGCTCGAGATCCAGGTGGAGAATCTCTCGCAGCGGGTCGTGGCTCCGCGCTTCGAGTTGGCGTGGCCGGTGGTGACAAACGAACGAACGGATTTCACAGAGCTCGCTCTGGTGGCGCTGGCAGAGGGTGAGGTCACGCGGGAGCTCGTAGCGGGAATCGGCCGGCCGGGCTTCTTCTCGCGTTTCACGGGCGATGAGGACAAGGGGCCCACAACACTCGAGCGCGACGTCGAGTGGGGCGGAATCGATCTCAAGTACTTCAGTGGGTTGCTGCTACCCGACGAGAACGCAAGTGCGCGGGTCGTGATCGAGCCGCTCGAGGTCGGGAAGGCCGCGGCTTTGGTGATGTCTATGGCTGCGGTGGAGCTGGAGCCGGGCCAGAGCGCGCAGCAGACGTTCTATTGCTTCTTCGGCCCGAAGGAGCCGAAGCTCCTCGCGTCGGTCGGGCGCAACCTCGATCTGGCGATCAATCGCGGGTACTCATGGGTGGCGCCGCTGACAACGTTCTTCGGCTGGGCCCTTCACACGACGCATGGCTTCGTACCCAACTACGGACTCGCGATCATCGTCATCACAGTGCTGGTCAGGTTGGCGACGTGGCCCATCATGGCGCGTCAGATGAAGTCGGCAGAGCGGATGCGGGAGCTGATGCCGCGCATCAAGGAGCTGCAGGAGAAGTACAAGGACGATAAGCAGAAGCAGTCGGAGGAGACCTTCAAGCTCTACCGCGAGACGGGGGTAAATCCACTCGGTGGCTGTCTCCCGATGGTGCTCCAGCTACCGGTCTTCATCGGGCTGTTCTTTGCTCTTCAGAGTTCGATCGATCTGCGCCACGCGCCGTTCTTCCTCTGGATCAATGATCTCTCGACCCCCGCCACGCTGTTTACGCTGCCCGGGGCTGGGTTCCCCGTGCGAGTGCTCCCGATCTTGATGGGCGCGAGCATGTTCGCACAGCAGAAGATGATGCCGCAGACGGGGATGGACCCCGCGCAGGCGAAGATGATGCTCTTCATGATGCCGGGCATGATGCTCGTCATCTCTTACAGTTTTCCCTCTGGCTTGGTGCTGTACTGGATGGTGAGCAATCTGCTCGGAATCGGCCATCAGCTGTTGGTCAGGCGACGCATGCAGAGCAGCTCGACCGCGTAGAGGGGCCGGGACTGCCCAGAAGCGCCAGGGGAGTCGTGTCGGATACGAGATTAGGAGTGGAGAGGATGTACGACAGGAAGAACGAAGCGAATGAGTTCGTCGGCGAGAGCACCGAGGACGCGATTTCCGGGGCTGCGAGATTCTATGGCGTCGAGGTCGGGGACCTGCGCGTCGTGGTTCCGGAGACGGGAACGGTCTCGGGAACGGGAGGCCGCGCGGTCGTGGTCGCGATCCCGAAGAACGCGCGTCGGGCACCGGAGCGCAAGGATCGGGGTGACAGGGGCGACCGGGGTGAGCGCCGCGAGCGCAGGCCGCGTGGTGAACGATCGGGCCAGCGGCCTGATCGCGGCGGTGAGAAGGCCGCGAGCGAGGAGCCCGAGAGTAGAGCGCCAGTAGGCGAATCGCGGGGGACTCCGCAGGGCGAGATTGGCGAGATGGGGGCGTTCCTCCTGAAGACGATCGAGAAGATGGGGCTTGGCTCGTTCGAGATCTCGGAATCCTCCGAGGGCGCGTTTCTCGTGTACGAGATTCGCGGCGAGGCCTCGGCCGCACTCGGGTCCGGCGACGGACGGGCGGTCGACGCACTCCAGTTGCTCGTCAACCAGGTGGCGAAGAACACCTCGGAGGATCCGGCGCGCATCGTGGTCGATGTCGAGGGAAGCACGGACGAGCGCCGGGATGACTCAATCGAGAAGTTGGCGGACCGCGCGGCAAAGAGGGCGCTCGACACGGGTCGCGCCGTGGCGCTCGACCCCATGAACCCGAGAGATCGCCGAATCATCCACGTGACGCTTCGCGACCGGGACGGAATCGCAACGATGAGCGTTGGCAAGGCGCGATACCGGCAGGTCATGGTGGTGCCCGAGGGCGCGCCCGAGTACGAGGAGGCGTGCGAGACTTCCTCAACACCGCGCTCCTGAGCGCGCTCGCGTTCGCGAGAGGCTGTAGGGTTCCACGTGGAACGTTCCAACAGCGTCTGGCGGTTCCACGGGGAACGCGACGATTCCTGCTGAACGCGACCCTGATCGAAGCTCCGCCGAGGACCCCACCGTCCTGGCGGAGCTTCTCGTTTCTGCTCTCGCGGAGCTCAGGCGGGTCGAGGACGCGCGCACACGCGAGGAGCTCATCACCCTCGCGCGGCTTGTCGCTCGCTGGAACGAGCGAATGAACCTGACCGCCCACAGGGGAACGGAGGAAGTGCTCCGCCGCCTCGTGGTAGACGCCATCGCACTCCTCTCGGCGCTGCGAGGAATCGCGGACGGGTGGACGTCGCTTGTGGACCTCGGCTCAGGGGCGGGGTTTCCCGGGCTCCCGATCGCCATTCTGGAGCCGAGCCGCCGAGTGGTGCTCGTCGAGGCGCGTGAGCGGCGCCACTACTTTCAACGCGCCGTTGGGCGCGCGATAGAGCTCCCCAACGTGGAGCCTCGGCTGGGGCGGGCGGAAGTGCTTTCTCCCGAGCCCGCGAGTCTCGTAATCGCGCAGGCGATGGCGGCTCCCCGCAGCGCCATGGTGTGGGGGCTCCGGTGGACGGCACCCGGCGGAATCCTCGTGATCCCGGGGGCAGAGGCCGCACCCGATCCGGGATCGAGCGAGGCGCTGGCGGAATCGGGGACCGGCGGGTATCGCGTGCCGCTCGCGGGACCCCTGCGCAGCTTCTGGTGGGGTCGCGTGAGGGGCTAGGGGGGCGCGAGTACTGAGCGCCACCTCGCCCGCCCGGGTGCGGCGTAGCGCTCTACCGTCCTTGTGGTACACAAGCGCCCGAGAGGGCCATGTCGCGCAGTCGCATCATCGCGGTCGTGAACCAGAAGGGTGGGGTCGGGAAGACGACCTCCGCAGTGAATCTTTCCGCCTGCTTTGCCGCCTCCGAGCGCGCCACGTTGCTGGTCGATCTTGACCCGCAGGCGAACGCCAGCAGCGCGTATGCGGCCACCAATAATGTGGTGAATTCACAACGCCAAATCTATGATGCGCTGATTGGCGAGTGCGTCATGAAGGAGGTCGTGCTCGCGACGAGCCTTGAGCACCTCCACATCGTCCCGTCGGGGCAAGACCTCGTGGGCGCCGAGATCGAGCTCGTTGGCTTACCCGAGCGCGAACGGCGCCTCGAGCTCGCGCTCGCGGACACGCGTGAGGACTATGAGTTCATCATCATCGATTGTCCGCCGTCGCTCGGCATCCTTACGCTGAACGCTCTGACGGCGGCTGACTCGATCCTCATTCCGCTGCAGTGCGAATACTACGCACTCGAAGGGCTTGCCCGTCTGCTCCAGACGATGGATCTGGTTCGGGAGCAGTTGAATCCAACTCTGCAACTCGAAGGCATCATCCTCACGATGGTGGACATGCGGAACAATCTCACGCGCCAGGTCGAGGCGGAGGTGCGGAGACACTTCGGTGAGAAGGTCTATCGCTCACGTATCCCGCGCAATGTGCGCCTCAGCGAGGCCCCGAGCCACGGCAAGCCCATCATCTTGTACGACATCCATTCGCGTGGAGCCGCCGCGTATCTGCAGCTCGCCGAGGAGATGCTCTCGCGCTTGCCGCGTGGCGAGCCGGCTCCCCAGCCCTCACCCGGAGGATCCAATGAGCAACCGGCGTAGCGCGCTCGGGCGCGGCCTCGGAGCCTTGATCTCCAACCCAGGCCCGTCGACTGCGACACAGCACGATGTCTCGCTTGGTTCGGCGCAGACTCGGCTTGCGAGCAGCGGTGTGCAGCAGCTTCCCGTCGACCAGATCGACCCCAACCCCGAACAGCCGCGTCGTCACTTCGACACCGATCAGCTCGAGCAATTGGCGGATTCGATTCTCCGCCATGGCGTGTTGCAACCCGTGGTGGTGCGCCGCGCGGGTAGCCGCTACGAGCTCATCGTCGGTGAGCGGCGCTGGCGGGCGAGTCGTGCTGCTGGTCTCGAGACGATCCCCGTCGTAATGGCTGACGCGACAGCGCGGGAGCGACTCGAGCTCGCCATCGTCGAGAATGTCCAGCGCCACGACCTGAACCCGATGGAGCTCGCGCACGCCTACAAGGCGCTGGCCGAAGGCGGCGCTACGCACGAGGAGATCGGGAAGAGGGTCTCGATGGACCGCTCGTCCGTGTCCAACCACCTACGCCTGCTGGAGCTGCCGCGCAGCATCCAGGAGGACGTCGAGTTCGCGCGCCTCACCATGGGGCACGCCAAGGCCCTGCTCCAGGTCACGAATCCGGAACGGCGTCAGCGGTTGCGAGACCGCGCGGTCAGTGAGGGCCTGACCGTGCGCGCCACCGAGTCGGCGGCCCGACAGCTCGGCAGCCAACCACAGCCGTCGCAGCCCCCGCCCGCCCACGCCCAGATCGACCCCGACCGGCAGCGCCTGATCGAGGACTTGCAGCGGCGTCTGCAGGCGCGCGTGCAGCTGACGGGCGCCGCCCGCGGCCGCATCGAAATCCAATACTCCAGCAGCGAAGACCTGCAACGCATCACCTCGTTGCTACTCGGTGTTGCGTGATGGGAGGCACGGCGCTCCCCTCGGCCGACGGCAGCCGGACCCGGCCGGGCACGAGCGCGGCCTCACCGGCTCGGGGCCCGTCGCCTAGCACCACTCTGGTGCCCGCCGGCGGTCGCTTTGTTGGCCTGGTCGCCTGTCGCGGCGACGCGCGTATCGATGGGCTCATCGAAGGCGAAGTGCGAGCCGACGGAAGCCTGCAGCTTGGACCGACGGCTCGCGTCCAGGGTGAGATCGAAGTCGACGAACTCATCATCGCGGGCTCACTCGAGGGCGATGTTCGCGCCCGCACGAGAATCGAGCTGCGCGCCAGCGCGCGCGTCAACGGAGTGCTCGAGGCGCCGCTGCTCGTGATGGCTGACGGCTCCATTCTCGAGGGTTGCTGCCGGGTCGGGATCCCGAGCGAGTCGCCGGAACACCACCCCGAATCGGGCTCTCCGACGGCTTGAATCTGCGCTCACTTATGTAAGACTTCCGCCCGCCGAGGTCCCGACCTCGCTGGGCGGCCGCGTGTCTCCGCCGACTCGCCCGCAGATGGGCTCGGTCCCGCCGATCCGAGTCAGCAGCGAAGGGCGACGATCGATCAGCGACGGCAGCCGAGTTGTAGGAAGGTTGCGGGAAGGTTGCAGGAAGAGAGCCATCATGGCCGGCGGAGGGGTTCGACTGCGCGAGGGTGCGACGGGCCACCAGCCGAGACACGGAAGCGAAGCTAGCCCAACGGACTCACGCGCCTAGTACCCGCGCCGCTGTGCCGCACCCGCCGCACGGAGCCACAAGCCTGGCGAAGAGCAGTACGAGAGCCGTAAGAGGCACGCGATTCTTCTCGAGCGAACTGGAGTACAAATGCGAACCCGGCGAACAAGACGGCGGTCGAGCAGTCACCGCCGCTCGGCGTCGATCCCGATCGCGATCGCACTGGCCCCGCTGCCCGCCCAGGCCGCGGGTGCGCTCGAGCTGATTCCGGAGATCCCGCTGCTCGTCACGCTGCTGGTTCTCTTCATCGTTCTCATCTTCCCGGTGAACGCTCTCATCATCAAGCCGATCTTCAGCGCCCTCGATGCGCGTGAGAATCGCATCGAGGGCGCTCGAAACCGCGCGCGGCAAATCCAGACGGCGGCCAACGACGTATTGCAGCGCTACGAGGATTCGATCCAGCGGGCGCGCATTGAGGCCGACGCGACCCGGAAGCAGCAGATCGCGGAGGCTCGCTCCGAGCATGCGGCCATCACCGCCGCCACCCGTCGCACCGCCGAAGAGAAGCTCGAACAAGCCCGGGCCGAGCTCTCGGGCTCCCTCGCTGAGGCGCGCAGTGGACTGCGGACCAGCTCTCGAGCGCTCGCTGTAGCGGCAGCGGAGCAGATACTCGGGCGGTCGCTGTCATGAGTACCAAGCGACGAACACGGCTCTTCGCGCGTCATCTGATCGGGCTGGCGAGTGGCTCGCCGCTCTTCGTGGTTGCCGGTTCGGCGCTGGCCGAGGGCGGCTCGCACGCGGCCAGCTCCAGCACGTTTGTGTGGCAGGCCATCAATCTCCTGCTGGTGCTCGCCGTCCTCTTCTACGTGGCGCGCAAGCCAGTGGCGCAGTTCTTCTCCGGGAGGCGGGAGGGCATCAGCGACGAGCTCGACAGCGCGGCAGAACTGCTCCGTCTGGCGGAGCTGCGCAATTCGGAGCTCCAGCGCCGTCTGGCGGATCTGGCGTCCGAGGTCGAGGAGATCCATGAGACGACACGGCGGCGCACCGAGGAGGAGGGCGAGCACACGCTCGCCGAGGCCCGCCGGCTGGCTGAGCGAATCCAGGCCGACGCCGCGGCCGCGATCGACCAGGAGCTGGAACGCGCCCGGAGAGAGCTCCGCAGCGAGGCTGCCGAACTCGCACTCGAGCTCGCGAGCGAGATTCTTAGCGAACGAGTTGGCGACGGCGATCGCGAACGCTTGCTCGATGAGTTCATTACACGCGTAGAGTCCGGCGAACAGCCGGCCGGCCGCTAGCGAGTTGCGAGTGCCCGGTTAGAGCGAGATCGGCTCGGAGCCGAGTCAGATCTCACAGAGAACAGCCACGAGCCAGAGTCACAGACAATGAAGTCGACCACAGCTGCGCTGCGCTATGCGAAAGCCCTCTTCTCCCTTGCGGGGGAGGAACACAAGGTGACCGAGACGGGCGAAGAGCTCGAACTCCTCGGGCGCCTCATGGCGGAGAACGCCGCGCTCCGCGAGGCACTCCTCACCCCGCTCCACCCCGCCGAGCAGCGAAAAGCCGTAGTCGCTGCCCTCGCGCAGCGTCTCGGACTCTCGCGTCTGCTGAGCAACTTCTGCGCTTACCTGATCGACCAGCGACGGCTGGTGAACTTTGCGGGGATCCGCGAGGAATTCAGGCGCCTGGCCGACGAGGATGCCGGCCTCATGACCGCGCAGGTCATTTCCGCCAGCCCGCTGGACGACCGTCGCAAGGACCGCCTGCGCCGCGCTCTCTCCGAACGCACCGGGCGAGAAGTACGGCTCGAGATCGCGCTCGACCGCGAGTTGATCGCCGGCGCGATCGCCAAGGTCGGCAATCTCGTCTTCGACGGCAGTCTCCGCACGCAGCTCTCTCAACTGCGCGCCACTCTGATGAAGGGATCCTGAGCAATGGATATCAAGCCCGGTGAGATCACCGATATTCTGAAACGCGAGATCAAGGAATACGACCGCGAAATCGACGTGGCGGAGACGGGAACCGTCCTCAGCGCCGGCGACGGTATCGCGCGCGTCTACGGTCTTGATAACGCGCTGGCGGGCGAGCTGGTCGAGTTCACCGGCGGGTTGCTGGGCATGGTGCTGAATCTCGAGGAGGACAATGTCGGCGTAGCGCTCATGGGTGAGGCCCACGAGGTCAAGGAGGGCGATCTCGTACGCCGGACCGGTCGCATCATCGAGGTGCCGGTGGGTGACGCAATGCTGGGGCGGGTCGTGGACGCGCTCGGACAGCCGATCGATGGCAAGGGCCCAATCGAGACCAGCACCACGCGGCGCGTCGAGATCAAGGCGCCGGGAATCGTTGCGCGTCGCTCGGTCTACGAATCTCTGGCCACCGGCATCAAGGCCATCGACGCCATGGTGCCCATCGGCCGTGGCCAGCGCGAGCTCATCATCGGTGACCGTCAGACGGGCAAGACCGCCATCGCGATCGACACCATCATCAACCAGAAGAACACGGACGTCTTCTGCGTCTATGTTGCGATCGGGCAGAAGCAGTCAACGGTCGCCCAGGTGGTGGACAAACTGACGCAGTTCGGTGCCATGGAGTACACCATCGTGGTCGCCGCCACCGCCTCGGAGCCGGCGCCGCTCCAGTTCATCGCGCCCTATTCCGGCTGCTCGATGGCGGAACACTTCCTCCATAACGGCCAGCATGCGCTGATCATCTACGACGATCTCTCCAAGCAGGCCGTGGCCTACCGTCAGCTCTCGCTTCTGCTGCGCCGCCCACCGGGGCGTGAGGCGTACCCAGGCGATGTCTTCTACCTCCACTCGCGGCTCCTCGAGCGCGCCTGCAAGCTGTCGGACACCCTCGGTGGTGGCAGTCTCACCGCGCTGCCCATCATCGAAACCCAGGCGGGTGACGTCTCCGCCTATATTCCAACCAACGTGATTTCGATTACCGACGGGCAGATCTTCCTCGAGACAGACCTCTTCAACTCCGGCGTACGCCCCGCCATCAACGTCGGCCTCTCGGTCTCGCGTGTTGGTGGCGCTGCGCAGACCAAGGCGACGAAGTCGGTGGCGGGACAGCTCAAGCTCAACCTCGCGCAGTATCGCGAAATGGCGGCGTTCGCTCAGTTCGGAAGCGACCTCGACAAAGCCACGCAGGAGCAGCTTGCCAATGGCGAGCGGCAGACGGAGATGCTCAAGCAGCTGCAATACTCCCCGCTCGCGATGGAGGCGCAGGTGGTGACGATCTACGCCTCGACGCCACAGCGCGATCGCGACTCGTGGATCCGCAAGTACGAGCAGCAGGACATCGCGCGCTACGAGCAGGAGCTGCTCGACTTCATGCGCTCCAGCCATGCCGAGATCCTCGACGAAATTCGCAACAGCGGGAAGTTCGCCGACGAGACGGAGCAGAAGCTCATCGCTGCGCTCGATGAATTCAGCGATGTCTTTCAGCCCTCCTCTAGTGGGAGCGAAGAAGAGGCGGCCTGAGCGTGGCAAACCTACGCGACATCCAGCGACGCATCAGCAGCGTCAAGAGTACGCAGAAGATCACGAGCGCCATGAAGATGGTGTCCGCTGCGAAGCTGCGACGCGCCACCGATGCCATCTTCTCCGCGCGCCCGTACGCGAAGCGAATGCACGCAACTCTCGCCGAGGTCGCGGCCGTTCAGCTCGATGTCGAACACCCGCTCTTCGAAGTGAGAGAGAGGCGAAGCGTCGAGCTCGTCATCATTACTTCGGACCGTGGGCTCGCGGGTGCATTCAACAATGCCGTCATGAAGCGGGCGGACGAGTTCATCGCAGCGCACGAGGGCGAGCTCGAGAACCTGTACCTGACCACCGTGGGCAAGAAGGCCGGCGACTACTACAAGCGTCGCCGCGCGAGCCAGCTTTCGTTCGCCCGTCCGGTGGGCGCCCATGTGCACTATCTCGAGGCGGCACAGATCGCCGGTCGTCTGATGGATCGATTCGAGCAGGGGGAGGTGGATGAGGTCGTGCTCGTCTACAGCGAGTTCGTCTCCACCATGACACAACGTCCTACCGTCGTGCCGTTGCTGCCGTTCTCAGCAGCCGCTGGCGCGGCGGAGCCGGTCGAGGAGGTGGCGACGGCCGCCGAGAAGCTTCCCTACGAGGTGGAGCCCAGCGCCGAGAAGCTGCTCGCGGCCCTCGTGCCGAAGGCCGTGGAGATGGAGGTCTTCCGCGCACTGCTGGAGAACCAGGCGGGAGAGCATGCGGCACGCATGACCGCCATGGAGAGCGCAACCAAGAATACCGAGGAGCTGATCGACAAGCTCACGTTGGAGTTCAACCGCGCGCGTCAGGCGGCGATCACGAGCGAGCTCGTAGAGATCGTCACCGGCGCGCAGGCACTCGACTGAGACCCGGGCGGCTTAGGCCGTTCGGCTGATGGCTTTCGCCACAGAGCGCGCATCGTGGCGTGATGGCGCCGATGGCGTGGCGGACTGAGGAGATAGAGGATGGAGAGCGGTAAGGTCGTTCAGGTGATGGGTCCGGTCGTCGACGTGGAGTTTCCCCCCGGCGAGATTCCCGAGGTGATGACCGCGCTGCGCACGAGCAACAAGGCAATCGACGAGCGAGAGGACAATCTCGTCGTCGAAGTTGCGCTGCATTTGGGCGAGAACACCGTGCGCTGCATCGCGATGGATACCACCGACGGTCTGAGGCGAGGACAGCCGGTAACCAATACCGGCAGACCGATCGAGATTCCGGCCGGTCCCGAGACGCTTGGCCGGATCATGAACGTGATCGGTGAGCCGGTCGATGAGCGCGGTCCGATCGTGACCAAGATGAAGTACCCGATCCATCGCCCGGCGCCGGAGTTCGTCGACCAATCCACAGCGGTCGAGATCTTGGAGACCGGCATCAAGGTCGTGGACCTGATCGCCCCCTATCCCAAGGGAGGCAAGGTCGGCCTCTTCGGTGGCGCGGGTGTCGGGAAGACCGTCGTCATCATGGAGCTCATCAACAACATCGCCAAGGAGCACTCGGGCTACTCGGTCTTCGCCGGCGTGGGAGAGCGCACACGCGAGGGCAACGATCTGTGGAACGAGATGATGGAGGCCAAGCTCTCCGATGGCTCGACGGTGCTCGACAAAGCGGCGCTGATCTACGGCCAGATGAACGAGCCGCCCGGGGCGCGCGCCCGCGTGGGGCTGTCGGCCCTGACCGCGGCCGAGTACTTCCGGGACGAGGAGGGGACCGACGTACTTCTCTTCATCGATAATATCTTCCGCTTCACACAGGCGGGCTCGGAAGTGTCGGCTCTGCTCGGTCGGATTCCATCGGCGGTCGGGTACCAGCCGACGTTGTCGACCGACATGGGCGAGCTCCAGGAGCGCATTACCTCGACGAAGAAGGGCTCGATCACCTCGGTGCAGGCCATCTACGTGCCTGCGGACGATCTCACCGACCCCGCGCCCGCGACGGCCTTCACGCATCTCGACGCCACGACGGTGCTGAGTCGTGCGCTGACGGAAATCGGCATCTATCCCGCGGTGGATCCTCTCGACTCCACCTCGCGCATTCTCGATCCGCAGGTGGTGGGCGAGGAGCACTACGAGGTCGCGCGCGGTGTGCAGCAGACGCTCCAGAAGTACAAGGACCTGCAGGACATCATCGCGATCCTCGGCATGGACGAGCTATCGGAAGAGGACAAGCTCACGGTGGCGCGGGCCCGCAAGATCCAGCGTTTCCTCTCACAGCCGTTCTCGGTGGCGGAACAGTTCACCGGCACGCCCGGCACCTATGTTCGTCTGGAGGACACGATCCGAGGCTTCAAGGAAATCCTGGACGGCAAGCACGACGACCTGCCCGAGCAGGCCTTCTACATGGTGGGAACCATCGAGGCGGTGAGCGAGAAGGCGAAGAGCCTGGCGTAGCCGCGCGTCGGTCGGAGCGGAGTCGCGGAGAGGGGGATGCCGATGGACTTGATTGTAGTAACGCCCAACGGGGAGGCATTCTCGCTTCCCGTAGAGCAAGTCGTTCTGCCAGGGGCCGAAGGCGAATTCGGCGTGCTGGAGAGTCACGAGAAGTTTCTGGCCCCGCTCGTGCCAGGCCCGATGGAGATCCGGCTGGCGGATGGCAGCAGCGAGTGGGCGGCGATCTCGAGCGGCTTCGCGGAAGTGACGAGCAGCCAGGTCGTGGTGCTCGTCGACGAGTGCTTCAAGGCGCACGAAATCGATCTCGAGCACGCACAACACAGCAAGGCGGAAGCAGAGCAGGAACTGCGTGATCTGTTTCAAGAAATCGGTGACGAAGAGCGCCGCGCACGTCTCGAGAGCGCCATCGTGCGCGCCAGTGTCCAGATAGACGTGCACGGTCGCTATCACAGCTGAGCGGCGGCCCCGACACGGGAGGCGCGTTAGCATACGCGCGTGTACGTGACCCGAACCGTAGGGCTCCTCGCGTCACTGGCTCTGCTCGTGCTTGCAGGACCCTCCCCGCTTCGCGCGGAGACGCTCTTCGAGATCACCTCCCTGAAGAGCGCGGGGCGAAGCGTCGCGGCGGAGCTCGCCGACCTCAACGGCGACGGTCGCATGGACCTCTTCGTCGTGGCGCTGGCCGGCGTTCCGCCCGAAGAGCGACGCGACATACGGGTCTACCTACAGAGACCCGACGGCGCGCTGCCCGAGCGACCCCAGCACACCATCGAGATGCCGAGCTGGAGCGCGGTCTACGATGTCGCCGACGTGCGAGAGGACAGTCCCGGCTGCGAGCTCGTGCTGCTGCGCCCCGACCGCTTGACACTCCTCTCGCTCGGCGATGCCTCCGGCAAGAGCTGGGACCTGCCGCTGCCCGGGCCCACCTCGGTGGGGCTGGCGGACGACGAACGCGGCCTCGAGCCCTTTCGCATCGTCTATCGCGACTTCGGCCCCGAGCCGTGGTTGCTCGTGCCACAGATTGGCCAGCTCAGCGCCCTGTCGCCCAGCGGCGAGCTTCGCGCCCGGCTGGCGGTGCCGCGGCGGGCCAACTATTTCATCATACCGAGCACGGGCCTCATCTCCATCGAGAGTGATTTCCAAATCTTTCTCGATGTCCCGAAGCTTGCACTGGGGGATGTCGACGGAGATGGTCGGCTCGATATCGTGTCTTCCACGCGGCACGAGGTGCGAGTCTTCCTGCGTCGTGAGGATGGCAGCTTCAGCTTCGAACCCGACCGCAGGCTGCCGCTTCGGCTCGTGACGCCGCGTGACCATATCCGCGGCTCCGGCGGTGTGGCGAGCGAAGCCAAAGACATTGACGGCGACGGCCGGCTGGACCTGCTCGTCTCACACGTGCGAGGAGGCTTTGGCGACGCCGTGACGACGATCTACATCTATATGAATCGCGAGGGCGGCTGGAACCTCGGTGCTCCCGATCAGATCCTCACCACGAAAGCAGGCCTGGTGTCGAACGCTCTCTCTGATCTCGATCGAGATGGTCGGCACGAGCTTCTTCGTATGGAGCTCCAATTCAGTCTCCTCGAGATGGTGGAGCTGCTGCTGAGCCGTGAGATCGACTTCAATATCGCGGTTCACCGCTATCGGGAAGGGCACGGGTTCGACGACGAACCGTCGGTCAAGAAGAAGATCTCACTTCCCTTCAGCTTCCAGACGTTTCGCCTGAAGGGCTTCGTCCCCACCGCGAACGTCGACCTCAACGCAGACGGGTTCCTCGACTTTGTCTCTTCCGGTGGAGGCAATGCCCTCGAAGTCCTTCTCGGCGATAGCAAAGGACCGTTCTCGAGACGCGGCGGCAGACAGAAGATGTCGACTGCAGGTGTCGTTCACTTCGCGGACTTCGATGGCGACGGCCTGCAGGATTTTCTGATCTTCGATCCGCACAACTTCGATGTTCCCGTGCGCATCGCGCGCAATCTCGGGATGCTGCCCGGAACACCGGCCACGCTCAGCCCTGCGGAGAGGCCTTGAGCTTGACCTTGCCTCCTTCGACCGCGACCCGGAAGTTCACCCGCTCGCACTGAAGCTTCTGTCGCAGGCCGGCCTCCTGCTTCTTCACGACAGCCTGCAGCTTCTCGCGCGTCAGGCCGCTGACGTCCTGCCCGCACGCGAGCGCGGCATCGCGGTAGCTCTCGAACAGATCATCGTCGTTCGCTCTGTCGACCACCCGTGTGGCCGCGGTGCCCCCTCCGGCCAAGCCGCGCTCGCGTTCGTGCAGCTTGGCCTTGAAGACGTGCCTCGTGTAGGTGCCCGCTTCGATCTGCCGCAGCGTCGCGTCCCACTGACGTTTGAATGCCTGGAAGCGCGCGTTCATCGAGTTGAAGCGAAAGCGCGCGGCCGTGTTCTGAATCGGCTGGTTGGTGTGCCGAAGGATCAGCTTCTGGACCTCGCCCCGCAGCTGCCGGGGATCCCGGGGCCGGTTTCCCAGAAAGTACTGTTCGTAGTCACGCCTGAGCTGCGTGACCTTGCTGTCCAGAACCTTGAGCTCTTCGTCGATTGACACTGTCGGGCAGAGCCTCCCACCGTTGCATCGGAGGGTTGACCGGGGGTCTTTAGCCACGCCGCTGTGAGATGTTAGACTGCGCCCGTGACCCGGCAGCTCATCCGCACCTCCGCCATGCTCGACCCCGAGGCACCGGGGCCGGAGCCTGGCTCACTTCTGATCGAGGATGGGCGCGTCGCCGCATTGTTCCGCGGGGACTCCAACCCGCCGTGCGACGCTGCCACGGTTGAGCTCGGCCGGCATCGCTTGGCGCCCGGCTTCATTGACCTGCACCACCACGGCGAGCTGGTCTTCACGCAGTCCACAGGCCTGGCCTCAGCGCTGCGTCGAACCTCCGCGTCACTGGCGCGTCAGGGTGTCACGGCCTTCTTGCCCACCACCGTGGCGTGGTCGCGAGAGAGGCTGCACGACTTTATGACGCGCCTTGAGGCCGAGATGACGCGCGCTGCGTGGCCGGGCGCGGTTCCCCTTGGGGCGCATCTTGAAGGCCCTTGGATCAACCCCGCGGCCGCAGGCGCACAACCGCGGACCGCCATACGGCCCTACGACTCGTCGTCAGATGACCGTGACCTCATCGAGGCCTTCCGCGGCCTCATTCGGGTCGTCACTCTGGCGCCCGAAATCAACGGCAGCCACGCCTTGCTTGACGCACTACGACGCAGCAACGTCGTGGCGGCGGTGGGCCACAGTCTGGCGGGCGAAGGCCATCTTGACGCGGCCGTGGCGGACGGCTTGACGCACGTGACGCACCTCTTCAATGCGATGGGGGGCGTGCATCATCGCGATCTCGGCGTGGCGGGCTACGCGCTGGCGGGCACCGGTCTCAGCTGTGACCTGGTCTGCGATGGAGTTCACGTTCATCCCCGCATGGTCGACCTGGCGGCCCGAGCGCTCGGCGACAGACTCGTGCTCGTCAGCGATCGCGTCTCACCGCCCCGGGGCGATGGGGCATCCTTCGGCTCCGGAGAGGTCCGAGACGACGGCAGCGCGCTGCGGCTCTCCGACGGCAGGCTCGCGGGGAGCTCTCTCACGCTCGACCGAGCGGTCCGGAACGCGACCGCGTTCGGAGCCATGTCGCAGCTGGAGGCCGTGGCGGCCGTCACCTTGCGCCCGGCTCGTGTGTTGGGGATCGAGTCAGAGCGGGGCACCCTTCGTCCCGGCGCGCGCGCGGACTTCGCGGTGCTCGATGAAGGGGGAAACGTGCTGGAAACGTGGATCGCCGGCCGACGTGTGAATGGCTCGTGATGCCCGGTTGGGAGTGCGCTGATTCGGTCGGGCCTTCTTCGCGACCCGCTGGCAGAACGAAGTTGCTGACGAAGGGGTGTCTGGCGCTCGCGTTGCTGATGGTCGCTTCGGGCCTCGCCTGCTCGCTCGAGCCCGAGCCGCCCAAGCGTATCATCCTGATCGTTGTCGACACGCTGCGCCGGGACGCGCTCTCGTGCTACGGCGGCCTGGTCCAGACGCCGAACATCGACAATCTTGCGGCGAAGGGTCGTGCTTCGTCGAGCCTGCTCTCCTCCTTCCACCAGACCTCGATGTCGATGGGTGCGATCTTCACCGGCCACACGCCAAGCCTGGAATCGGGTCGCCGCAACCAGATCCTGGGCTGGAACGGGCGAACCTGGTGCGGACTGGCGCGCTTCGCCGATGCCACCGGCGAGCCGGGCTGTATCCCGCAGAAAATGCGGACGCTCGGACAGGTGCTGCACGACGCGGGCTACTGGACAGCGGCCGTCGTGACCAATCACCTGCTCTTCCGGCCGGCCGGCTTCGACCGCGGTTTCGACCGCTGGGTCGAGCTCGCGGATCGCAGCAGCGTCGAGCTTCCCGGTCAACGTCGCGAGGTCCCGGGCCCCGTCGGGGCGCCGCTTGTGAATCGCATCGTGGAGAAGACACTGACCGAGCGGCCGAGCGATCGCTTCTTCCTCTATGTGCACTACATGGACGTGCACGACTACCGCCTCTGGCGAGCCCCCTACCCCGGCATGGTGAAGCGCGTGGATCAGGCGCTCGGTGAGCTTCTATCGCGGCTCGAGGATCAGGGTCTGCTCGAAGACGCCGTGGTGATCTTCACCTCGGACCACGGCGAGAAGTTCTCCGAGCAGCACCTCGTGGCCGGTGGCGCAGCGCACAAGGGGAATCCCTCCTTCGAAGAGCTGATTCGCGTGCCGCTGATCATCTCCCCGGGGCGCTACGCCGACGAGATTCCCGTGCGTCGCGGCCAAGACCTCTTCGCCCTGATCGCGCGTATCGCCGGGGTTCCGGTCGATCTCGAGAGCGAGCTGCAGCCCGGAGAGCTCTTCCTCTCCGAAATGCACTGGCAGACCTATCGGCGCGGGCGCTGGAAGAGCTATCGCAGGCGTAAGACGGCCGAGCTCTACCTGGCCGACCTCGAGGAGGACCCGGGAGAGCTGCATAATGCGGCGGACCGCTTCCCGGCGATCGTCGCCCGTCACAGCGAGCGCATGGACTCGCTCACACGCAGTCTCGCGGCCAAGCGTCCCGCCACGAGTCGATTGACGGAAGAGGATCGCCGCCGGCTGAAGGCCCTCGGCTATCTCGAATAGCCGATTGCCCGTGCCACGCGGGTTCCCAGCCGTGATCGCAACGAAGATCCGCGCGCCTCGCTGAGAACCCTCATGAATAAATGCGGCTAGTGGTGATGCGCCCCGCCAGCGCCGCCGCCCACCACGCCGCTGCTCCCCAGCAGCGTCCAGATGCCGAACAGCATGATGAGCAGCCCAGCCGCCCAGCGCGCATTGCGGCGCCGTACGAAGAGCGTGAGTCGGCCCGCGAGACTACCGGTGACCAGCAGCGCGGGCAGCGTTCCGATACCGAAGCCCGTCATCAGGAACGCGCCCGTGGCGGCGTTCCCGGAGCTGACCGCAGACGCGAGCATGCTGTAGACGAGGCCACAGGGTAGCCATCCCCAGAGCATCCCGAGCAAGATGCGTCGCGTCGCCGAGGACACTGCCAGCAAGTGTCGGGCTGCGGGCGAGATCGCCCCCCAGAGCCGCCCGGCCGCTCGCTCGAGATGCGCGAGACCACGCCACCATCCCGAGACGTAGAGACCGAGCGCAACCAGCAGCAAGCCGGCCACGACACGGAGCACTGCCCCACCGGAGGGGCCCAGCAGGCGCTGGAGCACCTGTCCCAGCGCGCCGGCCGCAGCCCCCGCGATGGCGTAGCTGAGAATTCGTCCGACGCTGTATTGCAGCTGCGTCAGCAGCAGCGGAAAACGCGTGCGCTGGGCCGCCGGCAGTGCGTGACTCAGCGCTCCCGCGATGCCCCCGCACATCCCAATGCAGTGCACGCCGCCAAATAGGCCGATCGCGGCGCTGCTGGCGAGCATTGCCAAGGCCGAGCCGGGATCGTTCACGAATCCTCACCCGGCGCCGGCGGATCGCTGGGGGGCGGCTCGTCATCGTCGAAGAGGATGCGATAGGCGGGGCTCTCGAGGTCGTCGAACTGATCGTGATTCACCGCCCAGAGGAACGCCCACGCCGCCGCCGCGACGAGCAGGATGCCCAACGGAATGAGGACCAGCACGATACTCACGGCGATCGGCCCCCCGTCCGCGGGTCACGGCTCAGTCGCAGAGAGTTCAGCGTGACGAGTAGCGAACTCAGCGACATGCCGAGTGCCGCAGCATAGGGTGCCACGTAGCCGAGTGCCGCGAGAGGAAGCATCGTGAGATTGTAGAGCACTGCCCAGGTGAGGTTCTGGCGGATCACCCTGTGTGCGCGAGCCGCCCAGCTGCGGGCATCGAGCAGCAGTGAGAGGTCGTCTCGCAGCAAGACCGCATCCGCGCTGGTCATCGCCAGATCGGTGCTACTCGCCATCGCGAGCGAGACCGTGGCGGTGCTCAGCACCGGCGCGTCATTGACGCCATCACCCAGCATCGCCACCACCGCCCCGCCCTGCTGCAGGGCCCGGACGTGCTGCAGCTTGTCCTCCGGTGTTGCTGCGGCGATTGCGACCTCGATCCCGAGGCGATCGGCAAGGCGCGCAACGAAGGCGGACGGATCGCCGCTGAGCAGCGCCACTGCGATCCCTTCGCCCCGCAGCGTTTCGACGACCGCTCTGGCCTCCGGGCGTACGCGATCCTCGAGCTGGAACCAGGCCAGCGGTCCGCGATCGTCGCCGAGCAGAATCCACAACCCCTCCTCGCTCGGTGGTTTCGGCGTCTCCCCCGGCTGCGCGAGTGCGGTCACATAGTCGGGTCTGCCTATGCGGTGTCGTCGCCCGCCGACCATCGCCTCGAGCCCCTGGTTGGGATCCGCCCGCACGGCCGTGACCTCACACTCGCCCGCCGCGTCGCTTCGACCCGCCGTGCGGAAGGCTCGCGCGATGGGGTGCTCGGACCGTCGCTCCAGCGAACGCGCAAGCGTCAGGGCCCGCTCCGTCCCCACGTCACGCAGCGTCGTGCACTTGGTCAGCACCAGCTTCCCCTCGGTCAGGGTTCCGGTCTTGTCAAAGACGACGTGCGTCACGCGAGTCAGGCTCTCGAGAACGTGACCGCGTGTGACGAGAAGTCCTCGTCGCGCCAGACCGGTTGTCGCACTCGCGAGGGCAGCGGGTGTCGCGAGCGCGAGCGCGCACGGACAGGTGGCGACCAACACGGAGAGCGTGATCCAAAACGCCCGGTCCGGCGAAACACTCCACCACAGCATCGCGACCCCGGCGGCCAGCACGAGCACACCCGCCACGAAATAGCGGGCGACACGATCCGCCAAACTCACGGCGGCCGGCTTCTCCGCCTGTCCGCGGTCGAGCAGTCGCACGATGGTCGACAGCGCCGAATCGGCACCGGTGCGGCTGACACGCACCACGATGGGGCTCTCGACATTCGACGTGCCTCCCATCACGCTGTCCCCCACCGCCTTCGCATGGGGCGAGGACTCACCGGTCAGCATGGACTCGTCGACAGACGAGCGTCCCTCGAGCAGCCTGCCGTCTGCGGGGATCGTGGCACCGGGCCTGACGAGAATCCGATCGCCGGGGCGAAGCGTGCGTACTGGCACCACCTCCTCGCCCGACCGAGTGAGGCGAACGGCGGAGTGCGGGGCGCAGCGAAGCAGCGTTCGCGTAGAGTGATCGGCGTGTTGGCGTGCCCTCATCTCGAGGAAGCGTCCCAGAGTGAGGAAGAATGTGAACATGCAGACCGATTCGAAGTAGACCTCACCGCCGTGTCGGAGCGTCGCCCAGCCGCTCGCGAGATAGGCGCTTCCGATCGCCAAGGCGACGGGCACGTCCATGCCGGGCTGCAGCCGGACGATGTCTCGCCAGGCGGAGCCAAAGAACGGCCGGGCGGCGTAGAAGACGACCGGTGTCGCGACAATGAAGCTCACCCAGCGCAGCAGATCACGGTACTTCTGCTCGATGCCCTCGAAGGCCCCCGCGTAGAGCGCGACGGCGAACATCATCACCTGCATCGTGCCGAGCCCGGCGACACCCAGGCGCCGCAGTGCGGCTCGCGTCTGGACGGCAAGCAGCTGTTCTTGCTGATCGGGTCGATAGGGATGTGCCCGGTAGCCAATCTGCGCGACTGCGCGTAGCAGCTCGCTGAGGCGAACCCGCTCGCCGCTCCAGCTGATCTGCGCCCGGTGGCTCGCGAGATTGACGGCAACGGATCTCACGCCGGGCTGCCGGCCGAGGTGCTGCTCGACGAGCCAGGCACAGGCGGCGCAATTGATGCCCTCGAGCGCAAGCGTCGCCCGGTGCTCCCCGTCCCCGCCGATCTGGACGAAGTCTTCACTGAGAGCGGGGTGATCGAATACCTCGAGCGAGCCGGGCTCAGCCGGCGAGAGGTCCTCCGGATTCTGTCCAGGGGCCTCACGAAAGCGATAGTAGGCGCCGAGCCCGGCCTGCTCGATCACCTGCGCAGCCGCAGCACAGCCGGGGCAGCACATCACACGGCTCTCGCCCGCGACCTCGACGCTATAGCGGGCTGAGCGAGGAATTGGCAGCCGACAGTGGAAGCAGCACTCGTCTCGTCTCTCGGGTTCGTGCTCAGAGCGGCTCATGTTCCAGTCGAATCGGCCCTTCGGAAGGAAGCTGAACGACACCGCGCAAACGCCATGGCGCATGGTCCGGCTGGGACTCCGCCGCCATGGGCGTAAGCGTTGCGTACCAGCGCCCCGGTGCGCGTCCCGGCAAGCGACCGACGTAGGGCCCGCCCGGTGTTCGGCGCGACAGCACGATGCGCGCGTCGCGCTCGGTCAAGGTCGGGTGATCAAGCTGCAGCACGAGATCTGTCAGCGGCTCCGCCGAGCGCCCCGTCAGCTCGAGGCTGAGCTCACCCGTCGTTGCGCGGACGGATAGGTCAGCCCGCAGCGCCAGATGCGTAGCGATGTGATCGCGCTCGAGTGACCGGTTGATCGCCTGGCCCGCCCGGTACCAGTCGTCCCGGACGAGTGAGTCGGCGCCCCGCGTCGCCACGATCAGCGTCGCGAGTGAGCCGATGACCGAGGCTGTGGGCAAGGCGATCAACAGCCAGGGCCAGGGCTCGCGGTACCAGGGGATCGAATCGGTCGGTTGAGTTCGTTCTCCAGACATCCTCACTGCCTCATCGGGCCGGCAAGATGAAGCGACTCCACTCGGTCACGGAGAAGCTCGAATTCTTCTCTGCCTGGACGGTGAACGCCACCCCCACGTTCTGGCTCGGCGCGTCGCTCACCTGCTTCGCAGTGGCGACCAGATGCAGGGGCAGGGAGAATACCTCACCGGAGTCGACAAAAACCATCTGCTCGTCGTAGCCCAGAGGGATCTCACCGTGAGCTTTGATTCGAAAGTCGTGCCCGATCTGATCCATGTTGATGATCTTGAGCGTATACACATTCTCGACTCCACCATCATAGGTTTCTCTGTAGAGTCGATTCCGGTCGCGGATGATGTCGAGCTCGAGCGGGATTCGGTGTGAGATCGCATAGGAAAACAACGCGATCATCACCACCAGAATCACCCCGTAGCCGACCAGCTGAGGACTCACCCCCCGTTTCTCGACACCCGAGAGCTCGTTCTCCGTCGAGTAGCGAATCAGCCCGGGTTCGTATCCCATCCGCGTCATCACGCCGTCGCAGGCATCGATACACGCCGCGCACGCGATGCATGCCGCCTGCAGACCGTCGCGAATGTCAATTCCCGTCGGGCAGGCGTTGACGCAGAGATCGCAATCGACACAGGAGCCCATCCCCTGCGCCTCGGCCGAGATCGACCTTCGTCGCTTTCCTCGCGGCTCGCCGCGCCGCTCGTCGTACGAGATGATGAGCGTGTCGCGATCGAACATCACGCTCTGGAAGCGAGCGTACGGGCACATGTAGATGCAGACCTGCTCCCGCAGCCCGGTGGAGAAGACGTAGCTCAGTGCTGCGATGAAGATCAGCCAGAACGCTTCAGCAAAGCTCAGCTCGAGCGACAGGACCTCTCGGCCGAGCTCTCGGATCGGCGTAAAGATTCCGACACAGGTGAAAGAAATGGAGGCGGCGAGCAGCAGCCAGATGAAGTGTTTGGCACCCCGGCGCAGAACCTTGTTCGTCGTCCACGGACTGCGGTCCAGCTTGATGCGCTGGTTGCGGTTTCCCTCGACGACGTACTCGACCCAGGTGTAGAGCAAGGTCCAGACCGTCTGCGGGCACGCGAAGCCACACCACAGCCTGCCTGCGTAGACCGTGAAGCAGAACAAGCTGAAGGCGGAGATGATGAGCAGCCACGAGAGCAGAATGAAATCTTGCGGCCAGAAGATGAGCCCCACGATCATGAACTTGCGCTCGGGAAGGTTCAGCCACACGAGCGGCCGCCCGTCCCAGCTCAGCCATGGAAGTAGATAGAAGAAGAGGACCAGCAGCGTAAGGACGTAGCGCCGGAGCGATTGGAAACGGCCGTTGACCCATAACATCTGGATCTTCTTGCGTTTCGCGTACAGTGAGGAAGTCTGCGGCAAAGGGCGTCCCGTCTCCACGCCTGCGCTCGATCGGCCGGTGGCGGTCTTCGCCTCACCGCTCGATCGCTGTTCTCCACTCACGCTTTGTTCACTCCAGAGAGCGGTTCACTCGACGCGTGACAGACTGTAGACGTAGAGCGCGAGCAGGTGCACCTTCTCCGGGCTTACGAGATCCTTGTGCGGCGGCATCCGGCTGCTGCGTCCGTGCCGAATCGTCTCGCTGATGATCTCCAGCGTTCCGCCGTGGAGCCAGGTGTTGTCGGTCAAGTTCGCCGACCCGATGGCGGGGTTGCCCTTCCCGTCGAGACCGTGGCAGGCGAAGCAGATCTTCTTGAAAAGGTCTTCACCCTTCGCCGCCAGGCTCGCGTCGTGCGGACGGCCACTGAGGCTGAGAACGTAGTTGGCCGCCTGCGCGATCCCCTCCTCGCCCCCGACTGTGGGCCCCATCGGCGGCATCGTTCCCGCGCGGCCGTTGATGATGGTGGTCTCGATGATCTCCGGCGTCCCCCCATAGAGCCAGTCATTGTCGGTCAGGTTCGGGAACCCCGGCCCGCCCCTCGCGTCCGAGCCGTGGCAGGGCGAGCAGTTGTTGGCGAAGAGCCGTCCGCCCATCGCCACCGCGCGCTTGTCGCCCAGAAGCGCCGGGATCGGTTTCTCCGCATACGCCGCGAAGATGGGTCCGTAGATGGCCTCGGCCTTCCTGACCTCGGCCTCCCACTGATTGACCGAGCTCCAGCCCAATAGCCCACGAAAGTTCCCGAATCCCGGATAGAGAGCGAGGTAGACCACCGAGGCGGCGATCGAGGCGGCGAAGACCCAGAGCCACCAACGCGGCAGCGGATTGTTGAGCTCCGTGATGCCATCGAAATCGTGACCCAGCTCTTCGCCCTCAGAGAGCGAATCACTCTGGCCCTTTCGCATCGCGGCCAGCAGCCACGCGTTGGCCACGATATTGATGAGAACGATGACGGCCACATAGCCGCTCCAGAAATCACTCATTGCTGCGACTCTTTGGGGAGGGGGGCGTCGCCGGCTTCATCCGCGAAGGGGAGAAGAGCGTCTTGCTCGAAGCGCCTCTTGTTTCGCCCGCTGAAGGCCCACCAGGCGACCCCCAGAAAGCAGACCATGGTTGCGAGGGTAATGAGCCCGCGAAGCGTGTTGATGTCCATGCCCACTACCTCTTGAGATGTGTGCCGAGCTGCTGAAGGAACGCGATCAGGGCCTCGATCTCCTTCGTGCCCGCCACCGCGTCTCGCGCGCCCGCGATGTCGTCGTCGCCATAGGGAACCCCGACGCTCCTCAGGGCACGCATCTTGGCGGCTGTTCGCGAACCGTCGAGCTCGTTCTCGGATAGCCACGGAAACCCGGGCATGTTTGATTCCGGCACCACGGCGCGCGGGTCGATGAGGTGTATCCGATGCCACTGGTCGCTATAGCGCCCGCCGACGCGGGCCAGGTCCGGACCGGTTCGCTTCGAGCCCCAGAGGAAGGGGTGGTCGTAGACCGATTCGCCCGCCACCGAGTAGTGCCCGTAGCGCTCCGTCTCGGCGCGAAGCGGGCGGATCATCTGGGAGTGGCAGCCGACACAGCCCTCCCGGATGAAGATATCCCGGCCCTCGAGCTGTACGGCATTCAGCGGCTCGAGCCCCTCGATCGGCTCAGTCGTTTCGTCCAGGAAGAACAGCGGCACGATCTCCGCAAGTCCGCCGAAGCTGGTTACGAGCAGGATCAACACGACCATCAGGCCGAGATTGCGCTCGATGTCTTCGTGTCGCATCACGCGTCTCCTCAGGCCGTGCCGGCTGCCTGGGCGGAGGTTGTCCGCGAGCCGCGGATGGTGCGGTACACGTTGTAGGCCATCGTCAGCATTCCGGTGAAGAAGAGAAGGCCTCCGATCAGGCGCCCAACGTAGTAGGGCCAAGTGGCCTCGAGTGACTGCACGAAGGTATAGGTCAGCGTTCCATCCTCATTGACGGCACGCCACATCAGCCCCTGCATGACGCCGGCGATCCACATTGATGCGACATAGAAGACGACGCCGAGGCTGGCGAACCAGAAGTGAAGCATGACGAGGCGCGGGCTGTGCATCTGGCGCAGCCCGTAGAGCCGCGGAATGAGCGAGTACAGCGCCCCGATCGTCATCATTGCCACCCAACCCAGAGCACCCGAGTGCACGTGGCCGATGGTCCAGTCCGTGTAGTGTGACAGCGCGTTCACAGTCTTGATCGCCATCATCGGACCCTCGAAGGTCGACATCCCGTAAAAGGAGAGAGCGACAACCATGAAGCGCAGAACGGGGTCGGATCGCAGCTTCTGCCACGCTCCGGAGAGAGTCATCATGCCATTGATCATTCCGCCCCACGAAGGGGCGAAGAGGATGACGGAGAAGACGGCGCCCAGCGTCTGGGCCCAGTCGGGTAGCGCGGTGTAGTGGAGATGATGCGGGCCGGCCCACATGTACACCGCGATCAACGCCCAGAAGTGCACGATCGAGAGGCGGTAGGAGTAGACGGGTCGGCCGCTCTGCTTGGGGACGAAGTAGTACATCATCCCCAGGAAGCCCGCGGTGAGAAAGAATCCGACCGCGTTGTGCCCGTACCACCACTGCACCATGGCGTCGATCGCCCCGGCGTAGATCGAGTACGACTTCAGCGGTCCGGCCGGGACCTCGAGATTGTTGACGACATGAAGCAGCGCAACGGCGATGATGAAGGCGCCGTAGAACCAGTTGGCCACGTAGATGTGCGGAGTTCGCCGGCGGGCGATGGTCCCGAAGTACACGACCGCGTATGTGATCCACACGACCGCGATGGCGATGTCGATCGGCCACTCGAGTTCCGCGTACTCCTTCGAGGTCGTGAAGCCCAGCGGGAGCGTGATCGCCGCCGAGACGATGATGAGCTGCCAGCCCCAGAAGACGAAGGACGCGAGTGCATCCGAGAAGAGCCGGGCCTGACAGGTTCGCTGAACGACATAGAAGGACGTGCCCATCAGCGCGCAGCCGCCAAAGGCGAAGATCACGGCGTTGGTGTGAAGAGGCCGCAGGCGTCCGTAGCTGATCCAGGGCAGATCGAAGTTGAGTTGAGGCCAGGCGAGCTGGGCCGCGATGATGACGCCGACCAACATGCCCACGACGCCCCAGACCACCGTCATGATGGTGAACTGGCGAACTACGCGGAGGTTGTACTGGGTGGTGGCTTCGGCGGACTCGCCCATGCGATTATGTCGTCCTGTCGGGAAACGGACGATATTGTTTCGGATTATGCGGTGAGTTGCCAGACGGTCGGTTGCGGCGGCAGCGCGGGAGCAGGACGCCGGCGTGCGCGCGTGCCCGCCCGCAAGTCACCGTGCCTGCAGGAGGAAAGAGCGATGACACCCGCGCAGATGGCGACACTCTTCGGGTTTGGACTGCTGCTCTTTCTCGGGCCCTTGTGGATTGCGAGGGCAGCGCACCGCAGCCAGACGCGGGGGCGGCACTTTCGCCGCGATCTGCTGGAGCAGATTCGCCCCCTGCGCCTCCACCGGATGCTGCGGCACCGGGGAATCGATCTCGCCCGTTACCTGCATGGGGAGCGAGTTCTCGACATCAGGCGAAATATCGAGAATTGTCGCCGTTGCGAGAGTCTCGCTGAGTGCGACACGGTTCTCGAGAGCACCGGCCCGGCCGTCAGTGACTTCTCCTTCTGTCCCAACTGTGAACACCTGGCGCGCATTCGAGCGGAGCAGAGAGCCGCCGGGGTGCTCGAGCCCGTTTGACCTGGGCTCGGCGCCCGCGTCAGGCGAGGAAGGCCATCAGGGAGTCCAAGCGCAGAGAGTCGCTCGGCGGCCGATCGCCCGGACCCAGCGGCGGAATTTCACCGAGAAGGTGGTCGCCGAGCTCCTGCTGTAGCAGGTGGAAGTTTGCCTGGTCGGATGGTGAGAGCCTGCCGGTCGAGTGCGAGACGACCACGCCGGCGAGCGTGAGCCCACGCCGCTCGATCTCCGACAGACTGAGGCGTGTGTGGTTGATGGTGCCGAGCGAGGCACGCGCGACGAGCAAGAGCGGGAGATCGAGTGAACGCGCGAGGTCGGCCATCGTGGCGTCATCGCGAGTGGGGACCAACAATCCGCCGGCTCCCTCGACTACGACCGACCGGTGACGTGCGGCGAGGCGGGCCCAGGCCTCGTGAACGAGCGCGAGGTCGACCTCCCGGCCCTCGTGCTTGGCCGCGACGTTGGGCGCCGCCGGCAGCGCGAAGCGGAGCGGACAGACATCGTCCAGCGAATCCTCGCCCCCCGCTGCCTCCTGCAGAGCGAGGGCGTCGAGCGGGCCGGCGGCTCCGACTCCGGTCTCGATCGGCTTCATGGCGCCCGCATCGATGCCGCGAGCCCGCAGCGCCCGCACGAGCGCGCAAGCGACGACCGTCTTCCCCACCCCGGTGTCGGTGCCGCTGATGAAGATCCCTCGGGCACTTCGCTGGTCGCCCACGGCCATCCCCCTACCCCGCCGCGCTGCTGCGCTGTGCCGGCTGCGCCCCAAGCAGCAGCGCGATTGCGTCCGCGAGTCCGTCGATCTCGGCCTCGCTGTGGCTCGCCATTGCGGTCAGCCGCAGTCGTGCTGAGCCTTCTGGTACCGAGGGGGGGCGGATTCCCTGGGCGTAGAAGCCCTGCTCGAGCAGCGCTTCGCAGATCTCCATCGTGCGTGCGTTGTCTCCGATCACGACTGGCACGATGTGGCTCACCGAGGGGGCAGTGGAGATCCCGGCCCGTTCGAGTCGAGCCCGCAGCCGGCTGGCACCCCGCTGCAGCGCGTCGCGTCGCCACGGCTCCTCGTCGATCAGCCGCAGCGCCGCACGCGCGGCCGCCACCTGGGGTGGCGCGAGCGCGCAGGAAAAAATGAAGCTGCGAGCGGTATTGACCAGCAGGTCGCGCAGAGCGTGCGAGCCCGCGACGAAGGCGCCGAACGAGCCCAGCGACTTGCCGAGCGTCCCCATCAGGATATCGACCTCGCCCAGCACGCCTTGGTGTTCCGCGCAGCCGCGACCGCGAGCCCCCAGTGCGCCCGTGCCGTGCGCGTCGTCGAGCAGCAGTGTGGCGCCGTGGCGGCGCGCGCATGCGATCATCGCGGCCAGGGGCGCGAGATCGCCGTCCATGCTGTAGACCCCGTCGACCACCAGCAGCACGCGGCGCTTCGGGCCGCCGCTGTGCGCCAGACTGCGCTCCAGCGCGTCGAGATCGCCGTGCGCAAAGATGCGAACCTCCGCGCGTGAGAGCCTCGCACCGTCGATGATGGAGGCGTGGTTGAGTTCATCCGAGACCAGTAGGTCGCCGGGTCCCACCAAGGCCGGGATGATACCCAGATTCGCCATGTAGCCGGTGTTGAACAGCAGCGCGGCCTCGCGTCCGAAGAAGTCGGCGAGCTCATGCTCGAGCGCCTCGTGCTGCATCAGATTGCCCGTGATCAGCCGCGAGCCGCCTGCCGCGCAGCCGCTCTCGTGAGCGGCGCGCGCAGCCGCCTCGACGACGGCCCGGTGGTGCGCCAGATCCAGGTAGTTACTGCCCGCGAAGAGCGCCACCTCGCGCCCGTCCACACGCATGCGCGGCCCCTGGACACCGTCGAGGACGCGCATGCGGCGGTAGGTACCCCGCCGCCGGATGTCGGCCAGCGCCTCGTCCGCGATTGCCTCGACTCCTGTTCGCTCCGCCATCGAGTGTCCTGTGAGTGGCCCGTCTCAGAGGCTCTCCTGCATTCGAGAGCATCTGCACGGCCTCGCTACGAACCTCTGTGAACAATCCGGGCTAGCGCGTGAGTTCGGGCCGCAGCAGCGCTTCGCCTGTGCCGGGGACCTGGAACTTTGCGCGATCGTGGCCGCTCGCCTCTCGGTGCGCGGTGCCCTCGATCTCCGCCACCTCGAAGCCCGCATCCTCGATCATCGCCAGGGTCTCCGCCATCGGGTCGCCGCGCGTCGTGAGATAGTCACCGACGAAGAGTGAGTTCGCGGGATAGAGCGCAAGCGACTGCAGGCCACGCAGATGGCCCTCGCGCCCGGCCGCCACACGAATCTCGGCGCTGGGGTTGACGAGGCGCATCATGCAGAGCGTCCTCAGGCAGCCCTCGGGACTGAGAGAGCCGTCGCCCTGAAGAGGGTTGCCCTCGATGGGGATCAGGAAGTTCACCGGAATCGAGGCGGCCCCGAGCTCGCGAAGCTTGAACGCCACCTCGACCAGATCGCGGCCCGTCTCACCCATGCCGGCGATGAGCCCGCTACAGACCTCGAGGCCATGGCGGCGAGCTGCCTCGAGCGTCGCGAGTCGATCGGCCCAGCGGTGGGTCGTGCAGATCCGGGGGTAGTGGGATTCGCTGCTGTTGAGGTTGTGATTGAGCCGATCGAGCCCCGCCTCGGCGAGCATCTGGGTATGCCGCTCGTCCATGATCCCGACCGACAGACAGAGCTCGATGGGGTAGCGCTCCTTGAGCGAGCGGATCAGCGTCGCCAGCTTGCGGGTGCGGCCGAGCGAGGGACCGCGACCGGACATCGCCATGCAGTAGCGCGCCGCTCCCGCACGGGCTGCGCGCTCGGCGCCCGCGAAGATCTCCTCGTCGCTCTTCATCGCGTGGCTGCGGACGGGTGCCTGGGAGATGGCGCTCTGGGCACAGTAGCCGCAGTCCTCAGGGCACAGGCCGTTTTGCAGGTTGTCGAGTACCTGGACCGAAACCCCGCGGCCAAAGTGGTGCCGCCGCGGCACGAAGGCCGCTTGCAGGAGCGGCAGCATCTCTACCCCAGCATCCTCGAGCAGCTCGAGCGCGCACGCCTCGCTGGGCGCCTCGCCCCTCAACGCCCGCGCGGCCAATTCCTCGTAACTCTCCAGCATGCTTGAGCTTCCTCCCCGGCTTGGGCTCGACCGACCGACGCTACTGCGTTGCGAGGCGGCCTGTCAACCAATGTTCACGACGGGGTTTACGATCGGCAGGCCCTATAGTGTGCGCATGCCCAAGGTTCGAACCGTCTTCGCCTGCACGCAGTGCGGCGCGCAGCAGCCGCGCTGGCTGGGGCGCTGCCCCGACTGCGGGCGCTGGGAGACCCTCGTCGAGGAGCGGGTGGGGCCGAATCCCTCTATCGAGGGTTCGCCTGCGTTCGAGCCTGGCCACGAGAGCAAGCCGCAGGCGCTGGGCGAGATCGAGGTCGCGGGGACGCCGCGTCTGAGCACCGCCATCGGTGAGTTCGACCGCGTGCTCGGCGGCGGCCTCGTACCCGGCTCGGTGATTCTGCTCGGCGGCGAGCCGGGAATCGGCAAGTCGACGCTCGCGCTCCAGACGGCGGCCCAAATCCAAGCGGCCGGCGCGCGTGCGCTCTACGTCAGCGGCGAGGAGAGCGCCGAGCAGCTTCGCCTGCGTGCTGATCGCCTGCCCGGCATTCCTCCGGACGTGCGTGTACTCACCGAGACGCGGAGCGAGGTCGTCCTCGACCTGTGGCACGAGCTGTCTCCGGACATCGTGGTGATCGATTCCATTCAGACCATGTGCTGTGAGCGCGCCGAGTCGGCGGCGGGCTCCGTGGCGCAGGTGCGCGAATGTGCGGCTCTGCTCGCTGCGCACGCCAAGCAGGCGGGTACGGCACTGCTACTCGTGGGCCACGTTACAAAGGACGGGAGCCTCGCGGGTCCGCGCGTGCTCGAGCATCTGGTCGATGTCGTGCTCGCCTTCGAGGGCGAGCGCGCCCACGCGTTTCGCCTGCTGCGCGCCGGTAAGAATCGCTTTGGCTCGACTCAGGAAGTCGGGGTCTTCACGATGGGGGCGGGCGGGCTCGAGGCTGTCGAGAACCCGAGCGAGCTATTCCTCGCCGAGCGCAGCGCAAGCTCGCCCGGCTCGTGCATCGTTCCAGTGCTCGAGGGCACCCGGCCGATGCTCGTCGAGCTTCAGGCATTGGTCGCCGCTTCGAGCTACGGCATCCCGCGTCGCACTTGCATGGGAATCGAGGATGGACGAGTCGCGCTGCTGCTCGCGGTCTTGGATCGGCGAAGCGACATCGACCTGCTCTCGCGCGACGTCTATGTCAACGTCGCGGGCGGGGTTCGTGTGGCCGAGCCGGCGTCCGACCTGGCGCTGTGTCTCGCGATCGCGTCGAGCCGGCTCGACCGCGAGATGCCGGCCGATGCGGTCGCGTGCGGGGAGGTTGGGCTCGGGGGTGAGGTGCGGCGCGTGGCGCGGCTCGACCTACGAGTTCGCGAGGCGGCCCGTCTCGGATTTCGCCGGATTCTGATACCGGAGGGAGCTGAGATCGCGGCCGAGCTTCGCGGAGATTGCGAACCAATTCCCATTAAGGACGTGGCCGGAGCGGTGGCGTGGCTGCGTGCGTCAAGTTCCGTCAGTGCCGGCTAACAACGCCTTAAATATTTGTTTTACCAGTACTTTCTCGGGATCACTCCTTTGACATGCCCACCCCTCGCGGCTAAGGTCCGCGCACCATGACGCAGCCCCCCTCACTTTCACGCGGGAGCGAGGCCTTCGCTCTCGTCTTTGATCGCATCTCTGGAAGCCTCGATCACGTTGAGAGCGCCCTGCGGGAGCAGCTCGCCTCCGAGACCGATCTCGTGGCCCTGCTCGGTGAGCACGTGCTCTCGTCGGGGGGCAAGCGTCTGCGCCCGGCGCTGCTGCTGCTGGCCGCCGAGCTGTGCGGCTACACGGGACCCAGGCGGGTTCAGGTCGCGGCCGCGATCGAGCTCCTCCACACGGCCACGCTGCTGCACGACGACGTCGTCGATACGTCGGAGCTGCGCCGCGGACGCCCATCGGCCAACGCCGTCTGGGGCAATCGGCGCGCGGTTCTCGCCGGCGACTTCTTCTACGCCCGGGCTTCGTCGATGATTGTCGAGGATGGCGACCTCGAAATCCTCGAGATCTTCTCCCGCACCATTCGCCAAATGGCCGAAGGCGAGCTCCTGCAGCTCCAGCGGAGCTTCGACCCGACCGTCACCGAGGCCCACTACTACGATGTGATCGACCGCAAGAGTGCGGCACTGATTTCCGCCGCCTGTGAAGCGGGGGCGATCCTTGGCGGTGTCACCCGGGCCGAACGTCGGCGTGTCGCGGAGTTCGGACGCGAGCTGGGGCTAGCGTTCCAACTCAAGGACGACGCGCTCGACTACGACACGCGCGCCTCCGTCCTCGGAAAGGAGCAGTACGCCGACCTGAGCGAGGGCAAGGTCACACTGCCGTTGCTCCTCACCCTCAAGCGTTGCGTCGGAGGCGAGCGAGAGCAGATCGGAGCCCTGATCAAGAGCCTCGCGCGGGGGAGCGACGAGTCGGCTGTCTCGGAGGCTGCGCAGCCCGGCTGCGCCGGGCTACTGGACAAGAAGTCGCTTCTGGAGCTGGTGGACCGACATCACGGCGTCGACGACACGATTCGCCGTGCGGACGAACACGTGGCGCGTGCGACGGCAGCCATCGCGGCCTTCCCGGACAGCCTCGCCAAGCAGGCGTTGCTCAGCGCAGCCGCGTTTGCGGTCTCGAGAGAGCGCTAATTCTCGGCTCCGCCACTGTGTCATCACCCCGCGGTCCCGCGGAGACCAACGCAATGACGACACGCCTTCGAACCACCCGTGCTTGGGTATGGGCGCCCCTTGCACTCGCGTTCTGCTGCCTGCTTGCCCCAGAGGCACCCGCTGCCAGCTCGAGTGCTGCGCTCAGTGGCGTGGTGAACATCAACACGGCGAGCGCAGAAGAGCTGCAGCTCCTGCCCGGTGTGGGACGAGTTCGCGCGGATGCGATCCTCGTGACACGCAAGGAGCGCGGCGGCTTCAAGTCGGTGGACGACCTGACGGCGGTGAACGGCATCGGGCAGTCGATGCTCAAACGTCTTCGGCCGCACGTCACCCTCAAGGGCAAGACGACGGCTCGGAGCACGGGCGCCTCGGGTCGGACGTCCGATAGCGCGGGCCAGAAGGCCGGTCACTAGCTCCGAGCGGGTGGCTCAGCAGCCCGCTTGCTCTCTTGCGGGCTCCGAGCGGGTGCCGGGAGCGCTTGCCTCCCGGCACCCAAGCATCGATCGTGGGGAGAGAGTCACGACGAATGGCTCCCTGCAACCAGATATCGGCCTCCAAGGCTGAGTAACGGCACCGGCGCTGTGCTCGCAGAGCCGGATCGAGGCTAGACTGCTCCGATGCGCCAGCCTTACCCGCGATTCTCAAGCTTTCTGATCGCCATCGGTCTCGCTCTGTCGGCCGCCGCCGCACATGGGGCCGATGGCGCTTCCGAGCGGATTGTCTCCATCAATCCCTCTCTCACCGCCATCTTGGTGGCCATCGGTGCCGAAGACCGGCTGGTGGGGGTGGACGACCACTCGGCACGCCAACAGCCCAAGGTGGCTCGCTTGCCGAGAGTCGGCGGACTCTTCAACCCGAGTCTGGAGGCCGTCGTCGCGTTGCGGCCCGACGTCGTCGTCCTCGTGCCGAGCGCCGAACAGCGTGATTTCCGCAGCCGGCTCGACGCGCTCGGCATCCGCGTTGCCGTCTTCCAGAACATTCACTTCGATCAGGTGCTGGAGAATATCGAGCGGCTGGGCGCCATGACGGGACGTGACTCGCGGGCGCGGGCGCGCATCGAAGCCATCTCACGCATGCGCGCCGTCGCATCGCGCGTAACCGCCGGCCGGCCATCTCCGCGCGTTCTGCTGGTTCTGCAGCGCGACCCCATCTTCGTAGTCGGCCAGGGAAGCTTCCTCGCCGAGATGGTCGAGGTACTCGGAGCCGAGAACCTGGGTCGCGAGTTCGCTGAACCCTATCCACAGGTGGCTGCCGAGTGGCTGGTGGAGCGCGGCCCCGACGTGCTCATCGACCTGAGCCCGGGCGTGGAGGACCCCGCGCCCCACTGGTCGCGGTGGCCCAGCATACCCGCCGTCGCGCACGGCCGTGTGCTCCGGCTCGCCCCCGAGCTCGTGAGCCTACCCGGTCCGTATCTCGATCAAGCGCTGGAGGTGCTGGCCGCCGGTCTCTACGGTGAGGAGGTCTCGAGCGAGATCAAACGAGAGCTCGCGAAGTGAAGCACCTCTCGCCAGCACGATTCGCGGCCGTGCTGAGCGCCCTGCTGCTGCTGCTGCTGGCCGTCGTGATGCTGGGGCTGGTGGTCGGTCCCAGTCACATCGCACCGGCAGAGGTCTGGTCCGCGCTGTGGGCGGGCGGGGGCAGCGGGCCGCTCGCCGATATTGTGCTCGGTATTCGCCTGCCCCGCGTGCTGCTCGCGATGCTGGTCGGTGCATCGCTCTCCACGGCCGGCGTGGTCTTTCAGGCGCTCCTCCGCAATCCGCTCGCCGACCCCTTCATCCTGGGTGTCTCGGGCGGCGCCGCACTCGGTGGCATCGCGATGTTGTCACTCGGTGGCGCGCTGGGGCTGGGCTATGCCGCGGTGCCACCCGCAGCGTTCGCGGGATGCCTGATCACGACGCTGCTCCTCTATATGGTCGCGGGCACGGGAAGCCGGGTCTCGGCCACGAGCCTGTTACTGACGGGTGTGGTCTTCAACGCCTTCGCATCGGCGGCCATTGTCTTTCTCGCCTCACTCTCCGGCCTTCTCGAAGGCAGCCGCATCTTCATCTGGTTGATCGGCAATCTCTCCGTCGCGCGCATCGATCTGGCGGGCTGGGTGGCGGGCTTCCTCGTCGTGGGTCTCGTCGCTGCCTTGCTGCTCTCGCGTGCCCTCAATCTGCTCGCTCTCGGCGATGAGGCGGCAGAGCAGCTCGGTGTCGCGATCGAAACTCACAAGCGCCTGCTGCTGCTCGCCACTTCTCTCATGGTGGGAGCGGCGGTCTCGGTCTCGGGTCTGATCGGATTCGTTGGGCTGATCATTCCCCACCTGCTGCGGCTGCTGCTCGGTCCCGATCACCGTCTACTGGTGCCCGCGGCGGCGATCGGTGGCGCCGCGTTCCTGGTCCTATGTGACACAGTTGCACGTACGATGCTCGCCGGTCGTGAGCTGCCGGTCGGCGCGATCACGGCGCTGGTGGGAGGTCCCTTCTTCCTGGTTCTGCTGCGTCGCAGCCAGCATCGCGTGTTCGCACCGGGGGGGGCGTCGTGAGCGCGCCCGAGAGCGGATTGAGCTTTGCAGATATTGCGGTCAGTCTCGGCGATCGCCGGGTACTTCGCGGGGTGACGTTCGAGGTGAGGCCCGGCGAGGTGGTGGGGCTCCTCGGCCGCAATGGCGCGGGCAAGACGACTCTGCTTCGGCTGGCCGCGCGTGCGCTGCACCCCGAGTCGGGCAGCGTGCGACTCGGCGGTCGCGAGCTGCAGGCGTTCTCGCGCCGTGCCCTGGCCCGCGCCATTGCGACGGTCGCGCAGGATAGCCACGTGCCGTTTCCCTTCTTGGCGGGTGAGATCGTGCTGATGGGTCGCGCGCCCCACCAGGGGCTCTTCGGCTTCGAATCGGCTGCCGATCTGGCGCTTGCGGGCGAGGCCATGGAGCTCTTGGGGATCGCCGATCTCGCCAACCGTTCGATCTTTGAGCTCTCTGGAGGCGAACGTCAGCTCGTGATGTTTGCGCGCGCGGTGGCGCAACAGCCCGAGCTGCTTCTGCTCGACGAGCCCACGGCGTTTCTCGATCTGCGGCATCGCATCGACGTGCTGCACGCCGTGCGCGAGTTCGCCCGGCAGGGGCGTGGCGCGCTGGTGGTTTCGCATGATCTGGGCCTGGCGGCGCGCATCTGTGACCGCGTCGTGGTGCTGGGCGATGGCGTCGTGATCGCGCAGGGGACCGCGGCAGAAGTTCTCAGGCCCGATGTCCTCGAGTGGGCCTTCGGCATCGAGGCCGACGTTCTCGCCGCTCCCGACGGACGGCCGGTGGTGGTGCCCAGACTCGCGGACTGAACCGCAATCGCATGACGATTCGTCTGCCCGAGTCCCGCGGCGGTGCTTTCTGTGCACGCCAGGGCGGCGATGTGAATGCTAGTGTCCGGCTCCAGAAGTTCATCGCATCGGAAATCGTCGGGCCGGGAGGGAGAAGGGCGAATGGGCGAAGTCACCATCAGCGGCATCGTGGCGCGGGAGATCCTCGATTCTCGGGGCAATCCCACGGTGGAAGTCGACGTCACGACCTCGAGCGGCGTGCTCGGTCGTGCAGCGGTTCCCTCCGGTGCATCGACGGGCTCGCGCGAGGCGCTCGAGCTACGTGACGGCGACGCCGCGCGCTACAAGGGCAAGGGTGTGCTCAACGCGGTGGGCTTCGTTAACGGCGAAATAGCCAGAGCGGTCGTAGGTCGGCCGCTGGGCGGGCTCGCCGAGCAGGCCACTCTCGACGCCGCGTTGATCGAGCTCGACGGCAGCGACACCAAGGCGCGACTCGGTGCCAACGCGATTCTCGGTGTTTCGCTCGCGGCAGCGCACGCGGCCGCGGCCGCTTCGAGCCAGCCCCTCTATCGCTTCCTCGGCGGTGAGGCGGCCCATCTGCTCCCGACGCCCATGATGAATGTCCTGAACGGCGGCGCCCATGCGGACAACAGCGTAGACGTACAGGAGTTCATGCTGTTTCCCGTCGGCGCGGCGAGCTTCTCGCAGGCACTGCGCTGGGGCGCCGAGGTCTTCCACACCTTGAAGGGCGTGCTGGCGGAGAAGCGGCACTCCACAGCGGTTGGGGACGAGGGAGGCTTCGCACCCGACCTCGCGAGCAACGACGAGGCCGTGGAGCTGATTCTCGCCGCCATCGAGAAGGCCGGTTACCGGCCGGGTGAGGAGATCGCACTGGCGCTCGACCCGGCGGCGAGCGAATTCTACCGAGATGGGCGATACGAGCTGGCGAGTGAGGGCCGCAGTCTCGAGAGCGGCGAGATGATCGAGTTCTGGCGCGACTGGGTCGCGCGCTATCCGATTGTCTCGGTCGAAGACGGCCTCGCCGAGGGCGACTGGGGTGGCTGGTGCGACTTCACCGCTGCCGCGAGTGATGGCCTGCAGATCGTGGGCGACGACCTCTTTGTCACCAACCCCAAGATCCTGCAGCGCGGCATCGACGACAGGGCGGCCAACGCGATTCTCATCAAGGTGAATCAGATCGGAACACTCAGCGAGACGCTCGAAGCCATCGAACTCGCCCAGAAATCGGGCTTCGCCACGGTGGTATCCCACCGCTCTGGTGAGACCGAGGACACCACGATCTCCGATCTCGCCGTGGCGACCGGTGCCGGGCAGATCAAGACCGGCTCGCTCTGTCGCACCGATCGCGTCTGCAAGTACAACCAGCTGTTGCGGATCGAGGCCGAGCTCGGAGATGCCGCGCGCTATGCGGGGCGCACCCGGCTGGCGGGAGAGGGTGGTCGATGACCGGCGCCGACCGCGCGTCGGCTCTGGTGGCGGCGGCCGTGCTGGCTTTGCCGCTCGCTGGTGTTGTCACGGGGGCGGCGCAAGCCTTCGTCCCCAGTGCCGAGCGCATCGCGGCGGCTGTCGTCGAGACCAATGTGGCCTCCGGGCGTACCGAGGCGCTGCGGCTCCAGCTCAGTCTGAAGATCGGTGACCGGCCGACGGTTGCGAGCGGGGAACTCGTCAGCCATCCGACCGGCTTGGCGCGTTTGGAGCTGCGAGGCACCGGTGATCTCGTCGAGCGCCATCTCCTTCAGGGCAGCGAGCTGACGGTGAGCCGTGACGGCAAGCTGCTCGAGGAGCACAGGACCTTTCTACCGCCGCTCTTCATTCTTCAGGCCGACAGCGCCGCCACCATGCGTGCGGCACTCGAGAGCTTCGACGTGCAGCCGGACATTGTCGGCCTGGCGGAGTGTGACGAGACCGACTGCTTCGTACTGGGAGATCCCACGCGCGAAGTGCCGCGCCCAGAGATCCCCTCCCCCGTCGAAGTCGAACCGGAGGCTTCAGAGCTGGAGGCCTCGGCCGAAACACCGGACCGCGAACGGGCCGACGACAAGTTGGCGGATGGAGAGGCCCCCAGCGCAGTCTCGCAGAGCGATGTGCCAGAAGCCGGTGAGCCGCAGCCGGATGCCGAACCGCGCATTTGGCCGAAGCTCTGGGTCGATGTCGAGAGCTACGAGATTCGCGGCATCGACTTCGCCGCCGGCGTTCGCGTGCGGCTCGGCCCGATCGCCGTGTTCGACAAGCTCCGCGTTCCCGCCTGGTTCCTGATCGAGGAGCCCGGCAAGACCCCGGCCCGGTTCGACGTGGTGGGTGCCAGCCTCGTCAATGCCTCCGCCTCCGCCTTCACCAGCGCCTGGCTCTTCGCCCCCGTGTTCACCGAGGGTGACGCTGCCGAGAGCTCCCCAGAGCCGAATCCGTAGGGCTACTCCCGCAGCTACAAAAAAATCCTGAAATCCCCGAATTCAGGCCTAATGGAACTCCGTAGATATACCGAAGGTCCTCTACAGGAGTGCGCAGCAGGTCGCCGATGTCCTGAAGACTTCAGGGTTTCGGCGGACAACGCGCAGACGCTAAGCGGGCACTGGACGAGCCGAGTTGGCTCCAATCTCTGTAGGGGGGGTAAGGATGAGCAACCAGCAGCGACTCAATATTCTCGTGGTGGACCCCGACGAGGGAACCACCTTGCAGCTCAAGGAACTCTTGACGGGCGACGGCTACGCGGTGCAGGCGCTGTCGGATCCGACCCGGGCGAGCGAAGAAGTTCGCAGCAATCGCTACCAGCTGGTCATCCTCGATGTCTCACCCGGCAATCCGCCGGGCATCGAGGCGCTCTGCCAGATCCGCTCGGTCGACGACGACCTCTGCGTGATCGCCACCACGGCATTGGCCTCCGTCGAGATGGCTGTGGAGACAATGAAGCACCAGGCCTTTCACTATCTCCAGAAGCCCCTCGACGAGCAGGAGCTGCAATGCGTCCTCAAGGACGCCATCAAGGCCAAGGGTCTCCTGGTCAATCTCGAGACGCGACTCAACACCAGCGTCGGCAAGCGAATTCGTGAGCGGCGCCACTCCCGGCCCCTCACCCTCAAGCAGCTGGCGAACCGGACCGGTCTGTCGGTCAGCCTGATCTCACAGATCGAGCTCGGCAAGAGCGCCGCCTCCATGTCGACGCTCCACAAGCTCGCCGCCGCCTTGGGGGTTCAGATGACCTACTTCTTCGAGACGGTCTGAGGCAGACTCTCCCGCGCCGCAGCGGGGTGGCGGCCCCGCGTAGCCGCCCCGCCGCGCCGCATCACCGCTGCGTGTCGGGCGCTGAGGGAGAGAGACACTGAGGAGCCTCGAGGACATCCGACCGCCGCCCGGTCTCTCGGTGCCGGTCGTCACGGTGCTCGATGGCGACGGGGAGCTGATCGAGCCGGATCAGCGGGCGCTCGTGCGCCACGTCGTGCAGCAGGGCTACGGCGCGGACATCGTCTTCTCGGCCGGGACTACGGGCGAGTGGCATCGCATCGAGAATCGCTGTCGCCAGCGCGTCATTCAGGTCTGTGCCGAGGAGGTGGCCCGCATCAACGCCGAGCGCGCCATCGGCGCCGCGGGACGTGTCCAATCCTGGGCTGGCATCACCGCGCTGACGCCGGGCGAGACGCTCGCCAACCTGGACCTCGCGATCGCGTGTGAGGTCGATGCCGTGGTCCTGGCTCCGCTCTCGGTCGGTGGCATCGAGGATCCAGTGCGCTTCGTGGCGCGGGATGTTGCGGACCGCATGGATGCCAGCAGCAGACGCATCCCCGTGTATCTGTACGACAACGCCGACATCGCCATCGATCCCAGACGGCTCCATATCCCGACCAAGCAGGTGAAGGCTCTATCGCGGCTGGACTTCGTGAGAGGCATCAAGGTCTCGGCACCGCGACGCGTGCTGGGTCACTACACCAAGGCGGCTGCGAGCTTTCGTGAGCGAGGTGAGTTCGGCATCTACGTCGGCGATGCCCCGTTGATCTTCGACCTCTTCGCACCGCGCCGCGGGCCATTTGCTCCGATTCGCGAGCACTGGAATCGGCACCGCCTGAGTGGCTCGCTGCCGATTGGCGTCGTCGCGGGCCCAGCAAATGTCTTGCCGAGGGAGTGGGCCCGCGCTTGGCAGGTGTGCCGCGCGGGAGATGTCGAGCGCATGGAACGGGTGCAGCGCGTACTGAACCTGTTTCGCGATGGCACTCGCTTCGCGTCGGGCAAGCGCCGCACCATTGCCTGCCTCAAGCGCGCTCTCTACACAGCGGGTGTAATCTCCAGTCCCGCGGTTGCGGCAGGCACTCCACCGCTCACGCAGCCCGACGCAGAGCGGTTCGACGCGGCGCTGGAGGATGTCGAGACGATGTCGCGTGAGCTGATCGGTACGCCCTGGGTGACGATGGCGAACCAAAGGCCCCGACAAGAATAGGAGCGACGCATGTTGGACGTCGTGGGAATCGGCAGCATGATGGTCGATCGCGTTCATCGCCCCGTGCGGCTGCTCGGCCGGGACGAGAAGGGAATCATGCGAGATCTGGACGCGGGCGGGCCGGTACGCCGCTACGTCGGTGGGGTCGTGCTCAACCACATCGGCTGGGCGGCAGCACTGGGCCTTCGCACCGGCATCTTCGGCCGTCAGGCGGATGATGAGGGCGGGCGATTTCTACGCGCCGCGATGGCGCGACTGGGCATCGAAACCCACATCGCGATCGAGGGAAGCGCGAGCTCGCTGGCCGAGATCTTCGTCGACGACGAGGGAGAACGGGCCATCTACATGGCGCCCGGAGCGACCGCAGACACGACAGCGGCTCACATCCGCGAGCGACATGCCGACTTCATCGTGACCGCCGCGCGCCTCAGCACGGAGGTCTCCCAGCTACCACTCGACGCGACCCTCGAGGCGTTGAGGCTGGCGCGCGACGCCGGTCTCGAGACCGTGGTCGATCTCGACATCCCACCCCGCGATGCACTCGCAACACTGGGCGATGCGGCGACCCTCGAACGTGTACTGCGAGGTGCCGATCTGCTCAAGCCCTCCAAGTCGGCGGCGGCCGAGCTGGTGCCCGCGGCGGGCGGCGACGCGCTGGCGATCGCGCGGGCGATGCGCGAGCGCTACGGCAACCGGTCTGTCGTGATCACCGATGGGGAGGCGGGCTGCGCAATCTGCGCCGAGGGCTTCGAAGGTGAGGTGGCCGCTCGTCGCGTCGCTGCTGTCGATACCACGGGGGCGGGCGACGCATTCCTGGGTGGCCTGCTGGTCGCGCTGAGCCACGAGATTCCCTGGCAGGACGTCGGTCGCTTCGCGAATGCGTGCGGGGCCGCGTGCGTTCAGCAGACCGGCGCGTTTCCCGAAGATCCGCAACTTGCCCGCTCACGCGTCCTCGAGCTGTACGACGGCGTACCGTTCGAGCTCTCCCCCATGGCTGGAGGCACGGCGACGCCCTGCGGTGTCGAGCGGTCTTCTGGGGCCGAGCCCGGGCTGCGGGCGCTGCGCGTGGCGGCCGCGGAGATCGGTGAGCTTGCGCGTCGTCATGACGGCAATGATCTGCTCGCCGCCGCGGAGCTGGTCGAAGCCGCGATATCGAGACGCGGACGCGTGCACGTCACGGGCGTCGGCAAGGCCGAGCACGTGGCGCGCTACGGCGCCTCACTCCTCTCTTCCACGGGAATCCCCGCGGCGTTTCTGCACGCGACCGAGGTTCTGCACGGGAGTCTCGGCCAGATTGCACCGGGTGACGTGGTGATCGCCGTTAGCAACAGCGGTGAGACGTCCGAGGTTCTCCGCTGTGTCGAGGCTGTCGTCGACTTCGGCGCGCGGCTGCTGGCATTGACGGGAGCCGGTCGATCTCGCCTGGCGGAGCGGGCGGCTGTCGTGATCGACGCGAGCGTCGCGCGTGAGGGAGGGCCGCTGGATCTTGCGCCGCGCGCCAGCGTGGCCGCCGAGATCTTGGTCCTCGGTGCTCTCAGCGCCCTGCTCCAGGACCGCGCCGGTTTCACCCGTGCCGATTACGCCGAGCGCCATCCCGCGGGCGAACTCGGCAAGCGAGCTCGCGACGAGTACTGACGAAACCGCGACCCACGTCTACTTGACCGTGAGGACCGGGCACGAGGCCTTCTGCACCACCCGCTCCGCGATGCTGCCGAGAAGCAGGTGCTTGAGCCCAGTGCGGCCTCGTGAGCCGATCACGATCAGATCGGCCTGCTGGCGCTCGACCTCGTCCTCGATCACCGTCGCGGGATAGCCCTCGCGCGTGATCTCGTCGACTTCGATTCCCGCGCGACGAATGCGCTCGCCGTAGTCCGTGAGCGAGCGCTTGGCATCCTCCTTGACCGACGCCCAGAAGTCCGCCGGCAGGTAGGCGCCTTCCACCTGCTGGAACTCGACCGGCAGGTGGTAGACGTGCAACAGCACAATACGGCTGTTGTGCTCCCGCGCGAGGTGGATCGCCCAGACGATGACCGCCTCCGCGTGCTCAGAAAAGTCGATCGGGACGAGGATGCGCTGAACCTGAATCTCCATGACGGCAAGGGTGCAGGCTCGCGAGCCGAGCGTCCACCCCAAGAAGCCGAGCCGCCCGCGTCCGCCCGCCCGGCGGGCGGCACCGCGTCCCGACACCTCTCGCTCGCCCCCAGTCGCTTGACGGCCCAACAGACGCGCTCTAAGTTGCCCCCTCGCTTTTTCGACACTCGGGACAGCGCCCACGCGACCCAGTGTCCGGGCTCATGGGGCCGTAGCTCAGCTGGGAGAGCGTCGCGTTCGCAACGCGAAGGTCGGCGGTTCGAACCCGCTCGGCTCCACCACCCGGCCCTGTCGCGCACCCAACCGAAAAGCGAACTAGAACGCAGGTTTACGTGCGTGGTCCGGCGCCGTCCCGAGAGTCACGACGGCGGCCGGTGAGGCCGTGAGTGCCAAGCGCCTCAGAGATGCGGGTGGGTCCGGCACCCGCCATTCTCTGGCCCCAGCTCCCGGTAGGCGGCCGATCGGCAGGGCCCCCCTCCTCATCAGGGGCTCCTGCAGATCGCGGGGCTCCGCACGCAAGAAGGGCGGACGTGGGTCAATGGGTACGGAGAAGCCCCGCTCGCTCGCTACGCCGCTAGGCGCTCGGATCCTCACACGCAAGCACCCGGGGCCAGGCGCGTCATCGGTGTTGGGCGGCAGACTGATCGGACACGTCCTCCTCATACCAACTGACGTCCCAGTACTTGCCGAACTTGAAGCCCACCTCGTGGAACGCGCGGACGAGGCCGAAACCAGACCGCGCTGGCATCGGGCTGCTGCGGGGCGCGGGATGCGTGCGTGGGTCGGGTGTGTGGAGACGGGCAGGGTGTAGGGGGCGACACCGGCCCAGCGTATATGGCGTCAGGCGCTCGGGTCTTCGCGGCAATGGGTCTGGGTCAACGTTGTGCTGGCGCGATTCTCAGCTCCCGGGGCAGATGAGGTGGAAATGGTCTCCCTCTTCCAGCTCGACCTGCCGCAAGAACTTGCAGCCGAGGCAGGTCATTCGCTTCTTGGCGCCACTTCCCTGAACCTCACCACCGCAGAGCGTGCCCGCGACGACCCAGCAGATCCGGCCGCACATCCTGCCTCGATTCACGCCGTCACAGTCCACGCTCTCACAGAACGAGTCGGTTGCCGCCGGACACGGACCTAGCTCGGCCGCTCGCGCCCCGCCCGGCTCCCTGCCGCACGACATGAATTCCCAGCAATTGAGTGCCATCTACACTCGCCTCTCTGCCCGTGGTTCTTCGGCGGGTTCGCATAGTGCATCGGACATCGGCGTCGTCGCTGTAGCCCAGCTGGTGTTGCAGGAAACAGCACTATCGATGAGAGGCGGCCCCGTCAGTAGCGATCCGCATGCCGTGCTCAGCGATCTACCCGGCATCGAGCATCCCGTGATCCTCGGAGGCATAGTCGGTGTGAAGCCGCTCGCGCAACGCGATGTTGCTGCCGAGAGCGGTCCCGAGACAATCTTCCGCCGACTTGGTGGTAGCTGATAGGCCGCCGGCGAACCTGCTTGTGGATGCGCGAAGACTACCTCCGCGCGACCACTTCAGCAGCGAGCACACGCGGGCTCTTGGTTCTGGCGTTTCTGGTGGTGCGAACGGTTGTCGCTTCGCGAAAGCCAGCCATTCGGAACTCTTCGAGGAAGGCACCGCCTTCCTTCGCGCCGGCGATTCACGCGAACCAACTCGCCTCGTCGACTTGGGCCGCCTGTGGCAACGGTTCCTTCAGAATCAGCTCGGCGGCGCAGACGACACCTCCGGGAGAAACAACGCGCGCAAGCTCTCCGAAGATCTCTGTTCTTGCGGGGTTCAGGTTGAAGATCCCGTTGACGAGCGCGACGTCGATAGAGCCGTCCGATAGAGGCAGCTTCTCTGCTGCTGCCCGCGCGAGGCCTACGTTGCGCGCCCCAGAGGCGCGAACTGCGCTGTTGGCACGCACGAGCATTGCTGCGCTGAAGTCGATGCCGACGACCCGCCCGGTTCGTCCTACGCGCTGCGCAGCGATGAGAGAGTCCAGGCCTGCGCCGCAACCGAGGTCCAGCACGGTTGCACCGCGAGTCAGTGCCGCCCAAACCGATACATTCGACACGCCCGCAAAGGCCTCGACCGCGGGCTCGGGAAGGCCGTCCAGCACGGAGCGCGCATAGCCCAGACTCTCCGCGAACTCGCGACCTACCGGAAACGCATGCTCGCCACGGGGATCCTGCGCCGCGGCAGAATACGCTTCACGGACACCCGCGCGTAGTCTTCGCTCTGTATCCATCACGCTGCCTCTAGGGCGGCTCTCTCGCCGCCCAGCACGTCGACTTCAATCGGTCAGCAACAGCGCCGACCGGACTCGCCGAGCCGCCCCACAGTATGCCGCTAGATGGCTGGGCGGGTCAATTCAAGCGAGCCGGCACCAGCCGGGGGCCTCATCGGGATTGGCCGACGGCTCGCTATGGCAGAGCTGCATACACGATGAATGTACCAAGCAATATCGCCACCGTAGCGGAGGCTCGATAAAGGTTGCGGTGTTCTTTGGTCCACCACCGAATGAACGTCGTCCAGCGATCGGTGGGAATAGGCGGAAGCACGAGGCCTGCGAGAAGTGCTATGGCACCGACGATTCGAAACCCAGTGGGAGACCGAGAGGCTGGAGCCGCCAGAATCAGAACAAGCCCACTGACGACGCGGAGTGCTGCAGCGATGTAGAGCCCGCGCCGCGACTCCCAGTCCGCAAGCGAAAGCAGACGTTCTGGGGAGACGGCGACCAACACACCCACGAGTATGAAGGCAACGCCAAGGACCATCGCGAGCATCAACACGGTTCTCCTGCGGCGCCTTCTATGTAGGCCATTGTGTCAACCCCGACAGTCGACATCCCCGAGCTTACACTTCCGGCACCTCTCCGTGAACCTCCTGATCACCTAGACCGATTCCTTTCAGAGTGCGCGCCACTCGGGCACCAGATGGCAAGTGCGGGAAGGCGTACGGTCCAGACATATCGTTCGCAGATCAGTCCAGGGACATGGCTCACACATTTCGCAGCACTAGAGGCCCCGCGGTGGCCACCGATGCCTTGAAGCGAGACGTCAACCGTGGACTAGAAGCGTCTGTTCATCCAGCTCAGCCGTGCATCGTCAGCCCACCGGACACACTGATGCTCTGCCCGGTGATGAAGGCCGCGTCGTCGGAGAGCAAGAAGGCGACGATGCCGGGCAGGTCGGTGGGCTCGCCGAGGCGACGCATGGGGATGGCTCGGACGAGTGCTTGCTGCAGACGCCCGGTGGGATCGAGGCCTTCCAGGAGCGGTGTGTCTGTGGGTCCTGGGCAGACGGCGTTGAAGGTGACTCCCTGGCGCGCGAGCTCACGCGCTACGGACTTCGAGAAGGCAATGATGCCGCCCTTGCAGGCCGCGTATACGGCCTCGCCCGAGGAGCCGACGCGTCCGGCGTCTGAGGCGATGCTGACGACACGCCCGCACCTCTGTGCCGCCATGTGGGTGAGGACGGCCTTGGTGATTCGCAGTGGTCCCATCAAGTTGATGTCGACCAGCTTCTGCCAGACGGCCTCGTCGGTGTCGAGGAAGTCGTGGGCCACGTCCCAGCCGGCGTTGTTGACGAGGCCATCCACCGAGCCCACCTTGGCGACGAAGCGCTCCACCGCCTGCTCTACCTGCTCGGGCCGGGTGAGATCTGCAGCCAGAGCGTGGGCGCGGCCTCCGGTCTCACGCAGGGCGCCCACCACCGCCTCGGCACCCTCGCCGTCGAGGTCCAGCACGCCGACGATGCCACCCTCCTCGGCCAAGCGCTCGACGATGGCCCGGCCGATCGCCCCAGCCGCGCCCGTAACGATCACGCGCTGATCCCGGAGTCCGCGAAGCCCAGGCATCCGACGCTTCCCTTCGTGCGACGCTCCGGTGAACGGAGGCGCCTCCATCCAGGAGTCTAGCTCCGATACAGCATTGCAGGACGGGCGACGCGCAGGCTGAGGCGAGGCCGAGCTATCGAGTGAGCCGGTGCGGTCGGTGTTGGCTGACAGGGCCCCGGGGCGCTGCCTCTCCCCAACGGGATTGGCGGAACGGATACACAGCTGGGTCAAGGCGGGGCCGTTGAAATGGCTCGATGGCATCTTGCCGTTCTCTGTCGTTTCCATCTCGCAACGCTGCGCCCTGAGGATTGAGCGTACCGACGAGTGCCCGACAGCCCGCCTCGTCGCTAACGACGAGTATCTTCAGCCCATTCCGCCTCCGGCTCGTTGTGCAGTGGAAATTCAATCGTGAAGGTTGTTCCTTCGTGCTCTTTGCTCGCGATTGCGAGCGTGCCCCCGTGGTCGGTCACGATGCCGTGGACCGTGCTGAGCCCCAGGCCCGTGCCTCCCTCCCGCCCCCGCGAGGTGTAGAACGGGGCGAAGGCGTGTCTGACCTGCTCCTTCGTCATGCCGCAACCGTCATCACGAACGACCAGCCGCACCTTGCCATCCACTTCACTCGTTTCAATCGTCACGCAGTTCGCCTCGCCGCACGCATTGAGGGCGTTGTTAATCAGGTTCACGCCGACCTGCTCTATTTCGATCGAATTGGCAAGGATCGGATGGAGTGCAGCGGCAAGATGAGCTTCCATGGCCACGCCGCGCCTCTTGGCGTCTTGCTGCGTGAAGTCCAGGGTGTGACGGATGACCTCGTTCAAGTCCAGGGCCCACTTCTCCGCGGACTGCTCCTGCGCGAATCGCAGAACGCCGTGGACAATACGAGCACAACGTTGCACGTTCAGCTCGGTTTGCCGGAGCAGCTCCCTGGTCGTCTCCGGTTCGTCGATGCTCTTGCGCGCCAGGTTCGTCGCAAGCAGTATCAACCCGAGCGGGTTGTTGATCTCGTGTGCGATTCCGGCAGCGAAGGCGCCCAATGAGGCCAAGTGCTCTGAGCGTCGCAATGCTTCGCGTGAGCCATCCAGCTCGCGCGTACGCTGCTCTACCAGCTCCTCGAGATGCTGGCGGTACTGCGTCAGCTCGCTCTCCGCTCGATCGCGCTCGGTAACGTCGGTGAGGACGGATATGAATCCTCTGACGCCCCGCGTCTCATCGAGCAGATAGTCCCAAGACACTTCTATATGTCTTTCTTTTCCGTCCTTTGTTCGTATCTTTTGCTGATACAAGCTCGGTGGCGGCTGATTCTTCTTCAACAGCGCCAGGTAGGTCGGCAATTCATCACGCTGCGGACCGGGGCTGAGGAACTCGACAATGTTCCGCCCCAGAAGCTCCCCTTCCCGATACCCATACATTTCATGGTGGGCCTTATTGGCAAAGACTATGGTGCCCGAAGCGTCGATTTCCTGAATGCCATAGGGGTTTCGCTCGGCAAGAGCACGATAACGTGCCTCGTGCTTTCGCAGCGCCTCCAGCTCGTCCTGAAGCTCGGCTCGTGTCTTCGTGGCGCTACTCATGGGGCTCTCCACGATCGGTGGTGCCGCAAGAGTCCAGGCTGTCCGTAGCGGGCAGAAGCGAAAGGTCGAAAGACACCAACGCCCCCCTGCTCAGCTGCATCGCGTCGGCTGCGGAACAGCGAGCGGCTGGCGCAACACAGTAGCGGCTCAGGCCGTAGGGCCAGCAGGATTATCCACCCGTTACTCTCCGGGTACAAGCCGTGCTGGGCGGCTCTGCTTCGCAGTATAGGCCCCTCCTCGCCACTCGCTGCGCAGTCAGCTTGCGGAGTCCGTCCTCGGCCGCGAGACGTGGAGACCGGCCGCCAACAGGCGGGGGAGGGCGGCTTGGCCGAGTCTCGGGGCTCCAGACCGTTTCGCAAGGGAATGCTTGCGTATGCGCAATGGGCTCCTTGATTGACACTGTGCACTTCCACGTGAGAGACTGCCTGCAGGCCAGGAGGGGATACTCATGCGAAGGTATGCGCTGCTGGCTCTGGCTCTGGTGTTGACTACTGCTAGCGGAGGGAACGCTCGGGCAGTCACGATCGAGTGGGTCACCGTGGGTGACCCAGGCAACGCCGCCGACACCACGGGATACGGCGCGGTGACGGACACCTACCGCATCAGCAAGTACGAGACGACCAACGCGCAGTACGCCGAGTTCTTGAACGCGGTGGCGGCCACGGACACGAACGCGCTCTACAACACGGCCATGGGCTCGGGCTACGGCGGCATCTCGCGCAGTGGCAGCTCGGGGAGCTACAGCTACAGCGTGATTGCCGGCCGCGAGAGCATGCCGGTCAACTACGTTTCGTTCTACGACGCGCTGCGCTTCGCAAACTGGCTGCACAACGGCCAGCCGACAGGGGCCCAGGACGCCACCACCACCGAGGACGGCGCCTACACGATCACGCCGGCTGGGATTGCGGCCAACTCGATCACGCGCAACGCCGGGGCCACGATCTTCCTCACCGGCGAGGACGAGTGGTACAAGGCGGCGTACTACGATGCGATGTCAACGAGCTACTTCGACTATCCGGCGGGTTCGGACGTCCAGACCACCTGCGCCGGGGCGGGTGCTACGGCGAACACGGCGAACTGCGAAACGGCCGTGGGCGACCTGACCGACATCGGCAGCTACACGGGCTCGACCAGTCCGAACGGCACCTTCGACCAGGGCGGGAATGTGTCGGAGTGGAACGAAGCCATCATGGGCTCGACCCGTGGCCTGCGGGGTGGGGGCTTCAACGCGTTCCCGTTCATGCTCGCAATGTCGGCCCGGTTCATCATTGACGAGCCGACGCTCGAGTGGGGCAATATGGGTTTTCGCGTCGCGAGTCCCGTTCCCGCACTACCTGTGCCGTCCCTGAGCCTGCTCGGCATCGCGATGCTCATGAGCTTGCTGGGACTTGCGGGCTACCGGAGGCTTCACGCCTAGCCTGCCCTTCTCCCTCTGTCTCTTCTTCTCTTGCCGAGCGCGGGGCCATCAGCTGCAGCCGCGCCGTTGCCCCGAGCCTCGCCGATCAGCGCCCGAGCCCCGCCCCTTGTCCTTGCCCCCACGCCCGGGGGCTCTCTCTCCGCTCTAGCTACAGAGCTGCTCCGTCTCCCCGCCAGCGCTCCGCCGCTCGACTGGCTGGTACAGCACCCCCTCACCCCGCCCCCACACCAATGTGACGCCCGCCGACGCCTACTTGGGTCGGAAATGCGGGGTCGTCTCGGAGCGAGAGAAGGTTGAGCAGCGTACAATGCAAAAAGAGGAAGAGAGAGTATCTGGCCGCAACGGCGGCCTAGGCTGAAGCCAAGAACTGTCTCTTAGCGGAAGCCACCTCGAGTCCGGAAAGTTCTGCCGACGTACAAAGCGAAGGACCACGAGCGCGGTATCCCCTTCGACCACTCCCAGCAGACCTGTCCGGTACTGGCCCTACGCACGTCGCTGCCACCCGTAGCGCTACGCGCTCGGGCTCTTCGCGGCGACTCGTCCGGGGCAATGTTGTGCTGGCGCGACTCTCAGCTCCCGGGGCAGATGAGGCGGAAACGGTCTCCCTCTTCCAGCCGGACCCGTTCAAAGAAGTCACACGCGAGGCAGGTGTCTCGCTTTCTTGCTGAGGACCCCTGAACCTCGCCGCCACAGAGCGTGCCCGCGACGGCCCAACAGATGCGGCCGGACATCCTGCCTCGGTTAACGCCATAATTCGAGGTGTCGGTCGCCGCCGGACACGACCCCAGCTCGGCCTCTCGCATCCCGCCCGGCTCCCTGCCGCACGACTTGAATTCCCAGCAGTTGAGCTCCATGCGCTGTCGCCTCTCTGTCTACGGCTCTTCGGGGGGTTCGCACAGCATATCGGACGTAGGTGACGTCGCTATGCCACATCTTGCCCACCGCCGACCGGACCCGTCTAGGCAGCGCAGGTGTGACCGCGGCTGGCTGGACGGCGCACTGTCGTTGTCGCTCCCCGCCCCCCGCCCCACGAGCGGCACCTGGCCGCTCCGCGGAGATGACACGTCGGACTCGCCATGAAGGCTGCTCCCACGGAGGCGGGTGTCGCAGGACGCCGCTGCCTGTGGGCAACCCGGGAGGTGGATAGATGATATAGGGCGCGTCGGCTAGTCGTCGATTCGCTCGTCGAACAGTGCGAGCTCATCGTCGTTGCACGACCAAGCTGACCGCGAGGACCAGTAGATTCGAGCCGAGGGTCGAATGGCGGGCTCGTCGTACAGCGAACCGGCGGGGATGACCCAAGCGGACCCGCTCCTCGTGAGATGCGGCAGTGGTGAGCCACAATTGGAGCAGAAGCAGGTGGCGAAACTCTTGGCGCTTGGCAGATCGAAACGCACGAGCGCGGCGTCGCCGGAGAGCCACTCCAGGTTCTCAGGGGACGTGAAGAGATTGGTGGCATGACCGGTTCCGGTCGCCCGACGACAGCGCGAGCAATGGCAATGAACGAAGCGGAGCCACGGGCCAGCGGCTCGGTATCGGACAGCCCCGCAGAGGCATCCACCGTCAAGCTGCTCGGTTTCGGACATGGGATCGCTGCCCAACTGCTCGGCATAGACCAGCCAGCAACACCACCGACCGGGTTCGCCAGGCACCCGAAGTATGCCGCTAGGTGGCTGGGTCGGTCAATTCAAACGAGCTGCTGACGACCGAGGCCCTCACAAGTCCCGGGAGGCGCCCGCGCTAGCGACCTCGCTGAAGAAGCGGGAAAGGAGCGGCTCGTCGAGTTCGCCTTGGGGCCTCAGCCGAGAGCACACGTCTACGCCGTATGGCTGAACACGGCGGATTGCGTCGGCCACATTGTCGGGGCCGAGACCGCCAGCCAGGAAGACCGGGCACGGGACCGCGCGGACGATATCCGCACTGACGTCCCAGTTGTGCACCCGCCCCGTGCCGCCGAGGGCTCGATTCGGAGCATCCGGGTTTCCAGAGTCTAGGAGGATTGCGTCAACGCGGGGCGCCACCTGCTCAGCCTCTGAGATTGAAGCCACCCCCAACACATGAACCACTTGAACAATTGAGACCTTCGGTATCCGACTCCGAAGCTCCGCCAGATCGTCCGGCAACATGCGATCGACCAGCTGCACGGTGTCGGTTCCCGCTTCGCGGACCTGCTTGGCTATCGCAGTGGGTTCCTGTTTGCAGGTGAGCAAGAAACGCCGTATGTCCTGCATGCCTGCGGCGATGTCCCGAATCTCCTCATCCGCAAGCACACCGGTTCCTGTCGGCATGGATGAAACAAGGCCGATCGCGTGTGCGCCGTGGCGGACGGCCAGCTCGGCCTCTCTGATCGATTGGATGCAGCAGATCTTGACGCGGACCATGGAGTGTCACCGCCCAACGCAATGAGTTTCAGCGGCAGCCGACGCCGTACCACGGCCCCAGCAGCCACCGCTGCGCAGCACCCTACGGGGTCTGCGTCTTGATGTCCAGAAGCATAGCGACGCCGGGCATCTCCGGGCGCGCTGCGCGAAGCCCGCATCCCCGACGCGACTCAGCGCAAGGTCTGATTATTCATGCCGGGCCTGGCGGTCTTCCTGTCACGTCTGGCTCAGCGACGCCACCTCCATACCAGGCGTCTCGGCTCATTGCTCGATCCATTCCGAGCCGTTTGCCCCGGCGATAGCGTGACGATCACGATCGCGTTCGATACAGAGGGCGAGGCGGATGTCATGCTCTTCGCGGTCGGCGTCGCCTTCGACACGGGCGTTCTGGCCTACAACCGGGGGGCCTCGTCGACCAGTTCCTACCTCCTCTACACGGGCTCCAGGAACGCATATCTAGTGGCGGGCGACCCTTGTGGTGGTGGCTATGGAGCCCGAATGCGGGCATGGGGTGTCCTATGCCCATTCTGCCGTTCCATCATGTTCAGGTCGACTTCCTATCGAGTATGGCCGGATATGGCCTGGGCGTCCCGACTCCGACGACGGGCGCCGAGGTGCTTGTCAATCTCGTCTTCCATGTTGTTGTTGGTCGTTGGCCTGGGTTTGACGAGTCGGGCATGTTCGGCGGCATCAACATCATGAGCGGCAACTTCCAGCTCGGTAATGGCAGCCACCCCCCGCTCACCATCGCATCCCACCTACCCAGAATGCCCAAGCCCACCACAGGCCTACGCCTCGCTATCGGCATCCTCGGTTTGTGCGGCGTGAGCCGTCGCGAGCGCGCGAGATAGCCGCGGCCCAAGCAGAGTGCAGAGCAAGCGCGAGGTCCGCGCGCCACCGATCAGCGCGCACGCCCCGCCCTTTGTTCTTGCCCCCAAGTCTGGATCGATCAGCGGCTGCTGTAGGGCGCGCGATGCGCGGGTAGCTCTGGTGTGTGGAGGCGGCCAGGGTGCAAGGAGGGCGACACCCGCCCAGCGCATACGGCGTCAGGCTCGCGGGCCTTCGCAGCGATCTGCTCGGGGCAACGTTGTGCTGGCGCGACTCTCAGCTCCCGGGGCAGATGAGGTGGAAATAGTCCCCCTCCTCCAGCCGGACCCGCTCGAAGAACTCGCACGCGAAGCAGGTGTGTTTCTTCTTGGCCGAGGACGCCTGAACCTCACCGTCGCAGAGCGTGCCCGCGACGGCCCAGCAGATGCGGCCGGACATCCTGCCTCGATTCACGCCCTCATTCGAGGCATCGGTCGCCGCCGGACACGAACCCAGCTCGGCCTCTCGCGACCCGCCGGGCTCCCTGCCGCACGATTTGAATTCCCAGCAGTTGACTTGCATGCGCTGTTGCCTTTCTGCCGACAGCTCTTCCGGGCGTTCGCATAGCATATCGGGTCTCGGCGTCGTCGCTGTAGCCCATCTTGCCCACCGGGGGGACCGGACCCGTCTTGGCGGCGCAGGAAATAGCAGTATTGATGAGAGGAGGCGCTGCAAGTGGCAGTCCGCACCCTGCGCTCTGCAGCGGGGCGTGCAAGAGCAGGCCCGTGTCTCTCAGAGCAATCCATCCACGATGTTCTCGATCAGTGCGGCGCCGATCCACGTGAGGGGCGGAATGATCAAGTAGAAGGCGAGCCTGGTGACAAGGCCGGTGTCGAATGGCCATTCGTGCACCTGAGTGATCTCCCGTCGGTAGGCGAGTAGCGGCGCAATGCGGGCGATCAGCTCGGAGTCGTCCGAGCGAGCACTGCGATCAGCCCCTCTTGCGCGCTCGAGCAGGTGGCCGATGCGCTCGAGCTCGGCAGCTTTCGCCGCGGCCACGGCCCGGTGTACCGGGTAGATCGGAAGCGCAAAGAGAAACACCATCGGGATACCGATCGCGATGAAGCCGGGTATCGACGCGCGCAGCGCAGGCAGGTCGATTCCAGTGTCGAGCCACATGATCGGGAAGGAGGCCTGGGCACCGATCACGGCCAGGGTGGAGATCACGGCGACGCGGGCGAAGCCGGTCAGATCGGCCATGTTCAGCAGGTCGATTCGCACGCGATGGGCCAGGCGATTGAACAGCAGTGCGTTCTGCACAAGCGCGGTGATGACGGAGGTCATCGCGGTCCATACCAGTACAGTTCCGAGAACGATCGCGAGGCTGGCAGGACGACTCGGAATGCTCGCAATCGAATCGAACAGTATGGTGGTGTGCGCAATCCCTGCGACTGCGCCGGCCGACAGCACCAAGATGTGCCATCGGCCGGTCTTGCGGGCAATCGAGCCTTCCCACTCTCGCGCGAGTCCGGGCTCGAGATGGAGCGCGGGGGACAACTCCCTGAACGTCTGCTCGGTGCGTGCCGTGATGTGGTGAAATACGGGCACGATATACGCCAGGATCACGCAGAAGAAGGCCGCAGCCGTGGGAGACGCTTGGCTGGGCTCGCCTGCGCCGAAGATGCCGACGCTCCAGTAGAGCCCGAACAAGAGTGCGGCGACGGCGAGACCCGCCAAGGACCTTCCGAAACGCCAGTCTGGTACCAGGCGGAGCAGCCAGATGCGTCGGGGTGTTGTGCTGCTCATGCTTGCTCCGAATCTGGAAGAGTGCGGGGGCAGAGGAAGGTGATCCCGTATACCGGCCAGTGGGAACTATAAGGCAAGTCGGAAACTCGAGACCAAACCGTACCGGTGGTGGGAAACGGCCCGCAGCGAGTGCGATACTGCGAAGCAAGCCGGACTCTCGCAGCCTCTGAACCGAGAGACACCATATGGGGTCCGTGCCCCCCAGCCGATAAGGTGTCGCCGCCAATCTCCACTGCGGTTGGAGCAGTGAATTCCTCGCAGCGGGCGAGGCACAGGTTATTGCTGAACTCGAATTCGCACGCCTATTCTATGCCCATCACGTTCGAGTCGAGGGCCCCCCATGGCACGAAGGTTCGTCAATAGGAAGACCCGCCGCTTCTACTTCGTCAACGAGGACCAAGAACGAACGAGCTACGTCCTCACCTTTGGCGACGAAGTCAATACGCTCGGCGGTGCCGCGCCCAGCGGAGGTGACTACCGACGCGTGCGATACCGCGGAAGGACGGGCGAGTGGAAGCCACCGTCACTCTCGACGACCCGCGCACTCGAAATGTACTTCCTCGATGTTGGCCAGGGGGATGCCGCCTTCATCGTCAGCCCAAACGACACGAAGATCCTTGTCGATGGTGGTTTGAGGGATCGAGCGCTCGGTTTCTTGATCTGGAAGTACCGGCTCGATCGGCCGGGAAACAGCGTGACGATCGATCACCTGTTCTTGAGTCATGCGGACAAGGATCATGTGCAAGGACTCATCCTCCTACTCGATCATCCGCAGATCACCGTCAACGCGATCCACCACAACGGCATCGGGATCTTCGATTCTGGCTTCGATACCGCGATCGGAAACGTCTCCGCGGATGACCAGCTAACGACACTCCACGACAGCCTCGCCGATCTCAACGGACTGGATCTCGCGTCCGGCTCACAGGCGGTGTTTGCGGAATGGATTCGAGCGGCGCGGGACTCGGGCGCGTCCTATGGGCGGCTCGATCGGTCGCAGGGCGTGCTGGACGTTGGGGACCCCGACATCACGGTCGAGATCCTGGGCCCGGTCCTCGAGCCAGATGGCCAGTCGCTCGAGTGGTTCTCCGACAAGGCGCATACCATCAACGGCCATTCTCTGGTGTTCCGCATGACGTACGACTTCGTGCGTACGATGTTCTCTGGGGATCTGAACGAGGATGGGGGCGATCATCTGGCGAGACTCCCCAACGCGGACTTGAATCTGAACTCTCACGTCTTCAAGGCGCCGCATCATGGGAGTCATGAGTTCAGCACCCGCTTGTTCAACGCCGTCAATCCGATGATCACAATCGTCTCGTCGGGAGAAGTTCCGGACCACGGTCATCCCCGTGCAAACTTCTTGGGCGCCATCGGGCGCGCGAGCCGCATCGACGCCCCCCTCCTGTTTTCGACGGCTCTGTCCGCCCTCTTCGTCGATGATGGGGACCCCGTCGCAGCAGCCGATACGGGAACCGATACCACGCTGTCCGATATCGATTTCTCGCAGTCGGGCGCGAATACGGAAGCGCGTATCCGATTCAAGAAGATTCTGCCCGGCATCATCAACGTACGAACCGATGGCACGCGCCTGTACGCCTTCAGGCGCGTACAGCAGGGCTACCAATGGGAATCCTACGGGCCGATCGACACCGTCTAGACGCAGACCGTTGTCTCGACGGACTCATCGGGTATGGATTTCGCCCGAAACTCCCTCCCCGAGGCGTGGCCGACCGGCTGGTGGGCGACCTCGGCAACGGGTGACCGATGGGGACCTGGCTCTGAGAAGCTTGCGAGCCAAGGTCGCCGCTGATCCACAGTAGAGGGCTCGCGTCTTGATGCCCAGAACCACAGCGCTACCGAGCACCTGGGCAGACGTCGCGGGAAGTCTCTACCCGCTGACGAACGCGGGTCTGATACGTCTTGGGCGGCGCTGCACGCTGAGACCGAGCAAGCCGAGCGCGAGAAGGATGGCGGTTGACGGCTCGGGCACAGTTGAATACCTGAGGTCATCGATGGCCGTCCCATCGGCGTTTGGAAGTGTGGCGAAGTGGATGTCGACGAAGGAGACTGGCGAATCCGTCACGAATCCGAGAAACGACTGCACGGCCTGGCCCTGGAAAGAGGAGAAGGCTACTTCCGGCACCGCAGCTCCCGCGATCGTGGAGAAGCCCGTCAGCGCGAAGTCCACCTCGACATCGAAGAAGAACGCTCCGACGGCTGTCACTGGAGAATCGAAGCTCACTCGGATCACGCCCTCAATCGAGCCCGTGTCGGCAGGGCCGAACACATTGACGCCGCTAGAGGGGGTGAGCTGAGTGGGCGCCAGACCGCCAGAGAACAGCCCCTGCCCGGAAATCAGCTCGAATAGCGGTGCCAGCGGCAGGCCGGCGAACTCGTTTCCGACAAGCTCTCCGCTCGCCGCCTCGAAGTCCACGACATATTCTGGCGAGGCCAAGGCCTGCCAACCCGGGAGATCGTTTTCGAATACGATCGTGGCCGCCGACGCAACAGACGCTGTTGCGAGTAACGAGATCGTTGCGAGAAGAACAAGACGAATGCGCATAGAGCCCACTCCCTCCGGTCGCGGCAGCACTATGGAGGAAGTGGTCGTTGTGGCCGGAATGTGTCAGAAAAGCCTAGAAGCTGTCTCATAGCCCCCGGATCGCTAAGGTGCGGCCAGCATTGAGATTGCCGAGGGCAATTCACCCCGGGGGACGGTGAGCACGGCCGCGGTCCGATGGGAGACCGCTGTTCGGCCGTCACCTTCAGCGGCTTGCTGGGCGGCCCGCCTACCGGTGTGCTCCGCGCCGCCGTTGAAGCCAGAGCATGAGCATGACGCCTGGGAAGATGAGCAATAGCCAGTAGGGGATCGCGGGCGCGAACTCGACCGATTCCGGTCGTGAGTCGAGAAAAGCCACCGCAATCAGGGAGGCCGCGCCGCAGGCGGCGATCATCCGCTGGAGTGCTGGATACGCCGAGCTCGCGTGGCGCCGACGCCAAAGCGAAAGCCCCACGAGATTGGCGCTCGCGAAGCACGCAAGAACGACTGCGGCCGCCAGCGCGTCCTTGGGAAGGACGGCAAGGCCAAGAAGCAGAAGCCAGAGTGTGCCGCCGAGCTGCGGGCCAAACCAGCCACCGGCGTTCCAGCGAAACGGCTCACGGGGATCTGAACGATCCGAGGTTCGCACGGCTCTCCACCGCGCCGGCCAACGGTCGGCAGTTGACGCGCCAAGACGGCTGCAGGTTACCTGAAGTCAGTTAGTGGCACCGCTGCGCGCTCACTCCCCCATCTCTCGATCGGGAAGGGCTGAGTGCGCGACCACTCACCCGTCCTCCGGCAAGAGTCGTCTGCAGCGTCCGTGTCCTCGATATCGGTCCGCTCCGAACCCGTTGTCGGTGCTCAGGGCTGGCCACCGGAATTGGCATCCTGCTCTCGCCGAATCCGCATCATCTCGTCGTAGCTGACCCAGACTTCCCCGGGCTTCGGCCCGCGCCGGCGCCGATGCCCCTCGATGACTCCCCAGCCGCCGAGCTCTTCGACGAAGAGGCGCGAGGCCTGGCGCTCCTTCCACCTCTCGGTCTGCTCCGCGTCGCGGTGCTCGGCCTCCAGCCGCAGCGCCTGGCGCTCCGCGTCTGAGAGGGGCAAGGCAAAGATCTCGCTACGCGCTTGCGCCCAGGACATCCCCCCGTACCTGCTCGCGAACGATGGGCTTCGCTTCAGCCACAGCCGCCGTCGCTCGTAGTCGATGCGGATCGTGAACTGGCTCAGAATGTCGTGCCCGAGAGCTGAATCCGTGGGCCCCGCTATGTTGAACCAGCCCCGCGGCGAAACGAGAAATCCAATCCGTTCGAAGGCGAAGCCACAGAAGGCGAAGCGACGAGTTTCGAGGACCCGAGTCGAGAGCACACCCCGGGTGGTCATGATCTCCATACCCTCGGGTAGCGCTTCAACGTCTACACCAACTTCGCGAACGACCTTGCCCGACAGAAGCCCGGTGCCGCTAGCCCCGGTGTCGAGCATGGCTCGGACAGGCCGCCCCTCGAGCTCGAACTCGATGAGGATGCGCGTGCCGGAGAGGGTGAACGGTAGGACGCATTCATCTGGCGCTGTGACACGCTCCGGCAAGTCGTAGCGATCGGGATCAATGAAGCGAACCTTGCGCGCCGGGTAGTCGATCTCGATCAGGTAGTCGTCGAGGAAGTCTGCACCGAGGACGCCGACCTCCCAGCCCGTGGAGGACGCCGTGTCGCTCGCGCGGGTGTCGACCCAGAATTGGAGATCGCGACCGAGACGTGTGGCCTTCCGATACGGCGTGCTCTTGATCCGCCGCACCGAGACTCCCAGGCTCCGGGCAAGCCGAGGCGTGATGATGCTCGTGCTCGCCCCCGTGTCGAGCAGCAACGGGAAGGGTCGCTGGCCGTCGGGCGCCAGGTCGATGACGACGTGGCTCTGACTCATCTCCTCACCTTCGAGGAAGGGAACCACGGCGATCACGGCTTCGGGCGGAACCGGGAGTGTGGGAGCGGCTCTCACGACGATCGCGGAGAAGAGAGTACCGGCGCAGATGCAGGCGTGGAGCGTGCTATCGAATCGGAGTGCGCGGCGCGTGAGGTAGAGAGTAGGTCCCACGAGCAACGAGAAGACGATGAGCTCCACAATTCCGATACCGAACATGCCGCTCCCGCTGTTCGTCTTCGCTCCGCAGTGGCTGCGCAACACCCTACGGGGTCTGCCTCTCGATGTCCAGAAGCGCAGCGATGTCGGGTACCTCCGAGTGCGCGGTCGCCTATGCCACGGCATGGCGATCACGGCGGTGTCAGCCGCGAGGTGCTTGAATCCGCGTCACATCGCTGCCTCTGAGTGCCCACAGAATCGGGGGTAGTTCGCCCCAAGCAGTGAAGCCTCCATGAAGGTGTGGCGACCCCGCGTAGTCATCCGATACCCTGGACACCGCGGTGCGTAAGCCTGCGAAATCAACAACTCAAGGAGCGAAGTGGATGCGTCTCGTGACACTCAACCCTCTCGCGATCGCGCTGCTGATCCTCAGCGTATCAAGCGCAAGTGCCTATCGGCTCGACGTGACGAGCAACTACGATGGCGTCAGTACCCTTACACACAGCGATACCGTGACAATCACGTTGGCGTTCGACACAGAGGGGGCGGCAGACGTGATGCTCCTCGCCACTGGCGTCATCTTCGACACGGGCGTTCTGGCCTACGACCGGGCCGCTTCGTCGACCAATCCCTTCCTCCTCCACTCGACTGCCAGAAGCGCCTACCTGGTGGCGGTTGGTCAGTGTGGCAATGGCGTCGACGCGACCCCGGGCCAGGGCTGTGCGCTGAATGGACTCCACTCCGATCAGGTTCAGGTCGACTTCCTGTCGAGCGGGCTCCTCGACGGGAGCGGAGTTCCGACCGCTGGTGCCGACTGGCTTGTCCACCTCGTCTTCCACGTCATTGCCCCGGGTGACGGGTTCGGCGACATCAGCATCACGATGGACGAGATTCGCAGCAGCATCTTCATGCTTGGAGATCTCACCAAGCCCCCGCTGGCGATCAATCAGGCCCCGAACGCCAGGGGTGTGATCACCAATCCCGAGCCCACCGCGGTCATTCCTGAACCCACCGCGGCCCTGCTGCTGGGTACCGGCCTCCTCGCGCTGTGGCGGGATGTAGGCCGTCGCGAGCGCACGAGGCGACGCGCTCAGAAGTGAGACCGCTTCGCCAGGCAGCTGTCGAGGGACGTCAGCGCCTATCGCCAACCGGGCGCGTCATGGGTGCCGGGCCGCTTCACGCCTATTCGTCTTGCTCGAGCCGCTTCCCGAGACTCACGACATCGTCAGCCTGGTAGCCAAGCCGTCGATAGAACTCGATCGCGGAGGTGTTGCTGCCACGAATCTGGAGGTTGAGCTTCGGGCACCGTGTCTGTTTCAGCAGACTCTCCGCTTCGGCCATCATGGCGCGACCCAGCCCCTTCCGGCGATGCTCTGAAGCTACGGCCAGGTAGTTGACCCATCCGCGGTGGCCTTCGTATCCGGCCATGACCGTGGCCACGACATCATCGTCCAGCACACCCACGAGAAACAGCTCCGGCTGAACGTCCAGCTTCCGCTGAATGTCCTTCTTGGGGTCGTTCCACGGACGCAGCAGGTCGCATCTCTGCCACAGGGAGATGACCGAGGACTCGTCTGACTTCTGGAAGACTCGGATCCTCATGGTCTCTCAAGAGCGGGCCCAAGCAGAGTGTGCCGACCGATGGCTGCGTGGGCCAATTCAACGGAGTCGTCGAAAGCGGGGGGCTTCATCGGTGTTGGGTGGCCTCCACACCATCGAAGAACTCGACCTCTCCAGTCTCCAATGAATACTCGGCGCCGATCACGAGGAGGCCGTCGTCCTGGATCAGTCGCTCCAGAATCTCCGAGCCGTGCCGTAGATGGTTCACCGAGGCGTCGATGTTGGCGCGAACTGCGTGCCCAACGAGCGCTTCCGAGTCGTGCCGCAGCTCGCTTCCCATCAACTCCTCGACGCACGGCCGGATACGATCAACGATCGAACGCAGGTTCGGCGATTGGCTCTGCATCGGTTGTCGAAGTTCTTCCAATGTGGCGAGAACGGCCCCGCACTGGGAATGCCCCAAGACCACGACGAGTCGGGTGCCGAACCGCGCCGCTGCGAACTCGACACTGCCAACCTGAGAGCGCGCCACGATATTGCCGGCCACGCGGATGACAAAGAGGTCGCCGAGTCCCTGGTCGAATACGATCTCCGCCGCCACCCGCGAATCCGAACAGCCGAGGATGATCGCGAAGGGCTCTTGCCCCGCAGCCATTTCGGCTCTCTGTGACTGACTCAGATACGCGTCGCGTTTCTGCATGCCCGATGTGAAGCGGCGGTTCCCTTCTTGTAGACGTTGGAGTGCCTCGTGCGCTGATATCATCGGTTCTCTGATCCTTCGTGGGCCAACGGCTCGGCGCCAACCGGCTTGGGAACAAGCCGACTGGTCGCGCCGAGCTGCTCAGGCCGAACTACTCGGGTCGTTCACAGTGGCGTTTGATGGCGGCGAGCGAGTTGCGCACCGTGGAACGCGCAAGCGGTTGGCCCACGATTCGCTCGAGCAGGGAGCCAAGCACCGGGACGGCGCTTGCCACTGACAACTCGGCGGTGAGCTGAGTAGCGGATGCCCCCTTGTCACGGAGTGTGTAGGTCTCATCGAAATCGAAGGGACCGAGCCGGATGGAGGAACGCAGAAGCGAGCCCGATTCGACTCGGGTAGGGCAGTCGTGAAGAATGAGCGGCAGCGGGCCGAGGCGATAGCGCCAGCGGACGTGTTGCCCAGCGCTCGGATAGTCGGGCGGGGCATCGAGCGGCTCGACGACTCCCGTGTCCCAGCAGATCACCTCGGCAGGGATACTGAGCGCTCGCCAGACCCGGTCCGAATCGGCGACGATCTCAATGGTCTCCGCGAAACTTCGCATACACGGCCGTCCAAGGGAGCGGGGCTCTGGCTGCGCCGAGCAGCGCTGACGGTCAACGCTGAAGCACACTCGCCCGCCGTCAGAACGCTACCACGGATCGATCGCGCGGCGCTGTTCGCTGGCAGCGAGCCCGGCAAGCCGTCGAAACAGGATGCCGGTGGGAAGTCGAGCGCGAGCAGTGAATCGGTGACGGAAGTCGACCCTCACCGCGGGGCTCGTCAGCGGCTTCTTCATAGAAGCCCGCACCATGGCCACCGAAGTGCCGACAGCTGGAGGCAACCCGTAGTCCGAACTGGCGGCAGAGCAAGAGGACGTCGCGAGCGTCCTCGGGAGTGGGCTCGTGGCCAAGGTGACAGAGGATCTGGAGCTGAGCCGAGATGCAGGGGACCCGCGTTCCGCCGATGTCGCCGAGAACGAAGCCCTCGGGCGGATAGCGAAACGAGCCGCTGCCTTGTGCCTCGCTTCCCGAGCTCTGGATTGGGGCCCTCGTGCTGCCCTCAAGCCGTTCCCCACCCCGACTGACAGAGCGGCCTGCGCTCGCGACGTGAGGGTCGGCGTCTCGAACGGCTCAGGCTCCACAATCCACTCGCTACAATCCGCTCTCTGGCCAATATAGAAAAACTATTGTTTTACAGCGATTTAACCGAGAGAGCTGCGTACGGCCCGAGCATCGTTTCGGCGGTCGATGAGGCCGTGAACTCGAGTGCACCGGCCGCCTCAGAGACGTGAATGGGTCCGAAACCCGCCATCCCCCGCTCCCGGCAGGCTTTCCGATCCCCCGATCGGCCCAGAGCGGCGCGCCGCCAGCGTGTCCCCGTTGCCCAGCGGCTTGCGTCCCGCTGGGAGCCGCCTGAACTCGCGCTACTTTGCGGTGAATGTCGTTGCGAAAGTCGTCGCCTCGTTGCGGAGTGCGGGCGGCGGGGGTGCTCGCATGTGGGTGAGCAAGGTCAGCGAAATCATCGGATCCTCGCCGCAGAGCTTCGAGGACGCGGCCCGCGCCGTGCTGAAGCGGGCGAACAGCACCTTGCGCGGCATCCAGGAGATCGAGGTGGTGGGCAAGTCGATCAAGATCGAGCGGGCCGAAATCGCCGAGTATCGCGTGCGCTTGCGGCTCGTCTTCGATGTGGCCCCACGTAGCGAGCAGCACTGGTAGCCGGCGACAGGCGGCAGGCAAGCGGGAAGAACGAGGTCGACGCAGCATGGCAATAGCATCGGTTTCCACCATTACGTCCGCCTCTACCGAGGGCTGGCAGGACGCCGCCAGGCTTGGCTTGGAGCGGGCGCGACAGACTCTGCGCGGCATCACGAGCATCCGGGTCATCGAGGAGAAGGCCACGGTCGAGGATGGACGCATCAGCGAGTTCCTCGTCACGCTGCAGGTGGTCTTCCTCCTCGAGGATGGCGACGAGTAGTCTCGTGTTCCTTCCCGCCATCGTGACCGCTGGTGACACACGCGCGGCCAAAGCGGTGTACGGCGACAGCAAGGTCTTCCTCGAGGTTGCGGGACGACCGCTGGTCGCCCATGTCGTAGCGACGCTGCAGAGTGTCCCCGAAGTCTCCGAGGTCTGGGTGGTGGGCAACCGCGCGCGGCTCGAGGCCGTCTTCGCCGACCCGGCTGTTCGCGCCGAGATCAGCAAGCCGTTGTTCATCGTCGAGCAGTTTCGAAGCCTGATGGAGAATTCTTGGGAGACGTTTCGCCGCGTTCTCTCTCGCGATGTCGAGCGGGGACGTGACCCGGTCGGTCAAGAAGTCGACCAGCGGATCCTCTATCTCTCGGGCGATCTCCCGTTTGCGACAGCGCAAGAGATTTCCGCCTTCATCGAGCAGTCGAACGAGCTCGATTGTGACTACGCATGTGGGTTGGTGACTGAGGAATCACTGGAGGCCTTTCGCCCGCGAGCCCCGGGCGAGAGCGGGATCGAGGTGGCGTACTTCAATTTGCGGGAGGGACGCCTGCGGCAGAGCAATCTCCACTACGCCCGCCCGGCCCGCCTCGGCAACCGGTATCGCATCGAAGAGATGTACGAGCACCGTCACCAACGCGAGTTCTGGAACATGGCCGTCCTGGCCTGGAAGCTCTTCTGGCCGAAGGCCGGCGGTCCCATGATCGTTCTGCTCTACAGCATCATGCACCTGGCGGGATTGGCGGATCGTTGGGGCATGCGCTGGCTCGCCGACTGGCTGCGGGGGATCGTCACGGTCGAGGTCAACGAACGCGTGTGCAGCCGAATCCTCGACACGCGTTTTCGTTTCGTCACTACAGAGGCCGGTGGCTGCGCGATCGATGTCGATCTCGAAGACGAGTACGATGCGGTCCAGGAACACTTTGCGGATTGGAAGAAGGCCCAGGACGCTCGTGCCGAGGCGCTCTACGGCCCGCTGCCGCTGCCGGCTGCAGCCGGATCTCGGCCGAAGACCACCGTGGCGAGCGGAGATCGCGACGAGGGATCCAAACAGTGACGACCGAGGTGGCACAGACGCGGGCGGTGCGCGAAGGTGCGGGGCTCTTCAGCCTGCCGGAGCGCGGCCTGATCCGCGTGCGCGGCCGCGACCGCGTGCGCTGGCTCGACGGAATGCTTTCGGCACACATTGGCGCGCTGGAGTCCGGTGGTCAGCAGTCGGGCTGCTACGCGCTGCTGCTGACGCCCAAAGGCGCCATCGTGGCAGATCTCCATGTCTCACTCTTGGATGAGGAGATCTGGCTCGAAACGGCTGGCGAGGCGATTCCGCGTGTGCTCGAGCGGCTGCATCGCCACATTATTGCGGATGACGTCGAGCTCGATGATGCGAGCGAGGGACTCCATCAGCTCGCTCTGGAAGGCTCGAGCTCTCCGGCGATCATCAGCGCTCTGACGGGAGCCGAAGACGATCTCGCACCCGAGGCCTGTCGCGAGATAGAGCTGGCCGGGCATGCTGTCGTGTGCGCCGCTTATGGCTGGTCCGGCGAACCCGCCCGGCGACTCTTCATGGCACCCGGCGCAATCGATGACGTCACGCGGGCGCTTGGCGAAGCGGGAAGTGCGCACGGCCTCGTGCCTACCCGCTCCGACTTGCTCGAAGTGCTTCGCATCGAAGCCGGCGTCCCGCTGCTCGGGGCCGAGCTCGACGAGGATGTCCTACCCGATGAAGCGCGGCTCGGGCACGCGATCTCGACGAACAAAGGCTGCTACGTCGGGCAAGAGATCGTGGCGCGCCTGCGCACTCGTGGCCACGTCAACCATCTGCTCGTTGGCTTCAAGTTCTCAGGAAACGCGCCGCCCGGGCCGGACACACCCGTCAGTGTCAATGGTCGGAAGACGGGTGAAGTGACGAGTGCGTGCTCTTCGCCTGAAGTTGGTGCCATCGGTCTGGGCTTCGTGCGGCGCGAGCATGCCGAGCCCGGTACCGACGTGTGTGCGGGAGAAGTCACGGCCGTCATATCGAAGTTGCCATTCGTCGCGCACAAGGGCGTGGCGACTTGACTGCGTTCGTTGCCGGCGGCAGCGTCATCGTCGTCTTCGCCAAGGCGCCGCGGCCGGGCATGGTGAAGACTCGCATGACACCGCCACTCTCTCCCGAGCAGGCGGCTGCCCTCTATGGCGAGATGCTCGCCGATGTGTTGGAGGCGACCAGCGCGTTGGCCGAGGCGCTCGGGATCGAGCCCGTGGTGAGCATTCATCCCGCCGAGGCCTGTGCCGAGTTCGCTTCGCTGGTGCCGCAGAATCTCCGCGTCATCGTGCAACAGGGACTGGGGCTCTCCGAACGCATGACCTGGGCCGTCGCCGAGGCGGCTGCCGGCGGCGCCGAGCGGATCCTGCTCAGAAGCAGCGACAGCCCGGTGCTCGGTCCCCACGACGTGGAGATGGCACTCGACGGCCTGATGGAGAACGACGTCGTCGTGACACCGGATTTCGATGGTGGCTACGCTCTGATCGGTCTTCGCGCTCCGGTTCCCGGACTCTTCGACCACCCGATGAGCACGGGATCGGTTCTCGACGAAACACTCGCAAACGCGCGACGACTCGGGCTGCGCTGTCGCGTCCTCGAGCCGAGCGTCGACCTCGATACGGTCGCGGACTTCGCATGGCTCGAACGCGCACACGCGGCCGGCGATACCACGCTCTGCCCCCGCACCGTGGCGCATTTCGATAGCTGTGGACTGTGGCGCCTTGGCCGCGCCGCATCCTGCTAGCGGTCGGTACGGCTCGGCAGCCTTTCTCCCGGGACACCGCCACAGCGAGCTGGCGATGGCACCGAACAAGCGCTCGTTTGTCGCTCGCGGCGGTGTCTCCCCGCCTCGATGCAGCCAAGCGAGATCACGCGCACTCGGGTCGATTGTGGCACAGACGAAGCAGAGAATGGACGTTCGTTCTCCTCTTTGTCGCTCCCCCGTTCCTCTTCGAGCCGCCGCGCTCGTGTTGCGCAGGCTCTTTCCAGCGAGGGAGAAATGCGCGAGGTTCTGAGCCCGAGCCATTCGCTTGATCGTGGTCAGCAACGTCGCTGATCAGTTCGGAGAGCCGCCGATCGGTTCGCCGCCGTCTCGCAGAAGAGCGTGAGCGGAGGCGAGCAGCACTCGAGAAGCCATGTGAGTCTCGAGTATGTGTCGTGATGACTGAGTGCGAACGAGACAAGAGACAGGAAGCAGGAGATAGTCGAAGGGTGTCGCCGCGGATGGGCTCTCGAGGCCCCGACACCCGAGATCCTGACAGCGAATCATCAGCCAGGGAGAAACACAATGCGATTGATCCATAGAACCGCCGTGATCATGGCCGTTGGCATGCTGCTCGTGCCGCAGCTCGCGGCCGCAAGCGAGATCGAGGAAAAGCTCCGCGTCATGGAGGAGCGGATGGCTCAGATGGAGGATCGCCTTGAAGCTGCAACGGATCAGCTCAGCGAGGCCGACGCCACTGTCCGGAGCCAGCAGGATGTGATCGAGTCCGCCGGGCTCACTGAAGAGCGTGGCTCCGCCAACGCGCTGTCGAGCTTCATCGAGAAGACCGACATCAATGCGTGGGCGGCGGTGAGCTACAACTACAACTCCAACGGCTCGAACAACGCGGCGATGGGTGCCGGGCAGAACGGCTTCGTCGGTCACGGGAGCCCCAACACTTTTCAGCTCGATCAGGTCTGGATCGAGATCGACAAGGCCCCGACCGAGGAGAGCCGCGGCGGCTTCCACGTAGACTTCTCCGCGGGCCAGGCGACCGACAACGTCAACCCGACTCTCGCCACGGGCGACGAGGCCATGACGGTGGGTCTCTACTCCGCGTATGTGAGCTACCTCGCGCCCCTGGGCAAGGACGTTCAGATCGACGCCGGCCAGCTTCCGACATTGCTCGGTGCGGAGGTGACACAGACCAATGCGAACTTCAATATCACGCGTGGTCGCGTATGGGGCATCCAGCCGACCACCGGTTTGGGCGCCGTTGCGAGCAGCGAGATCATCGATGGTCTCTCGATCGCGGTGGGGGCTCTCAACAGCCCCATCAGCAACGAGCGCGCTGCCAACGTGAATGCGGGCAGCATTGGAGGCGTCGATAGCCGAAAGGGCAAGGCGCTGACGAGTCAGGTCGCCTACAGGACCGACAACTATTCGGCCGCGGTCGGGGTCAACTACGGGACCGACGGCCCGACCGGTGCTGCGGGCGCCGCTGCGCTCGCGAACAAGACCACTCTGGTGGACGTTCTGCTCACCGCCCGCCCCACGGACAACCTCGATACCTGGATCAACTACGACTACAAGAAAATGAACAACACGGGACCCAACGTGAACCAGCACGGCATCGCGCTGGCGGCGCGTCTCGCAGTACTGGATTCGACCGGTGTGGCGGTGCGCGGCGAGTACCTGATCACGAAGACCACCGGCGCGGCGAAGGCGAAGGCCCTCACGCTGACGGGCACGCTCGATCACGCGCTCACCGACAATCTGTCGGCAAAGGCCGAGATCCGCTGGGACCGCACCGGCCCGAACGCGCTGCTGAACAAGAACCTGCTGGTAACCCAGGAGAGCCAGGTCGTGGGGCTCGTGCAGCTCCTCTACCAGTTCTAGCGGGACGCCACAGAGCTGGGTAAAGGGGCGCGGCTGCTTCGGCTGTCGCGCCCCTTCGTACTCCGGAACAGTTGGACGCAGCCGCTCAGATCCCCCAGGTGGCGCTGATGTTCAGCTTCTCCATCTTGCTGTAGAGGGTTCGCCGACCGATACCCAGCGTGCGTGCCGCGGCGGAACGGTTGCCGCGGCAGTCGCGCAGCGCCTGAGTGATGCGCCAGGCCTCGGCGAGCTCGAGCCAGGCCCGCAGTGAGCGAGCGCCCTGATCGCTTCGCTCCCGCTGCTGAGCGTGCTCCAGGAATCGTTCGAACTCCTGTTTCTCGTGAGAGGCGTCGCCCGTTTGTGGGGACGGGGCTGCGGCTCGGCTGTTCAGTGTCGGGTCGAAGCAAGTGCTCACAGCGCTGTGTCCTCCGTCGCAAGTCGACATTGTCAATGCAAGCGGCGTTCCAAACTCCAGCGGGAGTCGAGCTCCCGGAGCTGCGGGTCTGTATCGCGGGCCAGGACATCCGCAGTCGACCAGCCCGCTTCCTATCAGGGCGGAGTGAGTCCTCCCGACAGATCGCCCCGCCGCTCGCACGCTCCGGCATAGGCCGGTGCCCGCTGAGCGGGCACCCCATGCCCAGCCGCTGTGCAGGCATCGGCGGAAATCCCCCGCTGTGGGGCGCTCTTGTCCTTCAGGCGCCGCTCAGTCGACAAGGCGACTCTCCTGCGGCCCGCGACAAAGTGGAACGAAACCTGCAAACGACCCTGCCGCCCAAGCAGGCGGCGGAGAACCGACCCGATGAAGAAGATCGAAGCGATCATCAAGCCATTCAAGCTCGACGAGGTCAAGGAGGCCCTGCACGGCATTGGGATTCAGGGCCTGACGGTCAGCGAGGTGAAGGGTTTCGGACGGCAGAAGGGCCACACCGAGCTCTACCGCGGAGCCGAGTACGTGGTCGACTTCCTGCCGAAGATCAAACTCGAGATCGCCGTTGCGGACGAGCTGGCGGACAAAGTAATCGACGTCATCGTGGATTCGGCCAACACGGGCCGTATCGGCGATGGCAAGATCTTCGTACTCCCCATGGAGGAGGCGATTCGCATCCGGACCGGTGAACGCGGCCCGGATGCGGTCTGACACCACACCCAGATTGGCCGAGTGGCGCTGGGCCTGACGAGGAAGGATCAATGACACCCAAGGAAGTGCTCGAATTCGCAAGAGAGAACGGTGCGGTCATGGTGGATCTGCGTTTCACCGACTGGCCTGGCACCTGGCAGCACTGCTCGTTCCCCCTGGACTTTATCGATGAGTCGATATTCGAAGAAGGCCAGGGCTTCGACGGCTCGTCGATTCGCGGCTGGCAGGTGATCAACGAGAGCGACATGCTCATGGTGCCGGATCCGTCGACCGCCTTCATCGATCCCTTCTTTCAGCACCCCACACTGGTACTGATCTGCGACATCGTCGATCCCATTACCCGGGAGTCGTATTCACGCGATCCGCGCTACATCGCCAGGAAGGCCGAGAACTACCTGAAGCGATCCGGCATCGGGGACACGGCCTTCATCGGTCCCGAAGCCGAGTTCTTCGTCTTCAGCGACGTTCGTTTCAGCACGGGAGCCGACCATGGCTTCTACAGCGTGGACTCCCCCGAAGCGTCCTGGAACTCCGGCTCCGAGGAGCCGGGTGGCAATCTGGGCTACAAGCCGCGCGCCCAGGAGGGCTACTTCCCGACACCGCCCATCGATACCCTGCAGGACATCCGCACGGAGATGGTGCTCGAGATGCAGAAGCTCGGGATCGGGATCGAGGCCCAGCACCATGAGGTCGCGACCGCCGGCCAGTGCGAGATCGACATGGTCTTCAGCCCGCTGCTCTCCATGGCGGATCAGGTGATCAAGTACAAGTACGTGGTGAAGAACGTCGCCCGTCAGAACGGTATGACGGCGACCTTCATGCCCAAGCCGATCTTCGAGGGCAACGGCTCGGGCATGCACTGCCACCAGTCGATCTGGAAGGATGGTGTTCCGCTCTTCGCGGGCGATGGCTACGGGGGTTTTTCGGAGCTGGGGCTGCACTACGTCGGCGGCATCCTGAAGCACAGCCGGGCTCTCGCCGCCTTCACGAATCCGACGACGAATTCGTACAAGCGGCTGGTCCCCGGCTACGAGGCGCCGGTGAATCTCGCTCTCTCGAGCCGCAACCGCTCGGCATCCTGCCGCATCCCCATGTACAGCCAGAGCCCGAAGGCAAAGCGCATCGAGGTGCGGTACCCGGATCCGACGGCGAATCCGTATCTGGCATTCGCGGCCATGCTGATGGCCGGCCTCGATGGCATCGAGAACAAGATCGATCCGGGCGAGCCGCTCGACAAGAACATCTACGCGCTCTCGCCGGAGGAGAAGCAGGGCATCGGGTCGATGCCGGGGAGCCTCGAGGAGGCGCTGGACTGCCTCGAGGAGGACCACCAATTCCTCCTGACGGGCGACGTCTTCACGGAGGACGCGATCCAGACCTGGGTTCAGTACAAGCGCGAGGAGGAGTGCGACCCGGTTCGCCTTCGCCCGCACCCCCATGAGTTCGAGCTCTACTACGACATTTAGATCTGGAGAGAGACAGGAGGCGCCTCTGGCGCCTCCTGTTCTTCTCGCACGGGCTTGCCCGCTCCGTCCGTCGCGTGCGTGGGGCTATTCGAGGCCCAGTACTTGCTCGATCGGATAGAGACCGGGGGCGCGACCCACCAACCAGGACGCGGCTCGGAGCGCACCTCTCGCGAAGTGATCGCGGGTGGAGGATCGGTGCGCCAGCTCCAAGCGTTCGCCGTGCCCGATGAACAGGACCGTGTGCTCACCGGGGTTGTCGCCGCCCCGCAGTGTCTGGACCCCGATCGCACCCACGGGCCGGCTACCGGTCTCCCCGGCCCGCTCGAGCACGATATGGTCTTCGAGGCGCTGGCCCCTGCCGCTCGCCACTGCCTCCGCGAGAAAGAGTGCCGTACCGCTCGGGGCGTCGCGCTTGGCGGCGTGGTGGAGCTCGAAGAGTTCGGCGTCGAAGTCCTCGCCGAGGCGCCTTGCTGCCTCGCGTGCGAGCCAGCCCAGCACGTTTACCGAGAGCGAGAAGTTCGGCGCGTGCACGAGCGGAATCTTCCCTGCCAGCTCCGCGAGCTCTCTCTTCTGCTCCTCGCTGAACCCGGTGGTTCCGGTCACGTACGCCACGCCGGCTGCTGCAGCGGCCCGTACGTTCGCGAGCGTCGCCGCGGGCGTCGTGAAGTCGATCGCGACCTGACAGCCATCGAGCGCTGCGTCGACGTCGTCGCTCAAGGTGACGCCCGGCTCGATCTCGCGTCCCAGCTCGGCATGACGCGGCGCCTCGAGCGCGCCGGCCAGCCTCAGCCGTTCGTGCTCCTTCAGGCCGCTCCGTACGCGTTCGCCCATCCGCCCACACGCGCCCACCACGAGGACCGGCACGCTGCTGCCACTCACTGAAGGATCCCCACGTCCTTGAGTACGAGCTGCAGCCGCTCGCGGTTGGCCTCGGTGAGGGGTGTCAGCGGCAGGCGGATCTCCTCGTCGATCCGGCCCGCCAGGTGGAGCGCGGCCTTCAGCGGAATGGGATTGGTCTCGCAGAAGAGAACGTCGAAGAGCGGCAGCAGTTGGTAGTGGACCTGCTGCGCGCGTGCGATGTCGCCCGACGCGAAGGCGCTCACCAGTTCGCACATCTCGCGGGGCGCCACATTGGATGTAGTCGAGATACAGCCCTTGCCCCCGACAGCGAGCAAAGGAAGCGTGAAGGAGTCGTCGCCCGAGAGCACATCGAAATCAGCCGGACAGCGGGCCACGACGTGCGCGATCTGGTCAATGTTGCCGCAGGCTTCCTTGATGCCAACTATATGATCGAGCTCTGCCAGTCGCGCGACTGTCTCAGGCGCGATATTCGAGGCCGTGCGTCCGGGAATATTGTAGACCAGCAATGGGAAGGCCGTCTCGCGCGCGATGCTGGCATAGTGCTCGTAGATTCCCTGCTGTGTCGGCTTGTTGTAGTAGGGCGAGAGGAGCAGTGCCCCGTCGGCCCCCGCCTCCTTCGCGTGTCGCGTGAGGGCGACGGCTTCACGCGTCGAGTTCGATCCCGTACCCGCGACGACCGGGACTCTTCCCGCGCTGGCGGCCACGACAATCTCCACGACGCGCTGGTGCTCGCTGTGGGAGAGCGTCGCGGATTCACCGGTCGAGCCGCACGGCACGAGCCCCGATACACCGGCCTCGATCTGGAAGTCGACCAGATCGCGGAGTGCCTTCTCGTCGACTCCGCCCGCCCGAAAGGGTGTCACGAGCGCCGTGAGGATTCCTTCGAACATGCCCTAGCCCTCCAGCTCCTCGCCGGTCGCGAGCTCGATCTGGCCGCTGAAGACCTCGGCCGCGGGTCCCGTGAGGAAGACGTGCGCGTCATCACTTAGCCACTCGATCTCGAGTTCGCCGCCTCGCAGCGAGATCACGACGCTTCGGTCGACTGAACCCCGCAGCATACAGGTGACCGCGACGGCGCAAGCGCCGCTGCCGCAGGCGAGCGTCTCTCCGGTGCCCCGTTCCCAAGTCCGCTGGCGCAGGCGCCCGCGATCGAGCAGCTCGACGAACTCGACGTTCACGCGATTCGGGAAGGCGGGGTGGTGCTCGATCAGGCTGCCGAGTTCGTGCACCGGCGCCCGATCGACGTCCGGTACTTCAATCACGGCATGGGGATTGCCCATGGAGACGGAGGACAGACTCACGCGCCCGCCGCCGTCGAGGCTGAGCTCCGCCGGCACGTCCAGGAGCACGTCCAAGACCGGTCCCTGGCCCGAGCCGAGTGTCGTCGGGATCTTTTCCGGAGCCAGAACGGGGTGCGCCATGTCGACCGTCACGCGGTTGTCGCCCGCCCAGCGTGGCCGCACCACACCCGAGAGGGTCTCGACACCGATCTCCTCCGCCTCGGTGTGGTGACGATCGCGCAGGTACTTATAGAACGCCCGGATACCGTTGGCGCACATCTCCACCTGAGAGCCGTCGGGGTTGAAGATCTCCATACGGAAATCAGCGGCCCTCGCCTCCCGTACGACCAGAACCTGATCGCACCCGATGCCGAGGTGCCGATCAGCGATGCGTTTCGCGAAGGCAGCAAGCTCGCTCGGCAGGCGGTCTCGGATGCCGTCCAGCACGACGAAATCGTTGCCCGCGCCGTGCATCTTGGTGAATTCGAGAAGTTTCCGCTCGCTCATCGTTCTCTCTCTGACGTCGCGCCCTTGCGCTCGTCCTCCTGGTCGACCTCGGGCTCCGCCGCCCGCTGCTCGCTCGCGGGCGGGCGGACCGGCGGACCGTAGCGCCCACAGCCGCTCGCGCCGAGCGCCAGCAGCAGCGCGACGCTGCTGCTGGCGAGGAAGGCACGCGCACCAGGGTGCTGCGTCATGTCTCGTTCTCCGCAGCCAAATGCCGCTCGTCCTCGCCCAGCTCCTCTTCCATGCTGCCGAGCGCCTCCTCGACACTCGAGCGCGCGGTCGCGCCGACGAGGGCTCGCCGTTCGAGGCTTTGCTCAACGTCGAGCAGCTCCCCCGCCGCGGCGGGAAAGGCCGGGCTCCAGTGCCGCAGCTCGTCGCGCGAGAGCGACCGCAAGTCGACCTGCTTCGCGAGACAATGCGCCACGATACGCCCCACCGCCTCGTGGGCCTCGCGGAACGGAACCCCCTCGCGCACCAACACCTCGGCGAGATCGGTCGCCAGCAGCATCGGGTCGTCGGCCGCCTCCCTCATGCGCGCGCGATTGACGCGCAGCGTCGCCAGCGCGCCCGCCATCACGTCGAGTGAGTCTCGCAGCGTGGAGACCGAATCGAAGAGCGGCTCCTTGTCCTCCTGCATGTCTCGATTGTATGTCAGCGGCAGACCCTTCATGGTGGTGAGAAGCGAGACCAGGTTTCCCACGGCCCGGCCGGACTTGCCGCGCACGAGTTCGGGCACATCCGGATTCTTCTTCTGCGGCATCAGGCTCGAGCCAGTCGAGTACGCGTCGGCGAGCTCGACGAAGCCGAACTCGCTACTAGACCAGATGACCAGCTCCTCGGCGAGCCGCGACAAGTTCACCATGCAGATGGCGGCGGCAGCGAGATACTCGAGAGCGCTGTCACGTGCTGCGACGGTGTCCATGCTATTGCGGCTGGGGGCCTCGAAGCCGAGCGCCTGCGCGGTGTCGTGGCGATCCAGTGGCAGAGTCGACCCCGCCAACGCGCCCGCGCCGAGCGGACAGCGGGCAAGGCGCGCCCGCGCGTCTGCAAAGCGGCCGGAATCTCGCCCCAGCACCTCGGCGAAGGCGAGCCAGTGGTGGGCCAGCCGAACGGGCTGCGCGCGCTGCAGGTGCGTGTAGCCGGGCAGAATCGTGTCGACGTGTTCTCGGGCCCGCCGGACCAGCACTTGGCGCAGCGCCAGCAGCCCGTGCTGACTCGCGAGACAGGCGTCGCGCAGGAAGAGCGCCAGATCGGTCGCCACCTGATCGTTGCGCGAGCGGCCGGTATGGAGCCGGCCCGCCACCGCGCCCACCCGCTCGCGCAATCGCGCCTCGATGTTCATGTGGATGTCTTCCAGCGCCGGGTCGAACGGGAACTCGCCCGCCTCGATCTCGTGCAGGATCTTCTCGAGGCCTTGCACCAGCGTTTCGACGTCCGCCTGGGAGATCAATTCGGTGCGTCCCAACATGCGCGCGTGGGCGATCGAGCCGCGCACGTCGTAGCGCGCCAACGCGCTGTCGAAGTGAATCGAGGCGCTGAACCGTTCGACCGCGGCGTCTGTGGCCTGGCTGAAGCGCCCGCCCCAGAGCTTCGTGCCCTGATCCGCCTTTGCTCGTTCGCTCGTCATAGACGGTAATCTCGCGGTTTCGCAGACGATTCACAAGGACGAACCAAGTCGGTCGAGGCTCGACCGGCAGCGGGAAAACGCGGCGCGAACGACGTGAATTCGCCGCGACGCCTCGATCGCGCGACTTGCCATTGGGCCGCGGACGCGCTCTCGTTGCGACGGTGGACTTTCCGGCCGAACGGCTAGCCTTCTCGCCGGGAAGTTCGGGGTCGCGCGAGGGGGCGCGAGTTGAACCGCGGTGTTGGCTGCTGTGTCCAAGAGTGGTGCCGACCGCGCACGCGTAGAGTGGGCTGGTGATTGGGAAGAAGGCCGGGGCGAAGAAGAGGGCCGGTTCCAAGGGCCGCGCACGCAAGGCGTCGGCGGGCAAACGCGTGACCGGCGGCAAGACCGGCGGAGGGCGCACGACGGGCAAGAAGGGCGGGAAGAAAACGGCCCAGCGATCTGCTGGCCGTACGCTTCGTCGCCGCGCTGAGGCGCGGCGGACGCGGCTGATCGGCGGATTGCGATGGCTCGCTCGTTTCGTCGCCGTCGGAGCATTCGCGCTGGGGCTCTGGTTGTCGAGCTGGGTGCTCGATCTCGACCGCCTGGTGGTTGCGCGTTTCGAGGGCCGACGATTCGCCGTGCCCTCGAAGGTCTACTCCGCTCCGCTCGTGGTCTACCCCGGAATGGATTGGCAGCGGATCGATCTGTCGGGCTGGCTGCTGCGGCTGGGCTACCGCGAGCAGCCGGAGGGGGGCGAGTTGGCCGCCGGCCGCTTCGAGTGGCGACCCGGCGAGCTGCGCGTCCACCTGCGCGCTTTCGACCATCCGCTGCGCCCCGAGCCGGCTCGCAGGCTCGTCCTTCGCCTGGGCGAGGGAGTCATCCAGCAGGTGGTGGATCTTCAGGACTACTCGGCCGTCGATGTGGTGGTGCTCGAGCCCGAGCCCGTCAGCGCCTTTCTCGGCTCCAATCGCGAACAGCGCGATCTCGTGATGCTCGATCAGGTGCCGCGACACCTGGTCAACGCCATCTACGCGGTGGAAGACCGGCGCTTCGAGCGCCACCACGGGGTGGATGTGCGGCGTGTCGTGGGTGCGCTGTTGGCCAATCTGAGAGCCGGCCGTATTGAGCAGGGGGGCAGCACCCTCACCCAGCAGCTCGTCAAGAACTTCTTCCTCACGCCGGAGCGGACGCTCGAACGCAAGGGGCGCGAGGCGGTGATGGCGCTGATCGTCGAGGCTCGTTACGGGAAGGAGGAGATTCTCGAGGCCTACCTGAACGAGATCTATCTGGGCCAACGTGGCTCGACAGCGGTGCACGGCGTGGGCGAGGCCGCGCGGCTCTACTTCGGGAAATCGGCGACCGATCTCAGCGTGGCGGAGTCGGCGCTCATCGCCGCCATCATCCAGAGCCCCAACGGCATCTCCCCCCACCGTCGTCCCGAACGGGCGACGGCCCGCCGAGATCTGGTGCTCGAGCTCATGCACGAGCAGGGGCACATCGACGATCGCGAGCTCTCGCGTGCTGTCGCCGAGCCGCTCCGCGTGGCGGCGGTGAGTCCGGAGTCGGGCGAGGTTCGCTACTTCCTCGACGCCCTCAGTCAGCAGCTTCCCGAGGTCTACGACGAGGCGGTGCTGGCCTCGGAGGGGCTGCGCATCTACTCCACGTTGGATCCGCGTATGCAGCGCGCCGCCGCGCGAGCTCTGAGAGCCGGCCTCGAGCGCGTTGAGGGAAGGGTCTCCGACGACGTGGAGTCTCGAGACCGGCTCCAGGGCTGCCTGCTCGCCCTACGGCCTCAGACGGGAGAAGTGCTGGCGCTGGTGGGCGGACGCGATTACGGCGCTTCGCAGTTCAACCGCTGCACCCAGGCACGGCGGCAGGTCGGCAGCGTCTTCAAGCCCTTTGTCTACGTGGCGGCGCTCGATCCCACGAGCGGACCTGCGGCTACGCTCGCGAGTCAGCTCGAAGACGCGCCCCTCGTTGTCGACACACCAGCCGGGACTTGGAGCCCCGAGAACTACGACCACTCGTTTCGAGGTGTTGTCTCGCTTCGCGAGGCCATCGAGCGCTCGCTCAATGTACCGGCCGCTCGTCTGGCACAGCATGTGGGGGTCGATCGCATCATCACCATGGCGCACGCACTCGGGATCTCGAGCCCCCTGCCCCGGGTTCCCAGCCTCGCACTGGGGACCGCAGAGGTCTCCCCGATTGAAATCGCACGTGCCTACGCGACGTTGGCCAACGGCGGCCGTCGTCCGACTCCGCGAACCTTCGTCGACGTCGTGGAGGCGGGCGGCATGGCGCATGAGAATCGCCCGTTGGAGGGCTCGGTCTCAGTGCTCGATCCCGCCACCGCATATCTTGCCGTTTCGCTGCTCGAGGGCGTCGTCGATCGGGGCACCGCCGCTCGCGTGCGCGCCAGCGGGCTGACGGGACCGATCGCGGGTAAGACGGGTACCACGGACGAGGAGTACGACCTTTGGTTCGTCGGCTTCACGCCCGAGCTCGTGGCCGTGGTCTGGCTCGGGTACGACGAGCCGAGGAGCATTGGTCGACCGAGCAGCTATGGGGCCCTGCCCATCTGGACGGACTTCATGAAGGAGGTCGTCGGCAGTCGCGTTCGGGGTGCCTTCCGGCGGCCTGCCGGCATCGAGGAGGTCGAGATCGATCCGCTGAGTGGGGCGCGAGCACTACGCGGATGTCCGCAGCATCGGCGCGAGCTCTTCGTTCGCGGCACCGCACCCGTCGAGACCTGTCCGCCGGGCGCGGCGGTGCGCGATCGCGACAGGCGGCCCGGCTTCTTTCGCCGTACCCTCAAAGGATTGTTCGGACGGTGAGCGCACGAATACCCGACGCGGAGTGATGCTGGTGAATGGCGGAGCCTCTACAGGCGGATCCGGGCGCAGGAGCGGTCGGGCTCTCGTCGCGCTCGCATGTGTGGTCGTGCTTCACTGCAGCCTGATCGTCATGCTGGCGGGCTGCGGGATGACCGGCCGAGGCCACCGCTACGGGGGGGCCGAATCGATGCGGCTCTCCGAGGTCGTGGGACAGGGAGATCCGGCACGTCGGGCCTCCACCAGACTCGTCGCGCAGGGTCTCGAAGCCGATGCAGCCGGCGCGGCCGAGCAGGCTCAGGGTGGCTACGAGCGGGCGATCCAGGTGGATCCGACCAACCCCTACGCCTACCTTGCCCTGGCTCGGCACCGTCTCGATGCCAGCGATTCGGGGGGAGCGATCGAGTTGCTCGACCAAGCGGCGGCCCTCTTCGAGACAGAGGGGCTGGCGGGGCCGCGCGTCAGTGCCCACCTGATCGGCTTGCGTGGTCGAGCCCTGCATTCCGCGGGACGTGGGCAGGACGGAGTGCTGTATCTCGAACGTGCTCGGGAGCTGGCCCCCGTGGTGTGGCGCGACGGCTATCTCAGCGCGGAAGAGCTGCGTTGACGGGCCACCGTTCGGGCCGGCAACGTGCCGCGACCAGGGGGAAGTCGACTCGCTGGGGCTTTGACGCCGCATGACGCCCAAGCTTCGCGTGCTTGTCGCTACGCTTCTGTGCACAGTCCCCAGTGACCAGCTCAGCAAGGCCTGGGTTTCGAGCAATATCGCCGTCGGCTCACTGACGGACCGAATCCCGGTCGTGGATGGCTTCTTCTTCATTGCGCACGTCCGCAATCCGGGTGCGGCCTTTGGCCTGCTCTCCGACTGGTCGTCGCATTGGCGGCTGGTGGTGTTCCTGGTCGTCTCCAGCGTGGCGATCGCCGTGATCAGCTCTTTCTACCGCGGCCTGGCCCCTGGGGATCGGTTCAACTCACTGGCGCTCGGGCTCATCATGGGCGGCGCCATTGGGAACTTGATCGATCGTGTCTTGCGCGGTGAGGTGGTCGACTTTCTCCACTTTCGTCTTTGGGGAGAGCATTCGTGGCCCGACTTCAATCTGGCGGACACCTTCATCGTCGTGGGGGCCTCGACCCTCATGCTCGAACTGCTCGCGTGGGAAGGAGCCTCGCGGGCAGAGGCCGGCGAAGAACGAGAGACGGACGATTGAGGCGTCATGCTTTGCGCGTCCCGAAACGGTTCTTCGGTGCGCTCTGTACTCGGCGCTCCGTGCAAAAAAATGCTCGCCGACAAAGCGGGAGAAAATGCCTTTCTCATCGCCACGCTCGCGCGGAAGACGACTACACATACTCGGGACAGATGCCGATTCGATGCCCCGCCGAGCACTGCAATTCTTGACACCCCTCCCGGCTCTACGGTAAGAATGGCCTACCCCCTGGGCCCCGTAGATCGCACCCATTGGTCTACTGCCCGCATCATCGGTGCGATTCATGACACTCTGTCGATCCGGCGAGCGCTCCTTGGCTTGCGCAGAGGCGCGGTGGTCCGCGCGTTCTGATGCTTCTTGCCATGACGTTTCTTGCATCCGTCGCTCGCACATGTGCCGGCGTCACTTCGAGTGCGTTGCACCACGAAGTGCCGCGGCACTGGCCGATCGAGTAGAGTGAAGCCCATGGCGAAGCCGAAGAGCGACTATTCGATCCAGACGGTGAGCAACGCATTGAGAATGCTCGAGGCGTTCTATCGCGAGGACGAACTCGGGGTCAGCGACCTGTCCCGTCGTCTCGGTCTTCACAAGAACAACGTCTTTCGGCTGCTCGCCACTCTGGAGCAGGGGGGTTACATCGAGCAGAGCCCCGCGAGCGAGCGATACCGACTCGGAACGCGTTGCCTCGAGCTTGGCCAGGCGTTCTCGCGCGGGCACACTCTATTGCGACGGGCCCGGCCCGTTCTGGAAGAGCTCGTGCGAAAGGCTGGGGAGACGGCCCACCTCGCCGTGCTGCGGGACTTCGAGGTCGTACACCTCGACGGCGTGCTGCCAGACCAGATGCTGCTCACGGCCCTGCGGGTAGGGCAACGACTGCCGGTCCACTGTACCGCTCTGGGCAAGGTTCTTGTCGGTTGCGGCGATCTCTCGCGTCAGCAGCACTTCAGCCGGATCATCGCGTCCCCGACCGAACTGTCGGCGCGCACGGAGGCGACGATCGTCGATTCCCAGAAGCTCTTCGACCAGCTGCGTTCGGTGTCGGCTCAGGGCTTTGCGGTCGATCTTGAGGAGTGCGTCGGCGGCATGCGATGCGTCGCGGCTCCGGTCCACGACGCCAGCGGCTGCGTGGTGGCCGCAATCTCTCTCTCGGGCCCCGCGTCCCGCCTGTCACAGGAGGCGCTCAACGGCGATGTGGGGCGCATGGTGGTCGCCGCCGCGGAGCAGCTTTCTCAGGAGCTCGGGCACGGCCTCTGAACGTCGCTTTCCCCGCCCCCACCCTCACCCTTGCGCGCGCGCTTCGCTCCCGTATTTTCGCGGCCCCGCCCGCCGTTCGCGAGGGTTATCCTCAAACGCCTCCAGACAAGTATGACCGGGAGTTAGTGATGCAATTCGCCCTCGACGACGAGCTACTCGCACTGCAGGAAACCGCTCGGCGATTTGCCGAGGAAGAGGTCATTCCGATTGCGGCCGATCACGACCAGAGCGGTGAGTTTCCGCGAGCCGTAATCGAGAAGGCATGGGAACTCGGGCTCGTCAGCACCTGCGTTCCGTCGGAACTCGGCGGGGTCGGTCTCTCCATCGAGGCCTCCTGTGTCGCCACCACGGAGGTCGCACGAGGGTGCGCGGGAATCGCGACCTCGGTGATGTGCAACGATCTGGGGCTGACCCCGATCTTGGTCGGCGGCAGCGAGGATCAGCAGAAGCAGTGGCTGGCGCCGTGCGCCGACGAGTTCAAGCTGGTGTCATTCTGTCTCTCCGAGCCCGGGGCCGGCTCGGACGTGGCCGGCCTCCAGATGCTGGCCGAGAAGGACGGTGACGATTATCTCCTCACCGGCACCAAGGCCTGGATCACCAATGGCGGAGTCGCCGACTTCTTCACGGTGTTTGCCACGCTGGATCGCTCGAGTCGCCACAAGGGCGTCTGCGCCTTCGTCGTTGCGCGGGACACGCCCGGCATCGAGCTGGGCAAGAAAGAAGACAAGCTCGGGCAGCGGGCGAGCGATACCCGTTCGATCCATTTCGACGGGGTTCGCGTGCCCGCCAGCCAGCGGCTGGGCGAAGAGGGCCAGGGATTCGGGATCGCCATGAAGACCCTCGACCGCACACGCCCGATGATTGGCGCGTTGGCGGTCGGGATCGCGAGCCGCGCGTTGGAGGAATGCATCGCCTACGCGCGGGAGCGACGGGCCTTCGGCTCCGCGATCGGCGAGTTCCAGGCAATCCAGTTCATGCTGGCCGATATGGCGAAGGACATCGAGGCGAGCCGATTGCTCACGATGCAATCCGCCTGCATGATCGATCAAGGCATGCGGGCCTCCAAGTACTCATCGATGGCGAAGTGTTTCGCCACCGACGCGGCCATGAAGGCCACCGTGGATGCCGTTCAGATCTTCGGCGGCAATGGCTACACGAAGGAGTATCCCGTCGAAAAGCTGATGCGAGATGCCAAGCTGATGCAGATCTACGAGGGGACGAATCAGATTCAGCGAATGGTCATTGGACGCGAGCTACTGGCCGGCTGAGACCGCCCGCCTCGAATGCGGCCGCCCGCCTCAGCGGACCACAACCCTCCGAATGAGCTAGGTCTTTCTCGTCGGCGCGAGTGGGGGAGATCTGATAGACTCCGCGCTCGTGGACCCGTGGAGGCACCCCGCCGACCGGGTCCGGCGTCGTTTTTGCGGTACCGACTCCGGCACGGGAAGTCGCCCTGGCCCCGACGGAGCGGCGACGAATCCGTGGCCCGAGAGTGCCCAATCACCAACCATTTAGCTTTCTAGACAGAATTCAAGAGGATCATCCAGTGAGCCTAAAGGACAAGGCCCTCGCGTATCATGGCGAAGGCCGCCCGGGAAAGATCAAGGTCGTTCCAACGAAGCCAACCATCACAGCCGATGACCTGTCGCTCGCCTACACGCCTGGTGTCGCGGCTCCGTGTCTGGAAATCCAGCAGGAGCCGGAAGATGCCTATCGCTACACGGCCAAGGGAAACCTCGTGGCCGTAGTGAGCAACGGGACCGCCGTGCTCGGGCTCGGAAATATCGGAGCATTGGCGGGCAAGCCCGTGATGGAGGGCAAGGGCGTTCTGTTCAAGCGTTTCGCCGACATCGACGTCTTCGATATCGAGATCGACAGCACCGATGCCGAGGAGGTGATTCGCACCTGCCAGTTGATCGCTCCGACATTTGGCGGCATCAATCTGGAGGATATCCGGGCGCCAGAGTGCTTCTACATCGAGGAGACACTCAAGAAGACGCTGGATATTCCAGTCTTCCATGATGACCAGCACGGCACGGCAATCATCTCCGCTGCTGCGCTCCTCAACGCGTTGACGATCATCAAGAAGAAGATCGAGGATGTGAAGGTCGTTGTCTCGGGAGCCGGTGCCGCCTCCATCGCCTGCATGAAGCTCTACAAGGATCTCGGCGTGAAGGCTGAGAACATTCTCATGACCGACAGCCGCGGCGTGATCTACAAGGGTCGAACAGAGGGCATGAACCCCCACAAGGAAGAATTCGCCGGGGACACCAAGGCGCGTACCTTGGAGGATGCCCTGGTGGGAGCCGATGTCTTCGTCGGTCTCTCGATGGCGGGCCTGATGACCAAAGAGATGGTCAAGTCGATGGCCGACGCACCGATCATATTCGCCATGGCGAATCCCGACCCAGAGATATCACCCGATGACGTGAAGACGGTGAGGAGCGACGCCATCACCGCGACCGGGCGCTCCGACTACCCGAACCAGGTCAACAACGTGCTGGGCTTCCCGTTCATTTTTCGCGGTGCGCTCGATGTGCGCGCCAGCGCGATCAACGAGGAGATGAAGCAGGCGGCCGTTCAAGCACTGGCCGAGCTCGCGCGAAGGGGCGAAGCCGTACCCGAGGTCGTGAAACGTGCCTACCCGGGCGAATCGTTCGATTTCGGGCCCAATTACATCATCCCCAAGCCCTTCGACTCACGTGTGCTCATCTATGTTGCACCGGCGGTCGCACAGGCGGCCATGGACACGGGTGTGGCACGCCGGCCCGTCGACCTTCGCGAATACCAAAAGAAGTTGCGACAGACCGCTGGAGAGATCTCCTCGCTCTGACGGGCGTGCAGGCCCAGGCTTTGATCGCCCAGCGATCCCCTACACTGCCGGTCGTGGGTGTAGCGAGTGGATCGCTGGAGATCGAGCGGAAGTTTCTCGTCCGCGGAACGCCGTGGCATGGAGCGGAGTCCGGTGTCGATATCCGCCAGGGCTATCTCTCCCGCGATGAAGCGAACGTCGTCAGGGTGAGGGTGACGCAGTCCGGTTCTCAGCTCACCATCAAGGGAAAGCGCCGCGGGATTACCTGCGCCGAGTTCGAGTACGCGATTCCCATCCAGGACGGGGGAGCGCTGCTCGAGCTCTGCCGCGGCGAGATCATCCACAAGACGAGATACGCCCTCGAGGTCAACGGCAGCCATTGGGACGTCGACGTCTTCCATGCCGCCAATCGGGGTCTGGTGATCGCAGAGATCGAGCTCGAGTGTGAGGATCAGGTCTTCGAGCACCCGGACTGGCTAGCAGAAGAGGTGAGCGGCGATCCGCGCTACCTCAACTCCAACCTCAGTCTTCATCCCTACGCGCGTTGGCGCTAACCGGGCTCTCTCACCGGTCGCGCCGCGGCTCGAAGATCCACGCGACCCCCACGCCGACGAGGTAGAGGGCGACCATCGGCAAGCCGAGAAAGAGCTGGCTGATGAAGTCGGGCGGAGTGAGGATCGCGGCGGCGATGAAGATCGCAAGAATCGCGTAGGGGGTGCCGGACAAGAGCTGCTTCGCACTCACGATTCCGGTCAGCGACAGGAAGAAGACCAGAAGCGGCAGCTCGAACGCGACGCCGAAGGCGAGGAAGAGCCGGATCGTCAAGCTGACGACTTCCTTCATCGTCCAGGCCGCTTCGACGAAGTCGTTGCTGAAGCTGCTGAAGAAGCGGAAGACCAATGGAAAGACCTGCGTGTAGCCGAAGATCGCGCCCCCGGCAAAGAGCATCGTCGAGCAGAAGACGAAAGGAAGTGCCGCTCGCTTTTCATTGGCGTAGAGACCCGGCGCGATGAAAGACCACATCTGCCAGAAGGTGACCGGCAGCGACAGCACGAAGCCAGCCAGCAGAGAGCACTTGATATACGTGAAGAAGATCTCAGCCGGCGCGATGGCCTGCAGCCGGCCCTCGATCCCCAATGCACTGACGGCGGGAACGAGCAGGAAGCCGAAGATCTCTTCCTTGAAGTTGAAAGCCAGCACCGTGCAGGTCACCAAGGCGAACAGCGTCCACGCGATGCGACTTCGCAGCTCGGCGAGGTGATCGGTAATGGGAGCGGGCTGGTCAGTCACCGCTCGCTTCCGGACTCTTGCCTGTCGGGCTCGAGCCCGACGGCTGGGGAGGGCTGCCCTCGGCCTCGCTGCCCGGCTCCGCTTCCTCCGAAGCCGGTACTGTGGCTGATCCGACCGACTGGCTGGGCCGATCATGGGTGTCGCGTTGCTCACGTGGGTCGCCAGGAGGGGGATCGAGCGGGCGGCGAGGTGGCGGGCTGTGGGTGTCGAGGCTGAAGCTCTGACGCAGATCTGCCGAGGCGCGGCGGAACTCGGCCATTCCCTTGCCCAGCGTTCGAGCGAGTTCGGGAAGCCGTTTGGGCCCGAAGATCAACAGCGCGATCACGAAGATCAGGGCCAGCTCCTGCACGCCGATGCCGAACATCTGCGCACTCTAGCCCGGATCATTCTCGAGAGCTTCAGCTCGACCGTCCAGACAGGCGAGAGGCCCGAGTAGGGGGCCGGCGGTCCATCCCCCCGGATGATCACCACCGGCCCCAGCCCCGTGAATCTGGGACCGGCGGGACTCCCCAGTCAAGCCGCCAGCCCCTACCCGCACACCGGAGCCCCTGTCAGACCTCTCTGTGCTCGCCACCTCGCCGGACCTTGAGCATTCGCCGCCCGCCGGCCTCCATCAGCGCGAGTCCGAGCCAGTAGCGACCATCGGATCTCGCATCGCACCAGACAACGCGGGCCAGAGCATCGAAGGTCAAGCCGCCGTCGACATTGCGCACGGCTACACGCAAGAGCGTGCCACTCTCTTCGTGCTCCCCCACCGCGATGCACATGCCAGAGCGGGACTCGTCACGCGTGAAGCCGACGCTACGCCTCTGATCGCGCGAGAGCCTCGGGTAGTGGCTGTACTCGACGATTCTGACCACATCCTCGCGCTTCTCGGCACGCGGTGGGCACCAGCTTTCGAGATCGCCATCGACCCGCTCGATCGTGTCTAGCGGCGACACCAGCTCGTTTCGTGCGGCGCTCATCGGTCAGTCTCGATCCACGCCGTCGCCGAGGCGATGGTATCGACCGGGTCCTCACCGGCTGCGAAGCGAAGACCCGCCAGTGGACCCGTGCCGCAGAGTCCGATCTCGGCAATGGCGATGAACTCCTTCAGCAGGTTGGGGTCGACGCGGGAGCCCGCCTGCTCGCGTAGTTCAGCCACGGCTTCTCCGTGGCTGAGCGCCGGGCGGTACGGGTGATCGCTCGTCAGGTCGTCAAAGGAGTCCGCGATCGCGACGATGCGCGAGGCAAGGGGGATGGCCTCCTCCTTCAAGCCATCGGGATACCCGGCTCCGTTCCAGTGCTCGTGGTGATGTCGGATCCCGTTCGCGACCTCGGCGGGAAACCCGAGTGGCTCGACGAGCTGAGCGCCCATCACCGCGTGCAGCTCATTGCCCTCGCGCTCTTCGTACAGTGGTTGCTGGTCGCGGCGCTCCGCGCACGGAACGATGCCGACGCGACCGAGGTCGTGCAGGAGCGAGACAACGCGTATTTCTTCGCGTTGCTCGGCCGGCAGACCCATGCGCTCGGTCATCAGCCCGGTGAGGAACGCCACTCGCCGGGCGTGCCCGCACTTGTGCGACTCGCGGGTCTCAATGGCCTCGGCCAATGCCTCGAGGAATAGGTTGGCGCGCTCCGCGGTCAGCTCCTCACACTCGGAGGCCGGTGAGAGCACGGGATTCTGCAGGGCAGCGCGCAGGTGCTCCTGCAGGTTCTGGCTGCTGTCGAGTTCATCGAGAGCACTCTCGGGATCGCGATCCTTGCCCAGAACTCTTCCAATTCCGCCGAGGAAAGCGATCAAGCGCAGCCGGCTCTCTCTGCGTGCCAGCGCCCTTCGTACGGTCGTGCTCACCTCGACCACATCGAATGGCTTCGTGAGGTAGTCGAAGACTCCGTGTCGGATTCCATCCACCGCGGTCTCGACCGAGCTGCAGCCCGTGATGATGATGGTCTCCACTTGGGGGAACTCCTTGCGGATCGTCCGCATGAGTTCGTCCCCCTTCATGCCGGGCATGTTGAGGTCCAGCGTGGCTACGTCCACCGGTGTCGAGCGCAGGATTTCGAGCGCCTGCCGCGCATCCTCGGCCAGCAAGACGCGGTGGTGAGGTGACAGGATCATGCGCAGCGACTCGCGGGGCCCCTTTTCATCATCGACGATCAGCAGCGTGCTCTTCGTGCTGTTGGGATCGGATCCCTCCAGACGCGCCATTGCCTCTTCGATTCTGCTCGTGAGCTTTGATCGCATGCGACTGTGAAGAGCAAGCCCCATGCCAGGCTCGAGCCGACCGGTCGCTGCGGCTGCAAGTGGCGGATTTCGAACTGGAACTGCTCGTCCTCGTGGCGCCGAGTCGGGCTACGCCCTGCGCGGCCGAAGCGTACGCGGCTGAACACTCCCGCCACTGGAGTCCGCTAAGCCTGTGCCGATACAGCAGAAAAGCCACGTGTTCCGGATAGAACCGCGGGTGCCAGAAGCTGTTCCTCGGCGAACACGGACTTTCAGGATGGAGGCTCGATTCCGAAGCGATCCATCTTCAGCTTGAGTACCCGCCGCGTGATGCTCAGGTTCGAGGCGGCCCGGGTCTGGTTCCAGTCGGCCCGCTCCAGCGCCTCGCGGAGGATCTCGGTCTCGAAGCGCGACAGCGCATCCTCGAATGTCAGGCGGCCTTGGCGCCAGTCCTCGCGCAGCGCCTCGGCCCGACCCGTGCGCCTGATGGCGATCGGAAGGTGCTCGAGCTCGATTCCCCCCGTCTCGCAGAGTGCCAGTCCGTGCTCGATTGCGTTTTCGAGTTCTCGCACGTTGCCCGGCCAGGCATAGCCTTCGAGCGCAGCGAGGGCGGCGCGTGACAACCGGATCGACTGGCCGGCAGCCTCCCCTCTCCGCTCGGCCATACGACCGATGAAGGTGTTGGCCAGTAGGGCCACGTCTTCGCGGCGCTCGCGCAGCGGAGGCACGTGGATGGGCACTACGTTCACGCGGTAGTAGAGGTCGGAACGAAACCGCCCCGCCGCGACCTCCTGCTCGAGATCGCGATTGGTTGCGGCGACGACACGCGCGTCGAAGCCAATGGAAGCGGAGCTTCCGAGTCGCTCGACCACGCGTTCTTGAAGCGCCCGTAGCAGCTTCACCTGAACGCTCGGCTCCAGCTCGCCGATTTCGTCGAGCAGCAGTGTTCCGCCGGCCGCGGCCTCGAAGCGACCGATACGTAGATCGGTCGCGCCGGTGAAGGCACCTCGCTCATGGCCGAAGAGCTCGCTCTCGATCAGCTCTCGGGGAATCGCCCCGCAGTTGACCGCCACGAAGGGTCCATCGGCGTGTCGACCCAGATCGTGGATCGCTCGGGCGACGAGTTCCTTGCCCGTACCACTCTCGCCGCTGATGAGAACCGTGGCCTCGGCCCTGGCGATGCGCTCGACCGTACGAAAGACCTCGCGCATCACGGGGCTGCGGCCCACCAGGCTGCCGAGCTGCTGCCGCTCACTCACTTCGTCGCGTAGCCGCAGCACCTCTTGCTCGAGCTGCCGTCGATCCAGCAGCTGCCGCACCTTGATCCTCAGCGCGTCGACCTCGAACGGCTTCGTGATGAAATCCGCCGCACCGAGCTTCATGGCCTGAACCGCGATCGACACGGTATTGCTCGCGGTCAGCACGATGACCGGGGTTTCCAGCTCGCGCGCGCGCAGCTCACCCAGTAGCTCGAGTCCATTGCGACCCGGCATCACGACATCGAGCAGGACCAGATCGGGTGACAGCTCGGCGATGGTCCGAAGTGCAGAGTCGACATCCTCGGCCGTGTGGACCTCGCACTCGCCCTTGAGGATCATCCGCAACGATTCTCGAACAGCGGACTCATCGTCGACGATCAACACGCGCGGCATCGCGCTGAATGTATCACGGACGTCCCGTCCGATGAAGATCCAGCCGTCGGTCCTCCCGCTAGCCGCCAGTTCTGTCGACCGCGTAGACGCCTAGCTCGGTGCGGGCAGATCGACGACGATGACGCGCTCCTGACTGTCGGTGGTATCGACCGTCAGGCTGCCGTCCAGGGCCTGGATCACGGTCTCCGCCAGCACCAAGTCGAGATCGGCACGGGGTTGCGTCCCCCGAGAGCCGCTGTCATCGACCGCGGCTGTCGTGTGGCGCAGCAGTACCCGTACGGACGGCCGCCCCGCCAGGCCCGACTCGTGGTGCTTCGATGCGAGATAGATATCACCGCGGTCCGATACCCCCGCCAGTGCCCGGTCGAGCAGACCCGCGAAAGCATCGCGTAGCTGTAGGGGATCCCCGAGCGCGTAGGGTACGTCGTGGTCGAGCTCTTTCAGAACGAGCAGTCGCCTGGACTGAATCTCTCCCTGCCGCTCGTCGAGCAGGCCCTCCAGCAGATGGGCCATGTGGACCGGCTGCGACTTGACCTCCGGCATGTCGACGATGTTCTGCAGGCGCCCCACCGCCTCGTCGATGCGCCGGACATCCTGGCCGACCAGCTCGCGGAAATGTGTGCGGAACTCCGCGTCGTCGTAGTGGTCCGGGAGCAGTTCGGAGAAGGTGCGGATCGACACAAGCGGGTTTCGCACCTCGTGCGCCACCGCGCGAACCAGCCGCCTCAGACGCGAATCGGGTTGCTGGCCCGCGGCTGCAGTGGGCGGTATCGGGAGCACGCTCTCCGCCGCCCGCACCGCCATCTCGACCGCATCGGACGACTCTTCATCAGGTGAGAGTCCGCCACGTCGGATCGGAGTGAGGAGGGGCCCGATCGCCTCCTCGATCTCCTCCTCGTCATAGACTTCCTCGCTCTCCTCCTCGACGTAGGCTTCCTCGTCCTCCTCGAGGATGGTCGCCTCCGGGATCTCCGCCTCGGTCTCGGTCAGCGCGGAATCATCCTCTCGCTGGCCGAGCCAGCAGCTATCACCCGGGAAGCGAAGATGAACGGGCAGCAGCGGATCGGAGCTGCTGAACGACAGGGTGCGGATCACGACCGCCTCGAGCTCCCGGAAATTGCCCGGCCACGGGTAGTCGTTGAGAAGCTGGACAGCATCGCGACTGAAGCGCCGCAGGCGTTCACCGTAGGTACTGCACCAGGCCAACGCGGTGTCGGCCGTGAAGGCCTCGATGCGTTCGCGGCGCTCTCTGAGCGGCGGGATGCGGACGGTGAGGCCGGAGAGGGCCTGGGTGAGCCGCGGGTCCAGGCCGGGGTCCGCGTCCAAGTCGCCGTCATCGCCCGCGCCCGCGATCCAGCGCAGCTCCGATGCCCGAAGCGTGCCATCAGGCAGGCCGAACTCGATCCAATCCCGAACAAGGCGTTGGAGTGGCAGCGGCAGACAGTCCACGTCCTCCAACCAGATTGTCCAGGCCTCGTTGTGGTTGGCTGCCGCACTTCCGTCGATCTGCCGCAAGAGGTCCTCGGCCCTCGTGATCTCGCGGCAATTGACGGGGATGAAGGCCTCTTCGCCACTGCCACCGAAGGCGTGGACGTAGCGCGCCAGCAGTGCCCGCCCCGTCCCCTCCTCTCCGCGAATCAGCAGAGGCAGCTGACTGAGCCGCGGGTCGATGGCGCGCATCAGCTCCGGCAGCTCGAGGTCCGCGAACCAGCGCGCGAAGCGATCACGCAGCGTATCGCGGCCTTTTCGCGACGAGAGCGAGTCCGCAGTGCGACGTTGGAGAGCTGCCCGCAGGGCACGGCGAAGCTCCAGCGGGCTCGGGGGATAGGCGATCAGGCGCGCCCGCAGCGTGTCGAATAGTCGCCGCACTTCGTCGAGATCGCCGACGGGCGCCAGCAGGATCCAGGCACTGCGTCTCAGTCGAGACCCGAAGCGATGCACGAAATCGAGCTCCTGCTCGAAGTCGCCGCTGAGCCCGAGAACGACCGCGCCAGGCGGGCTGGCGGACTCGAAGAGGCGGTCGGTCGGCGCGCCGAGTACGGTGCTGTCGCCGGCGCCGGCGATTCGCGCCAACGTGGCCCGATGCTGTGCATCGCGATGAATGATCCAGATCGTCAACATGGTTTCAGCTTGTTCGAGCACATCCAGAAACGGCAGGCGAGGACACACGTCACCACAGCCGTGCCCGTATGCCCGCACACGTACTGCACCTCATGGTGCGCAAGCGGCATGCCAACTGCTCCCGGCTCGGCCCGCAGGTGCCGGCCATCGGCATCCCCGTGTGCTAACCCGCCGTTTCAGGAGAAGAAGGTTCACCACTGTTGCGACGGGACCATTCACACGCCGCGACGGAGAGCTTAACGGAAGCTACTCGGGGCTCTCATATGCGGAAAAAATTTGCCACCGCTGACCACTGTTTCCGCCCGCTGCGGGTGAAGGGTGCCAGCCCGAGGGGCGGCTCTCCCGTTCATGCTGCGGCTCTCGGCCTCGCTCTTTCGCTGGTCTTCGCCTCCCCGGCGCCCGCGACCGAGCAGCCCGCCGGTCGGGGGCATCCGGGGCACGCGGTGGATCTCGTCGGGACTTGGTACGTGCTGATCCACTACCGGGAAGAGGTCCCGCGCCAGGGCGAGGTCCTGCAGTGGGAAGACCGGATCTGGCGCTTCGAGCGTGACGGCGCACGGCTCGTGTGGAGCGAGTTTCCGAAAGTCGTCTTCCAGGACCCGAGTGGACGCTTCGAAACGCTCGCGGGCGATCGCTCAGCTCGAACCCTCGGGGCTTGGCAGCCCACTCCGGAGCAGCTCGAGGAGATTGCACGGGGGCTCGAGATCGATGGGCGGGGGGCCAGGTCCAAACGCCTGCTCGGCTCCCCGGAGCGCGGCTATCGCTCGGCGGGAGGTCTGCGCCCGGACTCGGCCGCGGTGATCGGCTACCACGAGATCTGGCGGATCGACGGCCTGCCGTCGCTACCCGTCTTCGAGCGTGACGACGCGATGGGATCGGGCCGCACCACGAGCCTCACCGGCCACACCCGCTATGCGACCGGTGAGGTGCGGGCCGAGGGCGCCGAGCTGCGCGGAGAGTACGAGCGCGACGGCCTGATGCGCGGCACGTTCCGAATGTGGCGTATGGGGACCCGAGCGAAGAGCGTGGCCGACGACGATCGGTCCGAGGCGAGCGAGAGACCGTGAGCGGGGGCCGGGTGCGCCGCGCCGCCGCGCGGGACCTCGACCGAGTCGCCGCTCTCTGGACCGCCATTACCCGGCACCACGAGCCGCTCGAACCCGTCTTTCGAATGCGCGCGGACGCGGAGCGTGAGCTGATCGAGCTTCTGCGGGCCGTTCAGCGCGATCCCGACGCGGCGATCTTCGTCTACGAAGAGCAGGGGGATCTGCCGGGCCTTTGCATCGTGAGAATCGACCGCTCGCCACCCATCATGGAGGAGACAGAGCGTGCGGAGATCACCGACCTCGGTGTGCGGGCCGATGTGCGCCGTCGAGGCGTCGGCTCTGCGCTGGTCGCACGCGCTCTGGCGTGGATCAAGGAGAACGGTGTCGGGCGAGTCGAAGTGCAGGTCTCGGTCGCCAATCGCGAGGGACAGGCGTTCTGGCGCGCGCGCGGCTTCGGTAATCTCATGGACGTACTGCACAAACGGCTGTAATGTCGGGTCTCGATCTGTCCACGACTCCAGGCCGGCAAGCGCCACCGAGCCCGTTCCCAGGTGCCTCAGACGAGGGGCGACCTCCTGTGGATCGGCACGGGCCTGCGAGAAGTGAGGCGCCGGTGGTGAGTTCTCATCGCCGGCGACGAGTGACGGGTCGCGACCCCAGCGAAGGAAACCCAGCATGAGCACATCCCGCCCTGTCCGCATCAATCCTCTGGCCAAAGACCTCAATAGTCGACTCGAAACGGCGGCACCCGAGCTACTCGAGATGCTCTCGGCCTATGGCCGCAGGTTGTATTTCCCCAAAGGCATCCTCTCGCAGTCGGCCGAGGCCAAGGAGAAGGCGCACCGCTTCAATGCCACGATTGGAATCGCGACCGAAGACGGAGGGCCGATGTACCTGTCCTCCATTCAAGAGCACCTGACTGGGATCGACCCGAAGGACGCCTATCCCTACGCCCCCGCTCCGGGGCGGCCGGGTCTGCGCAAGCGCTGGCGCGAGAAGCTTCTCGCCGAGAACCCCGGGCTCGCCGATCGGCAGTTCGGCCTGCCGATCGTCACGAGCGCCATTACCCACGGCCTGGGTCTGGTGGGAGAACTCTTCGTGGACGAGGGTGATGTGCTCCTGCTGCCCGACAAGCTATGGGGCAACTACCGGCTCAATTTCGAGGTCAACATGGGAGCGGAGGTCGCAACCTTCCCCTTCTATGCTGCCGGCGCATTCAACTGCGAGGGCTTTGCCTCGGCCCTGGCATCGGCGGCTGAGGGGCGAAAGAAGGTGATCGTGCTGCTCAACTTTCCCAACAACCCGACCGGCTACATGCCGAGCGAGGAAGAGGGAGCGGCCATCGTCAGCGCACTGAAGCGGCAGGCGGAGGCCGGCACCAAGCTCGTCGTCGTCACCGACGACGCCTACTTCGGCCTCTTCTACCACCTGGGCGGCCGCTCCATGACGCAGTCGCTCTTCGCCTCGCTCGTCGGCCTTCACCCAAACTTGCTGGCGATCAAGCTCGACGGTGCGACCAAGGAACTCTTCGTGTGGGGACTGCGATGCGGCTTCCTGACTTTCGGCCCGGGACGGCCCGAAACGGCCGAGGAGAGCTGTGCCATTCTCGACGCCAAGGTCCGTGGTGCGATTCGCGGCGGCATCTCGAACGTGCCTCAGCTTTCGCAGACGCTGGTCGAGAAAGCGCTGGCCTCCTCGACGATAGAAGAGGAGCGCAAGCAGAAGTGCGAAACGCTGCGAGCTCGCGCGCAGAAGGTGAACGAAGTCGCGAGCCAGCCGCGTTTCGCCGAGAGCTGGGAAGTCTACCCGTTCAACAGCGGCTACTTCATGTGCGTGAAGGTCAAGGGTGTAGATTCCGAGAAGCTGCGCGTGCACCTGCTGGAACAGCACGGTGTCGGGCTCATCTCGACGAGCCCGACCGACATCCGGATCGCGTTCTCTTGCCTCGCCGTTGAGGACGTCGAGGCGCTCTTCGAGGCACTGCACCGGGCGATCCAGGAGCTCTGGAACGCCTGAGCGCCGTTCGCGCGGGTCGGCCCGCCCGTCAGCGCTCGGTCTCGCCGCTTCCCGCCAACTCCTCGATGATCGCGATCAGCGTCGCGGTAGCACCGCGTAGGTTATCGATCGACACACGCTCGGAGGTTCCGTGGATGCCGCGCGTATCCGCGGCCGTCAGCCGGCGCGGAACGAAGCCGTAGGCGATGATCCCCTGCTCGCGGAACCAGTGTGCATCCGTGAAACCGGCGATCATGCGGGGCACCACGAGGGCGTCGGGCTCGACACGACTCGCCACCCGCTCGATGGCGCGGAAGAGCTCACTGCCACTCGGTGAGCTGCGGGACGGAAACGAGAGCAATGTCTCGACACCGACCTCGGGATCCGTGATCACGGCGCGAATGGCCTGAACGAAGTCCTCGCATCGCTCGCCCGGGAGCAGGCGTGCGTCAATCCGAGCCGTTGCGCTCGTCGGTACGACGTTGGTGTGAGCTCCGCTGGCAAGGAGTGTGATGGAGATCGTGTTGCGGACCAGCGCGTTGAAGTTCGGATTCGCGAGAAAACGCCGACGGAAAGATGAGTCTCCTTCCAGCGCCGCGGCCAGGGCGATGAAGCCCGCGCGGTTCTCGCTGGCCGCAGTCGGGGCCTGTGCGAGGAACATCTCCTCGACTTCGGCCAGCACGCGTACGGGTGACTCAATGCGGCGAATCCGATCGAGGGCGGCAACGAGCCGGTGCACCGCGGCGTCTCGTTGCGGCGTAGAGCCATGTCCCGGCGTGCCGCGCGTGCTGAGCTCCAGCCAGCACGGGCTCTTCTCGGTGACCGTGACGCCCCAGACCGCTGGGCTGGCGGGGCTGCCAACCGCGGCCGAGCGCCCCGGCCGAATGCTGCCGCCTTCGGTGAGGAGGTACTCGGCCCCGCCCAATAGATCGGCATGCTCACGCACGATGTAGCCTGCGCCATCACGCCCGCCACTCTCCTCGTCGGGCGTCGCCAGCAAGATCACGTCGCGCTCCAGCGGTCTGCGGCGCTTCGCAAGCTCGCTGAGCGCGAGGATCTGGATCACGCTCACGCCTTTCGCGTCCAGCGCGCCCCGGCCGTACACGAAGCCTCCCTCCACCTCGCCCGCAAAGGGGTCGCGGTCCCACTCGCTCGCGTCTGCGGGCACCACATCGAGGTGGGAGAGCAAGATCAGCGGGCGAGCGCTGCCGTTGCCGGGCAGGCGCCCCCAGACCGCGGCCCGCCCCTGCGCGCCAGCCGGCGTCGGCGTCTCGATGGTGCGCGTCTCGATACCGGCCCCCTCGAGGTACTCGGCGAAATAGTGCGCCAGCACCTGCTCGTCTCCCGGCGGGTTGACGCTGCGAAGCTGGATCGCACCGGAGAGGAGCGAAGCCGCTCGAGCTCCCAGCTCCCTCGCGTCGTCGCCCTCGGCAAAGGGCCACGCCGCGATTGCGTGGCTGGGCAGCGTCGACCAGCCGGCAGCGCAGGCGAGCAGCGCCGCGGCGAGCCAACAGCTTCGGCCACGCCGCCCGCCTGAACGCGCTCTCCTAGCTCGCCCCCGGAGCGTCGCCGCAGACGGGCTCATCGCGGCCGCTCCGCCGGTTGCGGGCGCGTCGGCGACGACGGGGACGCGAACACAGCGAGCTGTGCCCTGAGGGGAAGTGCGGCAAGTCCATCGCGATACATTTTTGAGCCACTGCGCAGCCATTTACCGTGCGCTCTTGCGTACGAGTAGCTAAGTATACCGCCGGACTGGCGGCTCCAGGAGATCCGGTTGATGCAGTATCCGCGGTGCGGACAAGGTCGGCTACAGACCTTTTCTGGACGGGGTGAGATCGTGCTCCTGCTGATGGCAGCTGGCTTCGTGTCCGGCTTCGGGGCGCCCTCCTCGCCAGGTGACACCGCCGTGCAGATGGCGTCCAAGACCCTCCCCGGCGAGTCCGTGGTCGCGACGCCGGTGGCGCTGTCGAGTTCGGCGGAGCCGAGCTCGCCGGTTGTCGTCGAGTATTCGCCGGTGGCGATCGACAGCCTTCCGCTTCACCGCCCCAGCGCTGCGCGGGAGCAGTGGGGATCGAGTTCCTCGCTCACGGTCGTGACACGGGGGAGCATCGCTCCGGGCCAGTCGCTGTCGGCGTCGTTGCGGCGCCAGGGCATCTCGCCCGTCACCGTCGACCTGATAGCGCGTGAGATGCGTCCCGTATTCGACTTCCGCCATTCGCACCCCGGTGATCGCTATCGGCTCGGCCAGGATCCAGACGGCACCGTTCTCGACTTTCGATACTTCACGAGTCCGGAGAGAAGCTTCTACCTCTTCTGGGAGGGCACGCGCTACGTGGCGCGTGCCGAGCGAGCAGAGCTTCAGAGCCAGCTGGCCAAGGTGGCTGGGCTGGTGGATTCGTCGCTCTACGACGCGATCGTGTCCCTCGGTGAGCAGGCACAGCTCGCCAGCGACTTTGCCGACATCTTCGCCTGGGACATCGACTTCAGTCGCAACGTTCGACCTGGGGACGACTTTCAGATTCTCTATGAGCGGCTCTACCGCACCGATGACGACGGCGAGCAGGTCTACGTGAAGCCGGGCCGCATCCTCGCCGCTCGCTATCGCGGCATGGTGGGTGATTACGCGGTGGTGTACTTCGAGCCCGAGCCGGGCCGCGGAGCGTACTACCGTCCAGATGGCTCCTCCGTAGAGCGAGCCTTTCTCGTCGCCCCACTCAAGTTCAGTCGCGTCAGCTCATCCTTCACCACTGCGCGGCGCCACCCCATCCTCAAGGTGGTCCGACCCCATCGCGGTATCGACTACGCGGCGGCTCGCGGTACGCCCCTCTGGTCGATCGCGGAAGGCACGGTGATCTTTCGCGACTGGGCGGGTGCTTCGGGCAAACTGGTGAAGATCCGTCACACCAACGGATACGTATCGTTCTATGCCCATCTCGCACGTTTCGAAGCCGGGCTGCGAGTGGGGCAGCGCGTCGCCCAGAAAGACGTGATCGGCTATGTGGGGGACACAGGTCTCGCCACGGGGCCGCATGTCTGCTTTCGAGTCCAGAAGAACGGCCGCTACGTGAACCCGCTCGACATTTCCAGTCCGGCCGGCAGGTCCATCTCGAGTGACAACTGGACGGGATTCAAGGCGCGGCGCGACATGCTGCTGTCGGACCTCGGCGACAGCACTCTGGCGGTGGCGGACGAGGCGCTCTGAGCGAGATCGAGGCAGCGGGCGACTGGAGCCCCGCCACTCGCAGCGCATCTGATCTGGCGGTGGGGCAGCGATGCCTGTGGCCGTTCGCCGTTCGCCGTTCCCGCGATCGATCGCGCTATCGTGGGGCACGGGCCGAGAACCGGCAGCCCGAGGGAGTCCGGGGTGGATCTCGAACAACGTCTGGAGAAGCTGGGCCGTAGCCTGGCCGAGCGCGAGGCTGGGCACGCCGATGCGCTGGCGGCTGCTGGTCGGCGGGCCGCAGCCCTCCACGCGCGCGTCGCGACAGCGCTTGAACGTTTCCACGAGGCAGTCCTGACGGTGGCTCCCCAGCTCGAGATCACGCTGGGCGATCCCAGAATCGACGACAAGCACCTTCACGCCGTCGAGTTCGAGCTCCGTCGTGGTCGCTACCGTGCGGTGGTCACCGTCAAGAGCAGAGGGCAGGTCACGTTGGTCGGCCCCTTCCGCGAGGGCAAGACCGAGGGGCCGTGCCGCAGCTTTTCGTTCGACGCCGATGGCGAGCTCGAGCTCGCGCTGGGTGATTTTCTGACTGAGTTCGTCGAGAAGGCAGCGACTCCATGAAGCGGCGTCGCGCGTCGACCGGAGTCAGGCCGTCATCGGGGAGACGAGATTGAGCCCGCCGTGCACTCAAGGGCTGCTGGCACTCGTTCGCAGCGTACGCGTCGGATCGGGCAGTGGCGCAAAGATCGAGGCGGTGCGCTCCGCCCTGGCGCCCTACACGGAGCATGTTCACGTGGAGGGTCGGGTGGTGGAGAGCGGTGTCTCAGAGCAACCGGTGGGATTTCGGGAGATCATCGCGGGCGCCCGCAACAGGGCACGTGCGGCCTTCCGTGCGGGTGACTGTGATCTGGCAGTGGGGATCGAAGATGGTCTCGTCGAGCTGCCGGACGTCGAGTACGGTGCACTCAACGTGGGTGCGGCAGTCGTGACCGACGGCCGGCACGAGTCGTGCGGCCTCTCGTCGGGCTTCGGCTACCCGCCCGGCTGTCTTACTCCGGCCCTTGGCGAGCGTCAGCCGATCGGCAAGCTCTTCGATGAACTCTGGCGTGACTCGACCGGGGAGGACGACACGTCTGGCTCCGGCCGCAGCCAGGGAAACATCGGTCGGCTCACATTGGGTGTGCTTCCACGCAAGGAGTACGGCCGGCACGCTGTACTGTGCGCCTTGATTCGTTTTCTGCATCCCGAGCTCTATTTCGGCGCCCCAGAGGGATTCGAGTCCGACGAGGCCGGAGGGCCAGTGAGATGAACGAAGCTGCTTCGCCGATCACTTCGGTCGACGATCTCATCGCGTATTTCCGTTCTAGCGAGACAGCGATGCTGGACTGGCGTGTGGGGACCGAGCACGAGAAGGTCGGCGTCTACCTCGAGAGCGGCGAGCGTGTGCCGTACGAGGGCGAACACGGCATTGGCGCTCTGCTCTCACGGATCGCGTCCGAAGACGGCTGGGAGCCGGTGTACGAGGAGTCGAACGTCATCGCACTGATGAAGGATGGCGCCAGCATCACTCTGGAGCCGGGAGGGCAGATCGAGCTCTCGGGCGCGCCGCTGCGCACGATTCGAGAAACCTGCCGGGAGTTCAATGCGCATGTCGATCTCGTAAAGGAGCTATCCGAGGACCTCGGCGTTGCCTGGCTGGGGCTTGGTGTCGATCCCCTGCACGACGTCAAGCAGATGCCCATCATGCCCAAGCGCCGCTACGACATCATGCGCAGCTATCTGCCCAGCCGCGGTTCGCTCGCGTTGGACATGATGCACGCCACTGCCACCGTCCAGGCCAATTTCGACTATCTCGACGAGACCGATATGGTGGAGAAGTTTCGCACCGCCATGGGGTGCACGGCGATCGTGTCGGCGATCTTCGCCAATTCGAGCCTGTCTGCCGGATCCGAGAACGGATACATCTCCCGTCGGGTGGCGATCTGGCGCGACACGGATCCGGATCGTTGCGGCCTGCTGCACTTCGTCTTCGAGCGCGACTTCGGCTACCGAGAGTACGCGGAGTGGGCGCTCGACGTGCCGATGTTCTTTCTGATTCGCGAGGGTGGCTATGTCCCGGCCGGGGGGACCAGCTTTCGGCGTTTCATGGACGAGGGTCTGGCCGAGCATCGCGCCACGCTGGCTGACTGGGACACGCATCTGACGACGATCTTTCCCGAGGTGCGACTCAAACGGATCATCGAGGTGCGCGGTGCAGACACCGTCCCCAGAGATCTCATTTGTGCCCTGCCTGCCCTCTGGAAGGGGCTGCTCTACGACGCTGAGGCTCGCACGGCGGCCTGGGAACTCGTGCGGGGGTTCTCTGGCGCCGAGCGTGAAGCCGGTCAGGAGGCGGTGGCACGTCTCGGGCTCAGGGCGGAGATCGCCGGCCGGCCGGTATTGGACCTGGCCGACGAACTCGTCGCCACCGCCTCGCAGGGACTTCGACGAATCGCGTCGCGTGGCGAGACCGACGCAGACGAACGCGGCTTTCTCGACCCCGTTCGGGCACAGCTCGAGCTGGAGAAGAGCCCCGGGGAAGTCGTGCGAGACAGGTGGCGAGCCGATTGGCAGACTTCACCGAGGCGCTTGATCGAGTACGCTCGATACTGATAAAGTCCCGTCGCTGCAGCACTTCCGTGTTTCTCATCCGCTCCGTTCCGCCCTTTTCGCCCGGGCGGCTCACCAGCGAGGTGTCTATTCCATGAGTTCAACTTCCTTCAAGATCAGCTTCACCCTCGACGAGCAGGACATCCGCTACTTCCGCGACCTCTTTCGCAAGGCCAAGCGAGCGGCCGCCGAGGCCGATCGAGATGAGATCATGGCGTCGGCTCGCAATCTGGTCGAAACCGTGAGGCGGGCGAAGAAGACGCCGAGGTTCGTGCTCGACGCCGTTACTTCGATCGAGGATCTGGTCGAGATCATCGAAGACCAAGACTACGCTGCGCCGAAGTCCGTGGCGAAGCAGGTGCTGGGCGCGCTCGCGTACTTCGCCAACCCGCAGGACCTGATCCCCGACGACGTGCCGGTGATCGGATTCCTCGACGATGCACTGATGATCAAGCTCGTCGAGCGGGAGTTCAAGCACGAACTCGTCGCCTATCGAAAGTTCCGACGCTTCCGCGACGGTGCAGAACAGCGGCCGTGGACGAAGGTGGCGGCCAGCCGCCTACCCGCTCGCCTGGAGGTGCAGCGCGAGCGACTTCGCGCCGACGTCGAGCGGCGCAAGAAGGCGGACGAGCGCAGTGGTGCGCTGAGCTTCTAGCTCGCGGTGCCCTCGATGCGTAGCCCCTGGGACGCGAGCACGCCATGCGAGCTGCCAACAAGTCCGAGGAAAGGTGAATGAGCAGCCCCGACCTGCCGCGCATTCTGATCGTCGACGACGAGGAAGCAATCCTCGAGACGATGACGTTTACCTTCTTGGATGTCTACACCGTCATCACCACGGACGAGGCTCAGGCGGCTCTCGATCTGATGGATGCGAACGCACCGGTGGCCGTCGTAATCACGGATCAGCGGATGCCAGGTATGACAGGCGTGGAGCTGCTCAAGCAGATCTACGAACGGCACCCCGACACCGTGCGCATCATGTTGACCGGTTTCGCCGATTCAGAGGCGACGATCCAGGCGATCAACGACGGTCATGTATACGCCTATATCAACAAGCCCTGGGAGCCCGAAGGGCTCAAGCAGGTCGTCAGGCGTGCTGTCGAGCACTTCAACCTGACGGTCGAGAATCGGCGCCTCATGGAGGATCTGCGCAGCGCCAACTCCATCATGGAGGCAGTGATGGACCGACTCGACGTTGGGGCCATCGCAGTCGATCACGAGGGAATCGTGAGTGCGGCCAACAGACCCGCCTGTGCCTATCTCGGGCTGAAGGGGGATCTGCGTGGTCGCTCCATCGAGGAGACGCTCTCCAAGCGGGGTCTCGAGGATCTGTGCAGAACGGTGGTGCGCATGGCCGAGGAGCAGGGGGGTGGCTTCGAAGATCACGACCTGCGGGCGGACGGCGGAGGTCACCGAGTTCGCATTAGCACGCAGCAGCTACTCGGGCCAGAGGGTGACCCCCTCGGTCGTGTAGTACTTTTCAAGGAGATATCGCACGAGCCGCTGCGCCGCTGCTTCGAAGAAATCATCGCGGCAATCGCGAGTGAATCGACCGGGCTGCGCGAGATTCTGGAGAAGGCACTCGACCAGCTGGGTGAGCTGCGCGCGCGGGTGCGCGCTTCCGGCATTGAGTCGCCGAGCATGACAGAGCTATCCGAGCGAGTGTCGCGTGCCCTGACCGCGGTGCAGAGCTGGCTGGATGTCGACGATCTGATGGCGCGCGAAGCCTACCCGGACGCGCAGCTGCTACTCGACCGCATGCGGGTTGCGAACCAGCGCTGGCCCGAGTCGGAAGAGCTGCCTCCTCGCGTGGCGGATTTGGCGCAACGAGTGGTGGCCTACCACGAGTCGGGTGAGAACCCGAGAGAGCGGGTCCTCTAGCTTGGCTCCGCCGGGCGTCGCCCAGCCGCTTGCCCTCGAGCGGCTCGAACTGCGAATCGAGAGACTGCAGATCACATTCCGCTTCACCTTCGCGTTTCATGCCCGCGAGGTGCGGTTCGAGCGAGATGCCGGCTCCGGTTTCGAGCGTCTGTTCCCCGAAACCTTTTCATTCCACGCGCCGCACCACGATCCCACCGAGCTCTTCCTGCAGCTCGACGACCTGCTGCGCAAGTCTCGCCTCATCGGCCCGCTGGCACATCGCCGAGACGCGCACGAACTCGTGCAGCGTCTGTTGGCCGAGGCGCCGCGCTATCTGAAGCGTATCTGCGAGAGGCTTGAGGACGAGGGGCGACTCGCGGGGGAGACGCGTCTTCGCGTTCACCAGGATGTCGCGCTGCTGGCCCAGATCCTGCTGCGATTCCTGGAGACGCGCGATCTCGGTGAGAGCCGATCGCTGCGCATGGCGGGCTACGCGCTGCGCCGACGCATCTTCCGCTCTCTCCGGGTGTTGCTCGATGGGCGGGTCGATCCGAGCTACCTCGCCCGCTACACGAGCGGCGAAGAGGATCCCGTCGATCCGAGCGACGACCCGAGCGAGAGTGGCGTCTTCCACATCCTGGAATCCGGGGAGCCGGAGGTGGTGAACCGCATTGTGGTCCGGATGGCCGAGCGCGCTTTCTTTCGTTGGCTCGAGGGCGTCTGCCTCGACGAGGACAACGAGGCCTTCGAGAAGGCGGACTCCCCTTTCGAGGACCGAGAGGCCGAGGTTCTCTCAGCCATATCGGCCGGTGAATGCTGTCGGATTCAGCACGGCCAGGACATCACTCCGTTTCTGCGGCGAGCAGATCGCGACTGTGTTCGGATCCTCAAGAAGCTCGAGCGCTGGTTCCTGCGGCAGTACGACATTCGCCACTCGTCGGCGATGATCCACCACACGGCGGCCCTGGAGGCGGGTGCCGACGACAGCAAAGACACGCTGACCTGGCACACGCCCCGCATTCACAGTCTGGTCCTCGCCGCCCTGGTCTCTCCCTTTGCAGCGGCCGCCGTCGCTTACGAGAGCGCTCCGAGGTCGTTCGATCTGCTCTGCTCGGCCGAGATCCTCGCCGTCAACGCGACCACGATCTGGTTTCTCCTCTACCGCTTCTGCTGGAAGCGCGATCTGAGCTTCTTCCACGCCTCAGTCCCCCGCATCGCCGCCGGCATCATCGTGGGCTACCTCCCCGTCTTTCTGATCGATGAAGTCTGGGACCTCGCGAGCCGGCCCATCTGGGCGCTGGGGGCGCTCGCTACCATGCTCGCCGTCGTCACCCTGCTCTACATATACGTCGAGGTGCGCCGTCGTCTGGGCGACTCCGCCCTCGCGTTCGACCGGGCCCGCGGGATCTTCCTGCTGGGCGTCGTGCAGGCGTCAGGCGTGGGGTTGGTGATGACGAGCCTCATCGGGCGCTTCATGGTGAGCCGCAACTGGTCGCCTTCGAGCCATGAGATGCCTGTGGAAACGCTCCGCCAGAGCGTCGAGCCGCTGCTGGGTCAGCTGCCGCGTATCATCGGTGCCGAACCCTTCTACGCCTTTCCGTCAGCGCTCCTGCTGATGATCTTTCTCTCGTTCTTCATCGGCGTATTCCTACAGCTCATGTGGGAAGAGCTGCCCATCACCGAGCCCCTCTGAAGTCCGTGTCGGCCCCGCCGAATTCGTGTGGCGGGCTCCCCGAGCGGCCCGTACCATCCAGCCCGCCTCCAGTCGCCGGCCGGTCGACTCGGGTGTCGAATGCCATGCTGACTGCACCCATTGCATGTGGCTTGGCGTGCGCCGACGGGTGAGGGGCGACGGATGAGGAGAGCCACGCGGATGGACGCTCAGCACACGAGGGTCCTCATTATCGGCAGCGGCCCGGCAGGCTACACAGCGGCCATCTATGCGGCCCGGGCCGGACTCGAGCCGATCATGTTAGCGGGGCTCACCTTCGGTGGTCAGCTCATGATCACGACCGAGGTGGAGAACTTTCCGGGCTATCCGGAGGGGATCACTGGGCCCGCCCTAATGGAGGATCTGCAGAAGCAGGCCGAGCGGTTCGGGACGCGGATCGTCTTCGCAGATGCCACCCGCGTCGATTTGAGCCGCCGACCCTTTGTAGCTGAGACAGAGGAAGAGGTCTTCACCGCTGATGCTCTGCTGATCGCCACCGGCGCTTCGGCGCGCTGGCTTGGGATCGACTCCGAGCAGCGGCTCATCAACCGCGGTGTTTCCGCTTGTGCGACCTGTGACGGCGCGTTCTACCGGGACAAGCCAATCGCCGTGGCCGGCGGGGGCGACACCGCCATGGAAGAGGCGCTGTTCCTCACCCGATTCGCGAGTCGGGTCACCGTGATCCATCGCCGAGACCAATTGCGTGCCTCGAAGATCATGCAAGAGCGCGCCAGCAAGCATGAGAAGATAGAGTTTGCCTGGAATTCCGTGGTGGACGACGTGTTGGGCGATGAATTCGTGACCGGGGTTAGGCTTGAGAACGTCAACACGGGTGAGACGCGAGAACTCGCTGTCGACGGGCTCTTCGTCGCCATCGGCCATCAGCCGAACACGAACCTGTTCAGTGGCCAGCTCGAGCTGACCGATACGGGTTACATCGAGGTGCAGGCCGGAACCACGCGAACCTCGGTCGAAGGGGTCTACGCTTGCGGTGACGTGGCGGATGCGGTGTACCGCCAGGCCATCACTGCAGCCGGGACCGGTTGTATGGCGGCGATCGATGCCGAGCGCTGGCTGGCCGAGCAGGGGATCGAGTAGCGCTGCGGCGGCGGCTGCAGTCGGATTGGGTTGACGCGACATGCCTTTGACGCAGGAGATGCTCGAGCGGCTCACCGATCGTTCCACCGATATCGTTGTGGCGACGGGTCGCAGAGGGCGCGTCGTCTACTACAACGACGGCGCATCAAAGAGCCTCGGCTACAAGCAGAACGAGATTCTTGGTGCCTTCGTGGGCCGTCTCTACCCCAGCATCGAGGAAGCCAAGCGCGTTGGTACCGCCATGCGCAGTGACGACTTCGGCGGCCCAGGGATCGTGGAGACCTTTCGCACCACCTTCCTCGCCAAGGATGGCAGCGAGATCCCGGTCGCGATTTCCGGCACGCTGCTCTACGACGAGGCGGGAGAGCCCAGCGGTACGATCGGCTACGCAAAGGACCTGCGCGACATCCTGCACAAGGACCATCTGGCCACCCTTGGCGAGGTGGCGATCGGGCTCTCGCACGAGGTCAACAACCCGTTGGAGGTCGTGCTCAATCAGGTGGAGCTACTCGAGGCGGAGGTTGGGCGGCTCGCGGGTGAGCGCGACTGTTCGGTCGAGTGCGAGCGCCTCGACGCCATCCGGCGTGAGGTCGCACGCATCAGCGACATCGTCGCGCGATTGGCCGAGATGGTTCAGACCGAGAGCTACGAGACCATCAGCTACGTCGGCCCGGCACGCATGATCGATCTGCGACCCGACCACGCGAAGGCCAAGCGCAGAGACGATAGGCTGGACGGGTTGCGAATCCTGGTCGTCGACGATGACCACGGCATCTGCGTCAGCTTGAAAGAAATCCTCGAGGCCGATGGCTGCGAGGTCCAGACGGCCCACGACGGGCTCGAGGCGCTGGCGTGCCTCGAGGCTTCGCACTTCGACCTGATGCTGAGTGACGTCGTAATGCCCAGGCTGGACGGCTATCAGCTCTACCTGAGAGTCCAGCAGACACATCCCGGCCTGCCGGTTCTGATGATGACCGCCTTCCACCACGACAAGGATCACATCATCAAGCGAAGCCGCATGGAGGGCTTGGAGGGCGTGATCTTCAAGAAGCCGGTAGACCCCTTCCGCCTGCGCGAAGCCATTGTGGAGACCGTCCGCAAGGCGGAAGCGGCGGCGTCGAAGTAGTCGGCGCCGGCGCCTGGCGCGACGGCGAACTTCAGCACCCTGCTAGCCCGGATTATTCATGAAGCTCCTACTGCGGCCTCGCTACGAACCTTCATGAATAATCCGGGCTAGGCGTCTACGGCGTCTCGTGGGAAGTTGAATACCTCGCCGGCCTGACTCTTGCCGAGATACCGATCGCCCCACTCCTGCAGGATCTCGATCTCGTCCCCGGCGACGAATGTCACATCCTTGATCTCCTCACCGAGATTGGCCTGGTGCTTCAGCGTGATGTCAGTCTTGATGGTCGCCATCGCGGATTCCCTTTCTCGCGGCCGCTTCTTCGCCGCCCTGCGCGCGGGTGATTGGCTGTTCTACAGGCCGCATTCAACGTGGCCCAGCCACGTCGCGTCTCGTCGTGCGGGCAAGGCAGATTCCCACCACGCTTGATACGCCGGCGTCGCGCAGCACGGCGGCGGCCTCGTTGAGAGTCGCGCCCGTGGTGACGACGTCGTCGACGAGCCAGACCCTCTGAGGTGGCTCCTTTTGTGGGTTCCGGCACGCGAAGGCACCGGCGACATTCTGCCGCCGCTGACTGCGGTCGAGCCCTGTCTGGCTCGGTGTGTCACGCGTGCGGCGCAGCCAGCCGCAGTCGAGCGGGACGCGGTTCGCCCGCGCGATCTCACGTGCGAGAAGCGCCGCGGGATTGAATCCCCGGGCGCGCAGGCGGCGGCGATGAAGGGGAACGGGTATCACGCAAGTCGCCCGCGACGTCGCCACCCGGTCCGCTGCCTCGCGAGCGCACTCCCGCAGCACTGCCAGCGGTGCTGGGTCGAGCCCCGCCAATCCGGGCGCGGGGTACTTGAAGCGGTGGATCCAACGCTCGGCCTCTCCGTCGAATTCCACCGCCGCCACGCAAGACTCGAGATGCGAGGGGCGCAGGCGGCACGCTGGGCAGATGTGCTCTCCCTGGCCCGGGTGGCTGCCGTCGAGCTGCCCCTGGCAGAGCGAGCAGCGCCCCTCGTGCTCGATCCAGGGCAGCGCGCGGCGACATCGAGGGCACAAAGAAGGAGCCCGCCGTTCGCGATCGCGTGTCTCGTCGAGTGGCTCACGACAGCTCGCACAGCGCGCAGGTGCGATCAGATCGAGCAGGCCGCGCCAGATTGCCGGCCCGTGCCGTCGTTCCCGCAACACGACTCTCCTCCATCCAGCCGGGACTCGTGACCAGCATAGGCGGAGACACGCCGCCGCGCCGCGGCCGATGCGAGGTTCGCATCAGTCAGCGTGACGCAGAATGCTCCTGCTCCAGCTCGCCGGGCTCGATTCCGAGATCGTCGACGAGGTCGAGCTGGGGCGCGTCGCTCCACAGCCGCTCGAGCTCGTAGCGTTGGCGCGTCTCGGGCTCGAAGACGTGCACGACGGCGTCATTGGCGTCGATCAGCACCCAGCGGCCCTCCGAGAGACCCTCGACCCCGAGCGGGTCGTCGCCGGCTTCTCGCAGCGCACCGATGATGGTGTCCGAAACCGCCCGGACATGGAGGTTCGAGCGGCCTGACAGAATGACAAACGTATCGGCGAACGAACTCACTTCTCGCATATCGAGTGCCAGCGGCTCCTCGGCCTTGAGCGCCAACGCCGTCTCGATGATGAGTCGCGTCTTCCCGAGGCCAGCCAAGTCTGCGGGATCACTCACGAGATTGTGTCCTCTTCGCCTTCGCGCGGCCCTGCTGTGTAGCATCCACTCGCCTCGATGGCAGCCCTCACACGTTCGGGCACGAGGTAGCGAATCGAGCGCCCCGCTCGCAGCAAGGCGCGGATTCGAGAGGCAGAGATGTCGAGGGCGGTGACGGGGAGCTGTCGTATCCACGTGTTGGCCTCTCGGTGACGCGCCGACAGGCCATCGGCCGCGATCTCGACTTCGCTCCGCACGCACTCCGGTAGCCAGTCCGCCAGGCTCCCTCGCCGAACGGGTGGCCGAGTCGTAACGGCGATATGCGCCAGCCGAAAGAGCTCTCCGGGTTCGCGCCAGGTCCCCATTTCGTTGAAGGCATCCTGGCCTGCCGTAAAGACCAGCTCCGATCCCGAGTGACGCGCCCGCAGGGCGCGAATCGTATCCACGAGATAGGAGGGGCCGGGCCGCTCGACTTCAATCGCGTCGACGGCGAATCGCGCATTGCCCCGCACCGCAAGCGTCACCCAATCCAGTCGCAGCTTCGCGGGGGCGATCACGTCGTCACCCGCTTCACTCTTGTGCGGTGGACGCGCACTCGGAACGAAGACCATGCACTCGAGATCGAGTGCCTCCACGACTTCTTCGGCAGCGCGCAGGTGTCCTTCGTGAATCGGATTGAAGGTGCCGCCATAGAGTCCGATCATCCGCGGAGTTGGCCTTCCCCATCGAGGACGAACTTCTTGGTCGTGAGCCCCTCGAGGCCCATCGGGCCGTAGCAGTGCAGCCGCGAAGTCGAGATGCCGATCTCCGCCCCCAGCCCGAGCTGGAAGCCGTCGGAGAAGCCCGTCGAGCAGTTGACTCCCACCGTCGAGGAGTTCACCCGCCGCAGCCATTGCTGACTGTTGGCATGGTCGTTTGTGAGGATGACGTCCGTATGTTGGGACCCGTGCTGCCGAACGTGAGCGATCGCTGCGTCCATGTCGTCCACTACCCTGACCGCCAGAATCGGTGCGAGGTACTCCGCGGCCCAGTCGTCGTCGGTCGCCGGGATCACGTCACTGAAGACCTCACGCGTCACCTGGTCGCCGCGGATCTCGACGCCTTCTTCGTGGAGCGCTTTGAGGACCGAGGGCAGGACCGTGTGAGCCGCGTCCCGATGACACAGAAGAGTCTCGACCGCATTGCAGACCGCCATCTGGCGGATCTTCGATTCACGCACCACGCCTATCGCCATCTCGACATCCGCACCGGCGTCGATGAAGATGTGGCACACGCCAGCGTCATGGCAGATCACTGGAATCGTTGAATTCTCCATGACCTTGCGGATCAATCCCGGTCCGCCGCGCGGAATCATGAGGTCGAGGTAGCGGTCGGCCCGCAGCAGCACGTCGATCGCCGCCCGATCGGTCGTCGGGATGATCACCACCGCGTTCTCGGGAAGTCCGACCTCTCGGCAGGCGGCTCGCAGCTCCTCTGCCAGCGCGAGATTGGAGTGGATCGCCTCCGAGCCACCGCGTAGGACCACCGCATTGCCGGCTTTCAGGCACAGGGCGGCGGCATCCACGGTCACGTTCGGACGCGACTCGTAGATGATGCCGACTACGCCCAGCGGAATGGACATGCGTCCGACCCGCAAACCATTGGGGCGCACCGTGTGGTCGCTGATACGGCCCACGGGATCGGCCAGCGCGGCCACATCGCGCAGGCCCTGAATCATGTCATGCCACTTTCCGTCGGAGAGCCCGAGGCGATTGACCAACGGATCCGCCACACCCTTTTTCCGAGCGGCATCCATGTCACGGGTGTTGGCGTCGCGGATCGATTCTCGCGCGTCCTCCAGCCGCTCGGCACAGCGGATCAGCCAATCATTCTTGACGCGCGTGTTGAGCTCAGCCATGACATTCGCCGCTTCGTGGGCCCCGGCGGCGAGCGCGAGGATTTCTGCTTCCAGGCTCATGCTGTCTCCGTTTGCCGCGGTCTCCGGCAGCCGAGCTTCGCGGCGCTTGGAGCTTGGCTGCGTGCTCGGGGCGGCGGTTGTCCCCGCCTTCCGTGCCAGCGCGCCCCGTATGCGCCGCCGCACGCGTTGTCGGCTCAGTCGTCCAGCAAGACGAGATCGTCGCGATGAATCACTTCGTCTCCGTTCGAGTATCCTAGCACCCGCTGAATCTCGCCGGTGGGACGGCCCATGATGCGCGTCACCTCAGCGGCGGCGTAGCTCACCAGCCCGCGAGCGAGTTCGCGTCCGGCGGAGTCGAGACACGTCACCGAATCCCCGATGCCGAAGCTGCCACGCACGTTGATGATGCCCGCGGGAAGCAAGCTCCGGCCCCGCTTCTCGATCGCCCGCGATGCGCCTTCGTCGATCACCAACTCGCCGCGTGTACGAGTCGTGAACGCGAGCCAGTGCTTTCGGCTCGCCAGGCGTTCGCCGGGCAAGAACAGCGTACCGACCGCTTCACCTGAAGCCACCCGCTCGAGCACATCTGCGTAGCGACCGTTGCACAGCACAGTCGCCGCACCTGAGCGGGCCGCACTGCGAGCCGCCTGCAGCTTGGTGATCATGCCACCGCGACCGAAATCGCTGTCGGACCCCTGAGCCGCGCGTTCGATTTTGGGTGTGATCTTCTCCACCAGGTCGATCAGCGGCGCCTTCGGTTGGCCCGGCCGGGGGCACTCGGCGTGGAGGCCGTCTACGTCGGTCAAGATGATGAGCAGCTCGGCACCGATCAGATTCACGATGGTGGCCGACAGATTGTCGTTGTCTCCGAAGCGGATCTCCTCGGTCGCCACCGTGTCGTTCTCGTTGACGATAGGAACGACTCCGAGGCGCAGCAATTCGGTCAGCGTGTGGCGTGCATTCAGGAACCGCTCGCGGTCATCGAGCCCGGGTCGCGTCAGGAGCACTTGCGCGACGTGCCGACCGCAATTCGCGAAGCGTCGTTGGTAGAGCTCCACCAGCCCAATCTGGCCGACCGCTGCGGCCGCCTGCTTCTGGCGGATCGAATGCCCGGGGTCCGCCCAGCCGAGCCGATGGCTCCCGACCGCGATGGCGCCCGAGGAGACGAGCACGACCTGCCGGCCGTTGTCGATCAGCGTCGAGATCGAGCGCGCGAGATCGCTGAACTTGCGCGGCCGCAGCTTCCCCTCGCGAGTAAGCGTGCTGCTCCCGACCTTGACGACGATGCGCCGGGCGGATTTCTGGATGTCACGCGCTTGGTTGCGGGTCATGATTCTGCCTGTCGGCTACGCTCGTCGTTTTCGGCCGCCTCGCTCGCTCGTTCCTCTTCCACCGCGCTGTCCACGGCGTCGAGCATACAGCGAACGAGCGCTGCCGAGCCCTCGCCTGTGGCGCCCGAGATACACTTGGCAGCAATCCCGCGCTCGTGCAGCCCCGCGAGCAGCGAGCGCAGTTGCTCGCGATCGCCGACCAGATCCACCTTGTTGAGCACCACGATTTCGCGGCGCGAGAGCAGCTCTGGGCGATAGCGTTCGAGTTCAGCGCGAATGGCGGCGTAGTCGACCAGCAGGTCCCGCCCCTCGAGCAGCATGGCGCCCACATCCAGCAGGTGGACGAGTACGCGTGCACGCTCGACGTGGCGCAAGAAGCGATGACCGAGCCCCGCACCGCTGCTCGCCCCCTCGATCAATCCCGGAATGTCGGCTACGACGAAGCGGCGGTGCTCGTGCTCGACCACACCGAGCGAAGGCGTGATCGTGGTAAAGGGGTACGACGCAACCTTCGGCTTCGCCGCCGAGATTCGACGCAGCAGCGTCGATTTGCCGGCGTTGGGGAAACCGATCAGTCCGACGTCTGCCAGCAGCTTGAGGGAGAGGCGAAGCTCGCGTGTCTCCCCGGGCTTGCCCGGCAATGCGAAATCCGGTGCTTGGCGCGTCGAGGTCTTGAAGCGCGCGTTCCCGAGCCCCCCCTTACCCCCACGCGCCGCCACGAAGCGCTGTCCCTCCCGCGTCAGATCGACGAGTGCGGGTGTCCCGTCCGGCAGCGCGGCGTCGTGCACGAGGGAGCCGATGGGCAGACGCACTTCCACGCGTTCTCCCGCGGCGCCGGTCTTGCCCTGCGTACCTCCCCGCTTGCCGTCCGGAGCGCGGATCTCCTTGCGATATCGGAGCTCCGAGAGCGTGTTGAGATTGCGGTCCGCAAGCAGCACGACGTCGCCGCCACGTCCACCGTCGCCGCCGTTGGGCCCGCCCCGTGCGACGAACTTCTCTCGCCGGAAAGCGACGATGCCGTCACCTCCGTTTCCAGAAGTGACCGACACGCGCGCTTCGTCAATGAAGCTGTGAGGGTTCTTCACTTCGATCGCCTGCCTGCCAGCACGCGTGGCGATCACTCGCCATGGCGCGGCACCCGATGACGCCGTAACGCCGTCACGAGAAGGCGATCGAAGAAGCGGGTGTGGCTACTGCTCTACTTCGATGTGGGCGCGCGTGCGACCGCGTGATTTGTCGTAGCTCACGACACCGTCGCTCAGGGCGAAGAGTGTGTAGTCCCTGCCGCAGCCGACGTTGCGGCCCGGGTGAATCCTGGTTCCGAGCTGGCGAACCAGGATCGAACCGGCATGCACCGTCTGGCCACCGAAGACCTTGACGCCTCGCCGCTGGCCGTTGCTGTCCCGTCCGTTGCGGGAGCTACCCTGCCCCTTCTTGTGCGCCATCTCTTCTGATCCTTCCCAACCCTCTCCGGCTCATCCTTCGATCTTGTCGACGCGGATCTCCGTGTAGGACTGCCGATGCCCCTGCTTGCGGCGATAGCCCGTGCGTCGCTTCATCTTGAAGATCGTGATCTTCCTGTGGCGATCCTGGCTGGTGATGGTTCCCACCACTCTGGCTCCGTCGACCACCGGTGTACCGATCTTGATGTCATCGTCATCACCGCCGACCAGCAGTACGTCATCAAGCTCGATGACCTCTCCGACCTCACCCGGGAGCTTCTCGACCCGAACGCTCTCGCCGGGCTCGACCCGAACCTGCTTCCCACCCGTGCGAACTACGGCATACATGAGTCGTCCTCGTCTTCTTCGGAGCGCGGAAGTATCCGTGATTCCGTTGCATCGTCAAGCGGTTGCAGGGTCGAGCTCACCATGGGCCCGCCTCCGCTCTCACTTCCGGGTGAGGAGCCCACAGCGAGAGGCGCTGCGGCGGTCTCGGGCGCTTCCTCTGGGGGGGCGGATACGGGCCGCTCGTCGGCGGAGGCCAGACCGCCGGCGACAACGGCCGCGGCGCCGGCAATGGCGGGGAGCTCTGGCCTCGACTCGCCAGGCGCTTGATCGCCTCGGTCCACCTCACCGCCGGCCGCAGTCGTCGACTCTGCGCCACCCGCGCTGGGCTCGGTCGCGCTCGTCCCCGGAGCATTCTCCTCTTCTTGCTCCGCCTCATCGGTGGGTCTTCGCGAGCGGGATCGTCGCCGCGAGTTGCGGCCCTTGTTGTTCTTCTTGGCCCGCGTTTCCTCTTCTGCGGCGATCTCTGCAGGGTCGCGCAGCCAGCGCAACGGCATCGAGACAGGCGGCCCCTCGTCGAGCGCCTCCACCTCGAACTGTTCTTGGTGCAGACCGGGGCGGGCTCGAACCTCGATCTCGCGCCCGAGTTCTTCGGAGAGCACGGTCAGCGGCTTGTTCTCGGCTCCGAGGAGCTGCTCGGCGACGCGCGGGCTGACGCTGATTGCGATGCGGCGTCCGCAGAAGCGGGGCAGGTCGGTGCGGATCTCCCGAAGGATGTTGTAAGCGACGCTCTCGCCCGACAGCACATAGCCCCGGCCCTCGCAGTAGGCGCAGGGCTCGCACAGCGTCTGGACCAGGTTTTCGCGCGTGCGCTTGCGCGTCATTTCCACCAGTCCGAGTTCCGAGATCTTCAGAATGTTCGTCCGCGCCTTGTCCACCCGCAGGGCGTCCTGCAGAGCGCGGTAGACCTTGTCCCGGTGGTCGGCCGACTCCATGTCGATCAGGTCGATGATGATCAGGCCGCCGATATTGCGGAAGCGGAGCTGATTGACGATCTCCTTGACCGCCTCCAGGTTGGTCCGAAAGACAGTCTCTTCGAGGTCTCTCTTGCCCACGAACCGGCCGGTGTTGACATCGATGGCGGTCAGCGCCTCGCTCTGGTCCACGATCAGCGAGCCGCCCGACTTGAGCCAGACCTTGCGCTCGAGGTTGGCGTGAATCTGCGGCTCCAGCCCGAAGTGGTCGAAGATCGGTACGGGCTCCTGATAGTGCACGATTTCGGGTTTCGGGTCGGCGACGAACTCGTCCACGAACTCCTCGATGATGTCGTAGGCCTGCTTGGAGTCGATCACGATGCGCTTGGTCTCCGAGTTCGCGATGTCTCGGATGATCCTGAGCGACAGATCGTGCTCGGAATGGAGCACGCAGGGCGCGGTCTTCTCTGCGCTCCTGAGCTGCACCTTGTGCCAGATCGACGCCAGATAGTGGATGTCGGCCTCGAGATCGGCGCTGCGAACGCCGTCGCCTGCTGTTCGGATGATGAATCCCAGCTCCTCGGGACGCAGCTTGTCGACGATTTCGCGTAGGCGCTTGCGCTCTCGGTCCGCCCCGATGCGGCGCGAGACCCCGACCCGGCGCGACCACGGAGTCAGCACGAGGTGGCGGCCGGGAATCGAGATGTTCGAGGTGATCCGCGCACCCTTGGTGCCGATCGGAGCCTTGGCGATTTGGACCACGATCTCCTGGCCCTCGCTGAGCACCGTCTCGATCTTCGGCGGCTGCACCCGCCCCCCGTTGCGGCGTCGCCGGGCGGGTCGCGGCATGTCCCCGTTCTCGCCGCCGTCGGCCGACGAATTGGCGAAGTAGTCGCCCACGTACAAGAACGCTGCCTTCTCGAGGCCGATGTCGACGAACGCGGCCTGCATGCCGGGCAGCACCCGGCTCACCCGGCCCTTGACGACGTCGCCAACCACGCTCTTGCCTAGCTCACGCTCGATGTGAAGCTCGCTGAAGATCGAGCGCTCGAGCAGCGCCACGCGCGTTTCGCCGGTGTCGGCGTTGATGATGATCTCGTTCTGCATTCTCCACCCGCTTCGGAGTAGGGGAGTGCGGCACGCGTGGTCGCCCGCCTCACGTGGGCGGTACTGGACCCGCGGGTCTCGCCTCCTCCGGCGTTGGCGAGCCGTCTCGAGATGTTCGGAAGGTCTATGACCCGCAGCGGGTGGCTGCGGTGGCGGGGATCTAGCTGGGTCTCGAAGTGCCTCGACAGCACTTCGAGAGAACGAAGACTCTCTCTAATATCCCGAAGTTAAAGCGTAAAATATTGACTCGCACAGTTTCTCGACCTACGGTCTCGGCTGGATGACCGGCCCTACGAGTCCCATTTGGCAGCGCCCCGCCGCCGTTCATCTCGTCGGGCTTGTCCGGCTCGCCCGCCCGGGCCGATTCCCATGTCGGCGCGCGGACGTTGGGTTCTCTTCTTGATCGCCCTCAAATCCCCGTGGGTTTGGTAGATCCCTCGGACCTCTCATCCCTCGCGGATGCCGGACAGTTACCAGCTCTCTCCGTTGAATAACTCGGGACTACGATCATGGATCTCACGCGCGACGTCAACTCGGATCCCCGAAGAGTGCTGCCCTCGGTCGATCGGCTCAGCCGGCAGCTGCGCGGCCAGCGGCCGGATCTGCCTCGCTGGGCGGTCACCGAAGGAGCTCGCCGAGTGGTTGCGGAGGCTCGGGCGCGGCTAGCCCCGAGCGTCACCGGGGCGCCGCCTACCAGCCTGCCGTCCCCAGAGGGGCAGGATGCGACTGACTGGCTGCAGCGCGCGGCCGCGGAGGCGGAGCAGCTCGCCATGCCGCACCCGAGACGCGTGATCAACGCGACCGGGGTCGTGCTCCACACGAATCTCGGTCGGGCTCCGATGGCGCCTGGTGCCGCCGCCGCCGCTGCTGCCGCCGCCGTCGGCTACTCGAATCTGGAGTTCGACGTGGCGACGGGTCGTCGCGGCAACCGGCTGGGATCCCTCGAGCACAAGCTCCAGCTGCTTTCCGGCAGTGAGGCCGCCCTCGCCTGCAACAACAACGCCGCCGCGGTCTTTCTGGCGCTCAATACCCTGGCCGCCGGCCGAGAGGTCATCGTCTCCCGCGGTGAGTTGGTCGAGATTGGCGGGTCTTTTCGCGTACCTGAGATCATGCGGCGGGCGGGTGTCAAGCTCGTCGAGATCGGGAGTACGAACCGCACCCACGCGCGCGACTACGAGCAGGCGATCGGGCCCGACACGGCCCTGCTCCTCAAGGTCCATCGCAGCAACTTCGAGCTGAAAGGCTTCGTGAAGGAGGTCGAGCTTCAGGAGTTGGTCGAGATCGGCCGCACGCGTGGAGTGCCCGTCATGGAAGATCTCGGCAGCGCCACGTTGATCGATCTCCAGGACCACGGCTTTCCGCCCGAGTCGTTTGCGCCGGCCCGTGTTCGCCTCGGTCCCGATCTCGTCTGCTTCTCGGGCGACAAGCTGATGGGCGGTCCACAGGCGGGAATCGCCCTGGGCCGGCAGGAGCTGGTGGCTGCGATGCGGTCCAACCCGCTGGCCCGGGCGCTGCGACTCGACAAGATGACCCTGGCCGCCCTTGACTGGACCCTCTCGCGCTTGCTCGAGGGCGATGCCGCACGCGACTTGCCGATCATTCGTCAGCTCCTCATGCCGATCGACGAGCTGGAGGCCCGCACGCGCTCACTTGCCGAGCGACTGGAAGCGCTCGCCGCCGCCGGCTCGCCGGGTGTGAAGTTCCGGTTGGAACGCGACCGCGTTCCGGTGGGTGGCGGCTCGTTGCCCGGCTTCGAACTCGAGACGGTAGTGCTCTCACTGCGGCATTCGCGCAGCGCGGGTGAACTCGCCATGCGCCTGCGAACGGCGACCGTTCCGGTTCTGTCTCGCACGCGTGACGAGGCAGTTCTGCTCGACCTGCGAACCGTGCAAGATGATGAGGTCGACTCCATCGTGCAGGCCGTCAGCGAGTCGCTGCGTTGAAGGGCCCTGCCCCATTGGGTAGCCTTCGACGAGGGAGATCGCTTTCGAGTTCTCCTCGCTGCCGACCCGACTGCGTGTTCTGCGCTGCGGCCGGCGGGCAAGGCTGACGTGGAGCGCTGGGAACGACAAGTAGGGCCGAGCGCCGCGAGAGTTCGACCCGTCAAGCGTGAGCAAGCGCGAGAGAGTCAGGTAGCCGGGCCTCGGGGGTGTACCACGGAATCCAGGAATCGAGTCGACGCCGGTGGCGTGACGCGCGATGACCGGACGGCGGTCGGGGCGCGCATCCTATCGCTCGGGGGTGGCAAGGGCGGCGTCGGTAAGACATTTATTACGGCTAATCTCGCCGTCGCCCTGGCGCGGGCCGGATACCGCGTGGTGGCGGTCGACGCCGATCTCGAGGGCGCGAATCTCCACACCTGTCTCGGCGTACCGACACCGCTGGTCAGCCTGGCCGACTTCGTCGCTCAGCGAGAGGACGACCTCGGCAAGCTGCTGATCGACAGTGGCGAGCCCAACTTGCAGATCATCGCCGGTACGCACGCAAACTTGGCGGAGGCTCAGCCGAGTCACCTGCGACGCGTGCGCCTGATGCGCTCGCTGCGGCAGCTCCCGGCTGATTTCGTGCTGCTGGACCTCGGCGCCGGTATCCACGCGTCAGTCCTGGATTACTTCCTGGTGGGTGACGAGGGTCTGTTGGTGCTGCAGCCGGAGCCGACCTCGGTCGAGAACGCGTACTCGTTCTTGCGCGCCGCTTTCTACCGCCGGCTGCGCCTCGCGATGGTCGGACACGGAGTGAGGAAGCTCGTCACACAGGCGATGGACCAGCGCAACGAGCGCGGTATCCGAACGCCCCATGATCTGTTGCGAGAGGTCGAGGCACTCGATCCGCTCGAGGGCCGGCGCTTCGTCGAGACGATGCGGGCATTTCGGCCACGCATCGTGATCAATGGCGTCAGGACCGCCGAAGATGTGAAGCTGGGTTTTGCGGTGTCGAGCGTGTGTCGCAAGTACTTCGGCATCGAGGGAGACTACCTGGGCTACGTGAACCACGACGACGCGGTTCGCAGGTCGGTCGTGGCGCGCAAGCCGGTCTTGGACTTTCAAGCTGGCTCGGATGCCGCGATCTATCTGCAGCGGATCGCTCACAAGCTGGCCGGCCTGCCGGTCGGCTCGGTGTCGGCCGACCGCGCGGGAGGCGAGAGACGTCCGTGAGGACGCTGAACGAGCAGAGCCATTATGAGGTGTTGGAGGTAGCGCGCGACGCCACGCTTGAGGAGATCGAGCGGGCCTATCGCATCGCGCGGGAGGCGTACGGCTCGGGTTCGCTGGCTCTCTACTCCGTCTTCGGCGACAGCGATGCGACTGTCATCAGAGATCGTGTCGAAGAGGCCTATCACGTGCTCTCTGACGCCGAGAGGCGCCGAGCCTATGAGACGTCGAGAACTCTCGAGGCGGGCGACTCGGTCGAGTGCGACCAGGAGGCAAGCCCCAGCGAATTCGACAGCGGCGGTCCGTCGACGAGGCAAGTCGAGGAGCTGTCGCTGCTGGGCAAAGCTTTCATCGATTTCGCAGCGGATGTCGAAGAAGAGGCTGGCGATTTCGACGGCGCGAAGCTGCGCCGGGCCAGGATGCGGCGCGGTATCGAGCTCGACGAGATTGCCGAAGTCACGAAGGTGAGCACGACGAATCTGCGCCATCTCGAGGAGGAAAACTTCGACGATCTGCCGGCCACGGTTTATGTCCGCGGGTTCGTGACCGCCTACTCGAAGACCATTGGCCTTGATCCGCGAAAGGTGGTGACGGGTTATCTGGCGCGCGTCGAGAGAGTTCGCGCCGACCAGGGGCGTCCGCGCTTTCTCGGTCGCCGGTGACCGCGGTAAAGGGCTCCCCAGGTTCTCGGACGCCATGCCGAAGAATGCCAATGACGCGTCCGAGCGGCTTCTGTTTGTCGTAGACGAGGAGGCCGCGGGCCAGCGTCTCGACGTGGCCTTGGCCATGCTGACAGGTGTCGCGCGAGCGCAGATTCGCCGCTGGATCGATGCGGGGCGCGTCACGCACTCCGGTCGCCCGGCGCTTCGCGCGAGCCAGTCCGTGGTCGCCGGGGACGTGCTGGAGGCGACGTGCCCCGAGCCGGTCGCCGCCAAGGCGCTGCCGGAGGAAATACCGCTCCGCGTGCTCTACGAAGACGCTGATCTGGTTGTCGTAGACAAGGCTGCCGGCATGGTCGTGCACCCGGCACCCGGCCATCCCAGTGGGACACTCGTCAATGCGCTGCTGCATCACTGCGGTGATCTGGCGGGCGTAGGGGGCGTCCTGCGCCCGGGTATCGTGCATCGCCTCGATCGAGGTACGTCGGGCGTCATGCTGGCCGCAAAGAATGATGCCGCGCATCGCGCGCTGGCGCGGCAGTTTCACGACCACACGATCGATCGCCGCTATCAGGCCTTCGTCAGGGGGGTTCCGCGAGCTGACACCGGCAAGATCGATTGGCCAATTGGACGCCACCCCAGAGATCGCAAGCGCATGTCCGTCCGCAGTCGCTCGGCCCGTCCGGCGCTGACGCTCTGGCGCCTGCTTGAGCGCTACCCCGCCAGTCAGCAGAGCCATCTGGAAGTTCGCCCCGAGACCGGGCGGACGCACCAGATCCGCGTTCATCTCAGCTCGGCAGGTCTTCCCATCGCGGGGGACGCGATCTACGGCAAGGCGCGTCACGACGCGACGAGTGCCAGCGCGGGGCTGGGCAGGCCTGCACTCCATGCGGCCGTTCTCGGCATTGCACACCCCCGCACAGGGCAGAAGATGTCCTTCGAAGCGGCCCTGCCCGAAGACTTGCAGCGGCTGCACACTCGGCTGCGCGAGAGCGAGCGCTAGCCGTGGTTCCGCAGGGTCGGCCGATTCGCCACCCGCTGCTGGCGAGCTGCGGTGTCGCGCACGGCTTCGGCCTGCGTGGTCTCCCGGAGCCGTCTGGGTTCCTGCGGCCGCGACAGGTCCACGGTGCCGCGGTCGCACGTGTCGGCGTCACGGGGCGGCTCGCACCCGTCGAAGCGGACGCCGTCGTCTCGACTCGAGTGGGCAGTGTGGTGGGCGTGCTGACGGCCGACTGCGTGCCGATTCTTGTGGCCGCGCCTGGGGGTGGCGCAGTTGCGGCGGTTCACGCTGGCTGGCGTGGGCTCGCGAGTGGGGTCGTGGCCGCGGGAGTCGAGGCCCTGGCCGCCGAGGCCGCGTGCGGAGGAGATCTCGTTGCCGTCATCGGCCCGCGTATTGGTCGCTGTTGCTACGAGGTTGATCGCCGTGTTGTCACTGCGCTCGCCGCGCGTTTCGGATCCGACCTGGAGCCGGCCGTCAGGCCCTCACGGCCGGGCCACAGCCTGCTCGACCTCGCCGCCCTGGCCCGCTGCGAACTGCTGCGTGTTGGGCTCAACCGTCGGCGTATTGCGGTACTGAGCGAAGCGTGCACATGCTGCGATGCGTCACGTTTCTATTCTTATCGACGTGATGGTGAGCGGGCTGGTCGGCTCGTTCACTACATCGCAGTGGCGGGTACTTCGGTAGCGTTTTCAGAGGTTTGACCGCGTGGCCACCCGCGAGACGTGCCGCCAGCACCCGCCTGACCTGAGGGCGATCCGCCGAGATCACGAGGCGGCGGTTGTCAGCGACCCGCCAGTCCCAGACGACGCCAGGATCTCTCCCCTGTCGCTATGGGGTCTGTGTTGTTACGCTACCCGACGACTAATTAGCGCCGAACGGGCCGTTTCTCCGGATCAATCGCGTAGCCTGCGGCCGTTTTCACCCGGCACCTGGGGCGGGGCCGGTCGCTCATCTGCAATCGATCTTTCGTATGGGGCGAGAGAGGGCTAGCCAATCGCCGGTATTCCGCGAGTTTGGTCACACAGCGCGAGCCACATGCGGTTTCGATGCGACTGGGAGCGATGGCGTCGAACAAGTTGCCGGAGGGCGGGTTCTTTGAGCGTAGGAACCATAAGACCGTAAGATAGGGCCTAGACCGGCAGTCGGTTGGGCTCGAAGATACGAGCCGGCGATAGCAAGGTTTCCCATCAACTTTCCGATCTGACCTTCCGAACAATCCGCAAAAGAGGCGCAAGAAGAGGCGAGACAGCAAGCAGCGAGTTTCGTCCCGAGGCTCGAACCCGGCTGAGACGGGTTGGAGCCACGTCGGCGACCGCAGCCGAACTTTGGATCCCACCACTCTTCGCCATGTGCAGCCGCGAGTCCAAATCACTCAGGCGTGCGCTTCGACCTTCGACCCAGGCAGAGGGCCAGCCCACATCCAGCCCGCACGCAACGAACCGCCGTCGTACAAGAATCATCTCGAGCCAATCAAACCCATTTACAGAGAGACCGACCACGTGAGCAGCGAACGCGTCAGCGAGACGGGCACCAGTTCCCAGCAACAGCACGGCCGAAATCGTCGCGGCAAGAGTCGCCGCTCGCGATCAGGAACCGGCCGCGGGAATCGCGGTGACGGCGGCGCCCCGAAGCGGGATTACCTGCCCTCGGATGCCGATCTCGCCGAGGAAGAGGCATGCATGGTGGACGACGATGAAACGGAACGAGTCTACGTTCGGGAGCTGAAACAAAAGTCCATGCAGGAGCTCACGGCCTTCGCTGAGGACATGAATGTCGAGAACGCGGCGGGCATGCGCAAGCAAGACCTGCTCTTCTCCATCCTGAAGACCCAGACGGAGAACAAGGGCAAGATCTTCGCCGAGGGTGTGCTCGAGATTCTGCAGGATGGCTTCGGCTTCCTGCGGGCGCCGGATCAGAACTACCTGGCCGGTCCCGATGACATCTACGTCTCCCCGTCGCAAATCCGACGCTTCAACCTTCGTACCGGTGATAGCGTCGAGGGCCAGGTCCGCCCGCCCAAGGAGGGTGAACGCTACTTCGCCCTGCTCAAGGTCGAATCGATCAATTTCGAGGAGCCGGAGAAGGCCAGGCACAAGATCCTCTTCGACAACCTCACGCCACTCTATCCCGATGACAAGTTCAGGCTCGATGCCCAGTCGGGCGGCCTCACGACGCGGATCGTCGACTTGATTGCCCCGATCGGAAAGGGCCAGCGAGCCCTCATCACCTCCCCGCCCAAGGCGGGCAAGACGATGGTGATCAAGGACATCGCAAACGCAATCGCGGAGAACAGCCCAGACGTCTACCTGATCGTGTTGTTGATCGACGAACGACCCGAAGAGGTAACGGACATGCGGCGAACGGTCAAAGCAGAGGTGATCTCTTCGACCTTCGATGAGCCCGCGACCCGGCACGTACAGGTTGCGGATATGGTGATCGCCAAGGCGAAGCGTCTGGTCGAGCACAAGCGCGATGTCGTGATTCTTCTCGACTCGATCACCCGTCTTGCTCGAGCGCACAATACGGTCGTTCCGCACTCGGGCAAGATCCTCTCGGGCGGTGTCGATTCCAACGCTCTTCACAAGCCAAAACGCTTCTTCGGGGCTGCGCGCAACGTCGAGGAGGGCGGCAGCCTGACGATCGTCGGCACGGCACTGATCGACACCGGGTCCCGCATGGACGAGGTGATCTTCGAAGAGTTCAAAGGAACGGGCAACAGCGAGCTTGTGTTGGATCGCAAGCTGGCAGACCGCCGCACTTACCCCGCCATCGATATCAACCGCTCCGCGACGCGACGCGAGGAGCTCCTGCTGGACGACAACACGCTGAACCGGATGTACATTCTGCGCAAGGTGTTGGCACCGCTCTCGCCCGTGGACTCGATGGAGTTCTTGCTGGGGAAGATCAAGGCGACCGACGACAACGCCGAGTTCCTTGAGTCCATGAACTCCTGACGAGCATCGCTCCAGAGCGGCGACAGACTCGTCATGCTGTCGGCCGCCGTTCGGTCTGCGGCGGCCGGGTAGATCAATGAGCACGTATCTCAACCGAATTGCCGAGGCCGAGGAGCGGGCGCGCGAGATCGAAGGGCAGCTCGCCAACCCCGCGATCGCCAAGGAGGCGGGGAGCTACCAGAAGCTGGCCAAGCTGTTGGGAAACCTGCGTCCTGTGCTCGAGGCCGGCGATCGCTACCGCGCACTGATCGGGGAGTTGCACGACTCCCGCGCAATGACCGAGGACGCCGATCCGGAGCTAGCGGATCTGGCGCGCTCCGATGTCGAACGGCTGGAGGGCGAGATCGACTCGGTCGAGCGTGAGCTCGCGGATCTCTTGACCCCCAAGGATCCCAACGACGAGAAGAACGCGATCTTCGAGATTCGCGCTGGAACCGGCGGCGACGAAGCTGCGCTCTTTGCTGCCGATCTCTTCCGCATGTATTCGCGCTATGCAGAGAACGTGGGCTGGAAGATCGAGGTCTTGTCGAGCTCCGAGACAGCGGGCGGTGGCTTCAAAGAGATCATTGCCATGATCGTCGGTGAGGCGGTATTCAGCCGCTTCAAGCATGAGAGGGGCGTGCACCGCGTGCAGCGGGTTCCGACGACAGAGAGTCAAGGTCGCATTCACACCTCCACGGTGACGGTGGCGGTGATGCCGGAGGCCGAGGAGGTGGATATCGCTGTCAGTCCCGGTGATCTGCGGATCGACGTGATGCGGGCCAGCGGACCCGGGGGCCAAAGCGTGAATACGACCGACTCGGCGGTGCGCGTGACGCACATTCCGACCGGCTTGGTCGTGCAGTGCCAGGATGAGAAGTCTCAGCACAAGAACAAGGCCAAGGCGATGCTGGTCTTGAGATCGCGCCTGCTGGAGCTCGAGCGGCAGCGGACAGCCGACGAACGGGCGAGCCAGCGGCGTGCACAGGTCGGGACCGGCGAGCGCAGCGAGAAGATCCGCACCTACAACTTCCCGCAGAGTCGCGTGACGGATCATCGCGCCGGGGTCACCTTCCACAAGCTCGACTCGATCCTGGAGGGCGATCTCTGCGAGCTGCTCGATGCGGTGAAGACCCGCGTCACGGCCCGCGAAGACGCCGACCGGGAGGGCGCATGAGCGAGCCGAAGGCGGCTCACGACGCCGACACAGAAGCGCCGGGGCCTTCGCAGGGGCAGTCTTGGACGATCTTGGCGCTGCTGCGGTGGACTACCCGGCACTTCGAGTCGAAGGGAATCGAGACCGCGCGCTTGGACGCCGAGTGCTTGCTCGCCCACGCTCTCGGGACCCGACGCCTGAACCTCTACCTCGACTACGAGAAGCCCGTGACCCCGGAGGAGCGCGCCCGCTTTCGGGAGCTGGTGAAGCGGCGTGGTTCCGAGCGGGTACCCGTCTCACAGCTCACGGGGCACAAGGAATTCTGGTCTCTCCCGCTCCGGGTTACGAGTGATGTGCTGACCCCACGGCCCGAGACAGAGACGCTGGTAGAGGCGGCGCTACACCGCCTGCCCGACTCGGGTCACCCCTATCGGGTCCTGGATCTCGGCACTGGATCGGGTGCGATTGCCCTCGCCATTGCGAAGGAGCGTCCGAGATGCCGTGTGACGGCGACCGATATTTCTGTGGCAGCGCTACAGATCGCGCGTCTCAATGCCGATGAAATGCACGTTAGTGAGGCTGTTCGTTTCCTCGAGGGGAACCTGTTCGAGCCCGTCGCGGGCGAGCAGTTCGATCTGATCGTCTCCAACCCTCCGTACCTGGCGAGGGCGGCGGCGAAAGAGCTTGCACCGGAGCTCGGGCACGAGCCGGAGCTGGCTCTGTTCGGCGGCGACGACGGGTACGAGGTTCTGCGCCGGCTGGTGGCGGGCGTGGAGGAGGCGCTGGCGCCCGGGGGATGGGTCGCGGTGGAAGTGGGTCCCGGGCAGGCAGAAGCGGTTGCTGAGTGGCACGAGGAGGCGGGGCTGATCGAAGTCGAGACCCTGTGTGATCTGGCGAGGCACCCGCGGGTGGTCGTCGCCGGAAAGCCAGAGGGGAGCTGAGCGGATCGGGTTGCAGGCTCGCAGGAGCCACGAGCCCCACGGTCCGCCGGGAGGTTCGAGGCATGGCGAGCAAGGCAAGCACGAGGCTGCTTCGCGTTCTCAAGACCGACGATCCAGATTTCCGTACAGAGTGGGCAGCCGTCTGCAGCCGCAGTCCACGGCCAGATGCCGACGTGGACTGCGAGGTTCACGCGGTCATCGCGCGCGTTCGCGAGGCTGGTGACCGAGAGCTCCTCGACGCTGTCGAGGCCAACCAGCAGGCCTGTCTCACCCGCCTGGAGGTGACGCGCGACGAGTGGGACGCGGGCTGCGAAGCCGTCGATCCCACCGACCGCGCGGCGATCGGGAAGGCCGCGATGCGGATCCGCGACTTTCACCGCAAACGAATCCCCTCGAGCTGGGAGATGCGCGAGGAGGGCGGGGCGTATATGGGTCAACGCGTTCGGCCCCTTTCCCGCGTCGGCCTGTTCGTGCCGGGCGGCGAAGACGTCAATCCATCGTCGGTGATCATGCACGCAGTTCCCCCCTCGGTCGTCGAGGTACCCGAGATCGTGATGACCGCACCGCCGCGGCCCGACGGAACGGTTCGACCCGAGGTACTGATGGGAGCGCGGGTAGCGGGCGTACATCGAGTGTTCAAGGTGGGTGGCGCCCACGCGATTGCGGCCCTCGCCTACGGGACCGAGTCCATCCCGCGTGTCGACAAGATCATCGGCTCCGGCGACGCCCATGCGGCCGCGGCCAAACGGCTGGTGCACGGCGCGGTGGCGGTCGACGCGGACTCCGGGCCCAGCGAGCTGTGCACGGTGGCGGACAAGACCGCCACGCCGGCCTGGCTGGCAGCGGATATCGTCGCGCATGCCGAGTCCGACGAGTCCGCCCAGGTGGTGCTCATCACACACTACAAGGGGATCGCGAGTCGGACACAGGACCAGATCAGCAAGCAGATCAAGAGCTTGGGACGGAGCAAGATCGCTCGGCGCGCTCTTAGCACCCGAGGGGTAGTCGTGCTAACGAAGAATCTCGCCGAGTCGCTGGTGCTCGCAGATCAGTACGCCCCCGAGCATCTCGTCCTGGCTGTCGAGAACCCTGAGGCGACGGCCAAGAGCGTGCTGAACGCCGGTTCGATCCTGCTCGGCCACTACACGCCGGTCTCCGTTGGCACCTACCTGGCGGGTCCCAATCACGTGCTTCCGACCGGTGGCGCCGCGCGCTTCTTCTCACCCCTTGGCGTCGAGGACTTCCTGAAGCGGACGAGCTTCATCAAGTTCGAGCCGCCCAAGCTGCGCGAGCTCGGTGCCGAGGTGATTCGCCTCTCGCAGGTCGAGCAGCTCACGGGCCATGGCACTTCGGTGGACCTCCGGCTACAAAAGATTCGCCGGGCCCGTCGTGAGCGCGAAGCGGCCCGGGAGGCAGAGCTCTAACGGATGTGAGGCCGGTCGCGAGCCATCCCGCAGGGCGAGCCCAAACGCTCAACGACAGGGGCTGCGCCCCGGAAAGCTCGCCATGGCCACGAAGCCAGTCTCACAGCGTGCAGCGGTGGTCAGCCGCAAGACCAAGGAGACCGAGATTCGGGTCGAGCTCGTCCTCGACGGGACCGGTCGATACGAAATCGCGACGCGCATTCCGTTCTTTGACCACATGCTCGAGTCCTTCGCGCGCCACGGTCTCTTCGATCTCATCGTTGCTGCCAAGGGAGACGTCGAGGTCGATTTCCACCACACGGTCGAGGATGTGGGCATCGCTCTGGGGCAGGCTTTTCGCGAAGCCATCGGCTCGGCTGAGGGGATCCGCCGCTACGGGTTCTTCGTTCTCCCGATGGCGGAGAGCAAGGTCGAGGTCTCGGTGGACGTCTCCAATCGGCCCTATCTCGTGTACCGAGTCGATCTGGTGAACGACCGCGTCGGGGACTTCGACGCGACGCTGGCGGAGGAGTTCCTGCACGCCTTCTGCCAGAATGCGGGGCTGGACCTGCACGTCGACAAGCGTTACGGCCGCAGCCCGCACCATGTCGTCGAGGCCGTCTTCAAGGGCTTGGCCCGGGCGCTGCGCGACGCATTGACGATCGATCCTCGGGAGCAGGGGCTGCCGACGGTGAAGGGCAGCCTCTAGTATCCTGTCTCAGAAGCTCGCCACCAATCTCGACGACCATCCATCCTCGCTGGCTGCGTCCGGAATCCATTCAAGTATCGGCGGAAGTTACTGCGGTCTCCCGCCTTGCCAGTGAGGCGTCTGGGAGCCGACATCGCCGCCGAACTTGAGAGACAGGACACCAGCCCCATGCAGACCTGGAGTGTCCCGGTTTGCGAGGTGGGCGGGACGACTTCGAGAGATGGGGCCAGTTGCTCATGAGCACCGCTGCGGCACGCGTGGCACTGGTGGACTACGGCGCGGGCAATCTGCGCAGTGTCGCCAAGGCGCTGGAGAGCGTCGGTCTCGTCGTCGCGGTGACCGATGATCCATCGCTGGTGCGACGCGCCGATGGCGTCGTGTTGCCCGGGGTCGGGGCCTTTGCGGACGCGATGCGGGCTCTGCGCTCCAGCGGTCTCGAGGATGCGGTGAAGGAGGCGGTGGAGGCCAGACGCCCCTATCTGGGGCTGTGTTTCGGGCTGCAGCTCCTCTTCGAGGAGGGCGAGGAGCACGGTCTCACCAAGGGCTTCGGGCTGTTGCCCGGGCGCGTCGTTCGCTTTCCGCAGGTCGATCGAGATGGTTCGGCGCTCAGAGTGCCCCACATCGGCTGGAATGAGGTGCGCTTCGAGGGCGAGCATCCGATGCTCGAACACCTCCCAGCGCGCGACAACTTCTACTTCGTACACTCGTACAGGCCGGATGTGCTGGACCCCGCGATCGTGGTGGGGCGGACGCAGTACGGCGGTGAATTCGCCTCCGCGGTGGCGACTGAAAGGTTGTTCGCCGTGCAATTTCACCCGGAGAAGAGCCAGCGCGCCGGCAGCAGGCTGCTTACCGCCTATCGCGCCTGGGTGGAGGCCAGTCGGTGAGCGTCGAGGAGGCCCTGTGCTGCTGAAGCGGATCATCCCGTGTCTCGACGTCGACAAGGGTCGCGTGGTCAAGGGCGTCAAGTACGTGGACCACGTCGACTGTGGCGATCCCGTCCAGGTCGCACAGGCGTACGACGAGCAGGAGGCGGACGAGATCACATTCCTCGACATCACTGCCAGCCATGAAGAGCGCGGGATCTTGCTGGATGTCGTGTCGCGGACGGCCGAGACCGTCTTCATGCCGCTGACAGTCGGGGGAGGCGTTCGGTCGATCCAGGACATTCGCGACCTCTTGAACGCCGGAGCCGACAAGGTGTCGATCATGACCGCTGCCGTTCACGACCCCGGGCTCATCGCAGAGGCTGCGGACAAGATTGGCAGCGCGAACCTCGTGCTGGCGATAGACGCCCGCAGGGTGTCACTGACCCCCGGGGACAACTCAAGTGAGCGCTGGGAGGTCTGCACGCACGGCGGCCGCCGGCCTACGGGTATCGATGTCGTGGAGTGGGCAGGGCGCATGTCCGAAGCCGGTGCCGGTGAGATTCTCCTGACCAGCATGGACCGGGACGGCACCAAGAGCGGTTACGATCTCGCCCTGCTACGCGCTGTGGCGGAGCGCGTCTCGGTGCCCGTCATCGCGTCCGGGGGTGGCGGCAGCGCGGCCGATCTAGCGGCTGCGCTCGGCGACGGCCCCGAGGAGGGCCACGCCCAGGCTGCACTTGCGGCTTCGATCTTCCACTTTGCCGAGACGACAGTGGGAGAGGTCAAGCGGGAGCTGCTCGATCGCGGCATTGCCGTACGCCCACCGCCGCGCGATAGCGGACGGTGTTGAGGCGCACGAAGGCCTACGCTAGCTTCCACTATTCGCCGCCGAGAGCCTCAGAACCGGCTGATATTCAAGCGATTTCTTGCCAATGACCCGATCGCTGAAGGCCCCTGGGGAGACGGCGGGAAAAGTGCCGGCGAGGGCGTGGGAGAAGACGCCACAGAAGGCGCTGGCGGATGCGCGGGGCGTTGCGGCGACGCTCCGGGACGAGGGCGAGGTGTCGGACGGCGGCAGGCGGCGAGAGGCGTCTCGATCGACACGTCCGTACACCGAGGTTGGAAAGAGATGAAGTTGATTGAACGGGCCGCAGGTTGGGCCGTTCGGACCTCGATTGGGTCGACACGAATGAGGCCTGAGGGCCACTAACAACACACGTTCGTTCAGGGCGCGCCGAAGCTGTGGCGCGACTGGGTCGGACGTGGAAGTGAGGGGATCAATGCCGGTCGTCAAGATCAAGGAGAACGAGTCGTTCGAGCAGGCTCTGAGACGCTTCAAGAAGACCTGTGAGAAGGCGGGCATCTTGACCGAGCTTCGCCGGCGTGAGTACTACGACAAGCCGAGTATCCGCAAGAAGAAAAAGGCTGCCGCAGCGCGCAAGCGCGCATTGAAGAAGATGAGGCGCATGTCCAACTGAGGGCACAGTGCGTCTCGCGAAGCGGGGTAGGGTTGGGCCGGATCCCTGAAGCCACGATCCAAGAGATTCGCGATCGCGCCGATATCGTCGGCCTGATCGGTCGCCACGTGGAGCTGAAGCAGTCCGGTCGAAGCTTCAAGGGCATATGCCCTTTTCACGACGAGAAGACGCCCTCCTTCCACGTAAACCCCGATAGGCAGATGTTCCACTGCTTCGGCTGCCACGAGGGTGGCGACGTCCTCTCGTTCCTGATCAAGCACGAGAACCTCACCTTTCCCGAAGCGGCGAGCACTCTCGCGCGCGAGCTCGGAATCGAGATCCCCGAGAGTGAGAGTGGGGAACGCGGGGAGACGGAGCGGATCCTTGCCGCCCTCGAAGCTGCCCAGGCGTGTTATCGCCAGGTTCTTCGTGGTCCACTCGGCGAGACAGGCCGAGCGTATCTCGAGCGCCGAGGGCTTGGCGCCGAGGCCATCGATCGATTTGGGCTTGGCGCCGTGCCGGATCGCTGGGACACGCTGACTCGAGAACTCGAGTCAGCGCGAATCCCCGGTCGCATCGGCGTCGCGGCCGGCCTGCTCTGCGAGCGGAAGTCCGGTGGCTACTACGACCGCTTACGAGGCCGGGTCACCTTTCCGATCAATGACGTGCGCGGTCGAGTGATCGCCTTCGGCGGGCGCGCTGTGCTGCCCGACCAGGAGCCCAAGTACCTCAACACATCAGAGACGCCCGTCTTTCACAAGCGCCTCTCCTTCTACGGTTTTCCCCACGCGCTCGAGCCGATTCGCAGAGCCGAGCGGGCGGTCCTGTGCGAGGGCTACTTCGACACCATCGCGCTGCACCGCGCTGGGATCTCAGAGGCACTGGCGACCTGCGGTACCGCCCTCACGTCCGATCACGCCAAGCAGTTACGCCGTCGCACGGCGCAGGTCTCTCTGGTCTTCGACGGCGATGAGGCCGGGCTGCAGGCGATGGAGCGGGCTCTTGCCATGTTGCTGCCAGCAGGTTTGAGGGTGCGAGCCGTTCGCTTGCCGGCGGGTGAAGACCCCGACGACTACCTCGCGAGCCGTGGGGCGGAGGCGCTGCGATCGCTCGTCGATGCGGCCCCCGATGCACTCGAGCTGGTGCTGCGGCGAGCCATGTCGGTGGGCTGCACCACACCCGGCGAGAAGGCCGATGCCGTACGTCGTGTCGCCCCGCTGGTGGCGGTGATTCCGAATCCGGTCGAGCGCAGCGAGTATGGACGGCGTCTTGCGGTAGCGACAGGGACAGATCCGCAGGCTGTCGAAGCGGTTGTGCGGGCTTCGGCTCGTGGCCAGAGCCTGGAAGCATCAGGCACGCTGGCGACATCGGTCGCCCGCCCGCACGCGGCATCGCCTGAGGATCGCCACATGCGGCTGTTGATACTCCTGATCTCTCGCCAGCCGGCTGATGTGACGCCGGAGCTATGCGAGCGGATGCGAGAGATCCTGCCCGATGGAATTTGGAAAGATCTCGTCTTCCACTTGATTGATGCGGCGAACGAGGGTTATCTCGCCGAGGATGGCTCGGTCGATATCTCACTGATGCAGACCCGGCTCGGTCCGGAGGAGCTGGTGGCACTGCGCGAGGTCACGGTCGACGAGTCGCTGCTCGAGAACGGTGCGCCGCTCCTGCAGATGCTCGGCGATCTGCTCGGTCGCTACGCGGCGAAACACCTGGACGCCCAGGAAATGGAATTGAAGCGGCGAATGCAGGATCCGCAGGAGGATCCGCTGGCACTGCTCCGCCAACGGCAAGCGCTATTGGAGCGGAGGCGTGCCGCTGCTGGTATTGGATTGGAAACCGCCCCCTGAATCGGAGCTCGATGCGAGAGCGTTATTGGAAGCTGCAGCCAAGAAGATTGCCAAGGAGACCCCCCCATGGCCTCAAACGCGCCCACTTCGTCACGTACAGCTCGAGTGATTGACGGGCAACGAGTTTCACGCGGAAAGCCCACCGCCCGGCATGCGGCCGAGGCTGCCGTCGAGCGGCCGCGGCCTGCCGATGAAGAGGCGGGCGAAGTCGCTTCGGAGCTGAGTGCCGAGACGCTCGGCGCGCTTGCTTCGGTACGTACGCTCATGGAGCGTGGGGCTCGCGAGGGTCACTTGACTCTCGACGAGGTGAGCAGCGGCTTGGCGAAGGAGCAACTCAACGGTGAGCAGCTCGACCGCGTGATGGGTCTCTTCGAAGAGCGGGACATCGCAGTCATCAGCCCGACGGATCGCGAGGAGTGGCCCAGAGTGGCCAACCGCAAGGGTTCGCCCAAGCCGGTACGCCAGCGCGCCGCTTCGGCCGCTAGTCGTCGCCGCAAGCCAGCGGCCAGGGACGACCGACAGGGCAGTTCTGACCCCGTGCGCGTCTATCTGCGGGAGATGGGCCAGGTATCGCTACTCACGCGCGAGGGCGAGGTCGTTATCGCGAAGCGCATCGAGGCCGGAATCCGAGATCAGGAACTCGCGGTACTGGGCAACGCCTACTCGGTCCACGAAGTGTTGGAGATGAGCGAGCTGGTTCGAAAGAACGAGCTGGAGCTCGATCGGGCGCTCGATGCTCTCGATGATGAAGGCGGGGCTTCGCGGGAAGAGCGTCGCCAGCATCTGCTGGCGACGGCTGATCGCATCCGGCAGCTACGGACCGAGATCACACGCAAGCAGAGTTCAATTGCGAACTCCCGGACGACGGAAGCGACACGACGGCGTCTGAGGGCCGAGGTCGACGATCGCTATAGTGAGGTCGTCGAGCTCTTGCGTAAGACCGGCTTTGCCAAGCAGCGTATCAGCGAACTTGCATCATGTCTCGAGCAGCTCACCGATGCCTTCGCGTTGGTGGCCCAGCGCGCCAAGGAGATCGCCAGTCCGTTCGGGTTGACGGCCGAAGGGTTTGCAGCTCTCGCAGAGATGTCCACTCGTCGCAGTGCCAAGGGAATGGAGGTGCGAGAGCAGCTGGGCGGAGACGCGGGACGCGTCGACGCCGCGCGGGCAGAGCTGCAAGAAGTTGCAGAAGTCGGGGCCAGGCTCGAGTCGGAGTCGCGTATGTCCTGGCAGACAGTGTGCGCTGTCCGTGATCGCCTGGAAGAGGCGTCGGTTCGCACACAGATAGCCAAGAGCGAGCTGATCGAAGCCAACCTGCGGCTGGTGGTCTCGATCGCCAAGAAGTACACCAACCGCGGACTTCAGTTCCTCGATCTGATCCAGGAGTGGAACATCGGTCTCATGAAGGCCGTGGACAAGTTCGAGTACCGACGTGGCTACAAGTTCTCTACCTACGCGACCTGGTGGATCCGGCAAGCCATTACCCGCGCGATTGCCGATCAGGCGCGCACGATTCGGATTCCCGTTCACATGATCGAGACCATCAACAAGCTCGTGCGAACGACTCGGCACATGGTCCAGGTCTTGGGACGTGAGCCGGGGCCGGAGGAGCTCTCGGAGAAGCTCGAGCTGCCGCTCGAGAAGGTGCGCACCGTACTCAGGATCGCGCGCGAGCCCATCAGCTTGGAGACTCCGGTCGGCGGGGAGGAGGACAGCCATCTGAGCGACTTCATCGAGGATGGCAACGCGGTGAATCCGCAGGACGCCGTCATCCATTCGAATCTCGCGGAGCAGACTCGGCGCGTCCTCGCCACGCTCGCGCCGCGCGAGGCGCGCGTGCTGAAGATGCGTTTTGGCATCGACGAACGGTCCAACCACACGCTGGAAGAGGTTGGCCAGGATTTCGATGTCACGCGGGAGCGCATCCGGCAGATCGAGGCCAAGGCGCTGCGCAAGCTGCGTCATCCCAGCCGAAGTCGAGTTTTGAAAACCTTTCTCGAGAGCTGATGCCAGAACGCCGCACCGCGCGCCCTTCCCCGGCTCGTGTCGCGGCCCAGTTGTCTGCCTGGCTTCCGCCGCAATCCCGCCAGCACAGCGCCCCAAAGGGGTAAAGCGCAACTCGTCCGCGTCCGATGACCTTCTCCAGTGAGCACCGCCTCGCCTCGGTACCTCGGGCGCGGTGTTGGAGAGGAGTCTACAAGCGTGCGTCTGGTCGCGTGCCCCAATTGCCACGCTCAGTACGACGTCAGCGGAGTCGGCGACAAGGAGATCACCTGTCGCTGTGGCTCGACGATCGAGAATCGCCAGCTCGAGGGCGTGGACGCCCGAATTCACCGCTGTGGATCCTGCGGAGCACAAGTCGCCGCCGACGGTGAATCCTGTTCGTACTGCGGCTCGGAGATCATCCGCGATACACGCAAGCTCAGCCTGATCTGCCCGGAGTGTTACGGGCGCAATGCCGAGAACTCGCGCTACTGCACCGCCTGTGGTGTCGAATTCCGACCCGAGTCGCTGGAGGACGAGGGGCATGAGCTGCCCTGTCCCTGTTGCGGCTGCCTCATGCCCGTTCGTTCCGTGGGCGGCGTCGGGATCAACGAGTGCCCGAAGTGCAACGGCATCTGGGTCCCGGACAACCGCTTCGACCATCTCATCGCGAAGGCCTGTGAGGCCGCGCGAGCAGAGCGCGGGCCCGAGGCCCGTGCTGACCGGCCGCGCATGAGTGGAGCCAATCCCGTCCACAACAAGGTCGTGTATCGCACGTGCCCCGTCTGTGATGCCCACATGCGCCGCTCGAACTTCCGCCGCCGATCGGGCGTGATCATCGATCGCTGCCACCGCCACGGCACGTGGCTCGATGCGGACGAGCTCGAGCGCATCGCCGGCTTCATCCTGGAAGGTGGCATGGGGGATGCGAGCGGGCGTGAGTACCTGCTCGAGGCCGAACTCGCTGCCACGCGGCGCCGAGCAGCCGCCGCTCAGCAGCGTGCGACTCGTGGCGAGAGCATCGTCGTTGACGTGCGGAGGGACTCGGGTTCTGGGGGCAGCATTCTGAGCCTCCTGAAGGATCTGTTGATCTAGTGCGTACCTGCGCCGTCCGACGGCGTGTCGACTGGGAGATTCACACTTCCCGCTTCGAAGGAGCGGCAGAGCGCCAAGGAGAAGACACTCATGTCCTTGATTGACAAACTACGAGCAGAGCTGGTCGACATAGTCGAATGGGTCGACGATAGTAATCACACGCTGGTGTGGCGATTCCCGCGATATCACAATCAGATCAAGTACGGTGCCCAGCTCATCGTACGCCCGGGGCAGAGTGCGGTTCTCGTCAGCCAGGGACGTGTGGCGGATGTCTTCGAGCCCGGGCAGTACACGCTCGAAACCAAGAACCTCCCAATCATCAGCACGCTGCTCGGCTGGAAGTATGGCTTCGACAGCCCGTTCAAGGCCGAAGTCTATTTCGTAAGCACGCGTCAGATCACAGATCTCAAATGGGGCACGCCGAACCCCGTCATGATGCGCGATCCCGACTTTGGTCCGGTACGCGTGCGTGCCTTCGGCAGCTACACGCTGCGGGCGGAAGATCCCCGCACGCTGCTTTCGGAGCTGGTCGGGACCGACCACGAGTTCGAGGCAGACGAAGTGAGCGAGCTACTGCGCTCGGCGATTAACATGGCGTTCGCCGATGTGGTGGCGAGCTCCGGTATAGCGGTGATGGATCTCGCGACCCACTACGCCGAGCTATCGGAGACGCTGCGCGCATCCGTCCTGGCACGCATCGACGACGAGTTTGGTCTGGATATCCCGCAGCTCTACATTGTCAACATCTCGCTGCCCGCCGAAGTGGAGAAGGCCGTGGATGCACGCTCGGGCATGGGAATCGTCGGCGACATGAGCCGATTCCAGGCCTATCAGATCGGCCAAGCAATCCCCGATGCGGCCACCAATCCGGCGGGTGGCATTGCGGGTGCGGGTCTCGGACTGGGGATGGGGATGGCGATGGCCGGGCCGATGATGCACGGCCCCGGCGCGGCACAGCCCCTCTCCGCGAACGCGCCACCGGCCGTGCCAGTGGCGCCGGCGGCGAGCTGGCACATTGCGGAGGGCGGTCAGGCCCTTGGGCCGCTCACGGTCGATCAGCTCGCACAGGCGAAAACGGCCGGCCGGCTGCACCCCGGCACGTTGGTGTGGACGACTGGCATGGCGGGTTGGACACAAGCGGGTCAGGTGCCGCAGCTCGCCCAGCTCTTCCAGGCGGGACCACCTCCGATTCCGCCCACCGACTGACGGAGAACGATCCGCCGGCCCGTCAGCACGGGGTCCCGGCTCGCTCGAGCCAGGACTCGATGTCTCCCGTGTAGCCAACGGACTGCTGGCGCGAACGAATCCGCGCCAGCACGTCCGCGAGGGCCTGCTCGCTCACGCGGGGCTGGGAGGCCGCGTGCTCCGCGGCGGCTTCACCAGCCGCCTGTGCGGACTCGAGTGCTCGCGCGGGGCGAGCGGTCTGCCCCTCGCTCCGTTCAGCGATCCCGAGGAAGGCCTCGATGCCTTCTCGGGAGACCTGGCTGGCGTGCTTGCGCGAGGCCACGATGTTGCCCTTGCCGGTGACGACGTTTCCCGCCGAGAAGACCGAGGGATAGGCGGCCAGGCGACCATGATCCCAGTCCGCAAAGTCGAATAGCTCGCCGTTCATTTCGATGCCTCGAATCGGCTCGGGAACACTGCCGATCGAGCTGATCACCGCCGCGCCACGGCGCTCGAACGTTTCCTCGGTCATCACCGCCTTACCGTGCTCGACGCGCGTGCGCCGAAAGCGCAGGCCCACCAGTCTGTCGTTCTCCACGAGCAGTCCATCGGGAGCCGTCAGTGGCTCGACACGCAGCTTGTACTTCTCAGACGCCTTGTCCACCATGCGACGTCGCCCCAGACGCATCTTCTCCAAGCGTTCCGGGCTGGCATTCTCGGGGGCCGTCATCAGCGGCATGTCTTCGATTCGCCGACGGTAGTAGATCGTGCAGCCCGCCAGCCCGAGCTCCTCCCACTGAATGCCGTGGGCCTCCAGTGTCCTGGGGATGCCCTTCAGCTCGAGCTCGGCCAGCGAGATCTCGACACCGCGCTCTCTCAGCTTCTCGAGAGTACACTGTAGAGTGTGAATCTTGGCCACGTCGATGGAGGCGAGGCCGCCACCCACGACGATGCTGTCGTCGAGAACGTCGAAGCGCTCTCCACGAAAGTCCGGATCTTCCATGTGATTGAAGGAGATGACGAATGGGTTCTGGTAGGTCAGCCCCTTGCCCAGATACTCCTCTGCGCCCTCGACGGGCAGCCGACGGTCGCTCCAGGCCCCGTTGGCGAGAACGACCGAGCTAAAACCCCAGTCATCGACCAGCTCCCGAAAGTCGATGTCGCGACCGATCTTCGTGTTGGGCACGAAGTGGATCAGCGGGTGGCAGAGCTTCCGCGCGATGGTCTCATACTCCTTCTGGCGCAGCCCGGCGTGCCAGCGGGGTAGACCATCTTCGATCTTTCCGTAGGGGCGAGCGTTCTGATCGAATACCGCGCACAGAATGCCCAGCCCGGCCAGGCGCCCCGCGACCTCGGCCCCCGCGGTGGCTCCGCCGATCAGTGCGACGCAATGGCTCGGAGTCGGGTTCTGCATGGGGTCGGATGGTGGCAGGAAGTTCATCACGAGACAATGCTGTACGCCTCGGCCCGGCCCTCTCGCCCGATCCTCCTTCCCGGTCCCTCGGTGGGCAGCCGACGTGGTAGTCTCAGGAGCGGGGCCCTTAGCTCAGCGGTTAGAGCACCCGGCTCATAACTGGATGGTCCCCGGTTCGAATCCGGGAGGGCCCACCAACTTGACTTCCAATGAGATTCAAGGCCACCCCAGGACGGCCTCTTTTCTTTCTTAATCTGGATAGTTGGCGAATTCCTGAGACAGGACACCAGGAGCCGGTTGCATCCAAGGGACGGCCACAGCGGCGGGCCGGCAGTCCACCCGCGATCTACATCCCGCGAGGAATGGTAATCTCGAGATCCGTGACGGGATAGGACATGCACGGATGGATGTAGCCGAACTGCTTGTCTGCGGCCCTTCGGCCGTCGCCTTCGGGACCGATGTATACGTCACCGGCGACGAGCAGCGCGCGACAGAACCCGCATTCTCCGGAGCGGCACTCGGAGGGCGGCGCCAGATTCGCCCGCTCCATGGCCACCAAGACCGGTTCTGTCGCCTTGGCCGGCACGTCGACCGTGACCTCCCCGATGTTGGCCTTGAGCTGGAACGTTCGCTCGGCCACTTCCTGCGGGAAGCCAGGTAGCCGGGTGACATCCTCCAGCTCGCCGAATAGCTCCCTTCGTACTCTTCTGCGCGGAAGATCGAGCGTCGCGAGCTCCTTCTCGACGAACTCGTACATGGCCTGAGGGCCGCAGACGAAGAAGGAGCTGTCGTCGACATCGGCATACTGCTTGATCAGATCGGCGGTGATGAATCCCCGTTCACAACCTTCCATCGAAACGTCCTTACAGCTCAAGACGTGTACGACCTTGATCTTGTCGGGCGCCTTCTGTTCGAGCTCCCCGAGCTCGCGCTGGAACACGATGTCGTCTTGATCGCTGCTGCCGTAGAGCAACAGCAGCTCCGCGTCCGATTCCCCGTGAACGATCTCTCTCGCCATGGAACGAAACGGCGTGATTCCAGAGCCGCCGGCCAGACCAACGATCTTGCCGGCGTCGCGCAGCGGCTCGTGATAGAAGAAGCCGCAGGGTCCGGAACTGCCGACCTTGCTGCCCACCTTCCAGTTCTCCCAGATGTGCGTGGTCAGGAATCCGCCCTGCCGTTCTCGGACGGTGACTTCGTAGAATCCACCCGCATCCAAGGCTTCAAAGGGAGCGGATGAGATCGAGTATGGCCGCGTCACTCTTGCGCCGGCTACCTCGACTCTCAGGCTGAGATACTGACCCGCTCGGAAACAAGCCAGCTCTTTGGTAGCCGAATCGGGATCGGCAACCAGCTTGAAGGTCTTGGTCGTCTTCGTCTCGTCCTTGATCTCCGCGACGACGAGATGCTGGGCGGCGGGGTGCAGCCGCCGCGCGAGCTTGTTCATGGGATCTACGCCCACAGCCCGCGCCGGGGACTTGGCGAAGCGCTTCTTCCGCTTGGGAACGAGACCCTTGAAGCCCAACAGATCCCGGATATGACCCCGAACTCGCAGCTTCATTGTGCCACCCTTCCCTCTTCCATCATGTCCCTCAGCGTCAAGAGCGCTGCCGTCTGCCCCGACATGAACGCACTGCTGTAGCCGTGGCATCTGAAGGCGAACCCGCCGCAGAACTCGAGCCCTTCGAATAGCTTGTCGTCTCCCATCATCATCATTCTCGGAATCAAGGAATCCCACGGCTCGGGCTCATAGCCGTAGATGATTCCGTTGTATGACCCCGTGTAGCGCGCGTACGTCTGGGGAGTGGCGACCTCGATCTCTTCGACGTGCTCGCTCAATGGCGCGTCGAGCGCCTGCTCGAGGTCTGAGATGAGATCCGCCGCAATCCTGTTCTTGACCTTGACGTAGTCGCGCGGGCTCACGTCTTCCCACACGCCCGGTTGATACAGCGTGGTGGTGGACAAGACCGCTGTGCCGGGCGGTGAGCAATCGGGAAGCGCGTTGTTCAAGCACATCACCGCTTGCACCTTCGTAGCCTCGAGTACCTTGAAGCCCTCGTACAGCTTGGTGGTGTCCATGTTGCCGTAGACGAAATAGCTGTACTCGTTGATCCCCAGCTCTTCGAAGGTGGCATCCAGACCCAGATAGACGACCATCGCACTCACCCCGTTGACGCGCGCGTTGCACGACCTCAGAGCGGTTTCCGGGACGTCCGCCTTGGGGCGGATCAGGTTGTTGTAGACAAGAGTCGGCGAGGCGTTCGAGATCACGTGATTGGTCGCGATCCGATCCCCTTTCGAGGTCACGACTCCCACGACCCGGCCATTCTTTGTCAGGATCTCCTCAACGCTCGTGTTGTACTCGATATGCCCGCCCTTCTCCCTGATCCGTGCATCGAGGGCCAAAGAGAACTCGTGCGAGCGCTGCTTGGGGATGTAGGCGCTGGTGACCAGGAACTTGTACAACATTGCGCCGTAGATGGTGAAGTTCAGCCTGCTCGTCGGGGGGCCGATATAGCTCCACTGTGCGTGCAGGATCTTGCGCGCCCGTTCCGGAACTCCGAGAGCCTCTGCCACTTCATCCGCGGTATAGGGGCAACACTTCAGGAAGTTCCCATACTTCTTCGTTAGGACCTTCTTGTCGGGGTTGCCTCTGGTTTCTCCGAGATAGGTGAGGGCGTCGATGACCTCCCGGGAGAGATCGACGTACTTGGTCACAGACTCCCGGCTTCCGGGCACCTCCTTCTCTACGGCGTCGATGAACTCCTCAACGCCATAGGGAATCGTGACGTCCATATCCTCGCCCGGATCGGTGAGGATCATGCGGAATGCCTCGGGGACCTCCACCCAGTCGAGGTATATGCCGAGATCGTCTTCGAGGAACTGACGGACGCCTCCCTTGTCCGTGGGCGGACCCACGTCGCAGAACTGATGGAGAGAAGCCTCGAACTCGAACCTGCCCCTTTTGAAGCTGGTCGCGAAGCCACCCGGCAGATTGTGGCGTTCCAGCAGGAGCACATCGGCACCCTGGACCGCAAGCTGGGCGGCCGCGGCCAGGCCTCCGTTGCCCGCACCGACGACGACGCAGTCGTAGGCCTTCTCGAGTTGCTGCTGAGTGGCTCCTGCGGCCATACGCGTGTCTCCCAAAGGTCCCCACAGGTCGCGGGCCGGGGGGCTGTGGTGGATAGGTGCCGTCTTCCAGGCGATATCGCGTCGTTAGCTATAGCAGTCGTGCACGCAGTAGTTCAAATGCCGTGGCGATCGCCAACAGCTTGAAAGCCACGATGAGCCCCTTCGCTCTGGAGCCGGCGCCCTTTGCTACACGTTGCCAGGGTCGCACGGTGGGGTTAAGCAAATTAAGACGACTCTTTTTGAAATAGTACACATCTCGCTGTCGCCGAGCCGGTGACGGACGCTCGGGCCGCTCACCAGGAGATCCTATCCAGGTCGTAGCTGCTGAGCGCTGTCAGGACGAGGGCCGGCGCGTAGAAGATCCAGGTGAGATACGTGGCGAACACCATCGAATAGTTCTTCGGAAGCGAGCGGTAGAACCCCACGCACACGTCGCTCAGGAAGAAGCACGCCACACCGACGGCGATCAGAATCGCATTCCCATGCGGAAAGAATCCCACCTTGAACGCGACCAGCGCGGCCCAGAACGAAGCGCCGATCACGATCGCGTAGCCGGTCAGGAGAGCGAAGTAGGGTCGGTTGTTCTTGAGCTTTGGGTAGAAGACCAGAAACATGATCAGCAGAGAAGCGCCCAGGATGGCCGCCAGGAGCGCCCACATGGCTCCTTCCGCCTGCCAGGCAGGGATGCCAAATGCGTTTCTGCGAATCAGCAGGAAATGGGCCAGCGCAAATGACAAGACTCCCCATCTGGAATGCACATTGAAGAAGAAGATGACATCTCCCAGAAGAATGAAGGCGTAGGCGATTCCGAGCCTCTCGACATCGGCCGAGTCGAATGCGGATCCGCCCGCGATCCAGATCAGAAGCGCGGACAGGAAGGTGACGGAGAGCTTCGCGTATCGAGAGTACTCTTCAGGATTGTCGAGGTTGGCCCTCTTGAGAAAGAACTGGGACCAATCGTGCCCTGAGAACATCCCAAAAAGGAAGATGATGATTCCCAGTATCACCAATACAGCCATTCCCCTTCACCCTCTCTGGGCAACCAACGCGCTCGAAGTGGATCCGCTCTCGAACATCAGTGTATCGAAGCAGACAGAGGCTCCCTTGGTGGAGCGGAACAAGAGGTGGAACGGAACAGATCGGGATCGTCGGTGTGGTTGGTCTGCGAGAGGGGTGCCCACCTCTGAGTTGGTTTCCCGTGTGGGAGATGACCGGAGGCAGCATCAAGCGGGCAGGGTTCTCTGAAGAGCAGGTCCTCGCACGCCGAGGTCTCTGTCAGGCGTCGGCTCACTTGTTCGCGGTAGCCAGCGCACAGCTCTGCAGCTCGGAGCGGGCGCTCTCGCTCTCGCGCCACGCGGTAAAGACCCTGACTGCCACCCGCCGAGCCGCCCGCCCGGGCGCGTCGCGTCTGGCCGGTCCCTCGTCCTCGGCCTCCCGGTATCCAGGCCACGTTTTCACCTGGTATCCAGCCCACGTCTTCAGGTAGACGGTCTCGCCGCTGCGCGCCTCGATGGGGATGCGAGTCCAGGCCCGTGGCAGCCAGTCGAACAGCCTGAGTTCGAGTGCGACCTCGTGCGAGCCAGGCGCCAGCGTGAGCGCCCGGTACTCACCGTTGCGCAGCCGGCCGATGTCCTCGCCATCGAGCTTGAGGTCGATCGGCTCCACACCCCGTAGGGGGTCCAGGCGGTAGATGTAGACGAGCGACTCTTCAAGAGATGGCGCCGGGAGCGCCTCGAACCGCGGGCCCGTGGGAAGCGCCGTGACGCACGCCAGCCCGACCAGGGCGAGGCCGAGAGCCAGGTACAGCTCGTGTCGCCGCATGGGGATTCCGATGCTCCATGCACGGCGCCTGCGCTCTCGCGAGCTCTCTGGTGCGGCTGTGCGCGTGCGAGTGCGGCGCCTGTGTGAATCTTCGCCCACCGGGAGTCTGCTATCATGCCCCGGCATCTGGGGCAACGGATCGATGAAGAAAGACAAGGACCGCTACTGGGACTGCCTCGACCAGGCGATGGAAGCGTCTCACGGCGGTCGCATCGATGAGGCCCTGGCCTGGCTCGACGAGGCCCTGAAGGCGCACCCCGCCGGTGCGGAGGCCCACAACGGCCGAGGAGAGATCCTCTGGGACGAGGGGCGTGTCGATGAGGCCTTCTACGAGTTCGAGCGTGCCATCGCCGCCGACCCCAAATTCAGCGCAGCCCATTTGAACCGCATCGAGCTGCTCGTCGAGGAGATGGGGGAGTTCGAGCTCGCACTGGAGAGCTGCGACGAGCTGCTGGCGGGACGTGGCGAGCTGCCGCGCCTCGACCGGCCGTTTCAGGCCGAGCTCTGCTACCTCAAGTCGAAGGCTCTGTTCTACCTCGATGACCTCGAGGGAGCGGTTTTTCTCGTGCGGCGTGCCATGAAGACCGTGGGCGACCAGCCCACCTACTGCGCCTTCGAGGGGCACCTCCTGTTCGAGATGGGACGCTATGAGGATGCGAGAAGGGCGCTCGAGCAGGCCGCCGCGGCCGAGCCCGATTCACCCCACATCGTCTACAGCCTGGGGCTCATCATGGAGCGTCTCGACCAGCAGGATCCGTCGGCTGGCAGCGGTGAGGGGAGCGAGAGCGTGCAGCAGGCGGCCTCGCAGGCCTTTGCCCGGGCGAATTCGCTCGATCCGAGCCAGTTTCCGGTCCCCCTGTCGGTCGGCGACGAGTTCTTTCGGGAGGCGGTGGCCGACGCGCTCGGGAATCTTCCCCGCTCGGTTCGCGAGTACATCGAAGACGTGCCGGTCATCGTCGAGGACTTCCCCGATTATGATCTGGTGGTGCGCGAACGCGTCTCGCCCCAGATTCTGGGTCTCTTCCTCGGGGTTCCTCGGACCGAAGCGGCGGCGACCGAGCAGGTGCCCGATCTCGATCGCGTGATCATCTTCAAGCGCAATCTCGAGAAGATCTGTCGCGACCGTGAAGAGCTGGTCGAGCAGATTCAGATCACGGTCCGCCACGAGATCGGCCACTACCTGGGTCTGGACGAGAGCGATCTCGACCGGCTCGGCCTCGCCTGACCCGTCATCGTTCCAGGGGCTAATCTTCAGCTCATGAGCCGCGGTCACGCCGCCCTGATAGAGCGCCTTGCCCGCGTTGTCGGGTCGTCCCACTGCCTATCCAGCCCGGCAGAGCTCTTCGCCTACGAGTGCGACGCCCTGACGCTGGATGCGGTGCGCCCGGTCGCCGTGGTTCTGCCGGAAGACGCCGAACAGGTCTCACGCCTGGTTGGCGTCTGCGGTGAGCTGGGCCACCCCTTCGTCCCACGCGGTGCCGGCACGGGACTCTCGGGCGGGGCTCATCCGGTCGAGGGAGCTGTCGTAATCGGCTGCTCCCGCATGCGGCGCATCCTCGAGGTCGATGCCGAGAACCGCCTGGCGGTCGTGCAGCCCGGCGTAGTGAACGCCGACCTCTCGGCGGCGGTCGCCCACCTTGGCCTCTGCTACGCCCCGGACCCCTCGAGTCAGCAGGCTTGCACCATCGGGGGCAACATCGCGGAGAACTCCGGCGGGCCCCACACACTGAAGTACGGCACCACGACGAACCACGTGCTCGGCCTGGAGCTGGTACTGCCCGACGGCGAGAGAGTGCGGCTCGGCTCGAAGAGTGGCTTCGCGGCGGGTTACGATCTCGTCGGTGCAGTGGTGGGGAGCGAGGGGACGCTGGGGATCGTGACCGAGGCGACGGTTCGTCTCGTGCCGCTGCCCGAAGGAGTCGAGACCCTGCTCGCAGTCTTCCCCGATCTGCAGTCGGCTTGCAGATTGGTCGGCCGCGTCATCGGGGCCGGGATGATTCCCGCCTCGCTGGAGATCATCGACCAGCGCACCATCGCCGCCGTCGAGGCGAGTGCTTATGCCGCCGGTCTGCCTCTCGACGCGGGTGCGGTGCTCCTGATCGAGCTCGATGGGGCGGCCTGCGGTCTCGCGGATCAGGTGGCGTCGATTCGCGAATTCGCCGCATCGGAGGGCGTGCGCGAGCTTCGCGTGGCTCGCGATGAAGACGAGCGCGCGCTCTTCTGGCGTGCGCGCAAGGGGTCCTTTGGCGCGATGGGTCGCCTGGCGCCCGACATCTACGTGCACGACGCCGTCGTGCCTCGCTCGAAGCTGCCCGATGTGCTCGAACGGATCTGTCAGATCGCCGATCGCTACCAGCTACAGCTTTCCAATGTCTTCCACGCCGGCGACGGGAATCTGCATCCCATCATTTCTTTCGACCGGCGTAGCGACGAGGAGCTGGGTCGCGTCGTGGCGGCGGGTCGCGAGATCCTCGAGCTGTGCGTGGCGGCTGGTGGCGTCTTGACGGGTGAGCACGGAGTCGGGGTCGAGAAGCGAGACTATATGGGTCTGATATTCAGCGCGGCGGATCTGGCGGCCATGACGCACCTGCGCGACGCCTTCAATCCGACGGGCATCTGCAATCCGGGCAAGCTGCTGCCCGTGACTCGCTCTTGTGTCGAGTCGGGCTCCAAAGCACGCGCACGGGTGTCTCCTGGATGACGGATCGGCTGTCCAGCTCTGTTCGCGATGTACTGCGCCAAGAACTCGCTGGCACGTTGCGCGGGCACGAGCCGCCGCTCGAGGTGGCGGGCTCTCGGCTCGATCTGACGATCGCGCCCGACAGCGGCGCCGAGCTGGCCACGACCTTGGCGGTGCTCACGCGCGAATCTGTACCGGTGCTCGTACGCGGAGGTGGCAATCGGCTGGCGCTCGGCAACCCGTGCCGCGGTGCGCAGGTTCTGCTGTGCTGCCGCGGTCTGGTGGGTGTCGATGAACTCGATGCCGCGGACGGCGTGATGCACGCCGCGGCCGGGACCCCGCTCGGCGAGCTCTCCCGGCAGGCGCGGCACGCCGGTTGGGAGCTGCCGCTCGATCCGCCCGGTGAGAACGCCACGTTGGGGGGGGCGCTTGCGACAGCGATCGGTGGACCTCGCCGTCTGGGGTTCGGACCGACACGAGACTGCGTACTTGGCCTGGAGGTCGTGCTCGCCTCGGGAGAGAGGACGCGCTGCGGCGGGCGGGTCGTGAAGAACGTGACGGGCTACGACCTCGCCAAGCTCTACGTCGGCTCGCTGGGAACGCTCGGGGTAATCGAGGCAGCGTGGCTGCGCCTCCACCCCGCGCCCAGGCTGCGCCTCGTGCGGGTCGCACAGTTCGACGCAGCAGAGCGCGCTTTCACACTGGCGCTCGAGGCGGCGCGACGACCGTCGGCATCCGCCGTGGCGGTGGTGAGCGCAGGCCTCGCGGAGCGCGCGCCCGAGCTGCGGGAGCTGCACTGCCGGCCGGGGAGCTGGATGCTCGTCTGCGAGTTTGCCGGCGACGCGGCCGTCTGTGGAGCGGACCGCGACTGGCTTGCGCGCGCGGGGGGTGCACAGGAGGCCCGCGAAGAGTCGGTTACCGCGCTTCGCGAGCTGCAAACCGATGCAGCGCCCGGCGGGCTGCGCGCGCGCCTGCACGCGCTGCCCTCCAGCCTCGAAGCAATCGCTCGGCACCTGCGCGCCGCGGGCGCGGAGCTACTCGTCTATCCGATACCCGGCGTCGTTTACGCCAGCTTCGCTCCGCGCGAGCCGGCGGGGCGCGACCACCGGGCAGCGTGGTTCGATGCGGCGCTGGCCGCCCTAGAAGAAGCAAAGCGGTTCGCCGCCGCCGAGTTCGTGCTCGAGGAGCTGCCCGATTCCAGGCGAGCCGAATGCGACGTCTTTGGGGCAGCGGGTGGCTCACTCGGCCTGATGCGAGCGCTCAAGCGGCGCTTTGATCCCCAGGGCCTTCTCAATCCGGGCCGCTTCGTGGGAGGTGTGTGATGGCTGCACCCAGACCACTGGAGCGGAACGTCTACACGCAGACGCTCGACTGCATCCACTGCGGCCTGTGTCTCAGCGCCTGCCCGACATACGTCGTCACCGGCCGAGAGAGTGCTTCGCCGCGCGGACGGGTGTATCTGATGCGGGGCGTCGCCGAGGGCGAGATCGAGCTGGACCCCGTGGTGGCGTCCGAACTGCAGCTCTGTTTGGGATGTCGGGCCTGCGAGAGTGCCTGCCCGTCGGGCGTCGCGTACGGCGCCATGCTCGAGCGCGCACGTGAGAGCGTGGTGGACGCGGGGCTGCGGCGAGGGCCGGCCCGGTGGCTGGAGCGATGGGCGCTTCGCCACATCGTGCCGCACCGTCGCCGCCTGCACGCGCTCGCCTCACTGCTGGCGGTGTTGCAGCGTCTACGCCTCGATCGGCTCGTGTTTCGTCTCCCGCTGGAGTCGCTGCGGCGCGCGGGGAGCTTGCTGCCCGCGGTTCCCGGGCGTCTCGATCGGCGGCCGCTGCCCGCCTTCAGTGCTGCGGAGGGCGAGCGACGCGGCCGAGTGGCGCTCTTCGAAGGCTGCATCGCCTCCGAGCTCTTTGCCGCCATCAATCACGCCACACTGAGAGTTCTGACGCGAAACGGCTTCGACGTGGTCGTACCCCGCGGTCAGACCTGCTGCGGTGCCCTGCAGGCCCACTCGGGTGATCTGTCTTTCGCGCGGAAGCTGGCGCGGGAGAACCTCGTGGCCTTCTCAGCGCGAGACACAGCCGCGGTGGATGCTCTGGTGGTCAACTCGGCTGGCTGCGGTGCGGCACTGCGCGAGCTCGAGCAGTGGCTGCCCGGTGAGGGCGCGGCGGTGGCGGCGAAGGTGCGCGACGTCTGTGAGTTCCTGGATGAAGTGGGCCTGCGTCCACCGCCACATCGGGTCGCAGCACGCGTCTGCTACGACGATCCATGCCACCTCATCCACGCCCAGGGCATCGCAGCGGCACCTCGCCGCCTGCTGGCATGCATCGAGGGGCTGGAGCTGGTCTCGCACGCCGAACCTGATTCCTGCTGTGGTGCCGCGGGGACGTACAATCTGACTCAACCCGACATGTCACGCCGCATTCTGGATGCCAAGATCACAGCTCTCGAGGCCGCGGCGCCGGACATCGTCGCCACCGGCAATCCCGGCTGCCTGCTTCAGCTCCAAGCCGGCTTCGACGAGCGCGAGCTTCCCATTCGAGTGCTGCATCCGGTCGAATTACTGGAGGCCGCCTACCGGTAGAGGAATGCGTCGGGCGTCTCTTTCGGTGTGCGCCAGCGCGGAAAGGCCCCGAGCGTCAGATCCGTAAAGTCGCCCTGGAGCACCAGGTCAAAGGGCAGTATCGACTCGCGCCCGCGCACCATGCCGTAGCGCTCGCGCATACTTCGGTAGACGTAGGTCGACCGTGCGGTTGCGCGCGCGTCGGGTCGGCGAGCCAGGCCCAGCCGAGCGCGCTCGATGAACTGGTCGCGGTCGGCATCGGCTGCGAGTCGATCATCGCCATCGAGCAACTGGTTTCTGCGCGCCGTCTCGTCCAGCGTCGAGACCAGGCGAGCGAGTCGCTCGGCCGAGATCGTACGATGAACCGAATCGGGCTCGTCCTCTTCCTCGTCACCGGCGCTCCCGACCAGATCGATTCGCAGGCGCTGTCCGCCCAGAAAGCTCACGCCGCGCGGGTGCAGCTCACCGTCGTCGATTTCACCGTTGAGCAGGATCGGATCGAGCCCCAAACCGGCGCGACCCGCGACCCTTGGATTCTCTTTCAGGAAGCTTCGCGTGATGCGAATCTGCTGCGCCGACCCTTCGACCAGCTCCCGACGCGCCAGTCGCCCAGCGGCCTGACCCGATGGCGTGTCGGGATACTCGCGCACGATCGAGCGCAGCAACAGGCTGCGGCGATCGCTGCGCTTGACACGCTTCGCCGCGCTCAGCGCCTGTGCGGCAGACTCTTCGGCCAGCTCCGCACGCTTCTTTGCGTCGAATCCCGGGCTGAAATCGGCGATTCGAAGTGCGGCGATCGCGTTGCCACGACCTTCTTCGTACGCGAGGAGCCACTCCAGGATTTCGCGAGCGTGCTCGCCTGCGGGATAGCGTCCGAGGTACCGGTAGGCCACGAGTGCGGTCGGGCGTTGGAAATCGGGTCCCTTCTGCCAGCGCCCGAAGATCAGCCGAAGCGGCGTCATGATGATCATCTGTGCCACGGCGGGTGCGTCGATCAGATAGCCGACAGCGCGAGGGAGGTTCGGGTAGCGCGTCCTCTTCGCCCAGTCTCCGACGAGACGCCACTTGATGTGCTCAGAACGTTGCATGCGCTTGAGTCGTTGGAAGGCCCGATAGGGGTCCTGCCAAGGGTCGGCCACGAGTGCTCGAGCGTGGCGCGACATGTGGGAGTCGATGGGGTTGCGGGCAGCCAGTCGCGAAAGTCGCCACCACCCTTTGCTCTCGAAGCCAGCCTCGTGTTCCGCCATGGCCAGAACGAACTGCGCCTCATCGCTGTCCATCATGCGGTCGCCAGGCGCTGGCTCGTGCAGCACGGCGCGTGGCAGAGACGGTGCGAGCAGGTTCATCGCGAGGGCGCTCGCCTGGCGGTCGCCGAGCTCACGTGGTGTGACGGCGGAGGACTCGAGACTGCCTTGCCTGAGATCTGCTGCGCGCTGGCCCCGGGTTCGCCCCTCATCGCGGATTCGCTCGGCTTGCTCGCTGGCTCCGAAGCTCAGCGCTCGCTCGGCCTGGATGACCGCAAGGCGGTTGCTGCCCGCCTGCAGGGCCGTCTTGGCCTCGCGCAATCGGCGGCGCTGCAGTGTCTTGCTCAGCTTCGCGTCGGCCGCTTCCACCTTGCGCCGGATCTCGGGTGCCCGCGCGGAATCGGGGTTTCGGGTCAGGTATTCCCTGCGCAGCGCCAGGGCCTGACGGTCCGTTAGGCCGATGGGCTCATTGTTGCTGAAGCCAGCGAAGTACTGAACACCACTCGTCGCGAGGTTGAAGGGAGCGAGCACGAAGCCGCTCACGAGTGAGCTCCCGAGCGGCTGCGAGACGGCATTGAACGTTCTCGCCCAGAATCGCTCCCAGGTATCGAGAGAGCGTCGACGCGCGAGCCGCAGCCGGTCGTCGTCGATCTCTTGCCCGAGTCTGGCTTCGAGGGCCGGATCAGTTCCCCAGCCACGCGTGAGTCTTCGGCTCGCGGTTCGGTAGGCCTCGGCATCGTCCAGTGTTGCGTTCACCAGGTCCTTGCAGATCGGCAGCATCTGCCGCGTCTTGTGACTGTCCTGCGCCCGCTCGACCGCGACCAGGCTGTGCTCGAGGGCTGCCTTGTCGGACGCCAGAGCGGCGGCGGCCAGAGCGGCGGCGGCGACATCGGAGGGCTCGGGGTTCCAGCGCACCGGGAGTGTGAGGGGCAGAAGCAGGTCGTCGGCGGGCGGCGGCGGGTGCTTGGCACATGCGATGCCGACGAGCAGCAGGGCGAACAGCAGCGCAAGGGCCCGCCCGCACGTGCCGACCGGCTTCTCATCTGTGCGATTACGGCGTGAAGCGGTCATGACCAATCTGCAACGTGAAGGCGAGGAAGGCTTCGAGTCGGCGCGAGGCCTCGAGTTTCTCGGGGGTACCGTCCTGGGTTGCGACGGCCTCGTAGAGCTGCGAGGCGGGATCGACCAGCTCCTGAAAACGAGCGGGGTCGAACTCCAGGCTTTCCGGAGGGACGGCCGTGACATACTCGTGGGCCAGTCCGTCGTAGAGGCTTGCCAGATCAAGCAGGTGTCGCAGCCGCCGCTTGCTCGGGCCGTGGCGAGCCACCAAGCGCTGCAGCTCCGCCACGGCTCGCAGCTGGCCGTCGGGGAGGGCGAAGCGCATGCTGACGAAGTAGTGGGCCCGCACCTCGTCGGCCCGCTCGATTTCCTCACGCACCACCGCACCGTAGTGACTATCCCCAACCTCGTCCAGCAGGCCTGAGAGCAGCGCTGCGCGTTCCTCCAGCTCGGCCACGATACGCTCGGGGTCGAGCTGCGACGCGCTCGCCCCCTGCTCTGGGGCCGCCAGTGGATCGATCAGATCGATTCCGATCGTGATCGCCGTCGCGATCCGCTCGCACACCCGGGCGCTGTCGACGGCCAGTTGCTGCAGCGATCCGTCGAAACGCGCGGCCTCGCGGTACTGTGCCGCTGCCGGGCCGTAGGCGCGAAGTCGCTCGAGGGCCCTGCCCTTGGCAAAGGCCAGCACGGGATCCATGTAACCGCTCCGCAGAGCGTCCGCATGGATGCGCTGGATGCTCTCGAGCCTCAGCAGGCTCGAGCGGTAGACGTTGCGGCCCGTGAAGTCGACTGCCGGCGGAAAACGGTAGGTGTCGTCGGGCACATGGCGGCGAAGCACCGATACCACCTCGACGATGCTCTCGGTCGGACCGTACTGCGCCTCGAGCTTCTTCTGCTTTGCCGTCGTGCAAGCGACGCCGAGAGTCAGCGTGAGCAGCGCGGCGAAGAGCCCGGCAGCTCGCGCGACGAGCCGCTGTTGCTCGTCGACTGACACGTCACCGTGCCGGCGCCTGCGAGGCCTTGCGGCGCCCGCGCGCTGGCTTTGCCCCGCCGTTCTCCTCGCTCCGGGCCGAGCGATCGCTGGGCTTGGGCGCGATGGCGTTGAGCATCTTTTCAGTCGCGATTACAGCCGAGGCCATCTGGTCGGAGTCGACGCCCATCGTGGAGAACGTTTCGAAGTGTCTCTTGCCACGATTCTTCGCGGCGACCTCTCGCCTCCAGGTCACCTGCGTCTCCACCAGCGCGCCGGTTCGACCACCCGGCGGAATGCGGACCTTGAAGTCATGGAGCTTGGGGATCTCGATTCCGAAGACCTTGGCAGCCTTCTTGAGTGCATTCATGAAGGCGTCGTAGCCGCCGTCTCCGGTTGCCGAGGCCTTCTCGATGTCGCCCCGGTAGCCGAGTGAGACGTCTGCGCTCGGTGTTTCGTTCGTGCCCACGACGACCCCGTAGTGCTCGACGCGAAGCATTTGTCCTTCGGGCGTCTTGAGGACGTCGGCGATGATGTAGGGGAGGTCCTCAGGCGAGACCACGTGCTTGCGATCGCCGAGCTCGACGATGCGTCGCAGCACCAGGTCGCGGTCGACATCGGGCAGCTCGATGCCGAGCTTGGCGAGATTGTGGTCGAGTGAGGCCTTGCCTGAGAGCTTCCCCAGCGCGTAGCGCCGAGCGCGGCCGAAACGCGCCGGGGCAAGTCGGCTGTGGTAGAGCTCCGCTTTGGCATCGCCGTCGGCGTGGATGCCCGAAGTCTGTGTGAAGACGTCGCGGCCCACGATCGGAGCGTTGTTGGCCATATCTTTGCCGCTGAAGGTCTCCACTATGCGAGAGATCGTCGCGAGCCGGTCCTCGTTGAGCCCCGTTTCGAGATGAGTGTGGTCGTGGATGGCGCTCACGACCTCGGCCAGTGAGGAGTTGCCCGCTCTCTCGCCCATTCCGTTCACGCTCGTATGCACGCCGCGCGCCCCCGCTCGCACGGCTGCCAGGCAGTTCGCAGTGGCGAGCCCGTAGTCGTTGTGGCCGTGATACTCGAAATCGACATTCGGCCAGGTGTTGGTCATCAGGCCGACATAGCGGCCAACGTCCTCGGGCGAGAAGATTCCGAGGGTGTCGGGCAGGTAGATTCGCGCGACCCGCAGCTCGCGCAGAAGCTGGACCATGGCGAAGACGTAGTCGAACGACTCGCGCACGCCGGTCGACCAATCTTCCAGGTAGACATTGACGCCGAAGCGCTTACGGCGCGCGTAGCGCACAGTCTCTGCCACCGCCGACCGGTGCTCCTCCGGCGCCAGACCGAGCTGCCCGCGGCAGTGCTTCTCCGATCCCTTGGCGAGCAGGTTCAGCACTTTGCCACCGGTCTCCGCGATCCAATCCACGGAGCGGGTGCCGTCGCAGTAGCCGAGTATCTCGAGGCGCTGGATCACGCGTGCTTTGCGACCCCACTGGGCAATGAGCTTCGCCGCCTCTCGCTCTCCCTCGGAGACGCGCGTGGAGGCGATCTCGATGCGGTCCACCTCCAGGTCGCAGAGCAGCATGCGGGCGAGCTGGAGCTTCTCACCTGGCGTATAGGAGACATCGGGCGTCTGCTCACCGTCGCGCAGCGTCGTGTCCATGATGGTGATCCGGTGGTCGGGGTTGCTGCTTGTGGTCATCGGCTTCACCTGATCGCGCGTCCAGGGAGCGCCCACCGCCCGACGCGTGGCGTCGACGCTGGCGAACTCGAGCGCGCGGATCGGGTTCATCCGGCCGGCGGGCTCGTGGAGAGGATTCGCGAGGTTACCCACGGCCCGAACGGCTGTCGAGCTGGATCGGGTCCGGCCCCGCTACACTGCGCGGCGCGTCCCTCGCCCCCGGAGTGTGCCATGGAGAAGCCCGCGATCCGTGAGCCCCGGGCAGCCCCCCTCCCCCGAATCCTGGTCCTTTCGCCGGCCCACTCGGGCGTGCGCCTCGACCGATTCCTGGCCGACGGGCTCGTGCTCTCTCGCGCCCAGGTCAACCGCCTGCTCGAGCGCGGCGCTGTCTCGCTCGACGGTCGCCGGCTGGCGTTGCGCGACAAGGGGCTGCCGCTGCCCGCAGCGGGTGAGGTCTCGGTGGAGTCCTTCCACCCCCCGGCGGATCAGCGGGCCGTGGCAGAGACCGCAGTGGAGCCGGGCTCATCACCGACGATCGTCGCGCACGGCGCCGGCTGGCTCGCAGTCGACAAGCCGCCGGGCATGCCAGTTCATCCGCTACGCGAGGAGGAGCGCGGCACACTGCTCGGCCAACTGATTGGGCGCTACCCGGAGATCCACGGCGTTGGGGAGGGGGGGCTGCGCAGCGGGGTCGTGCACCGGCTCGACATCGAGACATCGGGAGTCGTGCTCTTCGCCAGCGAGCACTCGGTTTGGCAGAGGCTGCGCGCAGCGTTCAGCCAACACCGAGTCGACAAGCTCTATCGTGCGTTGGTCCTCGGCGTCTTCGAGCCGCCCGGCGGCGAGCTCGAACTCGAGCTGCCGCTCATCGTGGCTCGGCACAAGCCCGCCCGGGTGCGGGTGGCGGCCGTCGGCGAGCTCGCTGGCGGGCGGGCGCGCCTGGTCAGTCAACTCGTTCGGCCGATCGAGTGCTTCGGCCCCGCCAGCTTGGTCGAAGTGCGTCCGCGCACCGGGTTTCTCCACCAGATCCGCGTCACCCTGGCGCATCTCGGCCATCCGGTTCTCGGAGATCGTCACTACGGCGCAGGCGGCATCGAGCTCAGCCGGAGCTGTAGCGCCGAGCGGCATCAGCTGCACGCGGCTCGCGTCGGTTTCGAGGATATCGTCGCAGAGGCACCGGACGCGGAGGATTTCGCGGCCTGCATCCGGCACCTGCGGGACGCCTGAAACAGCGCGGCGCGTTCGCTTCGTCTACCTCAGCCGCGCGCCGCCATCTGCAGCTCCATCGCGATCTCCCGCTCTCGCTCGGCCTCCGGAATCAGTCCCTTTTGCTGCAGCAGGCGCGACAGATTGGTATGGCTCAGGGGATCCTCGGGCTCGAGTTCGACCAGCCGCCGACCCGCCTCGATTGCGGCATCGACATCGCCCTGACGCCCCAGAGCGATCGACAGCCCGTTCCACGCGATGGCGAGGTCCTCGTCGAGGGCCAGCGCCTCGCGGTACTTCTCGACAGCCTCGACGATTTCGCCTCGTACGAAGCGTTCGAATCCCTTGCGGTAGACGGCTCGGGCATCTGACATGGCACCAGTATACTCCTCGCGCCATGGAGATCCGCCGGCTCGAAACGAGTGAGCGACAATCCGCGATCGGGTTGCTGGACGGCTGGGAGCGGCCTGACGGCCCGCGTGCGCGCGATTCCCTTCGTCGCGAGATCGAGGCCGATCCCAACCTCGCTGAGCGCAATGTCTGGGTCGCGGCCGATCGGGGTGAGGTTCTCGGGTGCGTGCAGATATTCCCGCGGCGCCTGCGAGTTCTCGGTCACGGCATTCCGAGTGGCGGGCTAGGCAACCTCTTCGTCCGGCGGGACCACAGGGGCAGCGGGATGGCCAGCCGGCTGGTCGAGTGTGCCGCCACCGCCATGCGCGAGCGCGGCATGGAGCTCGCGGTCGCCTTCACCAGTCGTCGAGGGCTCCTCCAGCGGCTCGGCTGGCGCACCTGGACGAGTCACCGGAGCATTCTGCGTCGGGCCGAGCAGCGAAACCCAGAGAGAACCGAGGCAGCGGCTCGGCCCGCAATCGAGTTCGTTCCGCTCGACCGTCACCGCGAGCGAGCGCTGGCAGCGCTGAAGGCCATCCATTCCGCGTACTCGGGCTCTCGCAACGGGACGGTGGTTCGCGACGACCAGCTCTGGGAGACGAGTATCGAGCTCGCGGATCGGTCGACGGAGGAGTTCCTGGTCGCCCGTCGCGAGGGTCTCGCGGTCGCGTATGCGCGGGCGGTACTGCTAGACGAGGGACTCACGGTCACCGAGCTCGGGCGCTTCGAGGATGGTTCGCAAGCGCTGGCGCGGTTGTTGGCTCAGATGCTCGAAGCCAGGCCCGACGACCCATTCGCATGCGCGGGCCGCGGCTCCAAGGAGCTGCGTTCGTTCGTGGTCCTGCCCACGTTCGACGACATTGGCCTGACTGTGGGTCTGGAGCATGAGGGCGTGACGTCTCACCCGTTCGATGACGATTCCGGCATGATCCGCTGCCTCGATGTATCGGCGCTGGCAGCCAGACTCGACGTCGAGCTCCTGCCGGCGGAGGACGAGGCATCATTCTTGAAACGCATCCTGCCGCCCGAGGGCTTCGTCTTCTGGCCGGCCGACCGCTTCTAGTGTCCTGTCCCAGGAGTTCGCCAACTATCTCGACGACCATCCATCCTCGCCGGCTGCGTTGGGAATCCCTTGGAATATCTACGGATACTCCTGCGGTCTCCCGCCTTGCCCGCGAGGCGTCTGGGCGCCGATATAGTCAGCGAACTCCTGGGACAGGACACTAGGCCGGAGATCGGCAAGAGATGGTGTGCACCATCGCGGGCGGCTTTCGGCGGATCGTGCTTCACGATGTCTGGCGCAGCTTGGCGCTGTTGCTGGGATTGCTGCAAGTGCAGATTCTGCTCTGGGCGCTGCTGGTAGGCGGGAGCCGGGGGCTCTCACGCGATGCGGTGCTCTGGCTGTCGCTCGCCGCCATGCTGGTCAACTACTGGCTCACTCCAATGGTGCGCCGTGCGCGCCAGGCCGGCAGTCTCGGCAGGCGGGCTGCCAGGCTCTATATGAATCTCGGGTTTGCGACCCTGCTGGTGGGGCTCTCCGTGCTGGTCGCGTGGGTCAGCGTGTACCCGCTGGTTCGCGCGATGACGTGGCTCGGCCTCTCGGCCGAGCTGGCCTTCGATCTCTTTCGCGTGGGCAGCAGCGTGCTCGTGGGTGGTACCGTGGCGGCGCTGGCCTGGGGCATGAGCCTCGGCCGCTCGAAGCTCGAGTACAGCCATGTGCGAGTGGCGCTGGCCGGCCTCCACCCCGATCTGGCCGGGCTCCGCATCGCGCAGATCAGTGATCTGCACATCGGCAATGGTCTCGAGGGGCATGGGCTCGGCCAGCTCGTCGAGACCGTGAACCGCGTCGACGCCGACGCCATCGTCATCACGGGCGACATATTCGATCAGGATCCCGATTTCATCGAGGATGGGGCAAGACGCCTATCCGGTCTGACGGCGCGAGCCGGCGTCTACGCCGTATTGGGCAACCACGATGCCTACGCGGGAAGTGAGCGCGTGGCGTCTGCCATGGCCCGATGGGCGCCAGGCGTCAGGCTACTGCGCGACGAGTGGTTGCGACTTCCCGTGAGCCGGCCTCTCTACGTCGCCGGCCTGGACGATCCAGGGCGAGACTGGACAGCACGCGATCTTCAGCTCCAGGATCTCGAGGCGCTGGCGGCGACGCTGCCCGCCGATGGTCCGGCGCTTCTTCTCGTGCATCGCCCCGAGCTCTTCCACCAGGCGGCTCGGCTCGGTCTCCCCCTCGTTCTCTCAGGGCATACGCACGGCGGGCAGATCGCGCTTCCGCTGCCCGGCGGACACGTCAATCCCGCCCGCCTGGTGACGGCCTTCGACCGCGGTCGTTTCCGGCTCGGCCGATCGACCCTCTATGTCAATCGCGGTGTCGGAATGGCCGGTCCGAGGATACGCTTCAACTGCTCGCGCGAGATCACGATCGTCGAGCTCGTCGAGGGGCAAGCCGGAAGTGCAGAAGGATAGAAGTTGGATCTGAAGCGGAGACTCGTGGCGCGGCCGAGCGCCATTCATGGCCGGGGACTCTTCGCAGCGCGACGATTCCGCCGCGGTGCCTACATTGCGACCTTCGAAGGCCGTCCGACCAGGCAAGACGGCATGCACGTGTTGTGGCTGATCGACGAGGACGGCACAGAGACGGGGATTCTGGGCTGCAACGAGCTGCGCTATCTCAACCACTCCCGGGACCCGAACGCCGAGTTTCGCGGTGCCGATCTCTACGCGCTCCGAAACATCCAGCCGGGCCAAGAGGTCACCTTCCACTACGGCGACGAGTGGAACGACGTCGAGTAGGTGTCGGGCGGCGACAGAGAGAAGTTCCGATGCCTCGACTCTAAGCCTGGGCCGGGACTCGAGGGAGCTGAGCTACAGTACGCCGTGAGCAGGCGTCTTCGTTCTGGTGGCACCACGCCATTTGACCATCAGCGCCAATTCGTCGGCCTGCTCGGAGACACCCGCTGAGTCACTCACGATACAGGGAGCAGTCCATGGCCAAGCTAGAGCTCATCAATCCGCCCGGTACAGAGGCGATCTATCAAGCCTACAAGTTTTCCCAGGCCGTAGTCGTCGGTGGTCGCGTGGACGTAGCGGGCCAGGTCGGACTCGGCCCCGACATGAAGATCCCTGAGGACGTCGGTGCCCAGGCTCGCTATGCGCTGACGAATCTGAAGACGGTACTGGAAGCTGCCGGCTCGTCGCTTGCTGAGGTCACCCAGCTCACCATGTATCTGACCGACATCGCTGATTCGCCCATCGTCAACGAGGCGTTCAGCGAGTTCTTTCCCGACCGTTACCCGGCCCGCACCGTCGTTCAGGTGGTCGCTCTGGTCCTGCCCCAGCTTCGGATCGAAGTACAGGCCAGCGCGGTCGTGGGCGGCTGAGTCGTGCTCAGAGTAGCCAGTCATGATCGCCATCGTCGGGCCGTCGCCACACGCGTAGCTCTCGCGCTGGCCCTTGCCTTCTGTGTGATGCGGCCGGGTGAGGCTCACGCAGCGTCTCCCTGGATCGACGTCTCGCCCTCACAGGCTCTCGAACTGCTTCGCTCCGACGCCCCGCCGCTCTTTCTCGACGTTCGGACACAGGCCGAGTATCGGGGGGCTCACATCCCGGGCGCCGTGAACATTCCGCATACGGAGATCGCGCAGCGTATCGACGAGATCCGCGCGCACGGCGACCGCCCGATCGTCGTATTCTGTGAAATGGGCGGCCGAGCTCGCACCGCGGCAGAGGCTCTGGGAGCGGCTGGTTTCGACAAGCTCTACCACCTGCTCGGCGACATGCGGGCATGGCGCCAGGGGAGCTACCCGGTGGTGAGCGGGAGCGAGCCCGACCCGTGATCGGCCGGTGGTCACGAGCGTGATGACGGTGCTGCTCGCGAGCCCTACAGCACGCGGTCGAGGATCCGGTCGGGGTCGCGCTCTCCGCATTCGTCCTGGACTTCGCGACAGCGTCGCAGGATCTCGCCGAAGCTCCGTCCGGGTGTCAAGCCACGGGCGATCAGGTGACGGCCTCTGACGACATCCGTCTGGCCGTGTTGCTCGATTTCGAGCTCGGCAGCGCGGATCAGGAAGAGATCTCCAGCCGGGAACTCGCCCGCCAGCGCATCGGGAGTCGCGCGTCCGAAATGATCGGCCCGCGCCATACGGGCCAGCAGCTCTATAGAAACGCCGCTCTTTTCGAGCCTATGGGCCAGTCGGCGGTAGCCCCGGGCCTTGGCCCCGTTCTTGATGAAGAGCGCCGGTGCGAGGTGGTGCTCCACCAACGCAGACACCCGCGCGACGAGCTGCTTGGGTGTCCGCAGCCGCTCGAGCAGGCGCTGTGTGGGAGCGATTCCAAGCTTGTCGTGGCGCGGCGACTTGATGCGGCCTTCCTCTTCCATTGTGCAGAGCGGCTTGCCGATGTCGTGGCAGAGTGCGGCGAGCATCAGAGCCAGGTCATCGTCGTCGCCTTGACGCAGTGCCGCCGCTTGGTCGACGACCATCAGTGTGTGACGCCAGACGTCGCCCTCTGGATGCCATTCTGGGTCCTGTGGGGTTTCGATCATGGCCCCGAGCTCGGGCAAGAAGCGGATGAGCCGTGTCTGTCGCAAGAACTCGAGGCCCTGCGAAGGACGCGCGCTCTGCAGCAGCAGCTTGCGGAGCTCCTCGAACAGGCGCTCGCCCGGAAGCGAGCTCAGATCCTGAGCGGTGCAGAGCGCCACGAGCTCGGGGTCGGGCGACATTTCGAAGCGGGCGATGAACTGGGCAACGCGCACGGCTCGCAACGGATCTGCACCAAATTGATCGGGGTCCGTCGCACGCAGCTGGTGGGCCTCGAGATCGCGCTGTCCACCATGGGGGTCGAGGACTTCCTCCGTCAGCGGATCCAGTGCCATGCTGTTGACTGTCAGATCGCGGCGTCGGGCCGCCGCATCGTAGCTGAGTCCGGTAGCTGTCGGCTCCGTGGCCGCTGAGAAGTCGACATTGAGGCCGGCGATGCGGAGTACGTCGAAGCTGCGTCCGACACGTATCACCCTGCCAAAACCGCAGAGCAGCGTTTCGAGCTCTTCGAGGTCGAGGCCCAGTACCTCGATGTCGATGTCCTTCGAGGGCAGGCCCAGCAGCCGATCGCGCACGAAACCGCCGACCACGAGGGCCCGTCCCCCGGTCGCCTTGACCGCACGCGCGATCGCCATTATCTGATCGCTCATCAGCGCTCCACTCGCGAACGTTCCGCCCAGCCCGATCGTGCCATACTCTCGGTCGGCCACCACTCGCCGATCAGGAGGAAGCGTGCCGATTGCAGCGGACTTCGCCTCGCACTACGGGCCTGTCGCGCTCGTAACCGGCGCCTCCTCGGGGATTGGGCGCGAGTTCGCGCGGCAGCTCGCCACCGCGGGGCTCGATCTCGTACTCGTCGCGCGGCGGCAGGCGCTCATCGAGACGCTGGCGAAAGAGCTGGCAAAGGAGCATGGCGTCGAGGTGACGACGCTGCCCCTGGACCTCGGCTGTCGCGACTTCCTGGACATGCTGCTGCCCGCCTGTGAGGGACGAGACATCGGTCTGGTCGTCAGCAACGCCGGTCTCGGGGCCAAGGGGCTGTTGGACGAGACGCCGCTTGAGACACTCGAGGCGGTACTCGCCGTGAATTGCCGAGCTCCGATGCTCGTCGCGCACGCCTTCCTGCCGCTCCTGCGCAGGCGCGGTCGCGGTGGCATTGTCATCACCGGTTCGATCGAGGCCTACACTCCCGCACCCTGGTCGGTGGCGTATTCGGCCAGCAAGGCATTCGTACGTGCACTCGGCGAAGGACTCTGGGGCGAGGTCCGCGGCTCAGGCGTCGACGTGCTGGTACTTGCGCCTGGCGCCACCGACACCGAGATGATCACCAACAGCGGGATGGACGTGCGCGATATGCCCACCGGCGCGATGACGCCGGCCGACGTTGCGCGCCAGGGGCTCGAGAGGCTGGGTGGCGGTCCGTCGCACATTGCCGGTGTTGCCAACTTCCTTCTCGTGAGCCTGCTGTCACTCCTGCCGCGTCGGCTCGCGCTGCTCGCGGCGGGCAGGGGGATGCGGGACGCCATCGAGAAGGGCCGGCGGCGCAGCGAGGAAGGTTGAATTCACTCTCGCCGCAGCATGAGGTACGTGGCTCCCCGCCCGCCATCTCGTGGACTTGCGGGTGCGAAGGCGAGTAGGGCCTCCTGCAGACCGCGCTCCGCAAGCCAATTCGGCAGTGATCGTCTGAGGACCGGCTCGCCCCGATCCGATCCGCGTCCGCGTCCGTGGATGACGAGTACGCAGGCCCACTCGGCTCGCAGGGCAGAGGCGATCTCCTCACGGAGAAACGCCCGTGCCGATGCGCGATCGAGACCGTGAAGATCCACCACCACTTCGGGCCGCAGCTTGCCGGCGCGCAGTCGACGCAGCTCGCTCTTTCGCAGACCCGGCCGGTGGCCGAGAAGAGGCTCATTCGCTACCGGATAGTGAAAGGGAGACGGAGACTCCGGATCACCCGCCGGCTGTCTCGCTTGGGAGCTGCGCATCACGGGTGTCTTCTTCGCTCCTGCCTCCGCCAGCGGAGTCACGTCTTCTTCATCGCGCATGGCCCCAGCGAAAGACTCGCACTCGCGGTCATCACCGGACGAAGGAGGCTTGCCGGCGATCATGATTGCAGCTCCGCGAGCGACCGTCGTACTCGTCGCCGGTGGGGCTCGCCACTCGCTTTGCCGAGCAGGGCCAGAGCCTTTCGCGTGGGGCCACCGTGCGGGAGCTGACTGAGTTCAGATGGCGAGAGCCAGCGGTGATCGAGCAGGTCGGCTCGCCGCACGCGGCCATCCGGCTTTCCGCAGCGAAAGACGTGCAGGCGCAGCCGGCGATGGGTGAATACGTGCTCGACCGAGCCGGCGCTCTCAACCCGCCTCAGCGAGAGACCCAGGGTCGCGGCGAGATGCCGGCGGAGAGCGTCCTCCGGTTTCACGCCCCCCTCGATCGTCCCGCCGGGCAGCTCCCACATGCCGCCGAGTAGCCCCCCGTGCGGCCGCCGCACCACCACCACCTTGCCGCGGCGCTCGATCCAGCCAGCCACGGCCTCGATTCGCAGTGGCTTTGTCTTCTTCGCCTTGACGGGAAGCGCTTCGGCGTCGCCCGCGCGTGCCGCCTGACAACTCCGCCGCAGCGGGCAGACACCGCACGCGGGTGTGCGCGGAGTGCAGATCGTGGCGCCGAGCTCCATGAGCGCCTGGTTGAGATCACCGGGCCGAGGGCCCCGCACGAGCTTGCCCGCCAGCCGCCAGAGTCGATCCACTACGAGCTTGTTGGTCGTTTCGTCTCGGATACCGAAGCGGCGTGCCAACACGCGTATCACGTTGCCGTCCACCACCGGCTCGTTCCGGTCGAACGCGATGGACGCAAGCGCGCCGGCGGTGTAGCGGCCGATGCCGCTGAGGCTTTGCAGGGTCACGGCGTCTGCGGGCAACTGGCCGCCGTGCTCGGCTACTACAGTCTGGGCGGCAGAGCGGAGATTTCGAGCTCTCGAGTAGTAGCCGAGTCCGGTCCACGCGCCGTAGACGTCTTCGAGATCGGCGTTCGCCAAGCTCTCGATGTCCGGGAAGCGCAAGAGGAAGCGCTCGTAGTACGGGATCACCGTCTCGACACGCGTCTGCTGCAGCATGATCTCCGAGATCCAGATCGCGTACGGATCTCGAGTGCGGCGCCAGGGGAGATCCCGCCGATTGGCGTCGTACCACTCGAGCAACCTCCGGCGGAGGCGCAGGCGCGCTGCGCTGCTGGGTTCGCTGGCGGTGCCCGTGCTCATGCCCGATGGATAGCAGCGCCACTCGGGCGTCGCTCCGGGCGCACTACGGGCCGAACCGCTCGAGCCTTACCTCGATGTGGCTTCGCACCCACTTTGGATCCCACCACTCCATGGGATCCACATAGCTGCTCCCCACCATGATGGCGAAGTGGAGGTGATCGCCGCCCGCGAGCCCCGTCGCACCCGTCAGGCCGATGACTTGTCCCTTCTCGACGCGATCGCCCGGCGCCACGTCAATCTGCGACAGATGTCCGTAGAGTGAGCTCAGGCCGATGCCGTGATCGATCAGCACGCAGTTGCCGTAGATCCCCAGCTCGTCGGCCGAGATCACAATACCGTTCGCCGCGGCGGTGACCGGAGCCCGTGCAGTGGAGGCGAGGTCGAACCCAAAGTGTGTCGCTCGCGAAGCCGCCCTGCCGTCTACCGTGTACGTTCGTTGCTCGGCGAAGCGGCCCATCACTTTGGAGCCGGCGAGCTGCTTGAAGGCGCCCCGCCAATGCCGAATGGATGAGGCATTGGCAAGTCGCTGCCGAATGGTCTCCTCGTTCCGCCCACGCAGATCGCTGTTGACCCTCTGGAAAGAGACGAGGGCATCCGCTTCGTCGAGACCAGCGCTCTGTGCCAGCGGCCGCGCGATGCGTTCGAGGAAGTCGTCTCCGATCGCGATCTCCTTCTTCGCGAAAGCGCGCTCGAGCACACGTGCGCGCAGCGGCGCGCGCCCCTCGTTGCCCGCCGCGTCGACCGCGATCACCTCCACCACCGGGTTGGCAGGCGCATCGACCGGGATGGCGAACAGCGCCAGGCGGGCCAGCTTGCCACCAGACGGATGGGGAACGCCGGGAAAGAACGCCTCGTCGACCCGTACGCCATGCCGCGCTGCATCTTCGCTCAGGCGATAGACCGCGGCAGCCGACCCGCCGCGATACACGTAGGTGAGTCCGCTCACGAGCGAGAGAGTCGGGACGCGGGTATCGATCAGCAGTGGGATGCTTCGCTCGCTGCGGTTGCCCCTGAAGCCATCGCGCCACGACCAGTCGCGGGTGCTGAGTACCAGCGTCGCGGTGCCATCGGGTACCTGCAGCACCGAGACATCGAGCTGAAGTTCGATACTCCTGAGCGCGCCCCCGGGTGCCCCGCCGCTCAGCCAGTTGCCCGGATAATGCTCCACCACCAGGCTCTGGCTTCCGGCGCCGTGCAGCAGCCGTACGCTGATATCCCGCAGCCCCGAGTCTCCGTCGCGGGCGCTGATGGTGAGGGTTTGGGGCGTCGCCCCGAGAGTGATCGTTTCCGGCACGTCGAGGGCCGGTGGCACCCCCTCCAGGCGCGGCAGCGAGAGCGCCACGGCTCCCACCAGCACCACGAGCGCTGCGATTACGAGGCCAGCTCGCACGGTGACGCTTTCCCCCCGGAATGCAGTTCGAACGGAGTCTAACAGAGGCTCCTCGTGTTGACGCTCGCGATCGCCTCTCCGATTCTCTTCTCGCCGATGGATAGCGCCTAGCTGACATGCGTGGACTGAGCCGCATAGTGCTCGTTCGACACGGGGAGACGGTCGGGCAGTCGAGTGTCCGCTTCTACGGCTCTACCGATGTCGAGCTCTCTCGCGAAGGGCGCCAGCAGGCGCGCGGTGCCAGGGGCGAGATCCCAGGCGAGGGCTTCGACCTGGTGGTCGCGAGCTCACTGCGCCGGGCTTGGCGGACGGCCACCATCGTCGCGCCGGGCCGGCTCGTTCGATTGGAATCCGACTTTCGAGAGATCGACTTCGGCCGGTGGGAAGGGCTCACCAAGCAGGAAATCGAGGCCCGCGATCCGATTCTCTACGAAGACTGGCAGTCCGGCCTGGCGAGCTTCGAATTTCCGGCGGGTGAGACTCGGGCGGACTTCGACCGACGCGTTGAGCGGGGGCTCGCCCGGCTTCGAAGCAGCGGTGCCTCTTCGGCCATCGTGGTCGCTCACAAGGGCGTCGTGCGTGTGATTGCCGAGAGTCTGAGCGGTGAGGCACTCGGCCCCGGTCAACCGCCGCTCGGCGGCGTCGTCCAGGTCATATGCCGTAGCGACGGCCGCTGGCACATCGGCCGTCGGTCGAGCTGAGCAAGCGTGAAGAACGCTCTCCGCGTCGAGGTTCTATCCCTCGTCGGACTCCCGCAGTGAGGCCAGCACGCTGAAGTCCTCGAGAGTGCTTGTATCGCCAGCGAGTTCGTCTCCCGACGCGATGTTGCGCAACAGTCGCCGCATGATCTTGCCCGAGCGGGTCTTGGGCAGCGAGTTGGTGAAGCGAATCTCCGCCGGCCGCGCGATGGCACCGATCTCCGCTGTGACGTGGGTCTTCAGGACCGAGGTGAGCGCGTCACTGGACTCGGTGTCGCCCGTCGGTGTGACGAAGGCAACGATCGCTGTGCCCGTGATCTCGTCTGGTCGCCCCACCACGGCCGCCTCGGCAACGCTGTTGTGCGACACCAGCGCGCTCTCGACCTCCATCGTTCCAATACGATGGCCGGAGATGTTCATCACGTCATCCACCCGGCCCATGATCCAGAAGTAGCCCTGCTTGTCGCGATGAGCGCCGTCACCGGGGAAGTAGGTGTTCGTCCACTTGCTCCAGTACGTGTCGCGATATCGCTGCTCGTCACCCCAGATTCCCCGCAGCATGCCGGGCCAGGGGTGGGTAATGGCCAGCAGACCACCGTTGGGGGGCTCGACCTCTTCACCCTCCTCGCTGAGAATCGCCGCCTGTATGCCGGGGAATGGCAATGTGGCCGAGCCTGGCTTGGTCGGTACTGAGCTGGGCAGCGGGGTGATCATGATGCCGCCCGTTTCCGTCTGCCACCAAGTATCAACGATTGGGCAGCGCTTCCGTCCGATCACCCGGTGGTACCACATCCAGGCCTCGGGATTGATCGGTTCCCCCACCGATCCGAGCAGGCGCAACGATGAGAGATCGTGGCGCCGCGGGTGCTCGTCGCCGAGGCGAATGAAGGTGCGAATGGCAGTGGGGGCTGTGTAGAGAATCGTGACGCCCCACTTGGCGATGAGTTGCCACCAGCGGTCCGGACCCGGATGAGTGGGCACACCTTCGTACATGAACGCCGTCGCCCCGCAGGCGAGCGGTCCGTAGACTACGTACGAATGCCCCGTGATCCAGCCAACGTCCGCCGTACACCAGTAGACATCCGTCTCCTGAAGGTCGAAGATCGCTTTGCAGGTAGTTGTAATGTGCGTCAAGTAGCCACCGGTGGTGTGCAGGACGCCCTTGGGCTTACCCGTCGTACCACTGGTGTAGAGGATGAAGAGCGGGTGCTCCGCGTCGAGCTTGGCGGGCGGGCACTTCGTGCTCGCCGTTGCCATCTCCTCGTGCCACCAGCAATCGCGGCCGGACCTCATCTCGACGTCTTGGCCCGTGCGCCGCACGACGACCACGCATTCCACAGCAGCCACACCGTCGACCGCCGCGTCGACCTGTCGCTTCAAGGCAAACGGCTCTCCTTTGCGGAAGCCGCCGTCGGAGGTGACGACCAGCTTGGCGCCAGCGTCCACGACGCGATCACGCAGCGCCTCGGCCGAGAAGCCACCGAAGACGATGCTGTGGGGGGCGCCGATTCGCGTGCAGGCGAGCATCGCAACAGCGGCCTCGGGGATCATGGGCATGTAGAGGACCACGCGGTCACCCTTCTTGACTCCTCGCGCCTTGAGGACGTTGGCGAACCGACAGACCTCTCGGTGAAGCTCCGCGTAGGTGATGACGCGGCTGTCGCCGGGCTCTCCCTCCCAGATAATGGCCGCCTTGTTGCGCCGCCATGCGTCATCGCCTTCGAGATGGCGGTCGAGACAGTTGTAGCTGACGTTTGTCTTGGCTCCGACGAACCACTTGGCATATGGAGGCTTCCAGTCCAGCACCTTCTTCCAGGGTGTGAACCAGCTCACATGCTCCTTCGCCATCTTGGCCCAGAAGAGCTGCGGATTCTTCTCGCCGAGCTTCCGGTACTCGGCCGCCACCTTCTTGTTCCAGTTCGCTTTGCGGGTGAACTGAGAATCCGGCTTGAAGATACGCTTCTCCTTGAGAAGCGATTCGATATCAGGCATCTGTGGGGCTCCTAAATCGCCAACGTTCGCTGGGACCTGACCCAGGCTTCGACTTCCTCTGGCTGCTTGGGGATGGCACTATTCAAGTTTTCGATTCCTTCCGCGGTGACGACCACATCGTCTTCGATTCGGACCCCGATTCCCCGCAGTGACTCAGGTGCCTTGTCATCGTCACTGGCCACATAGATGCCGGGCTCCACGGTGAACACGATACCCGGCTCGAGAGTTCTCGCCCGGCCATCCAGCGCGTAGCTACCGACATCGTGTGCGTCCAGTCCGAGCCAGTGGCTCGTGCCGTGCATGTAGTAGCGCTTGTAGGCTTCAGCCTCGATGAGATCGTCGGCAGAGCCCGAGAGCAGTCCAAGGCTGAGCATACCCTCTACCAGGCATCGGACAGTTGCATTGTGGATTTCGGGTAGAGTCGTGCCGGGTCGAATCGCCGTTAGCGCGGCCTCCTGAGCCGCCAACACGGCTTCGTAGACCGCTCTACCAGCGCCCCGGAAGCGGCCGTCGATGGGATAGGTGCGCGTCACGTCCGAGGCATAGCCCTCGAATTCGGCTCCGGCATCGATCAGAACAAGCTCACCCTCGCGCAACGGCCGATCATTGGCGATGTAGTGGAGTGTTGCGGCACCACGGCCGCCCGCCACGATGGTGTTGTAGGCGGGCCCACTGGCGCCGCGACGCCGGAAGGCATACTCCAACGCAGCCTGGATCTCGTATTCATGACGATCCGGCCGCAGGAGCGCTGCCGCCTCGGCGTGTGCCTCTTCGCTGATTTCCGCCGCACGGCGCATGATGGCGAGTTCCGCCTCGGACTTGATCAGTCGCATCTCGTGCAGAATCGAGCGTGGGTCCAGCAGCAGCGAAGCAGGCGCGACTCCGCTCTTGCTCTCGCGGCGCAGCTGCTCCTGCACCTTGACCAGCTTGTGATCGATCTCCGACCGGCGCCCGAGCGTGTGGTAGATGCGGTCGGCGCCTCGCAGGAGGGCAGGCAGCTCGTCGAGAAGATCTCCGCAGTCGTGGGCCTCGTCTGCCGAATAGTCCTGTTTGGCTCCCGCGACACCGGGTCGATACCCGGTCCAGACCTCGGCCGCCGGGTCGCGGGGCTGAACGAACAGGCTGAAGCTCGGTCCCTTGCCGGTGCTCAAGATCGCGACTGCGTCCGGGTGAGCGAAGCCGGTCAGGTACCAGAAGTCGCTGTCCTGGCGGAAGGGATACTCGGTGTCGTGAGAGCGTGTCGCGAGCTGCGCACCAAGCACGATCGCCACAGCGTCGGACCCCATGGCGGCCAGGAAGCGTTTGCGTCTTTCCGCGAACACCGGAGCAGTCTATCGCAGGAATCCCCGCGAGGGCATCCGCGTCCTGCTGCAGCCTGGCTAGTGCAACTGCAGGATGCACTGCGTTATCCCATTGCACCCAGGTTAATCACTGAGAAACACGTAGGAAACACGATTGCATCAGATGGGTCTGGAGCCATTCACCCAGTACCGCAGCCGTCGGATGCATCCTGATTGCGCCGCCGCTCGAAGTGCCCAGCGCCGGAGAGGCCACGAATACCGCGTACTTGCGAGAATTTCAGCCCTAGCACAGTAGTTGGTACGCGTTCTGCAAGTTGAGCCCTCACAACGATCTGGCCTGAGCGACTTGGATGTTAACGGGCGCGTTCATCGAGGAAGCTCAGAACCCCGGGGGTTCGGGATCTCTTAACGAGGCGCTTTCCCCCAGAACTGCACCCCGCCCAGACCCGAATTTCCCGGGGCCCAGATCGGCACACAGCTCTTCGGGTGTCGCATCCCTTCCGAAGACCGCGTCATCATTCTCCTAGGTCAAAAAGAGGCTCAGGCCCTCTGCAAGCAGGGGGCCTGAGTAGTCTTGTGCGATCGGGGTGCTGCCGGCGAGAGACTCGCTCCCGTGGCGGTCTCCAGCTATCGCTTGCGCCGAGGCGTGGGCTTCTCTTCTTTCTCTCCGGCGGCCTCGGCCAGCACCGCGATCACCTCTTCGGCGAAGCTCCCGGCGAACCAGTTCTTGAGCTCGGAAACCTCATTGAGTTCCTCGGGCTTCTGCGGGTTGCGCATAGCGATGGCTTCCAGCGCGGCGTTTGGGCAGAGCACGCCCGGGTCGAGCTTGAGCTCCTGGGCGCGCTCGGAACGCCAGCCCTTGAGGCGAGAGACCCGACGCTCCGCGCGCCGGTCCATACGCTTGCGGCCATTGCCCTGCAGCTTGGGGATCGGGCCATGAGGCCGCCGGAGCCCCTTCTTGATCGCCTTCAGAATGTCCTGGCCCATTCGCCGAATGATCAGGTCCGTCACGCCCTTGATTCTCGCGAGTTCTTCGGAGCTCTCGGGCTGTTCCTTGGCGAGTTCCAGCAGCGCTCGGTTTCCCAATACTTTGAAGGGTGGGCGATCGACCTCGCGCGCGCGGCCATCTCGCACGAGGAAGAGTTCACGCAACACAGCCAGAGCTGTGGGCTCGAGCGTGCGGGCGCCCTTGATTCTCAGATAGCCGAGGCGGTCGAATTCACGCTCGGGCCACGCCCGATGTGTCACGGTCTCGAAGTCAGCCTCAGCCCAGGCCAGTCGCCCCGCCTTCTTGAGCTCCTTCTCAAGCTTCTCCGAAAGGCGGATCAGGTAGCGGACGTCTGAGATTCCGTACGAGATCTGCTTATCCGTAAGAGGTCGGCGCGACCAGTCGGAGCGCTGCTCGTCCTTGGGCAGCTTGATGCCGAAGTGGTGTTCGATCAGAGCCGCAAGGCCGATGGCGGGGTAGCCCAGTAGTTGGGCGCTAATCATTGTGTCGAAGAGATTCGTGAAGCTGAAGCCGCAGTCGCGCTTGAGCACGAAGAGGTCGTATTCTGCTGCGTGAAACAGGATGCGGACGTCAGGAGAGGCGAAGACGGGACCGAGTGGCGCGAGTTCCGCTGGACCGCCGAGCGCGAGCGGATCCACCAGCCAGGTGTCCCGACGCGTCGCGATCTGCACGAGGCACGTCTTGTCGTAGTAGTGGTAGAAGCTGTCGGCTTCGGTATCCACTGCGACGACTTCTTCTCGCAGCAGATCCCGAGCAAGCACCTCGAGGTCGCCTCGGTTGGTGATGATTTCGTGGTCGGCCACTCCTGCCTCAGCTCCCCGAAGGGGTCGAATATTGCTCACTCACTGGGGGGCTTGCCCGGGCGCCACGCAGGGGTGTCGAGGCCAATCGATCCTAGCCGACCCCCAAAGGCGGGGAAACCCGCCTGAGCGTATCGCGAGAGAAAGCTCGCTCGCCATCTGACTCGACACCCGCTGCCAACACAGCTGCAACACCGCGAGGATGCCATCCGCCGCGGGGCCGGTCCGTCGAGTCCTTCGCGGTTGTGGGCGGGCTGTGGGCTGGCTATTGTGTTCCAGATATCAGTATCGCGTTCCGTATAACGGAACAACGAGTGCTGCAGCGACAGTGCTCGAGAGCCTGGGCCAGGACGTCGTGGGAGTTTTGAGTGAACCAGCTCGGCACCGTAGAGAAGGCGATGGACATTCTCTTCCACCTGCATAGCGCGCCCACGCCACGCGGTGTGACGGACATCGGTCGAGAACTCGAGATGCCCAAGTCGAGCGTCCACCGTCTGCTCGCTGCACTGCTTCGCCGCGGCTTGGTGGGCCGAGACGCACACGGGCGCTACCAGCCTGGCGTTGGGCTGGTAGCGCTTGGTCTGGGAGTGCTGGAGCGTGAGCCCGCGGTCGTTGCCGCCCGTCCGGTCCTCGACAAATCCGCCCGGGAGGTCGGTGAGACATTCTTCCTGGTTGGCGCCAGAGCCGGCTCGCTCGTCGTCCTCGAGAAGGCAGAGGGCAGCGGCTTCCTGCGAGCCGCGCCCCGCGTGGGATCGACCGTCCCGGTTCACGCCACGGCGGTCGGGAAGCTCTACCTCGCGTTCGCGCCCGAGCAGATCGGGCCGTGGCATGCGGCGGCCCCCGAAACCTTTACGCCCGACACGATCGTGGATCCGAGAAAGATCAAGGCTGTCGTGGAGGCCGTTCGTCTTTGCGGCCTGGCACACAACCGCGATGAGTGGCTGCCCGGCCTCTCGGTTTCGGCGGCAGCCGTCTGGCTGGCCGGCCGAATGGTCGCAGCCGTGGCAGTCGCCGCCGCGTCGCAGCGGTTCAACGAGCTCGGCGAAGAGATGTTGGTGGAGCGCGTGAGATCGGCCGCCCAGGAGATCACCGAGCGACTCGAGGGTGACGGCGTGGCGAAGTGCTGAGAGTGCGCTCCGGTAGCGGGAGGACAAGGAATGCCCAGTGAGTACAAGGTCTGGATCGACGGTCGGATCGTTGATGGTACCGCCGCACGGATTCCTGTTTTCGACCACGGCCTGCTGTACGGCGACGGCGTTTTCGAGGGTATCCGAGTCTACGCCGGGCGCGTCTTTCGTTTGGCCGATCATCTGCGCCGCTTGTCCACGGCGGCCGGTGCCATTGGTCTGGAGATTCCCGTTGGTGTCTCGGGGCTCGAGAAGATCGTCCTCGATACGGCTCGCAGCTACGCGAGACCAGACGCCTACATTCGCCTCATCGTCACGCGCGGTGAGGGAGAGCTGGGTGTAGATCCCACGAGCTGTTCACGTCCGCGGATCATCTGTATCGCGGCCGCCATCGCACTCTACCCAGACGAGAAGCTGACAAGGGGTCTCGACATCGTGACGGTCAGTCTGAGGCGTCCCGCCCCGGATGCCCTCGACCCCAGCGTCAAGAGCCTCAACTACCTCAATAGCGTGCTGGCCAAGCGCGAGGCGCGCCTGCGCGGCGCTGACGAAGCGTTGATCCTCAACGCAACCGGCACCGTGGCCGAGGCGAGCGTTGCCAATGTCTTCGCGGTGCGCGATGGCGCCCTCACTACGCCTCCTACGACCGACGGTGCGCTTCCGGGAATTACCCGGGCGAGTGTGCTCGAGATCGCCGACGCCGAGGGCATTCCCGCCCGAGAAGCCACAGTCGGCCGCCTCGACCTACTGGGCGCCGACGAGGTCTTCTTGACCGGAACCGGTGCGCGTATCGTTCCGGTGGCCTCGCTCGACGGCCAGCCGATCGGACCAGCGCCGGGGCCGGGACCGATCACCACGCGCCTCATCGCGGAGTTCGCTCGTTTCATCGAGACACGAGGAACGGCTTACTGAGCGGTGTCTCGCGGCGTGGCATTGAGTGGCTCTCACCGGCTGCGTTCCATTCGGGAACTCGCCTCCTGCCGCTGCGGGTCGAAGCGCCGACCTCAGCCCGGGGCTATTCTCCTCGCCCAGCACAGCCACTCATCGATGTAGAGCCCCCCTTCTAGGAGGCGCGAAGTGCGTTGGTCCAAAGCCTTCATTCCGACTCTGCGCGACGACCCTGCCGATGCCGAGGCGGTCAGTCACAAGCTCCTCATTCGTGCCGGCTTCATGCGGCAGCTCATGGCAGGTGTCTACTCGCTCCTGCCGCTCGGTACCCGAGTCGTGCGGAAGGTCGAGCAGATCGTGCGCGAGGAGATGAATCGAATCGGTGGCCAGGAGTTTCAGCTGCCGAGCCTGCATCCACGCGAGATTTGGGAGCGCTCGGGTCGCTGGTCCGCAATGGGGGCCGAGATGTTTCAGTTCCAGGATCGCCGCGGCGCCGATGTCGCGCTCGGGATGACGCACGAGGAAATCTTCGCCCACCTCGCCGGTGGCCTTCGCTCGTACAAGGAGCTCCCGCAGATCTGGTACCAGTTCCAGACCAAGTTTCGGGACGAGGCCCGTCCGAAGAGCGGCCTGCTTCGCGTGCGCGAGTTCACGATGAAGGATTCCTACTCGATGGATATCGACTGGGACGGGCTCGATCACGCCTTCGATGAACACTTCGATGCTTATCGGCGCATCTTCAATCGACTCGGCTTTGAAACGGTGGCCGTCGAGGCCTCGTCGGGCTCCATGGGGGGCAATCAGTCAGTTGAATTCATGCTTCGCAGCGATGCTGGTGAAGACTGGATCGCAGCCTGTTCTGCGTGCGGGTATGCGGCCAACATCGAGAAGGCAACGAGCACGATCGAGCCTGTCCACGACGAGCCGGGCCTGGATGCGCCCGAGAGGTTTCCAACTCCGGGTGTACGCACGATCGAGGATCTGGAGAAGACCGACGGCGGCGCACCGGGGTGGCGCCAGATCAAGACATTGGTCTACCGCGTGGACGAGAAGATCGTGCTGTTGCTACTGCGCGGTGACCACACGCTTGTGGAGCAGAAGATCGTCGACCATGTGGAGGGAGGTGAGATCAGGCCCGCCACCGCTGACGAAGCGAAGGATGCCCTGGGTGCTCAGCCGGGCAGCCTGGGTGCCGTCGCGGTGGAGGACCATTTCATCATCGCCGATGAGGCGCTGCGAGGCAGAAGCAACATGGTGACGGGCGCCAATGTGGACGAATTCCACTTGCGCGGCGTCGACATCGACCGAGACATCAGCGTCAAGGCATGGCTCGACCTGAGAGAGGTGCGGGATGCCGAGGGCTGCCCGATGTGCGCAGCCCCGTTGGCGGTGCAAAAGACGATCGAGGTGGGACACATCTTCAAGCTCGGCACGAAGTACAGCGAGGCCATGGGGGCCACCGTCCTGGACGGAAACGGCAAGGCGGCTCCGATCGTGATGGGTTCGTACGGCATCGGCCTGGAGCGCAACATGGCGGCCGTCGTCGAAGCCAATCACGACGCCGCCGGTATCGTCTGGCCCGTGAATGTCGCGCCCTACGAGGTGGTGGTGACTGTCGTGAAGCCCAAGCAGGTAGAGTGTCTCGAAGTGGGTGTACGTCTCTATGAGGCGCTCCTTGCTGAGGGCATCGACGTGATCCTCGACGACCGCGACGAGCGGCCGGGCGTGAAGTTCAAGGACGCTGATCTGGTGGGCATCCCCTATCGCGTCGTCGTCGGTCCAAAGGGCCTGGCCGATGGCGTGGTCGAGATCAAGCGAAGGAGAGACGGCGAAACCCGTGATATCCAGGTCGGTCATGCCGCCAGTACCCTCGCCGAGGCGGTGCTCGACGAACGTCGCTGACGCCGCGATCGCTCCAACGCGCTCGCCGCCCTGCGGTATGGTGTCCGGTATGGCACATGTGGCAGAGCCATCGAGCGCCATGCCCGCGCCTCCGGCCGGTCGCTGGCTGACCTACGCCAACGCGCTCACACTGCTTCGCCTCGCCCTGGCGCCTGCCTGTGCCCTCTCGCTGTGCGACGGGCTTTCGAGCCGGGCTCTAGTCTGCTTTGCCTTGGCGGCGGCAAGCGATCTCGCGGATGGACGTGTGGCTCGTCGCCGAGGCGAGGCGTCCGCGCGCGGCGCGCTGCTCGATCACGCGACCGACGCGATCTTCGTCTCCGCGGGTCTCGCCGCACTGGCCGCCGATGGTCGGATCCCCGCGTTGTTGCCGGCGCTGATCCTGCTCGCCTTCGCGCAGTACGCACTCGACTCGCGCGCGCTGGCGGGCCAGCGTCTGCGGGCCAGCTTCCTGGGACGCTGCAACGGGATTGCGTACTACGCCCTGCTCGGTGCCCTGATATCGGCTGACGTGTTCGAGCTGACATGGCCCGGCCCCCTCACGGCTCTCGCGCTGGGCTGGGGTCTAGTCGCATCGACCCTGGTCTCGATGGCGGTCCGGGCGCAGGCCTGGCGCCTCAGCCGAAGAGCTCCCGGTTAGCACGTCGCAGAAAGAGCAAGCCGATGGCGGCGTTGAAGAAGATGAAGAAGTTGTGTTGGACGAAGCCGAATGCCGCCATCTCGCCTTCGTGCCCCGGAAAGAGAACGACCCAGAGCGTGATCGCCACCGTACGCATCGGCCCGGGGGTTGCGGCTCCGAAGAAGATCACGGGTAAGTAGCCGAGCATCTGCGCGAAGCCGATGTCGATCCCAAACAGCCGAAGTGCCAATGTGTAGACCACGACTGCGGATAGCAGGGCGGGAGATCGAATCAGAACAATGATCAGGTAGCGCGAGATTCCGGCCTCACGAAATGCCTTGAAGAGAGGACGCTCCCGCAGTCGGGAGCCAACTGCGATCCGTCCACGGAAGAAGCCCAGAAAGAATCCGAAGAACAGCAGTGCGACCAGCGCGATGATCGGAATCAGACGGAACTCAGCGGGCAGTTGTTCGCGCTGCAGCACCCAGCCGACCGTCGCCCAGCCGAGAAGGTAGTAGAACTCGCAGAACATGATGAAGAGCATGCTCGAGCCGATCTCCCACCCCGGCACGTTATCCCGTCTATTCAAGTAGAGCGCCATGGCGCCCTTTCCGACTTGCTCGTTGACGATCGACAGGATGTAGCTGCTGCCTCGAATCGGCAGCATATCCACGTATCGCACGCTCGTGTTGAACCAGTTGATCACTCGCCATACGACGAGAGAGTCAATCAAGAAGAAGAAGAGCGAGTAGGGGATCATCAGAGCCAGCCAGATCGTCCAATCGACCCGCCCGAAGATGCTGCCCAAGTACTGGAGAAGGCCGAGTCCTTCGCGTGCGGCTGCGCCCTGAAGTTTGGCGTAGAGATAGAGGAAGCAGGCCAGGGTGATGAGCCACGGCAGCATCTTCTTCCAGCCGGAAACCGAAGTACGCTGGGCCGTCTCTTCTTGCACCTCTCGGCTGGGATCGCTGTTGGGTTCCATCATGTGCGGGCGTCCACCGGGCCGATGTAACACCGAAGCGTTTCATCCAGAGGCGTGAGAACGATCCCCAGTTGTGCGCAGCTCTCAGCCTCGTCGACACAATCGTCCTGCTGCAGCACTTCGAGCATGCTAGGCGTGACGGGTGGGTTTCCGAGCAAACGGGCGGCCAGACGCGCGAAGCCGCGTGCCAGAGCGGCCGGTACGGGAAGCACGAGCGGGTTTCCGCCATGAAGCTCGGCGGCACGCCGGACCAGTGCCCGGTGAGTCAGACGCTCCGGACCACCGATATCGAGGACGAGCCGCTCCGCCGTCGAGTCTTCCAGTGCTGCGAGGATCGCCAGAATGACGTCTCGGCTGTCGATTGGCTGCTGCATGGTCGAACCACCGCTCACCAGCGGCACGATGCGAGAGCAGGCTGCCTGGCGCAGCGCATGCGAGGCGAAGTCATCCGGGCCGATCACCATCGGAACACGCAGCACGGTGACGGGCACGGGCCCCGCGAGCAGGATCTGCTCCGCTCGTCCTTTGGAGGCCAGGCATTGGTTGCGTGAGTCGGGCGTGGCCCCGACGATACTGAGATAGACGATGCGCTCGACCCCGGCGGCCGCTGCCGCTCGCACCAGCGCTTCGCATGCCCGCTCATGAGCAGAGCTGTAGCTGGCCCCGCGAGTCTCCTTGATGATGCCAACCAGGTGCACCACGTGCCGACAGCCGGCGGCCGCCTCCGTGAGAGCAGCCGCGTCCGCATAGTCGCAGATGACAATTTCGGGTCGCCGCTGCGGCCGCAGTTCTTGGAGAACCCCCGCCGCCGTTTGCGAGCGCACCAGAGCTCGCACGTGCTCCTGCAGCCCGCCGCTCGCGCCGCTCGTGATGGCGAAATGGCTGATGATCTGCCGCCCGAGGTGGCCGTTGGCTCCGGTAATGAGCGTACGCGCCGGCTGGCTCGGCATGGGCTCAGAATAGCCGGCCTATTTCCGTCCTGCGAACGCCATGGAACGAGCGTTCACGGCGCGCCTCCGTGAACGATGCGGACTACAGGTTGAGTTCCAGACGAGCGGCTTCCGACATCTTCTCGACGCTCCAAGGCGGCTCCCAGACGAGTTCGAGCTTCACGGTCGACACGCCCTCCACCGCCCTCACCTTGGCCTCGACCTCCTGAGGCAGGATCTCGGCCACGGGGCACATCGGGGTGGTGAGTGTCATCTCGATCGCAACGTCACACCGGTCATCCACCTCGACCGCATAGATCAGTCCGAGTTCATAGATGTCCACGGGGATTTCCGGATCGTAGACGGTCTTGAGGACCGCGATGATGTCATCCCTGGTTTCTTCGGGGGTCTTCTCGCTCATCTCCACTCTTCCGTCCTGCGTCTCGCCGCTGACTCGGGCTACTCGGTTCGCGCGGTGGCGCCTGTGTTCTCGAGAGCGGCTCGTAGCGTATGCCAGGAGAGCGTCGCGCACTTGACCCTCATGGGATACTCACGGACACCCGAGAACACAGCGAGCTTCCCGAGTGTTTCCACGCCTGCGGCCTCTCCGGCACCGGTGGTGACCAACTCCTGAAAGCGAATGAAATCCTCCTCGATCTCCCCTCGCTTCTTGCCCTTGACGAACTCGGTCATGAGCGAAGCCGAAGCGGTCGAGATCGCACAGCCGGAGCCCTGGAAGCCCACATCCACCACACGGTCCTCAGCATCGACCTTGAGGTAGAGAGTCAACTTGTCGCCGCACAGCGGGTTGTGGCCGTCGGCCGTGCGATTGGCGTCCTCGAGCTCGCAGAAGTTCCGAGGCTTCTTGTTGTGATCCAGTATCGTGGCTTGATAGAGTTCGCGCAGCTCGTTCATCAGGCAAAGAGCTCCAGTGCCGTCCGGATCGCCTTCACGAGTGCGTCGACGTCCTGCTTGGTGTTGTAGAGCGAAAACGAGGCACGCACGGTGGCCGGCACACCGAGCACTTCCATCAGCGGTTGCGCGCAGTGATGACCGGCGCGCACTGCGACACCTTGCTGGTCCAATACCGTTCCGATGTCATGCGGATGGATTCCCTCGAGAACGAAGGAGATAACGGCAGCCTTGTCGGAAGCCGTCCCGATGATCCGCAGACCCGCGATTGCTTCGAGTGCCTCGGTGGCGTACTCGAGCAGCTCGCTCTCCCAGAGTTCGATACGGTCGAGACCGATTGTTTCGAGGTAGTCAATAGCCGCTCCGAGGCCGATGACGCCCGCGACATCCGGCGTGCCGGCTTCGAACTTCTGCGGAACAGGCGCGTAGGTCGTTCTCTCGAAGCTGACCGTTTCGATCATGTCGCCTCCGCCTAGGAAGGGCGGTGTCGCCTCGAGAATGGGCAGTCGTCCGTAGAGCACGCCGCTGCCGGTCGGACCGAAGAGTTTGTGCCCGGAGAAGGCGTAGAAATCGCACCCGAGCGCCGCCACGTCGACCTTGGCGTGCGGGACCGCCTGGGCTCCATCGACCAATACCATGGCACCGTGGCTCTTGGCGCGCGGAATGATCTCGTGAAGGGGAACGATGCTTCCCAGCGCGTTGGAGACGTGAGTGATCGCGACGATCTTGGTGCGCTCACCGAGGAGCGCCTCGAACGCGCCGACCTCGAGTTCGCCGCGCTCGTTGATGGGTGCGACTCGAAGACGCGAGCCCACACGCTCGCACAGCATCTGCCATGGAACGATGTTGGCGTGGTGCTCCATCGCGGAGATGAGGATCTCGTCGCCCTCGCGAAGGTGCGCGTCACCCCAGCTACGCGCCACCAGGTTGATTGCCTCTGTGGCATTTCGGACGAAGACGATCTCTCGCCGGTCTGCCGCGCCGAGGAAGCGCTGCACCGTATCGCGTACACCTTCGAAGCGTGTGGTCGCCTCCGCCGAGAGCTGGTAGATCCCGCGGTGGATATTGGCGTAGCCGGACTCGTAGAACTCCAGCAGCGCGTCGATGACCTGGCGAGGCTTCTGTGCGCTGGCCGCAGTATCGAGAAAGACCAACGGCTGGCCGCGTATGGTCCGTGAGAAGATCGGGAAGTCGCGACGTATTGCCTCGACGTCCAGCGGGCTCACGGCATGGTCAGAACTGAGAGACGCATCCGCTGCACTCACGTCTCGCTCCCTTCCATGTCCGCAGTCAGGGTCTCGACGGCGCTATCCACGAGCTGTCTCGCCCAGCCCGACAAGCTCTCGAGGGGCAGTCCCGCGGCGATTTCCGCCGCAAAGCCGCGGGTGAGAAGCATGCGCGCCGCGCGTTCTTCTACGCCGCGGGAACGGAGGTAGAAGAGAGCCTCCCGGTCGAGCTGTCCGATCGTCGATCCGTGGCTGCACTTGACATCGTCTGCACGGATCTCCAGCTGGGGCTTGGTGTTGATCTCGGCCTGGTTGGCCAGCAGGAGGTTGGGATTGGATTGGAGCGCGTCGGACTTCTGGGCGTCGGGTCGCACGATCACGCGACCTCGGAAGACACCGCGTGCGTGCCCGCCCAGGATGCCCTTGTAGAGCTGGCGACTCGTGCAGTGCGGCACGGCATGGTCGACCAGTGTGTGGTTGTCGATGTGTCGTCGACTCCCGCCCAGGAAGAGCCCGCGCAGATCAGCCTCGGCTCCCGGCGCGGCAAGCATTAGCCCGAGCTCGTTGCGTACCAGCGCCCCGCCGAGCGTGATGGTGTGGAGCGCGACGCGACTGTCCCGCTCCTGCACAGCCTGCAGATTCGAGACATGATAGCTTTGCGCATTCTCCCGCTGTATGAGAACCAGATCGAGTGCCGCGTTCTCCTCGGCGAGTACTTCGCAGACGGCGTTGCTGAAGCGAGTTCCGGAGTCGAGTGAGACATGATCTTGGATCAACGTCGCCCGGCTCCCGGGGCGTGCGATCACCAGCGTGCGGGGGTGACTGATCGTTTCATTGCCCGTTGATACGAAGAGCAGGTATAGGGGTCGCTCCTCTTGCCATCCCGGCGGGATTTCGACTAGCGCGCCGTCTTCCATGAAGGCGGTGTTGAGGGCCGTGAAGGCGTCGTTCTTGAACGGGGCCTGGCGGGCCAGGTGCGCCGCCACGAGCGCCTCCCCTTCCCCGCCTGCGAGTGCATCTGCGAGGGAGTCGATCCGCAGTCCGCCAGAATCCGCAGGCAGCACTGAGCGCTCCGCGCAAAGTCGCCCGTCGACAAACACCGCACGCCATGCCTGGCTCGCACAGGGTGCGATTTCAGCAAGCTCCTCGGGTGTTGGGGCGGATCGATCGCTCTCGGGCAGCTCGAATGCGACGCGCTCGATGGGAGCGGTGCTCGTATAGCGCCACTCCTCCAGTCTGCGGGTGGGGAAGCCGATCTCCGCGAAGCTCGCAATGGCTTCCCCTCGCAGAGTCTCGAGCCAGCCCGGGCCAGCCCGGTGCTGGGCGGCACGCGCGAAGCGCTCGAGATAGTGCCGTGTCCCCAGCGGGCGCTCGTCGTCGCCTGTGCTACTCGAGCGACTCATCACTCATGTCCCTCAGTCCGCGCCTGCTCTTCGATCCAGCCGTATCCCTTCTGATCGAGTTCCAGTGCCAGCTCTTTGCCACCGGAGCGCACGATGCGTCCGTCCGCCAGCACGTGCACATAATCAGGCACGATGTAGTCGAGTAGCCGCTGATAGTGGGTGATGATCAGCATCGAGCGCTCGGGAGACCGGAGTAGGTTCACACCACCGGCCACCACGCGCAGGGCGTCGATGTCGAGGCCCGAGTCGGTCTCGTCGAGGATGCAGAGCGCGGGCTCGAGTAGCAGCATCTGCAGCACCTCGTTGCGCTTCTTCTCGCCGCCCGAAAAACCCTCGTTGATGGAGCGGTTCATCAAATCGCTCGGCATCTCGACATGGCTCATCTTCTCTTTGGCGAGCGCGAGAAAGTCCATGGCATCGAGCGTTGGTTCGCCTCGATGTTCGCGGATCGCGTTCAACGACGCCTTCAGGAAGTAGCTGTTGTTCACACCCGGTATCTCGACCGGGTACTGAAAGGCCAGGAAGATTCCCTCGCGCGCTCGGACCTCTGGTTCCATCTCACTCAGATCACGGCCCTTGAAGAGGATCTCACCAGAAGTCACTTCGTAGCCGGGCTTGCCCGCCAAGACGTTCGAGAGCGTGCTCTTGCCGGATCCGTTCGGACCCATAATGGCGTGGATCTCACCCGCCTTGATCGAGAGGTCGATACCCCTGATGATCGGTGTATCGCCGGCATTCGCATGAAGCTGCTTGATCTCTAGCATGTTGATCCTCGGACGCTGATTCGTCGGTCGACGTCAGCCCACGCTCCCCTCGAGACTCACGGCCAGGAGATTCTGGGCCTCTACCGCGAACTCCATTGGAAGCTCGCGCAGCACCTCTTTGCAGAAACCGTTCACGATCATCGAGACTGCGTCCTCCTCGGAGAGTCCGCGCTGGCGACAGAAGAAGAGCTGCTCATCTCCGATCTTCGACGTGGTGGCCTCGTGCTCCACGGTCGCCGTGGCGTTCTTCACCTCGAGGTAGGGAAACGTGTGGGCTCCACATTCGTCACCGATCAGAAGCGAGTCGCACTGTGAGTAGTTGCGCGCCTCCCTCGCCTTCGGTCCGATCCTTACCAGCCCGCGGTAGGACTGCTGCCCTCGACCGGCTGAGATTCCTTTCGAGATGATGGTGCTCCGGGTGTTCTTTCCGATGTGAATCATCTTCGTACCCGTATCGGCCTGCTGAGCGTTGTTCGTCATCGCTACTGAATAGAACTCGCCCACGGACTCATCACCCTGCAGAATGCAGCTCGGGTACTTCCAAGTGATCGCGGAGCCCGTTTCGACCTGCGTCCAAGAGATCTTCGAGCGTCGGCCTCGGCATGCACCCCGTTTTGTCACGAAGTTGTAGATGCCACCGACGCCGTTCTTGTCACCCGGGTACCAGTTCTGCACTGTCGAGTACTTGATGCTGGCGTCGTCGAGCGCGACGAGCTCCACCACCGCTGCGTGGAGCTGGTTCTCATCCCGCATCGGCGCTGTGCAGCCCTCGAGGTAGCTTACCGAGGCGCCTTCGTCGGCCACGAGTAGAGTCCGCTCGAATTGTCCGGTGCCCGCCGAGTTGATGCGGAAGTACGTGGACAGCTCCATCGGGCAGTGGACGCCCCTCGGAATGTAGGCGAACGAGCCATCGCTGAAGACCGCGGAATTCAGCGTGGCGAAGAAGTTGTCCGAGTAGGGCACGACACTGCCCAAGTAGCGCTTGACCAGTGCCGGATGGTTCTGCACGGCGTCCGAGAAGGAGCAGAAGATGATGCCCTGCTTCTCCAGCTCTTCCTTGAAGGTCGTCGCCACTGAAACGCTGTCGAAAACAGCGTCCACCGCCACCTTGACACCCGTCAGTCGCTTCTGCTCTTGCAGCGAGATGCCGAGTTTCTCATAGGTTCGGAGAAGCTCCGGGTCCACCTCATCGAGACTTTCGAGCTCCGGCTTGGGTTTGGGGGCGGAGTAGTAGATGACGTTCTGATAGTCGATCGGCGAATAGTCGACCATCGCCCAGGTCGGCTCTTGCTTCGCCTCGAGCATCTCGAGAAAGCGTGCGAGTGCCTTGAGGCGGAAGTCGAGCAGCCACTCGGGCTCCTCTTTCTTTGCCGAGATCGTGCGAACGACCGTTTCGTCCAGACCGGGCGGAAGCTGCTCAGCCTCGATGTCGGTCACGAAGCCGTACTTGTATTCCTCGCCGGTCAGCTTTTCGATATCGGGATTGGAGTTGGCCATTATGAAACCCGGGACCTCGGCGGCTCGCCCTGCATATAGCGGCCGAGACTGGACAGCGGGGCATGCTGGGCGGAAAAGGACGGATTGATGAGATCGGCCAGCGTTACACCCGAAAGTGAGTACCGGACGACTTGGTTGATCACCTGCCACGGATTGCGGACCGCACAGCTGCCCTCGTGCTCGCAGACCTCCGTGCCCATGTTGCACTGGGTCAGCGCCACCGGGCCGTCGAGTGCCGTGATCATCTCGACTACGCTCAAATCCTCCGGTCGCCGTGCCAGCGAGTAGCCACCCTTGGCGCCGCGATGCGATTCCAGTACGCCCGCTCGCGTGAGCGACTTCAGAATCTTGCTCACGACCGGTACGGGGAGGTCGACCTCGCTCGCGAGTTCACGTGCGTTGTGGGAGGTGGCCTGGGTGCCCAGCCCCGGCGCCCGCTTGGCGAGATGGGCGAGCAGGACGATTCCATAGTCGGTGATCTTGCTCAGTCGAAACATCTTCGGGCCTCACTCTCGGCGTGCACCTCGTATGACCAGGCTGCCGGAGGATATCGGACCGAATTGGTTCTGTAAATATGGGACCACATTTGTTCAGTTTCGGCGAGAATGCTGAAAGTCCTATTGATTTCAGCAGTTTATGATGATTCTCGCCGGCCCGTGTGGCAACGCGCGCCCGGCACCAGCTCCCTCTTCGGTGAAATGGGTGACCTCGGGAGAGGGTCCTGCGCAGCGTCACTCAGCTCGGGAGACCGCGAATGCCTCAGCGGGCTTCCAGATCACTGAAGCGCGCCAGCGGAAGCACCACGGGTAGCCCATCGCGTCGCCACGCCAGCGGCGGTGCCTGAAGCCTGCCCGGCCTACACACCCGCGAGGCGCCCAACCTCACGAGCCCCTGCGTGAGAACCGCCGAAGAATCCGAAGCGGAGCGTGAATCGCCAAAGCCCGCGAGTGCCACTCCGGCGAGCTGTCGGGCCAGTGGTTGCAGCGCGGCGATCAGCTCACCGCCGTTCGCCAGCGGGTGTACGCGTACGAAGCGATGCAGGGGTGCGGGGCGCCAGACCGCGTCATCTTCGCAGATCACGCTAAACAGTGTTCTCTCGCTGCAGTGGAGCGATACGCGGCGTCCGCTGGCGGAGCGCATTTCCGCCTCGCTGCGCTCGTGCGAGATGGCGGCAGCGCTCGCCGCGTCGATATCGCCGCGGGGTAGCTCCCGCTGGCGCAGCGCCAGCTCAGCGCAGAGGGCTTCGCCCACGCGGGCCACAGCGGTGCTCGCGTCGTCGTCGATCACGAACACCGCCAGCGGAGAGAGGCAGCCGAGCTGATCCCAGAGAGCGATGTCCAACGACAACCCGGACACCAGCTCCGCGAGCCCCTGTCCGCGGGTGGCGCCCTGCCCCACGACCGCGACCGACAGCTTGTGGCCGTAGCCCACGAAACGCTGGCCAGCTCCAATCGCGCGCGAAACCTCGCCAATCGTGTCGTCGCATCCGCTCGCGACGACGCAGTCGGCTGCCAGGAAGCTGCTTAGACAGCGTCGGTTGTCGCTCCGGAAAGAGACGATCTCGATACAGCGGCCCAGCTCCGCATCCACCTCTGCGATGGAGCCAGCCAATAGCCTCGCGGTCACGGGATCGCGTGAGGCGCTGCGTACCAAGATGGGCGAGCGCAGAACGAGGGGCAGCAGGCATTGAAGCAGGCTGGGCATCGGGATCGAGCCCGCTAGCAGAACACTTGTCAGGGGGAAGGGCGAGACCGCGCGCCCGCCGCCTGCGAGCTGCGGCGCTAGCTCCCGCTCCAGCATCTCGCGCAGCGCTTGGCCGCTCCAATGCTGGAGCCCGAGCTCGAGTCCCAAGCGAACGATCTGGCTGCTGAAGCCCGCTCGATCGGGGTGCTCCGCCAGGAGTCTCCGCCGCCAACGCGAGTTGGGATCCCGCCACAACTCGAGAACTCGGCAGAGCGACTCGAGCAGCTCTTCGTCACTTCGCTCGAGTAGGGCGCCACGTGCCACCGCGAGGCGGCTCTTGGCGAGCTCGAGCCTCGCGAGATCCTCGTCGGTTCTATGCTTCACCGCGTCACTCACGGGCCAACATGCTGTCCGCCGCGATCGAGCAGCCACGCGCCTCGGCCCCCGGCTCCCGTCCGAGAAGCTCGAAACCGAGCTGCTCACCCGCATCGGACAGCACGCGTCGGGCGACGTCTGCCGACTGGATCGCCGCCACACTGCCGGTGTTGGCCAGGTCGTGGATCACCACCATGCCCGCCGCGTCCCCCGCGACCTCGCGGCCGCTCTCCGGGTCGATCAGACGCACGCGGGTCCAAGGGGGTCCGAGCTTGCGGCGCGGTCCCGACGGATCGATCAATACCGAGTCGTAGAATTGACTACCGAGCTCCGTCATGCCGTACTGGTTCACGATGCGGTGCTCCGGCACCCCGAGTCGGGCGCTGAGCAGCGCGTAGAGCTCCGCTCTCGGCAGCTCGCGCGATCGCCCCTTGAAACCGCCTGTCTCCATGATGCGTGAGCCCTCAGGACAGTGCAGCTCGATTCCTCTCTTCTCGAGCGCCTCGAGCAAGTGAACGAACGCGAAGGCCGTGCCGCAGAGGGCCAACGACTCGTCGTTGTCGCCCGCCGCCTGGATGGCCGCAATCAGTCCATCCACGCGAACGGTTCCCTGTACGATGTCGAAGCCGCTGCGCGGGGAGCCCAAACGCTGCAGCAGGCAGCTGAGCATGTACGACAGCGAAGACTCCGGCGCTTCGAGGGGCGAGGGTGCGAGAACGCGGATTGCCGGCGGCCGGCGGCTGTCACCCAGGTCCGGGAAGAGCAGTTCTTGCAGCGTTCGCCAGAGTGACGCTTCGTAGATCTCAAGCGTGTCGAGGTGGAGCTCACCACGTCGCTGGCCGCTCGTACCGCTGGTGCGAAAGACCATCTGGGTTCGCTCACTCGCGAAGCAGCGCAGCCGCATTTCCTTGAAGGCACCGGTCGGCACGGCGGGGATGTCGCGCCAGCTCGCCACATTCTCCACTGTTCTTCCGCGCGTCTCGCAGAAGCGGCGATAGGTGGTGCAGCTTGATCGCTGGAAGGCGAATAGCGCGCGCGCCAGTCGATCGAAGCGCTCCTCATCCTCGCACCACGCGCCTTCTCGCATCCAGGCCAGCAGCTCTGCCTCGATGGCTGCACGCCCCTCGGCAATCACGCGTCTTGCTCCATCCGGTCGTCCGTCAGCAGCTCTACCAGGACATCGAGGCCGAAAGTCAAGGCGTCGTCGCCGATGCAGAGTGGTGGCGTGATGGACAAGACCCGTCCGTCGTCTCCGGACCGGAGCAGCACCACGCCCCTTCGCAGAGCACCGAGGCAGGCGCTCCGGGCCGAATCGGCACTCACGCACTCGACGCCGAGCATGAGCCCCATACCCCTTACTTGTGAAACGCGGGGGACATCTCGCAGGCCGACTGTCAGCCGCTCGAGTGCCATCGCACCCAGCCGGGCGGACCGGCCGACCAGACCCTCCTCCTCGATCACCGCCATGGAGGCCAACGCGGCCGCGCAGCCCACCGGATGCCCGAGAAATGTCTGCGTGTGGAGCGCCTCACCGCACGAGACTGGCCAAGCATCCATCACATGCTCCTTGCCCAAGCAGGCGGAGATCGGCATGCCGGACGCGAGTCCCTTGCCGACGCACAGCAGGTCCGGCACGACGTCTTCGTGCTCGCACGCGAACCAACGGCCCGTGCGACCGAAGCCGGTGTAGATCTCGTCGACCACCAACAACCACCCCTCGGCGTCGCACAGCTCTCGCAGGCCGCGGAGAAAGCCTTCGGGCGGTACTCGCTCCCCACCGCGTCCCTGGATGGGCTCGACGAGAACGGCGCTCAGCGGTCTTCCCGCGCAACGGGCTTCGCGGCCGCGCAGCCGGACGTCGTCCAGGTCACCGAAGCGTGCGAAGAGCGTGGCGTCCGGCAGCCTGGCCGCGAAGGGATCGCGCAAGTCCGGCCGCCAGGTCGTGTCGAGTGCTCCGAGGGCGAGACCGTGATAGGCGCCCTCAAAGGCGAGCACGCCGGGATCTCCCCGGGCGAGCAGGGCTGTCTTGAGCGCGCTCTCGACAGCGTCGGACCCGGAAGAGCCCAGCACCGCCCGTGCCGGCTGCGCGCCGGGAAAGCGGCGCACCAGTGCTTCGAGCAGCTCGACCTTGACCGCTGCCGGCTGCACGTCCCCCATCCCGTGCATCAGGGTCGCGGCCTGCCCCCCCACCGCATCCACCACGCGTGGGTGGCTGTGCCCCGCGTTCGCTACGCCAAATGCAGCGGTGAGGTCGACGAAGCGGTTGCCGTCGACATCCCAAACGTTTGCGCCGGACGCCCGCTGCCAGAAGATGGGCGGAGTCGGAGAGAGTGCGGTCACGTTGCGGCTCTCCACGCGCGCCAGCCGCTCGGCCAGGGCTCGAGAAGCGGGCCCCGGAACAGGCGTAAGGAGATCCGGCCGCAGCGATTCCCGGCCAGGCACGGTGGTGATGGCGGCCATGGCGCGCATTGTAGCCGCGTATCGCGGTCTGCGGCGCGCCCCGCTAGCGCACCAGCCGTTCCTGCAAGGCCGTGCGCCAGGAGGGGGAGAGAGCCTCGACTTCGAGTGCTCGTCGCGCCCCTGCCAGGTTCTGCTTGTCGAAATGGCGCAGTTCACTGAGAGTCTTCACCGACAGCGCTGCGGGATCGGGGCGCACGACCTTCACCGCGTCGCCCGCCTGCAATGTGCCCTCCTCGAGAACCTTCAGATAGCAGCCCACCCGTCCGCTCTTGAGAAAGATCTTGGGCAAGCGTGGCATGTCGAACCGGAGGGCGAGCTTGAAGCAGGGCTCGCGTGGCTGCGTGACCTGGAGCAGGGCGTTCCCGACGCGAAGGATGTCTCCGATGTGGATGTCATCCTCGCAGAGGTCCTCGATCGTCAGGTTCTCGCCCAACGCACCGTGGCCGAGATCACTGCGCCCGAGGGTTTCGCGCCAGTACAGCGTATTGGACCAGCCGTAGGCGTAAACGGCCTTGTGGATACCTCCGTGCACCGAGAGATCGGCTTGGCCGTCGCCCGCCAGGCCCAGCCGCGCCGCCAGAACCGGGCCGGCCACGGGCTCCTTGTAGATTCCGGTTACCACCTGCTCTCCAGCGTGTATCACCGTGCGGGGTAGGCCGACGTTTACGGAGAGCAGCGTGGAGGAGAGCATTCCGGAGATCCCTTCGCGAAGGGGGCTAGCGTAGTCGAGCGGTCTCCGCCGCGCCGAGGCAGTCCCCACGCCCCGACTCAGCCACGGCCCGGCGAGTACGGAGAGGCGACATCCCCCAGTGCGACCCCGTGAGACAGGCAAGCTAGTCTCGTGCGGATGTCGGATCTCCCCGATAGCGACTCCGCACTGGCGGGACGCGAGCGCCGTCTCGAAGCGATCGTGAATGCGACCGCCTCGCCAGTCCGGTGGGCTCGGTGACGGCGGAAGTCAGCGCCTTCGTGGCCCTGGGGTCGAACCTCGGCCAGCGGGAATGCCATCTGAGACGCGCCCGCGAGGAGCTGGCCGCGACGCCGGGCATCGAAGTGTGCGGCGTCTCGAGGATGTATCAGACCCAGCCGGTTGGCCCCGTGCCTCAGGGACCGTATCTGAATGCCGTCTTGTGGCTCTCGGCGAGGCTGTCGGCGCGGACGTTGCTCGCGCGAATGCTCGAGATCGAGGTCGCCGAGGGGCGCAGGCGCGGGGCCGATGAGGTGCGCTGGGGGCCGCGCACGCTGGACTTGGATCTGCTTCTCTTCGGCCGCGAGTGCATCAGTGAAGCCGGCCTCGAGGTTCCGCATCCTCGGCTCCATGAGCGAGCCTTTGTGCTCGAGCCGCTCTGCGAGCTGGCCGGCGATGCCACACACCCACGGCTCGGGGGGCTGCTGCGTGAATACGCGGAGCGCTGTCGCGATCCGGAGAGGGTGCGGGTCTGGGGCGGAGCATCCGGCTGGCGAGTCGCTGGCGAGTAGCCCGCTCCGACCGCACGTCGGGGAGCACCGGTCAGCAAGCGCCCGATAATTCTCGACTGTTTTAGTAAAGATATTGCACTGTACTCCACAGTGGTGTAATCAGAAATTATCACGCGTACTGCCTGTCCGGTTCGAATGTCGCCTGAGATGGCCTGGATGAATCTCTGATGATTGAAGTCAATCGTAGACTAAACAAGCACTTAGGAACATTTGATGCAGACGCGATGGAGACCCGGTCTCCCGAAGATATCCTGACTTGGGCAGTCAAGAACTACCACCCTCGCCTGGTTCTGTCCGCCTCTTTCGGTGCGCCGGAAGGCATGGTGCTGCTCGACATGATGCATCGAATCGAGCCGGAGTCCCGCGTCTTCGTGCTCGACACCGGGCGTCTGCACGGCGCCACGCACGACCTCATCGACCGGATTCGCGATCGCTACGACAAGCGGATCGAGGTGATCTTTCCGCGCGCGCAGGATGTCGAGCAGATGGTGCGTGAGAAGGGCATGAACCACTTCTACGAGACGCTCGAGAACCGCAGGCTGTGCTGCCGAATTCGCAAAGTGGAGCCGATGCAGCGCTACCTCAGGGACTTCGACGCCTACGTGACCGGTCTGCGACGCGATCAGAGCGTGACGCGGCGCGACACGCCCAAAATCGAACTCGACGTCGGCAACGGGGGCCTCGTCAAGATCAACCCAATCGCGGACTGGACCCACGAGCGCGTGATGGAGTATGTCGGCGAGCAGCGGGTTCCGATCAATCGACTCCACAGCAAGGGCTATCCCTCGGTCGGGTGCGAGCCGTGTACGCGCGCCATCGGGCTAGGCGACGATCCCCGGGCTGGTCGCTGGTGGTGGGAGAACGAGGACACTCGGGAGTGCGGCCTGCACCCCAGCGACGAGCAGTCGGGCGGGTTGGGGATCTAGTGTCCCGTCCCAGGGCACTAGCGGCCCAGTACCCTCGATAGCTCGTCTCGCTCGAAACGCGCGAGCGGTTGGCCGTCTCGTCGCCACACCCCTCGTCCCGACTCGACGCGTGCAATCTCTCTGACGGCGTATCCCTCCGTCGCCATCGTCTCGCGCGCCCGCTGCTCCAGTTCGTGAGAGAAGCAGGCCAGTAGGGTTCCGGAGGCGAGCGTGCCCCACGGATCGGCGCCCGCGGCGCGACACAGCTCCAGGCCGGGCTCGAACCACAGGATGCCATCTTCGTGCAGTCCACAGAGTGACACGCCGGACGCGTCGGCGAGTTCGTAGAGCCCGGCGGATATGCCGCCCTCGGTCGGGTCGTGCATCGCGTTGGTTCCAAGTGCCGCACAGCGCAGTGCCGGCTCCACGACGCAGATTCCGGGTTCGCGGAGTGCCTGACGCGCTCGCATCAGCAGTTCGCCGTCGGCTCTCGCCGCGGCCTCAGCCAGCTCCGTGGCCAAGACGGCCGCTCCCTCCACCGGTGCGGGGCCGACCTGCAGCACGACATCGCCCGGGCGGGCGCCGCCCGTCCGCACGAAGCCGCCATCTCGCCGCAGTCCCAGCATCTGGCCCACCACGACGGGCTGTCGCACGGCGCTCGTGATCTCCGTATGCCCCCCGACCAGCACCGCACCGAGCCGCTCCAACTCACGCTGCATGTCGGCGAAGATCGCTCGCACGTCTTGCTCTTCGACCCCCGGCGGCAGCAGCACGGTAGAGAGGAACCAGCGTGGCTCGGCGCCCGTGACCGCCACATCGTTGGCGTTGATCACGACCGCGTACGCCCCGACGCTGTCACTCGTGAGCGTGATGGGATCACTGGCGGCGACCAGAGCCCCGCCGCCCGCCAACTCGATCACACAGGCGTCCTCGCCGATCGCGGGCGGCACGAGCAACTCCCCGGGTGGGGCGCCCAGGGAGCTGAGAACCTCCTGCAGCAGTTGGGGAGGCAGCTTGCCCGGGGCGAGTGGTCCGCGGCTCACGCTTCGCAAGCCCCAACCGGGCCCTGCTCGGGCGTTCTCGTTTCCCGCGTCACGTAGTTGCGAAGACGGCCGAGATTCTCGATCTCGACGTCAACGACGTCGCCCTCGCGTAGCCAGCGCGGCGGGTCGCTCGCCGCGCCGACCCCTGCCGGCGTGCCGGTCAGCAGAACGTCGCCGGGCTCCAGCGTCATGAGCTGCGATGCGAAGGCGATGATGTGCGCGATCGAGAAGGTCATCTCCGCCGTGCTCGCAGACTGGCGAAGCTCACCGGAGACCCGGGTCTGGAGCTGCAGCTTCTGCGGGTCGTCGACCTCGTCGCGCGTCACCAGCGCAGGGCCCAGCGGCGCGAAGGTGTCGCACGACTTTCCGAGGAAGCGCTGGCCCCGCACGTTCTGGAAATCTCGTGCGGTCACGTCGTTGGCGACGGTGTAACCGGCGACGAACGCCAGCGCCCGCGAGACGTCCACTGAGCGGGCACGGTGCCCGATCACGACAGCCAGCTCGCCCTCGTAGTCGACCTGGCTGCTGAGGCTCGGGAGTATGATCTCTTGGCCTGGCCCGCAGACGCAAGAGCTGGCTTTCACGAACAGAACGGGTTCACTCGGCGCCGATGCCTCGCGCTCGGCCGCGTGAGCGGCGTAGTTGCGCGCCACTCCCAGTAGCTTGCCCGGTCTCGGGACTGGTGCCTGCAGCTGCACCCGGTCGCGAGTCCGAACCACGCCGCCCCGCACGAGGTCGGGTCCATCGAAGCGCTCCAAGTTCTCGAGCGCCCAAACATATACCTCTCGAGCGATTCCTCGAGCGTCGTCACCAAGCTCGAGAAAGGCCAACATCGAACTCGGAAGCAGCGAATCGGCCTCGGCCTCCGGTGCCCCGACATCCCGCGCCGCCAACTTCACCGCCAGAGCGCGGTTCAGGTCGATCACGTCACCCGCGTGCGGTCCGGGAGGCACCAGGGCCCCGAGCCGCTGGCCGCCTGGCCGGGAGAGCTCGAGAACGCCGAGCCCCAGGTCCCCACTTGCCAGGCCACTGCCTCCGTAGCCCCAATGGCCGGCGCCCTCGTTCTCCCGTGACTCCTCGCGCAGCTGGAATGTGACGAGGTGCACACGAGCCTCCACTCGTATCGGCTCCGCCGTGCAGGTCTGCTCCTCAGGTCTGCAGATCAAGCGCAGCCACCGCGCAATCGTAGCGGCGTGGTCAAGGCCACGCCCGATTCTGCCGATGGTCATGAGCGGTGGAGACGTCACGGAGGTTGCCCATCCGATGAGACGACAGTCGCGACTGTGCACCGGCCTTGGCTGGGTCTGCTTCATTGTCACTCTTCTCCTGAGCTCGCCGGGCGTGAGATTCGTCCGCGCCGACGACGATGCGCAGAGCTCGCAGCAGCCGAGCTTTGAGGGCTTCGCCGAGTACGTCGGCTCTGACGCGCAGCAACCGCCCCCGCCGTCGGTTGCCGGGCCCAGCTGCCGCGCTCCCGTCTCGGGCGCCCCCCAGTCCGGCCTGGACGGGCTCCTGGCAGCTCAGATGGGTGCCATCCGCGCCGCGAGGACAACCCGCCCCGCTGCCGATCCCGACGTGATCGTGCTCAACGGCCGCGGCTACAACTATGGCCTGGCACCGCAAGTGCCCGACGGAGCCCGTCTGCAACGGGCGCCGAAGAACCCGAAGCGCTGAGCCGTATCTAGGCAGCCCGCTGGCCGCAGCCCAGCGCGGTGGATCGCGAGTCAGAACGCTGGATCTGTGCGATTCTAACTCGCCAGGGAGAGAGATCTCGTGTAGCCCGGTTTCGGGCCGAGCCCTCCGGCTCCCTGGAGTGTTTCGGGTCGCCGCATGAATCCTGTTTCCACCCTGCGCGTTCGCCGCCTCACGGGCATGCTCGCGGCGTCCTGGGCGTTGCTCGCTGTCGGGCTCTCGCTATTCGCCTTGTTCGCCTCCAGCGACGGCCCGGTACTGCCGGTCAGCAGCTCGTTCGTCGCGGGCGTATCGGTGATCCACTCCGCGAGTCCCGAGGCCCTGGCGGCCGGCGTCGAGCCCGGCGACCGAATCCTTGCCGTTGATGGGATTCCGCTGATACGGCTGATCCAGCAGGGCTATCGCCGACTCGACGTCGGCCAGACGAACGAGTATACGGTCCAGAAGCGGGACGGCTCGCAGCTTACCGTCAAGCTGCGCCCCGTTCCACTCGAGAGTGTCGTACGTCCAATTGATGCTGTCATTCACCTCGCCTTGGTTCTGGTGAGCGTGCTCTACATCGCCGTCGGGCTTGCGGTTTGGTGGAACAAGCCTGGGACCGCCCCCGCCTGGGCGCTGCTCTTGTTCTGCTCGAGTATGTCCGTGCTGATCGCGACCGCCCTGCGCGTCGACATGATTCCCTGGTCTGCTTCGCGAGTCATGGCCGATCTTCCGTTCATTGGGGCGACCACCTTCCATCTCTTCACGACATATCCCATCGAGCCGCTCTGGATCGTGCGACATCGCCGCATTCGGATCATTCCGTACGCGCTCGCCTTCTTGATCTTCTGCGGAGTCGTGGCCGAACAACTCGTCGGGCCGACGGTCGACCGTATGGCGTCGGTTGCCTTCCTCTACGGAGTCTGTCTCTCCTTGCTCTCCCTGGTCGTACTCGCCAGTCAGCGTCGCCGTGCTCGGGAAGCGGGTATCGGAGATCGCGCAGACTTGATGCTGGTGGCGGGTGTCGTCAGTTTTCTTCCGGCCCTGGTCGTGCTCATCACCGAGTTCTTCGTCCCGACACCCTTTCCGTGGTATGTAGCGATGCTCTGGGTCGCGTTCTTCCCGATCGCTGTGGGCTACGGGATGTTGCGCAACCAGCTCTTCGAGTTTCGCCTCGTCGCCAAGTCGTCTGCCGCCTATGGCGCGGCGACCTTCATGATCACCGGCGTGTTTGCCTTCATGATCACGTTCGCGGACGAGCTCATCGCGCGCTACGGCGTAAACGTTCGTTCCGTTCAGGTGGCCTTTCTCTTCTTCGCGATCTTGGCATTCAATCCGCTGCGTGAACGAATGCAGGGTCTGGTCGATCGCCTTTTTGACAGGGATCGAGCCCGTTACCGCCAGGCCGTGCGCGAAATCTCAGAGGCCATGGTTTCGATGCTCTCCCTCAACGAGATCGGCGACCGGATTCTGGTGGCTCTCACCGACACGATGGGGGTTGGACGAGCCATGGTCCTTCTCTTCAGCGAGAACGAGAAGATGCTGCGACCGGCAGCCTGGCGGGGTGATTGGGACGAAGAGGACATCAACGCGGAAATACCGTCCGAGCACCCGATCTGGAAGCACCTGTGGATGCGACGCGAGGAGCTGGTGCGTGCCGACTTCGACGAGGAGCCAGATCCCGAGGTGCGCGAAGAGTGCTGGGACATCTACGACACGCTCGAAGTCGAGCTCCTCGTTCCGATCCTCTTCGGTGTGGACCTGCTGGGGGTGATCGCCGTTGGGCGCAAGTTGTCCGGCGACAGATTGGCGGCCGACGATCGGCAGCTCCTGAGAACGTTGGCGAACCAGAGCTCCATCGCGATCGAGAACGCAAAGGCCTTCGATGAGATCGCCAAGCTCAACGAGTCCCTGGAAGCGCGCGTGGAAGCGAGAACCCAGGAGCTCCGGGACGCCCAGAACCAGTTGATGCAGAGTGAGAAGATGAGTGCACTCGGTCAGCTCGTCGCCGGCGTGGCGCACGAACTCAACAATCCCATCGGGTTTGTTCATGCCAACCTGCAACTGCTGGACGAGTTCATCGAGAAGCTGAGGGAGGCTCAGAAGGCGGGCGCAGAAACGGAGTCCATTCGGGAGGCCATTAGCAGGCTGCTGACCCGCAGTCGCGAGGGGACCGAGCGCGTCAAGCAGATCGTTCAGGATCTTCGGACCTTCTCGCGCATGGATCAGGCCGATCTCCAAGTCGTCGACCTGCACGAAGAGGTCGACCGCACTCTGGCCCTGATGGAGCCCCGCCTGAAGAATCGGATCAGAGTTGTACGAGACTACGGTGAGCTGCCCGAGGTACGCTGCTATCCGAGCCAGCTCAATCAGGTATTCCTCAACTTGCTGATGAACGCCTGTGACGCACTCGACGGGGGTGGAACCATCACGATCTGCACCGCGCGCAGCGACCTCGGCGTGAGACTCGAGTTCCGTGACGACGGCCCGGGCATCCCGCCGGAGGTCCAGAGCCGGATCTTCGATCCTTTCTTCACGACCAAGGATGTCGGCAAGGGAACGGGGCTGGGTCTCTCACTCTCGCATGGCATCATCGAGCGTCACGGCGGGCGTTTTCTCGTCTACTCCGATCCCCGTGAAGGCACGTCCTTCGTCATCGACCTGCCCCTCGACGCGACATCGCGCGAAGAATAGACTACTAGGCTCCGTTTGGTTCGCGCATCAACCTCTGGCTTGGTCGGCGCTCGCATGGTGTGCAGCGCGGATGCGAGTGAAGATTAGTCGACGCCCCTGAATGAGGACTCTTCCTGATGAAACTTGGCTTCGTAGCTGGCTACTCCCCGGCAACCATGTCGCTCCCCATGGACCTCATCAAGCAAGCGGAGAGTCTCGGCTTCGCATCCGTCTGGACCGCTGAAGCCTGGGGCTCCGATGCTGTCTCGCCGGCAGCCTGGATTCTGGCCCAGACTGAGCGAATCAAAGTCGGAACCGCGATCATGCAGATGCCAGCTCGCACGCCGGCGATGACCGCAATGACAGCGATGACGCTCGGTGCGATGTCGGGCGGGCGATTCATTCTCGGTCTAGGGCCTTCGGGTCCGCAGGTCGTCGAGGGCTGGCACGGTGTTGCCTATGGAAGGCCGTTGACGCGCACCCGAGAGTACATCTCCATCATCCGCAAGATTCTCGAGCGCAAGGAGAAGGTGACGCACGACGGTTTCCACTACCAGCTGCCGTATCGTGGAGAGGGCGCCACCGGCCTGGGCAAGCCGCTCAGGAGCATTCTTCACGGTGATTCGGCCCTTGAGATTCTGACGGCGTCGATCTCGCCCAAGGGAATGGAGTGCGCAGGTGAAGTGGCGGATGGAGTCATTCCGGTGTGGATGAATCCCGAGCGCTTCGACATCTTCCAGTCTTCGCTCGAAGCGGGCTTTGCCAAGGCGGGTGGTGGCAAGTCTCTCGAGAACTTCGAAGTCGCCCCCTTCGTTACAACAGTGATGGGTGACGACCTGCAGGCCTGCCGCCTCCCGGTCAAGATGAATCTGGCTCTCTACATAGGAGGCATGGGGGCGAGGAACAAGAACTTCTACAACGACTACGCCAAGCTGCTTGGCTACGAAGAGGCGGCTGAGAAGATCCAGAACCTCTATCTCGATCGGAAGAAGGAGGAGGCGGTCGCGGCCGTGCCCGACGCCTTGGTGGATGATGTCGCACTCGTGGGACCCGAGGGACGCATTCGTGACCGACTGCAGGCATGGAAAGAAGCCGGCAAGAAGCACCATGTTGGTTCGCTTCTCTGCGCGGGTGGCGGCTCCGCCGCGATGCAGGTGCTTGCCGAGGAGATCCTCTAAGGCGATTTGATGGCAGTACAGGCCAGTGACTCCCGGCGAGAGCGGATCGTTACCCTCGACAAGAAGAGGATATGGCATCCCTATACCGAGATGAGCGCCTACCGCGAGCGGGTCGATCCACTCGTCGTGGTGCGAGCCGAAGGCGCCAAGCTCTACGATGCGGACGGGCGGGTCTACATCGACGGCAACGCTTCGTGGTGGACTTCGACTCTGGGGCACAACCACCCGCGTCTGGTGAGGGCTCTCGAGCGCCAGGCCGCTGAGATCTGCCACACCGCGCTGGCGGGGATCGTCCACCCGGCGGCAGCTGAGCTCGCGGAGCGGCTCTGTGCGGTCGCCCCGCGCGGTCTTGACCACGTCTTCTTCAGCGACAATGGATCGACGGCAGTCGAAGTCGCGATGAAGCAGGCCTTGCAGTACTGGTACCAGAACGGCAGGCCAGAGCGACGTCGCTTCATCTCGCTCCGGGACGCTTTTCACGGTGAGACGATGGGCGTGACGGCCCTGGGTGGCGTCGAGGTATTTCGCCGCCCCTTCGAAGACTGCCTGCTCGAGTCGATCCACGTGCCTTCGCCAGCCTGGCCCGCTTCGCTGGATTCGGCCTGCACCGCGCTGCGGCGTGCGATCGCCGACAACGCCGATTGCGTGGCGGCTCTCGTACTCGAGCCGATGGTCCAGGGTGCGGCAGGCATGCGGATCTACGACGCGAGCTACCTCCGTCTTGCCCGCGAACTCTGCGACGAATACGATGTCTTCCTGATCTGCGACGAGGTCTTCGCAGGCTACGGGCGAACCGGTCCGATGTGGGCCAGTGAGCAAGCGGGCATACGGCCCGACATGCTCTGCACGGCCAAGGGCTTCTCCGGCGGAATGCTCCCGATGGCCGCGACACTGAGCAGTGATCGAGTCTTCGACGGATTCCTCGGCGAGCCCGAGCGCGCCTTCTACTACGGTCACACATTCTGCGGGAATCCACTCGGAGCTGCAGTGGCGCTGGAGGTTCTCAATGTCTTCGAACAGGAGGACATCTTGGCCGGAGCCGTCTCGAAGGCCGCACGAATTGCCCGGGCCTTCGAAGAACTGGGCCGCCTGCCCGGTGTCGCCTGTTCGCGATCACTCGGCATGATCGGCGCTCTGGACCTCGTTGGTGAGGCCGGCTACTTGGCCAGCCCGGGCTGGGAGGTCTTCGAGGAGGCTCGCCGCCTGGGCGCATACCTGCGGCCGCTGGGTAACGTCGTCTATGTGACGCCGTCGCTCAATATCCCGGATGATGATCTCTCACATCTGATCGAGGTCGTCTGCCAGAGCGTTGCGAAGGTAGCCGATCGCGTATGAGCTCGGCCCGCTTTCACGCCCGACTCCAGCTCGATGCCCTCGCACTCCTGCTCGTCGGCCTGCTCACTCTCGGCGCCGATGGGGCGGGGAGAGGAGATGAGGGCGAGTCAGCCAACGGTTTCTCGCTGAAGGGGCTTCGCGTGCCCCGCGAAGAGATCATTGCCGGTGGTCCAGCCCGGGACGCGATCCCCAGCGTTGACGCTCCCGCTTTCGTCCCTTCCCAAAAGGCGACGTGGGTGCGTCCAGAGACTCCCGTGATCGGCGCTGCGATTGGCTCGGAGGCTCGCTGCTACCCCATACACCTGATGGAGTATCACCAGGTGGTCAACGACCGGGTGGGTGGCGTTCCGGTGGTCATCTCGTACGACCCGCTCACCGATACCGCCATCGTTTACCGCCGCCAAGTGGACGGCCAGGAGCTCGCGTTCGGAGTTTCTGGCCTCATCTACCGTTCGAATTTTCTGCTCTACGATCGTCAGAGCGAGAGTCTGTGGTCTCAGTTCTGGGGCAGGGCGCTGACGGGCCGGTTCGCGGGTACGCGGCTCGAGCGGGTACGGAGCCGAAGTGAGCCGCTCGCAGCATGGCTTGTCCGTCATCCGGAGAGCCTCGTGATGACGCGCCCAGAGCCAAAGCGCTTTGATTATCGCTACAGTAATTACAGTAGCTATTGGGTCTCCGAAAAGATCCCCTTTCCGGTTGGGGAACTCGATTCGCGCTATCACGCCAAGGAGCTCGTGCTCGGTGTTAGGCTGGCTGATCGGACTCGCGCGTACATCGCCTCGATTCTCACGCGCGTCGGTGCGCGGATAGTCGACGAGTTCCAGGGCCGCCGGATTCGAGTGGCTTATGATGGCGAGACAGGCACCTTCAGCTACGAGGCGCCGGATGATGTCGAAGTCACGAGCGCCTACTGGTTTGCCTGGAGAGCCTTTCATCCCGAGACGGATGTGTGGCAGGGTGATCTTCAGGCCGCCCCGCCGGTCGAGACCGAGCCGGTTCGCTGAGACGTCAGGGGGTCTTCTCGCACCAGCGTTGCAGCGAGCGCAGTGTGACGTCGACGTGCTCGGTCGCCATGCGGCGCACGGAGAAGCGATCGACAACACTGCCCACCACGGGGACCGAATTGGACGCGACCAGCCTCATGCCAAGCCGCGTCCTTGGCTGCGGTCCCTCCTCCGGTAGTAGCGTGAAGGTCTGCTCGTATTGCAGCGAACCGAAGCTGATGGCGGTACGGAGCTTCTCGGGCGCGCTCACTTCGAGTGGGTGGTCGTGAAGAACGAGCTGAATCGGGCCGATGCGATAGCGCCAACGCATGTGCTGGCCGGAGAACGGGTAGCCGTCTTCTGACTCCAGGGGAGCGAGAATCCGCTCGTCCCACACGACGAGCTCGGCGGGATCAGTGAGGGCTCGCCACACTCGCGTGTGCCTGGCCCCAATCACCGTCGCCATGGCGACCGTGATCACAAGGACAACACGGTCCGGTTCACATTCGAAGGATGCGGAGTCGTCACAGTGAGCGCAAGCCCGTGCTCCGTGGCGTGGCCCGCCCGCGCCGATGACGATTCGAGCACTGTTTGGCACCAGCCAGATCCGCAGCCTCGTGCAGATCGGGTGATGTCCCCCCTCTCGCTCGTTGTCTAGATCTCTCGAGCCTCGAGCGCAGACGGAAAAAGCGCCAAACGCATCTAGCGTTCGGCGCTTTCCGTTTGCGGCTCGATCCCGTCCACATCGGGGCTCGCTCTAGAGCGCGGGTGGATCTAGCGGCGTCCGCTGCGGCGTCCGCGGGATCCGACGACCAACACACCGGCGCAGAAGAGAGCCATGGCACCCGGCTCGGGCACGACCACCACGTCGCGGCCGTCCTCATCACTGCGATAGACAGCCTTGAACAGAGAGAAGGGTACAACGAGATCGCCCTTCGTGGCCGTGATCGCCACCTCGAACTGTCCGTTGTTGTCCAGCGCCAGCTCGGCCACGCTGCCGCCGAAAATTCTTGCCGTGGCTCGGCCGCCCCGCCAGAATGCATCGTTGATCGCGATCTCTACCGCCTCGGTCCTCCGGTCGCCAAAATGGTCGTCCATCACGCCGACTTCCAGGCAGAAGCCGACAATCGAGGCAACGTCAGCGCTGGGTACGAAGCTGTGGGTGTATCGAAGCACATCGCCCTTGGCGAGATAGCCATTCCCCAGCCCGGCCCCGCGCGTGATGCTCCCACTGACCACGATGTCGAAGGGATCGACCTCGAACGCCGCGTCGACCCGGGCACGCATGTTGCCCGGAACCAGCCAGGACTGATTGGATGTCAGGAGTTCCCCGTATAGGTGAGTGGTTACTGCGGAGGCCGAGCCGGCCACCAGCAGAACGATCGCCGAGAACGTCAGCAAACTCAGAATCGTCTTAATCGGCTTATTCAGCATCTTATGGTGGTCCTCAAGTCGGGGGTGGAGACGGGCACGATCTTACCGGAATCCCGATGGATTATCACCACGAAGCGACAAAGAAATCGAAGTCGAGGCAGCCGCTCTCGACTTCTGCTCGCTTGCTGCCGCTTGCCGTTTGGTCAGCCGAAGCGAACTCCTTACCGGTCGGCAGCCCGCCTACAAGCCGCACTTTCTCAGCGGGGAGTGGACCTCCAACCGCCATCTGCACGTGTGCGGCGTCCTCTCCTGCGCACCCGTGGGGGGGGGTGTTGCGCTCTACTGAGATTCAGAAAAAAAACTGAGCAGCTCTCTCAAGAGCTCATCGGGACGGTCCACATGGACATGGTGACCGGCGGCTGCGATCTCCACCAGTCTCGCATCCGACAGTTCGGAGAGGAGGTCTTGCGCGCCTTCCCTCGTCAGCAGGGCGCTCTCCGCACCCCGCACCAGCAACGTTGGGCAGCGAACGGCGGAGAGGTCCGGCTTGGGGCGGGCCGGCAGTCCGAACCAGCGCGGGTCGAAGTTGAAGACGAAGCCGCCGTCACCGTCGTCGCGCACGGAGCGTTGCGCGATGGCTTCACGCAGTGTCTCGTCTGCGTGATCCGACGGCGGCAGGAATCGGAAGCGAGCCACCGCCTCGGCTCGGCTGCGATAGGTGCGCCGCAGCGCCAGGGCAAGCCGCGCACTGCGGCGCGAACGTCTGGCCGCTCCGCGAGACAGGTCGATCAGCACCAGCGCCTTTGTCTCGGGATGTCGAGCGGCGTGATCCAGCGCCACGCCTGCCCCCATCGAGTGCCCCACCAGCGCGACATCTCCCCTTCCGAGATGGTCAAGCAAGGCCTCGAGATCGTCGTTGAAGGCACCGACCTGCAACTGCTCGGGATGATCCGAATCGCCGTGGCCGCGAAAGTCGAGTGCAATGACGTGGAACTCTCGCGCCAGCCGCGGTGCGATGTGATCCCACCAGTGCGCATTCGCGCCCCCACCGTGGAGCAGTACGAGCGGGGGGAGCTGCGGTGCGCCCCAATGCAATGTGTGTAGCTCGACGCCCTGCAGGCGCTTGGCGCTCAGTTTCTCCGATCGAGGAATCACAGCGCGAGGAGGCTACTCGCGAGATCGGCGGGCCTCAATACCGATCGACAGCCGCTCGAGATATCCCGGTCGGAGGTCTCGCTCCCCGGTTCGGAGCGATCTCGTCCGCCCTGCCGCAGGACGGCTTCAGGCGGCCGAATACGGCATTTCCGCTCATGGGCCGCGAGCGGATTTTCCTTAGTTATTGCGGCGTTCGAACATCTTCGCAAAGCGCTTTCTCCAAATCGTAATGGCCCTGATGCGACAGCGTGTCGGACCCCGGAAAGCTCGAATTCACCGCTTCCTGGCCCGCTCATAGCGTTGCTCGCTACGGCTGCCGCTCGTGCGGGTCGTCTGCTTGGTGCGAAGGCAGCACGAAACGGTGTACCAGAAAACGTCGGAATCGGCCCTCCCACGGCCTCTGGGTGCACTTTTCGATTGACTCCAAGACGGAAAACCTTATGATCGCCGCCAATCAGCGTGTTGCGTTGCACGCTTGGGGGATACCGGCAGCGGGCGCCGCGAATGGCGCGACGAACGCGGGGTCGGAAAAGGGAGGAAGCATGGCCGCCAAGAAGAAGAAGAAGGCAGCGAAGAGGAAGGGCAAGCCCGCCGAGTTGATCATCTCCAAGGCGCGCACCAAGGCCGCGGTCAAGAAGTGCAACGTCGGTGGTGAGTTCTACGGAGCACTCGATGCTGTCGTGCGCGGCATGATCAAGGCCGCCGAGGCTCGGGCCACCGGCAACAAGCGCAAGACGCTCAAGGCGGTGGACCTCTAGCAGGTCGACCCACCCCCGAACCTCGACTCGTACGCTGTCGCTCCAAGCGACTGCGGCGATGAGAGCCGGTGGGACGAGCGCTCGTCAGCGCCTAAGAGGCCCGCCATGGGGAGGAATCCCTCTGGCGGGCCTTCGTTCGTCTGAGGGCGGGCGAAGGCGTCAGCCCGAGACGACGGGGAGCAGCAGGTGGGATGCCCGCGCAGCGTCGTGGAACACGGTCTGCTGGCTCGCTTGGTCCTCGCCCGGGGTCGCGTGTGCTGATGCGTCCGGGCTGCCGGGATTGCGATCGAAACGCGGGAAGTTCGACGAGGAGACCTCCAGGCGAATCCGGTGGCCGGCGCGAAGGACGGTCGCAGCCGCTCCGAGGTTGATTCCCAGGCATGTGGCCTCGTCTGCACGCTCATGCTTCTCGCGAGACGGGCACCGCACGATCCCGTCGCACAGGTTGAGCGATCGCCCGTCCGGTGCGCTGTCCGTGAGCTTGGCGGTGTAGTCCACGTCTGCCGAGCTCGAGGCGGCGTAGAGAACCAGCCGCACTTCACCAGCGATCTCCAGATCGTCTTCCAGCACCCAGCTGTAGTAGACGAGCACGTCGAGTCGGTCGTCCAGCGCACGCTGATCCCTGACGCCGCCCTTCAGTCCGAGGAGCGCACCGCCCCGCGTCGGGACCGGTTGTGCGACGTCGTGGCTGTAGCGATCCGGATCCTCGTCTGACTCCGGAGCATTCCAGCAGAGGCGACGGCCCTCTGCAGCGCCGCGCAAGTGCAGCCTACGGGGTCGTGCCGCGGCTGGGGGCCAGCTTGTCTCGTCGCACCAGCGATCGGTGCCAGACGAGAAGTATCGCACTCTCGGGTGTGAAGACCTCTCCGGGGCGCCGCGTAGGTACTCATCGAAGTATCTGATGGTTTCTCGCAGAATCGTTCCCGACATCTCCCAGCGCCACCAGCGCAGACGTGCCGGCAGTCCATGCGCCCAAGGCCCGATCAGTAGCCGCGGGTGCTCGGCCCCCGTCTGCTGAGACGCCCTCACCAATGCGTCGTAGTCGGCGAGCTGTGCCGACAAGAAGAGGTCGTACCAGCCCCCGATCAGCAACGTGGGGGGCACCGTCTCTGGCAATGGCGTTCGGATAGCGCTCCAGAACTCGTCTCGTCTCGGATGATCGAGCCAGTCGCGAAACCAGTCGACGACCCGCAGCGCCACCCGATCGGCCTCGTATATCGGTCGGTGCATCAGGCCACGCTCGAGGTCGATCCGTCTTCTTGGCACGTTCTCCCGTTCGCCGACACCAACGCCCCATTCGAGGGCGTTGCGCAGAGTGAAGGCGCCACCCGAGTAAAAGAGCGGATAGATGTCTCCGCTGCCGATCGCGATTGACATCGCCCCGACGTGTTGCGGCGCCTCCGCAAGCGCCGCCCAGGCCGCGTAGCCCAGATAGCTTGCGCCGAACAGACCGATGCGGCCATCGCACCATGGCTGCTTGGAGATCCACTCCAGCGTGTCGCCCCCATCGCACCGCTCGTTCACGAACGGCGTGAAGCGGCCCTCGGAGCGATAGCGCCCTCGAACGTCCTGCAGCACGACGTGGTATCCGCACTCGGCGAGCAGTCGGCCTGCGAGTCGCATGGCGCCGCCCGCCGCGTTCACGCCATAGGGCGTTCGCACGAGGATGGCCGGGGCGCTGTCGGCGACATCAATTGGCCAGATGTGGAGGGTGGCCAGACGGATGCCATCCCGCATCGGAACCCATTCCTCTTCGAGACGCGACGAAGAGCGCCGCGGGGGAAGGCCGAGTACGCGCCGCGCGATCCGCCGGATCACCGCGCCACCTCAGTCGTCCCCTCGGCTGTCGTCCTCGACTCCCGCCGGCCCCGCTTCCGATAGCGTCGGCCGCACACCGTCGGGGTCGAGGTTCACCCCCACACGGAAGAGTCGCTCGAGCGGAACTCTGCGCAGCGTTTCGATCAGGCTCAGCTCGTGTGCGGCCGCGATGTGCTCCAGTCCCCGGCTCGCCACCGCCGCCGCCTTTTCGATCGTGTCGGGCAGCGTGTCGGCGTCACCCAGCCCCTTGCGATCCGCCACCGCGACACGATTCGCAAGCGAAATGAAGGAGTAGAAGAATTCGCCTCGCTCTCCGGGTCCCAGAGCCGTAGCAGTGCGGAAGAGCGAGTGCCCCGACTCTGCGGCTTCGGGCAGGTGCGTGATCCAGACGGGAAGCTTCCAGTCGGCGACCGCTCGAGCACGCGCTGGCGACGGGATCTCCGCAAGGTTCTCCGGGCGAAGATGGCCGTAGATTCGCATTGCGCTGTCCCAGGGCGGGAAGCCCAAATCCTCGAGCCGGCCCGTACGCCAGCGCAGCGCCCACTCCTCGATCTCGGGCTCGAGTTCCTCCCGCACCGACTGCATCATGCGGAAGTAGAGCCAGTAGTCCTCCCGGAAGAGGACATGGAGTAGCTGGAGAGTTGTCGCCAAATCGTCACCGGGCTGCCGCGCCACGAAGTAGAACTGGCCCTCAAGAGTTTGGCTCGTATCCGGAGGTTGCCAGTCCTCATCCCCGGATGGCTTGAGGACCACGTCCACGTGCGAGCGCAGATGAAGTGCCAGCATCTCTGGGTCGAGTGTTTGGGCCGAGCGGAGCAGCGTCTCGTTGCCCGCCTCCGCGAGTGATGCCAGCCACGAATCGAGCTTTGCGCGATCGAGCGCGAGACCGTGCCAGGCGTCGAGATCCAGGCAGGCCGCGATCTGCTCGTTGCTCGCGCTGGCGAGCAGCGAACTCGCGTCGTGAACGCCGAGGTGTTTGCAGATGAAGCAGAGCTCGGCTTCTGGAAGCAGGGGGATTACGGCCTCGGGAGCGGGGACGAGATCGAGAACCGCGGCGCGTTGCTCGAGGGGGGCGTCGCACACCGCCGCGAGCTGTTCTTCGAGCGAGAGACGAGCCATGGCCAACCGGGCTTCGTTGCGGTTCCGACTCGCGAGCTTCAGCAGGGAACGCGCCGCGGGGAGGGGCTCACTTCTCTCATCCATCGGGTCCAGGCTAGCCCGAAACAGAGGCGAGATCTCCCGCGGTTCGCGAGCGACGCTTCGCGGTAGTCGGGCGCGCTATCGTGGGGGAGTGCTGACTGTTGAGCGAATGCGACGCCTGATGCAGGTCTTCGAGCCCGAGATCGTCTCCGGCCCAGACGAGCAGCGAGCGGCCGTCGCGCTCGTTGTGTGTGAGCACGGCGGGCGGGTAGAGCTTCTCTTCATCGAGCGGGCGATCCGCTCGGGTGACCCATGGTCGGGCCACATGGCGTTTCCAGGCGGCCGCCGAGCTGCGACCGACGTCTCTTGCCGCGCGGCGGCCGAGCGGGAGACATTCGAGGAAGTGGGGATCTCTCTCGAGGGCGCCGACTACCTCGGCACCTTGGGAGATCTACAGGGCAATCCCCACTTCCGCCCGCCCGAGCTCATTGTCAGCGCTCACGTCTTTTACCTGCGCGGTCCCAGCCCGGTCGTGCTGGCGCTCAGCGAGGTTCGCGAAGCGCTCTGGCTTCCCGTAGATGAGCTCTTGTCATCCGAGCGCCACGTCGACTACTCATCGCCGGGTCTGGGCGGCTTCAAATTCCCGGGCATCTTGGTCGGAGACGACGAGCGCCACGTCGTGTGGGGTCTCACGTACCGCTTCCTCGACATCTTTCTCGGGGCCATGGAGCGTCCGCTACCGGATCGCTGGGGTCGTCTCAAGGAGTTCGACAAGCGACTCGTCTAGCAGGTTGCGGAAGAACTCCGGACCGAGCGAGGCTCGCGGGCTTTCGTCGAGATCAAGGCGCGGACCCGCCGCTGTACTGAAGTACAGCAAGGTTTCGCAACGCAGAGATCGGCGAAAGGACGCGTGCATCGCGACGG
>JAJDAO010000077.1 GCA_029261835.1 Deltaproteobacteria bacterium | reverse complement strand
CCGGAGGTGATACTGCCCGTCGGCGAGGTAGCCGTTCGGAGCGTCGCCCCCGAGGCACCAGTACACGAACGTGTACAGCACGAAATTCGCTATGCCCAGGGCGATGATCCACAGCAGGATGCGATTGCGGCGTTGGCGATCCATGAGCCTATATTCCGACGTTGGGCGCCCGTGTCAACGCCGGTCAGTGGGGTCGAAGATCCTCGCCGATCCCGTCAACGAAGAGATCGACCACCCCACAGCGGGGGCACACGTAAACGTCGAACCGCTCCTTGTTGACGAAAAACTCTCCGATCTCACCCAACCAACCCCAGTTCGTGCCCTCTGTGGAAGCGCTTCGTGCCGGCGTACCGCATCTCCACCGCACAGCGACCGCATGCGATGCTCGGTTCTTCGCTCATCGAATCATCCTCCTTCATCCCGAGCCACGCGGACGGCCCGGAGGCTCCTATCGTAGACCGACGGACGCCGCTGGTACAATACCACCTGAGTTGATTGGGGGCGGCGTCCACGAACCGTGGATCGTTGACTTGCGCGGGTTGGCCGCGGACGCGGTCAGTCCGCGCCCATCTGCTCGATGACTCGGCGAAGGTCTTCGCTAGGAGTGTTCGCAAAATCGAGGGCACACAGCGCTACGACCTTCCGCTTGATATGCGCCGCAACCTCGTTCGCGAAGGCGACGCATTCGGCCTCTTCGCCGGGTATGCCGGCCGGGTCCGGGTGAGGCCAATGGACCGTCATCGGGGCACCGGGCCAAATCGGGCATGGCTCCGAGGCCGCGGCATCGCACAGCGTGATCACCAAATCCACGGGTTCTTCCGTGAACTCGTCCCAACTCTTGGAACACTGGCCGTCCAGGTCGATACCCAAATTGCCCATCGCAATCTTCGCGAGCGGGTGAATGAATCCGGCCGGGTGCGACCCCGCGCTGCGGGCCACGAACCGCCGTCCGCCGTGGTGCCGGAGCAGCGCCTCAGCCATCTGCGAGCGGCAGGCGTTGCCGGTGCAGAGAAACAAGACCTTGATTTGCGCGCCCATCAGCAATACCGTACGAAACGTGCGGTCCTCGGCGAGGTCAGAAACCCGGTACTACATCGACAGAAAGGAATGCAATGACCACGCAAATCCGGGTCGGCATTGGTTTTGACATCCACCGCCTGGTGAGCGACAGGTCCCTCGTTCTGGGTGGCGTCCCCATCGCATTCGACCATGGGCTCCTGGGACACAGCGACGGAGACGTCGTGCTCCACGCCGTGGCCGACGCCCTGCTGGGTGCGACCGGTCTGGGCGACATCGGGGAGCTCTTCCCGGATACCGACGACCGCTACAAGGACGCCGACAGCCGCGATCTTCTCAAGGACATCATCGGACGCGTTCGCGCCGCCGGCTTCGCTCCCGGAAACGTCGATCTGATCATCCACGCGGAGAAACCGAATCTCTCCGAGCAAAAAACACCAATCGCCCAGTCCATCGCCGCTCTGCTCGGCATGCCCACCGTCGACGTTAACGTCAAGGCGAAGACCAACGAGGGCCTCGGCCCCGTCGGCAATGAACACGGCATCGCCTGCACCGCCGTCGTCATGGTGAGCAAAGGCTGATCGCGCCGGAAATCACACGCCGGGGGAGGAAGGCACGGAGGCACGGAGGCATGGAGGAAGGAAGGAAGGAAGGAAGGAAGGAAGGAAGGAAGGAAGGGAACCAGTTTTCAGGCGGCGTGCAAGTACAAGTCCTGTCACTGGACGGGCGTCTTCCTCGACGCCTGGCTGAAGCGCGCGATGCGGAGTCAACTCGAACCGATCGAGAAGGTGCCCCGGAGCATCCGCGCCCACCGGGGCTTGATCCAGAACTGGTTTGCAGCCCCAAAAGGAGTTCTCCGGTGGAATTGTGCGGGGCCTGGACCGCCGCATCAAACGGACCACCGGAAAGGCCTGCGGCTTCACGCCCCTCGAAACATAAGATACTGCCGCGAATGGCACTGCCGGTGTTTCTGAGGCGTGAACGAGGTTGCGTATCTGCTGGTGCGTAAGGCGGTGGCGCGCGGCCGCCCATGTTCTGTCGGCCCGGAAGGCGGTATTGACCTGCGCGTCCGCGCGAGCGCCAACACGATTCGATTCGACTTGTCGCGGGCGCCCTCCCTGGCTATGATTCCCGCTTGGAGACCCTCCTTGCTTTCTGACCGCATATTCGACCAGGGAGGGTCACTATGTTATTCTATGAACAGTCACGCCGACTGCCAGAACGATTTCGTTTAATCCTTGCCTCGTTTCTTCAACGACCCGGTCTACCGTTTGCCGACGCCCTGCCGGAAGAAGCTATTCGGAAGGCCTTTGATGATGAAGACGTCTCCTTCGCCGATGAGGAGGACGCCGTATACACGCCGGCGATCACCTTGTGGGCTTTCCTGTCGCAGGTGTTGTTCAAAAGCGAACAGCGATCCTGTCTGGCGGCGGTGGCCCGGGTGGCCGTGTTGCTGGTGGCTTTGGAACGGGGTCCGTGCTCCAGCAATACCGGCGCCTATTGTCGGGCACGGCGCAAGCTGTCAGAGAAGGTCCTTCGGCAGTTGGCGGTGGACGTGGCTCGAGGCTGCGAGAAACACCTTGATGAGCA
>JAJDAO010000076.1 GCA_029261835.1 Deltaproteobacteria bacterium | reverse complement strand
CCAATGGGCCAAGGTCTATGTTCAAATCATCACCTTCAATACCAAAGAATTCCTTTAATTCCTCCATCTTCTCATTCAGTTTTTTAAATGTAAGCCCAAGGTTGTCAACTTCTTCATCAGTTAGAGAGCCTCCTTCCATTCTTCTTATAGCCTGACGTTCAAGAAGTTCTTTTACAAGCTCCACAACAGTAAGTACCAGTTTCCCAAGTCCTCTTGTTACGTCGTCCTTGTCTATATCTAATCGCTTTGGCAATACATTGTCTTTTGCCTTAGATGATTCACGGTATTCCTGTTTCTCTTCGAACTGAGTTTCAGGCATAATAGTATTTTCCTCCAAAACCTATTAAGAATTCATAATGCAGGTTGGGTCAAACGACCTGCCCGACAACGTCCTTCAGGCGGGAGTAGACACAACATTTAATCATAAAATGGATTATAATTGTGTTGATGAGTTCGATGAAGATTAACCCAATCTACAATCCTGCTCCTACCTTAATAGCAGCGTCGCTTTTCAATTTGTTCATCGTCTCTATAGATGTAAGCAACACACCGAGATTTAAATATAAAAGGTCTACATTCGCCACGGAAATCGTAATCTCTCCATTTACAACAACTCCGGTGTTTAAAACCCTGTCCAGGGTCTCGCAAAGTGATATATTCCGGTTATCTACTGATATCTTTTCCATTGTTTTCTCCCTTATTTTTTGTACTTGAATGACCTTTCGATTCTTGTTTAATCTTCTGCCAGGATGTTATTATATGAAAATCGTAAGCCAGTTGTTCTAATTGTAAATTTGAGAGGCTGGATAATACGGTCCCGAAAATATTCAATTTCTTCTTTTGTTCCGACACGCTCACATCTCCTTCACTCAAATATCTCGATACTTAAGTCTTTTAACTCAGCAAGGCCTATTGGTTCTTTATCACGTTGAAAGATAAGATGAACCCTTTCTTTTGAAAATATCTTATTGTAATCATTTATAACCCTTTCTTGAGTCCTCCTTATGTCAGAACATATAACACATTCATTATCTGGAATTACCATGTTTATAAAGATTACGGGATAGTAAACCTTTAATTTCTCAACAGCAACTATAAGGTCTTTAGTTTCTTCCAGCGCCATTTCTGTAGGTATTGAAACCGGAAGAAACACTGTTTTTTCTGAATCAACAAGGATATTCCTGAGTTTCTTAATTCTTTTTGACATCTTTACCAGATAGTTTTTAAACTTTGGGACTCGAAGGATGTTTTTGTACTTTAAGAATATATTAAAAAAAACCTTCAACCAATCCTCGATTAATTGAGGAAGTTCCAGGAATCTAATGAAATGACCTGTGGGTGCAGTATCCAATATAAAAATGTCATATTTGTATTCTTCGAGATAGCCTATGATCCTGGTAAGCGCCATTACCTCATCTAACCCTGGGGGTGAAAGGTCTAATAATCTTTCCATCACGTCTTGATCAAATTGGAGGTCTACCATAGTACTATCAAGAAGTGAATCGAACATGTTCCTTATTTCTTCAATATACAGGTTTTTTAGATATTCAAATTCTTTTTCTGCGTTTATCTCCAGGACATGGAGGTTATCGTATAAATCCTTTCCATTTTCCCCTATTGGTATATCAAGACAGTCGGATAGTGAATGTGCTGGATCGGTAGAGATCAATAAAACCTTTTTTGCAGGATTATTGTTTATTATATTTAGAGCTGTTGAACACGATAACGTAGTCTTTCCCACGCCACCCTTGCCTCCTAGAAGTATAATTCGTGCCTGGTCGAGAGGAACAGAGGATAATGCTCGATGCTCGTTACCAGATGTTCGATACTCTTTGGGTGGCATGGACAAACTTTGTTTGTCCGTGTTGCATTGCTGCCGATTTCTGAGGATAGCATTTCTGTATAAGAATCGTTTCGAGTTTCGCCCGCCTGCCATCTGTCGGGCAGGAGTTTCGAGTTTCGAGTCTAAGCCTGAATACTGAATACTGAACCCGCAACTTTCATCTGTGTCTTTTCCATTCCTCCATATGGACTCAAGATTTTTCCCGTATTCATTTAAGGCATGTACAGCACGTATTTCCTTACGAAAAAGTGGTATTTTAATGAGATTGTATCTATTAAAAACACATTCAATTTCTTCAAGAAACTTGGCATGGAAGAGACATCGAGATTTGCAAAGTGGACAGGCGCTGTACTCATATACCTTGTTGATGATTATGTTCTTTGCAGGAATTCCATGCTTCTCAAGAGAGTCCAAAAGGCGAATAGTTTCCTGTATGGCAAGCTTTTCTGGAATCATGACAGTCACAAATTCACATTTGGCTTTATCCCGCAAGAGCTTACTTAGTCTTTTAACATCTTTTGACATCCACTCAAGGAATCTATCAACCTCATCCTTTTTATATTTACGGGCATAGAGCATTTTCATGTATCTATGCTTTGCCAACATCGAATCCAGCGCTTTCAACCATTTCTGTATTATGTCTGGCAGGTCAAGGAATCTGAGTGTATGCCCTGTCGGCGCAGTATCCAGAACTACCATATCGTAACTGGATGATTTAAGGAATTCTATTACGTCTATCATGCCCATTACTTCATCTAACCCCGGCATTGAGAGGGATAAGAAGTTAGAGATGTCTTCATTATCGAGAAAGGTGCCGCGGTCTGCAATTGTTCTTAGCGTTTTTTCGTGTTTGTCCTTGAATTTCGCCAGTGATTTCTCTGCGTTAATTTCCAGGGTTATGAGGTTGTCAAGTCCTTCAAAACCGGAAAGGCTGTCTTGAAGTGAATGTGCAGGGTCTATTGAGGCAAGCAATATCTTCTTTTCAGGATAAGCTTCAGCAATATGTATTGCCGATGCAACCGATGACGTGGTCTTGCCAACACCGCCTTTACCTCCAAACATCAATAACTCAAGACAAGGATTTGCAAGAAATGATGGGCATTTTTCTCCCACATCATGAGTCCTCCTCATCAGTATCTTTTTCGTCATCAATTCCATAATGTGCCTTCTTATATTCTTCTATTTCGTCTAATCTATCCAATAATATTCCTTCTTTTTCGTTAAACTCTTCCTCCGTAATCTTGTCAGTCTCCAGCATCATATAAAGCTCGGACAGTTGATTGGTAATACCTTCTTCGTCCAGAAAATCCTCCTCCGCTGCATTATGTATCTGCCTGAATACATAGAATATGCCTTTGATGGGAAATAATAATATATCATCAACTAGTAACATTTTGATTTATGATTTTTGATTGACGATTGGTGATTGTATGAAATAATTTCTATATCAATTGTCACTCAAAATCAACAATCGACAATCAAAAATCTTTAGAGTGTCATCTGTACAAAGTTATGAGGCGCCCATGGTCCGTTGTAATCAAATGAATAGTTATTATTAAATACCTTTGCTGCCTCAAAGATGCCTTTCTCGAACCTTTCTACTCCATCCTTATCCACGAGAAGTGCCAGGTTTATAACCATCTTTTCATGCTTTGGTTTGTTCTGCTTTATCTCATGGCAGTAAGACCTTAATACGTCCGTTACAACCTTTGTATGTCTATCTCTTTCTTGATTTAGTAAATTCTCAAACTTCCTCCCAAGTTCAATTTTTTCTTCATGCGAGGGTCCATAGGGTTTAGAAAATATTTCATCTCTGTACATTTCCAGTTCTCTATGATTACGTACGAAGAATTCGAATATATTTTCCACATCCCATAATGCCTTTAGTCCCATTTCGACCTTGCCATCGAGCCTGTTTAATTGTTGTGAGAAACTTTCGTAGTTTTCGGCAAGAAGCTTTTTTATGTGAGTACCATTTGGTGATATGTGACCAAATGCCATTGGAAGCAGCGTTCTCTTCTTCATAACATCTCGTATCACATTATTATGACTTGCCAGATTCTTTCTCTCAGGACGTATTTTTTTGCTGGAAATGTTACTCACAACCGCTGCAATGTCTTTGAATGGCATTGTATAGACATTGTTGTCTCTATCACCAATACCTATTTCTCTAAGGTTTTCTTCTTCGGTAGTTCTGATGACTCCATATAAATATCTACCGTCAGATGTCATGCTTAATACCTCCTATAAATTAATCTTTAGACAGGATTTACAAGATTTTTTGATCTAACTGGTCTATTCCTGTAAATCCTGTTTAAAGATTTATGGAATATAACATTCAGTGGCGGCTAGAGGCGTCAGACAGTGTCCTGCTATTGATTGCCTGATCATCGTGTACAAGACCCTTAGATTTACTATTACTTTCTTTGTCGATATCTCTCAGTGTTTGTATACTGTTCTTATGCCATTTACTATCTTCATAATACCTGTTGAAGTTTGCCGACTTTAATGATGAGTGTATATTTTTTGAAGTCTTTATTTTCATGTCATTACCTCTAAAATATCAATTATCGCAGACTAAAGTCTGCGGCTACAAATTATAAATATTCAATAAGTCATTGTCCGTTCTTTAATATCTTCCGGAGCTGCCTTGTATGATGGAATCGGTTCTACCTTCTTACGTTTTTTACCTTTTTTCTTATCCGGATTAGCCGGGTCTTCGATAAATCCGTGAAGCATTTTTACTTTTCTGTCAATCTCATCGAAACGTCTTTCAATTTCTTTTATTCTAGACTCTGCTTTTTTCTTTTCTCTACCAAGCCGGTGTCTCTCTATCTCTAATGAAGAGAGTTCGAGATATGCTTCGTGCGGCTTCCTTATTCTTTTTGCGCCAATGAGCCCGGTCGTAGTCTTTAACACTTGAAGTCCTCTACTCTCTCTCGATTCTCTTATAAATTCACTCATAGTCTACTACCTCCATTTGCTATTGATTATAATTAATTGAAGGTTTTATGAAACTTTATCACCCATGTTACGTTGACTTATCTAGTTGTAGGGATACTTCTTTCTTTCTTTGTATTCTTGCAATATTTTTCAATTACATCATAAATATATTCCTTGGTTAAAGCCCTGCCACCTTTCATAATCTTGATAGTATCAGTGTTTAGTACGTCAACACATATTTCTCTGAAGACAGGGTCATCCGATTTAACACGAGCATTGCTATATGCCGTAATTTTTCCTATCATTATGCAAGCCCTGATAGTCGGCCGATGGTTATCCACACCCAGCTGCCTGAAATCCCTTACAATGTCCACAATAATCTTCGCATCCTTGTGGGAGAGCCCGGATTTTGTTTCTGTAATAGATATCTCTGTATCTCTATCGAGATGGTCCATCTTAACAGTTATCATACGGTCCATCAGGGCATCCTGGGATTTATGCACACCTGCGTATTCCTCAGGGTTGCTTGTAAAGATGGCACTGAATTTCGGATGAACCTGTATGTAGGGTTCTTCACCACGAGACTTGGGCATCTCCAGTAACTTTTCTTCAAGTATGGTAAGAAGAACGTTGTTTGCTTCAGGTCTGGAACGCGTAAATTCATCGTAGACTAAGGTAAATCCGTACTTGCAGGCCGTCGTCAGCCGATTATCAACCCACTGAGACATCATGTTCTCTTCCGTTTTCATCACGGAGCTGATGTAATTGTCAATTACCTTGGATTTTCTGTAACCATAGTCGGCGCCCACAAGGTCCGAGCTCCCGTACTCATCATCTCCATGGAGGAGCATTACCGGGCGCCCAAGACTTTGCGCTGCATGCATGGCAAATGTTGTCTTGCCCGTGCCTGCCGGACCGGAAAAATGAACAGGATAACCTACCTTCAGATATGATACTGCACGTTCAGCAATTTTCTTCACATGTTGTGTTTCAACAAAATCAGAACGTTGTTCTAACTTTAAAACCGTGAGATTACGGTCCTTAATTTGTTGCAGCTCCGGCATTTCCGCATGCGTAATCATTCCTTATCTCCTTTTTAATAATTATAGTATTGTCAACACTTATCC
>JAJDAO010000075.1 GCA_029261835.1 Deltaproteobacteria bacterium | reverse complement strand
AAAAGGGCGGCTGCGGGAAGACCACCACCGTGGTCAATCTCGCGGGAGCACTCGTCGACGACGGTGCAGAAGTGCTGGTGGTCGACCTCGACCCCCAGGCACATGCGAGCCTGGCCCTGGGAGTCGACCCGGATCTCCTGGAGGAGAACCTCTACGACGTGCTCGCGGAGCCCGACGGCGGCCGCCTCATGCCGAGCGTCGTGGCCTGTGTGTTCGACGGTCTCGACCTCGCGCCGTCCAGCATCGTCCTCTCCGCACTCGAACAGAAGCTCGCGGCCGATCGCAGTGACCAGCGAACCGAGCGACTCGCCTCGGCGCTCGAGGGCCTCGCGGATCGCTACGACTACGTTCTGATCGACTGTCCGCCCAACGTCGGACTGCTGACTTTCAACGCCCTGCGCGCAGCGCAGGAGGTCATCGTCCCCCTCGAGTCGAGCTTCTTCGCGATCGACGGTGTCCAGAAGCTTCTCGAGACGATCGGCCTCCTCTCGGATCGCATCGGGCACGACCTCAGTGTTCGCATCCTGCCGACCCTCTACGACGGCCGGACCCGCTTCGCGCGCCAGACCCTGGGCGAGATCCGGGAGCTCTTCAAGGATCTCTGCTTCGACACCGTGATCCGACAGAACGTCAAGCTGCGCGAGGCGGCGAGGCGGGGGCTCCCGATCGGGCGGTTTGCGCGCACCGCCAACGGCGCCAGCGACTATGCAGCGCTCGCGCTCGAGGTGGAAACCACGCCGCCCTCGGTCGATTACCCGGCCCCGGAGCTGTCGCGCACGACCCCGTCCTCCCGCGAGGTCGTCGTACGCTTCCGGGACCCCGTCGCAGGCGACGTTCGCATCGCCGGCGATTTCAACGGCTGGGTGCCGGACAAGGGGGTCCGCTCGATGATCGAGTCGGAAGGTCAGACACGCATCTGGACCAAAGTGCTCGCGCTCCAGCCCGGGACCTATCAGTACCGCTACGTGGTCGACGGTGAGTGGCGAGAGGATCCCAACAATCCGGAGTCGGTTCCCGGACCAATGGGGCAGCCGAACTCGATTCTGCACGTGCGCTAGGAGCACCGAGTGCCGCGAGATCTGTCGGACGTGCTCCACTACTTCATGCCAGAACTCGCGCCCGAAGCAGATCGGAGTGATCGCGCCCCGGGCTGGGCGGGTAGGTCCGAGGGTGTGCGGTCGGCGGAGATCGATCACGCCACAGAGCAGCCGTTGGACGCGGACTCGACACCATACCCGGCACCACATCAACGCCCGGCCGCGCTTCCCATCATCGGCGTATCGATCGGCGACAGGGATGTCGTGCGCGCCGCCTTCAGCTGGAATCTGGCGGTAGAAGTCGCCCGGCTCGGCGGGCGGGCGGTCGTGCTGGCCCCCGAGAAGGACGACCCCTCGCCGCTTTGGCCCGAGGCCGGCATCGGGCCGCTCGGCGTCGAGCTGATTCCGACTCCAGCGGAGAACCTCGGAGAGCTCTATCGGATCGCCATCGACACCGCGGTCGAGCGGGCCGACGGTGCGGTCGACGGCGGCCTGGTCTTCGTACGCGTGCCGCCCCGCTGGCTCAGCAAGCCCAGTGACGCCGGCAGTCTGCTGAGCTGGATGCTGCTCTTCACGTCGTCGGGCTCGAATGACCTGCGCGAGACCTACGGGATCGCCAAGCTCCTGCTTGGCGCGAACCCCAGAGCCCGCGTGGGCATCACGATCCACGGCGCGCGGCGACGAAACGAGGCGGAAGAGGCATTTGCCAAGCTGGCGCGTACCACGCAGAGATGCCTGGGAGGCGACCTGACGAGCTACGGCCTGCTCGTAGACGATCTGCACGTGTACCGCGCCATCGTTGCGCAGCGTCCGATCGGGCTGGCCCACCCTCAGTCCCCGGCGGCACGAGCTCTTCGCGACGTCGCCCAGATGCTGTTGGACGATGCTCGGAAGCGCACAGTTGTCTGAGGCCGAGTTCGCGACAGCTTCGCCGCGGTCCGAGTTGCGGCAGCAGCTATGTCGGGAACTCCTGCAGCTGGATGGCTCATTGCGGGCGCTCGCCGATGAAATCCTCGGCCTCTCCTCGGTCATCGACCTGGTCGCGGTCGATGGCGAGGGTTGCACGGTGCTGGTCCTGATCGGCCAGGCGGGTGAAGACATGGCGCTGGTCACGCGAGCGCTGGCCCAGCGTGCCTGGCTGGCACCACGACTGCGAGACTGGCTGAAGCTGGCGCCCGACCTCGGTATCAGGCCCGAGGGGCCGGTTCGCGCCATTCTGCTCGCACCGAACTTCCAGCCCGAGGCGCGGGCAGCGGTGGAGAGCATCGGCGCCGAGGCCCTGCAGCTCGTGACGTACCGCCGCACCGCGGGCGATCGAGGCTGTGTCCTGTGGCTCGAGGATTCCGCGTCGCAGCCGACGCCGGCCACAACGCAATCGCGACCCGCTCAGAGGAAGCTCCCCGCGTTCCGGAGCGGCCTGAGCGAGGGAGATCTGAGCTTCAGTGGCGATGAGCTACGGGAGTTCGACCCCTGACGCGTCCCCGCTGGGTAAGCGGGCGGTGACTTTTTTTGGCAATCGGTGACATTTTTTGACACCCCCCCCTTCTTCCCGGCCACATCCCAACAGGGGAAGCCTGCTACTCGAATGCGTGCAAGCTGCTGAGGCTGGACCTGGGAACCCAAGGGGGATGTAGTTTGGCGACACCGGAAGTCTCCATACCGACTCCCGCCGTGGATACCGAACTCGTTGATCGGCTGCGCAAGGGTGACGAAGTTGCCTTTGAGATGCTCTACGAGCGCTACTTCAAGCGGGTCTATCACTTCATCGACAAGCGCCTGAACAACCGTGCGGACACCGAGGAAACGACTCAGGAGGTCTTCATCAATATCTTCTCGTCGATCGACTCGTTCCGCGGAGAGGCTCCCTTCGCGGCCTGGGTCTTCGGCGTCACGCGACGGACGATTGCCGCTCGCTTCAAGCGCAGGCGCCACCCGACCGTGCCGCTCGGCGACGAGGAACCGGAACAGGTCTCTCCGATGCTCGGCAATCTCAGCACGACGCCTTCCCCGCTCGAAGACTACGAGTGCCGGGAACGGGCCGCCCATCTGAAGAGCGTGATTCACGAACACCTGAGCACCGAACAACGTCTGCTGTTCCAGCTCCACCACCTGGATGACCGCCCCATCAGCGAGATCGCGCGCACGCTCGACCGAAGCGAGAATGCCGTGAAATCCAGCCTCTACCGCACGCGAAAGCTGCTCCTCTCGCGCTGACTGGCTAATCTCGCGGGCCATGGACTCAGCGGCCCCCCTCCTCACTCCGGATCTTCTGAAGCCGCCAGTCTCGGCTCAGGAGCTGGCGCTCCAGCTACGGGGGCTCCCCACGCCCAGCGGCTTCGGCCGGGCTCGCTGCCGCCGCTGCGAGTTCACCTCGCGCGGCGATCGGGTTCCGGGGCGACTGCTGCTACCCGCCGAGGGGCAGGAGCCATTTCCGCTGGTGCTCTTCCAGCATGGTGCGGGCGGATCCAAGGAGTCGGACTACATGGACGCCGCTGGCCCCTGGGTGAAGAGCGGGGTCGCGGTGGCCTCCATCGATTTGCCACTTCACGGCGAGCGGCGCAGCGCCAAGCTGAGCCAACAGCTGCTGGAGAGCGTGCGAGCCGGCGTGGCGGACCCCGACGGCGATGGGCTCGACCCCGGCTCTCAGCTGCTGTGGACCGAGTTCGCGCGGCAGGCGGTCTGTGATCTGAGCCGCTGCCTGGACGCCATGAGCGGTCTGCCCGAGATTGCCAGCGATCGGGTCGTCTATGCCTCCTTCAGCCTCGGCTCATTGCTCGGTGCCCTGTTCTGCGCGCTCGACCCGCGGCCGCGTGCCGCTGCGCTCGCACTGGCAGGAGGCGGTTTCGGCCCCGAGCTGGTCGACCCGGCCCGCTACATCGCAATGCTGGCACCCCGCCCCCTCCTGTTGCTGGGCGCGACTGGCGACGAGCTCATCTCCAGGAACGCCACGGAGACTCTCTACGCGGCGGCAGCCGACCCCAAGGACCTGCAGTGGTTCGAGGGCAACCACCAAGCCCTGCCCGGCCGAGCTCTCAAGACGATGTGGCTCTTCATTCGGGAGCACCTTGCTCACGCGACCTGAACTCGCTCGCCTGATCACCCGCAACGGCCCGTCGCAAGAGTCGGGCAGCAAGGACAGCAGCGTGCCGACCAGACGATGCGCCGAAGTGAGCGGGGTGAGTGCGAGCAGGCGCTGGGTTGTCGTCCTCACGACGCTCGTCACCGGCTTCGGATGTGCGGCGTCGGGGCCGCAGCCCGCAGCCCCGCCTCGGGAAGTCGTCGCCACGGTGGACCACCATGAGATCTCACTGCAAGCGGTCGATCAGCGCATCAAGGACGATCTATTCGAGCAAGAGTTCGGTCATGGCTCGACAGTGCAGCTGCACCACGCGCGGCGGCAGACGCTGGACGAGCTGATCGAGTCGTATCTGCTCGAACGCGCTGCAGACTTGGACGGGCTCACTGTCGATGAGTGGCTCGAGCGGGCGTCGAGCGAGCTGCCGCCGGTCACGCAGGCCGAGATTCAGGTCTTCTTCGATGAGAATCGCGAGCAGATCGGCGACGGTGTCACGCTGGACGAGCTGGCACCGCAGATTCGCGCCTATCTCGAACACACGCGCCGCACCGACATCTCCGGACAGCTGCGACGCGAGGCCGTCGTCGACATCCAACTCAGCCGGCCTCGCGTCCAGGTGGCGCATCGGGGCCCCTCGCTCGGACCGGAGACCGCCTCCGTCACGATCGTGGCATTCGGCGACTATCAGTGCCCCTTCTGCGCGCGATCCGAGCCCGTCATCCGAGAGCTACTCGAGCGCTACCCGGAATCGCTGCGGCTGATCCATCGGCACCTCCCGCTCTCGATGCACGCCGAGGCGCGCGGCGCCGCGGAGGCGGCCGTCTGTGCCGAGGCCCAGCAGCGTTTCTGGGACTACCACGACCTGCTCTTCGCGAACCAGCGAGCCCTCGGCCGCGACGCGCTGCTCGACTACGCGCGACAACTGGGGTTGGACGTCGAGACCTTCGAGAGCTGTCTCAACAGCGAGCAGACGGTTGCTCGAGTGGAAGAAGACATGCGTGCCGCGCGTGAAGCAGGCGCCAGCGGAACGCCGGCGTTCTTCATCAACGGCATCATGCTGAGCGGCGCCCAGCCAATCGAAGAATTCGAGGCGCTCGTCGAAGAGGAGCTGCAACGCCCGGGCGAGTGAGCGGGTTCGCTACCTGGCCGAGGAGCCCAAGCGGCGCGCAGCAGCACCGGGACGACGAGCCGCGCGTCAGCCCCCGAGCTGCTCGACTCGGGCCAGGATGTGGTCCCGCTCCTGACACATCTTCTGCTCGGACTCCGCCTCGAGGTTCAGTCGCAGCACCGGCTCTGTGTTGGACGGACGCAGATTGAACCACCAGTCCTCGTAGCGAATCAGCAGACCATCGAGCCTGGAGACCAGCGGTGCCTCGGCGTGTTCTCTCTCGATCTCGGAGAGCACCCGCTGCACATCCTTCACTCGCCGGTTGATTTCGCCGCTGGCGCTGTAGCGACGCAGCGGAGCCATGATCTGGGAGAGCGGCTTTCCCTCGGCCGCCAGCACGTCGAGCAACGCGACGAAGGCCGCTACGGCGTCGTCCGCCATCAGCTGGTCGGAGAACCGAAAATAGATGTGTCCCGACAACTCTCCAGCGAAGACGGCGCCGCTCGCGCGCATTTGGGCCTTGACGAAGGAATGGCCCACCCGACACATTTCAGCGACTCCTCCGGCTCGCTCGACCTCCTCGGCAACGGCACGGCTCGAACGAAGATCGTAGAGAACGAGTCCACCCGGGTGGCGCTCCAGCTGGCGGCGAGCCATGACGCCCGTCATCAGGTCCGAGGCGATCGGACGACCGGCCTCATCGACGAAGACGGCGCGGTCGGCGTCACCGTCAAAGGCGACACCAAAATCGGCACCCGTACGGCGCACCGCCTCGCCAACATCGGCCAGGTTCTCGAGCTTGAGCGGATCGGCCTCGTGATTGGGGAAGGTGCCGTCCGGCTCGAAGTAGAGCCGCTCGACGGTCACCGGCAACTTGGCGAGCAGCGGCTCCAGCCCGACGCTCGCCATTCCGTTGCCACAGTCGATGGCGACCTTGACCTCCGGCCGCCGCGTACCGACGGAGAGCACGTGATCGACGTAGCCGCAGCGCACGTCCGCTTGCCGAACTTCTCCCCGCTGCTGTGCCGGCTGCGCGGCGGCCCGCTCGGCGACCAGACCCTCGATCTCCCGCAGCCCGCTCGCCTCACCAATCGGGATAGCGTGTTCGCGGCAGATCTTGAAGCCGTTGTATTCGGCCGGGTTGTGGGAAGCCGTCACCATGATGCCCCCGCCGGCCTGCAGGGCGCTCACCGCGTAGTAGAGCATTGGCGTCGAGACCTCTCCCAGGTCGATTACCGCGACGCCTTCATCCGTGATGCCCCGAACCAACGCCTCGCGCAGCTCGGGCGAGTGAGCTCGAGCGTCCCGGCCGACGACGAGGCTCTCGCCCCCGATGAAGTTCGCCGTGGCACGCCCGATGCCGTACGCCAAGTCTGCGTCGAGCTGGTCGGGAACCGTTCCCCGGATGTCATAAGCCTTGAAGACAGCCAACTCGACCTCCCCTGACCGGCTCGCTGCTTCCGAGCCGGTATTGTGACCCGCTTGACCTGAGCGCTGGCCAACGGCACCTTGTTGCACTTCAGACCCGCCACACACAGGCGAACGGAGTCGTAAATGTTTGGACTCGGGCCGATGGAGCTGACGATCATCTTGGCCATCGTGATCGTCCTATTCGGCGCACGCAGGCTACCGGAAATCGGAGCGGGCGTCGGCAAGGCGATCAAGAACTTCAAGGCCGGAGTGTCGGGCGACGACGAGATCGATGTGACACCTGAGAAAGAGCAGGTGACGGACTCCAAGAAGCCCGACGCCTAGTGTCCTGGGACAGGAACCCGATGTGAGCAGCGAGTTCGGGGTCGGACTCACTCCCCCCAGGTCAGCTCCGCCGGAGGGAGGCTCTCCGAGTCGCTCGGCTGCGAGGGCTGAGAAGGCTGGTCGACGTGAGGGGGGGTGACGGCCGGGGCGGAAGGCTCGGGAGCCGGCAGTGACTCGACCGGCATGTCGGTTTGGTACTCGCCGAAGCCGCTCTCGATGACGAAGCGCGTGGCATCATCGGGAATCTCGCTGAAGAACGCCTGGACCGACAGTGTCTCACCGCGCTCGAGCGCAGTCCGCGCCAGTGCGACTTCGGCTCCTTTCCGAGCCTCGGCAAGACGAGCCGCGGGCAGCTCCCTCAGCTCGTCGGGGGCGAGTTCGGCGCTGAGCGGAGCGGGTGCCCGCGCGAGGTGACTTCCGTCGTCAGCGAGCAACGCCACCTGGAGACGCTCGCTGATGCGGGTGGTGCCTGATCCCGCATTGCGCAGCTGGCCGCTAACGACGAACAGCGTACCGGCCCGGGCCGTGTCGACCCACTCTCCGCGGATCGACTCCACACGCAGAGGCCCGACCTCGACGACCGGGGAGCTGCTGACCAGCGACTCCGCACTGCTCCACAGACCGCTCACCAGCCCCAGCCCCGCAAGCCCGCAAGCGACGAACCAGCCGCAGCCCCGCCCCAGGCGACGAACCAACTCCTCTACGCGTCCCAGCGGCTGCGACTCCGGCTCGTAGAAGTCCTGCTGCCAGCCCGGTTCCTCCGCGACCTCTGCGGCGGCATCCGGTGCCTCTTGCGCGGCAACTCGACCGGGGAGTGCTTCTCCGTCGCCACTGATTCCAGGAAGGCCTCCAGTCTCGAGGGCGTCGTCATCGAAGAAGTCCCAGCTCTCCGGCTCTCCGAGGTCCTCGGCGGCACCCTGACTTGCGTAACGCCCGAGATCGGCATGCCCGCTGGCGACCGCGAGTTCAGGACTCACCATGCCATCCAGAGCATCCTCGGCCGGCGCGGGCTCCTCCTCCATCAATCCGCAGTAATCGTCTACCGAGCCGAACTCGGACTCAGACGACGCCTCGGAGGCCGTCTCGTCGAGGGCGAGGCCCGAGCTGCCGTCCTCTGCGAAGTCCGCACCGAACCCCTCGATGGCTGGCAACGAGGGCTCGGAGTCGCTGACGGGCTCGTGATTGAACTCCCACTCGTTCTCGTCCTCGTTGTTGATCTCCTCGGACACCCGCACCAAGCGCAAAGCGGCCAGCGGCGTCGACGCCGGCCGGTCTTGGGTGGTCGCCTCTGGCGTGGGCAGGTCTCTGGAGCCCGCCGCTTGGCCGCCGGTCTCCTTCGCGGCAGGGGACGCACTGGCCGAGGCGTGCTCCAGGAAGAACGCCTCCTTGCAGCGCGAACAGCGAACCCGTATTCCCTGAAGGGGCACGCGAGACTCATCGAGCTGAAAGCTCGTGTCGCACTTGCGGCAGGTGACGATCACCGGACTACCCTCACTGCCCAGGCCGCTGCGGCCCGCCTCTGTGCTAGCGTCGCGGCTCGGAAAAGCACTGGTCTGCTTGGCCTTTTCGGAATTGCCCGCGCGGTGCTTGAGCCTTACGGGTCGGGTTGCGAGCAACGGCGTGCGGAATATGCCCCGGCGGTACGCCCGTAGGCAGCGCGGCGCCGACGCCCACCTTCCGGGATAGAGTTCTCATGGCAACGGGAGCGGAGCGGTCCCTGCTCGAGCGACGGCTCATCATCGTCACAGGCAAGGGCGGAACGGGCAAGACCACCGTCGCCGCCGCCCTGGGGCTGGCGGCAGCCGAGCGGGGCCGGCGGGTGTTGCTGGTCGAAGTGGGACCGCACGAGCACCTGGCACGCCTGTTCGCCCCGGATGCCCCTCCGGTCGGCTACGGCGGGCGCGAGCTGCGGCCCGGGCTCACGGCCATGCGAATCGATCCCTTCGAGGCCATGGCGGAGTACCTGAGCCTGCAGGTCGGCGCGCGATCCCTGGTCGATCTGGGGCTGCGCAACCAGGCCTTCCGCCAGATGCTGCAGGGGGCGCCAGGCTGGCGCGAGTTGATCACGCTGGGGAAGATCTGGCACCTCGAACAGATGAAACGCCCCAATGGCTCGCCACTCTACGATCTCATCGTCGTAGACGCGCCAGCCACCGGCCACGGTGTGACCTTCCTCGACGTGCCCAGGGTGGTGCACTCCGCCGTACACGCCGGGCCACTCGGTCGCAACGCGGGTCTGGTGGAGGAGCTGGTCCGAGATCCTGATCGCACGCTGCTGCTGCCGGTCACCCTGGCGGAGGAACTCCCCGCACAGGAGAGCGGTGAGCTGGTGGCCCGCGTGCGCGAGGAGCTCGAGATCGCGGTTGATCGCATCGTGATCAACGCTGTCGCCAAGCGGCCCTTCCCGACGGAATTGGAGGGCCTGGATCGCAGGCTGGCGGCGCTACCCGCCGAGCTCTCGCTGCAGCGACTGCCCACACCAGCAGTGATGGCGGAGTGCGCCTCCTACCTCGCCTCGCGCTACGCCCTCAACCGCACCTATCTCGGCGTCATCGCGAAGCGAACCGCACTGCCGGTCGTCTGCCTCCCGTTCTTGGCGGGCGGACTGCAGCGACCGGGCGCCCTGAGGCAATTGTCGCAAGCGCTGTTCGAGCCGCCGAGCAATCGCCACGCGGCCGAAGACGTTCCCGAGACGGAGCGCGTGCAATGAACGTCGCCACCGAGCCGGAGGTGCTGCTGCACGGCGCCCGCATCGTCGTGTGCGTGGGAACGGGCGGTGTCGGCAAGACCACCGTCGCCGCCTCGATCGCCTTGGAGGCCGCTCGCCGAGGTGCCCGCGCATTGGTACTCACGATCGATCCAGCGCGGCGACTCGCGGATGCCCTTGGCGTAGCTGAGCTCGACGACGAGCCGCGCGAGCTACCCGAAGCGATGAAGGTGAAGGCTGGCATCGCCGAGGGCGGGCGCCTCTTCGCCATGATGCTCGACATGAAGCGAACCTTCGACGGGCTGGTGACGCGTTTTGCGGACAGTCCCGAGACACGCAGTCGCATTCTCGCGAATCCGATCTACCAGCACGTCTCGGACGCGCTGGCCGGCAGCGCGGAGTACGCTGCCATGGAGAAGGTCTTCGAGATGATGGAGAACGAGCACTTCGATCTGATCGTGCTCGACACGCCGCCATCCCAACACGCCCTCGACTTCCTGGACGCTCCACAGAGACTCCTCGAGTTCCTCGACAGTCGCCTGGTCAAGCTGCTCGTCCACCCCGCGTTCTCGGCGGGACGTTTCGGCTTCCGCCTCTTTCAGGGCACCACTCACCGGGTGCTGAAGCTGCTGGAGCGAATCTCGGGTATCACCTTCCTCGAGGACGTTTCGGAGTTTCTTCTCGCATTCGAAGGAATGTCGGAGGGCTTCCGGCAGCGAGCTCGCCGAGTCCAGTCGATGCTCCTCGGCTCGGATGCCCGCTTCATCCTGGTGGCGGCGCCTTCGCCCGAGGCGGCCCGCGACGCCGGTGACTTTCTCGAGCATCTCGAACGTTCGCAAGTGCCGCTGGCGGGTGTGGTAGTCAATCGTGTACGTCTGTGGCCGAACGGCGAGCCCGCACGGAGCGGTCTCGAGCAATACACGCGGGACGACGCCTTTGACGCTGACTTCGAGCGACTCGCCCGCGCGCTCGAACGCGGCGAGAACGCGGGCGACGGCGAAGCTGCCGCGCGGGCGGCGATCGAGGTGGTGAGGGAGTACGATTCTCTGGTCCGGCTCGATCGACAGAGCACGACCGCGCTGCGGAAACACTCTCGGAGGAGTGGGCTCTTCTTTCGCTGTATCCCGGAGTTCCCGCGCGATGTTCATGATCTGGCCGGGCTGTCACAGATCGCGGTCCATCTCTTTGCCGCCGATGAGCCCGAGAGCAACACATCCGACACGGTCAATGACGTGGAGAGAAGATGAGCATGAAAGCCGGCCGTGACAGCTCGACGACAGCGAGCACCGGCGACCCTGAAAGAGAAGAGCGTCCCCACCAGGCCCGACGGCAGCCGATGACGGTCGATGATGCGATCGGTATGGCGCTCAGCCATGGCCGAGCCGCACTGGCCGAGGCGCTTCTCGCAGCTCGCGCCTTTCTCGATGCCGCATCGATCGCGCTCTTCGGCGAGCCGGCCGCGCTTGCCCCGGAAGCGGCCGGACGTAGCTCCGACGCCCGTCTGGCCTTGGCCACACTCGCCCGGGGCATCGACGAGTTGGTGGAACTTGCGGGCAGCGGCAGCCAGAACCACCCGGACGTTGTGCTCCGGGCCGTTCTCGATGCCCTGGACCGCGAGATCAAGCGCTGGGAGGTGCGATCGCAGACGGATCCCGACGCCCGCGCGGTCTTGCGGGCGTTCCTGGGTCTGCGTGAAATACTCTGGGAGTTCGGCGTGCGACCTCCGGAGTCGCACACTGCAGATCGACCCGACACAGAATCGGAACAGAAAAGACCCGGCGCCAGTGGCAGCCGTCGCGCCGCCCGCTCAAGCAGGCCGATCGAACCGGACGATGTCGTCCAGTCGGGGACCGGCACGTCGCAGCGCGGTGGAGGGCGCCGTGTGCAGCGGGTGAAGGTGAGGAGCTGACGCGAGGATATCCCGCCTGTGCTAGCGTTTTGCGTTGGTCGAGCGAATGCGTCGTTCGCAGTGAGGTCAGCCGAGTCGCCCCATGGCAATCCTAATCAAGCGTTACGCCAATCGTAAGCTCTACAATACCGACACGAGTCGGTACATCACGCTCAAGGGGATCGCGGAGCTACTCGACGCCGGCGAAGAGGTGCGCGTCATCGACAACGAAACCGGCGAAGACATCACGTCGGTGGCGCTTTCCCAGATACTTGTCGACAGCAAGCGCTCGAACACTTCGCCACCGGAAACGCTTCTCTCTCAGATCCTGGGCCGCGGAAGTGACGCACTATACGGAGCCCTGCGACGAGGTGTCGACGACGCGACCGGCGGCATCGGCGAGATCCAGGAGCGGGTCCGCCGCATGGTGGGAAGCGAGGACGGCGACAGCGATTCCGAGCATCGGCCGGACGACACATCGGAGCGCTCGCGAAAGCGAGGGCAGCGGCAGGATCGCGGCGGCCTTGGGAACTGGATCAATCACGCATCCCCGGATCTGGAGCGTCTGATTCAGAATTCCGTAGAGCGCGTCTTCAGAGTGCTCGATCTCCCGCGCCGCTCTGACATCGAGGCACTCAATCAGAATCTGGAGCGAGTAGCCTCCGCCGTCGAGACCCTCGAGAAGGCTTTTGATCGGCGCAAGTCGGATCGCGATCGAGATGAGACGGTGTCCGATCACCCGGACGATTCGTGAACGTCCGCGGCGAAGCCGCGAGTCGCTGTTCTCATGTCTCCATGCGGGCGAACGACACGAACACCGGTGAACGCCTACGCCTGCTCGCGTTCGAAGCGCTGCTCGAGCAGGCGCTCGACCGTGTCGACGATGGCGACCGTGCGGGCATCGAGTTCGATGTTGACGAGATCGCCGGGAACTCGATCCCCGAGGTTGGTCAGACGTAGGGTCTCGGGAATCAAGTGCAGCTCGAAGCTGCCTCGCGCGTCGACGTCACCGACGGTGAGGCTCGAGCCGTCGACAGCGATGAAGCCCTTCTTGAAGATGTACTTCATCCAATCCTTCGGCACAGCAACTCGCAAATCGCAGACATCGCCCTGTCGCCGGACCTCTGTGATCTCGCCGGTGCCGATCACATGCCCGGCAACGTCGTGTCCGCCGATCTCGTCGCCAACGCGGCTGCTCCGCTCGACCGCCACGTACCGCCCCGGCTCGAACGAGCTGAGCGTGGTCAGGTCCAGCGTCTCCTGGATGGCATCAAAGGAGACCGCATTCCCGGAGACCGCGACCACCGTTTGACAGACACCGTCGATCGAAACGCTGGCTCCCGGCTCGAGCCCGGCGACCAGCCGGTCATCGAGCTCGACCTGATAGCTGAGAAGGTTTGGCCGCCGCTCTGCTCGAATGACCTCGAAGGTGCCTCGCGTGATACCCGTGTACATCGCGCCCCCGACTCGCTATTCGCCTTCACCCGCTGCCAGCACACAGAGTGCACCGGCGTATTCAGCTCCAGACCGAAGGACGTCGATCGAGTCCCTCGTCGACAAGCGACTGAATACGCAGCCGCAGATCCTCCGTGAGGCGGGAGATCAGCAATTCCTCATGGGCATCATCACCCGGTGGCTCGAGGCAGATCGGCTCGCCAATGCTGACGATCCACTTGGTCGGCAGTGGAAGCAGGCCGAGCGGCCCCAGGAGGGGAAAGGTCGGCGTAACGGGGATGAAGGGCAGGCCCAGCATGCGTGCCGGCAAATGCGATTTGAATAGGACCGGGTGAGCCTCCTCAGCCCCGACGATCCCGACCGGCACCAACGGCACGCCGTTCTCGATGGCCGCGCGAACCACACCCCCGCGACCAAAGCGCTTCAGCTGATAGCGCTCTCGAAATGTCTTCGCGGCCCCTTTTACGCCTTCCGGAAAGGCCACCACCGAGACGCCCTTACGCAGGAGGCGGTCGGCATTCTCGCGGCAAGCCCGTACTCCGCCCAAACGCGCGAGGTATGGCTGTGCGAAGGGGAGCGTGATGAACCAGTCCGCGACCATGAAGCGGGGTCGCTCGGCGTAGGGCCCGAAGCGTTCGACGATGTGCGACAGCATCAGCCCATCGTAGGGCAGCAGTCCCGAGCGGTTCGCGACCATCAGACACGGACCGGGTCGCGGGAGCTGCGACACGCCGACGACCTCGACCCGCCAGTAGCGGTCCAGCAGGAAGTCGAGAATGGACCTGCTGCGGGCGAGCGCCTGCACGTCCATCCCGAACTCGTCCACCGCTGCAAAGCGTTCCTTCATGCCCAGCGTCGCCAAACGCTGACGCAGCTCCTCGAAGAGACCGAGCCAGTCGACGTCGTTCGCTCCAGATGAAGCCCTGCGCGATTCCGGAAGCTGGGCCCGGATCTCGCTCCTCAGATCCTCGAGCGCCAGTCGCAACGCGTCGAGGCTCTCGTCCTCACCGTGCGCGAGGTCGCACTCGGTCCCTAGCGCTGTGTCGGAAACCATCTCGTCGCCCCGCGGCTCACCTGCCTCGTTCACTGAAGCTCCCAATTGCATCCCTCACTCGCAAGGGCTTGTCAGCGATACCGCTCGAGTCGCCTCGCTGCGACCAGGGAGATCCAGGCCTCCTTGGTGGAGTAGATGGGCTCACCGAACTCCGCCCAGGTCTGCTCCCCGTCCGCCACCCAGAGATAGCGAAGATAGTCGTAGAAGCCCGCCGGCGGATCCCCCGTTTGTCCCTGGGAGGGGTAGTTGGACAGGCGATACAGCAGCGGCGCCGGCAGCGGGAGCCGCCGCTTGCCCGCAAGCGCGAGCAGCATGGAGAGCGGCAATACGCCGCGGCCGACCACATTGAAGACTCCGGGATGGGAGGCGCGCGCCGCCTGCTCGAAGACATCGAGCATGTCCTCCTCGTGGACGAACTGCAGCAGCGGGTCGTATCCCATCATCGTCGGCACGACAGGTCGCTCGAAGTACCGCACCACGTGATCGGTGTAGGTTGGCCCCATGACCCAGCAGCGGCGCAGGACGGTTACCTCCGTGTCGGGGTGACGCGGAGTCCAGCGCGCCAGCAGATTCTCGACCTCGATGCGATTCTGGACACAGTGGGCGTCGGGGTGTCCAGCCAGCCGGTGCGTCTCACACAGAAAGTTCGGGTTGTCCGGCCGCGCGCCGTAGAGCATGGTGCTCGACGACACGACGAGGCGGCGCAGCTTGGCTGCCGCGCAGGCATTGAGAACATGCAGGCTGCCGATGGTTTCGAGTTCGTGGTCGTACTCGAGGTCGGGCGTTGGCGAGCGGCGAAAGGCCAGGTGGACGAACACCTCCACACCCTGGTCGAGGAGGATGCGCGCGAGCTGGCCGTCCGCGGTGGGATTGGTCAAGTCGACCCGCTGGAAGTCGATGCGGCCGGCGAACCGCAGCGGCCGCTGAAGATCGATACCGAGGACACGCGGTCCCCCAGGTCGCGCCAACAGCCGCTCGACCAGGCGCTGCCCCAGAAAGGTATCCAGGCCAGTCACCGCAATGCAGGCCGGTTCTCCCACTTCCCCTCCTTCGCTCGCCGCCGACCACGCGCTCGGATACTCTTCGCGCGGATGCCCGATCGCAGCCGCTTCCGCATCGTGGAGGATATCCGCTTTCGGAGTCACCGGTCCCCTGCCGGCCATCCGGAGCGTCCCGAACGGCTGCTCGCCGTGGCGCACGCGATTAAGAGCTTCGAAGGGAGCTTCTCGCGAATCGAGCCACGTGCCGCCGAACCCGAGGAGATTCTGCGCGTGCACGATCGCGCTCACCTCAGGGAGATCGAGCGAGCCGTGCAGCAGGCGCCGGCCCATCTGGATCCGGACACCTACGTCAGCAGTGAGAGCTTCGATGTGGCGCGGCTGGCCGCCGGGAGCTGCGTGGATCTGGCTCGTTCGATCGCATGCGGAGAGGCGACGGCCGGCCTGGCCGCCGTCCGTCCGCCCGGCCACCACGCCGAGGCCGATCGCGCCATGGGCTTCTGCCTGTTCAACAACGTCGCCATCGCCGCACGCGCCCTCCAGAGCGAGGCAGGACTCGACAAGCTGTTGATTCTCGACTGGGACGTGCACCACGGCAACGGCACCCAGCACAGCTTCGAGGCCGATCCCTCGATCCTCTACGTATCCGCCCACGAGTTCCCCCACTATCCGGGCACCGGAGATTTTGGCGAGGCGGGATGCGGTGCGGGTCTTGGCACAACGGTCAACATCGCGCTGCCTGCCGGCTGCGGCGACGGCGAGTACCTCGGCGTCCTGGCGCACGTGCTGGTCCCGATTGCCCGACAGTTCGAGCCGGAGATGATTCTTGTCTCCTGCGGATTCGACGCCCACCGGGATGACCCGCTGTCCGCGATGCAGCTCAGCGGTCCGGGCTACCTCGCCATAACGCGGCTGGTGCGACAGCTCGCCGACGAACTCTGCGAAGGCCGTGTGGTCTTCGTGCTGGAAGGGGGCTACTCGCCGTCCGGCCTGCAGGAAGGCACCGAAGCCCTGCTACGCGGCATGCTCGAGACACTGCCCGCAGAGGCCACCAGCCGACCCGAGGCGCCGGCGGGTAGCACGTTGAGAGCCGTCCTGGACCGGGTGATCGAGGTCCACGGCAGACGCTACCCCGGAATCGCTGCGCTCTGATCGAATCGACGTGCCCCCCTGCCGCTGATCAGCGCAGCCGGCTCTGCCACCGCTGAGGCTGGAAGACGACCGAGCACGAGATCGACCCGAATCCGCGGCTCGTGCGCGCATCGGCCTGCCCCGCCCATCACGAGAAGACGACAAGAAGAGTGCGAAATGGGGCGACTGTCGTTTTTTTCTCGACTGAAGAGACAGATTGTGGGAGAGAAGACTAGTGAAGTGGGATTGAGTGGGATAAGGTGGGACGGCCAAGAAACGTATCTGGGCAACCTCGAAGTGGGGTGAAACGAACAGGGGTCGAGGGCCAATCATGCTTGAACGGCGGTTGCGCGCCAGCCACCACGACCTCGAAAACGGAGTTGCAGCGCAAGCATGTTCCGCGGCCGGCACGAGCACACGATCGACGGGAAGGGACGCCTGAGCATCCCATCTGGGTTCAGAATGGAAATTCAGGAACGTAGTGAAAAGGCACCGATTCTGACCAACTACCGCGATCACCTCGCGCTGCACCCGGCTGAGAACTGGGAAACCAAGGAGAGTGAGTTGCTGGCGATGTCCGACTTGCAGCCGGACGTTCAAGACTACCAGCGCTTCCTCATGTCCAGCGCGAGCGAGTGCCCGATCGACAATCAGGGACGCATTCTCATTCCGGCCTATCTGCGCGAGCACGCCGGGCTCAATGGCAAGGTGATCATCGCCGGAGTTCTGGACAGAATCGAGATCTGGAACCCGGAGCGCTTCGACGAGAACCAGAGGACGACTCTGCGTCGACTGGACGAGATCCAGCAGTCCGTGGACCAGAGCCAGCGAAACCGAGGAACGTGAAGACTCATTGGGGGGAGCTGGAGGAAGTCCTCCAGCAGAGAGGTTGGGGTGTCCTCGGGACGCCGACACGACAATGGTGTGGTTACTGGGGGGTACACACCGGCGTCCAGGTGTCCTGAGGCACCCCAACGTCTCCCGCTCCCCCGGATCCCCTGACCCGGGGGCGAAAACGGGAGGCGCCCCACTCTCGTGAGCAGCGAATTTCATCATCTGCCGGTCCTCCTGAAGGAAACCATCGAACAGCTGGACTTGCAGCCGGGCGCCGTCGTGATTGATGGCACGCTGGGCGGCGCCGGACACGCGAGCAGCATCCTGGAACGCATCTCGCCGGATGGCCTGCTCGTCGGACTCGATCTGGATGAGCAAGCGCTCTCGACGGCGCAGCAACGGCTGTCGGGCTACGGAAACCGCCTGCGCTGCGTGCATTCCTCGTTTCGCGAGATCGACCGGGTTGTCGATTCCATGAGCCTGGCGACGGTGGATGCCGTACTGCTCGATCTCGGCGTCTCCTCGCATCAGCTCGATACGCCCGCGCGCGGCTTCCGCTTCGCGGATGCGCAGAGCGAGAATACGCCGCTCGACATGCGCATGGATCCGGGATCCGGCCACCCGACCGCGGCCGAGCTGCTTCGCCGAGCGTCGGCCGTCGAGCTGCAGAGCTGGTTTCAGCGCTATGGCGAGCTGCCGGGCTCCAAGCGCCTGGCAAGAGTGATCACCGAGCGGCGTGAGACCGAGCCCCTGCGAACCGCCGCCGATCTACTACGCACAATCAGAGAGGCGGGAATCGGACGGGGCCGCCGGCACAATCCGGCGACGCTGGTCTTCCAGGCGCTCCGCATCGCGGTCAATGACGAGCTGTCGGCGCTGCGAGACGGGCTCGAAGCGGCCATCGCGGTGCTTCGCCCCGGCGGACGTCTGGTGGTGATCGCGTATCACTCGCTCGAAGACAGAATCGTGAAGCATCGCATGCGCGATGCGGCCCGCGGCTGCGTCTGCCCGCCCGAGCTGCCCGTCTGCAGCTGCGATCAACAGCCGAGCCTACGAATCATCACCCGGCGCCCGGTCCGTCCGGGCGAGGATGAGATCGCACACAACCCCCGCGCACGCTCCGCACGACTGCGCAGCGCGGAGCGCCTGGGGGCCGCCGCATGACGAGCTCCAGGAGACAGCGCAGAGCCGCGTCGCAGCGCTGGCCCGCGGGCCGGAGACGGTGCGCTGGCCGTGTGAGAGGTGTCTTGCTGCGGCTGCGGGGGGGCGCGTCGGCGCGCAGCGTCCTGAGCCCGAACCGCCGCCCTGCCCTACTGCGCCCAGCCAACGTGCTGACGCTGGCACTGGGCGTCCTGGCAGCGGCGCTCTGCGTGACGATGCTGCGTACCGAAATGCTGCGCATCCGCTACGCCCTGCCCGCTGTCAATGAGGAGGAACAGCGGCTGATCGATGAGCAGCGAAGTCTGACCGTGCGGATGCGGCAGCTTCGCGACCCCGTGCGCCTCGCCAAACGCGCCCGCGAGCTGGGCTTCGTGCGTCCGGAGCGGCTCGTCGACCTACCGGCGACCCGTGAGGACTCGTCGACCGCACTCGCCGACGCCGGAGCCGTCGTGGCTCCAGCCCCGCTGGACCCGCGATGAGATCCCAGGCCCTGCGCTCTGCCGCTGTACGCGTCGGGACGCTGCGCCTGCTTCTGCTCGGCCTCTTCCTGGTACTGGCGGCCCGCGCCGGTCAGCTCACGGTGGTCAGTACCGAGGGCCGGCTACAGGGCAACCGGCAGATCCAGACTCAGCTCAGCTTGCCCGGCGCGCGCGGCCTGATTCTCGACCGCGGTCACAAAGAGCTGGCACTCAGCGTAGACGCGCCCTCGGTGTATGTCCTGCCGCAGCTCCTGAACGACCGCCCGCGAAGCCTCGCGAAGCTGGCGAAGATCCTCGAGCTGGATCGCCGGCATCTCGAACGTCGCATTGCCGATCACAAGGGGTTCACGTTCATCGCCCGCTGGGTGAGCGACGCGCAGGCCAAGCGGGTCTCCGAACTCGCGCTACCCGGCGTCGGTATAGAGCGTGAGCCACGCCGCGTCTACCCGGCCGGGCGCCTCGCCGCGCCCCTTCTGGGCTTTGCGGACATCGACGGCCGCGGCGTGCGCGGTGTCGAGCAGATGATGGACGACTGGTTGAAGGGCGCACCACGCCGACTGGCCGTCGAGCGAGACGCCACCGGTAGACTGCTCTGCGGCCGCCCACTGGACCCACGCGTCGCCGCTGGCGGAGACCTGGTCCTCACCATTGATGCCGGTCTCCAGGCCCAAGCCGAAGCCGCACTGACCCGGGCGGTCGAGGAGAGCGGCGCGGCGGGCGGTCTGGTGATCAGCGTCGACCCGAAGACCGGCGACGTGCTCTCACTGGCGGAATCGCCGGGCTTCGATCCGAACCGCTTTCGACACATCGAATACACACAGACTCGCAGCCGAGCCTTTCTCGACGTGGCCGAACCGGGCTCCACCTTCAAGGCGTTTCTGGTAGCCGCCGCCCTCGAGGCGGGGGACATCACGCAGGCGGAGCCGATCGACACCGGCGAGGGCTGGATGCGCGTGCCCGGCAAGACGATCCGGGACCACCGCGCCTACGGCGTGCTGGACATCGCCGGTGTGCTGCGTGTCTCGAGCAATGTCGGCGCCGTACAGATCGCCCAGCGACTCGGCCCCGAGCGCTACTCTGCATCGCTCGGACGCTTGGGCTTCGGTGTCACGACCGGCAGCGGCTTTCCCGACGAATCGGCCGGCCTGCTGCGCGACTGGCGCAAGTGGAAGCCGGTCGACCACGCGACGCTGGCCTACGGCCAGGGCGTGAGCGTAACGGCGATGCAGCTCGCGATGGCGACGGCGACACTGGCGGCGGGTGGCGAACGCATGCGGCCACGCCTCGTGCTGGCCCGGCGCCGCGCCCTGGGGCGCTGGCAGCAGACTCGCCCGGTAAGCCTGGGACAGGCGATCAGCCGCGAGACGGCACAGCTCGTGGTCGGCATGCTCGAGACGGTCGTTAGCGGCACAGGCACGGGGCGGCTCGCCGCGCTCGCCGACGTGCGTGTGGCGGGCAAGACCGGCACCGCCCAGAAGCTCGAACGAGAAACCGGCCGCTACTCGCAGGATCGCTACACCGCCTGGTTCATAGGCATCGCCCCGGCCGACGATCCTCGACTCGCAATCGTCGTTGCGCTGGACGAGCCAAAGGGTGTGTCCCACACCGGTGGCAGCGTGGCTGCGCCGCTCTTCGCCCGCGTCGCCGCCGCCCAACTCGCGCGACTCGGCATTCTGACGCGGCCCGAACCGATCCCCGCGGAGCCGATTCCAACGCTGACGGTGGAGCGATCAGTCGACGAAGCACCGCAAGGCGGTGGAATCGGAGGCGACACGCGACCGCCTGGCGCACTGGCCGCCACCACCATTCGCCCGGAGCCGACGCCAACTCCTCTGGAGTCGGGCTCGCTTCTCAGTGTTCTCGTTCCGGACTTTCACGGCGAGAGTCTGGCCGCGGCGAGACGACTCGCGGCCATCGATCGCCTCGACCTGCGCGTGCGGGGCTCGGACCGCGGCTCGGTGGTCAACCAATCGCCCGCGCCCGGCACGATTCTGGCGGGAAGCGAGCGTACCGTCGAGCTCAGCTTCGCCGCCGCTCGAGAGGAGGGATAGGTGCGACTCTCCTCACTCCTCGCGGTACTTCCGCAGAAGCTCGCCCCGCGCGCATGGGTGCGGAGTGATCCGGCGGCCGATCCTCTGATCCGAGGCATCAGCTACGACTCGCGCCGTGTGGCACCCGGCGATCTGTTCATCGCACTCGCCGGGGCGGTGAGCGACGGGCATGACTACGTCACGCGCGCGGTCACGATGGGAGCGGCGGCGGTGCTGGCCGAGCGCCCGCCCGACGCCGCGGTTCTGGGAGACCGCCCCGCAGCGATCGTGCCCGACAGCCGCCGTGCAATGGCGCCGATCGCTGTGCGCTTCTTCGGCGAACCCGCCAAGGATCTGACTCTCATCGGTGTTACCGGAACCAACGGCAAGACCAGCACGGCATACCTCGTCGAGTCGATCCTCGCCCAAGCGGGGTTGAGAACGGGTCTGATCGGCACTGTGGAGATCCGCTACGCCGGCGAGCGCATTCCGGCCGTGAACACGACACCAGAGAGCCTCGACCTACAGCGCACCTTGCGCTCGATGTGCACCGAGAATGTCGAAGCGGTTGTGATGGAGGTCTCCTCCCATGGTCTCGAACTCGGTCGCGTGAGCGGCTGCCATTTTCGTGTCGCTGCCTTCACGAATCTCACTCAGGACCACCTCGACTTCCACGGCGACATGCAGGCCTACGCGGCATCCAAGGCGCTGCTCTTTCGCGAGCGGATGGTTCCCGGCGGTCAGGCCGTGGTGAATATCGACGATGCATCAGCGGATTCCTTCATCGCCGCCGCCCGCGACGGAGGCGCCCGCGTATTGCGCTGCTCGGGCGAGAAGGCAGCAGAGGCGGAGGTCCGCTTGCTCGAAGCGGACGTGCGGCTGGAAGGCAGCCGCGTACGCGTCGTGCTGCCCTCGGGCCCACTCGCGCTGCAGCTCCCGCTGGTGGGAGACTTCAACCTGGAGAACCTGCTCGTGGCCTGCGGCATCGCCGAGGCTCTCGACGTCGAGCCACGGCACATTGCCGCCGGCGTTGCCGCCTGTCCCCAGGTTCCCGGTCGCATGGAAGTCGTCAAGGGCACGGGCCAGTCCTCGCCAACCGTGATCGTCGATTACGCCCACACACCCGACGCTGTGGAGAAACTCCTGGGCGCCGCGCGCCCGCTGTGCCGCGGTCGACTCGTCACGGTATTCGGCTGCGGGGGAGACCGCGATCGGGCCAAGCGGCCACTGATGGCAGAAGCCGTCGCGCGCTCGAGCGATCTCGCCATTGCGACCAACGACAACCCGCGTACCGAAGATCCAGACCGGATTCTGCAGGATGTCGAGCGCGGGCTGGCGGCACTCGAGCGCATCGACCCGGACGAACTCGAGGCCCGGGAGAGCGGCTACGCGGTGATTCCCGACCGCCGCGAGGCGATCGCCCGGGCCATCGCGCTCGCTCGACCGGAGGACACGGTCGTGCTGGCGGGCAAAGGCCATGAGGATTACCAGATCATCGGTCGCGAGAAGCTTCCGTTCGACGACCGCAGCGAGGCCCGCACGGCACTGAGCCGGGGAGGCAATTCGTGAGCGTCCCCTTCTCGATCGGCGACCTGCTCAAGTGGACCGACGGCAGCTCGCCGGGAGGAGAGAGCGAGACCGTCCTCAACGGCGTCTCGATCAACACGCGCACGCTCGAGCCCGGACAGCTCTTCGTGGCCATCCGCGGCGACCGGCACGACGCGCACCGCTTCCTCGCCGCGGCGGGCGAAGCGGGAGCGGCCGCACTGCTGGTCGAACGCGGCTGGCTGCGCGAGAACAAGCCCCCCCGCGGCGTACCCGTGATCGGCGTGGATGACACGACCGCGGCGCTCGGCGCGTTGGCGGCAGGGCATCGCGCCGGCTTTGGCGGACCTCTGGTGGCCATCACGGGCAGCAATGGCAAGACAACGACCAAAGAAATGTGTCATGCGATCCTGTCGGTGGCGGCCCCGTGCCTCAAGAACGAGGGCAACCTCAACAACGAGTTCGGCCTCCCTCTCACACTGCTCTCACGACAACCTGACCAGCGCTGCGCCGTCGTCGAACTGGGGATGAATCACCGCGGCGAGATCGCCCGGCTGGCCGGCATAGCCGGACCGAATGTCGCCGTCGTCACCAACGTGGGAACCGCGCACATCGAGCACCTCGGCAGCCAGCAGGAGATCGCGCAGGAGAAGGGCGACCTGATCGCAGCGCTGCAGCCAGCAGGTGTCGCGGTGATCAACCGTGACGATGAGCGCGTGGCGCGGCAGGCGCAGCGGGCACCCGGACGTGTGGTGAGCTTCGGTCGCCAACCCGGTGCGGACGTCACCGCAGAGCATGTGCGTTTTCTCGACGGCGGCGAGTTCGGCTTCGAACTCGTGACCGCCTCCGGCAGGCTCGCCATCCGCGTGCGGGGCCTGGCCGAGACCACAGTGATCAACGCCCTGGCGGCAGCGGCGGCAGCGCTGGCGGCGGGCGGTGAGCTGGCCGATGTGGCAACGGGGCTCGAGCGGCACCAGCACGTGCCCGGCCGCATGGCCTGCCGCAGAGGTTTCAATGGTACGTGGGTGATCGACGACAGCTACAACGCAAATCCGCAATCCATGTGCAGCGCACTCGAGAGCCTGGCAAAGCTCAAGGGCGCGGGCCGAGGTTTCGCGGTGCTGGGAGACATGGGCGAGCTGGGCGAAGCGGCGAGTGGCGCGCACAGCGACGCCGGGCGTCTGGCGGCGCGGCTGGGAATCGACTTCCTCTTCCTCCTGGGCGAGCGCGCCGACAGCGTGGCGGCCGGGGCACTTGAAGCGGGGATGGATCCGGCGCGTATCCACGTCGCAGCCGAACACGAAGAGTTGGGCCACGACATTGGGCGGCAGATCGCGCCCGAAGACTGGATTCTGGTCAAGGGATCGCGCGCGATGCAGATGGAGCGCGTGGTGGCGACGCTGGTCAGCGAGGAGAACCGCTAGATGCTCTACCACCTACTCTATCCGATGGCGGACCAATTCGGCGGCTTCAACGTGGTTCGCTACATCACGTTCCGCACCGCCGCGGCGACGCTGACCGCCCTCTTCATCTCGTTCATGGTCGGCCCCTGGCTGATCCGCAAGCTCGCAGCTCTGCGCATGGGTCAGCCGATCCGGGAGATCGGCCCAGATCACCAGGACAAGGCGGGCACCCCGACGATGGGCGGCTTGCTGATCCTGCTTTCGTTGGCCGTTTCGGTGCTTCTTTGGGCCGACCTGACCAACCGGTTCGTCTGGATCGTGCTGGGACTGACGACGGGCTACGGCGTGCTCGGCTTCGTCGATGACTATCGCAAAGTGACGCAGCAGCACAGCGCCGGCATCTCCGTGCGGGCCAAGCTCTTCTGGCAGGTTCTACTGGCGCTTTGCGTGGCGATCGCGATCTACACCAGCCCAGCCTTCGACCATGAGCTCGCAGTCCCGTTCTTCAAGAACTTCACGCCCAACATCGGCTGGCTCTACATACCGCTGGCCACGTTCATCATCGTGGCAGCCAGCAATGGCGTGAACCTTACCGACGGGCTCGACGGTCTGGCGATCGGTCCGGTAATGATCTCGGCGGGTACCTTCCTCTTCCTGGCCTATGCCGCGGGGCATGTGAACATCGCGGAGTACCTCGCCATCAAGAACGTACCGGGGGCAGGCCAGCTCGCGATCTTCTGTGGGGCACTTGTTGGCGGTGGCCTCGGCTTTCTCTGGTTCAACGCCTCTCCAGCGGACCTCTTCATGGGTGATGTCGGCGCCCTGGCGCTGGGCGGCGCGCTCGGAACGATCGCGGTGCTGATCCGCCAGGAGATCCTGCTCGCCGTCGTCGGGGGCGTGTTCGTGGCGGAGGCGCTCTCGGTGATCATTCAGGTGGCGTTCTTCAAGCTGACCGGCAGACGTGTGTTTCTGATGGCGCCGATCCACCACCACTATGAGAAGCTCGGGTGGGCAGAACAGAAGATCGTGGTCCGCTTCTGGATCGTCTCCATCATCCTCGGTCTAGTGGCACTCTCGTCACTGAAGCTGCGCTGAGTCGGGGGCGGAGAGAAACATGGAGCTCGCCGACAAGAGTGTGCTCGTGCTCGGTCTCGGGGTTTCGGGACGCAGCGCAGCCAACTTCTGCGCGCAGCGGGGTGCGCGCGTGGTGGCGGCAGACGAGCGCCGCGACACCGAGCTGGCGAGCCTGGGCGAGCTCGATCCGGCGGTCGAGCTGCGCACGGGCCAGCCTTTTCCCGACGCCGCCGACTTCGACGTGACCGTGCCGAGCCCCGGGGTCTCGACGCAGCGCTACCGGCCGGCGGCGCGCAGCGTGTGGGGCGACATCGAGCTCGCTTATCGGGCGCTCGAAATCCCGATCGTCGCCGTGACCGGAACCAACGGCAAATCGACCACCGTGTTGCTGATCGAGGCAATGTTGCGGGCGGCGCGCTACCGGGCCCGGGCAGCGGGCAATGTCGGGACAGCCGCCCTGTCACTGCCCGGGCAGGCGCTGGATTTCGCCGTGCTCGAGGTCTCCTCCTTCCAGCTCGAGAGTACGGAGGCGTTTCGCCCCGAGGTTGCCGTGGTACTCAATCTCTCACCCGATCACCTCGACCGACACGGCGACTTCGAGAGCTACGTAGCGGCCAAGCGCCGCATACTGGCGAATCAGCGCGCAGAGGACGTGGCGGTGCTCAACTTCGACGATCCGCTCGTACGCGAGTTCGCCGACGCCACCCGAGGCCAGGTGATCCCCATCAGCCTGCGCAAGCCGCTGATCGATTCCCCGTCCGAGCGAGCCGCCTGGATCGATACCGGAGCCGTGGTGCTGCGGGGCCCGCGCGAGCTGCACCGTCTGTCACTCGACTCGTTTCCAGTCGAGGGGCGACACAACCTGGAGAACGCACTCGCCGCGCTGACAGCGGTCTGGGCGCTGGGCGCGGATCCCGCCCTCGCTCTGACGGCACTGGCCGACTTTCGCGGCCTGCCTCATCGGTGCGAGCTCCTGGGGGTAATCAACGGAGTGCGCTGGGTAAACGACTCCAAGGCCACCAACCCGGGTGCGGCACTGCGTTCGCTCGAGAGCTTCGCGCAGCCTCTGGTCTGGATCGCTGGAGGGCGTGACAAAGGCCTGGACTTCGATGCTCTGGCCAGCGCTGCCGCGGACCGCGTGCGCGTGGCCCTGCTGATCGGAGAGGCGACTGCGGTGCTCGAACGCGCTCTGGCGAAACGCGTGCCGAGTGAGCGCATGGCAGATCTGGAGCAGGCCGTACGGCGGGCAGCGGAATACGCGGAGTCGGGCAACGTCGTGCTGCTCGCGCCGGCCTGCGCAAGCTTCGACCAATTCGCGAGCTTCGAGGAGCGCGGCGAGCGCTTCCGGAGCGCGGTCGAACGCCTCGCCGCGGAAGAGAACCCGTGAGGCACGCGAGCGCGAAGAGCAGCCGTCGGCCCAACGAAAGCCCGGCCCGAGATCGACTCCTCGGCTCGCTGGACGGTGGCGTGGCCACGGCAGCCCTGGTGCTGATCTCCGTGGGCGTGGTGATGAGCTACAGCACCACCGCCGCCCTGGCGCTCGAGCAGAACATCCCGCCGCTCTTCGCGCAGCACGTGAGCGCTCTGCTATTCGGCCTCTGCGTTGCGTGCACGACGCTGCTCGTACCCATCCGGGTCTGGCGCCGGTTGGCCCTGCCACTGTGGGCCTTCAGCCTGCTGCTGCTTGCGCTGACTGCGATCTTGGGAGTCGAAGTCAATGGAGCACAGCGCTGGCTCGCTCTGCCGGGCCTCGGCTTCCGCTTCCAGCCGGTCGAGCTGGCCAAGTGCGCCACGGTGCTGGGCGTGGCGGCGGTCATCGCCAAGCGGGAAGGTCATAGCGAGCTCGGCGCACGGCGCACACTGTGGGCCGGTGCGCTCGCGATACCGCCCGTCGGCCTCCTCTTGCTGCAACCGGACCTCGGCAATGCCGTGCTGCTCGCGAGTCTGGTGGCCCTGATGCTCGTGGCGGGCGGCACCAAGCTGGCGCGACTGATCGTCCCGGGTGCTCTGTCACTCCTGGTCCTTGCGCTCTTCATCGCCGCCAATGACTACGCGCTGCGCCGAGTCACGGGCTTCCTGAACCCGTGGAAGCAACCGCTCGGTGACGGCTTCCAGCTCGTGCAGTCCTTCGTCGCCTTCGGCCGGGGCGGGCTCTTCGGTGTCGGGCTGGGAAACGGCCAGCAGAAGCTCGCCTACCTGCCCGAGGCCCACACCGACTTCGTCTTGTCGCTGGTGGCGGAGGAGCTCGGGCTGATTGGCGTGCTCGTCGTCCTCGGGGCATTCGCGGCCCTGCTGTTCGCGGGCACCCGGATCGCCACTCAAGCGCGGGATCGCTTTGCGCTTCTGGTGGCCTTTGGCATGACGGCTCTCCTGACCGTGCCGGCATTGGTGAACGCCTCGGTGGTGATGGGCCTGCTGCCGACGAAAGGGCTCACGCTGCCCTTCCTCTCCTACGGCAGAACCTCGCTGGTGGTTTGCTGCGCGGCTCTGGGACTCCTGCTCGGCGTGGCCCGAGGCGCACACGCGGCCGCACCGGACGGAGGAAGACGCGCATGGCGCTGAGTTGGGTGATCGCGGGGGGCGGGACGGGCGGCCATGTGACGCCAGCGTTGGCGCTCGCCGAAGCGATCGCACAGCGTGGCGATCGATTGCTCTTCATCGGATCGCAGCGCGGGCTCGAGGTCGAGCTGGTCCCCGCCCTGGGCTTCGAGCTACTGGCGCTCCCCAGCCAGCAGGTAATGGGACGTGGCGTTCTGGGCAAGCTGCGAGGCATCGCCGGCATTCTCGCTCAGCTCGGTCGCGCCCGTGCGGCGCTCACCCGCTGTCAGGCCGATCTGGTGATCTCGGTCGGCGGCTACGCCGCAATGCCCGCCGCCCTCGCTGCTCTGCTGACTCGCAGACCGCTGGTGCTCATCGAGCCAAACGCCATCCCGGGTCGCGTGAACCGCCTGACGGCCCGCTTCGCTCGCCGCGTCTTCGTCGGCTTCGATCGCGCGGTCGCACGACTCGGCGGGGACCGCGATCGAATTCGAAAGGTCGGCATCCCGCTGCGCCGTGCACTGCTCGCGGCCTTCGAGGAGGCGCCCGCACGCGAGCCCCCGAAGATGCCGCTTCACCTGCTGATCTTCGGTGGCAGTCAGGGTGCCCGTCAGATCAACGAAGCCATGATGGAGATCGCGGGTGGGCTGGCCGGTCGACCGCTGGAGATCTTTCATCAAGCGGGCGAGGCCGATCGCCGGCGTGTCGCCGACGCCTACCGTGACGCCGGCCTATCGGCCGAGGTGGTTGCCTTCGAGCCCGACATGCCCGCGCGCTATCTCTGGGCCGACCTCGCCATTTGCCGAGCCGGAGCGCTGACAGTGGCGGAGCTCGCGCTGGCAGGCCTACCGGCGCTGCTCATCCCCTATCCGTTCGCCGCCGACGACCATCAGACCGCCAACGCGCAGGACCTCGCCGCGGCCGGGGCCGCCCGCTGCCTCGACTCGCGGCCACTCGACGCGAGTCAGCTCGAAGAGGAGATCGCTGCTCTGCTGGCACGGCCGGACAAGCTCTCTGAGATGAGCGCCGCCACCAGCTCGATCGCCCGGCCGCAGGCTGCTCAGCAGGTGATCGAGGCGTGCCTCGAGCTGATCGGGGAGACGAGAACGTGAAGCGCAAGATCCAGCGCATCCACTTCGTGGGTATCGGCGGCATCGGCATGTGCGGCATCGCCGAGCTGCTACACGCGCTGGGCTATCGAGTGAGCGGATCAGATCTGCGTGCGGGCACCGGCGTGACTCGCCTGCGCGAGTTGGGAGTCGAGGTTTCCGTCGGCCACGATCAGTCGAACGTAAGCGACAGTCAGGTCGTGGTCTACTCGTCGGCGATCCGCAGCGACAACCCGGAGATTCAGCAGGCTCGGGCACGAGGAATCCCAGTGGTCGAGCGCGGCGAGATGCTGGCGGAGATCATGCGGGGCCGGCATGGCATCGCGGTCGCGGGCAGCCATGGCAAGACGACGACCAGCTCGCTCATCACCCACATACTTGAAGCCGCCGGTCTGGATCCGACGGCCGTGATCGGCGGGCGGGTGCTGGGTGGCCGTGGGGATCCCAGCGGTGCCCGGTTCGGCCGTGGCGATCTCATGGTGGCGGAGGCGGATGAGAGCGACGGCTCCTTCCTCAGACTTGCACCGGTGATCGCGGTCGTCACCAACATCGACGCCGAGCACCTGGACCACTACGGCTGCTTCGAGGCAGTACAGGAGGCCTTCGTCGAGTTCACCAATCGCATCCCCTTCTGGGGGCTCTGCGTGCTGTGCGCCGACGACCCGGGTGTCCAGGCCATCCTGCCCCGCGTCAGCCGGAGCTCTGTCAGCTACGGCGTCTCGTGCGAGGCGGACCTGGTCGCGCTGGACATCGAAGTCGAACGATCCGGCGCGCGATTCCGCGTCGTTCGGGGCGGAGAGGAGCTGGGCTCGATCCGCCTGTCGCTGCCGGGGCGGCACAACGTCGCCAATGCCCTGGCCGCTCTGGCGGTCGCGCTGGAGCTCGAGGTGCCGTTCGGGCAAGCGGCTCGAGCGCTTGCCAGCTTCGGCGGGGTTCAGCGGCGCTTCGAACGCAAGGGCAGCGCGGGTGGCGTCTCGGTGATCGACGACTACGCCCACCATCCGGCCGAGCTGCGCGCCACGCTCGGCGCTGCCCGCGGTCTGCACGACGGTCGCATCGTGGCCATCTTCCAGCCCCACCGCTACAGCCGCACGCGCGACTGCTTCGATGATTTCGCCCACGCGTTCGAAGACAGCGACCTACTGATCGTCAGCGAGATCTACGGCGCCGGTGACGATCCTATCCCCGGCATAGACGGTCGTGGGCTGGCCGAAGCAATCCGCAGCAGCGGTCACCGCGACGTGCGCTTCGTCGCGGAGCTGGATGAAATCGCGAAGACACTGCCGAAGGAACTCTGCGCTGGAGATCTCGTCCTCACGCTGGGCGCAGGCGACATCGTCGAGCTCGGGCCCGCCCTGCTCGCCGGTCTGCCGGGAGAGGACGGGCGATGATCGACGTGCGAGCCCGCAGCGCGCTGGAGCAGGGACTTGGCGGCGCCATCCGCTTCGATGTCCCGATGTCGCGCCACACCGCGCTGCGAGTCGGCGGCCCTGCAGACGCAGTGGCAACACCGAAGGATTGCGAACAGCTCGCGCTGCTGCTGCGGCTGTGTGCCCACCACGAGCTGCCGCACTCCGTCTTCGGCGCGGGATTCAACGTATTGGTGCGCGACGGCGGAATCGACGGAGTGGTCGTGCTGCTGCGAAAGCTCAGACGAATCGAGCTGCGCCCCGGCCCGGTGGTCTTCGCCGAGGCAGGCGTCAGCCACACGAGCATCACGCGCTTCTGCGTCGAGCAGGGCTTGGCCGGACTGGAATTCGCGGCGGGGATTCCCGGAACGGTCGGCGGCTGGGTGGCGATGAACGCCGGAATCGGCTGCCGTGAGCTCAGCGATGTCGTGCGCGACATCGCGGTCATCTCACGCGACGGTGAGAGCGAGAGGTGCTGGGGACGAGACGAACTCGACTTTCGCTATCGCGGCCTGCATGGGCTGCCGGCTGGGTCGGTCGTGGTCTCGGCATCATTGGCCGTTCGCGCCGCACCGCCGGCAGCGGTGCGCGCCGAGGTCGATCGGCTGATGACCCGCCGCGCCGAGAGCCAGCCCCTCGACACGCCCTCCTGCGGATCGGTCTTCCGCAATCCGACGGGTGAGTTTGCCGGCCGGCTGATCGAGCGGGCAGGTCTCAAGGGTGAGCGCGTGGGTGGGGCTCAGATCTCACCGCTCCACGCGAACTTCATCACGAATACGGGCGGGGCCACTGCGTCGGACGTGCTGGCGCTCGTCGAACAGGCGCGCCAGGGCGTGCGCGAATCCAGCGGTATCGAGCTGGAGACCGAGGTCGTGATCGTGGGGAGAACAACGTGACGGGAAGCGGCGGGCGCAGGCGAGGAGAGAGACGACACCAGACGCGCAATCGACGCCGTGGCGAGCGGGCGCGTGATCACCTTCGGCGCATGCGCGAACGCGAACGACAGCGGCTGCAGACACAGGCGCTGGCACGCACGCGCGCGCGTCGCGGCACCCCCAAGTCGCGGCTGCTCGCGCGCACACGGTTCGCGAGCCTCTTCGCCGTGTCTCTAGCCGCGGGCCTGCTGCTCGCGACGCCGCTGCAAGAGCGGCTGGGCCAATGGGCAAGCGGCGAGCTGGGGCAGCTCGAATCCATCGCGGTCCAGGGCAACCGGCACCTCTCCGCCGAGGAGATCGCGAGAGCGACGGGGGCGGAGCCCGGCAGCCGGCTGGCCGCGGTCGAGACGCACGACGTCGAGCGCCGTCTGCGCTCGCAGCCCTGGATCCGCGATGCGCGAGTGCTGCGCCTGCCGCCGGGCAGACTGCTCGTTCGCGTCGAGGAACGGCACGCCGAGGCGGTGCTCGCCGATCGGGCAAGCGATGGCGGCGAGCCGCAGAGCTGGCGCCTCGTCGACGCCACCGGCACGCCCTTCGCTCGAGCCGAGGAAGCGGACATCGCCGCCCTACCGCACCTGCTCGGCGATGACGGACTGAAGAGCGACGAGTCCCACGTCTCCCTCGTCACCGCCCTCGAGCTGAGCAGCCGGCTGAGGTCCGCCGTGCAGTCGGGACCACCCGGTCTGGCCGACGCGATGGAGCTGCACCTGCCGCAAGTCGGCTCGCCCGAGGGCTGGGTGCTGCGCTCACGCGAGCGATCGGTCGAGGTGTTGCTCGGCCGAGTTCAGCTCTTCGACCGGCTCGACCGGCTCGAACAGATTCTTGCCGCACGGCTCTCCGAGACGCGAGAGGCCGTGCGTATCGATCTTCGCTTCGCGGACCAAGCCGTGCTGCGGAGGGTGTCCGCCTCGGGCTGAGGCGGAAAAAAGCGGCGGCAACACGTGGACTCGTGTCGCCGTCCGAGCCGGGCTGGCCGAGGAATCGGCGGCTCAATTCATCGGGGGGTGAAATCAATGGCACGCAAGGACGAGCTGATCGTGGGCCTCGACATCGGCACGACGAAGATCTGTACCGTAGTCGGGGAACGCAATGAGAACGGCATCGATGTCGTCGGCATCGGCACCCATCCATCGCGCGGTCTGCGCAAGGGGGTGGTGGTCGACATCGACGCCACCGTCACCTCCATCAAGCACGCGGTGGAGGAGGCCGAGCTGATGGCGGACTGCGAGATCACTTCGGTCTACGCCGGAATCGCGGGCGGTCACATTCGCGCCTTCAACTCACACGGCGTCGTGGCAGTCAAGGACCGCGAGGTGCGGGAGGGAGACGTCAAGCGCGTAATCGATGCCGCCAAGGCGGTGGCGATCCCGATGGATCGAGAGGTGATCCACGTGATCCCGCAAGAATTCATCATCGATGACCAGGATGGGATCCACGAGCCGCTGGGCATGAGCGGCGTGCGACTCGAGGCGAAGATCCACATCGTCACGGCCGCGGTCACGAGTGCGCAGAACATCGTCAAATGCTGCAACAAGGCGGGCCTCAACGTCATCGACATTGTGCTCGAGCCGCTGGCCTCGGCGCAGGCTGTACTCGCAGACGACGAGCGTGAACTCGGCGTGTGCATGATCGACATCGGCGGCGGTACGACCGACATCGCGGTCTTCGGCGACGGTTCGATCAAGGAGACCGCCGTGCTGGGTCTCGGCGGCTACCACCTGTCCAACGACATCGCAGTCGGGCTGCGCACACCCTTCGACGAGGCGGAGCGCATCAAGAAGAAGTTCGGCGTCGCCTCTGCTCGTTACCTGCCCGGCGACGACGCCATCACGGTGCCGAGTGTGGGCGGTCGGCGGCCGCGCCAGGTCTCGCGCAAGATCCTCTGCGAGATCATCGAGCCGCGGGTCGAAGAGATTCTCTCGCTGGCGCGGCAGGAAATCCTTCGCGCTGGTCTGAGCGAACGCATGCCCTCCGGCGTGGTTCTGACCGGCGGCGCGTCGGCGTTGGCGGGCCTGTCCGAGCTGGCCGAGGAGATCTTCGAATCCCCCGTGCGCCTGGGCCTGCCCGCCCACGTCGGTGGCCTGCAGGACGTGGTGCGCAGCCCGATGTACTCGACAGGCGTCGGGCTCGTGCTGTTCGGGAGTTCGCGGCAGCGAGCCCAGCGCACCAGCCGTTTCCGAATTCGGGACGAATCGATCTTCGGCCGGGTCAAGCAGCGCATGCGAGACTGGTTCTACGCCGAGTTCGACTGAGGCCGGGCCAAGCAGGCGGAAAAGCGAAGTTCTTGAACTCGAATGCGGAGTTGAATAGTACAAAAAGGACCGCTTCGTGTTACATTCGGCGCGCTTGATGACAAGTCGCGCCTTGGGGGGTGAGAGGATGGCCAAGCGAAACGATCGCGGTGGCAGGGATCACGGCAAGAGGAGTCGTGCCACAGGGGGTCCCGACGGCCGCCGGGCGAAGAGCCACGCGAGCAAGGAAGAGAGCCGAGAAGCTGGCAAGGATGGTCTGGCGGAGAGTATCGACCTGCTCGAAATCGGGCCCGAAGACGGCGAGAGCCTGCTGGAATTCGATGGCGCTTCGGGTCAGAAGGCGACGATCAAGGTCATCGGCGTCGGCGGCGGTGGCGGCAACGCCCTGAACACGATGATCGGTTCAGGTCTTTCGGGTGTCGACTTCATCGCTGCGAATACCGACGCCCAGGCGCTGGGGCACAACCTGGCTCCCGTGAAGGTGCAGCTCGGAGCCGAGGTCACCCGCGGACTGGGCTGCGGCGCCAATCCGGACCGCGGGCGGGCGTCGGCGCTCGAGGCCCGGGACCGTCTGCGCGAGATCCTCGAGGGTGCGGACATGGTCTTCGTGACCGCGGGCATGGGGGGCGGCACCGGCACGGGTGCGGCCCCGATCATCGCCGAGGTTGCGAGAGAGATCGGTGCGCTCACGGTGGGCGTGGTAACCAAGCCGTTCCCCTTCGAGGGCCGTGTGCGCACCAAACACAGCGAGCGCGGCCTCGACGAACTGCACGGCGTGGTCGACACATTGATCACCATCCCCAACCAGCGCCTCCTCGCGTTGGCGGGAAAATCCACTGCCATTGGCGACGCCTTTCGGCTGGCTGACGATGTGCTGCTCAATGCCGTGCGCGGCATCTCCGATCTGATCACCATCCACGGCTTGATCAATCTCGACTTCGCCGATGTGCGTACGGTCATGAACGAGGCGGGTGTCGCATTGATGGGCACCGGCATCGGCCAGGGGGACTCGCGCTCGGTCGATGCGGCCCGTGCGGCGATCTCGAGTCCGCTGCTGGAGGATCTCTCGATCGACGGTGCTCGCGGCGTGTTGATCAACATCACGGGCGGCACCGACATGACGTTGTTCGAGGTCAACGAGGCATCGATGCTGGTACAGGAGGCCGCGCACGAGGACGCCAACATCATCTTCGGCGCGGTGATCGACGACAGTGTGCCCGAGGGCGAGCTGCGGGTAACGGTGATCGCAACCGGCCTGAGCGACGTTCGAACCCGCAGACCCACACCGGACCGCGGGCTCCGTGGGCAACCCGATCTCGAGCACCAGCAGCTCGAGATCGAGCATCTGGTGCCGCCGGGCCATGAGCCCGCGCCGTTCGAGCCGGTGACCTCGATGCGGCAGGTGACCCCGACTCCCGGTGCGGGACGGCCGCACGAGCCCAATATGGACCCCGTGCACGAGATCGCGACCGCCGGAGTCGAATTCGCCTCGCCTTTCGAGGACGAACTCGACACGCCGGCCTTCATCCGCCGGCACGACGCCGACGGCGATGAGGAGGATCGTGAGATCCCGGCGTTCCTGCGGCGGGCCCAGGACTGAATCGGCCGAGACGCAACACTGCGAGACAACGAGGCCCCACTCGGTCGCCACGAACCGAGTGGGGCTCTCTCTTGGCCACTTGACAGCGCCGCGAACTCGGGGAGTCTACGCGGCCATGCCGAGCAGCCATTCCGAGCGAGCGCTGATCCAGCAGGAGCGGAACGACGACATCGTCACGCTCCACTTCAATGACCCCGAGCGGCGAAACGCCATGACGGCCGCCATGGGGCGAGTCTTCTGCGAGCACGTCGCGCAGCTCGCCGCCGATGCGAGCATCCGGGCCGTCGTTCTCACCGGCCGGGGCAGCGCCTTCTCGGCCGGTGGCGACCTCGGCATGATCAGCGAGCGCGTGGCCGAGGCCCAGGCTCGACCGGTCGTTGGGCGGAGTGCCATCCGCGACAACATGCGGTCGTTCTATCAGCTGTTCCTCTCGATTCGGGCCCTGCCCTGCCCCAGCCTCGCGGCGATCAACGGCCACGCAATCGGCGCCGGGCTGTGCGTCGCGTTGGCCTGTGACATGCGCTTCGTGGCGCGAGAGGCCAAGCTGGGGCTCAACTTCACGAAGCTCGGGCTCCACCCGGGAATGGGGGCGACCTGGACTCTGCCCCGTCTGGTCGGCCCCGCGCTGGCCTCGGAGCTTCTCTTCACGAGCCGCCTGCTGAGCGGCGAGCAGGCGGCCGCGATAGGCCTGGCCAATCGGGCGCTCCCCGCCGATCAGGTGCTCTCCGCCACCCGCGCCGTGGCCGCCGAGGTCGCCACCTGCGGCCCTCTCGCCATACGTGGCGTCAAGCGCGCCCTGGCGCGCAGTGCCAACGCCTCGCTGGAAGACCAGCTGAGCTTCGAAGCCGCCGAGCAGGCGGCCTCTTTCGAGAGCGAGGACGTGCTCGAGGGACTGGCTGCTGCCCAGGCGCGGCGCGAACCAGCGTTTCGCGGTCGCTGACCGGCGCAGCGTCGTCGCTCCGCAGCGGGAAGAGCGTGGTTCGTGAGGCGCAGCAGCCCCCTTTGTGACACTCCGCACATCAATGAGGGTGGGTCGAGCCGACGAGATTGGGCGAGGGCGCATTGGGGCGGCGAGGTTGAGAGGAGCAAAAATGAACCCACGGTCGCTCGCAGCCTAAAGTGCCGGGGTTTTCTTTCGAAGAAGCCTCTAGGAGCCAGGCCGGCGATTTCGGCAGCCGATTCCGCGCGCACCGGACCTGGTCGCAGAAAGAACGCAGAACCGAAGAGGGGGAAATTCCTTGAGCCGCGCGCTTCGCAGTAACAACCTCTGGCTCGTCGTCACCTACATGGGCCTGCTGGCATTGATGGCCCGCGCGTACGCCTAGCCCGGCAGGGCCTCGACCAGCGCCTGAATCTCACTCGCATTGAAGAAGTAGGCGATCTCCAGGCGCGCCGTCTCGGGCGCATCGGAGCCGTGAACGGCGTTGCGCTCGATGTCGCTACCGAAGTCGCCGCGAATCGTCCCCGTCGGCGCCTCGTTCGAGTTGGTCGGCCCCATCAGCTCGCGCCAGCGGGCAATCGCCCCCTCAGCCTCCAGCACACAGACCACCACCGGCCCCGACGTCATGAACTTCACCAGATCGGAGAAGAAGGGCCTCTCCTTGTGGACCGCATAGAAGCCCTCCGCCCTTTGCTGGTCGAGCCACAGCCGCTTCATGGCGATGATCTCGAGGCCAGCGGCCTCGATACACGCCAGGATCTGGCCCGTCGCTCGCTTCGCGACTGCATCGGGCTTCAAGATTGCGAGGGTACGCTGCGGTCCCGCCATGCCGACTGCTCCTGTCCAAACGCCTACTTCTGTCTGCGGTATGTCTGTTGCCTCACCGAATGCCGATGGCGCGGGCGCAGCCGGCGCCTCTCACGCGGCTTCGGGGGCCGGTAACGTAGCGGATCGCAACGGGATCGCTGGACCTTCAGGGCCGATTCAGAGCTCGGTCGACCAGCCGATCGACCACCTCGCGCTGCTCGGGCTTCAGCTTCTCGAACGCGATCCCCATGCCGGGTGGCTCGTCACCCCTCTGCTCGCTGCAGACCCAGGACACGCGCCCCCTGATCTCGACCGGAGGCCCACCGTCGAGGCTCTCATCCAGCACGAGCAGCACGCACGCACCCCTTTCCAGCGGCGTGTCCGTGGCGAGGAAGAGCCCTCCCTCCGACACGTTGCGCACAGCGGCGGTCTGGAGTGCGCCCGCAGTGCCAACCTGGATCTGGATGTGGGTCGGAAGGCGGAGAAACTGGCGCCGCTCGATTCCCTTCCAGGGACAGCTCCCCTGGGCCTCGAAGTGGCGCTCGAGTCGAGCCCGCAGGGCCGTCCACGCCCCAACCTCCTCGACCGCCAACGCGGGACTGCCGAACAGGCGTCGGCGGTTCAACTCGGCAAACTCGGCAAGCAGGCGCTGGACGTCGGCAGGGGATTCTTCCCCGGAAGAGCTATCCGATGCGACTCTCATGCAGCCTGATATCGGCCGCCGCACGCGCTCACACGAGTAAAAACCAGCACTCGCGATCGGCTGTTACCAGGAACGCGGATGGGGAGAAGCAACGGCTGGCACTTCAGCCCATTCGGAGAACGATCTTGCCGAAGTGCTCGCTCGCCTTCATCGCCCGGTGGGCCTCTCCCGCCTGCTCTAGGGGAAGCACGCGGTCGACGATCGGCCGAATCGCGCCGGAGTCGATCGATTGTCCGAAGCGGTCGAGGAAGCCGCGAACGAGCTCGGCCTTCTCGAATTCCGAGCGAGCGCGCAATGTGGAGCCGATCACCTGCAGGCGCTTCGCAAGCAACAGCCCGAGCGGGATCTCGGCCGTGGCTCCACCCATGAGTCCGATCAATACGAGCCGTCCGCCGGTCGACAGGCTCTTTAGATTCGAGGTCAAGTACGGACCACCGATCGAGTCGAGCACCACGTCGACACCGCGCCCGCCCGTGGCCGCCCGCGCGGCTTGGACGAAGTCGCCGCTTCGGTAGTCGATCGCCACGTCCGCGCCCAGCTCGCGGCAGCGCTGGCACTTCTCATCCGAGCCCGCCGTCACGACGATGCCGGCGTCGTTGAGCTTCGCGAGCTGGATGGCAGCCGTCCCGATGCCGCTCCCCCCTCCATGGACGAGCAGACTGCCCGCGGCAGCGAGCGCGCCCAGCTCAAAGACGTTCAAGAAGACGGTGAGAAAAACCTCTGGCAACGCCGCTGCCTCGACCAGATCCACGCACTCGGGCACCCGCATCGCACTGCCCGCGGACACCACCACCTCCTCGGCGTATCCGCCGCCGGCCAGAAGCGCCATCACGCGCTCGCCCGGCTGCCAGCCCTTGACGCCCCGCCCCACCTCAACGACCTCACCGGAGCACTCCAGCCCGAGAATCGATGAAGCACCGGGCGGCGGTGGATAGTGGCCCTGCCGCTGCAACAGATCTGCACGGTTCACGCCGGCGGCGGCCACGCGAATACGCAGCGATCCGGGCGTTAGCTCGGGCGCGTCAGCCTCCGCTACTCGCATCACGGATTCGTCGCCGGGCTCGTCTATTACAATCGCTCTCATGGCGCAGAAGCTAACGCATTGGGGCCGCCCGCTGCAGCAGGCGGCCCCGATTCCGCTATTCGATGGTCGCGATCGACGATCTACTTGAGGTCCGCGCGTGTGTAATCGAACAAGCCGCGGGCGATGATCAAGCGCTGAATCTCACCCGTCCCCTCATAGATGTCGGTGATGCGACAGTCGCGAGCCCACTTCTCGAGCAGGTGTTGACGCGATATGCCGAGCGCGCCCAGGATCTCGATGCAACCCTGGGTGATGGTCCGCACCGCGGAGCCGGCGTGCGCCTTGCACACGGACGACTCCATGTTGTTCGGCTTGCCTTGCCCCGCCAGCCAGACGCATTGCAGCGTGGTCAACTCAGAGGCTTCATAGAGCGCCTCGAGACGGACGAACTTCTCGGCTGCGGCCGTGAGACCCCCGAGCCCGCTGCCGTACTGGATCTCGATACCGGCGTCCTCGAGCTGCTCGCGCGTGAAGTCGAGAGCGGCTTCTGCCAGGCCGAGGCCGAGGGCGGCCACCAGGGGTCGGGTCATGTTGAATGTCTTCATCACGCCGCGGAAGCCACCCGAGCTCTTCTTCGGAATCGTCTCATCGAGACCGAGCAGATTCTCCCGCGGAATTCGACAGTCGCTGAAGACGTAGGCCGTGGTGTCGTCGGCGCGAATACCGAGCTTCTTCTCCTTCTGTGACACCTCGAAGCCTGGCGTGCCCTTCTCGACCAGGAAGGACTTGATACCGGCTCGGCCGGCGGACTTGTCGATCGTCGCCCAGATCACCGCACCGTCGGCACGCAGCCCGGTGGTCACGAAGATCTTCTCCCCGTTGATTACCCACTCATCGCTCCCCTCGGCGAGAACGGCAGTCGTCGAGACCATCGAAGGGTCGGAACCGCAACCGGGCTCGGTGATCGCCATCGCCAGAGTGAGGCCTCCCCATTTCTCCTGCTGCTCCGGCGTACCGGCCGCACGCAGGGCCGCGTTGCCGAGCCCCCCATCGCCACGGCGCAAACGAACCGAGTAATCGCCCCAGGTCTGGCCGATGGAGTGCAGCGCCATCATCACCGGCCCAGGCGTGTCCCCGGGCTGCGGAGCCGGAATGTCCTCGGCGTTCTTCTCGAACTCCTCGGTTTCCGGCAGTACCTCGGGCGGTAGCTCTGCTTCGTTCTCGTCGTAGTAGCGAGCGTGTTTGCGGCAAATGAGGGCCTCGGCACGTGTGCGAGCGAGGGCCTTCTTGTCGTTCTCCGTCAGGGTAAAGTCGATCATCACCTCTCCAATCGTCGCCGGTGCCGGCAGGACGACACCGAAAGTTCGAGTCTGGGCTAGAGCCCGATCGTGCCCTCGAGCACGCCGAGCGTGCGGGCGTTTCGGAACCACATCTCCACCGGGTGCTCGCGGATGAATCCGTGTCCACCCAGGACCTGGATGCCGTTGTCCGCGATCCACAGGCCCTTTTCCGCCACATAGCCGCGGGCAAGCTGAGCGGCCTTGGTGGCGTCGATCCCCTGCTCGAGCAGGCTCGCTGTCTTCCAGCTGAGGAGGCGCATCGCCTCGATCTCGATGTGCATATCGGACAGGCGAAAGGCGATCGACTGCTTCTTGGAGATCGGCTCGTCGAAGGCAACACGATCCTTCGCGTAGGGGACACAGTACTCGAGCACCGCGCGAGCCACGCCGACCTGTACGGCGCAAAGAGCCGCGCGGGAGCTGTCGAGCAGGCGCCTCACGTCGCACCCGGCCTCGCCACCCAGGCGATCGGCGGCCGCCACCTCGACCCGCTCCAGCTCGAGCGACACCGTCGTGAGCCCCTTGAGCCCCATGTTGAGCTCCGGCTCGGAAATAGTCAGACCCGACGCATCGCGCGCGACGACGAAGGCCTCCACGTTCTCACCAGTGCGCGCCACCACGATGAAATGGCTGGCGCGGTCGCCGAATGCGACGAAGGACTTGACGCCGGAGAGCACAAAACCGTCGCCGCCTTTTGGTTCGGCCACGGTCCGGGGAAGCATGGCGTCGGCAACCGGTCTGGGCTCGAGCACCGCCAGCGAGCCCACGTGAAACTTCTCTCCACCGAATAGCGGTAGATACTTCTGCTTCTGTTCCTCGCTGCCCTGGTCCACCACGGCGTTGGCAAAGGCCGACGGGGCCAACGCCGCCACGGCCAGTGTTGCGTCACCGTGAGCGAGTTCCTCGAGCAAGATGGCGTTGGTCACGGGAGAGCGGTCTTCGCCGCCACCGCCGTACTGCTCCGGAATCTGCGTGCTCGTCAGCCCGAGCTCCCAGATGCCTTGCAGGAATTCATCCGGGATCGCCGAGTTCTCGTCACACTCGCGTGCAATCGGCCGGATCGCGTCCGCTGCGAACTCGCGCATCCCATCGCGCACGAGCTCCTGCTCTTCTGTCATTCCGAACGAAATCATCTGTCCAACCTCCTGAGTGGCCGGCCAACTCGGCCGGGCCGCTGGCATGGCCTCCGCAAAAGCCACGATGGCACGTCCCATCGCACGCCCGTCTGACCATGGGATTCAGTCTTTCTTGGCTTCCTCTCCTCGATCGTCGGGCGCGGCATCGCGCGGAACGCGCGAGATTTGATGGAAGTAGTGGTCCATGGCTTGGTCGGAGCCGTCCTTCGTCATCAGCCCCTGCCTCACCACGTCCCGAGCATCGGCCGCGCCGAGGGCCACCGCGCACCAGGTACGGGCATCCGCCGTGTAACGCACGTCGGCGCGGTCGGCGAAGCCCAAACGAACCTCACAGCTGCCGTTGTGGATCTCGACGGTCCAGACGCCGCCGCCCTCACCCGTGAGTCGAATCTCGAACGTCACTTCTGCCTCACGCGCGCTGTCTTCGCGCAGCAGAAACGGCAGAGACTCGAGGATCGACTGCGGCGAGGTCGTGGTGAACTTCCTCGTGTCGATATCAAGAGCTTCCATGCCATCGTGAATCCACCAGCGAGCGATGGCGGAGATGATCGGCTCGAGCGAGCGTCCCTTGTCGCTGGCAGCGTAGAGAGAGCGCGAACCCTCGGAGACACTCTCCACGAAGCCGTCCTGGATGAGCTGGCGCAGCCGGCTGGAGAGCACGCGCGGTGCGATGCCGGTCCGCACTCGCAGCTCCTGAAAGCCCATCGAGGTACGAAGGAGCTGACGCACGAGCACTAGTGTCCAGCGATCTCCAATCGCTTCCAGCGCGCGCGCAACAGGATCGTAGATCTGCTTCGGGCTGGGGATCACACTCCGCCGGCTGACGGGGCGCTCCGCGGCCGTGACCGCTATGAATTCCTGATCAGACACGAAGTTAGTATCTATCAGATACCGATGCAGATTTCAATGAGATAAGTGACCGACAGTCATCAAGTAACCTCTACAGCCCCCGACACGTCTCAGGCAGCCAGCTCGACCGGACACAGTCAGGCGACCGGGCGGCGCCCCGGCCCTCCTCCGTGCGTTGCCGAGAGCCCCACCTCCGCGTAGCCTGTGGACGGTTGGAGGTGGATGGAAGATCGCCGGCGGACAAGCACCGTCCGCGGGAGGAAAGTCCGGGCTCCGCAGGGCAGGGAAGTCGATAACACCGACCCGGGGCAACCCGAGGGAAAGCGCAACAGAAATCACACCGCCGATGGCCAGGCCGGCAGGCTCTTCGGATGCCCGCCGGCTCGCGGCACAGGTAAGGGTGAAATCGTGGGGTAAGAGCCCACGCGCGACAGCCGGGTGACCGGCGGCGAGGCAAGCCCTTCCCGGAGCAAGCTCGAATAGGGATGCTGTCGAGGACGGCCCGTCCAAAGGAGCCTAGCGGCTCCCAGCATCCGGGTGAGAGCGCTCGAGCGACGCGGCAACGCGTCGCCTAGATGAATGATCTTCGCCGGCTCCGGGGCAACCCGGGATCGGAACAGAACCCGGCTTATAGTCCACGCGACGGGAGTCAGCTCCCAACGCCGCTCTGGGAAGAAGCGCAGGCCACGCCCGGAGCGCTCCAACCTTTTCGGGCTGCCCGCGCGCGCCGCGCAAGCGGCGACTCAGCCGAAGGAGGCGTCTGCCCGCAGCGCGTACCTGACGCAGCGTACGACCTCGCGACGCTCGGGGGCATAGCCCTGCCACTTCTCGCTCGGTATCTCGTCGGCCACGACGCAGCGGAACCCGTGCCGCGCGAAGAACCCTTCGACGCGCTCAGAGGTCGTGCAGGCGAAGACGTAGCCGTAGCCCTCGCGTTCGGCGCACTCGAGGGCGAAGCGGATCAAGTGGGCGCCGACACCCTCGCCCACAAAGCGCGTCAGTGTGTAGAGCGATGCGATCTCGCCCGCCCGGTGCTCGGTGTACGGCAGCAGAGAGCCGATGCCCGCCAGGTAGCGCCCTTCGATGAACACACCGAAGCCGTGACCGAGTACAGTGTCGACCTCCGCTTGATCTCGGGCCGCCAGGTACCCCTCTTCGACACCACGCGCCATCAGATCGGCCGCGGCATCGAATTCGTCAAGAGCGAGACGCCGCACCTCGGCGTAGCGTTCGCGCGCAAAGAAGGTGCCAGCGCCGGCGTAGGTGAAGAGCTCGTCCGCCAGACGCTCCAGGCTGCAGACGTTCACCGCGGGCAGACCGCCTGCCAACATGGCTCGAATCTCGCGTAGCAGAGCCGACCGATCGTCTTCTGCCGGTCGGCCCTCCCGACCGTCGCGAGCGATCAGACGCTCCAGATCGGCGAGGTCTACAACCGACAGGCGCCTGCCATCCGGTCCAGACAACCCACCTCGTGGATCGATCCAGACCAGCTTGGCCAGCCTGAGACGCAGCACGATCTCCCGGCAGCGGGCCGGAAAGTCGTCGGCCCCGAGCTCGAGCGCCGCGACGGAATGGCGGCACAGCTGCCGCCAGAGCGGCCCCGTCCAGCCCGATCCAGTCGGCCGCTGCGCCCCATATCTCGCGAGTTCTCCTCCCACCACTCCAGGCGGCGACAAGAGCACGACCCTCGTTCCGTTGCCCGACAGCTCAGCGAGCACCTGCTCCAGTGATCTCAGCGATGAGGCCGCAGCCGCCGGCAACGCGATCGCGAGGCTGCGCCCGCGAAACTCTGCCAAGTAGAAATTCTTCTCCGTGAAGGTCCAGGCTGCGTCCGCCATGCGCCCCAGTGTGACGAATTCGCTGAACACCGCTACGCGCTGCCGCCCGCAAAGCTTGGCCGCCGTCTGCAAGAACGGGTATCGTGCGCAGCCGATGGACTGGCAAATCTGGTTCACGCTGGCGGTGGTGCTGATCGCCCTGGGCCTGATGGTGCGTGAGGTCGCGAGCCCCGACCTGGTGCTGATGGCGGCGCTCATTGCCCTCGGTGTCAGCGGAGTGCTCACGCCTCGCGAAACCTTCAGCGGCTTTGCCAATCCTGCCGTGGCGGTGGTGGGTGTGCTGTTCATGCTCTCGGCGGCGCTGCGCGAGACCGGCGCGCTCGACATGACGCTGGGCCGCTTCCTGGCACGCTCTCGCGACATGCTGAGCGGCTCCGCGCGAATCACGGCGCCGGTGGCCTTCCTTTCGGCCTTCCTCAACAACGCCCCGATCGTCGCGATGATGACGCCTGCCGTAATCGACTGGGCCCGACGGCAATCGATGTCGCCGAGCCGCTTCCTGATTCCGCTGAGCTACGCCTCGATTCTGGGAAGCACGCTCACCATCATCGGCACCAGCACCAACCTCATCGTCGCCGGCCTCATTACGGACTCCGGCATGCCGCCGATGGGATTCTTCGAGCTGCTGCCGGCCGGACTCCCGATCGCGCTCGTGGGGCTCGCCTACCTGATCTTCGTTGTGCCGAGAAACCTCCCCGACCGGCTCGACCCCGCCGAAACCCTGGGCGAGCGGCGACGTGAGTACATCGCCACGATGGTGGTGCAGGCGGACTGCACGCTGGTCGACCAATCAATCGAGGAAGCCGGGTTGAGACACCTGCCCGGCCTCTTCTTGGTCGAGATCGATCGCGGGGGCCGAGTCATCACACCGGTCAGCCCCGACCAGACCATCCAGGCGGAAGATCACCTGGTCTTCGCCGGCGTCGTCTCGACAATCGTCGACCTGCAGCGGATTCGAGGTCTGGTTCCGCTCTCCGAGGGTGACTCCGACATTTCGACGACGCGAGCGCGCCACCGCCTAGTGGAAGCCGTCGTCTCGGAGTCGTCCCCACTGGTCGGCTTCAGCGTGAAGGAGTCGAATTTCCGTTCTGCTTACGACGCGGCCGTCGTCGCGGTGCACCGCAACGCGGAGAGAGTCCCGGGCAAGATCGGTGAGATCGTGTTGCAGCCCGGCGATACGCTGCTCATGCAGAGCGCGCCCGACTTCATGCGAACTCACCGCAATAGCTCCGACTTCTATCTCGTGAGTGAGCTGCCCGGAAGCGAAAAGCCCCGCTTCGACCGCGCCTGGGTTGCCCTCGGCGTGTTGGCCGCGATGGTGCTGTCGGTGAGCACGCAGCTGCTTCCGATCTCTCACGCTGCATTTCTTGCGGTGGGGATCCTGCTCGTGACACGTTGCATCACGCCGAGCAAAGCCCGGCAGAGTGTGGACTGGTCGATACTCATCGTGATCGCCGCGGGTCTCGGCATCGCGGGTGCGATGCAGAAGACCGGTGCGGCGACGGAAATCGCTCAGTTCCTCGTCTCGCTGATCCCGAGTCTCGAGCCGTGGGGAGCCCTGCTACTGATCTATGTGCTCTGCGTCGTGATGGCCGAACTACTGCACCACAGTGCTGCGGTCGCCATCATGTTCCCCATCGCGGTCGCGACCGCGCACCAGGTGGGCGCCGAGCCGCGCGCCTTCGTCATGGCGGTGGCAATCGGCTCGACGTGCTCCTTCGCCTCCCCAGTGGCGTACCAGACGCACCTGATCGTCTACGGCGCCGGCGGCTATCGCTTCAGCGACTTCATCCGGGTCGGCATCCCCCTCAACATAATTTGTGGAGCCATCGCGATGCTGGTGGTGCCGCGGATCTGGCAATTCTGATCTGATCGCCGCCGCGGGTGGAACCACGACCCGGTCTCTGCACTCTCACCCGGAGGCGGTTCAGCACCGAGCATTCCGAGACAGGAGCCGCGCCCCTTGGGGTATTCCGTATTTCCATCTATCGCAATTGCTGACACCTTCGTGGCGTGCCCGCCACCCATAGAAGAAGGAGCGATCTGGAGGCAGTGGCGTCTTGACGGCCCGGGCAGCGAGCAAGTCGTTTTATGGCTTTATGGCCACGAAAATCTTTGGATTTGGCAACGGTAGGCCGATATCGAACGTAGTGAAAACACATCGCTATCAACCATTTTGGGGGGATCAACAGCAGAGAGAGAACGGGGTGCTCGTGCCGCGACCCGGGTGGGCCGGAGTCAGAGTCAACAGCGCGACGCCGGCGGACGGAGCGATCGAAGCGGGAGTGCAAGCCCGCAAGATCCGGAGAGCCGCCCGGGATGTCGTGCTCTGGAGCTCGGGGCCGAAACAAATCGAAAAAAAAGCTGGTCATCAGCGGAAGAAAACTCCACTATTCCGGCCACTTGATTGCCCCCCCGTTTTATCATGAGAGCTGGCACATGGGCTAGGGGTCGCGCTGCGGCCGATACTGCTGGGCACGAGCAGCCCGCCCCGTACGAAGGTTCACCAGGTAGGCGCCGGCTGAACGAGGCACTGCCGACGAGCGAAGGCATTGGGCGTTCACCATCCGGGCGGTGTCTCATGCGAATAGGTCAGGCCAGCCCCCCGGGCGGTATCCGATAGCGCTGGAAGTGCACCGGAGGTCTAAGAGGTAAGTTGGTGTCAGTAGAGAATCAGAGACAGGTCGCAACGGGTGGAGCCACGGCACGCAATGCCGCGCTCGGCGCCACGCCGGTCGTCGCAGCCGACGAGCTGGATCCGGGACGAGAGCGTCGTCCCCTGGAATCGTACTTCCAGGAGATCGGCGGCACGCGAACGCTCAAGCGAGAAGAAGAGGTCTATCTCGCCAAGGATCTCGAAGCCGCAACCTCCCAGCTGCGGGCCGCGCTCTATGCGATTCCCTGCTCGGCGCGACACGTAGTCGAGCGTTGGGACGCTCTGCGAGCCCTGTCGCATACGGGCGCCAAGCTCTCGGAATCCGTCGGTGAAGAGGAGACGGGTGAGATCGCTGCTCGCGTCGAGAGGGGCGTCAAGAAGCTGCGCAGCCAGCTCGAAGATCGCGCCAAGAAATTCGGGAAGGCCGGTGAGGAATACACGTCGGCGCTTCAGCGAACCGACGGCAAGATCGTCAAGGAGATGCACGATGCCCAGCTCTCCCTGGCCATCCTGGTCGAGTTGCGCGAGAAGGCGATCCATTACGCCCGCGAAATGAAGCGGACCCGCAAGCGAACCAAACGATTGGCGGAGCTGGAGCAAGAGGTCGGGGCCACCAAGAAGCGCATGCTGGAGCTGATCAACTCGGTGGAAGACGCGCACGAGCTGATGACTTCGGTAAAGAACCGCTTCATTGAACACAACCTCAAGCTCGTCGTGGCGATCGCCAAGGACTACCGCAACCTCGGGCTCTCGTTTCCCGACCTGATCCAGGAGGGAAACCTCGGCCTGATCCGCGCCGTCGAGAAGTTCGACCACCGTCGCGGCTTCAAGTTCTCCACCTACGCGGTTTGGTGGATTCGCCAGGCGCTGGTGCGCGCCATCCAGAATCACTCGCGAACGATTCGTCTGCCCTCCCACGTGCACGACCGGCTGCAGCGCAGTCAGCGCGTGCGGGCGGAGCTAACCGGCAAGCTGGGCCGCGAGCCCACGCCGGCCGAGCTGGCCCCGGCGCTCGGCACCGATACCGACTCGCTCGAGGCGCTCGACCGCCTGTCGCGTGAGGCGATTTCACTGGAATCGAACGTGGCGGGCACCGAGAAGCGGCTCGAGGATTTCGTCCCGGATCAGGGCGCGACCCAGCCCGACGGGGGAATCGACGATGACCGCATGCGCTCGGGTGTCGGCACGCTGATCGGCACGCTCACGCCGCGTGAGCAGCTCATCCTTCGCCTGCGGTACGGACTCGCGGGTGAAGAGGAGCACACACTCGAGCAAATCGGCCAGTCGCTCGGACTGTCGCGAGAACGCGTTCGTCAGCTGGAGGCCCGCGCGCTGAAGAAGCTGCGCGAGACTCAGCCCGCACAGCGACTGCATCCCATCCTGGAGCCGTAGGCGATAGGGCGATGGACACTCGCGCGCGGGACTAGCCGACGCGCCAGGTCCATAGCAGGAAGAACAGTCCGACTGCCCAGGCATAGTACGCGAACAGGTGAAACGTCTGCCGCTGCAGCATCCTGACGAAGAGCCAGATCGCCGCGATGCCCGAGACGAGCGCGGCGCCTGCTCCGAGCGCCAACGAGGCCAGGAGGTCCGGCGAGGCCCCGACCAGCTCCGGGATCGCCAGCATCGCGGCGCCCGAGATGGCGATGATGCCGAGCAGGAAGGAGAACTCCGCCGCCGCTGCGGGGGCGACTCCGAGCGCCAGAGCGGCGGCCACGGTGCTGCCACTGCGGGAGATGCCCGGCAAGATGGCCGCCGCCTGTGCACAGCCGATCAGCAGTGCCGCCGACCACGAGGGCTCGGGGAGATGCGCGCGGGGTCCCGTGCGTCGAGTCGTCCAGAGAATCGCACCGGTGATGAGCAGGTCCACACCAACCACGGCCGGATTGTTGAACTGCGCGGTAATGAAGTCCTCGGCAACCAGCACGAGCGCGATGGCGGGCAGCGTCCCGAGAGCGAGCTTGGCGCCATACTCCAGTGAATCCCGGCGGCGTGTCAGCACTCCGGTCACCAGTTGGCCGATGCGCCGACGGTAGAAGATCACGATGGCGATCAGCGTCGCGACATGCACGGAGATCTCGAAGATCAGCCCGCCCTCGGTATTCACGGCGAGCAGATTGCGAAGCATCACCAGGTGCCCTGAACTCGAAACTGGAAAGAACTCGGTCAATCCCTGAACGAGCCCCAGCAAGAGCGCCTCCAGCCCACTCACTGAACCCTCCCCCCCGGCCCGTACCGGGCCCTCCGAAGTGTACTGCTCGCGCCCCAGGCGCTCCGACAGCCAGACCCGCGAGCGCTCCAGCATGACGTAGCCGGCGGCAATGCTCGAGACCTTCTCGCGGCTGGACGGCCTGAGGGTAGCTTGCGGAGCGCGCTCCACACGCTACCTACCGCCTGACCCATACTCACCGAGGCCACCAGGATCACGGAAGGGGATCAGCGTTGGAAATAGCCTGTCTCGACCTTGAGGGGGTACTGGTCCCCGAAATCTGGATCAACGTGGCGGAACGGACTGGGATCGAAGCGCTGCGGGCCACGACGCGAGACGTTCCCGACTACGACGAGCTGATGCAACAACGACTGCGGATTCTCGACGAGCATCAGCTGGGAGTCGGCGATATCCAGCAGGTGATCGGTGGCATGAGACCTCTAGAGGGTGCAAGCGACTTTCTCGGGTGGCTCCGCGAGCACTTCCAGGTCGTGATCCTGTCCGACACGTTCTACGAGTTCGCTCAGCCACTGATGCGACAGCTCGGCTGGCCAGCGCTGCTCTGCCACAAGCTCGAAATCGACGAACGGGGCATGATCACCGACTATCACATCCGCCAGAAGGACCCCAAGCGACAGTCGGTCAAGGCGCTGCACGGCCTCAACTTTCGTGTCATCGCGGCCGGCGACTCCTACAACGATACGAGTATGCTTGCCGAAGCCGATGCCGGCATTCTCTTTTGCCCGCCGCAGAACGTGATCGACGAGTTTCCGCAATTCCCGGTCGCCACGGACTACGCGGAGCTGCAGGCGGAATTCAGCCGGGCTTCATCGCGCCGCGTCAGCTGAAGACCGCTCAGCGCTTGCGCTGACTTCCCGAAAGCAGGCGCTTGCGCAAACGCAGGTTCTGGGGCGTGACCTCGAGCAACTCGTCGGATTCGATCCACTCCATCGCCGTCTCGATGGTGAGCTTGCGGTGAGGCGTAATGATCGGGCTCTCGTCCTTGCCGGAAGCCCGCATGTTGTCGAGCTTCTTGGCGCGGCAGACGTTGACGTTGAGATCGCCGGGGCGGCGGGCTTCGCCCACGACCTGACCCTCATAGACGGCGATGCCGGGCGGCACGAAGAGCGTCGCACGCTCCTGGATCTTGAAAATGGCATGCGGGGTCGTCTGGCCCGTCTCAGTCGCAACGATGCCCCCCACACTGCGGCGATCGAGATCACCGGCGTGCGGCTCATAGCCGCGTACCGAGCGGTACAGGATGCCTTCACCCCGGGTATCGGTGAGAAACTCGTTTCGATAGCCGAATAGACCACGACTCGGCACGACGAACTGGAGCTGAATGCGATCCCCATGCTGCTGCATCGAGATCATGCGCCCCTTGCGGACGGGTAGCTTCTCCATCACGGAGCCAGCCGTCGTCTCGGGCACATCAATCAGCACGTCCTCCACCGGCTCGCAGGCCTTGCCGTCGATGTCACGCAAAATGATCTCGGGTCGCGAGACGGAGAACTCGTACCCCTCTCGCCTCATCGTCTCCACGAGAACTGCGATCTGAAGCTCACCACGCCCGGCCACGACGAAGGTGTCCTGCTTATGGGTGTCTTCGATGCGAATCGAAACATTGCTCAGAGCTTCGCGCGTCAGGCGCTCCGCAAGCTGGCGGCTCGTGACGAACTTGCCCTCGCGACCAGCAAAGGCCGAGGTGTTGATCGAGAAGTTCACCTTGATGGTCGGCGGATCGATAGCGATGCGGGGCAACGCCTCCGGTGCGCCGGGCTTGCAGATGGTGTCACCGATTTCGATCGAGTCGACTCCGGCCAGTATCACGATGTCCCCGGCCCGCGCGCGCTCGATCTCCACGCGCTCGATCCCACTCGTACCGAAGAGCTTGGTGACTCGAAACGACTCGGGCCGGCCCAGCTCGGGAACGCGCACCACCTGGTCGGAGCGCACCAGCTCGCCACGTTCGACGCGACCGATCACAAGGCGGCCGACGAAGGCATCGTAACCGAGCGTGACGGCCTGAAATTGGAGACTGCCGTCGACATCGACAAGTGGCGCGGGCGCGTGCTCGAGAATGGCATCGAGCACGGGTCGCAGGTCTGCCATCGGCGCACCGTACTCCGCAGTCGCCTGTCCGAGCTTGGCTGAGGCGTAGACCAACGGAAAGTCGAGCTGCTCGTCGTTGGCACCGAGCTCCACCAGCAGATCGAAGACCTCGTCCGTCACCTCATGAGCGCGCTCTTCTGAGCGATCGATCTTGTTCACGATCACGATGGGTCGCAAGCCGTGCTCAAGCGCCTTTCGCAGCACGAAACGGGTCTGGGGCATCACGCCTTCCACCGCATCCACCAACAGTAGAACCGCATCGACCATCCCGAGCACGCGCTCCACCTCGCCGCCGAAATCGGCATGGCCAGGCGTGTCGACAAGCTGCACGCGTACGCCCTCGTAATCGACGGCCGTGCTCTTCGACTGGATCGTGATCCCGCGTTCGCGTTCGAGATCGCCCGAATCCATCACGCGGTCTTCCACCGTCTGGTTCTCGCGGAAGGCGCCGCACAGCTTGAGCAAACCGTCGACCAGAGTCGTCTTGCCATGGTCGACATGGGCGATGATGGCGAGATTTCGCAGGTCTTCACGAGATCGGAGCATGGGCACTGGACCGGGACCTGTGGAAGGGGGGCGCGCAGGCTAGCAGAAGCGCGACGGCCCGTCGCGCCTAAACGAGGGATACGCTCAACTGCGCAGCCGAACTCAACCCGTGGGCAACACGAGCGCAACCCTCGTGCGCCCGTCCCGCCTCGTAACCTCGAGATGACCTCGCCGCTTCGCGAGGATATTGCTTGCCACGGCACACAGCAGCGGTCGCCCCCTCATCATCTGCTCGCGCCACCCTGCCGGGTCCTCGTCTACCTCACCGTCGTCTTCGAGTGTGAAGGCGACACCATCGGCCCGGCTCTCGGCGCGCAGCCAGACCGATCCCTCGCGCGAGGCAGCTTCGAGGGCCGCAAAGAGCAGGCTCACCAGCAGCTGGTGGAGCACCTCCTGGTCGACTTCGATCGCTGGGATATCCGGCTCCGTCTCCGACGACAGCGCCACACCCCGCCCGCCGTGCTCTTCGAGAAGCTGACGAACGTTCGCGACCACCGCGGCCGGCGCAACCTTGTCGATGTCCCGCGGCCCACTCGAGAGCAGCGGTCGAACATGGCCCAGCAGGGCAGAGGCCCGAGCCGAAAGATCGTCCAGCTCTACCGAAGTGACGGCCAACGCCTTCGGGCCCATCTCCTCGTCTAGCAGGTGCGCGTGGAGACGGATCGCCCCGATCAGATTGCCGAGCTCGTGACACAAGGCGAAGACCAGCTCGGTTCCGTCCTTGGTGTCACCTGACTGCGGTTGTGTCATCACGGTCCTCCGGTCACGCTCCGACTGGCTGCAGTGCCCCGACCCGACAGCGAACGTCACGACCAGCGGTATACTACGGGCTCACCATGACCAACGCACGACGCTCCTCGATCGCGAGCCGATGTGACATGCAGCCAGCGCTGACAGCGCCGGCGAAGGGGCTCCTCTGAAAACGGCACTCCTGTTCGGCCGCGACCACCACACATTCGGAGTCAGCGGCGCGGTGGCCGAAGGCCCGGCCGCCATCGCGCTGTCGCGTGGTGGCGCTCGCAAGACCTACAACCACACGGAGCCCAACGAGGACGCGGCCCTCTTTGCGCTCGGCGATGGCGGTGCGCTGATCGCCGTGGCGGACGGTCACCACGGCGCCAGCGGCTCGGAGGCCGCTCTCGAAGATCTCCTACAGCGCACGGCACCCGAGTGGACGGCCGCCGGCACGGTCGTCGGGTCGAACGAGGCTTGGCAGGAAATGGCCCTCGACGCCTTGCTGGCCTGCAACCGCGCCGTCCTGGCTCGTGCCGCCGAGCTGAAGGTCGCCCCCGCTCCCACCACGCTGGCACTGGCACTGGTGCGCCCCGCCGAAGCCCTGCTGGTGCACGCTTGCGTGGGTGACAGCCATTGCTTTCAGGCGACCGACACGCTCGTGGTCGAGCGCGGCTGGGCGGCGCTCGGCCGGCGAGACACCTACTTCTTGGGCTACCAGGCCGAAACGCGAGAACGCGAGCAAGAAAAGTGCGTGCTGGGTTGTCGACCGCTGGCGGACACGCGCGCGGTGGTGCTGGCGACCGACGGCCTCTCCGAGCGGGGAATCGGTGTGACCGACCCTGAGGCGGCCGTGCGCGAGGCCGTGCGCGAGGCGAGCCGATGCGAACCCGAACTGCGCGCGCTCGACACCTGCAAGCGAGTGAACCAGGCCGCCATCGATGCCCAACGCCGCCAGCGTGCCGGCGACAACATCGGCTGCGCAGTGCTCTGGCTGACAGCTGGCTGAGCGCCGTCAGGCGTCCGGCGGGACCTCATGGCGTCTGCGGGGACTACAGAAGCTCGGCGACGTATTCCGCGATGGCCGGGGCGGCGGTGAGCCCCGGCGACTCGATCCCGATGCAGTCGACCAGCCCGGGCAGCCCAATACCCGATTCCTCGCTGACGACGAAATCCCGGAAGCCGTCGCCGGGCCCCGCCAGCTTGGGGCGAATACCGGCGTAGTCCGGACTGAGCCACTCGCTTCGAAGCAACGGCAGGTAGCGCCGTATGGCCTTCGCAAAGTGCGCGGCTTTCTCGGGCCGCACATGGTAGTTCGGCTCCGCCAGATACTCCGTGTCGGGGCCAAAGCGGATTCGGCCCGCGAGGTCGAGTGTCGCATGGATCCCCAGGCCGGCGGGGGCGGGGACGGGATAGACCAGTCGCTCGAGCGAGATCTCGCTGCCGGCCGCCAGTGCGAAGTAGTCTCCCTTGCAGGCATGCAGTCGGTAGCCACACGCGTCCGGATCGAGACCCGCCAGCTCCGCTAGCCGATCGCTCGCCAGCCCAGCCGCATTCACCACCGTCTCACACGACACCGCCTCGCGAGATGCCGAGGCCTCGCTTCCCGTGCGGGTCTCGACTCGCCAGCCAGTAGAGCACCGCTCCAGTGCGATCACCTCGTGGTGCAACAACAAGATCGCATCATGCGATTCGGCCTCGGCCAAGAATGACAGGGCCAGCGCCTGCGCGTCGAGGATGCCCGTCTCGGGCGAGAGCAGACCGGCCGCCACCGCGAGTTGTGGCTCCAGACGATTCACCTGTCGGCCGGTCAACATCTCGAGACCCGGCACACCGTTCGCCTCGCCGCGCGCGAGCAGCTCCTCCAAGCTACCGATTTCCGACTCCTGGCTCGCCACGATGAGCTTCCCCAACTTGCGACACGGAACGCCGCGGGCGGCACAGCGCTGGTAGATGAGCTCCCGGCCGCGCGTGCAGAGATGCGCCTTCAGGCTACCGCTGGGATAGTAGATGCCCGCGTGAATCACCTCGCTATTGCGGCTGGTGATCTCCCGGGCGATGCCTTCGCGCCTCTCCAGGATCAGCACCGAGCGCCCGCATCGGGCCAGCGCGGCGGCCACCGCCAGGCCGACGATGCCGGCGCCGACCACGACCACATCCACCGCGTGCCTGGGTGCGAACACGGCGATCAGACCTCGCCCGCAGGCGCCTGCGGCTCACAGTCAGAAGCAGAGTCGGAGCGCGGGAGCGAGAAGACGAGGCCGAAGAACGCACTTCGCTGGCTGCTGGGGCCGAGCAGCAACAGACCCGCGGCAATCGCCAGGTACAGAGCGATGAACCACCAGCGAATCAAGGTGCTCGGAAAGAAGAGCTGTGCAGCGAACAGGCCGGCCAGGCAGAGGGCCTCGACTCGGCTGAACTTGAGGTCGGCAATCAGGATTGCAGCCAGCAGCGACTGCGAGGAAGTCAGCAGCATTTCCTCTGTCTGACGCGCGTCCAGCGGCAGCCCCTGAAAGCCGCCCAGAGAGAGTGCGTAGGCAATCGGAATCGCCCCGACCAGCAAAGTCCACTGATTGACCTTGGAGGAAATCATCGCACCCATCCCGAGTGAGCCTCGCAGCTTCCAGGCGAATAGAATCGCCACCACGAATTCGGGCGACTCCGAGGCGACGGGCGCAAGCCACTGCACGAGGAGAAACTCGTCGATCTCGCGACTGCGCCCGACCGCCACCAGGCTTTCGGCAAAGGGCTCCGCCGAAACGAAGATCGCGAAGCCGGCGAAGACGAAGAGCAGCGCTGCCCAGAGCCGCCGGCCCTGCTGGCCAAACTCCACATCGATCAGAGCCGCCGGCCCCACCAGCTCGACTTCACAGGCCTCGCTCGCGATGGCCGACCTCACGTAGGCGACGAAGAGGGCGAGGAGCACCGCTGCATCGAAGAGGTTGATTGTGCCTGTCAGCGGAATGACGAAGGAGTAGAGCGTGGCCCAGATCAGAAAGCGCAGCTCGAGGCGCTGGTGGCCGGCGATCATCATGCCGCGCTCGCGCCTTCGAACGCAGGCTACGAGCGCCACGGCGGCCCAACCGAAGCCGATCAGCAGACGATTGGCGCCCGTCATGTTCGCCACCGCGTAGGCGGCGTAGCTGGGATCCTTGCCCGCCGTCCAAGCGAAGTGCAGGTCGATGGCGTATTCGGGAAGCACACCCACCAGCGCAAGCACCAGGAGCGCGAGCGCTTGCGGAATGTCCCGCTCGGCGAGCTCGCACGACCATGACAGCATGAAGGCGGACCCGAGGATGGCGCAGCCCGCGAGCAAGATCACGAACTCGCCTGGGATTCCCAGACCGCCCAGGGCCTCTGCCACCACCCAGGGAACCGGCAGGGCGATGCCAAAAGCGAACCACAGCAGCGCCCGGGTGCGTACCGGTCGACCACCACCGTTCAGCATCAGAACCCGGAGCCGAACTGGCGCTCGTAGCGCGCGCGGAATTCGTCCAGGCCAATCTCGATGCTCTGGGGGCCGGCTTGCGCGACTTTGAGTGAACCCATCAGGCTTCCCATACGAGCGCCCGTCTCCAGCGACAGCCCTTGGAAGATCGCGTAGAGAATGCCTGATCGGTAGGCGTCACCACAGCCGGTCGGATCCACCACCCGCTCGGCTTCGACCACCGGAATCTCGCTGCGATCCGCTTCCATTCGAATGCCGAGCTCGCGCGCGCCGCGCCGCACGATCGAGCCCTCCCCGCCCCGAGTCACCACCAGCGCACCCACGTACTCAACCAGCTCGTCCTCAGCCAGGCCGGTCTTCTGCTGGGTCAGTGACCACTCGTAGTCATTGACGACGAAGACCGCCGCGCCATCAATCATGCTCAGCAGCTCGTCGCGATCGAACATCGGTAGGCCCTGACCGGGATCGAGTACGCAGGGAACGCCTCTCTCCTTGAGACCACGCGCGTAGTCGAGCATGGCCTGTTTGCCGTTGGGGGCGACGATCCCCACCGCGATGTCGTCGGGAAGGTCGGCGAGCTTCGCCTCGTGGGCCCGCGCCATGGCGCCGGGGTGAAACGAGGTGATCTGGTTATTATCGAGATCGGTGGTGATGAAGCACTGGGCGGTGAAGGCGTCCTCGAGCGTGAGGATCCAATCGCGCCGGACGCCGTGCTGATCCAGCCAGGCCGCATAGGGCCCGAGGTCGCTCCCGACTGTAGCCAGCAGAACGGGGCTCTCACCCAGCACTCTCAGGTTGTAGGCGATGTTGGCCCCCGTGCCGCCCCAGCGCTTCTCCATGCTGGGAACGAAGAAGGCGACGTTCAGCATGTGGACCTTGTCGGGAAGAATGTGATTCTTGAAACGATCCTCGAAGACCATGATGTGATCGACCGCGATAGAGCCCGTAACCAGAATCGACATCGCTCTCCCCTTACTCCGTCGTCGGCAGCTGAGCCGCGCAGTGACATCTCGTTCCAGCCGCCCCGGGCAGCTCGCGCAGTCTCGCGGGCCCGCGTTCGAGCGTCAACGGGGGCGGATGGGTAGAATGGGGCCGATGAGTATCGTCGAGCTCTACAGCGGCGGCGAGCCGGTGATTTCCTTCGAGTTCTTTCCACCGAAAACCGATGTCGGCTTTCGGAGCCTGTTCAGAACCATCGAAGAGCTGAAGGAACTCGCGCCGGGCTTCGTCTCGGTCACCATGGGAGCCGGCGGATCCACGCGGGCCAAGACCGTGGATCTGGTGATCCGAATCCGAAGAGAGATCGGGCTGACCAGCATGGCGCACCTTCCCTGCGTCGCCCTTGAGAAGAGCGAAATCGCGGAGATTCTCGACGCCCTCGCACAGGGCGATGTCACGAACGTGCTGGCGCTGCGCGGCGATGCGCCCCGAGACAGCGAGGACTTCCGGCCACCCGAGGACGGCTTCACCTATGCGGACGAGCTCACCGCCTTCATCGAGCGACGCGGCGGCTTCTGCATCGGCGGAGCCTGCTACCCGGAGGTACACCCGGAGGCTGCCAGCGGCGAGGTCGACCTGGAGAACTTGGCGCGCAAGGTGCGGGCCGGCGCCAGCTTCCTCGTCAGCCAGCTCTTCTTCGACAACCAGAAGTATTTCGATTTCGTCCAGCGGGCGCGGGAAGCGGGGATCGAGGTTCCCATCGTGCCCGGCATCATGCCGATCACGAGCGTGGCAGGTGTCCGCCGAATGACAGCCCTGGGTGGCGGCTCCATTCCAGCGGATCTCGAGACAGAGCTCGCGCGCGTGGCGGACAACGACGCGGCGACCCAGGAACTCGGTGTCCGTTGGGCGACCGAGCAGTGCCGCGAGCTGCTCGAAGCCGGCGTTCCAGGAATCCACTTCTTCACTCTGAACCGCTCACCGGCCACGCGCCAGATCTACCGGGCGCTGTTCTGACGAGCTTTGGTACGAAACCATGAGCGGCAACGACCCCCTGCGGATCGCAGTTCTCCTCTCCGGCAACGGCACAAGCCTGGAGAACCTCTTCGAGCACATCGATGCGGGTCACGTGCCGGCTGAGGTGGTGGTCGTCATCTCTTCGAAGCCGGACGCCTTCGGGCTGGAGCGAGCACGGCGTCGCGGGGTGCCCGCCGTCGCCGTACCGCGCAAGAGCCACTCCGATGTCACGGCCTTCAACGACGCACTGCACGCCGAACTCGCCGAGTACGATGTGCAGCTCATTGCACTGCTGGGGTTCCTCTCGCTCTTTCAGTTGCGGGGCAAGTACGAGGGCCGCACGATCAATGTCCACCCGGCGCTGATTCCCGCCTTTTCGGGCCAGGGCTTCTACGGCAAGAAGGTCTACGACGCGGTGCTGGCGATGGGAGTCAAGCTGACGGGCGCCACGGTGCACTTCACCGACGACGAGTACGACCACGGCCCGATCATTCTCCAAGAGGCGGTCCCGGTGCTCGAGGACGACACACACGAGACATTGGCGAGCCGGGTCACCGCCGTCGAGCGCCGTCTGGTTCCGGAAGCCATCCGGCTCTTCGCCGAGGGCAGAATCGAAATTGACGGCAACCACGCCCGCATTCGAAGGTCGTCTTTGCCGGGCTGAGCAGGACCACGGGGCGGCTCTACTCGACGCCGCACAGGGCTTCTCTTGCCCGGCCGAACTTGACTGGAGGCGAAAGTAAGACGAAAATAAGGAGATGCCTTCTGGCCTCGCGCGTCCCCACCCCCCTGTTGGATCAAGGCCCGGGCCGATCCGGTCTCCAGAGCGACTCGAAGCCCTGCTCGCCGATCTCGGGCCCCAGCAGCTACGACGAGGTGGTGAGCCTCGGGAGCCCCTGCTCCGGTATCCCAGTGGCCTGGCTGCCATCGATGCCCTGCTGGGAGGCGGCTTTCCCCGTGGCCGCCTGAGCGAAATCGTCGGCCCGCTCTCGTCGGGGCGCACCTCTCTGGCCTTGGCTCTGCTGGCCAGAACCACCGGGGCAGGTGGGGAGTTCGTCGCCGTGGTCGATCGAGCCGATGCCTTCACCCCCCCCTCCGCCGAGGCAGCTGGCGTGGACCTGGAGCGGGTGCTCTGGGCTCGTGCACCCGGCGAATGGCGCAGTGCTCTGCGCTGTACCGAACGCCTGCTCGAAACCGAGGGCATTCCTCTCGTCGTGCTGGACCTGGCTTGCGCATCTCACCGCACCTGCACCCTTGAGCCCTCTTCCCCCATCCCCCATACCGCCTGGACCCGGCTCGCCCGGCTGGCGGCGGGCACGAATACAGCACTGGTGACGCTCGCCGATCAGCGTCTCAGCGGTCCCCAGGCCGAGATCGTCCTGGAGATGCGACCGACTCGGCCCCTTTACAGCGGTGTACCCTCCCTGCTCGAGGAGCTCGAGACCCGGGCCGTGCTGGTGCGTCACCGGGCGATACCAGGCGATCGCGAAGTGGTGGTCCGCCTGAGTGCAACCACGCCACGCCGCGCCTCCTCGTGAGATGGGCACTCGGATCGCCTGCCTGCTCGTCCGCGATCTTCCGCTGCGGGCCGCGCTGCGGGCTCACCCCGAGCTGAGCGAACTCCCCTTGGTGGTGGCCTCGGGCCCAGCTGCCCAAGCCGACATCATCGTCATCTCCCCCACCGCCCGCGCCTTCGGCGTACGCAGTTGGAACTCCGTCGCCCAGGCCCGAAGCGCTTGCCCGAAACTCAGGGTGCAGGTGGCTTCACCCGCTCTCGAGCGTACGGCCCGGGATGCGCTGCTCGACATCGCACTCTCCCTCTCACCCCGTGCCGCCCTGGCGCCTCAAGCCACGGGGCCCTTTGCTTCCGAGGGCGGCGTCTTCCTCGACGCCTCCGGAACGGACGCGCTCTTCCACTCGGAGAAGGGCTTCGCCTCGGCCTTACTGGCCCGGAGCGTGAAGCAGGGGCTGCCAGGCGTGGTCTCACTGGCCTCTTCGAAGGCAGTGGCTCTGCTGGTGGCACGCTGCATCTCGCATGAGCCGGGCAGCATCCAAGTTCTGCCCCCACGCCATGAGAGCGATTTTCTCGCCCCCCTCTCCCTGGATCTGCTCGACCCCGACGACCGGTTGGCCCAGACCCTCACCCGTTTCGGTGTACGAACGGTGCGGGACCTGCTGCGGCTGCCTCGACGTGCCCTGAGCCAACGCCTGGGCCCGGAGATACTCGACTTGATCACCCGCGCCCGAGGCGAGGAGGTGGAGGCCCCGCTGCCCGAGCCCCCGGATACACGCCTGGAGGAGGCCATCGACCTCGAGACCCCCATCGCCAGTCTCGAGCCTCTCTCCTTCGTCCTGCGCGGGCTGCTCTCCCGTCTGACCGAGCGACTCTCACTGCGCTCTCTAGCCTGCCGATCGCTGGACCTGGAGTTCGTCGTCGAGGGTGGCGGGCGCGATGCCCGGCGAGTGAGTGCAACGACCCCCACTCTCGACGTGCGGGTGCTATTGCGGCTCAGCATGCTGGCTCTGGCCGATCAACCCCCAGGCGCCGCAATCGAGGGCCTCTCCGTCGGCACTCGAGGCGTGCCCGCACGCAGCGACCAGCTCGATCTCTTCCGGCCTCGGGGTCCAAACCCCGCGGCCCTCGACCGCACCCTGAGCAAGCTCGAATCTCTCTGCGGTGAGGGATGTGTCGGCACGCCCGAGGTCGCCGACACCCACCATCCCAGCGCCTTCGGACTGAAGCCCTTCCAGCCCCCCTCCGACCGCTCTGGACCCGGCCGAACCCAGCGAGATCACACTGCTTCCGACGCCTGCCCCCCACCCACCCAACCCGCCGTCCGAGCCCTACGGCCGCCTGTGCCGGCAGCAGTGCGGATCGACCATGGACAACCGTCTTTCATTCGCAGTGCAATCAGCAACGGCCACGTGGTCATGATTGCCGGCCCATGGCGTACCACCGGTCATTGGTGGTCGAAAGAAGACCGTTTCGCCGTCGATCACTTCGATGTCCAAATGAGTGACGGAGCAGTGGTTCGCCTGTGCTTCGATTGGTTGCAGCAGGTCTGGCAAATCGATGGGATCTACGACTAAACTCGCAGCCGCGAACACAACCCGCGGGCCGTGCCCAAGAAGCCGACCAAGCACATCTCCATTCCCCGCGCCGGCTCAAGTAAGCTGAACTCCTCGCAGCCGAAGATCGAAAAGGAAGCCAGCTGACATGAAGGCACCGAACGCCCTGTCGCGAAAAGACCACCGCCTCGCATTCCTGCGCGGATTTCTCACACGCCCGAAAGAGGTGGGATCGGTCATTCCCAGCTCGCGATTCATGGAGCGCCGCATCGTCAAGACCGCCGACCTCGCATCGGCTCGACTCGCGGTTGAGCTCGGCCCGGGAACCGGCGGGACCACGCGAGCCCTGCTGCGCAACCTGGCACCCGGCGCGCAGCTGCTCGTCATCGAGATCAACCCCCACTTCGTCGGCCTTCTCCGCTCGCACATCAAAGACCCGCGACTCATCGTCCATCAGGGAAGCGCCACACAGATCCCGTCGATCCTGGCGCACCACGCTCTGGATCAGCCGGACGTCATCCTGTCCGGCATTCCGTTCTCCACCATGAATCCCTCACTCGGCACCGACATTCTGCGCTCGGTGCGCGACAGCCTTGCCCCGGGCGGCCGCTTCGTCGCCTACCAGTTTCGCGACCGCGTTCACACGCTGGGCGTCAATGTCTTCGGCAACGCCTCGATCCAGACCGAGCTCTTGAATGTGCCTCCCATGCGGGTCTATCGCTGGGACCTCAGCCATTCGAGTGCGGAGGCTCTCCCCGCTTGATCTGAAGCGATAGTCCGGCGCGCTCGGCGCTACCCTGGCTGGCGCGCGCGACAGCGCCAGAACCGAAGCGAGCGGCAATCTCATCGAGCGCGCTGTTGAGCCGGTCGCGCCGTTCGCTGCCCTCCGCGCGGCCGAAGAGCGGGAGCTGCCCGGCATCGGCATCCTCGAGGCCCGTGACGCCCACGCCGATCAATCGCACGGCTGCAGACAGATGCGCCTGCACGAGCAGACGGCGAACCTCCCGGGCGATCTCCCCGCCATCGTTGGTCGCCTCGAACAACGTGGTCTGGCGGGTGTGGAGCGGGTAGCCTCGCGGCCCCTGGCTCCGGCGCCTCGCTTCGCGCCACTTCAACACCAGCGTCCGCCCGCGCAGCCCGTCGCGCCGCAGCCGGCGCGCCACAGACTCGGCATGCGTGAGAATCGTGGCCTCGAGCAGGCCGCGGTCCGAGATGTCCTCGTCGAAGGTGTTCTCCTCGCTATAGGAGACCGCCTCCCGATGCGCCTCGATCTCGCGCAGATCCTCGCCGCGAGCCAGCCGCGCAAGCTTGATTCCGCGCTCACCGAAAAGCTTCTCGAGCAGCGAGTCCTCAGCGCGGGCGAGGTCACCCGCGCTGAGGAAGCCGGCGTCAGCCAGCCGTCGCTCGGCAACCGAACCAATGCCCCAGATGCAGCGTACCGGCAGCGGATCCAGAAACTCACGTACCCGCTGCGGCGGCACTTCGAGCAATCCGTCCGGCTTGGCTGCAGCGCTGGCGATCTTGGCCACCAGCTTCACCGGCGCGATCCCCACGGAGACCGCTAGCCCGGTCTCCTGACGCACGCGCGCTCGCAGACGCTCACCGACGGCCGCCGGGCGCCCGAGCAGGCGCTCGCAGCCCGAGAGATCCAGGAATGCCTCGTCGAGCGAGAGTCCTTCCACCACCGGGGAGAATTCGCGAAAGATCTCGAAGATACGACGCGACTCCCGGCTGTAGCGGACCATGTCTCCGCGCAGAAAGACCAGGTCGGGGCAGAGCCGCTTGGCCTCGAAGCTCGGCATGGCGGAATGGATGCCGTAACGCCGCGCCTCGTAGCTCGCCGCCGACACCACACCGCGGCGGCTCTCCCCACCGACGGCCACCGGCCGACCACGCAGCTCGGGCCGGTCTCGCTGCTCGACCGAGGCGTAGAAGGCGTCCATGTCAGCATGCAGGATGCATCGCGGGCGAGCCGCCGGGCGGACCACGACGCGGCTCACTCCGCTTCTGCGGCCGAGCCCAGCTCCTGCACGGTGCGAAGCAGTAGCTTCGGGAGGAAGGGCTTGCGGAGAAAGACACCACCCTGCTTGTGAAGCAGCTCCTGCAAACCAGGCGATAGCTGATCGCCACTCGTCAGCACCAGGCCGAGGCTCGGCTTCCGTCCCGACACCGCTTCGAGTACTTCGGCCACCCCCCTGGGCGGAATGATCACGTCGAGCACCAATACGTCGATCTCGTCGACATGCTGCTCGAACATCTCGATGGCGGCGTCGCCGTCCTTAGCCGCCAGAGCGCGAAACCCCCCCCGTTCGAAGATACGAACGAGTAGCCGCAAGAGCTGCGGCTCGTCGTCGGCGATCAGCACGGTGCTCGTCATTGGAGCCAGAGAATACAAGGGCGTTCCCCGTCGCGCTGTCGGGCCCCTGAAGCCGCTCCACAACACGACCGGAATGCGGCGACTCGACATGGAAGATCCTCTTGACCAGGGCGAAAACAAGGCGAAAATAGCGAACCGGATGAGTGATGACTACGTCGAGCTGCGGGCACGCAGCGCCTTTTCGTTTCTCGAGGGCGCGTCCAATCCCGAGGAGCTGGTCGAGCGGGCAGCCACACTCGACTACCCCTCTCTGGCCCTGGCCGATCGAGGCGGGGTCTACGGTGCACCCCGCTTCCACCGCGCAGCCCGCCAAGCCGGCATACGAGCGATCCTGGGCGCCGAGCTCGAGGTGCAGAGGGAGGCGACAAGTGATGCGGCCGATTCACTGTTGCTGCTGGTGGAATCGCCCAGAGGGTGGCGGCGCCTCTGCCGGCTTCTCACACTGGGTCATCATGGGCGGGCCAAGGGCGAATGCCGTGTCGCTTGGACACAGATCGAGGAGTACGCGCGCGATCTCACCGTTCTGATCCGCGGTGACGAGCGACTCTCGCCCGCCCTGCTCGACCGCGCCCGAGCCGCTTTCGGCAATGATCCCGGGCGACTCTGGGTGGACGTCTCTCGCCACATGGAGCGCCGAACCGAGCCAATGTGCCGGCGGGCGGCAGCCATCGCGGAAACGGCGGGCGTACCGGTAGTCGCGAGCGGTGATGTGCGCTGTGCCACACCGCAGGGTCGTGCGCTGCTCGACGCACTGACCTGCCTGCGTTGGAAGACCACCCTCGATGCGGCGGGCCGGCGTCTGCTGCCCAATGGCGAGCGCTATCTCCAGAGCCGCCAGACGATGGCAGCGCGCTTCAGCGACCGACCCGACTGGGTGCGCGCCACCCGCAGCATCGCAGAACGCTGTAGCTTCACGTTCGAGAGACTCGGCTACCGCTTCCCCGAGTACCCACTGCACCCGGGCGAAACCCAGACCAGCCGCCTGCGCGAACTCAGCATTCTCGGCGCACACGAACGCTACGGCCAACCTCTCTCCAAGCGCGTACGTCGCCAGCTCGAGCACGAGCTCGCGGTGATCGAGAAGCTCGAGCTAGCGGGCTACTTCCTGATCGTTCACGACTTGGCGCGCTTCGCCCAAGAGCAACACATCCTCTGCCAGGGACGAGGCTCTGCAGCCAACAGCGCCGTGTGTTACGCACTCGGCATCACGGCGGTTGACCCGGTCGGAATGGAGCTTCTCTTCGAACGTTTCCTCTCCGAAGAACGCGGCGAGTGGCCGGACATCGACCTCGACCTACCCTCCGGCGACCAACGCGAACGAGTCATCCAGTACGTCTTCGAAAAGTATGGCGAACAGGGTGCCGCCATGACGGCCAATGTCATCAGCTACCGCAGCAAGCTGGCGGTGCGTGAGATGGGCAAGGTCATCGGCCTGGCCCCCGATACCGTCGATCGATTGGCCAAACAGCTTGGGCGGCTGGATGGCAGCCGCGACCCGACCACCCTCTCCGAGCCTTTGCGCGAGATCGGCATCGACGCTGCTGCCCCACGCATCGAGCGGCTCTTACAGCTCGTGTCCGCCGTGCAGGGCTTGCCGCGACACCTGGGACAGCACAGCGGCGGAGTCGTGATCGCCGCCAACCGGCTCGACGAGGTGGTCCCCATCGAGCCCGCCAGCATGGCGGGGCGCAGGGTGGTGCAATGGGACAAGGATGACTGCGCGGACCTCGGCATCATCAAGATAGACCTGCTGGGACTCGGCATGCTGGCAGCGCTGGAGGAGACCATTCCGCTCATTCGCAGCCACGAGAAAGTAGAGATCGACCTGGCGCACCTGCCCCAGGACGATCCCGATACCTACGCAATGATGAGACAGGCCGACACCGTCGGCGTCTTTCAGATCGAGAGTCGAGCCCAGATGGCGACGCTGCCGCGCATGAAGCCACGGCACTTCTACGATTTAGTCGTCGAGATCGCCATCATTCGTCCCGGGCCCATTGTCGGGCAGATGGTGCATCCCTACCTGAACCGCCGGGCCGGGCGGGAGCCGGTGAGCTATCCCCATCCCTCTCTCGAGCCAATACTGAAGCGAACCCTCGGTGTCCCGATCTTCCAGGAACAGCTACTGCGAGTCGCAATGACGGTAGCGGGCTTCAGCGGCGGTGAGGCCGAAGAGCTGCGCCGGGCCATGGGGTTCAAGCGCTCCCTCGAAAGGATGGAGAAGATCGAGGCCAGCCTGCGGCGGGGCATGCAAGAGCGGGGAATCCCCGACAACGCCCAGGAGGAGATCGTTCGCCATATCACATCGTTCGCGCTCTACGGCTTCCCGGAATCCCACTCCGCCTCCTTCGCACTGATCGCCTACGCGTCGGCCTATCTCAAGTGCCACCACCCGGCGGCCTTTCTGGTGGGCCTGCTGAACGCTTACCCCATGGGCTTCTACAACCCGGCGACACTGGTGAAGGACGCGCAGCGCCACGGCGTGGTGGTGCGCCCCATCGATGTAACCCGCTCGCACTGGCGTTGCGCGCTCGAAGAGGGCGAGGGTGCTGGGCCCACAGTACGCATCGGGCTGGCATACGCCTCCGGCTTGCGCCGCGAGACGGCCCGCCGCTTGGAGACAGCGCGTGAGCAGAAGCCCTTCGAGAGCCTGGGTGACATGCTCGGGCGCGTCTTCTTGCGAGCGGACGAACTCGACTCGCTCGCCGAGCTGGGTGCTCTGGGCGAGCTCGAGGGCACACCGCGCGGACGCCGAGCAGCCCTCTGGCAGGTGGCTGCGGCCGAGCGTGACCCGAACTCGCTCTTTGCGGGCCATGTGTCGTCAGCAGATCACGAGCCATTGGCGGATCACACGCCTGAAGGAGCAGAAGAGGCGGCGAGCGCGGTGCTCGAAGAGATGTCTCCGCTCGAAACAACCCTGGCCGATTACCGCCTGGCCGGCCTCACCACCGGCCCCCAGGTCATGGCCCACCTGCGCCCCACGTTGCACCGGCGCGGCATTCTCACTGCCGGTGAGCTGCAGCATCTACCCGACGGCCACTTCGTGCGCACTGCGGGCCATGTAATCGTTCGCCAACGCCCGGGCTCGGCCAAAGGCTTCCTCTTCCTCACCCTGGAGGACGAAACCGGTCTGGCCAATGTCATCATGACACCAAACATGGTCGCGCGTTTCCGCGCGACCATGCACGACGCCAAGCTGGTCGAACTCGCCGGGCCACTCCAGAGCCTCGACGGCGTTGTGCACATCCGCCTGAACGATCTGACGCGACTCGACACGGGCGGCGCACTGCCGCCTTCACGGAGCTACCGCTAGCCCGGATTATTCATGAAGGTTCGTAGCGAGGCCGCAGTAGGAGCTTCATGAATAATCCGGGCTAGAGGCGCAGCTTGGCGAGAACGCGCTCGGCGACCTGCTCCGGCGTGAAGCCGAATTCTTCTGCCAGATCCGCGGCGGGGGCCGATGCCCCGAAGCCCTGAACACCGAGGATCAGGCCGTCGCGTCCGACGTAGCGCCGGAAGCTCTCGCCCCGCCCGGCCTCGATAGCGACCACGGGCGTGCCATCATTCGGCACCAGTGCGAGCTGGTAGCTCTCGGGCTGCGCGGCGAACAGCTCGAGACAGGGCGCGGAGATCACGCGGGCGACCACCCCTGACGCTGCCAGCCGGGCTGCCGCCTGGCACGCCAGCGCCACTTCCGAGCCGCTGGCCATCAGCACCACGTCCGGCTCGCCCTCGCCCGGCTGCACCGGATAGGCCCCCTTCCAGATGTCTTCCAGCTCGAAGCCCGCCGGTCGCTCCAGCGCAGCGAGCTTCTGCCGACTCAGTGAGAGGAGAGCCGGCCCCTCGGCCCTTTGCACGATCCAGGCATACGCCATGGCGGTCTCAACGCCGTCTGCCGGGCGAAAGAGGGTCAGATCGGGGATGAGACGCAGACTGTCGAGCTGCTCGACCGGCTGATGCGTCGGCCCGTCTTCTCCGACGAAGAAGGAATCGTGCGTGAAGACGAAGAGCGAGCGCACGCGCATCAACGCCGCCAGGCGCAGCGCGGGACGCATGTAGTCGCTGAAGATCAGGAAGGTCCCCGAGTACGCGATGAAGGTTCCGTCGAGCGCGATGCCGTTCGTAATGGCCGCCATGGCGTGCTCGCGCACACCGAAGTGGATGTTGCGCCCGGCGAAGGGGTCGACGCCCTCCCCGGCCGCCGGTCCCACCACGCCGGCATCGGCGAGCAGCGGCGGCGCGGCAGAGCCGGCCAGGTCCGCCGAGCCGCCCACCACATGCGGCACGAGCTGAGAGAGTTTTTGCAGCACGGCACCCGAGTGGTTTCGCGTGGCATCGGCCACGTCTTCGAGGCCCTCGACCAGCCGCTCAGCGAGGTCTCCCGGTAGCTTGCGATCTCGCGCCGCATCCCAGGCCTCGGCGCATTCCGGATTGGCCTCGCGCCACGCCTGGTGGCGCGTATCGATCTCGCGGCGCTGCTCGCGCTTGGCCTCGATGCGTGCCGCACAGTAGGCCCGCACGTCATCGGGCACGACGAACTCCGGGGCGAGCGGCCAGCCCGCCGCCTGCTTGGCGCGCTTCACCTCCTCGGCGCCAAGCGGCGCACCATGCGCCTTGTTCTTGCCCGCAACCGCCGGGCTGCCGCGGCCGATCACCGTCCGCGTAATGATCAGGCTCGGCCGGTCGACCTGCTCGCGGGCTGCCTCCAGGGCCGCGCGCAGCTCGAGCACCTGCTGTCCGTCGATGGGCCCCTGCACGTGCCAGCCCTGGGCCTCGAAGCGCCGCTGCACGTCCTCGCTGAAGCTGATGCCGGTCGCACCGTCGATCGTGATGCGGTTGTCATCGTAGAGATAGATGAGATTCCCCAGGCCAAGGTGCCCCGCCAGGGACGCCGCCTCGGCCGTGAGCCCCTCCATCATGTCGCCGTCGCCCGCGATGCCATAGACGAAGTGCTGCCCGGGCGCCCCCTGGTGGCCGTCGGCACCAGTCCCGAAGCGAGAGCGGGTCATACGCGCGGCCAGCGCCATCCCGACGCCGTGGGCAAAGCCCTGGCCGAGAGGCCCCGTCGTCAGCTCCACACCTGGCGTCAGGCCGTACTCGGGATGTCCGGGCGTCTTCGACCCGAGCTGACGGAAACGCTCGATCTGCTCCATCGGCAGGTCGTAGCCGAAGAGGTGCAGCAACCCGTAGAGCAGCGTCGAAGCGTGTCCGCCCGATAGCACGAAGCGGTCGCGCAGCGGCCAGTCGGGACTCGTCGGATCGAAGCGCAGGTGCTGATCAAAGAGTTCGAAAGCCGGAGCCGCCAGTCCCATCGGCGCACCGGGATGCCCGCTATTGGCCTTTTGGACCGCGTCGACGGCGAGAAAGCGCAGCGTGTTCTCGACACGCTCACGCAGCTGGGGGGTGCAGTCGCTGGGCATCACAATTCTCCGTCCATCTGTCGACCTCACCGAGGGCCAGATCGGCCGGCAGCGGTCGGGCACCGCAGACCTTACAACCGATGTCCGAAGACGGGAACAGGCGGCGCGTGCACGGCCCGATCGGGACGCCCGATCTCCGCGCGGGGAAGTCGAGCGTGTGAGCCCGCGGCCCTTACGACAGACCGCGCGGGCGGCCATCCCCGGAACCGCCGGCAGCCCCGCCCCGGGGCTCTGGAATGGACATATGAGGGCATCACAACCGCCGAACTCATCGTTGGGCCGTCCGCTGGTGGAGAGCGCCGGCACACCGGAGCCGCGGCTGAGCCAACCCAACAGTGCGCAGGAAGCGCTGCGCACCGACACACTTGCTGAGGTTGCTGTTGCTCTCGAACGACTGGAAGAGCATGGCAAGCGCGGAAAGGTCCTTCTCGACCTATCCACCTGACTTTCAACACGTGCACATAGAGAGCTGCCCGACCCCCGAGAGCTTGGGGGGAGCCGGGCAGCCTGGCGTCAGCGATCGCGAGGAGCGGCACGACGCCAAGCGCATCTGAGAGGCGGGCCTCTGGCCTCGATTTGCCGTTGGCTTCCGGCGCCCACTCCGCGGCTTCCCCACCGGCACGCGATCAAAGGCAGAAGGCTTCAACCGCCCTTTGATGTGCGAGCCAGAATCCGATGCCCAGGGCGACAACCAGTGCAGGCGTGAGGATGCCGAGGGTGACAACGCCAAACTGACTTCGGATCGCAGCGAGCCGCGCGTGATCGATGGTCTCACCGTCCAAGAGGCGCCTTCGCGTGCGCACAAACCGGAAGAAGCAGAAGATGCACGAGAAGACCACGATCGTGCCGCAGCCGATCAGCCAGGCGTGGGGAGTCGTGACGTCTTCCACCTGGAAGGACAGGATGACCCCCGTTGCGAAGATGCCGATCATGAGGGGGATCTCCAGGAAGATGTCGATCAAGAAGTGCATGCGAATCGCCGTTGGATGCAACTCGTCTCTGGCGTGAGATCCCTCGACGATGGTCTCACACGCGTACACCCCCAGGAAGGCTGCCACCAGACAGAGGTGCATTGTCGACACCATGTGAATGGCGGGTATCTGGTCCATGCGCGCTTCTCCCCGGTCTCTATGCCGTGCTCACTCTCCAATCGTCCGTCGCGAGTACCAGTCTACAAGAACATCGGGCAGCTAGTGTCCTATCCCAGGAGTTCGCCAACTATCTCGATGTTCGACTCAACGTCGTGAGAGCCGCTTCCCGATCGGCGAGCACAAAGTCGAGGAGACGCTCGCTCACCTCCGAAACCACCGCGATGGCACTGCGATCGAGCAGCCCCTCCCTCGCGGATTGAAGTCGGATTACGTCGCCGTCGCGAAGCTCGGGCAGGACGCCTCCGAAGAAGAAGCCCAGCTCACGGAGCATCTCCACACTCTCCGGCGTCGCTGGATCGGAGAGCTGAAGGTCGACGTGGGCGATGTCTGCGGTGTTCGATCCGACGTCCCGAAGCCCCTGCCTCACAGCAGAGACGAGATCCCTTCCCGCCCGTTCTACGACGACCCGAGCCAGACTGCGCGACGTGTCCAGGAGCGACCGAAGGCGAGTCGGCGCACACGAGAGACCCGAGCCCACCTCGATGGGCTGCCGTTCGAGCCCGGCGCGCGCATAGATCTCGCTGGTGAGATCCCGATAGCGCTTGGGGACGTAGACCGTGCGGGCCGGTGCCTCTGCGAGCGGCAGGTAGAGCATGATCGAGGGGATCCTCCAACCCAGCGAATGGGTCGGTTGCTGCATGGATGACGTCGCCTCGGGCAGGTAGCCCAGCAGCACCCCCGTCTCGATGCTGCCGGTCGCGAGGGTCAGCTTCTGACTGATGGCGTGCGCGGTGGTGGCGTACAGATATAGGCCGATCAGAGCCAGGCGCTGGAACTCCTGGGCCAGCACGACTCCCACACGGACGGACAGGGCGTGGCCTCGAAAGCGAGAATCCACGATTCCCAGCACCATGTCTCCAGTTCGACTCCCACGACGCTCGAGCACAGTGCCGAGGTGTGCGATGACCTCGCCCTGCCGGTCCACGGCAACGGCCGAATGGAGCAGTTCGCGGCTCAGCAGCAGGCGGATCTCGTCGGCGTCGTAGAATGCGCGGTACGGGTAACTTTCGCCGTAGCAGCGGACGACACAGCGCACGAGGCTCGGCACGTCACCGGGCTCGAGCTCGCGAATCGTCACTCCGAGGGGGTCCACTACGACGGGACACATCACGATTACAGGATACACAGCACCCCACAGCCGCGAACACCCCCGATGGGCAAGCATCATGATGGGATGGGGGGGCGGTGGGCGCTCGGTAGAAGAACGTGGTCAAGCTCCAGCCCTCGTCTCTCGGCGAAGACCATCGTCTGTCCGAGATGCTTCGATGACCTACAGTCCATAGCGAGATCTCCACGAGTCGCCTGTCGGGCAGGCTGGCATCAGCAGGACCCTAAGGAGGATGACCCGGTGGGAACGCCGAGCAGGAAGGAACTCCAGAACTGGGCCGAGAACTACATCGCCCTGTGGAACGCTGGCGACAAGGAGGCCTGGCTCGAAAACTGGCGCAAGGTGGCGCCGGGAGACGTTCGCATGCTCGACCCGGTGGGCACTCCCGAGAAGAAGGGCGGCGAGCAGTGCTGGTCCGACTCGTGGGATCTGTTCAACAAGGCCGTGCGCTTCAAGGTCCAGGATGGCGCCCTCTTCTTCAACGGAAACGAGGTCGCCTGGCTGCTGGAAAACCATATCACGACCGACGGCGAGACAACCGTCGGGCTGAGCATCGAAACCTATCGCTTCGAGTCCGACGGTTCGGTGCTGATCCGCACCTACTACAACGTTCCGGCCCGCACCGACGACGAGCTCGGCAGGATGTTCAACGAATACCTTCCCGAGGAAGAGGCCTGATCCGCGGAGCCCGATTCACTCGGTCAGAGCCGATGAACCGCCGCCTCCCGCAGCGCTCGCGCTGCGTCGCCCTGCGACCGGTGGCTTCCGCTGCCGGACACAGATAGAATGCGGCGCCGGGCAGAGGCAATCGCGTGTCTCCGGCGGGAGGCTGCATGCGCGTTCTGCTCGTGAATCCCTCGTACCCTTTTGAAGAAGTTCCGCGCCTGCTCGTGACCATTCCCTCCCTGGCAGCCGCGCTGCGCGCGGCGGGTCACGAGGTCGAGGTGCTGGACCTGCTCCTGGCACACACGACGCCCGAGAAGATCGAGCGGCGCATGCAGCGCTTCCGGCCCCAGCTGGTGGGGATCACCTCGATCACGCTCAATCACCACAACGCCTCATCGATCGCCCGGCAGGTACGGGCGTGCGACGAGCGGGTGCCGATCGCGATGGGCGGCCCGCACGTCTCATTCGAGATCGAGGGGTCCTTTCGGGACCTGCCCGCCCTCGACTTCATCGGAATTGGCGAGGGTGAGCGCACGATGGTGGAGCTCGCGTGGGCGCTCGAGGGCAGGATGGACCTGCGCGACGTTCGCGGTCTCGCCCTGCGAGACGGTGAGAGCGTGGTCTGCACGCTGCCGCGACCGGCAGAGCCCGAACTCGACCGCCTGGCAACGCCGGCGCGCGACCTGCTTCCGCTCGCGCGCTACCTCGCCTTCGACGCGCACGCCAGCGTTCTGACCAGTCGCGGCTGTCCCTACTCGTGCATCTTCTGCTCCGCGTCGGCTTGGACCGGCCGGCGAGTGCGCTACCGCACACCCAACCGCTGTGTCGACGAGATCGAGCAGCTGGCGAGCCTGGGCTTCAACGAGATCGCCATCGAGGACGAGCTGTTCACGCTCAACCGAAAACACTTCCTGGCGGTCTGCGGGGAGCTGATCCGCCGCCAGACGGGCGTGCGCTGGAACGCCTTCTCGCGGGTGGACACCATCACCCCCGAGATCGTCGAGACGATGGCGCGCGCCGGCTGCCAGGGGGTCTGCTTCGGCGTGGAGAGCGGCAACCAGGAGATTCTCGATCTGGTGAACAAGAAGTCGGACCTGCAGAACGTGAGGGAGGCCATGCGCATGACCCAGTCCGCGGGTATCAGCGCGCTGGCTTCCTTCATCATCGGGCTACCGGGTGAGAGCGCGGAGACGCTGCAGCAGACGCTCGACTTCGCCAACGAGCTGCACGAAGAGTTCGGTTCGCTGATTGGGTTTCACATCCTGGCGCCCTTCCCCGGGACCGAGGTGCGCGAGCGTGCGGCGGACTACGGCATCGAGATCCTCTCGAACGACTGGACCCGATACGACGCAAACCACGTCGTCACGCGCACCGAGCGGGCCGCGCCGGGCGTGATCCAGGAGGTTGCCGATGCCCAGGAGCAGAAGCTGCAGCGCTACCTCGAATACCAGGATTGGCTGTGGGCCAACGACCGGCTCGAGGGCTATGAGAAGGAGCGCTACGAGCGGCGGCGGCGGCAGTCGCTGCTCTGGAAGCTCCTGCATGGCGACGTGATCGAGGCACTGCCTGCCTTCCGGGTCGATCCCCTCGCCGAGCTGAAGTCAGCCGTCGTCCAGGCCACGGGAGCGGCGGCCGATTTCGCCGACACCGAGCTGGATCGCGTGCTCGCGCTGGGAGCCCTGGTGCGGCGCGATGCGCCCGAGGGCGCGCGCTTCGCCTGGTCGGAATGAGCCGCCGGGCACGGAGTTTCCGCGCCCCAGCCAGCGATCCCGATGCCGGGCATCGCTCGCAGCGTATCGAGCGGCTGCGCAGCTTCGGCTACGCCCGGAGGCATGGCTCGTGACCGCCGATGCTGCCGGTGAGCGGGTGGCGATGCACGGGCGACATAAGCTCCTCTTGTCGTGGAGCACGGGCAAGGACAGCGCCTGGGCGCTGCACGTCCTGCGGCGAGATCCGCGCTACCAAGTGTGTGGTCTCGTCACGACGGTAAACGTGACACATCGCCGCGTGGCCATGCACGCGACACGCATACGGCTACTTCAGGCCCAGGCAAGCGCCGTCGGTCTGCCACTCCACATCGTGTCGATCCCGCACCCTTGCACGAACGCGGCCTACGAGTCGGCCTTCGCACACGCCCTGCGCGAAGCGGCATCCGGGGACGTCGTCGCCGTCGCCTTCGGCGACCTCTACCTGCCCGACGTCCGTGAGTACCGAGAACGCCTCGTCGGAGCCGCCGGGCTGGCAAGCGTCTTCCCTCTGTGGGGATGCGACACGGCGTCACTCGCCCACGAGATGATCGGCGCGGGGCTTCGCGCCCGATTGACATGCGTGGATCCACGGCTCTGCTCGCGCGAGCTCGTCGGGCGCGAATTCGACGACTCGCTCTTGGGGGAACTCGCCGGGGACGTCGACCCCTGCGGCGAGAACGGTGAGTTCCACACCTTCGCGTACGACGGACCGATGTTCGGCGCGCCAATCGCCGTGAGCGCGGGAGCGGTCGTGGAGCGAGAGGGCTTCGTGTTCGCCGACCTGATTCCAGCGCCCGAGCAGGGCGTCCCGGCGAGCGGTAGAGCTCGAGACTCTGCGTAGCAGCCAGCTCTTTGTGACGAGATGCGTGGCGTGTGTTCCACGGAGCCACGGTTCCCACTCGCACTTGCCCCTACGCGGACGACAGTGGCAAAAACCGCTTGAGCTTGCCCACTCCCTGTCGTTCAAAGCCATCCACCGGCAGGATGGAGATCTCCGCGTCCGCCAGTCCCAGCTCGGCCAGCCCGTCCGCCACCTCCCGCCGCAACACCGGAACGTCTATCTCGCCGACGGTGCGAACGGCGATGTCTGCGCCGCGCGCGGTCTGTCGCACCTGATACTCCGCGACCCCGCGCTGGCGGCTCAGGGGCGAGCGAAAGACAATCGGGTGCACGATGACATCCGCGTAGGCGAAGCAATCGTCCTGCCGTCCCTGGATGTCCGCGACGCGCGTATGGAGCGAGCCGCAGGGACACGGCTCGTCGAGCACCGTCACCTCGTCCGTCACCTCGTAGCGAATCAGCGGAGTGGTGGGGTTGTAGAGGTTGGTGAGGTAGAGCTTGGCCGAGCGCTGGCCGGGCAACACCGGGCGACCGACCTCGTCCACGGGCTCGATGATCAGCAGGTCGTCGCTCAGGTGCATGCCCGTACCCAGCGCACACGACACGCCCGTCGGGCCGCCCTCCGTCGTACCCCACATATTGCCCACGGGCGCGCCCCAGGTCCGCTCGGCGAGCTGCCGAATCTCGGGCAGGAGCGGCTCGGAGGTGCAGCTGATCCGGAGCGGGGAGATCGTGAGGCGTCCCGCCTCGGCCTCGTGCGCCAGCATCGGGATCGCGGATGCGTATGGCACCAACATCGTCGGCTGCGCTGCGTTCAGGCCGGCCACGAGCTCGCGCAGTGGCAGCGTGATGGGGAAGCGATGAGTCGAGATGGTCGGAGTGGAGAAGGTCTTGGCCAGCGCGCTCGTCATGTGCGTCGGCTTGTCGGCTCCCACCACAGCCGTCACGATGGGGGCCGTCACGGTCTCGGAGTCTTTGCTCAGGTCGCGCAACGCCAGCCGAGCGAGACCCACACAGCACTGCGCCCAGGCCTCCCAGCCGTACGCGAACACACCCCGCCGACCGCTGGACCCCCCGGAAGCGACAACGTGGTAGACATCGTGCAGATATGCGTCACTCGTGAGCGACTCCATGAAGTTCTCGACCGACACCAGGCTGAGACGTCTGTCCGTGACGACATCGTCCCAGTGAGCCATGAGGTCGTCCTTGGTCATGGCGGGCAGCTCGCCGAGCTGTTCCTCCGTGAAGGCGTCCGGATCGACATGCGCCAACCGCTCTCGATGCCACGGCGAACCGACCTTGGCAGCCCTCAAGAGCTCGCGCAGGCCGCGCTCTCGCTCTGCCCGCAGCTGCTCGACGCTCCAGTCCACCCGCGCGATCTGCTCGGGCAGCAGCGTGATCAGATCCGCCTGGTGTCGCGCTCGAAGCGCCTCATAGCTCGGCATGGCTCCGCTGCTCCTCCTCGGAGCCCCAGAGTAGCGCTGCAGCCGGGCTTGTCGGCGGGCGAGATCGGGAGCAGACATCGCGCCACCGCGTGACGCCCCGACCCAACACCCAGCGCACATACCGGCGCGCCGTCTCGCAGCCGGCCCAACACGATGGAAAGTTTCCGGACTCAATCTCGAAGGAAGGCATCGAGGCCCGTGATTACCCATTGGAGCTGGCTCCATGTAGTCTATGTAGAGAGGTGACTCCATGCTTCTCTGCTCCCTCCGCCAGGTCCGCCGTGCCTAGACGAGAGATCGGACGAAGGCCCGGGCCGTTGGGCAGCTCGCATCAACCTGCCGCTCCCCAACCCCGGGGCCCCATCGGTCGTCTGCCGCCGGGCTCGATCGTTCTCGCACAGGCGGGTGGCATCGTCCCTGCAAACCCCAATGTGACGCCCTGGGGTGCGCACGAGCCCACGCCGATCGGGGGTCCGGGTGCGGCGCGTCTGCAGCTGTTGGATGTCACGCTGCCCGTCTTTCAGGCACAGGGCCCGCAGGTCGACGACGTCGTGCAGGGTGGCATCTCGACCTGTCCCGCCGCGGCTGCCTTGGTCGCCATGGCGCATGCAGACCCCGCTGCCATTCGGAGCCTCTTTGTGGCCAGCAGCTACCAGGCCGGTCCGCCTCGCGTCTATTCGATCCGGTTTCGTGGCTCGGGGGTGCGCGCCGTGCGGGTTACGACACGGCTCTATCATCAGGCTGGCAGCCTCGTCTATGCCAGCTCCGGTAACAACGTCATCTGGCCGAGCCTGCTGGAGAAGGCTTACGCGGTCTACCGCGGAGGGAATAGCTACCGTGGGCTGGCGAAGAGACAGAGACAGCTCGGCAGCCCACCGGACGTCGCACGCGTGATGCAGGACTTCGTGGGCAACTACCTGTGGATCGCACACACGAACGCACAGAACATTGCACAGCCTCTCACCGGCCTCTCCGCAGCAAAACGAGGAGATCTGGTGAGAGCCCTGAGGCGAAGCACCAGGCGACCGACCATCGCCGCCAGCCTAGGGGCTGGTGTACCGGCTGCAACGAATGTCACGGCGGAGCACGTCTATGCCGTTCTGGGATACGGCCGAGGGAGAGTCACTCTCCGCAACCCATGGAATATCTCGTACATGCCGGCCGGCGCTCAGTTCACGCTCAGCCTCGCACAGTTTCAGAGCGCCTTTCTGATGGTGCTGTGGCGTCAGTAGCGACCTGGCAAGACGGGGGCGGAAAGCCTCGCCAAAGTCAGGCCCAAGTCGATTCCCGCAACCGCATCGCCAGAGCCACCGTCCCCGTCAGAAGCAAGCCGCACGCAATCGCCCAGAGCGCCAGCGTGCCGGTTGACGGCACATCGGGGGCGAGAAACTCGGTGGCCTGGGAACTCGTCGCGATGACGACTTGAGTGTTGGATGTCTTCGTCGCCGAACCGAAGGCGTGGGCCGTGATGTTGTCGAAACCCGCGGCTGTCACGTCGACGTTGCCCTCAAAGTCGATGGCTCCCGTGGCCCACTCGATCGATCCCGTACCGGACAGCACGTTGACGCTGGAGATGGGGATGGTAACCAGATCCCACAGGTAGCTCACAAACTGACCGGCGCCCGACGTGACCCAGAAATCGGAGAAGCCCCCGACATCGGGCCCGATCCAAACGGTGACGGTGGCGGAGCTGGCAGCGACACTGCCGCTGATCGGAGGCTTGTCGAGATCGATCGAGGCTGGAGTCTGTAGCGTGAACACGCGCGTGGTGCTCGCCGCGATCGTATCGTCGGCAGTGAAGGTGATCGCGCTGGAGAGTGAGGCGCCGTAGACGGGTTCCGGAGTAATCTCGAAGGCGTTGTCGCTGTCACTCCCGGTCACATAGACGCCGCCAGAATACACCGCGATACCGACGGGCCTGTCCAGGATGTTCCCGCCACCGTCGCCGGTCAAGTCGATGATCTTCGTGATCGCACCGCCGGGCTCGATCTTGAAGGCGTTGTCGCTTTCTCTCCCGGTTACATAGACGTTGTCGCTGGAATCCACCGCGACACCGTAGGGTCCGTTCAGGGTGTTCGCCCCGCCGTCACCGGCCGAATCGATGATCTTCGTGATCGCGCCGCCGGGCTCGATCTTGAAGGCGGTGTCATCCAACTGCCCGGTCACATAGACGTTGCCGCTGGTATCCACGGCGACACCGACGGTCCAGAGCAAGGTGTTCCCGACGCCGTCACCGTCATAGTCGATGATCTCCGTGATCGCGCATGGCGTGCCGCCCGTGCTGCACGTGCTCGGTGTCACGATCTTGAAGACGTTGTTGGTGAAGGACCCGGTCACATAGACGTTGCCGCTGGTGGAATCCACGGCGACACCGACGGGCCTCTCCAAGGGGTCCACTCCGGGGTCACCGCTCGAGTCGATGATCTCCCTGATCGTGCATGCCGTGCCGCCCGTGCTGCACGTGCCCGGTGTCACGATCTTGAAGGCATTGTCGCTGAGCACCCCGGTCACATAGACATTGCCGCTGGAATCCACCGCGACGCCTTCGGGTTGGTTCAGGCCATTCCCGCCAGTGTCGCCGGTCAAGTCGATGATCTCCGTGATCGTGCCGCCGGGCGTGATCTTGAAGGCGTTGTCGGAAAAGGCCCCGGTCACATAGACATTGCCGCTCGAATCCACCGCGATGCCATCGGGATAGTCCAAACTGTTCCCGCTGCCGTCGCCGGTCGAGTCGATGATCTCCGTGATCGTGCCACCGGGTCCGATCTTGAAGGCGTTGTCGGTTTGAGCCCCGGTTAGATAGACGTTGCCGCCGGAATCCACGGCGACAGCATAGGTGTCGTCCAAGAAATTCCCGCCGCCGTCGCCGGTCGAGTCGATGATCTCCGTCGTCTGCGCCGCGACACCCCACGAGAGCGCGAACACGAACACGGAAGCAGTGACAACGGAAGTGACGAAACGAATGAGTGCCCGAATGGGCTGGGTAACGCGCATTCTTTCACCCTCCACTAGTCAAAGAACATCACGGCGCTCATCATACGCCCATCACTCGCGACGAGCGCAGGAAATCCGGGCTGCGTTCTGGCTCCTGTCGATCGCAGATAGAAACGTCGGGTTCTCTGCATTCCGAGAAGCTGACCCGTGTGATGGGCAATGGGCTCACGACAGGCCGACGGCTCGATGGTCGCGGGCAAGGGAAGCAAGACCTTGCGTAACGAAGAGGCCTTTGTCCGGGATGCCACGAACGGTGTGAGCGAACTCGACATGGTGCTGAAAGCCCTCGAACTCGACATCACCGGCTGCGAGCAAAGAAGCTGCAAAGTACGACGCCGTCCGATATCGGGGACCATGACGAGTGAGTATGCTCGAGGGTCCCGGTGTCCCGGCTACAGAGCAGGCAACGTCCGACGTACCTCGAGCGGGCGGGAATCACTCTGGCCCTCGTCGGTGCGACCCTCGACCGGCTGGTCCCGTGGATCGTGCGGGCGGTATTCAAGTATCCGACGGAGCCGACATTCCTGGTCGGGGTGGCGGGATTCGAACCCGCGACGCTGAACCCCCAAAGTTCAGGCTCTACCAGGCTGAGCTACACCCCGTCCGAACGGGACCCTACCACGCCTCCCGCGGCGGGAAAGTCGTCCGCAGCACCACAGTCGAGCTGCCGCCAAACGCTGCAACTACGCTCAGCGGCGCGTCCGAACGAACCTTCTCCCGCGGGAATCTCAGCCCGCTGCGGCGGCGTCACTCCAACGGTGCGGACGGCAAGGGCCGTGCTATCTCCTGGCTTCCTTCGGACTTCCCCAGAGCGAAGATGCCGCCCGGCGGCGAACGAATAGCGGAGACCATGAGCGAGCAAGCGCGCAACCTCTTCGACAAGGTCTGGCAGGCCCACACGGTGCGTGAGCTGCCCGCCGGCCAGATCCAGCTCTTCATCGGCACGCACCTGGTGCACGAAGTGACGAGCCCGCAGGCCTTCGCCATGCTGCGCGAGCTGGCGCTGCCAGTGCGCTTTCCGCAGCGCACGTTCGCCACGGTGGATCACATCATCCCCACGGACTCACAGATCCGTCCCTTCTCGGACGCCATGGCCGAGGCGATGATGAGCGCACTCGAGCGGAGCTGCCGGGAGCACGATATCCGCTTCTTCGATCCCGCCAGTGGCCAGCAAGGCGTAGTGCACGTGATCGGGCCGGAGCTCGGCCTGACGCACCCCGGCTCGACGATCGCCTGCGGCGACAGCCACACCGCCACGCACGGCGCCTTTGGCGCCATCGCCTTCGGCATCGGAACCAGCCAGGTACGCGATGTGCTCGCCAGCCAGTGCCTCACCATGGCGCCCTTGAAGGTGCGACGCATCGAGGTGACGGGGGAGCTGCAGGCGGGTGTCTACGCCAAGGATGTGATCCTCGCCATTATCCGCCGGCTGGGCGTCAACGGCGGCGTGGGGTACGCCTACGAATACGCGGGACCGGTCGTCGAGGCCATGGACATGGAGGCGCGCATGACGCTGTGCAACATGTCCATCGAGGGGGGCGCACGCTGCGGCTACGTCAACCCGGATGAAACCACCGTCGAGTACCTGCGCGGCCGCGCATACGCGCCCGAGGGCGAGGCATTCGAGCGCGCCGCGGCGCTGTGGCGGTCACTGGCGAGTGACCCCGGCGCGCACTACGACGACGTAGTCCGGCTCGACGGCCCCGCCATCGAGCCCTCGGTCACCTGGGGGATCCATCCGGGCCACAATCTGGGCGTGAGTGAGCGTATCCCGACACCGACCGAGGTGCGGGCAGACGAGCGCGCCGGCGTCGAAGAGGCGCTGGAGTACATGGACCTGGTGCCGGGCGCCCCGATTGCGGGCACGCTCGTCGATGTGGCCTTCATCGGCTCCTGTACCAACGGACGGATTTCGGACCTGCGCGAGGCGGCCCGCGTGGCGAAGACGGGCCGGGTCGCGGACGGCGTGCGGACGTTTGTCGTACCGGGGTCGCAGGAGGTTGCGCGACAGGCCGAGGCCGAGGGTCTCGACGAGGTCTTTCGCGCCGCCGGCTTCCGGTGGCGCGAGCCGGGCTGCTCGATGTGCTTGGCAATGAATCCCGACAAGCTGATCGGGCGCGAGGTCTGCGCTTCGTCGAGCAATCGCAACTTCAAGGGCCGGCAGGGTTCACCCCACGGACGCACGCTGCTGATGTCACCCGCCATGGTGGCGGCGGCCGCGCTGGCCGGACGAGTGGTGGATGTAAGGGAGGTTCTCTAGCGATGGCCAGCTCGACTCTCGCCAAGATAGAGTGCGTGGAAGGCCGGGCATGTGTGATCCGTGGCGACGACATCGACACAGACCGCATCATTCCGGCCCGCTTCATGAAGGTCGTGACCTTCGACGACATGGGGGAGCACCTGTTCGAGGATGCGCGCAAAGCGGCCAAGGGCGACCACCCGCTCGACGATGAGAAGTTCGCAGGCGCCGATATCCTGATCGTGGGCAAGAACTTCGGCTGCGGCTCATCGCGCGAGCACGCGCCGCAGGCGCTGATGCGCTTCGGCTTTCGTGCCTTCGTCGGCGAGTCCTTCGCCGAGATCTTCGCCGGCAACTGCGCCAGCCTGGGGCTGGTCTGCATCACGCTCGACGAAACGGATGTCGAGAACCTGATGGGGGCGGTCGAACTCGATCCGAGTCAGCGGGTCAAGATCGACCTGGCCGCCCAGAGCGTGACATCACGCTTCGGTGTCATGCGGGGACGAATCCCGGAAGGAAGCCGAAAGCAGCTCATGGAGGGGACCTGGGATGCCACTTCAGTGCTCCTCGAAGCCGGCGAGGACATCGAGCGCACGGCGCAGCGGCTGCCCTACGTGAGCGGTTACTAGAGGCGATCACTCCCCGCGGAAGCTCGGGTCGCGCTTCTGCAGAAACGCCTCCATACCCTCGCGGCAATCGCGACTGGCGGAAACCAGGCCGAAGGCGTTCTGCTCGAGGACATGGGCGGTGCGCACGTCCGCGTCCTGCCCCTGCTCGATCACACGCTTCGCCATGGCGACCGCCAGCGGTCCCCGCTGCGCAGCCGTCTCGCCCGCTTCGAGCGCCTTGTCGAGTAGCTCGTCCGGCTCGAACGAGCGGTTCACGAGGCCGATACGCAGCGCCTCCTCCGCTTCGATGTTGGCGCCGGTCAGCACGAGCTGCTTTGCCCACGCGATGCCGACCCGCCGCACGAGACGGCTCGTTCCGCCGAAGCCCGGAATCAGTCCGAGCGCCACTTCGGGCTGGCCGAAGCGCGCCTTGCGCGAGGCGTAGATCCAATCGCAGGCCAGCGCCAACTCACAGCCACCGCCGAGCGCAAAGCCCGCGACCGCGGCGATCGTGGGAATCGCCAGCGACTCGAGCGCGGCCGCGCTGCTGTGCCCCAGACGCGAGAACGTCTCGGCCTCCTGTGGGCTCATGCGACTCATCTGCTCGATATCTGCACCGGCCGCGAAGGCGCGCCCCTCGCCGGTCAGCACCAGCGCGCGCGCGCCGGCGTCATTGGCCACCTCGGCAATCGCCTCGTGCAGCGCTTCCAGCGTGGCTCGGTCCAGCGCGTTCAGGGCCTTTGGACGATTCAGCGTCAGGAGTGCGACCGCCCCCCTGCGCTCGTTTCGCACCAGCTCGCTCACAACTACGGCCCCCCTTCACGCCCGCGCCGGAAGCCGCTACTCGACCGCCGCTTCGACGATCCGCGGCGCGACCTCCCCCAACGCCGAGAGCAGGAAGTTAGCTCGCTGGCGACGTGATTCCTCTGCGAGCTGGGCGCAGAAGTGCCCCTCTGCGGCCAGTCGAGCTGGCAGCGCGGGCGGAACGCAGCCCGCCGTCGGCGTTGCGCCGTCGACAGCGAGCGGCACGTAGCGCGCGTAGGCGGCGCTGGTGAAGCGATCGACGTTGGCCTGCACTGGCCCGCTGACCCGGTCGAGAAACGGCACGCCGCGAGCGACCGGCGCCAGCTGAGGTACGGAGCCGAGCTGCCACGCCAAGGAGTCGCTGGCGTGGTTGGGAACGAGGCTGTCCTCGAGCCCGGCGATCAACAGCACGCTGGCGCGGCGCGGACCCGCGGCTAGCTCGACCGGATCTCGGTACAGCAAGCGTGCGTGGTTGTGGGCGTCTTGGCGATCGAAGGCGGTCTGGAAGAGCGCCATGCCGAGCCAGACATCGACCGGGCGAGTGCCCGGGAACAAGATCGGCAGGTTGTCGACGAGAGCCTGCGACTGCTGATGGAGCAGGAGTTCGGCCAGACGCGCTCCACCCGCGACCAGCACGGCCGCCCGGATCTCGGGCGCGTAGGGGAGAAATGCCGGGGCGTGGTTCGCGCCCTGGCTGATCCCGACATAGCCGAGCGGAGCACTCACATCGAGCTCCGGCTGCCCGTCGGGTGCGCCCAGTGGCAACAGATCGAGCTGCCCGAGCCGCTCGATCAAGCGCAGGAAAGCGATCTGCTCGGCGTTGGTCTGCGCCCAGAAGTCGGGGATTCGCCCGTTCGCCACGACGGCGCCGAGAAGCGTGATGGCCTGCGTCATCATCGCGAGTGACGGATCTTCGATCTGGGCCGAGACCTCGCGGTTCAGCACGTCGGTGAAACCGACTACAGCAAAGCCAGCGTCGGCCAGGTAATCGCGCGACACACTGGCCACTTCGCGTTCGGCGCTTCCCGGGCTTCCGTGCTGGTACATCACGATTGGCACGGGCCCCGCACGCGCCGCACGCGGGAGTGCGAGTGTGAAGGGCACCTCCACAAAGCCCATCCACAGCGGCTCACCCTGCGCGTCGCGAGCCCAATTGGCGCCGTCGCGCCAATCGGGGGCCCACCAGATGCCGTTTACGATCGCGAGGACCGGGCTCTCCAGATCATCGACCAAACCGATCGTCTCGATCTCGAACTCGGGTGCTGGCAGCGAGAAGATGCGCTCTCGTACGGCGAGCATGTCCGCCGGGAGGTCCTCCAGGCTGCGAATGCCGAACCGCAGTGCCAACGCGATGTCGTCGCGCGGGAGAGGCGGCTCAAGCCCGCTCTCGCTCAGCTCGAGCAGTGGTGCCAGCAGCTCACGCAAGCGCGTCACCGCCGGCGCCTCACTCGGGCTGGCTGCGGCCAGTGCCGCCGCCATTGTGCGCGACGGGGCAAACGGTCGACCGGCATCCGCGCGAGCTCTGCGCGTCACCAGCAGCCCGTAGTGTCCGCCGGGCGAGAGTGGGATCGAGGGGAAGACGAGCGCCGTGTGGCTGGCAAGCCCGCCGGCTGTCTCGTCGCTGCGGACCTGCATGCGGAAGGGCATACGCTGGCCGTAGCGCTCGCTCGCCGGGTCGATGTCGAGCAACAACACGCTGGCGAGCGGATCGAGGGATTCGGCCGGTGTGCCTGGAACCGAGCGTGGATCCAGGGGTGCAGAGAGCTCGAAGAGCAGGGGTGCGATCGGACTGAAGCCGTCGAGGTCATTGATCTCGGCGAGCAGACCACCGAGCGCGATCCCGACGCCGTTCTGTGACGGCAAGGGGATACTCAGCCGGGCGCCCGTCGCCCGCGTGGCGTCCGGCACGCTCCAGTAGTCGTCGGGGAAGGGTGCCGCGGCACTCGGGTCAGAGCGGTCGTACAAGATGCTCGCGGTGGTGCCAGCAGCAGCCGTGTGCCAGGCGAGCCGCTCCGGGCCATCACGCCCCCGCCAGACCAGCATGCAGCTCGCGGCGGGCGGGAGCTGACCGTCGGGATTGATCACGAGACGCTGCGACGAGAGCGCGTGAGCGGCCAACCCGAGCTCACGTCCGTCACATTCGAGTTCAAGGCGCGAGAGGGCCTCGGGCGACGCCCGACCGGCAAGCTCGAGCTGAAGCCACTCGCTGCGCGGCACGCCGACGGCGCCCGGTGCTGGCTCGGAACTCACCAGCGACGGCATCACGGCGCGAGCCGCTGCGGAGCCAGCTTCCGCATTCACCGCGCGCTCGGCCGGGCCTTCGGAGTGCGTCGCCGCGGCCGTGCGCTGCGGCTCGGAGGACGCCGGTAGCGGGGCCGCGACGTCGGAGCAGGCAGACAGCCCCAGCAGCAGCACGCTCCCAACAACACGGACGCTTCGCATCCACCCCACCCTTGCACGCCGCCTCAGCGGCGATTGCAGACGGCACGAAACCTCAATCCTATCATGCGACAGCCAGCATCGTGTTAACCTCCGCCGGGGACCTCTACCCGCCGCCAGTCGCGCGCTGGACGTGAAACCACAAGAGGAACGAGGAGGTTGTGATGGCCGGCTGCACGTCCCGCAGCGCCCGCATAGCGCTGCGAATCTCGACATTCGGTGCCGTGAGCGCCCTGGGGGGTATCGTCGGAGTTCAGGCAGGCGTGCTGACACCCATGCTCGGGTTCTTGCTCTTCGTGCTCGGAACGCTGCCATGTGGCTTGGCCGCACTGATCACCGGAGCCTGGGCGCTGGCAAAGGCGCGGCAACGCTTCGAACCGAGCGATCGCCGCGCCGCATGGCGAGCCGTTGGTCTGGCTGTCACGCTGCTCGTGCTGGTCGCGATGGCGGCTCGTCAGGGCTCCGATGTGCCTGCGATCAACGACATCACCACGAACCTCGCGGAGCCGCCGAGCTTTGCCTCGGCAGCAGAGGTACCCGCCTACGCGGGCCGCGACATGAGCTACCCGGCTGACTTCGCCGACCCGACGCGAGCCGCCTACCCGGACCTGCGCCCCTTGCACGTCTCGCTCGCGAGGGATCAGGCGTTCAAGCAGGCGCTGCGCACAGCCTATGAGCTGGGCTGGAAGATCAGCTATCGCGACCCCGAGGCCGGCCGCTTCGATGCGACGGCCACGACATTCGTCTTTCGCTTCGTCGATGACATCGCGGTCCGCGTGCGCGCGAACGGCGAAGCTGCGCTGATCGACGTGCGCTCGAAGTCTCGAGACGGTCGAGGGGATCTCGGAACGAACGCCGCTCGCATCCGCGCCTTCGGCGCACGCCTGCAACAGGCGCCCGTGAACTAGCCTGCCCCCACTCACGCGGCTTCGCGCTCACTCGCCTCCAGCGGGTTCGTCCGAGCCTGTCAGCTCGCGCAGGTGCTTCTGTGCCAGTGATAGACTGCGCGCGTCGCGATACTTCTCCGCCCAGGCGAGCGCGGTGCGCCAGCTCCGGATCGCCTCTTCGCGCCTGCCGCCCGCTTCGTAGGAACGAGCCAGATTCACTCGCGTGGCGACCAATCTGGGATTGATGCGAAGCGACTTGTCGTAGCTCTCGACCGCGCGGTCCCACTGCTCGAGGGCTCGATACTTGTTGCCCAAGTTGAAGTAGGCCATGTGGAGGTTTTCGGAAGTCAGATCCAGGTGGACCACACTCGAGAGCACAGCCAGGCCGACCAGGACGAGCAGGCAACGACGTCCGTTACGCGCTCGCAATGCGTCGTAGAATGACACGACCGTGAAGGCGGCGAATATCAGCAGGATGGGCACGCACGGCATGCGATAGCGCGAGAGAACGAAGAAGATCAGAGCCGCGCCAAGATAGACCGCCAGCATCGCGTAGAGGGGCAGTAGATCGCGCCAGCGGCGAAGAGCGAGCGCGACACCGAGCAGAGCGAATGGAGCGACGACCCCGAAGTTGAGCAGCGGCAGGCGGAGCACCCACGAGAACTCGCGCGAGACCGTGACGGAGCGATTGTTCCAGATCTCACTGGCGTTGAAGAAGAGCAGCAGCTTCCTCAGCTCCAGGCGAAGCCAACTCGCCGGGTCGGACTTCACGCGGTCCCGGGCCCTGGCGGACCAGAAGGCCGACACCTGCGACGGCTTCAGCGAATGACCGACCTGCTTCTCGGCGACGCTCTGGAAAGCGCGACGCATGGCCAGAGGATTGTCGATCGGGCCACGAGAGATCTGGGGCGGCCGCCAGGCCCCGTCGGCTCTGGCGTGATTCCCCATGTAGAGATTGGCGCCCCCCGTGGAGTTGATCAGCACGAAGTCGTTCCCCACCACCCAGTTGTGCAGTGTGAAGGGAAGAATCGGGACGGCGACACCGATCGCGAAGACACCCATCAGTGCCAGGCGCCGACCCTCGGTCACGCGGCCCCGCAGCGACAGCTCGATCCACAACAGAACGATGGGGGCGAACAGGAGAACCGTCTGTCTCGCCAAGGCTGACAGCCCGAGCAGCAGGCCACACCCGAGCCAGAGTCGAATCTGCGGATGGCGCAGCGCGCGTACTGCGGCGATGAGAATCAGCAACACCAGTGGCAGCTGGATATTGACGATCATCACCGTACCGCCGTAGAAGATCAGCATCTCGTAGCACGCCGCAACGAGGCCAGCGACGAGCGCCACGCGACGGTCGAAGAGCTCTCGGGCCAGCGTCCAGGTCAGCACACAGACGAGTGCGCCAAGCAAGCTCTGACAAATCTTGAGAACGGGCAGGCTCGGCCCGAAGACCGCGTAGACGAGCGCCATGAAATGGGGATAGAGCGGCCCAAGAATCAGGACGTCGTCTCGCAGCGGGTGACCCGCGATGATGTCATTGGCCCAAGCCTCGTAGAGCTTGCCGTCCACGGCGGGAATCGTGAAGAAGGGATCGTTCGCCTGAATCTGCTGCCAGTGAAGCAAACGCGGCAGGACAGCGACGGTGAACAGCAGTGCCGCCGTCCACAGGTCGCGCCGGGTCCAGCGGACCGGGCGCGGGGCGAGGTGGGACTCCGCGGGCAGTCCATCGCTCATCGCATGCCGCGACGCTCCCGAGGACAACAGGGACCTGACACGGCCGAGTGTGTTATTGCCCCAGCGCATCCATGGCCACCGCCCTGGCCCAGCGGTAGTCGGCCTTACCGCTGGGCGCACGTACGATCCGCTCCACAAAAACGAAGACCTTCGGGAGCTTGTAACCGGTGATGTGTTGGTTCGCGACCGACTTGAGTTCTTGCTCACTCGGCTGCTCACCCGGCCGCAGCTGCACGATGGCCGTCACCTGGCTACCCCAACGCTCACTCGGGGTCCCGCAGACAACGCAGTCGTAGACACCGGAGTGGTGCTTGAGCGCGAGCTCCACCTCTTCGGCGAAGATCTTCTCACCACCGCTGTTGATAGTGACCGAGTCGCGACCCAGCAGCTTGAGGGTACCATCCGGATCCAGCGTGGCGCGGTCGCCCGGCACCGAGTAACGCACGCCGTCCACCACCGGGAAGGTGCGGCCTGTCTTCTCGGCGTCCTTGTAATAGCCGAGCGGTACGTATCCCTCGCGGGCCAGCCAGCCGCGTTCCGGGGAGCCTGGCTCGAGCCGGCGCGAGAGGTCGTCCGACAAGACGATGTTGCCCGCCGCCATGTCGAATCTGCCGGTGCTGGCCCCCGCATCTCGGCTCGAGAAGTGCATGCCTTGCGCTCCGCTCTCCGACGAGCCCAGCGCGTCCAAGATTCGAATGTCGGGCAGCAGATCGAGCAGCTCCTGTTTGAGACTTGCGGTGAAGATGGCGCCGCCGGAAGTCACCAGGAACAGACTCGAGAGGTCGTAGCTCTTCTTGCGAAGCTGATCGATCAGAGGTCTGGCGAACGCGTCCCCCACGATCGTGATCGTATTCGCCTTCTCTCGCTCGACGGTGGACCAGATGTCATCGGGATCGAGGTGCTGAACATTCGACTGTACGATCACGGTTCCGCCGACGTGCCACATGTTGAATGCAGCCCAGTGGGCGGCTCCGTGCATGAATGGCGGCGTGGGAATCGCCCGAACGCCCTCGCTCGACTCGACGCGCTGCTGGATCTCTTCGAGGCTCTGCATGCGACTCGTGGTGAGAGCCGAGTGGAAGATCTCCTCCTGACGCCAGAGTACGCCCTTGGGCGCCCCCGTGGTCCCGCCGGTATAGAGGATGTAGAGATCGTCCGGCGACAAGTCATCGGGCGGAGGCGCGGGCGTGGCCTGAGAGAGCGCCTCTTCGTAGTCGAGAGCGCCTTCGAGCAACGCGTTGCCCGAATCGTCTTCCACCTGCAGCAGCAGCTTCAGATCCGGCAGCGTGTCACGGATCTTGGCCAGCGTGGGTGCGAACGCGGCGTGATAGATCGCCACCCGGGCGTCCGAGTTGTGGAAGAGATAGAGCAGCTCCTCCTCGACGTAGCGGTAGTTGACGTTGAACGGCGCGCAGCGTGCCTTGTAGGCCCCGAGCATGCCCTCCAGATACTCGTTTCCGTTGTACATGTAGAGAGCGATGTGATCCTGACCCGACTCCCAGTTCTGAAGCTCGGCCCGCTCGCGGTGGCAGCCCAGACCGTGGCTGCGCAGGACATCGGCCAAACGCCGGGTGCGGTCGGTCATCTGCTGCCAAGTGAAGCGCCTGTCGCGGTAGATCAGACATTCGCGATCGGGAATCACTCGAGCCAGCGATTCGTGGACACGTGCAAGATTCATCATCGGCGCAGACTCTCCTGTTCTGAGCAACCACACCACCAGCCGCCTGGCCACGGCAACCGAACGCCGAGAGCACGGAGACTGCCGCCTGCCCGCCCGCCCCGCAAGCCAGGCGCGATCGCAGGCCTGCGTGGCGCGCAATCTCGTAACAGCGCGGGACTCTCAGCACCGGGCTACAGAAGCCGACAGAGCTGCATGATCGCGAGCATGCCATCGATGGTCGGCGTCACGCGCACCCGCGGGCCACCGGGCGCGAGTTCAGCGAAGCCCCCGTCCCTGCCCTGCTCGCCGAGAAGGCGCTGCAACAGGTTCAGCGGCTCGAGGGTGGCGCCCGGCACGGCCACCGCATCGCAGTGGAGCAGCAGACGCAGCGTCTCGACGGCGTCGAAGCGGCGACTGCGGTAGCCCCGCTCGAGCTCGCGCCCCACCCACTGAAGCGCCCCATCGGAGAGGTCGTGTGCGACATTGCTGAAGAAGCTGCCGAAGGCGGCCAGCACCCCCCAACTCGCATTCTCCAGCCTATCCGGCGACCACAGACCCGCCAGGAATCGTCCGGCACCTTCCAGCACGACCGGTCGAACCACCCGCGTGCGACCGAGAACACCCGATACCATGCCGCTGGCGAAGATGCGTTCGGCGGGCTGCCCGCTCTCTCTCCCCCACGATCCGTCGGCCAGCTGCACGCGCTGCAGAAAGGCCGCCGCCCGCTCGACGCAGGGCGCGAAGAGTGCCGACAAATCGCTCAGCATGATGAGCGCCTCGAGCGTGCCGAGAACCGGCCCGGGCATCGCCTCGACTGCTTCAGCCTCGAATCCCGCAGCGCCACCCGCTGCCAACCCGAGTTCGGGAAACGAGCCATCTGGCCGTTGATACCCCTCGATGACGTCGAGGCAGCGTTCGAGGGGCTGCGCAGCGAGCATCACGCGGGTGCGTAGGAGTGCGAGCGCATCGCCATGAGCCTCGACGAAGCCAAAGCCACGCTCGAGAGCAGTCGCCGCCGCCGGCTTGAGATCCTCGACCTCCGATTGCTCCATTGGTGTCCTAGTGTCCCTGGGCATGGCCCGGCAGTCAACGTCGAGCCGCACGACCGCTCGCCGCGACGAGCGGTAGTCTACATGTCCGCCAGCGCGTAGACTCCGAGCCGGTGACGAGTAACGAGAAGACGAGAGGACGAGCGATCCTCGAGCGGTGGCGCGAGAGCGCAGGGGGAGAGGACCCGCTGAAGGCGGCGGCTCCGGCACCAAGCGCCCCTGCGAAGGATCGTCGCATCCAGGCCGTAGTGTCTCTCGTACTCGCTCTGGCGGTGATTGCGGCCTATGCCCCGGTGCTGGGCCACGAGTTCATCAGCATCGACGACGATGTCTACGTCACAGAGAATCCCGCCGTGCAGAACGGCCTGACGTCGCGCGGTGTATTCTGGGCCTTCAGCACTGCGCATAGCGGCAACTGGCATCCGCTCACCTGGCTCTCGCTGATGCTGGACGCGGAGCTCCATGGCCTGAATGCGACGGGTTTTCACAGCACGAATCTCCTCTTCCACGTGCTCAACGTGCTGCTCCTATTCCACCTGCTGCTCCGCATGACGGGCAAGCTGGGAGCAAGTGCCCTCGCCGCGGCACTCTTCGGGTTGCATCCCCTCCACGTGGAGTCCGTCGCCTGGGTCTCGGAACGCAAGGATGTGTTGAGCACCTTCTTCTGGCTGCTGACCACGACGGCCTATCTCTCACATGTGCGGTGTCCAAGCAGATCGAAGAGAGACCTCGTGATCGCACTCTTCGTCCTGGGACTGATGGCCAAGTCCATGCTGGTCACGCTTCCATTCGTATTCCTTCTACTCGACTACTGGCCCCTCGGACGTTTCTCGCCGGGCCAACGGGTGACGGGCGACTCCGACCCGAGCGGCGGCGCGCGGCAAGGCGAATCCATGAGGTGTGCGCGCCGATTGTTTCGAGAGAAGACGCCTCTCCTGGTCGTCGCCTCCCTCTTCTGCTTGATCGCCTATGCGGCCCAGCAGCGAGCCGGAGCGATCGGCACTCTCGAGCACTATCCGCTGGCGGCTCGGGTGGGCAACGCCATCACGTCGTATACCGCTTACCTCGAAAAGACTTTCTGGCCGACTGATCTCGCCTTCTTCTACCCCTACGAACCCAGCACACTGCTCCGCTGGCCGGTCGTACTGGCTGCAATCTTCCTGCTGGCTGCGTCGCTTCTGACGTACGCGCTGCGCCGCCGATCCCCCCACCTTCTGGTGGGCTGGTTCTGGTACCTGGGAACGTTGCTCCCGGTCATCGGACTGGTCCAGATCGGTGAGCAGAGAATGGCTGACCGGTATACCTACGTGCCCCTCATCGGCATCTTCCTGATGGCTGCTTGGGCCCTGGACAGCATCTTGCGGCGCATCACCCAGCGCCCCGAAACGGCCCTCTTGGCGCTGACGCTGCCCGCTTTGGTCGGCCTCGGCATCCTGACGGCCGAGCAGTCCATGACCTGGGCCGATGACACGACCCTCTCGCGACACGCTCTGCGAGTCACCCCAAACAACTTCAAGGCCCACCACAACCTGGCCATCGCGCTGGAACGAAGCGACAACCTGGCGCAGGCCGTGGTGCACCATCAGATCGGGGTCTCGCTCAAGCCCGGGCCGGCGGGCCACACGAACCTGGGCAATCTCTACCAGAAGATGGGCGATCGCGAGAGAGCGGTGATAGAGCTGCAGAGAGCGCTCGAGCTCGACCCGGGCTTTCCGGATGCCCATTCCAGCCTCGGCACGATCCGCTTCGAACAGGATGACTTGGATATGGCCATCCATCATTACGTCCAGGCTCTCGCGTCGGACCCGAACTCTTACGCGGCGCACTACAATCTGGCCAGCGCGTATCAGAAGCAGGGCAAGCGACAGCGGGCAACCCGCCACTATCTGGAGGCCCTGCGAGTCAGCCCGGAATCCGAGCCCGGCCTCAAGCACGCACATTCCAATCTGGGAGCGCTCTATTTCAACCAGGGCGATCCCGACAACGCGATCCATCACTATCTCAAGGCGCTCAGCGCGGACCCCGACTTTGCAGTCGCGCACTACAACCTGGCCGCGGCCTACCGGTCACGGGGGGATTGGGAACGGGCCATTCACCACTTCTCCGAAGCCGTACGCATCCGCCCGGGCTTCGCACGCGCACGAGAGAGCCTCGAGCGGGCGCGGCAGCGGCGAGCCCGCTAGGAGCCTGACCCAAGACTGGGTGGTGCGGCCCAGACGTCAAGACGCCCCGCTGGCCAGGCGCGCGAGGGAGGCATAGCCGCAGCTACGGTGACCGAGCGCAACGCAGCCAGCGGGGATGGATGGGCGGCTGGACGCGCTACCCAGTCTTGGGTCAGGCTCCTAGCCCGAACGCCGACAAAGGCCGGGCGCGGTCCTAAGCTCAGGCGGAGAGGAGTCCGCCGTGATTGATCCCGATCCCCAGCAAGAGACAACCGGCGAGCCCAACCGGCTCGCCCGGGAAACCAGTGCCTATCTGTTGCAGCACAGTCGAAATCCAGTGGACTGGTATCCGTGGGGTGAAGAGGCGCTTGCGCGGGCGCGTAGCGAAGACAAGCCTCTCCTCATCTCGATCGGCTACAGTGCCTGCCACTGGTGCCACGTGATGGAGCGCGAGTCCTTCGAGTGCCCGACTACCGCGGCGCTCATGAATGATCGCTTTGTCTGTGTGAAGGTCGACCGCGAGGAGCGCCCGGACCTCGACCAGGTGTACATGGACACGGTGACGAAGCTCACCGGCTCGGGCGGCTGGCCTCTCACGGTCTTCTGCCGGCCAGACGGCAGCCCCTTCTACGGCGGGACGTACTTCCCCGACGAACCGCGAGGCAACCTCCCCAGCTTCCGCCAGGTGCTATCAGCCGCCTCCGAGGCCTATCACGAACGGCGCCCGGAGGTCGACCGCACCGCGGAGCAGATCCTCGAGGTGCTGGCCGAGCGGCTGGACGGCGCTGGGGAAGGTACAGCGGGGTCGGACGAACTCGTGAGGGGGGCTCGGCTGATCATGCGCTCAGCCGATCCCCAGAACGGCGGCTTCGGCGGCGCCCCGAAGTTCCCGACACCCCCCAACCTCGGGCTCCTGCTCGCCGCCGTCGATTTCCTGTCGGCCGAGGAGGCCCAGGCTGCCATCGAACACTGCGTCTCGACCTGCCGGGAGATGGCTCGACGCGGGCTCTTCGATCATCTGGGCGGTGGCTTCCATCGTTACTGTGTGGACGCGCAGTGGACCATCCCCCACTTCGAGAAGATGCTCTACGACCAGGGACTACTGCTGCAGATCTACAGTGAGACGTGGCGTCGAAGCGAAGCAGCCGAGGATCTCGTTTGGCCTATGAACGAGACGATCAACTACCTGCGACGCGAGATGTCATCTCCCGAGGGTGGCTTCTACGCGAGCCAAGACGCCGATGCCGAAGGCTTCGAGGGCCGCTACCACGTCTGGACGCCGCAGCAGATCGAGGCGGTTCTGGACGAGCGGGCGGCGGCGTTCTGTCAGGCCTATGGCGTGCGGAGCCGCGGAAACTTCGAGGGCGGCACGACGCACCTACTCGATGTGGCACGACGGCCTCGCGAGGTATTCGCCGAGGAACGTGCCGCCTTGTTGGCGGCCCGTGGCGATCGCGTAGCGCCTCAAACGGATCGCAAGCGCGTGGCAGCCTGGAACAGCTACGCGATCTCCGGCCTGGCGCGAGCCGGCAGCCTACTCGACGACACGGTCGCGGTGCGAGACGCCAGCCGAGCAATGGACTTCGTGCTTCGTGAGATGGTCGACGAATCGGGCAGGTTGTTCCGGATTCACGACGGCGCGCGCCGCTCGGTACCGGCCTTCCTCGACGATCACGCCGGGCTGCTCGAGGCCTGCCTCGAACTTTACCGCGCTGGCGCGGGTGAGCGGTATCTCGCGGCCGGGCTGCAGCTGGCCCAGGAGATCGACGAGCGCTTCTTCGACGAGCAGACGGGCGACCTCTACTTCACGGCGGCAGACGCGGAGGCTCTCGTCCACCGACCGCGCTCCGACCACGACGGCGCCACGCCCCACGCCGCGGGCCTGGCGGTGCTCGGCTGGATCCGGCTGGCCCAGCTCTCGGGCCTGCCACGTATCGAGCAGCTCGCTCAGCGCGTAGTCGACAGCCACAGCGCCGAACTCACGCGAGCACCCCACGCCTTTCCGACACTGCTTCGCGCCGTGGGACTGCTCTCCCGCGGCGTCTCGCTGGCCGTCATCCTGGGAGACCCGGCTGCACCCGACACCGCTACCCTGGCTCTGCGTGCTCGGCGCACGCTTCTGCCCGATGACGCGGTGGTCGTCGTAGCGCCGGGCAGCCGGGCGCCCGAGGGCGTCGATCCCGCTTGGCTCGAAGGACGAGAGCCGATCGGCGGCAAGGCCACAGCCTTCGTATGCCACGGTACGATCTGCTCGTCGCCGGTTACCGATCCCGACGACCTCGGGCCACTCCGAAGGAGAATCTGAAAAGATGAACCGCCACGTACAGAGGACAACCCATGTCGAAGCGCCGTGACGAGAGCCTCTACGGAACCGGCCACGACGACGGCCTCGAGCCGCTGCAGCCGCTCGATATTGGCGCCATCCAGAGCGTGGATTCTCTCGTGCGCGCCATGGCGCAGACGGCCTTTGGCGGTCGCCGCCTGGGCGAGGCGGCCGACGTGCTCGAAGCCATGGTGCGCGACAGCGACTGTTTTCGCGTCGTCACGGTCTCCGGCGCCATGACGATCGCGAAGCAGGGGCTCGTCCTCTGCGAGATGATGGACCGCGGCTGGGTCAATGCTCTTGTGACGACCGGCGCCCTGATGACCCATGGCTTCGTCGAGGGTGCCGGCATGCTCCACTTCAAGCACCGGCCGTCGACCAGTGACCAGGATCTCTATCAGAGGGGCTACAACCGCGTCTACGACACGATCGAGCTGGAAAGGAATCTCGACGACACGGAGCGCATTCTGCGGGACGCCCTCGCGCACCTTCCGGCATCCACCGTGCTCTCGAGCCGACTCGTGCTGAGGCTGATGGGAGAGCATCTCGTCAAGGTCACAGAGCATCGCGCCATTCTGAAGAGTGCGATCGAGCGAGACATCCCGATCTACGTACCCGCCTTCACCGATTCCGAGCTCGGACTCGACCTCGCGATCTACAACCGGTCCCGCAAGATGCAGGGCGAGGACACCTTCGCGTTCGACCCCTTCGACGATCTCGACGACTTCGCCGAACGGATCCGGCAGCACGAGACGCTCGGAATCCTGACCGTCGGCGGCGGCGTCCCACGCAACTGGGCTCAACAAGTCGGCCCCTATCTCGAGATCGCCCGTGCCCGGCTGGGTAGTGACGAGCCCGTTCGCCGCTACAAGTACGCGGTACGGATCTGTCCCGAGCCCGAGCACTGGGGCGGCCTCTCCGGCTGCAGCTACTCCGAGGGCGTCTCCTGGGGCAAGTTCGTCCCCGAGGACGAGGGGGGCCGCTTCGCCGAGGTCTTCGCCGACGCCACCATCGCGTGGCCCCTGCTCGTTCGTGCCGTCATCGAGCGGATCGGAGCCTAGAAGCCTGGGAGCCTGCGCGGCGCGTACGAATGAAGCGGGTTAACCTCAACCTCAATGAGTTCTCCCCCCCAGCGGATGCGAGCGGCCGTGCTCCGCGAGCAGAAGCATTTCGAGCTCGAGGAAATCCCGCTCCCCGCGCCTGGCCCCGGCCAAGTGCGCATAGAGATCGAGGCCTGCGGAGTCTGCGGCAGCGACCTTCACTACTACAACGGCGGCATGCTGCCGCTCGGGCTGACGCCGGGGCACGAGATCGCCGGGCGGGTCGATGCGGTGGGGAGCGGCGTCACGAGTCCAGCCGTGGGCGATGCAGTGGCGGTCGAGCCGCTGCAGACCTGTGACGACTGCGAATACTGCGAGACTGGACGCGATTCCATCTGTCGCGATCTGCAGTTCATCGGCTTCCATACTCAGGGTGGCATGGCACAGTACATCGTGCTCCCCGCTCGCCGGGCGATCCCGCTGGCGAAAGACCTCGACAGTGCGGTGGCAGCACTGACCGAGCCCGTCGCGGTTTCGGTCCATGGACTGAACCGGGGCAGCCTCGAAGAGGGACAACGGGTGCTCGTGTTGGGCGCCGGTACGGTCGGGCTCGTCACGCTCATCACGGCCGGGAGTCTGGGGGCGGGCGAAGTCTGGGTCACGGCTCGCCACGCCCACCAGGCGGAGCTCGCACGACGCCTCGGGGCCACGCGCGTGCTCGACGAGCGCGACGCCGGGCCGCAGGAGCTCGATCGACTGGGACGTGAGGTGGACTTCGATCTGGTGGTGGAGAGCGTCGGGGGGCGGGCCGACACCCTGGCCGGCGCCTGCATGGCCGCGCGACCCGGCGGCACCATCAGTGTGCTGGGTGTCTTCGTGGACTCACCTGCTCTCGCCCCGTTTCATTCGCTCCTCAAGGAGCTCACGCTGTGCTGGTCGAACTGCTATCAGCGACCGCCGGGCAACCGGAGCGACTTCGAGGTGGCGGCGGAGATCGTGGATCGCGAACGAGAGCGGCTATCGCAGCTCACGACACACCAGTTGCCACTGAGCAAGATCAACGACGCTTTCGCGTTGGCGAACGAGAAGCGCGAAGGCGCGATCAAGGTGAGTGTGCATCCGTCACAATGAAGCCGCGCAAGGTTTGTAGAATCGCCGGTGCGATTCACAGCCGGCGCGTTCGAGCCAGATGAGGTAGGTCAGACCGATGATGGATTTCGAGCAGTCGGATAGGGGCAAGGCGGTCGAGGAGCAGCTCCTGCGCTTCATGGATGAGTTCGTCTATCCCGCCGAGCGGGAGTGGGCAGAGCAAGCCGAGGCAGAGCCGAACAAGGAGCCGCAGATCATTCTGGAGCTGAGAGCGAAGGCCAAGAACATCGGCCTCTGGAACCTATTCCTGCCGGACGAAGATTGGGGTGCCGGGCTCAGCAATCTCGAGTACACGCCGCTGTGCGAAATCATGGGCCGAAGCCCCATCGCTCCGCGGGTCTTCAACTGCCAGGCCCCCGATACCGGCAACGCCGAGATCTTGCTCGAATTCGGCACCGACGAGCAAAAGAAGACCTGGCTGCGGCCGCTGCTCGACGGAGATACCCACTCCTGCTTTTCGATGACTGAGCCGGAAGTCTCCGGTGCCGACCCGACCAAGCTGCGGACCCGCGCCGAGCGGGTCGGCGATGAGTACGTGATCGATGGCCACAAGTGGTTCACCTCTGGTGCCGTCGGCGCGGCCTTCGCGATCGTAATGGCGGTGACGGATCCCGACGCACCGCCGCACGAGCGCACGAGTCAGATCATCGTCCCCACCAACAACCCGGGCTTCGATCTGATCCGTTCCGTCTCGGTGATGGGGCATTCGGGCGGCGGCGGCCATTGTGAGATCCGCTACGAAAACTGCCGCGTGCCGGTCACCAATCGGCTCGGCCCGGAGCACTCCGGATTCATGATCGCACAGGCGCGCCTCGGTCCGGGCCGCATCCACCATTGCATGCGCGCCATTGGCATGGCGGAGCGAGGCTTCGAGATCATGTGTCAGAACGCCAACAACCGGGAGGTGGCCGGCGGCCTGCTGCGCGACAAGCAGTTCATTCAGGAATGGGTCGCAACATCACGTATGGAGATCGACCAGGCGCGGCTCCTCACTCTCTACGCTGCCCACAAGATGGACCGCTACGACAAGAAGGCGGCACGCCAGGAGATCTCCATGATCAAGGTGGTCGTGCCCAACATGATGATGAACGTACTCGACCGCGTGATCCAGAGCCTCGGAGCTCTGGGCGTCTCCGACGATACGCTCGTGGCCGGGATGTGGCGCAACGGCCGGTCTCTGCGACTGGCCGACGGGCCCGACGAAGTTCACAAGATGGTGATCGCGCGGCGGGAGCTGAAGCGCTTCGCTTGAGGAGAGTGACGCTCACCGCGCCAGGGGAGAGCGATGACACGGCTGCTAATCGTAGATGACGAGCCCAGCTATCGAGAGTACCTGCACCGCTATCTATCACGAGAGGGCTACGATGTACGAACCGCCGCCAGCGGCTCCGAGGCCCTCCAGATTGCCAAGCAGTTTCCGCCCGACATCCTCCTGGCAGACTGGATGCTCAAGAACCACATGCACGGGCTCCACGTAGGCGAAGCCCTGCGCGAGATGAACCCGCAGCTGCGTATACTCCTGATGACCGGCTTCCCATCCTCGGAGATTCGCGAGGAGGCGGCTCGAGCCCGTGTCTACCGCTTCCTGGAAAAGCCCTTCGGCCTGGAGGAAGTGGGCGTCGCCGTCACGCAGTGCCTATCCGACGCCGGTCCCGAGGACGAGTCGCAGGGGACCGATGACGGGAGCGAATCGCACTAGAAGCTATCTCACAACCGATCGCCCCTCAGTGCGGCGTCTCCACCAGCTCCAGACGAATCAGCGTCAGGTTACCGGCGACTTCCGTCGCCGAGAAGCGACCGGTCACGACGGGCCGCAGGTTCGGCGCACTGTCGTGATTCGGCACGGGAAGCTGCGCCAGCGTCAACGTGTTCCCTTCCTCGTCGAGCATGATCGTGCGCCCTGTCACGCGATACGTGTGCGCTCCGATCTCCACCGTCTTCGCCACGAGGTTGCGTACGCCGAGCTCGTCCACGCCCTCGGTCGGACCTCCCGCCCAGGCGGCTGCGCTACAGGCGCCGATCATCAGAGCGACGAGGACCACTCGCCCGAGCCGCTTGGCACTTCGACGGCTCCACGAGCCACGATTAGACAAGTCCATCCCTGCCTCCTGTCTTCCCATCCTAGAAGTCCCGCCAGCTGTTCAGGCGGATGCCGCTCGGACAGTCATTGTTCGGCGAGTCACTATACGCCGTTCCATCACTGGTGATTACGACGACCATGTTTTGGCAACTGCTCTGCTGACTACAGCTCGGACCCTGGCAGTCCGGCGTATTCACCGGCCCGACCGACACGCGCGGGCGGTTCGGCACACCGCCACCGACGTCGAAGCTGCGAAGAGTCGTGGCCACTCCGCCGCTGGACGACTCGAACGCTCCCTCACCGCAGCGCAGGTCGAAACCGTAGAGAGTCGACGTCCCCCCAGAACTGCAGGGATCCGCGGCCACATCGGGCTTGAAGGAGAGCGTAAAGACATCACCGAAGAAGATCACGCTATTTGTCACAAACTTCTCGGCATCTGCCGCGGCCAGGTAATAGCCCACCTCCGGATCGCTCGGATACTCGCAGACTTCCGCCGTCGACGCGGCCGCGAAGTCCGTACTGCCGCCAAAGTCATCGTAGCGGGCGGCGCTCGTGATGGTCGTGCCAAGCTGCTCCCAGGGGTCCTGGTCCTTCATTACGTAGAAGCGGTTGTTCTCCTTCGTCGTCGTCGTGTAGCCGGCGAAGTCGAGCTGATTTCGCTCCCCGCTTCCGAACGCCAGCCAAAGCGTGCCGTGAATCAACGAGCCGGTGGGCGGGAAGAACAGGCTCCGGTAGTGGTTGTCGGGACAACCTGCCACGCCCGCCACGCAGTGGTCTGCCTCGAACATCTTGACCCACGTCCACTGCGACTGATCGAGCGCCGCATCGGTCATAACCGGGCCGCTCGACGGCAACACTGCCATCTCCTTGATCACCCACTTCCAGAGATTGCCGCCCAGGTCGGCGAGATAGACGACGTCGGCATAGCCGTCGAAATCCAGGTCGAAGACAGTCGGCGTAGCGGTGAACGAGAACGCCATGCGAGGATCACCGGTGGCCGAGCCATGAGAGAAGCGCTTCATCGCGATCGGATCACCCGTCTGCATGTCGACGATGAAGATCGCGCGACCCGCTCGGCTCGTGTTCGCGTCACTCGTGGAGTCGTATGAGGCCAGCGCGTTCGGATCGCTCTCATTCGAGTAGCCCGCACCGAAGATCGCCACCCAGCGATCGTAGCCTTCACCGCTGTTGTCGTCTCCCCCGACATTGACGCGAATTCGCGTAATGACCGGGTCGGACCACGTCTCGCCCATGTACGCCGAGTAGTCATAAGTGCCACGCCCGGTGCACTTGACGTCCGCCGCCTCACAGGGGAACTCCCACAAGTAGCCGGGATACGGCAGCGACGCATTGCGACCGCTCGGGTATGCCGTATCAGGCGGATCGGTCACATCCAGCGCCCAGATCACGTTGCCACCCTGTCGCATGTTTCCGATCAGCACCGTGTGCCACTCGTCAGCGCTCGCCGGTGAGGCCGTCGGAGTCGCCGGGAACCAGACATCTGCAGCCTGCGGCGAGCCGTCCATGAAGTAGTGCTTCGGTGTCGGTCTGTCCTTAGCGAGCTCCTTGATCTTCACACGAGCCGGATAGGACATGAATGCCATCTGCTCCACACCCGTTCCGCGATTGAACGCGTCGGGATCAGCGCTCGTGTCCCAGTCCCCCGCATCGAAACCGTGCAACAGGCCACCATTCGAGCCTGCGTAGAGGACGCGCTTGCGCAGGCTGTACTTCTCGGCAAACTCCCAATAGCTCTCGTCTCGATGGCCAGCGTTGGGTGACCCCACGAGAAGCGGATTGGAGTGGAAGACATCCCACAGCTTCTTGCTTCGGTCCACGCAGGGAGAAGTACCCCACGTGCAGCCGGCGACATATTCGACGATGAAGTCACGCAGGTCGTTGGCGTTGCTAGCTGAACTGGTCGGGAAATCGACCACCGCGTACGGAGTCGTGCCCAATGCGTCGCTCCCCGTCACCAAATCGGCTGCAGACACGTTGGTCGTGTTGAATGCCGGAGGCAGGACCGGTGTCGTCGTGGGGGGCGATGCGCCGTAGTCCGAGACGAAGAGATTCCGGCTCAAAGCGTTCGGCATCGCCGTGGCGGCATCCCAGAAGGCGGTGGAGTTGGTCAGGAGCGGCCCGCTGAGACAGCGCGTCGGTGCCTGCGGATCATCGACCGCACAGCCGCCGTTCGCATCGCGGATCTCTCCGGCTGCATTGAACTCGAAGTTCTTGACGTGGCCTTCCCAGTAGGCACTGCTGCCCGACGGAAGGAAGTAGCTGGCGTAGAAGTTGTTGCCGTCGGTGGCCCGGCTGGCGGGCACAGTCGCCGCCGTGAAGGACTGTGACTTCTCGATGATGTCCGTCAGAGTCCTGACGATCGCCAGGGCGAGCTCCTCCGCGTTGTTGCTGTGAAAGAACAGACCATTGCCGACAGACGCGGTCTTCTCGAGAATCGCGTTGGCGGTGGGGGTCGTCGTAAAACCAACCGTATAGGTGTCGATCGTCTGGTCACCATCGAAATCGCGCTGGAAGTCCTTGTCATACATGAACTTCGCGACGTCATCCAGATACCAGGTCGTCTCGTTGCAGAACGAGCAAGTGCTTCCCCAGGTTTCGTCGTTGTTCTCCGGGCTGGTATTGTCCGGGTTGTAGTCGCCGATCAGCTGCGTATTGAACCTTGAATAGTTCATCGAGTCGAAGTCGTCCTTGGTCGGCTCGCCGTCGGTGATGACGATGACGAAGTTCTTCTGGCAGGCGTACTGAACCGGCGTCGGCGGCGGAGTTGAGCGGCTACTGGTCGTGCTCCCACTGAGTTTGATGTTGTACCAGGGGAACAAGGTGCTCCCATCCTTGCCGTAGGCGGGGTTACTTCGACTCTGGAAGTAGCGGTAGACGTTGTAGAGAGTCTCGGAGAGCGGGGTCCAGGTCTCGCCCTCGAGTTCGTCGATGCCCTGATCGAGCGCCGCCCCGTGGGTCGCGGAGTAATCGTCGATCGCCACCTTGACGTGTCCGCCCTTGGGATCGCTGCCCCGGTAGAACTGCGACATCCCGAAACGCACGTCGCCCACGGCGTTCACCTGGCAGATCACCTCACGCAGGACCTGCCGAGCCGCTGTGACGCGCGAGCGACGGTACTTCGTGTAGGTAGCTGAATATCCCTGACCGACGAGGCAGGCGGACGTCGTGCCGTTGTTGAGTGCATAGAGGCCATCGACTTGCGTGTCGTGATACGGATCGGATTCATCGCTGAAATACCAGTTGAGATAGCGACCGTCGATGCGGGTGCGATTCTCGATCAGTGTATCGGAATAGAGTTTGCGGGAATTGCCACAAACGCTGAAGTTGAGGTTCCCGCTGAACGAGTACGTACTGTTGTTGTTGTAATTGCCGCAGCTCGGCGTGGCGGTCGGATCGAAGGCCGGATGCCAGACCAGATTATTCATCGAGCCCGAGTTGTCGATCAGCATCATCACGTTGGGCGGCACGATGGCGGTAAAGAGGGTCGTGTCATCGGCGGTTCCGGGGCCGCTCGGAAGCAGGAGACCCAGAGCCAGCACTATCGCCAGATGATGACGTCCGTCGCTTCTGTATCGCTTCATTTCGTGCCTCCTCGCATCACTGCGAATGGACTTCCCGCCCGTTGGACTTGCCCTGCGAGCGGAACAATGTCAGCCAGAGCGCTACTGAGATGCAGCGGGCCCTGGCGGGGGCGACTCTTCGCCGATCGAGATCTCGAAGATCTGGCTCGTCTTGCCGCCGTGCCGGTCATCTACGACGATCACGACTCGGTGATCGCCCAACTGATCTTCTCGCGGCAGCCAGGCGAGCTCACCGTCCGTGCGGGAAATCGTCATGCCCTCGGGAGCCTCGGTCAGACCAAAGATCAACCCGCGGTCGTTGTCTGGATCCCGCGCTTGGACCTGATAGAAGAAGCTTCCGTCTTCGCGCGCAGCCTCGGGCTCGGATGTGATCTGGGGCGGCGTGTTTCCGATCTCCACCAACGGACTGGCGACTCGCTCGCTCTCATCTTCACCGTCGGATGCGATTGCGAAGACCTGAACCTGGTCGCCGCGACGCAGGGGCTGTGTCGGGAATCTCTCGCCATGATCAGGCCGGGTTCGACCGTTCACCTGCCATTCGAGGTGAACCCGCACCGAGTCCTGATCCGAATCCAGCACCTCGGGTCGAGCCACCAGATCCTCCCCGCGCTCTACCGGACCGACGGGCTCCAGATGCACAGCACTCAGCACGGGCGGACTGTTGCTCACCCGCGTCTGCGCCCGCTTCTCGCTGCGCCCACCCCGCGAGTCGCTCACCAATGCGACGACCTCGACGACATCGCCCTTCTGGCCACGCGGAAAGGAGACGATCTCGCTCTTGGCCCGAACATCAATACCGTTCAGATACCACTCGTACGCGAACTGCAAGACGTCGCCGTCGGGATCCGTTGCTTCGGCGACCGCGCGCATCGACTGGCCCGGCCTGGGGTGAGCCGGCTCGAAGCGGAGCGATCGGATGACGGGCGCGCGATTGCGAACGGCACCCGGCGGCTCGCTGGCGGGCTGAGGCAGGTCTCTCGCCACCTGCCTCAGCGTCGGATTCGAGGTGGCCGGTGTCTCCACGACAGAGTCACCGCAGCCCAACATCAGCGCCAGCCACGAGCACGCCAGCAATGCGGTGCTCCTATGCGCGAATCGGTTTCTCATGTCGCTGACTCCCTTCACCTGGCCTCACTCCCGAACCCTCGAGTCGAATCAGTAGTACGGGTAACAGTAGGTGCTGGTTCCCTCGATGCGGCGCGCTGCGTTGCCCACCTCTGCGGTACGGCCTTCCACGTTGATGGAGAACAAGGCCTCCCGCCACTGCGCACTGCCATACTCGTCGCTCATGACCCAGCTCTCGCAGTTCTCACCCGCTCCGACGTAGTCCAGGGCCTGTGCGATCGTCGGGTCCGGGTTCTTCATGAAACGCGGCTGAGTCGCACTGCCGTCACCCAGCAGCTTCGGAGTGGTCTCGTCGGGAAACACGGGGTCGAACTTGTGGAGCCCCGCTACGCCTTGCGTGACGAGCTGCCCGACCTGATCGAAGATGATCCCGCGCCCCCAAGCCACGCCCGCATCCGCGGCGTACAGCGCGGAGCGAGCCCGACTCTGAAAACCGGCGACCTGACGATCGCGCATCACGGACTCCATTGAACCGAGCCCGATCAGCCCCATGATGGAGAGCATCATGACCGCAACCAGGAGTGCGACGCCGCGTTCGCGCTTCGGGGACGGATGCGGAGATGCGAGTGCTCTGGTCTGATCGCAGCTTCCGGTGTCGCTTCTCGCCATCGGACTCTCCTCTCTCATCTCTTGGTTCCTTGCTCTCTGCTCTGCTTTCGTCGAGCTCACATCGCCTGCTGTCGCGTTTGCTCGGCTTGCGATCTCAGACGTTTCGCAGTCGAACCGTAGAGCTGTAGGTCCGACGCCTCTTTCTATCTACAGGAGGAACGGATGCGGGGTTTCGGTTCCCCGTGACCTGCTGCTGGGCCATCGGCGCCGTCTGATTGGGATCGTCTCTCTCCGTGCTGACCACGATGCTGATCTTGACCTGGCGCAGCATTCGTCCATCCGCCAAGTCGGGGGAGTACTGCAGCGAAACGCCATCCCCGACCGCCGAGCCGTCATCACCGAAGAACTCACCGGCATCGAGAACGCCGTCATCGTCCGTATCGACGAAGAGACCAATCTGAATGTCTTCCACGTCATTCGCGACCAGCACACCATCACGAACCAGCTGGTAGGGCACATTCACACCGGCGGCCGGCACATTGATGCTGTAGACATGCGCCGGAATCGCCACGAGGTCCGGCGGAATCCCGCCCGGCAGGTTGAGGGTCGGAGTCGCGAAGTCGACTCGGATCGTCGCGCCACTGCCCGCGTTCGGCGTCACGGCCGTGATAGTTCCGCAGATGGAACGACCGTTCAGATCGCTGCGGTCTACGACGATGATGCCGCGTCCAACTCCGAAATCCGTCGTTCCAGCGACATCCAGCCAACGTTCCGACACCACGATGTTCGTACCCGTACCACCGATGCTGCCACCCGCTCCTATTCCGGTGATCGGGCCACCCAGGTTCCCGGAGATCGACGGTGAATTCAGCGCCTGCAAATCCGCCACGCTGAGGAGAACGTCCGCATCACTCACATAGAGCGTGTCGGGGCCGTTGAGAGAATCAACGGTACAGATCGCAGCGTGTTTCGGAACGAGATAGCCCGAGATGCGAACATCACGCTCGATCAAATCCGCTACCAGCCGGAGATTCTGCTGGGCGGTCGTGACCTGACCCACCATGATGTGTGTCTTCTGGGTGCTCGTGAACGTCTGCACAAGCGCGATCATCACGATGCCGAGTATCGCCGCAGAAACCATGAGCTCTATGAGGGTGTAACCGGATTGCCGCCTCACGATGTCACCTCTTGTTGTTGACCACGACGGTGGCCAGCGCGTATCTCCGGGGGGCTGCATTCTGTCTTTCCTGCCAAGTCACGGCGAGCTCGATGTTCTTCAAGTCGAGGTTCACCGGCGCAACGGGGCTGATGCGCCAATCGACGGCGTAGATCTGTTCGACCGGCTGCACTCCGCCGGGCTGGTCGACGGTGATCGACAGATTGCCGCGTGTCAGCCCGACACCTGCCATCCACGCCTCGGCCTGGCCCCAGTTCTTGTCCGCGATCTGAGAGAAGGGAACACGCTGGATCTGCTCGACCTGCTCACGAGCGATCATGGCCGCGGTGGAGAGGTGGCGGCCCTTCGTGCCATCACGCATCGCGTGGACCTGCATGAGTGCCACGGTCAGCAGCCCCACGCCCATGATCACCATCGCGATCGTCACTTCAATCAGCGAGAACCCGCTGGCGCTCCGGCTGCAATCCTGTCGTGGCTGATCGATTAGGCGCATCTTCACTACCTCCAGGCGTTCGCCGCGGCATCCCAGCCAAAGGTCTTCACGGCACCGAGCGCGCTCATCACCACCGCGTAGTCCCGGTCTCCGTTATTCAAGTAGATGGCACCGTCACCGGTCCCAACCGAGGCGATCGGGGTAGCGGCAGCGGGATGGAAGGCGCGGGGGGTTCCATCGGGGGCGAAGATCACCCACGACTGAACGGTTGCAGCCTGCGTCGGGTGGCGGAAATTGCCAGCCGACGCGACCTCCTGAGCACTGTTCTCCACAGCTGTCCCCGAGAAGGGATCACCAATCGTGGCGCCACCGTTTCGAGGAACCAGGAGCGGAGCATTCGTGCGACCCCAGGCTATGTTGGCGCCGGCTATCAGCGGTACCGTGGCGCGATGCTCTCCTGCGCTCGGCGCGAAGTCACCGTCGACATCGGCGATCAGTAGAGCAGCAACGGGCGTGACTCCATTGGCGGCCAGTAGAGCTGCACCGGCGGTATCAGTGTTGAAAAATACGATGTGATTTACGCCGGTTCGAATCGCCTCGCTGCGTGCTACGAACAGAACGTCCGAGAGCTGCTTGGCGCCATCCTTCGCCTGCTGGTTTGCAGCCCAGTTCCGGAAGCTCGCCACACCGATTCCCATTAGGACGGCTGCAATGGCCAGCACGACGCCTATCTCGACGAGCGAGAAGCCACCCTCCGCTCTCTTACGACCTGTCAGAAGAATCTGACTGTCCATCACGACTCCAGTGCTGGGCCGACGGCCCGTGGTGAAGCGAGTTAGAGCAACCTGCGTGCCGAGCGGCGGGGGGTTCTGCGAGCGGCAACTTCCGCACCTTACTCGGCTCTAGCCTCGCGCCCGGGGGGGAGTGGCGTGAGACGCTATGAAATTCCCGGCGCCCTGCGAAGCATCTTGCGGAGCGGATCCGCGCGTCGAGTGGCGGCGACAGCGATGTGAACTCGCACCGATGCTGTGCCGACTTCTCTCGGTGTCGTTTCGGGACACCCGTCCGCTCTTCCACACCGCGGAGCCAGGCCACAACGGTGAGCGCGGGCATACCATGAGCCACCATGCGGGATCCGGGTCAGGCGCCGCCGCCCAGCCGGCGGAATACATCGTCCGGCATTTCGGGCGTATCGGCGCTCGTTGCGGAATCAGCCGCCAGCTCACGCAGTCCGGACAAGAAGCCCCGGCAAACGTCTTTGGAGTCAGCAATGCCACGGTTCTCCAGCTCACGCGGCAGAACCTTCTCTACGACCACCTGCATTTGGTCAGCGGTGACCGTGCGCGCCTCGAGGCCCGCCTGTTTGAGCGCGAGACGCACGGTTCCGCGGGCTTCGAGCCGATCGAGAGACGAACCCTGCTCGAGCTCAGCGCAAAGCCACTCGAATGCCGCCGCGTCTGCCATGACTCCCCGCCTCTGCCGGGTGGACCTGAGCTTGATCTTTCGGCGGGCGAGACAGGGGGCTTTAGTCGATATCTCCCGGCTTCTATCCAGCCGCTGCGTGTCGAGTGGCCCTCAGCGACGCGCAGCCACCGGCACAGCGGAGTGCATAGGATTGCGTTTGTCGGACTGGCAGGAACGGGGGGGTGTGGGCGCCGCGAACCGGGTGAATGCCGGATCGCAGACGGCCGAGACAGAGGCCCGGCGCCAGACCAATCTCGTCGGGCAGCTACTCGCGACGCTGGGGGGCGTGGGGCCGACGACGATCCGCTCCGGCCAGGCGGCTTGCCCCCCCACAGGCCGAGAGTGCCAGGACCACCGTAGGCAGACGGCAGGCCCGGCGAGCGAGCAACGGGACGAATCGATTCGACACGAAACGAGTCTGCCGCAACACCATGGGCCGGCCGCCACGCGTTGCGGCGTGTTCGCTCCTGGGCTATTCCCACGAGACTTACATAATCGAGGGTGTCCTTCATCACGACTTCGAAGTCGGGGTGGTGATGAAGGCGGTTCACGGAGCGTTCGCGCATCGTGGACCGCGGGAAGTCGGTGAGAATCCGACGCGAGCCCGTCGCTGTAACCGGGGACGAACTGCAGACCCACGCCACTGGCCGATGAGGCTGGGAAGGCCTGCAGGATCGGATGATCCGGAAGCCAGAAGACCGGCCCTCGAGCGGCTTTACGACTCTCCGGGTTATATAGAGAGAGTAGAGCGAGAGATCGATGCGGTCCCCGTTGCAGCATGACACGCGATGAGCGCAGTCGATAAGTCACTCGCTTCCTATTCGAATCTGCCCCGAATCGGGTCCAGGTCGCGCAAGAGCGGCTCGGCGGCAGATGCCGCCGCAGCCCGATGGCGCCCGGTGGCGGCGCGAAAGGAAGCAACGCAATGCAGATTCGGAAGCTGCGGATCGCGGCGATTCTCTCACTCGGACTGACACTCTCACTCGAAACGGCGCTGGCTGGACCCTATGTGGAACCTGGCCACGGCATCGCGCAGATGCAGGATTGGGCGAGCTGGGTCGAAGCGCTGTCCCGTGGACCGATGGATATCTCGAGCCCCGCTCTCGGCAATGCGAGCTGGGGAAGTGAGACGAACGTCATCGGAGCCGCCTCGGGAGGCAGCAGCGACGTGCTGAGCCTCGGTGACGGCGGCTTCATCACGCTGGGCTTCGAGGCTGGCATCGGGAACGGCGTCGGCGACGACTTCGCGGTCTTCGAGAACGGATTCTGGACCGAAGAGGGGCTCTTCGCCGAGTTCGCCTTCGTTGAGGTCTCGAGCAACGGTGTCGACTTCGCCCGCTTCGACGCCATCGCGCTCCCCACCCTGCCCGTCGCCGGCGGCAGCGAAGTCGACCCGACCGATTACTACAATCTGGCGGGCGATCAGGCGGCCGGGCTCGGTACGGGCTTCGATCTGGCCGAGCTCACGGATCACGCCCTCGTGACGGGCGGTCTGCTCGATTTGCAGGACATCGGCTACGTTCGACTGGTCGATGTGATCGGGGACGGCTCGACTGTCGACGCCAACCTGGCTCCAGTCTACGACCCGTACGCCACGCCCTTTCCGACCGGCGGCTTCGACCTCGATGGCGTCGGCGTGCTGAACGTCCCCGAGCCGCATTGGGGACTGATGCTCGCGATCGCCTTTCCCGGGCTCCTCGCTCTCGGCAGACGGCGCGAACAACGTATGGCGCGGCCACGGCTGATTTCCACAGCGCTGGCGACCAGCATCGCGCTGTTGGGATTCTCGCAGAACGCTCACGCCACATATGCTGTGGACTTCGAAGATCTCGGCCTCGCAGCCGAGAGCTTCTGGAACGGCTCCGACCTCTCCGGCGGCTTCAGCAGCGGCGGTGTGACGTTCCCGAATGTCTACAATGCCAGCTGGGATTCCTGGCATGGCTTCGCGGCCTCGACCACCACCGACACGACAACGGCATCTTACACGAACCAGTACAGCGCACAGCCGGGCAGCGGTGTTGGCGCAAGTGCGACGTACGGCGTCTTCTTCGACAATCCGGCCGACGATCCCCGCCTAGCGCTGCCCCAGGCCAGCGTCATCGATGGCGCCTACTTCTCGAATACGACCTACGCCTATCTCTCGATGCTGAACGGAGATGCCTTCGCGAAGAAGTTCGGAGGTGCGAGCGGCAACGACGCCGACTGGTTCTCGCTCACGATCAACGGCTACGATGCCGGAGGCGGGCTACTGGGCAGCTTGGACTTCTATCTTGCGGACTTCCGTTTCCCGAGTGCCGTCGACGACTACATCGTGAACGACTGGACTTGGGTAGACCTTTCCGGGTTGGGCGCGGTTGCGCAGCTCGGTTTCGAGCTGGACTCGAGCGACTATTCCTTCGGCTTCATGAATACGCCGGGCTACTTCGCCATCGATGGGCTCGTGGTGGTGCCCGAACCCACGACCGCTCTGCTGCTCGGCGCCGGACTGCTGGGTATCGCGCTCGCCCGCCGGCGCTGAGAGCCTGTTCCGACCGTGCGAACACTGGCGATCATCGGCGCGGTGATCTCACTGCTCGCCGCGCAGGCGGCTGTCGGCCAACAGCCGACAGCCGCCCCCGTGCGCTCGGATACCGGCGGCAACGAGAACGAGGCGGCGGATGTCGAGGAGATCGTGATTCGTGGCTTCCGCCTGGGTCGACTCGAGAGTGACCCGTCGGCCTTTGGCAGCGTGATCGCCACGGCGGACTACGAGGCCGAGCGCAAGAGCGTCGAGGATCTGCTCGCGGCCCAGACGGGCGTCCAAATCCGCCGCTTCGGCGGCCCCGGTGAGGCCGCCGAGGTCTCGATTCGGGGCTCCACGTCCTCCCAGGTCGCTGTGCTGCTGGACGGTGTGCCGATCAATAGCGTGCTCTCGGGCAAGGTCGATCTTTCGCAGGTCTGCCTGGGACTGATCGACACGGTGGAAGTCTCCCGCGGTGGCGGTGCGGTGCGAGAGGGCAGCGGCGCCATGGGAGGCATAGTCAACCTCGTAACACGCAGACCGGGTGTCGAACCAGTCAACCGAGCCAGTGCGAGCGGCGGGGCCTTCGGCACCTGGCAGGCATCGACATTCCGCAGCGCCCGCGCCGGGCCGCTCGAGTACGCAGCGGGATACTGCGGCTTCACCACCGAAGGCGACTACAGCTTCGCGCGTCCCGTCTTCGGCCAGACGACCTTGCCGGGACCACCGGTGATCAAGCGGGTCAACAATCGGCGAGAGCGGCACTCCGCCTCATTGAGCCTGGGCGGTGACATCACCGGGGGGACTCACCTGCGCTTCCGGAACTACGTCACCTACTCGAGCCACGGCGAGCCCGGGCTCGCCTCGGGATCGGGCATCACGGGCGGCCAGGATCTCGAGGCACACGGGCGCAACACACACAACCTGGCGCAGCTCGACTGGAGCACCTCCGATCGAGGCCGTCTCGGCGATGAGATCCTGTTCTCGGCCTACCATCGCTATCAACGCGATCACTATCGGAATCCGGGCGAGCAGGAGGACGACGAGCCGACGGACACCCTGACCCGCGTCTCCACGTTTGGGATCTCGGCCTCCAGCCACTGGCGCAGAGAGCTATTGGCTGCCGATCACCGGCTCTCACTCAAGCTCACGGCCCGGCGTGACTCCCTCTACGCGGACGGCTGGGACAATCGCGGACGAACGACTACGGGCGTGATGCTGGCTGAGGATGCCCGCTTCTTCGACGAATGGCTGACGATCGTACCCGCTCTACGACTCGACTGGACCCAGGGCTTCGGGGCCACCTGGCTCCCCAGTCTCGGCGCGGTGATCTCGCCGCTACGCTGGATTCGGCTCAAGAGCAATATCGAGAAGTCGTTTCGCACGCCGAGCTTCGACGAGCTCTTCTATCCCGACAAGGGGTTCATCGAGGGGGACCCGAACCTCAGCGCCGAATCCGCACGCAACGCCGATGTCGGACTCGAGCTCGTCTTCGCCCGCGTCGGACCGATCCGCAATGCACGACTTTCCGGCGGCTTCTTCCACCAACAGATCAACGAGTCGATCGTGTGGATGCAGGTCAGCCCCAACAAGGTCATGCCGGTCAACACCGGGGAGGTTCAGATTCAGGGCTACGAGGTCGGCCTCTCGCTTTCGCTCACGACGTATCTGACCCTCTCCGCCAACCGCACCGGCCTGACGGCAACGGGCTCCAACACTGGAGCCCCGCTCGTCGGCCGCGCCGAGAGCGAGACGAACTTTCGAGCCGAGCTGGGTCGAGGCCAAGCATGGAAGCTCGTCGCCGAGCTGCAACACACCAGTGAGATCCCGACCGCGGCAAACGGAAGCAGCATCTTGCCGGCACGAAGCGTCTGGAACGCCAACGCAGCAGTCGATCTGGTCCATCTCTCGATGCTCGGGCTCGATCGCCGGCTGACGAAGCTCTGGCTCTTCGTCCAGCTCAACAATATCGGGGACGTCGCCGTCCTCGACGGCCTCTACTTCCCTCAGCCAGGCCGCAACGGCCACCTGGGGCTGGAGGTGGAATGGTGAGATCAAGAGACACCCGATCAAGCAAGGCGCTCGGCCAAGAGTTGTTGATACCGCTCTTGATTGTGTCGCCGCTGCTCCTTGCGGGCGTCTGCGAGGGTGACGGCTTTGGCGACTCGGCCCCGGAGATTCGTACCATCAGAACCGACCCGCGCTGCACTCCCGTGGTGGGCGAATACCCCTCCGGCTTCGCGCTGCTCCCGGATGGCACCTCGGCCGTCGTCATGCAGTTCAACCCGCCCGCGCTGCTGGCCTTCGATCTCTCCTCCGCCCCCCCTCCCATCCTGAGTCCACAGGTGATCCCCCCGCTTCCGCTCGATAGCGACGGCGACGGGCTTGACGACGCAGTGAGACACCGAGAACTGCAATTCTGTCCGCCCGGCAATCCCGGCTGCGAGGTTCAGCCGGTCCCGGGCGAAGTGGGTGTCGTCTCAGACGATCTGGCGCTGGTGAGCGCGAGCAGCTACGAGGAGGTGATGTTCTTCGATCCACTCAGCGGATCTCTCACGGCCCTGTTGGTGGAGAACCCGAGCAGCAGCGGAGCCTACCGGGCCACGGACCACCCGCTACTTCCACCCGAGGGCACGAGCGCTCTACGCACCGCGCTCTCGACGCGCACCTGTGTCTATCCGCCAGTGCCGGTCGATTCGCTGGATGGCGCGATCGCTCCGGATTCGCGATGCGATCCCGACACGCCTGGCTATTTCACCAAGTTCACTGCGGGCAAGGCGCTGGCGGCCGGACGACTCTTCATCGCAACATCGAACAAGAAGTCCGGTGCCCGCTACTACCCCGGCACGATCCTGGTGTATGAGTTCGACACGAGCGGCGCCTCGCCGATTGTGCGTCCGGAGGTTGCCGCTCCGGTAATTTTCACAACGGCCTTCAATCCGACAGCACTGACACGCCACGTCAACGCTCAGGGTCGCGAACTCATCTTGGTCAGCCAGACCGGAGCCATCTCACTGGACTCGGGAAGCGACGGCATCCTGACCGCCGCTGCGGTCGACGTGATCGACGCCGAGAACCTGCGACAGGTCGCCACCATCCCGCTCGGCCTGGCCGCGCCTTCCTTCGGCACGCTCGCAATCGATCCGAGCGGCCGCGTCGCGCTGCTCGGTGCCGCCAAGCAGCGCCGCCTCTACGCCATCGACCTCGCTCCCCTCGACGACCCGGCGCTCTACTTGCCACGCGACGAACCGATCGTTCTCGACGGCTCGGTCTCGGGCTTCGCGGACGCGCGGATCTTCGATGCGGAGCATCCCTTCGAGATCCCCCACCTCAACAGCGGCCCGCCGGCCCAAGACTGCGAGGGGCAGACCCATGTCAGCTTCAACTCAGATGGACAGCTCGCCTATGCGACCGACTGGTGCGACGGCACGCTCACGGTCGTGGAGATCGACCTCGACGGAGTGGGCGCGCCGCCCGTCTCGCGGGAGCGCTTCCTCGTGCAGCGCGTCGCGACCGTCCTGGCTCCGAAGACCAAGGGAAACTTCGGCCGCTTGAGCGCGCCGGGCATGGTCCGAGTTCGCTCCGGTCGTCCTGGCATCGACTACAGCGGCCCCGATGTCTTCTTCATTGCCAGCGAACCGGAGGGGCAGCTATGTGGCGTTCGCATCGAGCCCTGATCCTCTTTGCCTGCTGCGTTGCCGGCCTGCTCGCCGGCGGCCAGAGCGGGCTCGTCCCGACTCCGGACGGGCGAGTGCTGAACCTGCGCGACGGCCAGCAGCGAGACCTCCGGCCGATGTCGCAAGCAGCGAGCTCGCGTGAAGCGAGCCGGGGAGCACGACAGCGTCACTCGGTGCCAGCTGGCCTCGCCGGCATGGCGGCAGGCGACACGCGAAACTCGCACGGCGAGGCGCTCGGCCATTCGCAAAGCGACGCCAACAGCGGCTCTCCACGGGCCCGCCGCGGGGCTCAACAGGCCAGTCGCGGTGCTCAACAGGCCGGCCGCGGCCGAGAGCACTTCACCATGTGGCCCCAACTCGATTCGCTGGCGGTTGCACCCGGCTCGATCTCGACCGATGTGACGGGACGAGATCCGCTGGGTCCGCGTGCGCTTCGTCTCTGGCAGTTGGTCGCAGGGCAGCCCCGGCTCCTGGGCGAGACACTGAGCACGGCCGACGAGCGTTTCAGCTTCGGACAGCTTCCGGTGCCCACCCGCGGCCTCTCGCTGGTCGTGACGCCCGTCGGCGCCGATGCTCGCATCCCCTCCCCACTCGAGCTGCGTACGCCCGAGATCCCCCCGCCGCTGGTCGAGATCGACATGGGCGAGAGCGGCGCGCTGGACGTACGTCTCTTCCCGGTTATCCACGAGGGGAGCCTCACACTGCATGGCGAGTACGGAGAGATACTGCGGCGAATCAACCTCAGCGAGCGCCGCTCGGCCGGCGAGAACGCCCTGTCTCTCTCGCTGCCACCGCCCGAGCCACCTGACGCGATCTACGTCACGCACGAGCTCGCGGACGGACGCCACTCGATTTCCCGCCCCATAGTCCTGCCCACGGCCGCTGACTTCTAGTCGAGATCATTCACGCAAGCTCCGATGCGATTCCACGTCTTCGAATCGGGCGTTGTCAGCTACCGCAGATGTGCGACAGTGCTGTCACCCGAGAAGTGGAGAAGGGACTGCCGGATCCGTGCTGACCTTGGGAAGCGATAAGCCGCCGCCTTCAGGATCCGGCGTGATGACGACTCTTCGCGACCGAGTTGAATCTGGCTTTGCCGCCTGGGGACACTTCTGCTACCGCCACGCCTGGTTGATTCTCACTCTCAGCCTGCTGTCTGCGGCAGCACTCTGCTCGCAGGTCTATCGCGTTGAAATCGACACTTCCACAGAAGGCTTTCTCGAAGAAGACGACCCGATCCGCCTCCGCTATGACGCCTTCCGCAGCCAATTCGGCCGAGACGAGAAGATTCTTCTCGCTGTCGTATCGCCGAAGATATTCGACGCCCGCTTCCTTAAGAAGCTGGAGGCGCTGCATCGCGAAATCGAGGCAAACGTTCCCAAGCTGGAGAGCGTGACCAGCCTGCTCAATGCCCGCAGCACTCGCGGTGAAGACGACGAGCTCATCGTCGAAGACCTCCTGGAGAGCTGGCCCGAAGACGCGAGAGCACTCGATCTGCTCGAGCAGCGCGCTCTCAGCAACGCATTCTACCGGGACCTCCTGATCGCTGCAGATGGCAGCCTCACATCCATTGTCATCGAGACCGACACTTATTCCTCCGCGGGACTTCAGCACGACGAACTCACTGGCTTCGACCAGCCGGGCGCGAATGGGCAGCCGCCCGACACTCGCCCGCCCTTCCTCACCGGCGCCGAGAACCGCGAGATCGTCACGGCCTTGGACCAGATCATTGCGCGCCATCGGGCACGCGGCTTCGAGATCCACATGGCGGGCTCACCCGCCATGATGGTGCACCTGCAGCGGGCGATGGAGACGGATCTCTTGCGCTTCACCGGCCTTTCGATCCTGGCCATCGGTCTCTTCCTGGGACTGCTGTTCCGGCGCCTGGTCAGCATCTGCCTGCCACTGCTCGTGTCGTTCCTCGCCATGCTGAGCACGCTGGGGGCGATGGCGATCTTCGATATCTCGATCAACCTCCCCACACAGATCATGCCCTCACTCCTCATCGCGATCGGGGTGGGGAACTCCGTCCACATCTTCGCCATATTCTTTCAGGCCCGCAGACGAGGCGACGACAAGCAGCAGGCGCTCGCCTTCGCCCTCGGCCATTCGGGGCTCGCCATTCTAATGACGAACCTCACCACAGCCGGGGGTCTGCTCTCCTTCGTCGCAGCCGAGATCGGCCCAGTGGCCGACTTCGGCATCGTGGCGCCGCTCGGCGTGATGAACGCATTCGCTTTCACGATGCTGCTGCTCCCGCCCTTGATCGCAATCTTCCCGAGCGGTGAGACAGTTCGAGGCGGCGAGAGTTCGACTGACATGGTCCTCTCGCAGCGAATCGTCGTAGCCATGGGCGATTTCGGAGTCGACCATGCCGGCGCGATCGTGGCGAGCAGTGCGCTGCTCTTCGCAATTGCCGTGCTCGGAGGTATGCAGATCGCGTTCGCCCACTCACCGCTCGAATGGTTTCCGGAAGAAAGTCCCTTTCGAATGGCCAACGCGGTGCTCGATGAGAAGCTGGGCGGAACCATGTTCATCGAAGTGCTGGTCGACAGCGGCGAAGAAAACGGCCTGCACGACCCGGCTCTGTTGCGGAGAATGGATGAGCTCAGGCGGTTCGCCAACCGGCTGCAGGTGGGTGACGTGGTTGTGGGCAAGAGCGTTTCGATTCTCGATGTCCTCAAGGAGATTCACCAAGCCCTCAACGAGAATCGCCGCGAGTTTTACGACATCCCGTCAGAACGTGATCTAATTGCCCAGGAGCTCCTACTCTTCGAGAACAGCGGCGCCGACGACCTCGAGGACCTGGTCGACAGCCAGTTCTCGCGGGCGCGCATCACCATGCAGCTTCCCTTCGTCGATTCGGTTCAGTACGAGCCCTACCTCGATCGATTGGAGGAGGGCATCTCAGAGATTCTCTCGGGGCGAGCAGACTTCACCACCACGGGGCTGATGGCAGTCATGGCTCGCATATTCAATGCCGTTATGCGCAGCATGGCCAAGACCTATGCGCTGGCTCTCCTCATCATCACACCGATGATGATTGTATTGATCGGCCGACTCGGCATGGGGCTGATCAGCATGATCCCCAACGTCGTCCCCATCGTCTTCACCCTCGGCATAATGGGCTGGGCCGGCATCCCGCTCGACGCCTTCACTCTTCTGGTGGGAAGCATCGCGCTCGGTCTCGCGGTGGACGACACGATTCACTTCATGCACAACTTTCGTCGCTACCACGAACAGACGGGCGATGTCCGCAATGCAGTCCAGCAGACCATGGCGGGTACCGGCCAAGCTCTGTTCTTCACGTCGCTCGTCCTCTCCAGCGGTTTCTTCATCTTCATGCTGGCCAGCATGGAGAACCTCTTCTACTTCGGCCTGTTGACGGGTATCACTTTGATCCTCGCCTTCCTGGCCGATGCCCTGCTGGCTCCGGCCTTGATGGTGCTCATGCTGGATCGAGGGCAACGATGAGCGCGAAGAAGAGCGACGGGCAGCTACAGCCGTCCAGCCCGGGTGACGACTCGAGATCCATCATCTAGAGCGGCTGCCCTTGACAGCCCTGACGCGTAGTGAAAAAGTCAGGACGCTGCGCCGGATGGACTCGCCCGCCGGAAGCATCCAGCCGGCGAGTCGTTCCGCAGCTCCGCTATACGATGAGGGTATTGCATGGAATCCTGGGACCATTCGGTCGACTTCCTCGTCATCGGCTCCGGAGCAGCGGGGATGACCGCCGCGTTGCGCGCTCGCGATCTGGGCGCCGACGTGCTGATCGCTGAGAAGGCTCCCTTCTTCGGCGGGAATACGGCCATTTCGGGTGGAGTGATCTGGGTTCCGAACAACCCTGGCATGCGCGAGCTCGGACTCGACGACTCGCCCGAGGAGGCGATCCGCTATCTCGAGGCGATCGCCGAGGGGAGCAGCCGCGAGAAGCTGCTGAGCTATGTCGAGACGGCACCCCGCATGATGGAATACCTGGCCGAGAATTCGCATACCCGATTCGAATGCCTGCCCCAGTATCCCGACTACTACCCCGAGCTCGACGGGGGCAAGGCTGGGGGACGCTCCTGCGAGCCAGTGCTCTTCGATGCACTCAGCTTGGGCGACGCATGGCACCAAATGCGCAAGTCTTCCCACCACCGGCTGGCTTTCGGCGGGCGCATCACGATCCGTGCCACCGAGGCCAAGGACCTGCTGGAGGGCGGCTCGCGAACCATCGGTTTCATGCTCGGCGCGCTGGCGCGGTACTACAGCGATTTCAGAGCGCGATTCGCGCGCTTTCCGCGTGCTCGCATGCTCTCGCTCGGCGGTGCACTCACGGGCAGTCTATACCGATCGCTGATGGACCGCGGGGTCCCGCTCTGGCTCAATGCCCCCCTGCGCGAACTCGTCGTAGCCGAAGGGCGTGTGGTCGGCGCCGTCGTCGAGAATGAGTGCGGACTGCTGCGAATCGAAGCGAAGCGCGGCGTGATGCTCGGCGCCGGCGGCTTCGAACGAAGTGAAGCGCTGCGCCGAGAGCACCAACCCACTCCCAACAGTCCGGCGTGGTCGGCCGGCTGCGAGAGCAACACCGGTGACACATTGGGAATCCTCCAGAACATCGGCGCAAGCTTCGACTTCCTGGATGAAGCCTGGTGGTGCCCCACGATGCGAGTCGAGGGTGACGAGGACCCCGTACACATCGTGATCTTCGAGAACCACCTGCCCCACAGCCTGATCGTCAATCGGGCGGGCAGGCGATTCATGAATGAGGCGGCACCCTACAACGATATCGGCAAGAGCATCTATCGCGCACACTCTGAAGAGTCGCCAGCTATCCCCGCCTATCTCATCTTCGACGCTTCCTACCGCAAGCGGTTTCCGTGTGGCCCGATGCAACCCGGCTACGCCAGGCCGGATCGAAGGCTCCCGAGGGAGCTTCAGGGCAGTTTCTTCGAGATGGCCGAGACCACCGAGGCGCTGGCGGAGAAGCTCGGGATCGATCCCGAAGGCCTTCACGAAACGCTTCTCCGCTTCAATCAGCACGCGCGAGAGGGAAAGGATCCGGACTTCGGGCGCGGTGAGAGTCTTCAGGACCGCTACTACAGCGTCGCCAGGGAGCTGGTGAACCCCAACCTCGCACCCATCGAGACCCCGCCGTTCTATGCCGTCAAGGTCTATCCGGGCGACCTCGGCACCAAGGGCGGCCCACGTACCGATACCCACGCACGCGTCCTGAAGCACGACGACAGCTGCGTCCCCGGGCTCTACGCCGCGGGCAATTGCTCCGCCGTGGTGATGGGGCGCAGCTACCCGGGTGCGGGTGGCACGATCGGGCCGGCGATGGCCTTCGCCTTCCGCGCCGCGGAGCACGCCTGCAGCTGACGCAGTGTTTCCCGTCAGGCCGCGCTGAGAAGACCCGCGAAGCCCATGAAGGCCAGCGAGAGGCTGCCGGCGATGATCAGTGTGAGCCCCGTCCCCTTGGCGACTTCGGGAACGCTGGCGAGCTCGCTGTTCTCACGTATCGACGCCATCAGCACCAACGCCAGCGTCAGGCCGAGGCCGGCGCCAATGGCGAAGAAGAGGCCCTCGAGGAGCCCGTAGCCTCGGTTGGTCTGGAAGATCGCCAAGCCGAGAATCGCGCAGTTGGTCGTGATCAGCGGCAGAAAGATGCCAAGCTGACGGAAGAGTGTGGGACTCAGCTTCTTGATCACCATCTCGACGATCTGGACCAGCGACGCGATTACGACGATGAAAGAGATGAGGCGCAAGTAGGGCGCCTCGGCGAGCACGAATGTGTTGAGAAACCAGGCGCAGATCGACGTTATGGTGAGCACGAAGATATTCGCCGCTCCCATGCGGAGCGCTGTCTCCACGCGAGACGAGACGCCCATGAAGGGGCAGAGGCCGAGGAACAGGCTCAACGTGAAGTTGTTCACCACCATCGCCGAGAGAAGGATCCAGAACAGTTCCTGCATCAGGCGGCCTCCCGATCGGCGACACCCTCCGGCCACTCCTGTGGCTGGCTCCGGGGCGCACGGCGCTGCTGAATCCAGCCCAAGGCCAGGATCAGCGCACCGAGCGCGAAGAAACCGCCCGGGGGCAGGATCATCACTACCCACGGCTCGTACGACGGCCCGAAGAGTGAGATTCCGAGCAGACTGCCGTTGCCCAGCAGCTCACGCAGCGAGCCCATCAACAGAAGCGCGATGATGAAGCCCACACCCGTCCCCACTGCATCGAGTAGGGCGCGACCAACCGGTCGCTTGGAAGCAAACGCTTCCTGACGGCCGAGGATCATGCAGTTGACGACGATCAGCGCAATGAAGGCCCCGAGTGCCTTGTGAATCTCCGGCACGACCGCTTCGAGCGTCATATCGGCGACGGTGACGAAGGTGGCGATGATGAGGATATAGGTCGAGATCCGCACCTCATGCGGAATCAGCTTCTTGAGCGTCGAGACCAGCAGGCTCGAGCCACAGAGCACGAAGAATGTGGCGAGCCCCATTGCGAGGGCATTCTCGACCGAGTTGGTCACCGCCAGCGCTGGACACAGACCGAGCAGCTGAATCAACACGGGGTTCTCACGCCAGATGCCCCGCAGCAGATCTTCTTGGCGTGTGGTCTCCCTCATCGACTCGCCTCACGTGCCGCAATCAAGGGTACGGACCTCTCGAGCGCATTGTTGATGATGCGAATCACGGCACGCGAGGAGATGGTCGCCCCGGTGATCATGTCGATCTCGCCGGGGTCGTCGCTGCCGCGTCCGCCCTTGACGCCGACGAGTGGCGTGGCGGCGCCGTCGAACTGGCTGACGAAGACCGCGTCCTTCTCGATCTTGTCGCCGAGTCCCGGCGTCTCCTTACTCTCGAGAACCTTCATCCCCAGCAGGCGTCCCGCCATCGCGTCGTAGCCGAAGATCAGTCGCACGATATCCTGGAAGCCCGGCTCGGCGGCGGCGATGGCAAAGCCCACTGCCTGATCGTCTGCTCCGTAGCCGACGTAGAGGCGGTCGAGTCCTTTCGACTGGACGCCTTCGGGCACGCTCGCGATCAAGGCTCCCCGATAGATGTACAGGGTTTCGTAGCGCTCGGGCTGCTTCAGCACCTGGTTGACGGCACGGCGGAGCATCTCCGCCTTGTAGCGAAGGATGGTGGGTTGCGTGCTTTGATGCACGATCACGATGAGTGCGCCCGCCAGGACGCCCGCCAGGGCCATGGTCGTAATCAGCCGCCAAGCCGGAACTTCGGGTCGCACGGAGAGCGCTCCATTCATGACGCCGAACTCCCCAGATTCGTCCCAAACACCCTCGGCTGCGTAACGCGGTTGATGAACGGAACGAGCGCGTTCATCAACAGGATCGAGTACATCACGCCCTCCGGCAGCCCACCCCAGATGCGAATGATCACGACCAGCGCCCCGATGCCTGCCCCGAAGACCCAACAGCCCAGCCCGCTGACGGGCGAGGTCACCATATCGGTCGCCATGTAGACGGCACCGAGCATCAGACCGCCGGAGAAGAGCATGAAGACGGGACCCGGGTACTGCTCGGCGTCGATCAGATGCAGCAACCCCGCGAGCAGTGCCACGCTGGCGAAGATGCTGGCGGGAATCCGCCAGTTGAGGTGACCGCGCAGTGCCAGATACGCACCACCGAGCAGAATGATCAGTCCGCAGGTCTCGCCCAGGGAGCCGCCGGTCGAGCCGACGAGGAGCGAGCCGAGATCCGTCCCCTGCCCCTCGAACTTGAACAGGCCGAGGGGCGTCGCACCGGTCAGGGCATCGGGCACCTGGGGGCTCATCAAGGGCAACGCGAAATTGTCACCGCGTAGGCTCCACCAACTCGAAGCGGATGCGGGCCAGGTGGTGAGCGCAACCGGAAACGCAGCCTGCAGAAAGGCGCGACCCAGCAGGGCGGGATTGAACACGTTCTGCCCCAAACCACCAAAGACCAGCTTGCCGAACGCCATGCCGAAGGCCCCGCCCAGGAAGGCCATCCAGAGCGGGATGCCGGGCGGAAGAGTCAGGCCGAGCAGCAGACCGGTGATCGTGCCCGAACCGTCACGCAGCGCTCGGGTGCCAGCGATCCCCCGCTCCGTACAGATTGCGCCGGCACAGCTGGCGATCAGTACCAAGAGCGCACTCGGGCCGAAGAACCAGATCGAAGCGCCGACCACTGGCGCGAGACTCGCCACCACGGACCACATGATGGTCGGCGTGCTGTCCGGGCAGGCCAGATGAGGAGAAGCGGTTACCAGGAGACGAGGGGAGCTCACGCAGCCTTACCCTTGATCGAACTCTTGCGGAGTGAGGTCTTGGCCAGCGCAAAGAGCTGGCTCAGCGGAATACTGGATGGACAGGCGTAGGAACAACAACCACACAGCATGCAGTCCATCAGGTTCTGCGCCTCCATCTCGTCCCAACGCCTGGCCAGAGCCAGAGCGCCGAGATTCTGCGGATTGAGGAAGATTGGACAGGCGTCCAGACAATGGCCGCAACGGATACACGGATGTGTCTCACCCTGCCGGCTCTCGCCCTTCGAGAGCACAACGATGCCCCCGGTCCCCTTCACCGTTGGCACGTTCAGGTCCGCCTGGGCCATTCCCATCATCGGCCCGCCGAAGACGATCTCCTCCACGTCCTCGGTGAGCCCACCGCAGGCGTCCAGTACGTCGCGCAGCTTCGTCCCGATCGGCACGGTCAGATTCGCCGGGCGCCTGACGCCGCCACCGGTCACGCTGACCGTACGCTCGATCAGCGGCAAGCCGCTCTCGAAGACCGTGGCGATCATTTCCACCGAGGCGATGTTCTGGACCAAGACACCCACATCCATCGGAAGCCCACCCGACGGCACCTCGCAGCCGATGAGAGCGCGAATCAGCATCTTCTCCGCTCCCTGGGGATACTTGACCCGCAGCGGGTGAACCGTGACATCGAGGTCGTCGGGCAGCGTCGCGCGCAGCGCCTCCACCGCATCCGGCTTGTTGCTCTCGATTCCGATCATGGCCCGCTCGATACCGAGCGCATGCAGCAGGATGCGGATGCCATGCTGCACCTTCTCCGGATGCTCCACCATGGCACGGTGATCCGCGGTGAGATACGGCTCGCACTCACAGCCGTTGATGAGCAGGGTGTCGATCTTCTTGTCCTCGGGCGGCGAGAGCTTGACATGCGTCGGGAAGGCGGCTCCACCGAGCCCGACCAAGCCCGCGTCGCGGATGGCGGCGATGAGCTCCTTTGCCGAGAGCGTGCGCCATTCGGGGACGAGCCGCGGCCGCGGCACCTGGGCGGAATGGCGCTCCACCGCGATGCGAAGCGCCTGAGAGCGGCTGCCATCCGGGTGGGGCCAGAGTTCCAGCGCCACGATGGTGCCGGTTGTCGTCGCGTGCACCGGCGATGATACGAAGCCGTCCGCCTGGGCGACGACGTCCCCGCGCTCGACGCGATCTCCCGGCTTTACGCAGAGCCGGGCCGGCTTGCCCGTATGCTGCCGAAGATGAAGGATCACCTCGTCGGGAAACGACATCCGGCGAACCGGGATGTGCTCTGTCGCCTGCTTGTGGTCCGGCGGATGGACACCATGGCGAAAGCTCAGCAGACTGCGCATCGACGCCTCCCGAGCGAACCGGTCGCGCGGTGACCTCGCCAGCGCACCCCGCCAGCGGTCCTGTTGGACGCTGGACCGCTCAGTTGAAGCGCTCGGCGCGCTTGATCCACTTCTCGAGGTCCTTCTCGTTCGCGTTGAGTGGCGTGCCGGGATGGATGATCTCAGCTGGGCAACGCTCGGCTGCCATCACGATCTCGCGGAAGCTGCCCGCCCTGGGATCCTTGATATACGCCTTCTTTTGGTCGTCGTAGGCGAACAGCTTTCGATTCAGGTTCGTGCATTCGTCACAGGTCGTACAGGTCGCCGACTCGATGTACGGCCCCATGCTGAGCTCGCCGTCGTCTTCCACCGGCGCCGCCTCGGCGGCAACCGCTTCACTCATCACCGGCGGCGAAGCACTGGCGACCGCGGCCACCGGAGCGGGCAAGGGCGAGCCACCCGCGAGGGCATCGAGGCGACCGAGGAAGTCCGATGCCGTCTGGCTGTAGAGCGCCTTGAGCTCGCCGAGCTTCTGCTCGTACTCGGCCCGTAGAGCTGTCGTCCTCGAGTCGAACTCCTCCTCGAGATCGGCTGTCACACGCTCCCGAACAACCTCCGGGATCCCCAGGCCGGCCAACTCCAGTAGCTGGCCCCACACGGCGAGCCGCTGCTCGGCGAGCTGCACGATCTCCTCGCTCACCAGCAGGTGTCTCAGCCGCTTTCCCTCGGCATAGACGTAGATGAAGGGCACGCCCGCCTCTCGCGCATCGGGCGACAGCAGCAGGTATTCGTGGAACGGGATCAGCTCGTCCTCGAGATCGTCCGTCGGGGCCTGGCGAAAGTGCTTCTTGAAGCGCCCTTCGCTAGCGGCCCAGTCTGCCACGGTGCAGGGAACGGACAGGCGCTTCTCCTCGCCAGACTCATCCGTATACACGAGCTCGCGGCTTGGCCACACCTCATCCAACGATGGATTGCCCTCCAGGCTCAAGCAATCTGCCCAGCCATTCCCCGCGGCGGGATCGTATTCGAGCAGCGGAAACGCCCGGCTCTCCAGCGCGAGCTTGGCGGCAGCAACCGCCGCGTCGTCGCCGATGCCGTGCTCGGGGGGACAGGGCGTGTTGATGAGAAAGAGCGATGGGTGCTTCGACTGCAGGCCCTTCAGTACACCCGACAGCAGGTGGGAGGGCGAGGCCTGCGAGGTCTGGAGCACGAAGACGCCACGATGTGCCATCGCGATCAGCGCCAGCTCCTTGCGCACCTCCTCCTTGCCGTGCTGCGCCTTGCCGAAGTTCGCCATGTCGGAGACCTGGCCGGTGAAGCCGCTCGTGCACGCCTGGCCGCCGGTATTGGAGTAGACCTGCGTATCCAGCACGATCGTGCGGATCGGCTTGCCCGACGCGAGCATGCGCGAGAGGTTCTGGAAGCCGATGTCGAACATCGCGCCGTCGCCTCCAACCGCGAAGACCGGTGGGCACATGTCGAACTCTTCATCGCTGAACTGCAGCCAATCGAATCGAGCGAAGAAGTCCTCATCCCTCTCCGCCTCGTACTCATCGGCGAGCTGCGCTTCGGCGCGACGAACCGCAATGAAGCCATCGGACATTCGGCGCATGTGTCCCTCGAACAGGCCGATGGCGACGGAGGGTGCATCCTGAAACAGATGGTTGACCCAGGGAAACGGGAAGGGGTTGAAGGGATAGGTACTGCCCCAAACCGACGAGCAGCCCGTCGCGTTCGAGAAGCCGCACAGCGCCCTGCCCTGCCCGCTCGGCCCCTCGACATAGCGCCAGCGCAGATCCTTCAGGTCGCGGATCATGTGCGAGATACGGTCGACGAGCGCCTGCTTCTCGTCCGAGAGCGCGATCGCGACCTGCCCTCCAGCGGCGCTTCCGACGGACTCGAGATCAGTATCCGATGAGATGATCTGTCGGGCCTGCGCATCGAGTCGCTCGATCAATTCGTCGAGCTTCCTTACGTACGCCTCCACACGCGGACTCATCAGAGCACTCACGGCCGAGATGATCAGGTGGACGGCCGTCTTCTCACCACAGCCCATGCACGAACCGTCGCCTCCGACCATCGCGTCGTAGTTCTCGCGCTTGAGCAGCAGCGAGGGCAGAACGCCGATCCCCTCCTCGATGTCGCTGATGTTGATGTAGCGATCCGGTGTATCGGGCAGCCGATTCCAGAGTGCCCAGTTGCGCTCGAGCTTGGCAACCGCCGCGTCGTCCTGCTTGACCGTGACCAGCGCCTCGTCGGGGCAGACTTCGACGCAGAGCATGCAGCCCTTACACGCCTGTGGGTTCACGGTGATCGAGAGCAGCCCGCCCGTGCCCGGCTCGCGTCGCTCTCGAAGGTCGAAGAAGGGCGTGGTCTTGGCGAGCGGAAAGTCAGCCAGCGCTGCATGCACGGGCTGAAACTCCGCATCCAGTGCGAGTCTACGCTCGGCATCTGGCGCCAGCTTCGGCGCGAGCTTCTCATAGGCGCTCGACAGCGTGTCTGCGAAGGTGCTGAAGCCATCTTCCTTGAGCAGGCGCCGTGCTTGCTTGGCCAGATGGGGTACGGCCTGCCGCAGGCGATCACGTGAGATGTCGTCCTCGACGGAGTCGATGGCGGCCAGGATTACCTCGTCGAGGCCGCTCACCAGGCCCGGAATCGCGGTATCGGGACACTCGGTCCAGCACTGGCTGCAGCCCGTGCAGTTCTGCGGAATGAACTCCGGCACTTCGAAGCGCACGTCGGTCATGTTGCGGATCGCGCTGGTCACGGCCGGAATGGCGCTGATGGCGGCAAACGGGTCCGCGATGCCGTCCCCACCGGTCTTGTACAGGTGACAGACCTGCTCCCAGAATCGCCCGCCATCAGCGATGCCCGGCTGTGCGCCCGACTGGGCGAGAACCTCCGGAATGCGGGGCGGCTCAGCGGCCGCGAGGCCGTCGTTGGACAGACCGGAGAAGTCGATCTCGCGCACTTCGTCGAAGCCGCGTCGGATCACGCGCAGGTTGTCCTGCACCACGGCCGCACCCAGCCCGCCGAATTTCTTCTGCATCTGTTTCTCGATGCCCTGGAAGAGCCGAGCTTCATCGAGCTCCTCGCCACCACCGAGCCGCGCGACACGGAAGAAGGCGCCGAGAAAGGCCGTACCCTGCATGCGATAACGGAGCTCCGCATCTCGCGCCTCTTCCATTGCAATCTTGAATCCGTCGAGTCCATAGACACGCAGACGCTTGGTGCGGATGTCGATCTGGACATTCTGTGGCAGCGACTGCCAGAGCTCCTCGGGCGGAAGATCGCTCTGGATCACGAACACCCCCTCCTCTGCCAGGCCGGCCAGCGCATTGCTGTGCCTGAAGACATTCGGGTCTGGAGAGAGCACCACATCCACGTGCGTGAGCTCACAGTTGAGACGAATCGGCTCCTTGGCCACAGTCGCGTAGAAGGTGGTCGGCTGACCCTTCTTCTCCGAGCCGTACTTGGGGTTGGCCTTCACCTTGAGATCGAGCAGCTCCGCGGCGGTGAGGGCCACGTTCTTGCCCATCGTAATGGCACCCCAGCCGCCGATCGAGTGAACGCGAATCGCGGTCGATCCCGGCGGCATCAGGTTGAGGTCCTCCTTCGGCCTCAGCGCGAGATCCTCGAGATTTGGGTAGCTCGCCAGCAGCTGCTGTTGCCAGATTTGCAGCTTCGGGAGATCCGTACCGGTTCGAATGAAGTCGATGCCGAGATAGAACTGCCGGCGTTGCTTCGAGCCGTCGAACATGTTCTCGACCGCTACGACGAGGTCGCCCGGCTGCAGGTCGCGGCTGCCGAGACCGAAGCAGCCGGAGTAGAACTCCGGCACCTCTTCCTGCCGGAGCGCCGCCACGCCCGGGTGGGGCACCTCGCCGGTCGCCCGACCGTTCTCCATCGCTTGACCCATCGCGGCACGAATCTCGCGCAGCACCGGCGCATCGACGGCCAACGGCTGGTCAAGCCGCTCGAGAACCGTGACAGCCTTCTTGCCACGCAAGAGCTGGCTCACGAGATCCGCAGGGAACGGGCGGAACATCGTCAAATTGAGCACACCGACCTTGAGGCCCCGCGTCTCGCGCAGGTGGTCGGCCACCGCCTCGGCGTTCCAGACCAACGAACCCTGGCCCGCGATCACATACTCGGCATCCTCCAGGCGATAGCCGCTGGCCCGCGCGTAGCGGCGGCCGGTGAGTGCGGCGTATTCCTCGAAGGCCTGCTCGGTGAGTTCGTCCAGATGGTCGAAGTAGAAGGGGCGCTGGGCCGCTACACCCTGGGCGTAGGCATCCTGGTTCTGGACTACGCCGATCATGGCGGGGTAGTCGTAGTCGAACATCAGCGGGATCCGCCGGCGCCGTTCGCCGAAGACCATCTTCTGAGCGGGCGTGGGCGAATCAATCGTGTCCGCGGGGTCACCGAGATACTCCCTCACGAGCTCCGGCTCGGGCTCGTCGTAGGTCTCGATCACGTGGCTTGTGAGGAATCCGTCCTGCGCACAGATGCCCGGGTTCAGGGAGAGCTCCGCGATGCGGTGGCAAATCAAGTTGAGATCGGCCGCCTCCTGCACGTTCTTGCCGAAGAGCTGAAAGAAGCCCGTATCATCGACGGCGTGGTAGTCGTCGTGGCCTGCATGAACGTTGAGGGCGTGCTTGGTCATCGCCCGACAGGCCATGTTGAGCACGTATGTGAGCCGCTTGCCCGTAGCCGCGTAAAGGGACTCGTGCATGTAGGCGATGCCCTGGCCGCTCGAAAAGTTGGTCGAGCGCAGGCCCATCATGCTCATGCCCGCGGTCACGCCGGCCGCCGCGTGTTCACCCTCGGGCTCAAAGAAGATGAGCTTGCGGCCATTCACATTCAATGTGCCCGCTGCGACCGCGGCCGCCCAGCCCTCACCCATCTGTGTCGAGGGCGTGATGGGATACGCACCAGCGGCCTCGCTGGCTGCCGTCTCCATGCGGACGATCGCCGCACTGCCGTCGTCGGCCGCGGGAATGCCCGGGTACTTGGGCTGCGGAGCTGAATCCTGCTTTCGCCGCGTCATCTTGTCGCACTCCTCAGCGATACCGAAGGAGCGTGATCAACCCCCCGATCCCGCTCGAACTGGGCGCCCTCGAGCCACACGATCGCCCCTGTCGGACAGCGTTCTGTGGCTTCGGGCGCCGCTAAATCGTTCTCTTCGTAGTCGATGACAGCCAAGCCGTCGACCATCTCGACTACGCCGTCTGCCGCGTCGAGGACACAGCGACCGCAGCCGTCGCACGCGACTCGGCAGAGGTCCTTGGCCTCTTCAGCGACCAACAGACTCTTGCACTGCACGAAGAGCTTCTGCTCCATCGGCATGATGCTGAACAGATCGAGCGGGCAGGCATCCACGCAGTCTCCGCAGGCCGTGCATCGCTCGGGTATCACCACCGGCAGATCGCTCGAGTTCATGAAGATCGCATCGAGATCGCAGACGTCCTCACAATCCGCCAGGCCGAGACAACCCCAGGGACAGCCCTTCCCGCCAGCGGCAATCTCGGCGGCGGCGGCGCAGTTCTGGAGGCCCCGGTAGTCCGCCTGCTGGGCGGCCACATCGCTGCCGCCCGCACAGGCCAGCCGCGCGACGCGCTTCTGCGCCTCACCGGCCTCGACACCGAGGAATTCCGCCACGTCAGTCACGTCCTCGGGGCCCATCACGGTACAGACAGCCGGCTGGACCTGCTCTTCTACGAGCGCCTCCGCCAGAGCCCGGCAGCCCGCCAGCCCGCACGCACCGCAGTTGGTCCCGGGCAACAGCTCCGCCACGGCATCGATGCGCGGGTCTTCATCCACACGAAAGCGGCGGTGGGCCAGCACGATCAAGCTGCCGAAGACGAAGCCCACCCCACCCAGTGTCAGAGCCGAGCCGAGAACTGCTGACATGCTCATGTCGCATCTCCGCCGCAAGCGAGGCCGTCATGGCCTGCGCGAGAGCGCAAGTAAGGGGGAAAAAGGAAGAGGAGTCGTACGTTATCGGAAGACCGGGCGCCGACTCAAGCACCCCGCACCCAAGCATAACGAGCCGACCGCACTCTCCCCAGCACCCACCGCATTTCCCCCGCAAAATCAACGAACTCGCGGAAGCGTCCGCGCTTCTCACGCCCCATGAGGGCCGCGCACGCGGCGACGCCCCATGTGGCCGACCCGCGATCCTCGGAAGCAAAACGCTGTGGCCAATTACCATCACATGACGCGCAGTGGCCGGCGGCCGACCCGGCGGCCTCAAGGTGATGCCGCCGGGTCGGACCGAAGAAGGAAGCCACCCACCGCGCTGGGCCGGAGCACGAGGCCTGTAGCCGCCAGTCGCGACAGCCGGAGATCGCGCCCATGCACCCGTGAAGAGCCGGGTGCCAGGGCACGCCGAGGGTGCGCGGCGAGTGGACGTTGCTGAACCGCCGGTCACCAAGCGCGATCTCAGCGAGGCAGGTATCACGAGCCGAGTTGGCTGGAAGATCGACCCGTCGCCGAAGTGTGTGGTGTCAAGGACGCCGAGGATCACGCTCGAAGGCCGCTTCGCGGCCCCGCCGAGGCGAGAACCGCCAGCACGACGACTCGCCCGACGCGAGACAATGTCTGGAGGCCGGCCACGAGCCCGCGTTTCGCGTCCCATGATCTCGCTCCGCCCCACTTTTCGACACCGCCCATGGCAGTTCGAAGAACGACGCGATCGGCGGGGAGTCTCGTGGGCGGCACCGAAAGCGCCGTATGGCACTGGTGCGTTTAGCCCCCTACCCTGCTCTCCCTGGGTGAGCGCCGCATAGTCAAGAAGATGGGAGCAGATCGATGACCCAGGCGAAGCCCAGCGGCCGCTCCAGGCGGCTACCGGCGCTATCGATCGTTCTGCTCGTGATCGCCGCGCTGCTCGTCGTGGGCGGCGGACTGCTGCGCGAGACGGCACCCGATCCGGAAGCCACCCCGCCGGCCGCGCTTCAGGCGCCTGCGCTCCAGACCTTTGAGCTGCGCCTCGAACAGCTTCAGTCTCGCGCCGAGTTTGCCGGCTTGCTCGAGGCACAGCGCCGGGTCGATCTCTTCGCCGAAGAAGAGGGGCGCGTAATCGAAGTGGGCGCTGCGGAGCTGGAGCGAGTCGAGGCTGGGCAACTCTTGCTGCGTATCGACCCCTCTCTGGCACAGATCGCGCACGCACGAGCCCGGGCCGCCGTCGAGCGCGCGACCAGCCAGGGCGTGCTGGCCCTTGCCAACCTCGAACGCCACCGTGGGCTCGCAGGACGGGATGTTTCCAGCCGCGCTGCGCTCGATGAAGCGGAGAATGAGGCGCGGCAGGCCGCTGCCGCCAAGATCGAGGCCCAGGCAGAGCTGGACGAGGCCGAGGACCGACTGGCGAAGAAGACGATCGTGGCCCCCTTCTCGGGCGTGCTTCGCACCTTCGCGGTCGAAGAGGGCGAGTACGTCCGACCGGGAGAACGCGTGGCCGAGCTACTCGACGTAGCGGGCCTGCATCTCACGATCGGGCTCGCGGGCCAACAGGTGGTCGCCGTCACGGAGGGCGGTGGAGCGCGACTCCTGGTCGATGCGAGGCCGGGCGAGTTCTTCGAAGGAGTCGTGACGCGTGTGGGCGGCGCAATCGATACCGCGACGCGCAAGTTCCCCGTCCGAATCGAACTGTCCAATGCGAGCGCACGCCTGCTCCCCGGCATGGTGGCCAGGGCCGAACTCACACTCGGCGAGCCGAGACCGGCGCTGACATTGCCTCGCAACGCCGTGCTCGAGGAGTTCGGACAGAAGTACGCCTGGGTAGTGAGCCGGCCACAAGGCGAAGATCCGCTGGCGCGCAAGCGGCGCGTTCGAGTGCGGGAGCTCGCCTTCCGCCCGAGCGAGTTCGAAGTGCTGGATGGTCTCGCAGCCGGAGAGTTGCTCGTCATCTCTTCGCTGCGTCAACTTCGGGATGGCATGGTGATCCGGCCGCTCCCGCCAAGCAACATCGGCAGTCTGTCCGATTCGGAATCCGGCCGATGAGCGCACTCGCCGACAACCGCGCGGAACTCCCCGGATGAGCTCGGCCCGCTTCTCGGTCAACCAGGTTGTTCTGGTCAACCTCACCTTCATCGTGCTGATGCTCGCCGGAGTGCTGGCCGTCCGAAAGATCCCGGTCGACGTCTTTCCAGACATCTCATTCAACGCAGCCGTGCTCAGCACGATCTGGCCCGGGGCATCGGCGGACGAGGTCGAGCGCATGGTCACGCGCAAGATCGAGGATGAGATCCGAGATGTAGCGGGGATCAAGGAGTGGTACAGCTTCTCGTCACAAGGGCTCTCCCAGATCAGCATCGGCTGGGACGAGACCATGAGCAAGATCGAACAGCAAGCCTCTCTCAACGAGCTTCGGGCTGCCATCGATCGCGTGACCAAGCTGCCAGAGGACGCCGAGCAGAGCGTGCTGACCGAGCTCTCCGTCTCGGAAGTCTTCGATAGCTGCATGATCGCCGTGAGCGACACGGGCGGTGTCGGGGAGCATACGCTGCGGGAAGTGGCCCGCGACCTCGAGCACAAAGTGGAGAGGCTCGCAGGCGTCCGAAAGGGTCGCCTGATGGGGGCGCGTGATCGCGAGCTCCGCGTCTACGTCGACAAGGACCGCGCGTTGCAGTTCGACCTCACGCTGGCCGAGATCAGCGCCATCGTCGAGCGCAACAACCAGAACATGCCAGGGGGCAGCTTCTCCGATGAGTCCGATCGGGAAATCAGGGTACGCGGCCTGGGTAACTTCATCTCGGCCGAGGCCCTGGCGGCAACCGTCGTGCGCAAGAACCCCGATGGCAACCATGTCACGCTGGGCGAAATCGCCGAGGTCAGGCGCGACTTCGAACGGCGAACGTCGTACGGCTATTACAACGGTCGCCCAACCATCACCGTCGGCGTCGGCAAGACGAAGGGAGCGGACGTCAGCGAGGTCGTGGAGCGCGTCCGGCGGCTCGTCGAGCGAGAAAGGCCATATCTACCCGCCGGCCTCGAAGCTGAGCTGGTGTGGGACAGCTCCATCTTCGTCAACAAGCGGCTCGGAATCCTGCGCGACAACCTCGTGATCGGCGTGGGCTTGGTGATCTTCATTCTGTGGCTCACCGTTGGCTTCCGCAACGCACTGCTGGCCATTGTCGGTGTCCCGTTCTCCTTTCTCGTGGCACTGATCCTCTTCCCCATGTTGGACATCACGATCAATCTACTCAGTCTGATCGGCTTCGTGATGGTGTCGGGCATGCTCGTGGACGACGCCATCATCGTGATCGAGAACATCTACCGTCACGTCGAAGAGGGCGAGGCGGTGAAGGAAGCCGTAATCAACGGAGCCGAGGAGGTCATGTGGCCGGTGATCGCCGCCGTCTGCACGACCATGGCCGCATTCATCCCAATGCTGCTGGTCACCGGGACGAGCGGCGAATTCATGTCGATCCTGCCCAAGACCGTGATCGCTTGCCTAATCGCCTCACTGGTCGAGTGCCTGTTCGTACTGCCAGCCCACTACATCGACTGGGGCAGCACATCCACCGCAGAGGCGGCACTGGCGCGGAATGCCCGGAATGAGGGGCATGTCGCCCGCTGGAGTCACACCCTGCGAGCGCGAGTGGACGGGCTGATCGACGACCTGCGAGAGCTCTATTCGCGGGCTCTCGAACGCGTGCTGTCCCATCGCGTCCCGTTCCTCATCGCCTGTCTTGCCGCGTTCTACTTCGCTTTGGGGCTCTCGAGCCACATTCGGGTGGACCTCTTCCCGAGCGACTTCAACCAGCTCTTCATTACCGTAAAGACTCCCGTCGACTACGACCTCGATCGGACGAAGGAAATCGTGCTGGGAGTTGAACGAGCCCTGGGCCCGGTGAGACATGAGATTGAGGAGGTCTCCACGTACGCTGGACAAGGCATGGGTGCCAACGAAGAGCCCATCTTCGGTAGCAACTATGGGGTGCTCTTCATCTCCTTCCGCGACAGCCCCGAGAATGTCGCCGACCCAGACCGTATGGTGAGGGCGGTGCGGCAGGCGCTCGACGACTACCGCCAGGCCAATCCACGCGGTCTCGAGCAACTGACCGTCATGCCGCCGCGCAATGGTCCTCCTGTCGGCAAGCCAGTGGCTGTTCGCATCATGAGCGAGGACTACGACCTGGCCAAGAGAATCGCGTCGCAGGTCAAGCTAGAGCTCGCCGGCATGCCGGGCGTTTACAACATCGAGGACAACATGCCGCTTGGCCAGCGCGAGCTGCGAATTGGCCTGGACGAGTACCGCGCGTCTCTTCATGGTCTGACATTCCAGGACTTGGGCATTGCGTTGCGAGCGGCAAATGACGGGCTGGTGCCCTCCACATTCAAGGACCCGCTCTCCGACGAGGATGTCGACATCCGAGTGCTGCTTCCGAAGGAGCAGCGCAACAGCGCGAGCAAGCTCATCGACGTAGATATCCGCACACCGGAGAGCTACCTCGTGAAGATCGGCGATGTCGCCACAGTCGGACTCGAACGGGGCTACGAGCGCCTCTACCACTACGACGCCCAGCGGGCGGTCGTGGTCTACGCCGATGTCGACGGGAGAGCCGCGACCTCGATATCGGTCAATCGCGCCCTGCAGGCCCGCTTTGACGACGTTCCGCTGAGACACCCAGGCGTGAGCCTGGTCTTCGGCGGGGAGTTCCAGGAGACCAACGCGGCCTTCGAAGACATGGGGCGAGCGTTCTTGATCGCACTCGTCGCCATCTACGCCATTCTGGCGGCACAGTTCCGATCCTATCTACAGCCGCTGGTCGTGATGTGCGTGATCGTCTTCGCCTACATCGGCGTGGTGATCGGCATGTACGTGTGGGACTACGCTCTGTCGATGTACGTAGTCTACGCAATGGTGGGTTTGGCGGGCGTTGTAGTGAACGATTCGCTCGTCCTGATCGATTTCGCCAATCGCGAGCGGCAGCGGGGAACGCCGGTTGCCGACGCGGCTCGCCTGGCCGGCAGGCGCAGGTTCAGGGCCGTGCTGCTCACGACCCTGACGACCATCGCCGGCCTGCTCCCAATGGCGATGGGGCTGTCGGGCACCTCGATGGTCTTCGGCCCCTTCGCCGCGGCGATCGTGGCTGGCTTGTCGGTGGCCAGCTTGCTCACCCTCTTCGTGGTGCCGAGCCTCTACCTCACCGTAGAGGGCGCGAAGCAGCGGTCACTCGGGCACGTCTTCCCCACAGGCAACGCGCCCTTTCCCCCTGCCTGACAGGCGTGCGACGGCTCAGTATTGCTCGTAGAGGTACTGGATCAGGTCGGTGCTGGTGACTATCCCGACGAGCTGCCGATCGCCCTGGACGACGGGCAAACAGTGGAAGAGACCTTCACTCAGTATCTCCGCCGCGTGGCGAATGGACTCCCGAGGATCGATGCAAACCACGTCCGACTGCATGGCGTCACAGATGTGGAAATGCTGGTCCAAGGGATGGGTGTTGGATCCACCATCCGCGTCATGGGCGTCGAAGCTGAGCTTCATCATGTCGAGGGCACTGACGATGCCGACCAGCCGATCGCCCTGCAGCACCGGAACGTGGTGTATCGAATGGTCGTTCAGCCGAAGTCTCACCTCGCTGAGGCCTTGTCCGATCTGAACGGTCTTCACGTCGGTGCTCATGATGATCGAAACCGGCTCGTCCTTCAGCATGGCTCAAGTTCCACCTCTGGCTTGTCACCTCCGAACCGTCCCGAGCCAGACCGTTGTCAGCCCGGGGGGGTGGTGGAGAGCGACGAGTACTGTAGCAAGATCCGCTCGACATGATACGAGGTCCCAACGGCAACCCGTCGGGGCCGGTCTCGACCGATGCCACTCTCACCTTCCGCCCACAGATCCACCGCGCGCCCGAAGAGCTGCGCATCCTCTGCCCGGGAGATGCCGGCTACAAGACCCGTGACCCGGACCCACCCGGTCCGCGCCACCGTCTCTCGACCCTACCGCAGGCCATGAAGTACGAGCGGCGACACGCACGGCCACTTGACGGGCGGGCGGGATCGAGCATGTCTCCCGGCGTGGCCAACGCCACCGCGCTCTGCAATGTGCGAGAATGCTTCGCTCTCGCTGGTACCCGATCAATCCCTTCCCGAAACAGGGGCCGAACCCACCACGGAGGTCATCCGCATGTCCACTCTCAATCTCGGCCTGCAGCTCGGCTACTGGGGCGCACAGCCGCCCGCGAATCCAGTCGCGATCGCGCAGGAAGCCGAGCGGCTCGGATTCGACTCCATCTGGACGGCTGAGGCCTGGGGATCAGACGCCTTCACACCACTGGCCTACATCGCGGCCCACACATCGAAGATCAAGCTGGGCACGTCCGTCGTTCAGCTCTCCGCACGAACGCCGACTGCCACCGGGATGGCGAGCCTCACCTTGGATCACCTCTCGGGCGGGCGCCTCATCCTGGGCCTCGGCGTATCCGGCCCCCAGGTGGTCGAGGGCTGGTACGGGCAGCCTTTCGCGAAGCCTCTGGCGCGCACTCGTGAGTACATCGATATCGTCCGCCAAGTGCTTCGCCGTGACGCGCCGGTCACAAGCGCTGGCCCCCACTATCCCCTGCCATACACAGGTGAGGGCGCCTGGGGAATGGGCAAGCCGCTGCGTCCGATCACCCACCCGCTGCGGGCCGACGTCCCCATCTTCATGGGGGCCGAGGGGCCGAAGAACGTCGCGCTGGCGGCCGAAATCGCCGACGGCTGGTTGCCACTCTACTACTCCCCCTATCGCCAGGACGTCTACGCCGACTCACTGCGCAATGCGAAGCGGGGCTTTCAGATCGCGCAATTCGTGATGGTCAACATCAGCGACGACCTCGATACCGCGCTGCTCCCTGTGAAGACAATGCTCGGCTTCTACATAGGCGGCATGGGATCGCGCAAGCGCAACTTTCACATGGAGCTGATGAGTCGCATGGGATTTGAGGCCGAAGCCCAGGCTGTTCAGGATCTCTTCTTCCAGGGAAAGCGAGCAGAAGCCGCCGCGGTCGTTCCGGATCAGTTCGCCGACGAGATCTCTCTCTGTGGACCTGTAGAACGCATCAGAGAACGACTCGACGCCTGGCGCGAGACGCCTGTGACCACACTGCTGCTGGCGAACCAGGATCCGACTGTCATGCGCACCATGGCGGAGCTGGTGCTTACCTGAGCGGTTCAGTCCTCATCGCGCGACGAGCGGTCGAGAGAAGCACGCAGCTCGTTGAGCAGTGCGGTTTCTCTGAACGGCTTCTCCAACCAGCTGGCACCAGGCACCGATGCGCAGGGATTCCCCTCGGCGTCACCGAAGTCCCCCGAGACGAAGAGGACAGACAGGTCTGGCCGTGTGACGACGAGCTGCTCGACCAGCTCGATGCCGCCCATACGCGGCATCACGATGCCGGATATCAGCGCATCGATGCGTCCGGGATGACCGTCCGCGATCTCGAGTGCCTCCTGCCCATCGCATGCCGCCAGCACCCGATAACCGCTGGCGGTGAGGATCCGTTCGACCAAGCGCCGGACGCCCGGCTCGTCTTCAGCCAGCAAAACCGTCTCGCAGCCGAAAGAGCCAACCCCACTGCTGATCGCCGATCGTTCTGCGACGGATTCCTGGGAGGCGGGGAGCAGGATCCGAAACTCGGTTCCGCGATCGGGACTGCTTTCCACGACCACGCCCCCCTGGCTCTGGTCGACAATGCCGTAGACGGACGCCAGGCCCAGGCCGGTCCCCTTTCCGAGTTCCTTTGTCGTGAAGAAGGGTTCGAATATGCGCTCGAGCGTCTCATTCGTCATGCCAACGCCGGTATCCCGTACCTGCAGCTCCACATAGTCGCCCGGTTTCGGCAACCCGACTGTCAGCGCCTCGTCAGACTCGACGCAACGGTTCATCGCCGTGAGGTGGAGACGACCCCCATCAGGCATGGCGTCGCAGGCATTGACGATGAGGTTGACCAGGACCTGCTGCAACTGCGTCGCGTCACTGGCCACCACAGCCAGGTCGGCGTCGGTCTCTACGACGAAGTCGATCGAGCGCGGTATCAGTGGACCGACGAGTTCCCGCGCCTCGGCAACCAGACTCTGTACGTCGAGGGCCTCGACCTTGACCGGACTGCGACGGGAAAAGGCCAGCAGGGAACGTGTGAGCTGCGAGCAGTGTTCGGCTGAGCGCTCGATATCTGCCGCGGAATCGTGGCACTCTGGATCGCTTCCCAATTGCTGTCGCAGGAAGCGTGCGTTGCCGAGCATCACCGCCAGATGGTTGTTGAAGTCGTGAGAGATGCCACCCGCGAGCCCCCCGATCGCCTCCATCTTCTGAGCTTGCAGGAGCTGCTGCTGACTCGCTCGCAGCTCGATTTCGGCTCTTCGGCGCCGCAGCGCACTCACGAAGATCTCTCCCGCTAGCCTCAGCAGCGTGATCGTTTCCCCCGACCAACTCGACTCACGGCTCATGGTCTCGAAGCCCAGGAAGCCGACACACTGGCCTCCGAACGTCAATGGGATCCCCAGCAGAGACTGCACGCCCCGCCGCTCGAGGTCCAGCAGTTCGCGCTCGGCCTCGGGCGGAAGTTGGTCGAGGCTCGGAACGTGCATGGCCTCGCCGCGCTCGAAGAGCCGGGTGGTCCACGGGTAGACGCCCCCCGCAAGGGAGAGATCGAACGTCGGGCCGGACTGTGCTTCGTGGTCCCACCACTCGTAGGCGTCCAGACTGCCGCCATGATGACCGGGAAAGAAGTAGAGCCAGCAGTGCTCGGCCATGGCGAGATCAGCGAGATCGGCCAGCTGAACCCGTACGCCATCCTCGATCTCGTCGATCTCCAAGTCGAGGAAGAAGCGGGAGAAGTCCGCGATGCGACCTTCGAGCTCGAGCTGCTTGTAGAGCATTGCCTTGCTGCGCTCACGCTCGCTGACGTCCCTCATGACACCAACGATCCGCAGCTGTCCCGAAGCGGTCTGATAGGCTCTGACGGTCGCCTCCAAGTGGCGCCATGAGCCGTCGATGTGAGACGCCCGGTAGACGATCTCACCCTCGGCGTCGCCGCCAAGAGAGCTCTCGAAGCCATGCTTCACTCGCTCGGCGTCGTCGTCGTGCACGAAGGAGAGCAGGCTGCGCCCCTCGATTTCGTCGCGCCTGCGACCGAGCAGCGTCGCGAAGCTCGGACTCACGAAGATGCAGCATCCATCCTCTGACATCTCGCAAATGCTGTCCTTCGAGTTCCCGGTCAGAGCCCTGTAACGCTCCTCGCTTTGGCGCAAGGCGGTCACGTTGCGTCCCAGGCGAAGCGCGCTGCAGAAGAGCTCCGCCACCATGCGCAGGAAGGTGATCTGGTGGTCCGACCAGCATCGCTCCTCGCGCTCAGTCTGCAGGACCAGCACACCCACCAGAGCGCCCTCGGAACAAGCGGGGATCAAGAGCAGCGACCGGATACTGTGGTGCTGCAATGCTCTCAACTCATGCTCCGCCTCTGCGGGCAGCTCCGCGGGGCTCGAGACGCGCACGACCTTGCCGGCTTCGAGTTGAGTCCGGCTCCAGTGAAACCGCGCGATGCTGCTGCGGCTGAGAGAGGGGGCTATCGGCTCGATACCGTCACCACACCATTCGAAGGCGAAGTGATCCCTTCTCATCTGCGGAAGGAACGACACGAAGAGGCAACGATCTGCCACACCGCCGGTCGCAACGGAGGCCAGAGTTCGCTCGATCGTCGGCGCGATCTCGTCGACGCCGAGGGCGAGAAAATCACGCGAAAGGTTTGAAAGCAACGCTTCGAGAAGGACTCTCCGCTGGAGCTCGGCGGTCTCTCGCTGCCGATCGCTGACATCCCGCACCACCAAGACAGCCACTCGCGTGCGGTGGGCATTGACATAAGAACGACCAGCCACCTCGAGCCAACGCCACTCGCCATCGCGGTGTTGCGCACGGAACGTCAACGAGGCGTGATGGCTGCCGGCGAAGAGTTCACACCGAGCCTGTTCTACCCTCTCGATGTCATCGGGATGGACCAGATCACCGGCATCGATCTGCAGGAAATCGTCAGCCGAGTATCCGAGCACACTCTCCACGCTCGGGCTGCAGTACAGAATCCGGCCCGCGTCATCCGTTTCACAGATAATGTCACGGGCATAGTCCGCCATGGTGCGAAAGCGCCGTTCGCTCTCGCTGCGCGCCTGCTCGGCTCGCCTCCGGCGCAGCACGCTGGAAAGGATGTCGCCGATCAAGCGCAGACGTCGGATCTGCCGTCTTGACCACGCCTTCGATTCCCCGACGCGGTGAAAGTCGAGTATCGCGATCACGGCATCCCCCATTGAGATCGGAATCGCGAGATAGGAACGGATATGCTGAGCCTTGAGCGCCTCGAGCTCGGCGGCTGCCTCGAGTGGCAGCGCGGTGATATCCGGCACGTGGATCACACCGCGCGTGAACAGCTCTCTTCGCGCCCAGGCATAGGCTTCTGCGCGCCAGCGACTCTGGTCGTACTCGACCAACCTCGCGGGCAGACCCTCCGCCTCCCAAGCGTGTCGCGCAAAGTCCCCGAATCGCACGTCGTCGGGAAGCTCGATCAAGGTGGCACGATCAGCTCGGGCCAACTTGCCGGCCGTCGCCAGAGCGCGTGCGATCCCCCGCTCGATTCCCTCCGCATCAGCCGCCAGACAGGAGCGAGAAAGCTCGGCGATACGCCTCTCGTCCTCGAGCTGCTCTGCGAGGAGGTCCTCGATCTCGACACGATCGGTCACGTCACGGGCGGCAACCGAGAGGTGCAGCGCACCCGTGGCCGTCTCGAATGGCTTGACTGAGGTCTCGAACCAACGCAGCTCAGTCCCAATACCGCGCGCCCGAAGGCGCATCCGAGTCGGCCTCATCTCGGCCGCTGCCCGCTCGACGACCGACAGGACCTCGTCGCGGTCTCGCTCATCGATGAGTTCGAACGCACTCTTGCCTTCGAGCTCGCCGGGCTCGTGGTCCACCGCCGCCGCCAGTGCCGCACTGGCAGAAACGATGGTACCGCGACGATCGATCTCGAGCCGACCCAGTCCCTGCCGGCTGTGGCGATCTTCCTCTGCCCGCTCTAGCTCGCGTTTGAATCGCTCATCCATCTGCTGGCACACGCCCTCGTCTCGTTCGTACGATCGCCGCGAAGAGACCATCGGCCTACAGCAAATCGATCATGAGGGCTAGAAGAATTCAACAGAATTCTGCGGTCTCGAAAGGTGCAGAAAAGCGAGAACTCTACAATCTGGTTGGCGGGTTCAGCGGGAAAGCTCGGCAGGGGACTGCATGGAGCACGATGGCGATTCGTCACGAGGGGCGAACGCGTGGCGGGTGGCTGTTCTCCACACTCCGGCACCTGCGATTCCAGAGACGATCCGACCCGATTGCGAGAATCCCGGATCTCGGGCGAGGCTCGGCCGAATCCCCTCCTCCGGCCCTACTCGTCCTCTCCGCGCAGGTCGACCATGCCGGCTCGCCGGGGACGTCGGCGGCGGCGCTTCGCCGACGAAGCGATGCCTACCCCGCGGGCTTCTCGGCTCGAGCCCGCAAATAGCTTGCACTCACGCCGCGTGGACGGTCGTGCACCTCGAGAGGATGCAATCCGGCAAGCGGCTCCGCTTGCCGGAACCCCGTGATCAGAGCGATGACTGATCAGGCGGGACGAACGTTCTGTGCCTCGGGGCCCTTTTGTCCTTCGGCGGCGTCGTACTCGACTGCCTGGCCGTCTTGGAGGCTGCGATAACCGTCACCAACGATATTCGAGAAGTGAACGAAGAGGTCCTTTCCGCCACCTTCCGGTGTGATGAATCCGTAACCTTTTTGTTCACTAAACCACTTGATCGTGCCTTTTGCCAATCTCTCATCTCCATCTTGTCTTGATGCGTCTTGCTACATCTGGGTGGTCCTGCCCAGCAGCGCAGCGCCCACTACAATAGATGTAGACAATAGACGGAAATCGCCGTCTGTGGGAAAAAGAGTGCCGATGGCGAGACGTTTTGTCGGGTCTGCCGGAGCGGGTCCGGCGCATTCACGAGCCTCGTTGCCACATCGCCGGGACGACACCCGGATCATGTCGGCGCATTGACAAGGCGGAGAGTTCGTGCAATGTACCGCGCGCAGCGCTGTCTAGCGCCTGGCTTCGTGACTCTGCTCATCGTCGTGATGGGGGGAGCGGCAACCGCCGGACCCGACGAGGCGGAGCGAAATGTGCTCGGCGCGCACGTCGCCAAGCAGTACGAATCCGACCTCGAGTCGGTACTGCATAAGCGCTATCTCCGCGTACTGACCTCGAACAACTCCTTCGACTATTTCATCTACCAGGGCCGCCACGCCGGCTACCAGTATGAGATGGTCAGAGAGTTCACTCGGCGACTCAATGACAAGTACTTCAGTGGCCGCGGCACTCTGAAGATCCAATTCGAGCTCTTGCCCGTGCGAAGTGAACAGCTGATTCCGATGCTGCTCGAAGGTAGGGCAGACATGATCGCCGCCCGGCTCACGATCACTTCGGAGCGCGCAGCTCTGGTCCTATTCTCCGACCCCTACCGCAAGGTCGACGAGCTACTCGTCGCCGGCCAGAACACGAAGAGACTCCGACACCTTAGCGATCTCGCCGGCCGTCAGGTCGCCGTTCGCAAGAGCAGCAGCTACTACGAGAGCCTGGCCGCGCTCAGCCGAGAATTCACGGCTTCTGGAAAGCCTGAAATCCGCATCGAGACTGTGGACGAAGATCTCGAGACCGAGGACATCCTGGCGCTGGTCGCCGCCGGACGATTCGAGCTCAGCGTCGCCGATTCTATCGTGGCGAAGACGGCCGTGGCGCTGTTTCCGGAGCTGCGCATCGTTCCTGAACTCCACCTGCGAGCGGGGGGAGAGCTCGCCTGGGCGACTCGTCCGGGATCAGCCGCGCTGCAGCGCGAGATGAACGAGTTCTTGGCTGGGTACAGGCAGGGGAGCCTACTGGGCAATGTCACGACCAAGAAGTACTTCGAGAACCACGTTGGTCTGCAGGCCCGCATTCAGGCCGACGGTAAGACTCGCCTCTCACCCTACGACGACGACTTTCGGCGCCGTGCCGCGCAATACGGCTTCGACTGGCGCCTGCTGGCGGCCGTGGCCTACCAGGAATCTCGCTTCGAGCAGTCCTCGCGCAATCGCTCGGGGGCAGTCGGCCTCTTCCAGATCAAGCCCTCGACCGCGCGAGAGCCCTATATCGACATTCCCGATGTCGCGGGTAAGGAGAATGCCAGCAACAACATTCGAGCGGGCGTCAAGTATCTCGCTTGGATCAAGGCCCGATACTTCGACTCCGTAGGCGAGATGCGCGAACGGGATCGTGTGCGAATGACCCTGGCGGCATACAATGCCGGGCCTCGAACTCTGATCAACGCCCAACGACAAGCCCGGAAGATGGAGCTCGACCCCACTCGCTGGTTCCGCAATGTCGAGATGGCCCTACTGGCGATGAGCAAGCCGGAGCCTGTCAAGTACGTGAGCGAGATCAACCAGCGCTACCTGTCCTATATCATGCTCGGGGTCGAGTAGACCCACCAGGCGGATAGCAGCGGAGAAGAGAGCGCGTGTTCGGCAACAACGGCGGCTGGGACAGGAGCTGGGCAAGACCCGAGTGCATCGGGATCAATCGGCTGCCGAGCCGTAGCCCCCTGATCCCCTTTTCTGATCTCGAGTCGGCGCGCTCGGGTGACCGGGCGGATTCACCCTGGTTCCTCTCCCTCGACGGAAGCTGGCGCTTCGCGTTCTGCGCATGCCCCGAGGAAACGCCAGCGGCGTTCTTCTCGCCGAACTTCGACGATGCCGGCTGGCGGGAGATCGCGGTACCGGGATGCTGGCCGCTACAGGGCGTGGACCGACCCCACTACACGAACGTCCAGATGCCCTTCCAAGGAGACCCGCCCGAGGTCCCGGACCAGAATCCGACGGGCCTGTACCGACGCGACTTCGAGCTCCCCGCGCATTGGCGGGGGCGGCGGGTCGTATTGCACTTCGGCGGCGCGGAAAGCGTCCTCTACGTCTGGCTGAACGGGAAGCCGGTGGGCATGAGCAAGGATTCGCGTCTGCCGGCCGAATTCGACATCAGCGCCGGCTTGGTGAAGGGGCGAAACAGCCTGACCGCCATGGTGATCCGCTGGTCCGATGCGACCTATCTCGAGGATCAGGATCATTGGTTCATGGCCGGCCTCCACCGCGAGGTCTATCTCTACAGCAGTGACCGACCGCATATCGCGGACCTCCACGTCGCCGCCGGACTAGACGACGACTACCGCCACGGGCGACTCGGGCTCGCGATCGAGATCGGCTTCGACGGCAACCCCGAGGACGGCTTCACCACCCTGGCACAACTCTTCGATCCGCGCGGGCGCGAGGTCTTCCGACCCGGGCTCGAAGCTCCGGTCCCGATCGCGGGCAATCCGTACCTCTACACCGGCCATCGCGTCGAACTCGAACGTGAGGTGCGCTCGCCCAAGCGCTGGTCGGCCGAGGCTCCGCATCTATACCGTCTCGTGGTCTCCTTGTCGGATGCAGAGGGACGATGTCGCGAGGCAGTGAGCACGCGCATCGGCTTTCGGCGAGTCGAGGTGGCCGAGCGAGAGCTCCGCGTCAACGGCAGGCCGGTCCTCATCCAGGGCGTCAACCGCCACGACCATCACGAGACCCGCGGCAAGGCGGTCACTCGTGAAGACATGCTGGCCGATGTCCTGCTGATGAAGCAGTTCAATTTCAACGCCGTGCGCACGGCCCACTACCCCAACGATCCGCACTTCTACGACCTGTGTGACGAGCACGGTCTCTACGTCGTCGACGAAGCCAATATCGAGAGCCACGCTTTCCTGCGCAGCCTATGCCGCGATACGCGATACGCTCAGGCATTCCTCGACCGTGGCATGCGCATGGTCCAGCGCGACAAGAACCATCCGAGCATCGTCCTCTGGTCACTCGGCAACGAGAGCGGTTACGGACCGAACCACGATGCCATGGCCAGCTGGATTCGCGCCTACGACCCGAGCCGGCCACTCCACTACGAGGGAGCGCTCGAATGGGACTGGTACAAGGAGCACTCCGCGACCGACGTCATATGCCCGATGTACCCCAGCGTCGAGGACCTTGTCCGCTGGGCGAAGTCGGGCCATGGCGAGCGCCCGCTAGTCATGTGCGAGTACGCCCACGCGATGGGGAATAGCAGCGGAAGCCTCGCGGAGTACTGGCAGGCGATTCGCGATCACCACGGTCTGCAGGGAGGATTCATCTGGGACTGGGTCGACCAGGGGCTCCTCCAGACCGACGAGCGAGGGCGGCGTTACTGGGCCTATGGAGGCGACTTCGGCGACGAGCCCAACGACGTGAACTTCTGTATCAACGGCATGGTCTGGCCCGATCTCGAGCCCCACCCGGCCATGTACGAGATCAAGAAGCTCACGCAACCGCTGCGGGTCGAAGCGCGAAGCTTGAGCGCTGGGCGCATTCGCATCCACAACCGGCAGGACTTCGTCGATCTCTCGTGGCTGCGCGGCAGCTGGGCGCTCTGCGTGGACGGCATCGTGACCAAGCGGGGGAAGCTCCCGGCCCTGCGAATCGCGCCGGGCAAGAAACGGGACTTCGAGCTCCCGATCGAGCGCCCCGCGCTGGAGCCCGGGCAGGAGTGCCACCTCACGCTTCGCTTTCACAGCGCGAAGCCACTCGCCTGGGCGCCGAAGGGCCACGAGGTCGCGTGGGAGCAGTTTGCCATGCCCTGGCGATGCGCACGCCGCCGCGGCGCGGGACGAAGCCCGTCGACGCGACGCGACGTCGCCCGGCTGATCGTGGATCGGGACGAGAGAACGACTGTCATTGCGGGCGACGATCTCTGTGTCCGCGTCGACGAGCGGGCCGGTGTGATCAGCTCCTTCGAGTGGCGACAGCAGCAGATGATCGTCTCCGGACCGCGGCTCAATCTCTGGCGTGCGCCAACGGACAACGACGGCGTGAAAGCGTGGAGCAGCCATCCCGGGCGCGCATTGGGGCGCTGGCTGGAGTGGGGGCTCGACGAGATCGAACTCGTGAGTCAAGGCAGCACTCTGCGGCGTCGGCGCCATGGTGGAGTCTGTCTCGTGCTGCACCACATCGCGTTCGCGAGCGGTGCCGCGACGAGGCGGAAGGATCTCCGCATCGAGCACCGACACAGCTACGAGATCGCCCCGAATGGCGAGATCGAGCTGCAGAACCGCATCGATGTCGCCGCCGAACTCGACGACCTACCTCGCATCGGCGTCACGCTCACGCTCGCCCCGGGCTTCGAGGCGCTCGAGTGGTTCGGACGCGGGCCACACGAGAGCTACTGGGACCGCAAGGCGGGTGCGCCGCTCGGGCGCTATCGCGGCTCGGTCGACGAGCAGTACGTTCCCTACATCGTCCCCCAGGAGAACGGCAACAAGAGCGATACGCGCTGGTTCGCGCTGGAGCGGAGCCAGCACGCGGGTCTTCTCTTCGCAGCCCTTCAGCCGATCGAGTTCTCGGTGAGTCACTTCTCGAGCCAAGACCTCTACCGAGCCCGCCATACGAATGAACTCGAGCGGCTGGACGAGACGATCGTCAACCTCGATCTCCATCAGCGGGGACTCGGCAGCGCAAGCTGCGGCCCCGACGCCCTGCCCCGCTATCGCATCCGCCCAGGACGACACCGCTTCGGGCTGAAGCTGCGCCCCTTCGACCCGCGCCGAGAAGACCCCGGACGACTCGCGAGGCAGGAGCCCAGCCGGAGCTAACTCCGAGCTGGACGCCTGCATTCGAACGCAGCTGCGCTCTCAGTGCGACGGCAAACGTCCGGAGCAGGACACTACCGCGGCGCGAGATCCCGCACGCTCTGCCTCAGATCGGGCGTTTGGAGAATGGCCAGCACCGGTGTCGTGACACCGCTCTCGACATAGCGCTGGATGTGCTCGCGACACGCCTCGGGTGAGCCGTGAACAACCAGCTCGTCCACGACATCCTCGGGGATTGCCTCCAAGGCACCACTGCGATCGCCCGCCTGCCAGGCCTGCCACATTCCGTGCAGCCGTTCTCCCCGTCCGAGCCACTGGTGGAAGGCGGCGTAGACCGGCACGTTGAGATAGGCCGCCACAGCGCGACGGCCGATCGCCAGGGCGGTCGTCCGGTCCTCGACGGGCAGCACGAAGAGCCGAGCGACGATCTCCTTGCCCTCACCTCCCTCATGGACGTAGGGCACGACCGTCTTCACATCGTCCGCGGAGAGCCAGTTGAGGATCGCGCCATCCCCTTCGCGCCCCGCCAGACGCAACATCCCCTGGCGCAGCGCCGCAATCAGGATCGGTGGCTGCTGCTCGACCGAGACAGCGAGGCGAAAACCCCGGACGCGGAAGCTCTCGAACTCCTCATCGACCTTGTCGCCCCGCAGCGCGGCGCGCAGGAAGCGCACCTTGTCGCGGGTCTGCTGATAGGGCCTGTCGAAGGGGATGTCGTTCCAGTTCTCGACGATCACGTTGGACGAAGTACCGATCCCCATCACGAAGCGGCCCGGCGCAGCCTCGGCCAGCGACGCCACACTCTGCGCCAGCAAGGCCGGCCCGCGTGTAAAGGCGGGGATGATGGCGATTCCCAGCCGCGCTTCGGGTGCCCAAGCCGCCGCCAGCGCGAGAGGCGTGAAGCCATCGTGACCACCGGCTTCCGAGGACCAGAAATCGCTATAGCCGAGATCGACCATCTCTCGAAGCCAGTCGCGGTGCTGGTGCAGCGGTATTCCCGCCAATGGGATCGTCATCCCCCAGCGCCCCATCAGCGCTTCTCCTTCCCGCCGGCTCCCGCACGCGTCATCGCCTGTTTGGCGATCTTCGCCCACGTGTCGCGCAGCGTGACCGTGCGGTTGAACGCGAGACGATCGCCGGTGCTATCGGGGTCCACGCAGAAGTAGCCCAGACGTTCGAACTGATGCGAACTCCCCACCACGGCGTCCGCCAGGCTCGGCTCCACCTTGGCATCGCCCAGGATCTGCAGTGAGTCACGGTTGAGACCGTCGAGGAAGCTCTCGCCCTCCGCCACGTTGGCGGGATCCTCAGGTGTGAAGAGGTGCTCGTAGAGCCGCACCTCCGCCGAGAGTGCGTGCGGCGCCGACACCCAGTGCAACGTGCCCTTCACCTTGCGCCCGTCCGGCGCGTCCCCGCCGCGGGTCTCCGGGTCGTAGGTGCAGCGCAGCTCCGCCACCTCGCCAGCCGCATCCCTTACGACGCCGATGCACGTCACGAAGTAGGCATAACGCAGCCGCACCTCACGACCGGGTGCCAGGCGGAAGAACTTCTTGGGTGGATCCTCCATGAAGTCATCACGCTCGATATAGAGTTCACGCGAGAACGGAACCGAGCGCGTGCCCATGCTCTCGTCCTCGGGGTTGTTGACGGCTTCGAGCTCGTCGACAACGCCTTCCGGGAAGTTCTCGATCACCAGTTTGAGCGGACGCAGCACAGCCATCACGCGGGGAGCGTGCAGGTTGAGATCCTGCCGAATGCTGTGCTCGAGACGCGCCAGCTCGATGGTGTTGTCGCGCTTGGCCACGCCGACGCCCGCGCAGAAGCTGCGGATAGACGCCGCTGTGTAGCCCCGGCGGCGCAGGCCGCGCAGCGTCGGCAGACGCGGATCGTCCCAGCCCCGCACGTGCCCCTCATCGACGAGCTGCCGCAGCAGGCGTTTGCTCATCACGGTGTGACTCAGGTTCAGACGGGCAAACTCGATCTGCTGCGGGCGCGGCTCCAGCTCGAGCTGCTCGATGAACCAGTCGTAGAGGGGGCGGTGACCCTGGAACTCGAGCGTACAGATCGAGTGCGTGATGCCCTCGATGGCATCGGACTGCCCGTGGGCGAAGTCGTACATCGGGTAGATGTACCAGTCGGTCTCGGTTCGGTGGTGATGAACCCGCTGGATGCGGTACATGATCGGATCGCGCAACGTGAGAATCGGCGACGCCATGTCGATCTTCGCCCGCAGAACGCGAGATCCCTCTTCGAACTCACCCGCCTTCATACGTGCAAAGAGGTCGAGGTTCTCGTCGACCGAACGGTCACGATAGGGACTGTCACGACCCGGCTCCGTCAGGCTGCCGTTGTTGGCCCGGATCTCATCGGCGCTCTGGTCGTCGACGAAGGCCTTTCCCTTCTGGATCAACCGACTGGCGAAGACATGGAGCTGCTCGAAGTAGTCGGAGGTGAAGTAGAGTCGATCACCCCAGTCGAAGCCAAGCCAGCGTACGTCATCGATGATGGCCTCGACGTGCTCCGTCGTCTCCGTACTCGGGTTGGTGTCGTCGAAACGCAGGTTGCACAGACCACCCGGAAATTCGGAGGCGATACCGAAATTCAGACAGATCGCCTTGGCGTGGCCGATGTGCAGACATCCGTTGGGCTCCGGCGGAAAACGCGTCACCACGCGGCCGCCATGCTTGCCCCGCTGCACGTCTCGCTCGACGATGCTGCGGATGAAGTCCTTCGATCTGACCGACTCGTCTGTCGACACCTGGGCGCCTCTCTTGCGCGCGGCGATCGGTACCGCCGCGACCGGCGATCAGGGTAGCCGAGCGGGGGTCTTCAGACCTGAGAAATCAGGGGATCAGCAGCACGCGCCCGAACGCCTGCCGGCTCTCGATATGCGCGTGGGCGGCTGCGGCTTGCTCGAGGGGGAACGTGCTGTCGACCACGATCTCCAGCTCGCCCGCAGTGACTGCGTCGATGTGCCGCTGGATCATGGGATGCACGCGGGCGGCATTGAAGAAGAGCTCCGCACCGAGAAAGACCCCCGTCAGGCTCTTGTTGGCCGGACGCAGCAGACCGGTCTCAGGCACCACATCGCTTCGGCCCGCGTCCCCGACCGTGATGATGCGCCCGCGGTAGGCCGCACACTCCATGCTGCCCCGCAGAGTCTTCCCCCCCACCGAGTCGACCACGAGCTCCGGCCCCCGGCCCCCCGTCAACTCGCGTGCTGCCGTCACGAAATCGCTCTCGAGGTAATTGATGCCGTGATCCATCCCGAGCGCCTTCAGCCGCTCGAGCTTCTCATCGCTCGAGGCGGTGGCGAGGACCGTCGCCCCCGCTCGCTTTGCGAGCTGGATGCAGGCCATCCCCAGCCCGCCAGCCCCGGCCTGCACGAGCACCGTCTCACCCGCCTGCAGACGACCGAACTCGAAGAGGCAGTCGTCCGCCGTCCCCACCGCGATCGGAACGCAGGCAGCCCGCTCGAGATCGAGATCAGCGGGGACGGGCCAGGTCGCGGCCGCTCGTACCGCCCGCCTTTCCGCGTGCGAACCCTGCACATCGACGCAGACGACGCGCTGCCCCAGCTTGCGCTCGCTCACCTGCTCGCCCAGCTGCGAGATCACACCGGCACACTGGTAGCCGACGATGTGCGGTCGGCTCGCCATCTCGCCACCGAGTCGGTGGAGCGTATCGCCCCCCTCGATGCTCACGGCCGCCACGTCGATCACCACCCCATCCGGCGTACAGACTGGATCGGGAACCTCTTCGAAGCGAAAGACCTCGGGGCCACCGGTCTCGTAGTAGACTGCTGCCTTCATGGCGAGGCAGCGTAGCACCCCCAATGGTGGGGCGACGGCGGCACGCCCAGCGCAGGAGACCTCCTTCTTGATCGAGCTCTACAGCTTCCCGACCCCGAACGGTCACAAGGTCAGCATCGCGCTGGAAGAGCTCGCGCTCGACTACCGTATCGTGCCGATCAACATCGCTCGCGGCGACCAGCACACGCCCGAGTTCCTCGCCATCAGTCCCAACAACCGGATCCCCGCCATCGTGGATCTGGATCCCGAGGATGGCGACGGCCCCCTACCGGTCTTCGAGTCGGGCGCCATTCTGCTCTACCTCGCTCGAAAGACCGAACGGCTGCTCCCCGAGTCGCCGCGCTCCCAGGCTGAGGTACTGCAATGGCTGATGTGGCAGATGGCGGGGTTCGGCCCGATGCTGGGTCAGCTCGGCCACTTCCGGGTCTTTGCATCGGAGAAGATCGAGTACGCCATCGGGCGCTACGCGGACGAGGCTGCCCGCCTCTACGGCATCCTCGACCGACGCCTGTCTGGACGCGAGTGGCTGGCAGACGAGTACTCCATCGCCGACATCGCCGTCGCGGCCTGGGTGAACTTCCGCGGCATGCACGCGATCGAGCTCGATGATCTCCCGAACGTGGCAGACTGGTTCGAGCGCTTCATGCTGCGGCCGGCGGTCCAGCGCGGCCTGGCGGCCGGTGCAGGCGTCTGGGGCGACGAGCCGCTCACGCAGGACGAGCGAAACGCGTTGTTCTTGCGGGGGAGGAGACCGGGCGCCCCGGAAGTTGCCGGTCGCTGACGCGACTCTGCACGCGCATGAGTCGAGCCCGCCCGACTCCACGCCGGCATGACCAGCGAGCCGATTGCTATAGTCCGAAGCGAATGGCCCAACGCGGCCGGACATAGCAAACCGACGATCCACCCACGAGCAACCGAGGCGACATGAGCTTCCTCTCCGGCGACCAGGCCAGAGCCATCCGAGCCGAGTTCGGCACCCCGGTCTACGTCTACGATCAGCGAACCCTCGAGGCTTCGGCCCGCGAGGTTCTGGCCTTCCCCAGCGCCTTCGGGCTGACGGCCCGCTACGCCATGAAGGCGCTGCCGACCGCGGCCATCATTCGAGTGCTCTACGAGACCGGCCTCCACATCGACGCCAGTAGCGGCTTCGAGGCAGAGCGTGCGCTGCGTGCGGGGGTGGCGCCGGACAGGATCCAGATCACCGCCCAGGAACTCCCCAAGGACCTGAAGGATCTGGTCGAGCGGGGCGTGCTCTTCAACGCCTGTTCCCTGCGACAGCTCGAGGCCTACGGCCAGCTCTTTCCCGGCCGCGAGGTGTCGGTGCGAATCAATCCGGGCCTCGGCGCCGGTCACAACAACCGAACCAATACGAGCGGCCCTTCCTCGAGCTTCGGCATCTGGCACGAGAAGCTCGATCAGGTGCTCGCCCTGCAGCGCGAGTTCGATCTGCGACTCACCCGCATGCACGCACACATCGGCTCGGGCGGCGATCCGGAAGTGTGGAAGAAGTGCGCACGCCTCACGCTTGAGGCCGCGGCGCGGCTGCCCGACGTAACGCGTCTCAACCTGGGTGGGGGGTTCAAGGTCGCTCGCTTGCCGGGCGAGGCTTCGGCGAATCTGCGGGAGATCGGTGAGGCGTTGCTCCCCGACTTCGAGGCGTTCGCTGCGCAGCACGGCCGAGAGCTTCATTTGGAGATCGAGCCGGGCACCTATCTGGTGGCCAACGCCGGCGTCGTCCTGGCCGATGTGATCGACGTGGTGGATTCGGGCGCCGAAGGCTACGCCTTCATCAAGACCGACACCGGGATGACGGAGATCCTGCGGCCAACGCTTTACGGAGCCCAGCATCCGATCGAGGTGGTACCCGCTGACGGCGATGAGCGACACGGCGAGGGGGACTACCTGGTCGTGGGGCACTGCTGCGAGAGCGGCGACAGCCTGACACCGCAGCCAGGCGATCCGGAAGGCCTGCGCCCGCGTAGACTCTGTCAGCCCGAGCCGGGCGATATCGTCGTCATTGGCGGAGCGGGCGCCTATTGCTCGGCACTCGCGGGGAAGAACTACAATTCCTTCCCGGAGGCTCCCGAGGTACTCGTCCGGCGCGATGGCACGGCCGTGCTCATCCGCCAGCGTCAGAGTCTGGATCAGATGCTGATCAACGAGCGCACGAGCTGAGACGGGGCCGGGCGACCGTCTGCGCGCGAGGATGAGCCGCCGATAGACCCCTGCGGGCCCGACGCCTCAGCGCCGCTTCTGCTTCTTCTGCTTCGCGCGAAAGCCCCGCTGCATGCCGGGTGGGGCCTGCCGCAAGGAAGCGGGTGGCTTCTCGAGCTTGAGGCCGTACCACTGCATCCCGAAGCGCTTCATGTTCATTTTGCGGTTGTTCTGAAGCCGCAACAGGTTGTCCTTCGTGGATTCGTTGGAGGCTTCGACCTTGAGGCAACTCTGCAGCTGCTCAATGGCTTCGTCACGCTTACCCTGCTTGTTCAACAGATAGGCGTAGACGTTGTAGAGAAGAATCTGCTTCTTGTTGGCCTTGATGGCGAGCTTCACCACCTCGTTGGCCTCGTCGAAGCGCTTCTTGCGGTAATAGATCGCCGCGAGTGCGAGCCGAGCGTCGGGCACGCGAAGGCCCGACTTCACGAGGTGCCCGAGCGCCTCGTCCTCCTTCTCCATGGCGTAGAGCAGCAGACCGAGCTGCGCGTGGATCTGCCCGGTCAAGAGAACCTGCCAGCGGCCGAAGGGCAGGAGATCCTCGAGCGTCCTGAGCGCCAACTGATTGGCACCGGACTGGATCTGCTTCTGCGCCTGCAAGAAACGCGGCTCGAAACGCTTCGCGAGCAGCCGTGAGAGCAGCACGAAGGCGACCATCGCCACGAGCACACCGAGGATGATGCCCATGGCCCAGGTCTTCCACCACCCGAGCAGCGTGTAGACCACGCCCACGAGCAGACCAATGGCCAGGGAGACTAGGATGCCGTACACGATCTGATCTCTTCCGTTTCGTCGTACAAGATTCTCGCGGGAGATTCGCGGATCGAGAAGAGCCGCGAGACAGGACCCCGTCGTCGGGCCCGGGCGGGCGGTAATCTACCGGAAGTCACTTCAGCCCGCATTCCGGATCCCCGGCGGCCTCTTTGCCTTGCGAGCTGATATCTCGGCCACTTCGCCGCTCTCGGAAACGCCCACCGCCGCCCCGCCACGACGCCGCCCGGCGAGCCCCCGGATGTCCTCCAGGATCACGTAGCAGCTCGGCACCAGGAAGAGAGTGATCACCGCCGAGAAGATGACACCGAAGCCGAGGGAGATCGCCATCGGAATCAGGAACTGAGCGGATACGCTGCGTTCCAGCAGCAGGGGCGTCAGGCCTGCGAATGTCGTCAGGGAGGTCAGCACGATGGGACGAAAACGCGCAACCCCCGCCTCGCGCACCGCATCGGCCAAGTCCACCCCCGCTTCCCGGCGACCGTTGATGTAGTGAACCATCACGAGACTGGCATTCACGACGACACCGGAGAGCGCCACGACGCCGAATACGGACATCATGCTCAGGCTCTTCTCCATGAGCAAGTGACCACCGATGGCGCCCACAAGGCCGAAGGGGATGACGGTCATGATGATCAGCGGCTGGCTGTACGAACGCAGTGGCACGGCGAGCAGGGCGTAGATGAGACAGAGCGCCAGGAGCGATGTCTGGAACATGCCGCCCATGACGCGGCTCTGCTCTCGCTGCTCCCCCTCCATGGAGAAGCGCAGTCCCGGGTGGTCGATCACGAGCTGAGGCAGGAAATCCGCCCTCAGATCGGCGATCACCTCGTTGGAGTTGGCGAGCGCGAGATCGACGTCGGCCTTGACGTTGACGACACGCTGGCGGTCACTGCGCCGGATCGCAGCGTAGCCGCGACCGCTCTCGACGCGGGCCACACTGCTGAACGGGACCTCTCCGCCATCTGGAGTGCGAATGCGCATGCTCTCGAGATCGCCCAGCGAGCGACGACGCGAAGCGGGGTAACGCACCATCACGCGCAGATCTTCGCGATCTCGCTGGATCCGCTGGGCCTCCTCACCGTAGAAGGCCTGCCGGACCTGACGCGCGAGGTCGTTCAGCGTGAGGCCGAGTCCCTCGGCCGCGGGCAGAATCGAAAGCCTCAGCTCGCGCTTGCCCTCCTGAAACGTATCGGTGATATCGAAGACACCGGGATATCGCGCAAGCCGAGCCTTGAGCTCCTCCGCCGCGGCCACGAGGTCGTCCACATCTGCCGATTGGAGTCTCAAGTTGATGGCATCGCCGGCGCTGAAGAGCGAGTAGCTGAAGACGAGCGACTCGGCGTCCGGTATCACCGGCGTTTCCTCGCGCCACATTGCTGCCACGTCCCGAGCCGCGATCGGACGACCGTCTCCGCTCAGCAGCTCGACGCTCACTTCGCCCAGGTGACTGCCGCCCGACGAGGAGCTCGACTGACCGCGGTGACCACGTCGCGACGGCTGACCGCCCACCGAGGTCAACACATGCCTGATCAGGGGCTCCTCGAGCTCGGGCGTCTGTTCGTCGAACCGGTGCTTCACGCGCAGCGCCGCGGACTCGATTTCATACACCGCGCGGGCGGTGGCTTCCACCGGCGTGCCCAGTGGCATGGTGAGTTCGGCGGTGAGATAGTCGCTCTCCACGGGTGGAAAGAAGGAGAACTCGATCCGGCCGGTCTGCATCACCGATACCGTCAATGAGAGCAGGACGACCGCGATGCTCAGCGTCGTGTAGCGCCAGTCGAGCGCACGCTCGAGTAGCGGTCGATAGAGATGCCGCGCCAGCCAAGTGAGGCTGCCAGACATACCTTCCTGAAGACGCTCCCAGCCCGCGCGAACCGTTCCACCTGACCCGGCCTCTCGCTTGATTCGCACGTGGCCGAGGTGGCAGGGCAGCACGAGCTGGCTCTCTATCAAGGAGAAGATGAGACACAGTATCACCACCACACCGATGCCGCTGAACACTTGCCCCATCGGCCCGGGCGCCATCACCAACGGTAAGAAGGCCGCCACGCTTGTGAGCACGCCGAAGATGACCGGTACCGAGACCTCCTGGGTGCCGGTGATCGCTGCCTGCAGCGGGCTCTCGTCTCGCTGCTGGTGTGTGTGAACGTTCTCACCCACGACGATGGCGTCATCGACCAGCAGTCCCAGCACCAGGATGAAAGCAAAGAGCGAGACCACGTCGATCGAGATCGACAGCGCGGGGAAGAGCGCCAGCGCACCGAGAAAGGAGAGCGGCACACCGATACTCACCCAGCCGGCCAGGCGCAGCCGCAAGAAGCACGAGAGCAGCACGAAGACCAACACGAAGCCATTGATGCCGCTCCGCGTCAGAATGTCCAAGCGATCGCGCAAACTGCGGGAGCCGTCACGCCAGACTGTGAGCTCGAGTCCAGCCGGCAGTGTTTCCCGCGCCTGCTCGACGTAGCTCTTCACCGCCGCCACCAGATCGAGCACCTTCTGGTCGCCCACGCGATAGACGATGATCAGCACGGCCCGTTCGCCGTCGAAGCGCGCGAAGCGATCGTCCTCGGCGAATCCATCTCGCACGACTGCAACATCCCCGAGCCGGAGCCGTGTGCCGTCCCCGCGAGCGACGACAACGATGTCTTCGAACTCCCGAGCATCGTGTGCCTGCCCCTTGGTGCGCAGCAGGATCTCTCCGTCTCGAGTCTTGATCGATCCACCGGGAAGGTCCAGTGACGAGCTGCGAACCGCCTGTACGAGCTGATCGAAGCGAAGATTGTGGCGACGCAGCGACGCCTCCGACACTTCGATGGATATCTCATCGGCACGAACATTGGCGAGATCGACCTGGGTCACTCCGGGCAAGGCGACGATCTCGTCGCGCAAGCGCTGGCCGATCAACTTGAGCGTACGTTCATCCGCCGGCCCGGAGAGCGCGATCTGAAGAGCCGTTCGCTTGATGGTGTAGTGGCTGACGATCGGCTTCTCCGTTTCGGAGGGGAACGTCGTGATGGCGTCCACTGCATTCTTGATCTCGGAGAGCGCTCGATCGACTTCGTAGCCGGCGATCAGCTCCGCGCTGACGCCGCACACGCCTTCGGCGGCGGTCGAAGAGATCTTCTCGATGCCGTTGATGCCGTGGATCTCCTCCTCGATCCGAACGCAGACACCCTCCTCCACCTCCTCGGGCGCCGCCCCGAGGTAGGCAACGCTGATCTGGACGATGTCGACATCGATGTCGGGGAAGGACTTCTGCTGGATCTGTGGCAGCGCTGCAGCGCCGCCCACCACCAGCAGCAGCATCAGCAGATTGGCCGCGACGTGATTGTGCGCGAACCAGGCGATGATCCCCTTCACGACGCCCCCCCGGCGCCATCGCGTCCAGGCTCAGCGCCGCCATCGGGACGCGGCGACTGCTCGAAGTCGGCTCGCGTCTGACCGGAGACCGCGTGAACGCGCACCACCATGCCTTCGACCACCGCCTGCATGGGCCAGACCACGACGCGCTCGCCCGGCGCGAGGCCACCCCCGATCACAACGCGCTCGCCCTCGACTCGCAGCACGTCGACCTCCCGGGTGTACATGCGCTGCTGGTCATCGACCACCAGCACGCGCCCATCTGTCCGCAGGGCGCCGCGCGGCAAGTCGATCGCGGCCTCGACATGGCGCCCCAGGATCTCCGCCTCGACGAAGAGTCCGACGGCGAGTGGCGGCCGCACCTGCGCCGCATCTGCCTCGTTCCGAACGCGAGCGCGCCCGTAGGGATCCTCGACGCGGACCACGACGTGGACCATGCGAGTGCGCGGATCGATCTCGCCCTCGGTCCGCACGACACGCCCCCGCCAGACATGCTCATGCCCCGCGAAACGCGCCCGCAGACGGACCTCCGGGCCGTCTGCCTGAGTGTCGCCGCGGAACATCAGCGGCAGCTCGAGAAAATCGAGCTCCGCGTCAGGTACGGGGAGACGCACCTCTGCGTAATCGACCGCATAGATCTTGCCGATCGCGGAACCGCGATTCACGAACTGTCCTACGTCGACGTTTGCCTGTCGCACCCGCCCCGCGTAGGGCGCGCGCAGCTCCGTGCGCTCGAGATCCCGCTTGGCTCGCTCGAGCTTCGCGCGCGCCTCGCGCAGCGTGGCAGCGGCGACGCGGGCCGCGTTGTGGGCGTCGTCGACGTGCGTTTCGCTCGCAACCGCTCGATCGGCCAGGCGCTGCTGCCGTTCTCGCTCGACGACGGCTCGCTCATGCTCGCTCTCGACGCGCGCGACGACGGCGCCCGCGCTCTCGAGCGCGACCTCGTAGTCCGCGCGGTCGATGCGAACGAGCGGCTCACTCTCCTCGAAGAAGCCTCCCGAAGCCAGCACTGGCGAGACCCAGACCACCGGCCCCGACACCTCGGGAATCAGGTCGCCCTCCCGGCGTGGTGCGACCGTGCCGTGTGCCCGCACCACGAAGTCGAGGGGGCGGAGCTCGACGCGCTGGACACGCACCAAGGGCGCACTCGCGGAGCTCGATGTCTGCTCCGGCTTGGGACGCGTCGCGTAGAACCCGTAGACGGACACGGCTCCGAGCCCGAGGATGAGCAACGGGAGCACCAGCTTGAGCCGCGGCATCATCGATGCCCTCCATTCGAACCATCTGAGTACGAGACGAGTGACTTGCAGCGTAGGCCCGCCGTGGCAAAGGCGACCATACGGTGCAGCATCTCGTCGTCACGACCCCGCACCGACCCGCTCGGTTCGGCGGGCCGAGCAACTTCGCCGCCGAGCACATGGACGAGGGCACCGACGACGAGCTGCAGCCCGAGTAGCAGATCCGATCGACTCTGGTCGGGCAGCGTGCGCGCCAGCGCCTCGACGTAGCGCTCGAGCAGCGGGCCGAAGAGTTCGCACTTGAGATCGGTAATCGTTTCATCTGGATCGGCGTGGAGCTGCGCCAGAATATGGCGGGCTCGTCCGCACGCGAACCGCTCCGATCGACGCCACGCCTCGAAGCTCGGACGCAGGAATGCCTCCATCAGGTCCTCGAGGCGAACCGGCTCCGGTGCGGCGGCCGCCTCGAGCCGCGCGAGCTGCTGGAGACGGTGGCGGTTCAGCGGCTCGAGGCGTCGGCGCAACGCCGCGCGGATCAACGCCCGCTTGCTGCCGAAGTGGTAGTTGGCCGCCGAGACACTCGTCCGGGCAGCCTCCGCCAGGGCCCGCATCGAAGTCCCGCCGAAGCCACGCTCGGCGAACAGCTGTTCGGCGGCGTCGAGCAACCGCAGCTTCGTGGCGTCGGGCGAACGCGAACAGCCGGTGGAGAGCGCATCTTGGGGGGCATGGCTGGGCATCGAGAGCTCCGTTTCGAACGATCGTTCGAAACATATGTTTCATTCCGCTCCGGATCAAGCGAAAGCCGCTGGCCCGCAGTTCTCACCAGGGCGCGCAATGAGACCGGGCGGCGACCTGGTGAGAAATGCGGGCTAGACTGCCGCCCAGTCACCACACCCCCCGCGAACGCAGGCTCCGAAGTCGAAGATCCGAACTGGTGTGGAAGATGCGTCCAGAGCCGAGCAGGTACGTCCCCGCCCTGGTGTTGCTGATGCTGCCCGCTCTGATGGCGGCTGGCGCAACGAGAGCGGACAGCTCCGACGAGCGTCGACACGTGTCGACGCGGCGCCCGGGATTCGGCCTCGCGCTCGGCTTCGGCCACGGATTGGCCGCTCGCGGCCCGCAGGTGGGTGAGGATGTAGTCGGCGTTCGCCTCCTGGCGGTGGACCCGCATCTTCGGCTCCCCCTGATGGAGCCGGGAAACGGCGGGGCCTGGTACCACGGGCGGCTCGAAGCCATGCTCGAAGGCAGCGCACTGGTGAACTTCTCACCCAACACCGGATACGCGATCGGGGGGCTGATCGGCCTGCGCTACCGCTTCCTGCCCGGCCGGCGAATCCAGCCCTACGCAGAGGGCGGTCTCGGGGCGACACACCTCGCCTTTGACCTCAACAGCCAGGGCAACGGGCTGAGCTTCCTGCTTCATGCGGGGCTCGGTCTGCGCTGGCCACTGGGCGAGACAACGGCGCTGACGTTCGCCACGCGCTGGCACCACATCTCGAACGCGCAGTCGCGTATTCCCAATGCGGGCATCGACGACGTGCTCTTGATGCTCGGCCTGGAGCGCTGAACGGCCGCGTCACAGCTTTGCGATCACGTTATCCGCGAAGGTGCGCAGCGCTCCGAGCTTCTGATCGAGCGTCTGAGTGTCGTTCTCGTAGGCGTTGCGAAAGCCGACGATCACATCGCTGACCCCGATATCCTCCAGCCGTCGCACGCCGTCCAGCGTAAAGGCGTCGAGCGAGATCACGTGCACCTCGAAGGGATCGCTCTGCCGGCCGTGCTCGCGGCGCAGCTCCGCCAACCGGGTGAGCAGCTTCTGCAGCGTCTCCTGATCGCCGCCCGCATGCATCCAGCCGTCACCGAAGCGGGCAGCGCGACGCAAAGCCGGCTCGGCGTGCCCGCCGATCAGCAGCGGAATCGGCTCACTCGGCGCGGGGCTCAGCTTGATACTCTCGATATCGAAGTGTTCACCGTGGTACTCGAAGAAGCCACCCGTCGAGAGCCCGCGAAGGATCTCGATCATCTCGTCCATTCGCCTGCCCCGACTCTTCCAGTCGGTGCCCGTGACGCGGTAGTCTTCGGGCCAGGGGGAGAGCCCGATCCCGAAGCCGAAGCGGTTGTTACTCATCACTGCGATGGACATCGCCTGCTTGGCCACCAGCACCGGGTGCCGAACGGGCAACTTCACGACGAAGGTGGTGAAGCGCAGACGTTCGGTCACCGCGGCCAGTGCGGGAATCAGCGTAAAGGGCTCGATGAAGGGCCTCCCGTCCAGAAACTCGCGATTGCCGTCGGGCGTGTACGGGTACCGGCTGTCCGAAACCTCCGGGTAGCAGATGCTGTCGGGAATCGTGAAGGAGTGGTATCCCGCCTCTTCGGCAGCGATGGCCAGGGGCGCGTACTGCCGGGGGTCGCACATCGACTCTGCATAGGAAAAGCGCATCGGCACTCCTCGAAGGTGGTGAGCCGGGAGAATACCACCGCGGCCGAGCGGAGCACCGGCGGACGAGCTATGACAAGCGTCATAGCGGGCCGGAGGACAATCGACGACGCTGGCGCCCCCGCGCCAAGTCAAGCACCTGAGTGGATGACGGAAGCAAAGGCAGGGCCGCCACCGATCGGTCCGGTGCACCAGCATCTCAATTTGGAATGACACTTGCAGCGCCGAGACCGTAGGAGGGGGTGAGTTGAACGAGCGATTCCGACCCAATGCTGCTGGCGAGTTGCGCCCGCTGGCCAGCGGGGCCGCGCTGCTGGGTCTGCTTCTACTGTTCCTGCCGCTGGTGGACACGCCCGCCAGTGCCGATGAGGAGGAGAACTCCTGCATCGCCTGCCACAGTGATCCCGACCTGCTGGTTCGGAACAAGAAGCTGTACGACTACTTCCGCAACTGGAGCTCCTCGGTGCACAAGCAGGAGGAGGTGAGCTGCGAAGACTGTCACGGCGGCTATCCCGAGTTCGCCGACAAGGACACCGCACACGGGGGAAACATCTCGGGCTCCAACAAGGGCAGCGCCGTGAACTTCCGGAACGTCCCCGAGACCTGCGGCCAGTGCCACGACGACATCCTGGAAGGTTTTAGAAAGAGCGAGCATTTCAAACACCTCGTCAAGAAGAAGCAGGAGGAGCAGGGGCCGACGTGCGTCACGTGCCACGGCTCGGTCAACGAGGAGATACTCAAGGTGAGTTCGGTTGCAGAGTCGTGCGCACGCTGCCACAACGAGGAGAAGGACAACCACCCGGAAAACCCGAAGAAAGCGGAGATCATCCTGAACCGCTTCCTGTCGATACATCGCTTCTACCGCTACATCAGCAAGAACGCGACGCCCGAGGAGGCGCGCGAATTCTTCGTGAGCATCGAGGAGCGGCTTCGCGCGCTATCGGTAACCTGGCATACGTTCGATCTCGAAGGGATCGATGGGCAAACGCAAGAGGTGCTCGCGACCCTCAAGGCCAAGCGGGACGAAGTCCGCGGGCGGAAGAAACAGACGTCGAACCAGCCGGAGGCGACGCCATAGGCTGTTGCTTTTTCCCGCTAGCTTCGATGTAATGAGGCAAAGATCTGCATTGCGGCTCGGCACCTTTCCATCAGTGAGACATCTCGACGCACCCCGAATGTGCATTTGTGCCTCGGTGTGTAACTATTACACAGTCAGCGTGAGGCTCAGCGTCGCGACGTAGCGCCTCACGAGAGATCAGCCCTTTTCCACTATCGGCACAGCTATTGCTACCAGAGCGGACACGGAATCGGTCCGCCCGCGCGGATTCTGCGGGCTGTGCCAGCGCCCACCGGAGACCCACCTGAATGCCTGAGCAAGAACGGCCGTCGGAGCCGGCCTCGGACTCCGACGGGCCGCAGAAGTCTAAGCTCAATCCGGTTTACAACGCCATCAGCGGCCTAGGCGTGGTCCTCGCCGCCTCCGGACTCACCGGGATCCTCTTCTACTTCCTCGCCGACGTCATGTCCGGGCGGGGCGGAGGCTACCTCGGCGTGTCGCTGCTCCCGCCGCTGGGGGTTGCGTTGGTCGGGTTCGCATTGATCCCGGTCGGGCTGTGGGTCGAGAACTGGCATCGCGGGCGTGGCAACACGCCGAGTCTGGCTCGAAACCTGTCGCTCGATCTCAGCGGGCTCCTCAGACCGCGCTTCGCGATCCTCCTGCTCACCGGCGCCTCGCTGGCGACGCTCGTTGTCATGAGCCTCGGCGCCGGATCGATCAAGCTGATTCAGTTCACTGAATCCAACACATTCTGTGGCACCATGTGTCACCCCGTCATGACGCCGGAGTACACGGCCTACCAGGACTCGCCCCACGCCCATATCACGTGCGTGGAGTGCCATGTGGGCCACGGCGCCGAGTCATACATTCGGGCGAAGCTATCGGGCATTCGCCAGATCTACGCCCTTGCCGTCGGGAACTACAGCCGTCCAATCCCGACACCGCTGCACGATCAGCGACCCGCACGCGAAGTCTGTGAACAGTGCCACTGGCCCGAGCGGTTCATCGACTACAAGGCGATCACGCGTCACTACTACATGTCGGATGAAGAGAACACCAAGACGACCACCCGCCTGCTGATCAAGATCGGAGGCGGACAGAACGGCCTGATCGAGGGATCGGGCATTCACCACCACATGCTGATGACACGCAAGGTCGAATACATCGCACGCGATCACGAGCGTCAGGACATCCCGTGGGTCCGGGTCGAACGTCCGGACGGGAGCGTTGTCGAGTTCAACACGACCGAAGAGCCGCTCACTGAAGAGGAACGTCAGAACCTGGAAGTTCGAGCCATGGACTGCCTCGATTGCCACAATCGGCCGGCTCACCAATTCACCGCGCCTGCGAATGCAGTGAACCAGGCCATGAATACCGGGCTGATTTCACAGGACCTCCCCCACATCAAGGTCGAAGCCGTCAGGGCACTCGACGGCGGGTACCAAGACTCCGCGAGCGCGCAGCAGGGCATCGCGGAGCGCCTCACGTCCTTCTACCAGGACAGCTACCCCGACGTGTTCAAGGACAGCCAGCCCGAGCTCCAGAAGGCCATCGAAGCCATCCAAATGATCTACCAACGCACCATCTTTCCCGAAATGCGGGCCGACTGGTCCAGCCATGCGAATAACATCGGCCACCGGGATTCATCGGGCTGCTTCCGATGTCACAACGACGAGATGCAAAGTGCCGACGGCCAGACGATTTTCACGACGTGCACGAAGTGTCACGTGATCCTCGCGCAAGGAGGTGATGGCGTACGCATCGAAACGGATTTCGAGCACGGCCAAGCCTTTGTACATCCAGAGGATGACGATACCATCGAGGAATTCACCAACTGCACCGATTGTCATACGGGCGGAATCGACGTCTACGAATAGGGCGCCAGAGGGTGCTCGATTGCGTTCACACTCAAGGAGGGAAACATGTCTAGGGTCTTGATTGGGATCTTTCTCGGATTGAGCCTCGTCTTCGTGGGCACCTCGTCGCAAGCGGCGGATGCCAAGTATGTCGGCGCGAAGAAGTGCAAGAGCTGCCACAAGAAGAAGCTGATCGGCAATCAGTTCGCAGCGTGGCAGGAGGCAAAGCACGCCAGCGCCTTCAAGACTCTCAAGGATGAGAAGTCGCTGAAGATCGCCAAAGAAAAGGGGCTTGCAAAGCCGCCTCACGAGGCCGAGGAGTGCTTGAAGTGCCACGCAACCGCCGCCAACGTGAAGCCCGATCAGCTGGCCGGCAAGCCGCTGGCCATGGCCGATGCTGTTCAGTGCGAGTCCTGTCACGGCCCGGGCAGCCTGTACCGGAAGAAGAAGGTGATGGCCGACCACGACAAGTCTGTCGCCGCCGGCATGATCGTCCCGGACAACGACACGTGCACTGCGTGCCACAACGACGAGAGCCCCTCCTGGGACCCGGGCAGGTACAAGCTCGCGGACGGCACCACCGCCGGCTTCGACTTCGACCAGGCAGCCGAGGAGATCGCGCACAAGATTCCGGAAGACGTGAAGGGCAAGTACCTCGAGATCGTTGCCGAGCGTAAGAAGGCCAAGAAGAGTGGTGGTGGCGACGGGGAAGAAGAATAGACCGGGTCCGAGCGCGGATTCGGGTCCCGAGCGTCGGCGGGCGTCAGCGCCCGCGCCTTCGATTCGTCCCAGCATTGCCGCGTCGAGTGTTCTCGGCGCGGCAATGCGCTCACCGCCGAGTGGCCATGTTCCGGTCTGAGGAAGCGCTGGACCGGGTGAGTGGCGGCTGAGGTGGCAGCCGCAGGCAACGGTCCTCCCACTACCAACTCCGAGCCACGGCGAGAGCCGAGAAGCTCATCGCCCCTGCTCTCCGCCGTCTGGTGGTTCGTACTCGGGGGGCTGGGGCTGATCTTCCCCTTCTACAGTCTCTACCTGCGCGAGAATGCCGGCCTCAGCGGCACCCAGGTCGGAGCCGTGATGGCCACCCTGCCGCTGATCGGGCTAATTGCGCAGCCCTTCTGGGGCCACCTCGCCGACCGCACCGGGCGACGCGTAACGGTACTGGCCGCGCTCGCCTTCGGGACCTGCCTGGGCTACTGCGGCCTCGCCTTCGCGAACAGCTTCTCGAGCTTCATCATCGGCACGGCGCTCCTCGCCCTCTTTTCGACACCACTGCTCCCCGGCTGCGTCTCCCTGAGCCTGGCGCTGCTACCCGAGCCCACTGGCGCCGCCTTCGGCCGCGTGCGCGTGATGGGAACCATCGGCTTCGGAGTCAGCGTGGGGCTGTTTCCCGTGGTTCTCCGCGCCTACCAGAGGTTCTCCCCGGCCTCTGGCCAGCCAGCCGCGGCGGCGGGAGAGGGAGAGGCCGGGCTGCGGATCATGTTCTTCGTCGCCGCCTTGCTGCTGCTGCTCGCTACGGCCACCACACTGCGGCTGCCGGAGGGACGCGTCGTCTCGCTGCGTGCGCGGCGGGGGGAGTGGCGCCTGCTCGTGCGCAACGGTCTCTTCGCGCGCGTGCTCATCTTCACCTTTCTCGCCTATCTGTTCATCCAGGGCCCGATGGTGCTCTTCCCGATTCTCGTTCGCGCGCAGGGGGGCGGACTCGAGGCGATCAGCCGAATGTGGCTCATCATGCTCACGCTCGAGATCCCGTTGCTCTTCTACTTCGGCGTCGGCCTCGCACGCATGGGGCCGAGGGGCGTGATCGCCATCGGGATCACGGCCGCGGCAGTGCGCTGGGGCGTGAGCGGCTTCGTCGACGACCTGCGCTGGGTCTACCTCGTGCAAGTGCTCCATGGCGTGACCGTCTGGGGCGTCATTCTCGGCGTTCCGCTCTACGTCGACGCCATCGTGCCCCAACGTCTGCGCTCGACCGGCCAGGGGCTGCTGGCGATGATCGGAGTCAGCCTCGGCTCGATCATTTCCAACGTCGGCGCAGGCTGGCTGACCGAGGTGGTCGGACCCAAGGCCCCCGCTCGTGTCGCTGGCGTCGCGGCCGGCCTGCTCGCCCTCGCGCTACCGTTGATGCTGCCCGCAACGCCGCAACGCCACGGCGATGACGAGCCCGCGCCGCGTGTGCGAGACTCCCCGAAGAAAGAGCAGTGAGGATCGGACGACATGCAGCAAAGAACGATCCGGGCTCGAAGACTTGGCCCGCAGGGCGAGCGGCTGCTGGACCCGTCGGCGGATGAATGGACCGGCTGCGAGCGTCATGAGATCACCATGATGCCGGCCCCGCTGCCACTGGTTCGCGAGGTATCGCCCTATCTGGCCACCAGCCAGCGCTACGGGCAGACGCGAGAGCTGGCGGCCAGAGTGGCACACGACGGTGAGACGCTCAGCGTCCGGCTCAGCTGGCGAGATGCCAGCAAGGAGGATCGCATCAGCGATCTGGATCGCTTCGTAGACGGCGGCGCCATCGTGTTTCCGCTGGTCGCCGGGGCCAACCCGGTGACGATGGGCGATGCGGAGAAGCCGGTGAATGCCTGGCTCTGGAAGGCGGACCGCGCTGAGCCCTTCGATGTCATCGCCCGAGGCTATTCAACCACCCAGCGACGGCCGGCGGCCGACAGCGGCCTGCGAGCGCGGGCCCACCACGAAGACGGCATGTGGCGGCTGGTGCTACAGCGGCCGCTGGTCGCGCCCACGAGCGACTACGTGCGCTTCCAGGCGGGAGAATCGTCCGGAATCGCTTTTGCGATCTGGCAGGGAAGCAACGCGGAGCGCTCGGCCCAGAAGGCATTCTCCGGAGACTTCATCGGACTCGAGCTCGACACCTGATACGCCGGTCAGCACGCTCGCGGTTCGATGGACACGGGAGAGGACGACTGCTGCTAAGCCTTCTGCTCGGCCAGGAAGGCGAGCATGCGCTCGGACACGACCTCCTGAAGTGTCATCACGGCATTCAACGGCCGAATCATGACGTCCAGACGCAGCACGCGGCCGTCGTCGTCGAGGGTAATGATGTCCATCCCTTGCAGATCGAGATCGCGTACCTTGCCCTTGAATTCCAGAGCGATCTCGGCACCCGAGACCCACTCCCTGTGGTAGGTGAACCCCTCGATCGTCTGCAAGATGGTACACAGCAGGTGGTGGGCGAGGTCCACGCCCGAAAGCCTCTGCCAATGCGGGGGAGCGCCGATCGTCACGTCATCGGCCAACAGCTCCTTCATTAGATCGAAGTCCCTGTCCGCCAGAATCCGATGCCACCGAGCCAGGAACGCCGCTGCATCTGCCGCCATCTTCCACCCTCCAGGATTGAGATCACAATGATCGTACGGCTCGAGGCGCCTGGCGTCCAGCTCGGCACGGGAGCAAGGGCGGCTCGTGACGCGGTCCGGCGATCCGCTTCACACTTCGCTACTGAACGCCTCGATCACGACCTCGGCGATCCGATCCGCCTCGCACTGCGTCGTGCAGAGCGGCGGGGCGAGGGCGACAGTCTCCCACAGTGCCCGCACGATGAGATCGCGCTGATAGCAGCGCGATGCGATCTTGGCGGGAAAGGCCATCGGCCGGCCGGCCACGGGCAGCAAGCCGCCGGGCTCACTGCACTCGATGGCGATCATCATGCCGAGCCCGCGAATATCGGCCACGTAGGGATGTCCATCGAGACCCGCCGAGAGACGCTCGCGCAGGTACTCGCCCACGACGCGCGCATTGGCCACCAGCCCCTCCCGCTCGACGATCTCGAGATTCGCCAACGCGGCCGCACAGGCAGTCGGATGGTTGTTGTAGGTAAGCCCGAACATGAAGGGCAGACCGGGTGGACTCTGATCTCGAATCGTCTGATACACGAAGTCGGCCACAGCGATGCCGCCCAGCGGCAGATAGCCGCTGGTGATCCCCTTGGCGAAGGCCGCGATGTCGGGCCGGGCGTCCCAGTGTTCCATGCCGAACCAACACCCGGTGCGCCCGAAGCCGGTGATCACCTCATCGAAGATCAGCAAGATCTCGTGTTCGCGACAGACTTCCTGCAGCCGACCAAAGTAGTGCGCTGGCGGGATGATGATGCCGCCGGTTCCCATCACCGGCTCGACGATCATGGCAGCGATCGTGTCGGCCCCCTCGCGCTCGATCACTTCGACTACATCCTGCACGCAGGACAGCTCACAGTCGGCCGGCTTCGCATCGAACTCGCAGCGCAGGCAGTACGGTGCGGCACACTCGATGTGTGCCGGGTCGACCGATGCCAGCGCGTGATAGGCCGGAATCCGCGTGGCCGAGCCAGCCGCGCGCGTAATGCCGTGAAAGGCGTGCCGCCGCGAGAGAATCTTGCAGCGCTGCGGATGCCCGCGCGCCGCCTGATACATCCGCGCCACGCGGAAGGCGGCCTCGTTGGCATCCGAGCCACCGCTCGTGAAGAGCAGGTGATTGAGCCGGCGATCGCGCGGCAGGAGGTTCACGACCCGCTCGGCCAGACGAATGGCACTTTCGGTCGAGAAGTCCCAAAAGGCGGGGTAGTAGGCGACCTCGCGCATCTGCTGTGCCACTGCCTCGGCGATCTCGTGCCGGCCGTGGCCGACGTTGATGTTGAAGAGCCCGGAGAAGCCGTCGATCACACGACGGCCGTCGGCCATCTCGATCCAGATTCCCTCGCCGCCGACCACGACACGCGGCCCTTTGACCTCGTGCTTGCGGAACTCGCTGATGGGGTGCATCAGATGCGCTCGGTCCAGGTCGCACAGCGTTTCGAGGTCTCTTTGCACCATCAGCCCCTCCCCTGCCCGGCGGGTATCCCGGACAGCAAGTCTACCTGAGTCGGACCCGCCGAGAAGCGCCGCTCAGGAGCCCGCCTTTTTGCAAATCCCGAAGCACGGTACAGTCCTCACCCCGCTCGAAACGACACGCGCGCGGCGCCTGGCTCCGCCAATCGGCGCCCGGCGCGCCGCGATCATCGCTACGAGTGTCAGCGAGAGTCCGAAGCGCTGGCGACCGGAGAGGAAGACGCATGGCACGAGTCAACGGCGGCGAGCTGCTCGTCCGCATGCTGGAGAACATCGGAATCAAGGAGCTCTTCGTACTTCACGGCGGGCACTTGGATGCAATCTTGCAGGCGGCCCACGACCACGAGTTCCGCCTGATCGACACGCGGCACGAGCAGGCGGCCGCCCACGCGGCGGATGGCTGGGCGCGCACGACGGGCAGGCCCGGGGTCGCGGTCTGTACGGCGGGACCGGGTATCACCGATGCCGTGACCGGCGTTGCCAACGCTTGGCTGGACTGCAGCCCCATGCTGCTGATCGGCGGCGCAGCGCCGCTGCGCGATGCCGAGACCCTTCCGCTTCAGGGCGGCTTCGATCAGGTGGCGCTCTTCACACCGATCACCAAGTGGGCCCACCGCGTTACCCACACGGAACGCATCCCCGAACTCGTCGCGCAGGCGCTGCGAATCGCCACCAGCGGCCGGCCTGGCCCCGTCTACCTCGACATCCCGATCGACGTTCTCTTCACGCCCGTCGACGAGGAGAAGGCACTCATTCCCAAGCCGGTTCAGCCACAATCCGCACCGGCACCCGCGGCCGAGGCCGTTGCCCAGATCATCGAGTGGCTCCTGGCTGCCGAGCGGCCGGCCATTCTGGCGGGCGGCGGGGCATGGTTCTCCGGCGCGGGCGAGGCGCTCTTGGCCTTCGCCGAGCGCACGCGAATACCCGTCTTCTCGAACACCAAGGCGCATGGCCTGATCCCGGCCGACCACCCGCTCTGCGGGCGCGGCTTCCCCAATCTGATCGGCCTCGGCATGATGGGGATCGGCCAACCAGACGTCGCCCTGCTGCTGGGCACGCGAGTCGGGCTCTTTACCGGCGGACGCAGCGGCGCAATGATCCCCCACGACGCGCGCCTCGTGCAGATCGATATCGAGGCCGAGGAGTTCGGCCGCAACCGAGATGTGTCTCTTGGCGTAGTGGCCGACTGCCGTGAAGCACTGCTCGCCCTCGATGCAGCAGCCACGGGGTGCACATGGCCCGAGCGGGAGAGCTGGCTGAAAGCCGTTCAGGACGTGCGCGAAGGACACCGCTTGCTGTTCGCCGAAGCGCTGCAGAATGAGAAGGCGCCGATCCATCCCTACCAGCTCGCCGATGCCATCGCACAGGTCGTCGAGCGCGACGCCATCATCGTCGCCGATGGCGGCGAAACGTCCTTCTGGATGGATGTTGTCGCCAGAGTGCACCGCGGAGGTCACTTCCTCTCTCACGGCTACCTGGGCTGCCTCGGTACCGGCATGCCGTTCGCAATCGCGGCCAAGGTCGCCCATCCCGAGCGCCAGGTGGTGTGTATCGTCGGCGACGGCTCGGTGGGGCTCAACTTCGCCGAATTCGACACCATGGCGCGACACGGACTCCCCATCGTCGTCGTCGTCAACAACGACCAGCAATGGGGCATGTCAGCCCACGGGCAGGAGCTGCTCTTCGGCAAGGATCGTCACGTGGCGACCGACCTGGGCCCGACGCGTTACGACAAGGCGGCCGAGGGTTTCGGCTGCCGTGGTGAACTCGTGACCGACCCGGCCGATCTCGCCCCCGCACTGAAACGGGCTCTGGCGGCGGATCGCCCCACCTGCATCAACGCCATGACGGACCCGTCGGTAATCGCCCCGGTGACCGTCGCCATGCTGGGTTTGAGCGGAGGCGAACCAACAGGTGAGTCTCCCGGCCAGACGGTGGCGATTCCGTACTACGACAATATCGAGAGCTGATGAGCGCCGGGTTCGGACGAGTGGTGCTGCTGCAGACGGGCTTCCGTCCCTTCTTTCTGCTGGCCGGTCTGTATGGCGTCTGCGTAGCGTTGGCTTGGCTGTTCGTTCTCTCCGCAGGTGTCTCGGCGCCCGGCGGATGGTCAGCGGTCCACTGGCACGCACATGAGCTGGTCTTCGGCTTCACCGGCGCGGCCATCGCGGGCTTCTTGCTGACGGCCGTTCCCAGCTGGACCGACACACCTCGCCTCTGCGGCGCTCCGCTTGCCGTGCTCGCAGCCGTCTGGCTGGCCGGGCGGGCGGCGATCTGGACGGCCACTCTGCTTCCAGCGACGCTGGTCGCGGCGACGGATGTCGTCTTCTTCCCGCTGCTGGCCGGAGCCGTGGGGCTGCCGATCTGGCGCTGCGGCAAGCGACGCAACTACCCGGTCGTCGTCGTACTGCTGCTACTCGCCATCGCCAACCTCGCCACTCACCTTCAGATGCTGGGGCTGGCGCAGGCCACCGCAAGACCGGCTCTGCGCTTCGCCGTCTTTCTGCTGATTCTGCTGATGACGATCATCGCAGGCCGCATCGTTCCGGTCTTCACGCGCAACGCGCTGCAACGCAAAGGGCTTGCGATCGAGCTGGGGACACATGCCAAGCTCGAGCGGCTGCTGGTCGTCTCACTGCCGCTGGCCGTGCTGCTCGACCTCTGCTTCGAGGGCAGCTTGCCCTCGACTCTGGCCCATCTGGCCGCGGCATTGCTGCTGCTCGCGCGACAGCTCTCCTGGCGGGGTTGGCTCTGCCGCGACCAGCCGATCGTCTGGATCCTCCACATCGGGCACGGCTGGCTGGTGTTGGGCTTCGGCCTTCGCGGGCTCGCGAACCTGTTCGCCGGCCTGCCGCCGAGCGCCGCGCTCCACGCGCTCACGGCTGGCGCAATCGGCACAATGGTGCTCGGCGTCATGAGCCGGGTCGCGCTCGGTCACACCGGGCGGCCACTCGAGGTCGCGAGGACGACGGTGCTCGCCTACCTGTTCGTGATCGCAAGCGGACTGCTGCGCGTCTTTGCCCCGCTCGCCGCTCCCGCTGCCTACCCCCAGCTCCTGCTGACGAGCGCCGCGGCCTGGTTGCTGGCCTACCTGCTCTTCTGCCTGCACCACTGGCCGATTCTCTGCGGCGCCCGGATCGATGGCCAGCCCGGCTGAGCGGTCGGATCGACCTGCGACCGCATACTCACTGCTTCGCGGGAGGAAAGCGGGCCAGGATCTGCTGAACGGCCTCGTTCACACGCTCCTCGCTACGCTCGGGGGTGACCTTGTCTGCCAAGCGTGCTGATGCTGAGCCACGCCAGATGAGCTGATTGTCTGCCGCACTGGCGATATCGATCACGAGCGTGCCCTGCTTGTACTGGGGGTCCCACACCGCCAGAGGCCCGAAAGCGCCCGGCCCGTAGCCCCAGCTCCTGTCTCGGCGGTCGCTCCATCCCCAGCCCGGACCGTAGCCGTGATAACGATTGATGCTCGTCACGTCGATTCTGTCCTCGACGACGAGGTAGAAAGCCACCTGGACATCCGCCCGCCCCGACTCGGCGAGTCGAAGCCCCCTCGCCGCGAGCTCCCGCCCGACAGCCCGGCGAACGCGCTTGGCGAATAGGGTGTCACTGTCGTAGTGGAAATCACCAGCGGCCTTGTGCGACACGGGCGCCCAGCGCCAGGACTCGAGGGTGGAGAAGTCGACCTCCGGGTCCCAGTCGGTCTCCACGCGAAGCGTGCTACAGCCGATGATCAGGCAGACGAGAAACAGGTTCGAGAGAGAGAGCGCGTTCTTCATCGCTTCCCGCTGCTCCTTCCAAAGCCGATGACTGACCGATGCTACTTCCCCGAGCCCGCCATGCATCCGATCTCCGGAGCTTCACATCCGGTGCAGATTCCCCAGGGAAACAAGAGGCTGGCGATCGGGGTTGAGCTGGTAAGCTCCCAGCAGTCGCCGGTCGGAACGAGCCTGAATCCGACCTGTCGTGATCGCCGGGACTGGATGATCTCCGTGGCGTGTATTCCAGCGGCGGGCCGGATTCACAACTGATGATGTCGACCGCTGCTCACCTCTCGAGACTCGTGGTGCTGGTGATGGGCCTCTCGCTGGCGGCCGGCCCCGTCTTTGGCGCGCCTGCCGTCGAATCCTCTGAGGAGGGCGAGACCGAGCAGCGCAAGCCCCAGCCAACCGTCGATGAAATCCGATGGCAGGGCAACGAGGTGCTGTCGGGCTCACAGCTTCAAGCCATCACCTTCACGCGCCCGCCCACCTGGAAGTGGTGGAAGCCCGATCCGGTGTTCTCAGAGGCCACTTTGGTGGGCGACATGAAGCGTATCGAGGCGCTCTACCAACAACACGGATACTACGAGGCCAACGCGAGCTACTCGCTTCGCTGGAACAATCGCCACACGGCTGTGGCCATCACGATCGAGATCGACGAAGGACCGCCGGTACCGATCCTGGAGCTCAATCTCACTCTGGCGAGCGAGGCCGATTTCACACCCGACCAGAAGAGCAGACTGTTCGAGGATCTCGCCCTCCGCGAGGGTGAGCCCTTCAGCAGTGAGCGCTACGCCGACGCCAGGAAGCAGCTGCTCGACGGCATGGCCGAGATCGGGTATCCGCTGGCGCACATAGAAGGCGGAGCCAGTGTCGATGTGGAAACCCACCAGGCGGTCGTCGATTGGCGAATCGTGCCCGGCCCGACCGTCTACTTCGGCGAGATCGAGGTCGGCGGGCTCTACCGGGTCGACGAGCGAACCGCGCGCCGCGAGGTCTCGATTCATCCGGGCCAGCGCTATTCCACGAGCGCCCTCGCGAGAACTCGCCGCGGCCTGCAACAACAGGGCCTCTACAGCTGGGTGGGAGTGCAGGTGCACCCCACATCCACCTCCGATGCGGGGCGTGACGACGCGGGAGCGGCGAGTCGGGGCCCCATCGCATGGCCTGTCGAAATCCGTCTGACCGAGCGCTCGCCCTATACGCTCGATCTCGGCGTAGGCTATGGCAGTGATGAGAGCTTTCGGGCCACCGCGGGCTGGCGCAACGGAAACTTCCTCGGCGATGCTCGCAAGCTCCGCCTGAGCACTCTCTATTCAGGCATCCTCTCGAAGGGCGAGATCGAGTTCACGCAACCGTACTTCTTCGATCCGAAGCTATCGCTGATCTTCAAGACCTCGCTGCGCCACGAAACCGAGCCCGCTTTCACGGCCAACCGCTTCCTTCCGAGTATCGGCGTGTCGCGTCCACTGGGCGGGCCCTGGCGCGGGCGCATCAACTATGAGTTCTCGTATCAAGACGTCATCCAGACGTCGACGGAGGTCGACGTCACCCTCGATGAGCCCGTCGGCGTTTCAAAGGTGGCCGGTCTCGAGGTCGGGATTCGCCGCCAAACACTGAATGACCTGCTCAAGCCCAGCGAGGGGACCTGGCTGGACCTCGCCGTCACTCCCTCCGTATCCGAGCTGGGATCCGACTTCGACTACATCACCCTTCTCGCCGAGGCACGCGGCTTCTTTCCGGCCTGGGGGGGAAGCGTGCTCGCGGCCCGCTTCCGAATCGGCGCCATCCAGCCGCTGCGAGACACCCGTTCGGATCAGATTCCATTGGTGTCGCGATTCTTCGCCGGCGGAAGCAACTCGTTCCGGGGCTTCAGCTACCACCGCCTTCCGCCGTTCCGGGCTGAGCGCAATAGCGTCGGCGGAACCAGTATGATCGAGGCTTCGCTGGAGTGGCGCTTCCCGATCTGGCGCAGGCTTGGCGGCGTTCTCTTCCTCGACGCGGCACAGCTCGACCTCAGGCCGTTTCGCTACCAGCCCGACCAGCTCTTCTGGGCCATTGGCCCCGGGCTACGCTACGACACAATCGTGGGTCCTCTCCGTTTCGACTTCGGGACTCTGCTGAACCCGCCCGAAGCGGCTACGACCCGGTACCGCTGGTTCATCTCCGTGGGGCACAGCTTTTGAGCGGCCACGAGCGGCAGGATCGAGCCCACGACCACGGGCCTCCCGCACCGACGAGACGGTGGCGCGTGCCGCGCATTGTACTCACGACCGTGTTGGGAACCTGGCTGACGATCGTCATGGCACTGCTCGCGCTCAGCCTGGCGCTGGCAGCGGGCTGGAACCCCGATGCGTTGAAGGCCCTGATCGAGCTTGCCGCCAGCCGGGCACTGCACCACGAGTTGAGGATCGGAACGCTCGAGGGCTCGATCTTCCGTGGTCTGCTGGCACGCGATCTATCACTCGCTCCGCCAGGCGGGGCGAATGACCCGACAGCCGTGCTGACTGTTCGCGATATCGCCGTCGACTTCGACATCCAGCGAAGCTTCCGGGAAAGCCGGCTCGTCGTGCAATCGCTCGTGATCGACGGACCGCGCGTGGCGGTTTCTCGCGCGCGTGATGGCAGCCTCAAGATCGCCGGCTGGGCAGGGACCCGCCGCCGCGAGGCCCCGCAGCAGAGCGACACACGGCAGCGCATCGTCATCGCGATCGAAACGCTGGAGATTCGCGACGGCGATCTCGAGCTCGAAATCGAGACGCGAGCCATGCCCGATCCCCTCCACGTGCGAACGCGCCTGGAGGCGGAATTCCAGCGAATCCGCTGGCGCAGCGACGAGCCACTCGGCTGGCCCGGCAACGGTCAGCTGGATCTCGCACTGAAAGAACTCGTCTGGCGGGGGCTCAATCTCGGCTGGGGATCGATGCGCTGGGATCTGGTGAGCCGCCGGGCGCGGCTGCGCGAAGTGACGCTGCACGGCCCAATCGGTGAGCTGAGCGGCAGCGCTGCATTCACCTTCTCGGGCTCGGCGGCGGCGCCGGTGATCGCCAAGGCCGGGGCCAGCGTTCGCTTTCAGCAGATCGATCTGGGTCTCTTGCGGACCGGCGCGTCGGCGGAACAAAGTGAAGGGCGGCTCAGCTCGCGGCTCGCCGGCGAGCTGACGGCCGAGCTGGCCTGGCCCACCGGACAACGCGATGAGCACCCGCGTCTCGAGCTTCACGGAATGCTGGGCCCCTCGAGACTTGCGGGCGGAGATATCGAAGCAGGCGAGATCCAGGGGCGGTACCAGCTCGATTCCGGCTCCTGGGCCTTCGAAGGCGCCCAGCTGCAGGTCGCCGCCGGGCAGGTTGTGGCGCAAGGCCACGGTGACCGCTCGGGCGTCGGCGAGGTCGAGCTGCACGCGCCGGCGCTCGAACTTGCCAAGCTGCCGGAGAGCTGGCTTCCCATCACCGGCCTGTCGGGCCAGGCCGAGCTGGGCCTGAATATCTCGGGCGCCTGGAACGATCCGGTCGGCTCGCTCAAGCTGACCGGATCTTCTCTGCACCTCGGGACGACCGGCCCTGCCGAACTCGCGCTAGCACTGAGTGCGCTGGGCGATCGGCGCTACCAAATCGATTCTCTGTCCATCACAGTGGACGAGGAAGCGACCGCGATGCCCGGCACCTTCCTGCGCAGCCGCCAGGCCGCCGCACTGAGAATCGAACCGCGCGGTGCTTCGGTGAGCGACCTGGAGTTGATCTGGTCGGGCGGATCGCTGGCGGTCTCGGGTGGCGTCGGCGAGGGTGTGCTGCTGCCGACACGAATCGCTCTTCACTCGCTGGACCTCGCGACACTTGCGACGTTGATCGGTGTCGACAACGGCATGGCGGGCGAGATGACCGGCTCGCTCGAAGCCGCCGGCTCGCTGCGACGGCCCGATCTGAACGCGCGGCTCCTGTGGCACGAACCACGGCTCATGGGACTCACTGCCGATCGCGCGACGCTCTGGCTCGAATCGAGCGACGACCGCTTCTCCGCGAGCGTCGGCCTGCTGCGCGGCGATGGCGAAGAACTCCGACTGAAGACCGAGCTACCGGGTCTCGTCAATATCGACGATCCCCGAGCACTGCTCGGGGACGAGCGGGCGAGCCTCGAACTCGTGACCCATCAGTTCCACCTCGACTGGCTCTCGCCGCTATTCGCCCCGCAGCAACGGCGACTCGGCGGAATCGTCGACGGAAACCTCCGCGCGGCCGGCGGCACTCCCTACCCGAGAATCAAGGGCAGCCTTGGTATTCGGGATGGCCGCCTCTACGAGGTGCCAGCGGCGGATAGCTTTGTGGCCGAGCTGTTGGCCGGCCCGCTGAGCTGCTCTCTTCGATTCGGCGGAACGACGCTTCGCGTCGAGGGGATGCGCCTGGGTGAGGGGCGTCGCGAAGTGGCGGCCTCGGCCTGGGCCTCCTGGCAGGACGGGGAGGAGAGGACGGTCGACTTCGAGGCGATGTTGCAGGGCGTGGGATTCGCGGGGCGCCTCGAAACGAGCGGCGGACTGCGAGGCGACGAACTCCGACCGACGCTCTTGAGCCTCTCGTCGTTCGAGGCGAGCGAAGTCGCGGAAATGGCGGGAATCGGGCTCGATCTGGGTGGGCAGCTCTCCAGCGAGCTGGTCCTGTCCGGGCGCTTGCAGAGCCCTGACCTACTCGGCCACGCGAGCTGGGAGAGACCGCGCATCGGCAGCGCCGAGGCGGATCGTATGGTGCTGCGCGCCGCCTCGAACGGGGATCAGCTCGACGTCCAGGCTGAATTCATCCGCCAGGGTGATCGCGAGCTCTCGGTCGAGGGGCGGCTTCCGCTGAACCGATCGCGGCCGGTGCCGACCTGGCGCGACCAGATGGCGGGCTGGCCGTACGACGCCGCCAGCCGCATTGCGCTGCAGGCCGATCACTTCGACCTGAGCTGGCTCGCGTTCCTGGCGCCGCGACTGTCCATCAGAACCTGGGGCGAAGTGGATGGCGCCCTCAGCGTCACGGGTGCTGAGCCGATCCCATTGGTCGAGGGCGAAGTCGAGCTACGCGATGGCGTCTTCACGATCGCGAACCAACAGGCCTCAGCCGGCCCACTCGACGGCTCGGTGCGCTTCAGCGGCTCGCGGGCCAGTCTCGACCGGCTGACGTTGTCCTCTCCCAAGGGCAACAGCCAGATCTCCGGCACACTGGCCTGGAGCCCCTCTGGCGTAGACGATGTACAGCTCGAGATCCTCTTCGAGGACTTCCTGTTCAACCAGCTCGGACTGCTGCGAACCTACTTCGACGGGCAGCTCGCCGCGACGGGGGCTCTGCGGGCGTTGAACGTGACCGGGGACATCCAGCTGCGCGATGTTCGGGTCTCGTTTCCCAGCCCGGAGGATCCGGTGCTCAAGGAGATCCGCGTGCTGGGACTTCCCGACGCGAGAGAGAGCGCATCGATCTACGAGGGTGAAACGGAGATCGCCGGGCTCGACGAGAACACGAGCGTCGACGTCACGTTCGTCATGGCGCCGGGCACCTGGGTTCGCGGCATGGGGTTGGACGCCGAGGTCGTCGGCGAGGTCCAGGTCACCAAGGCCGCGGGCGAGCGGGCCCGCTACGGAGGCACGCTAGAAGTCGAGCGCGGCCGATACAGCCTCCAGGGCAAGCGATTCGAGCTCGAACGTGGCGTCGCGATGTTCGCCGGTGAGGACGCGACTATTCCGGACGTCGACATCCTGGCAACTCGCCAGGCGAGCCAAGACGTACGGGTCACGGCCCATCTCACGGGCCCCGCCAACGCACCTCGACTGGAGCTCACGAGCGAGCCGCCCATGGATAGTGCTGAGATCATTTCGTTCATCTTCCTCGGCCGCTCCCAGGACGACGACACGGACGACCCGTCGGGCAGACTGCGAGCCAGCGCCGCATCGGCCGCCGGCGCGCTGCTGGTGGACAACCTGGCACCCGACCTGCGCGAGCGACTGAGAATCGATCAAATCAGCGTAACGTCGGGTGACCGCGACGAACCACCCGCCGTCGAAGTCGAATCGCAACTGACGCCGGACGTCTACCTGCGCCTGATTCAATCGCTCGGCTCTGCCGCCGAGGAAGCGGTGGAGGTTCGCTGGCGCTTCTGGCGGAACTTCAGCCTCGAGAGCAAGGTCAAGCGCAGCGGGGCTTCGAGCATCGACCTGCTCTGGTCCTACAACTACTGGGGCCTCGAGCGCTTCGGCGTCGGGGGCTTGACCGCGCCCCCGCCACCCTATCGTCGCGAAGCCGAGCCCGCTTGCAAGGCACCTTCACTCTGCGAGTGAGGGCGCCGCTCACGGTTGCCCTTCTGCCTCTCCCGTCATCGGAACAAAGCGCACCGGGAAGAGAACTCGGCTCACGACACCCGCTTCCGTCTTTTCGATCACCCTCAGCTCCTGGCTCCAGTCGCCGACCGGGACCACCAGACGTCCGCCCGGCCGAAGCTGCTCGATCAACGGCTGAGGAACCGCTGTGGGCGCTGCCGTGACAATGATGCCGTCGAAGGGAGCCTCCCGCGGCAGGCCTCGATAGCCATCACCGATCACGACTTCGACGTTGTCGTAGTCACCGTCCGCGAGAACCTCTCGAGCCCGCAGCGCGAGCTCCTCGATGATCTCGATGCTGTAGACGCGCTCGACGAGCCGAGAGAGAACCGCCGCCTGATAGCCTGATCCCGTGCCGATCTCCAGCACTCGGTCCTGGGGTTGTGGATCGAGCGCCTCGCTCATGGCAGCGACGATGAAGGGCTGGGAGATCGTCTGTCGCCGGCCGATCGGCAGCGGGCCGTCGTCGTATGCGTGACGCCGCAGCGATGGCTCCACGAAGCGATGCCGTGGAACATGGCGCATGGCCGCGAGCACCCGCGGATCACGAATCCCCCGGGCTTCGATCTGACGGCTGACCATCTCTTCTCGCATGCTCTTCCAGTCCACGGCGGGCTCACGGGCGGTCTCCACGCAAGCGGTCAGGGGACACAGGAGGACGAACAACAACGCCGGCCAGGGCCCACACGGCCGGAGCCGGGACCGGTGACTCTCGGGTAGCGACGTGTTCCGGCGGAGCGGCTCGGCCATGCTCGACCTCCGACACGAGCGAGTGAATTGTACGCAATCGCGGGACACTCGACCGCCGAATCGGACCCGAAGAGTGAGATCGCTTCTAGCGACCCGACTGGTGGCGGCACACGCGTTGAGCCGTCACTGCAGCAGGCACTCCAGCTCGTCGATCGCTCGCGCGAAATCCGGGCCGACGAGAACCCCGTGAATGCCGAGTCGTCGCGCCGCCTGCACGTTGCTCTCGAAGTCGTCCAGGAAGACCGAGCGCCCGGGCTCGACATCACCGAGCTCGCGTAGCGCGATGCGATAGATCTCGGGATCGGGCTTGCGAACCCCCACCTCGCTCGAGTCGACGATCGTCTCGAAGAGCTCGTCGGCCGGGATCATCTTGCGCCACCCCTGGCTGAACTCGCGCACGTTGTTGGTCACAATGGCGGTTCGATAGCCTCGGCTACGCAGGCTTCGCACGCACTCGACAAAGCTGTCACGAGCGCCTCCGGCGCGAACCATCCGGCCCAGTAGCTCGAACGGATCGATCTCGAAGCCAGACTCTCGACCACGCTCAATCAGCTCGAGGCGAGCATCGACCAGGCTGAGTTCGCCGCGCTCCAGCCGATGCCATGGATGGTCGGTATCCTGGTGATAGGGACCGAACATGATGTCGCCGAGCTGTCCCGGCTCCGCGCCGATCTCCTGCCCCGCCGCCTCCACCGCTTCGAAGGGGGAGTCGGTGAAGACACCGCCGAAGTCAAAGAGCACCGCATCAATATCTCGAGCCAATTCTCGTCCTCGGAGATGTCAGAGCGCGGCCACCGGCTCTGGAGGCGGGATCGTAGCAGGCCGGGGCGGGCCGAGGCGTCAACGGGCAAGCCGGATTCCCTCCGCACGATGCCCGAAGAGCGCTGCGCTTCATCGAAGAGTGGGTCGCCCTTGCCCTCGGCGCCCGTAGAGCTGCACAATGGCGGAGAGAACCTCACGCGGAGACAGCAATGAGGACCAAGCGAGCCGCCGATCCCCTCTCCTCCGAAGACCTCGATTCGGTCGCGCGCACCCAGCAGAGCTACGAACGGATCCCCTATCGCACGGGCCCGTGGCCCTCCGCGCGACCGTCGCACCTCGAGACGACGGCCAACCTCTGGGGACTGGAGGCCGCTGCGGCCGACCGCTGCAGCATGTTGGAGCTGGGCTGCGGCGACGGGGGGAACCTCCTTCCGCTGGCACTCTGCCATCCGGAATCGACATTCGTTGGGATCGACCTAGCCAAGGCGCATATCAGCGCGGGACGCGGCCTGCAATCTCGCCTCGCGCTGGACAACGTGCGCCTCGAAGTCGGCAGCTTCGTCGACCTCGACAGCGACTTCGGATCCTTCGACTACATCGTCGTTCACGGCCTGATGTCCTGGGTTACGCCAGGACTGCAAGAACACCTATTTGCCGCCTGCAAGAGGCTGCTGTCCCCGATCGGTGTCGCGTTCATCAGCTACAACACGTATCCCGGCTGGTACATGCAGCACTCCATCCGCGAGCTGCTGCGCCAGCACAATCGGGGAGTCAACGACATCCAGCAGCGCATCGAGCGCTCCCGGGAGCTGCTCGACATTCTTCTCCAGACGGTGCCGGCGCGGGAATCCGCCTACCGCGACTATCTCGAGAGCGTCGGAGCCGTGGCGAGAGACCCGAGCAGGGAATACTACTTCTCCCACGAGTATCTGGAGGACCAGAACCACCCCTTCTATGTTCTCGACTTCATCGAGCGCGCCGGGGCGCATGGGCTTCAGTATCTGGCGGATGCTGATCTGATCGACATGGAGCTCGACAACATGCCACACGAGCCCTCAGAGCTGCTCGAAAAGCTCGTCGAGAGCCGGGCTCAGCGGCTTCAGATCCTCGACTTCGCCGTCAACCGCAAGTTCCGCCAGAGCCTGCTCTGCCACGCTGATGTGGTGCTGCATGAAATGCCGGATCTGCATCGCACCTGCGAGATGTACATCGCGTCGAACCTCGAGCCGACAAGTGCCGACCCTCCAATCAATGGCCCGGCCGTCGTCGAGTTCCGCGATCGGCACGGGCGAACGATCGAAGTGGACCAGCCGCTGGTCAAGGCCTCACTGCTGCGTTTCTGCGAGGAGTCCCGTCAACCGATCGCCTTCGAAGAGCTGGTCGACTGGGCGTGCCGGCGGCTCGGCGTGGCGATGGGCGCTCGTGATGCGCAGGATCGGAAGGAGCGAGAGATCCTCGCGCTATTGCTGGGGCGGATCCACTTGGCCGACATGGTAGATCTGCAGTCGAGCCCGCCGTGCTGGTCCTTCGAACCGAGCACATATCCCGTCGCCAGCCCGCTCGTTCGGCTCGAGCTTGCCGAGAACGAACGAACGACAACGTTGCGGCTCCGCGCACTCGCCGTCGACAATGCGATCGCGCGAGAGGTCCTCTGCCTGTTGGATGGCAGCCGCGATCGCGATGCCCTCCTGCAGCACTTCGAGGGGCGCTTGCCCGCTGACGAGTTGGAGAAGATCCTGCAACTGGCGGCGGACAATGCGATGTTGATGAAGTGAGTGACGAGTCACGGCAGCCCATCATCGTCGTGTCGGGCATCCCGCGCTCGGGAACCTCTCTCATGATGGCGATGCTGCGGGCCGCCGGCCTGGATCTCCTGAGCGACGAGGCGCGGCCCGCAGATGAGTCGAACCCACGCGGTTACTTCGAACTGGAGGCCGTCAGGCGAACCCGCAGCGATACTTCGTGGCTCACGCACGCACCCGGACGAGCGGTGAAGGTGATCCATCGACTGCTGCGAGACCTCCCTCACGATCGCAGCTATCGCGTCATCCTGATGGAGCGAAAGCCCTCGGAAGTCGTGGCCTCGCAGAACCGTATGCTAGAGCGGCTGGGTCAGCCGAGAAGCGATCTGCCCGCAGAGCGGCTCGCGCGCATCTTCGCCGCGCAGAACGACGAGACGAAGGAGCTACTGGAACACGAGGCGTGTTTCCAGTGGCTGTCTGTGAGCTACGAAGAGCTGATCCTTCGGCCCCTCGCGCTGGCCGAGCGCGTCGCGACCTACCTGGGCCTGGATTCGCAGGCGGCCGACGCGATGGCACGCGTGGTGGATCCGGCGCTCCACCGCACGCGCCACTGACGGCTCACGCCGATGGTGTCGCGTTTACAGCGAGATCGCGTGCTCCTATGCTCCGAGATTCCGGCCACGCCCGGCCCATGCCAGATCGCCTAGCAAATCGAACCAAAGGAGCCCCCCATGGCGACGATCCCCACCCCTTTCAGCGAGCGTCTCGGCATCCGGCATCCCATATGCCTGGGACCGATGGGCCTGATCTCTACGCCCCCGATGGTGGCGGCGGTCTCCAACGCCGGTGGACTCGGGATCATGGGTACCGCCATGTTCGACAGCGAGAGCTTGCGTGAAGCCATCCGCGAGACGCGTCGACTGACCGACAAGCCTTTCGGCATCAGCATCATGGCGGCGCACCCCACGGCCGCGGGGCATGCCGAGGTGGCGATCGAGGAACGGGTCGCGTTCGTAACCACCAGCGCCGGCTCTCCCAAGAAGCTCGCTCCACTGTTTCGCGAGGCGGGTATCGAGAACTACCACGTCGTGCCAAGCGTCAAGCTCGCCATGAAGGCCAAGCAAGCCGGCTGCACCGGTCTCGTCGCCGAAGGAAGCGAGGGTGCCTCCTTCAAGAGCCCCGATGAGATCTCGACGCTGGTCCTGATCCCCCAGGTGGTCGATGCCACGGGTCTGCCCGTGATCGGAGCGGGGGGCATCGGAGACGGCCGAGGACTGGCGGCTGCCCTGTGTCTCGGCGCGGTGGCGGTACAGATGGGTACGCGATTCATCGCGACCCACGAGTCACCGATCCACGACAACTACAAGCAGGCATTGCTCGGCCTGGCTGAGAGCGACACGATGATGGTCGGCCGCAAGAGTGGTCCGCTGCGCGTGGCGCGCAATGCCTGCTCGCTGGAGATGGCGGAGTTCGAGAAGTCGACGAATGACGTGGCTGAGCTTCGCGCGAAGATCGGCTACCACCGCTTCCCCGAAGCCGCTCTCACAGGCGACGTCGAAAACGGTTTGCTGGTGGCCGGACAGGTCGTCGGCATGGTCGACGATCTGCCTCGGGTGTCGGAGCTCATGGCGCGCATGGTGGCCGAGGCTGCGGAGATCTTCGATCGAAAGCGGCAAGGATTCGCGGCCGGTACCTGAGCATCAGCGCGGCGAGCACCGAGAGCTGGCACAGATGAGGAAAGAGCCAGCCGAAGCGAGCGTAGATCGTCGGCTTCGCGGCGGTGTTCCTCGGCAATCGGATCGACTTCACCAATAGCTCCGGCGGATAACGCCGCAGCGTCTCGGCCGAAACGGGTCGGGACGGCAGATGCGCGAGTAGTCTCCCGTTGTAGTCGACAATCGCGCTCACGCCGGTGCTGACACTGCGAACCAGGGGAATGCGATGCTCGACGCTGCGGAAGCGGGCGAGCGCCAGATGCTCCCAGGGCTCGGCGCTGTCGCCGTACCAGGCGTCGATCGTGACGTTGACGAATAGCTCCACACCACCCTCGAGCGACGCCACGTCTCGCACGAAGCCCGGGATGATGTCCTCGTAGCAGATGAGTGGTGCCAGCGAGACCGCATCCGTCGTGTCACTTCCCCAGCCCGGCCACGCCGGCTCGACGATGAAGCGGGCCAGCCGCTCGCCCGCGTGGTGATGCGCGATCTGGGGGATGCGATCGGTGACCCAGTCGGGATTGATGATCGGGATGTATTCACCGAGCGGCACCAGATTGACCTTGTCGTAGCGTCCGAGGACGCGACCGTCCGCCGCCATGTGGTAGACGCTGTTGTACCCGAAGCGGGCTCCGGCCTCCCGCGTGTTGGCGCCAAAGACGGTCGGGAGGCGATGGGCCGACAACACCCGCCCCGCCGACAGCTGGCGGTCGTGACGAAGCGGGCGCCTAACGAGATACGGATAGGCGCCCGCCTCCGGCCACACCACGAGCTGCGCGCCGGCCCGCTGGGCTCGGCCCGACGGCTCCGCCAGCCGGTCCATCTTGAGCCGCCCCGGCAGCGCGCCGATCGGCGTATTGGGCTGGACGAGCGCCACGCGCAGCGTGCGAGCGTCCTGCGCAGCGGCGTCCATCGCCCGCATGCGCCAGCCACCGTAGACGAATACGAGCAGCGGAATGGCGGCGGCGAGTGCGCCGTAGCCCAGACGAACGGACCGCGGGCTCCGGCTCAGCGCGTTCGAGAGCGATAGCGCCGAGAGAAGCACGAGCGCCTCGATCAGATGCACGCCACCGATCTCCGCGAGTTGTATCAGCTCGGGGCGCTCTGCGAAGCCGAGCACGGGCGTGTAGGGGAAGAGAACGGGCCAAAGAGACTGCAGCGAAACGAAGAGAACGACCGGCCAGAGGAGGCCGCGCCAGCCCGCGAAGGGGCCGAGGCGAAGACCGACGGCCCAGATCGCATAGGGAACCGCCAGCCAGAGCGAGAACACGAGCAGGCCGGTGAGGCCGAGCCAGATGGGAACACCCGCGAACGTCACCAGCATCTCTGCGATCCAGGGAAAGCCGCCGATGCCGATGCCCATTCCGCCGACCAGACCGAGCAACGCCGCCTGGCGCCAGCAGATGCTGTCGCGCCGTGATACGAGTACCAACGGCACATAGCCCAGCCAGTGTCCCCACAGCCAGCCGGCGGGCGGTGCACCCAGGGAGATCAACGCCCCACAGAGCGACGCAAGCAGCAGGCTCGGCAGCAGCCCCGATTTCTCTAGCCATGCAAACACTTGATTAGCGTCGGGGATCCCGCCTGCAGTTGCCACCCACCGTGATGCCGCGCCCCTGTAGCCGGGGTGGCTCGCTCCTCGACTCGGACCTCTGGCTGCGAGCGACGGCCAGAACCTCTATCGTGATGCCGTGAAGCGGGTGAAGTCACGCCATTGCCGTCATGGCCGCGAACCGCGCGAGCGCCCTGCCGAGCCGGACCGACGATGCGTGCTCACGCTCAAGCTCTGGGCCCGTGAGCTGATTGCCGTGACCGCCGCCTTCTCGTCTCTGCTGGCGCTGTCGGCCGAGGCAAGCGTAGCGGCGCACCCGGAGCGTTCCATCTTCGCGCTGGGAGCACAGCAGTTCGGCCTCTCGCTTGGCTACGGGAACGGCGTTCGTTGGGCGGGATCCGGCACGATCGAAGGACATCGGGTTCGCGAATTCATCGCTCTGCTCCACTGGCAGATCGACATCACGCGGGCTCCGCTCCGCGAGCCGCCGGCCTGGTACGCAGGCGGGCTGGCCCTGCGCGCAGAGGGAACGCTGCTCGCGAACTTCCGGCCGCGCTCGGGCGTCGCCGGCGGGCTCGGTCTGTTGCTCCGCTACAGTCTCCACCGCTGGCGGCCTTGGAGCCCATACGTCCAGATCGGAGCCGGTGTGATCGGACTCGGCTTCGATCTGGTGGACCAAGACGACGGGCTGGCGTTCATCCCTCAGGCCGGTGTCGGGGTCGGCTACCGGCTGAGCCAGCACCTCTCTCTGGACCTCGGATGGCGCTTCCACCACATCTCGAACGCTTTCAGTCACCTGCCCAATGGCGGCATCGACAGCAGCCAGCTCCTGCTCGGGCTCGCCTACCAGCTCGACTGACGCGGCGATTTCGCCTGACCGCGGCCGACCTGACGATCGCCTGACCCCGGCGCCGCGAGAGACATCTTCCGCTGTCAATGCAGAGTGTTCCGAGGCCAGTTGCGGCTAGAATATGCTGTTTGCGAGGCGACAACACCTCACTAGACTGCGCAAAAGCCAGGCGGCTTCGCTTAGCCCTGCGGCGATGGACAGTTCGTGCCGATTGAATAGGATGTAGCGATTACCCATCAACTTGCTGACGAGAAGAGCGATGAAGATTGGAATTGTCCTCGGGCGCATCGGCGGCCCGGACGGGGTGGCACTCGAGACCGAGAAATGGATCCAGGTGCTGAACCGCATGGGCGTCGAAACCGCAATCCTCACGGGCGAGTTGGAGGGCCCGATTCCGCATGCCAGCCTGCTGCCCGAGGTCGCGTTCTCGCACCCGGCCTGTCAGAGGGGGCAGGACGACGCCTTCTTCCTGCAAAGTGTGGACGAGAACGAGTTGGCCGACCGCCTGCAGGATGAGGCCGACTACCTGGAGAAGCAGATTCTGCTCTGGCTCCGACGCGAAGCCATCGACGTGCTGCTCACGGAGAACGCGACCACCCTGCCCTGCCACCTGACACTCGGGATGGCGCTCAAACGCGTGATCGAGACGACCGGCATCAGGGCAGTCGCCCATGACCACGACTTCCATTGGGAACGAGGAGAGCGCTATGTGACGCGCTACAGCGTCGTGAAGCGAATCATCGAGGAGTGCTTTCCACCGAGTCTGCCGAACCTGCGCCACGCAGTCATCAACGAACACTGTCAGCGGCGACTGCGCTCCGAGATGGGCATCGAGTCCATCGTCGTCCCCAACGTCATGGACTTCGACGCCCCGTTCGGCGTGCGAGACGACTACAATCGCCAGCTGGCGAACTGCCTGGGCCTGAACGAGGAAGACATCCCGCTCTACCAGATCACGCGAATCGTGAGACGCAAGGGAATCGAGACCGCGATCGAATTGGTCCATCGGCTGGAGAACCCTCGAACGAAGCTCGTCATCAGCGGAACGGCCGCCGATGACTACCGTGAAGAGTACCTGGACGAACTGAGGCAGCAGATGGTCGATCTGGGGCTGGAGCGGCAGATCCACTTCGCCGGGTCTCGCTTCAACCACAGGCGGAGCGTCGACGCCGACGGGCGGGAGATCTACTCGCTATCGGACGGATACGCCCACGCCAGGGCCTGTACCTACTTCAGCACCTACGAGGGCTTCGGCAACGCCTTCGTCGAGGCAGTCGTCGCAAAACGTCCTGTCTTCGTGAACAATTACAGACCCGTCTATTGGCCGGATATCGGCTCGAAGGGCTTCTGCACGGTTCAGATCGAAGATGGCAACCTCACGGACAAGGCGGTTCACCAAGTTCACGAAATCCTGCACACCCCAGAAAAGAGTCGCGATTGGGTGGAGCACAACTTCGAGCTCGGGCGGCGCTACTTCTCCTATCAGATCCTCGAGGAGAGGCTCACTGAGCTCTTGACCTGGTAGACTCCCCACCGCGCAGCCACGAGAAATCCGCGAAAGCCGGCACCCCCCGCCGCGCAAGAGGCGGCTAGAGCAGCGCAGGGCGGAGGAAGTCATGGCGATCACTGCCGGGAGCCGTGAGGCCAGCGGCCAGCTTGGGGAGCTCGCGGGCATCGAAGTACGGGCCTGGAACGAAATCCATGATGTCCTGAGCAAGCTCGCCCCACAACGAGAGCGGGGTGAAGACCCCGCCCTGCTCGAACACGCGGCCCGCGGCATCGCCTTCATCACATTCGAATACGGTATCGACGGTGTCTCGATCGAGATCGCCAAGTACGCCGCCTGCCTGGAGTCGCTGCTGGAACGCATCGCGGAGACACCGACGATCCACTGTATCGGCGGCCATTTTTCGCCTTCGGCGGATCACGTACTGCTGCCCCGCTGGCAGCGCCACGTCATCTCCAATGCCAACGGCTGGTCGAAGTGGAACGGTGGCAAGCACTTCGCCCGGCTCTTCTATCAAGACATGCCCAGCGGAGGCACCGCGTCATCGGAGATGGCTGGGGAGATCTGGCGGCAGGCCGCCGGCCTGGCCGCGGAGCTGGTTCGCTATGTCGCGACCCACGAGATCGGCCTGCTGGTACCCGTCAACGTCAACTCCAATCCGGGCAACCCGGCCTTGGCCCTGGCGCTGGTGCTGGCCTCGGAGCTGACGGATCTGCCGGTGCTGAACTCGAACCACGACTTCTACTGGGAATCCGGCAAGCCCGCCCATCAGCGCACCGAGCACGAGGAGCCCGGCCCGCGAGATCACTTCTTCCGCAACCAGGCCAATACCGGGTTCTTCACTCTGCTCGAGCGGATCTACCCCTGGAACGGCGACCGTTGGCTTCAGCTCGTCATCAACAGCGTGCAACGCGACACGCTGCTTGCCCGTCATCGCTTTCCGGAGAGTGAGGTGATCGAACTCGGAACCTTCATCGAGGATGATTTCTTCGTCCCGTGCGATCGAGAAATGCGCCGCGCGTTGCGGCAGCGATTGAGCCGAATTCTCGCGCGTAGCGAGCAGACGAAAGCCGTCACCGGGATCGAGAGCTTCGCATCGTGTCTGGATGAATGGATGCTCGACCAGGTACCGACACTCTGCGGTGCCGAAGTGAACCAGGGCTGCGATCTGAACAACGAGCACGCGCTCTGGTTCCTACAGCCCACGCGCGTGCTGACTCGCAAGCGGGTCGAGCGGGACTGGGAGCTGATCGCGACGCTGCTCGACTACGACCCGTTTCTGACCGCATTCGAAGAGAACCCTGAAACGACCCTCACGCTTCACGTCACCGGACCGGTGCCGCTCGAGCACAAGCAGAGCCTGCTGCGACTCGTCGACGCCTACCGCGGGACGCTGGACGCAGTCCCGCCTGCCATCCGGGGGCGTCTCTTCCAATTCTTCTCGGTTGGGCAGCTGGGGCATTCGGCCTTCGAGGAGCGCGACCGGCAGAGCCTGGCGGTCGCCGACCTCTACCGCCTGTCGGACCTCATCCTGCTGCCGAGCGCGACCGAGGGGCGGGGGCTGCCGATCCTCGAGTCGGCCGCAGCCGGGCGGCCCCTCGTATGCAGCCGCTATGAGCCACGCGATGTATTCGCCGACGTGATGGGGGAGTCCCTGACACCCTCTCTGAGGATTCACTACGCAGCGCTTCCCGAGCAACGCATCAACACCGCACTGCTCCAGGAGATCACGGACATGGTCTTCCTGCCAACCTGCGATGGAGGCCGAAGTCGCCACAACCGCCGAGCAGTGGCAGCGCGCTTCGGAATGCGAGACGTCACGAATACCTTCGCCGAAGCTCTCAGGAAGCTGCGCAAGGGCAGTGCGGCGGGTTGAGGGTCGGGGACTCTATGCACGTCTGCTTCATCGAGGACACGAAACTTCGCGGCGGCACCCAGATCTGGGTCTCTGAAGCGATTCGGCACTTCCTGGCCCAGGGAGCCGCTGTAACCCTGCTCGGACCTGCAGACGGTTGGAACGCCCGCGACGCGAGCGAGACCGGAGCACGGGTTCTGACCTACGACTACGACGCGGTCACATCGCAGGACGCACCGGCTCACGCGATCTGGCGTGATGCTCTGGCACCGGCGGATGTGGCGGTCTGCACGGTCCACCCTCCGCGGAACGGCTTTCACTGCTCGGTCTTCGCGGCGCGGTGCATCGCCGAGGCGGATCTGCAGACGGTGCTCGTCCCCAAGACGGGTACGATTGTGCCGAGCTATCAACACCGCTTCTACATCCCGGAAGAACCGATCCACTACCACGTGATCGCGATCGCGAAATTCACGCGGGACTATCTCGTGGAGCAGTACGGCGTCTCCAAGCAACGCGTGAGCCTGGTCTACCAAGGCACTGAAGTCGATCGTTATACGCGCGACGAGAACCGACTCGCCGAGGCGCACCGACGCTACCCGCTGCGGCCTGGTCGCGGCCCTTTGGTGGGGTGCTTCGGCTCATTCGAGGAGCGCAAGGGGCAGCGCGTGCTGCTCGACGCCATCGACCGAGTACGCGGGAAGCTGCCCGACATTCATCTTCTGCTGCTGGGAGAGGGACCCGACGAGGCGATGTTGCGCAGTCACATCCAACAGCGCCAGCTCGAGCCACACGTCTCTCTCCTGCCCTTCACCAGTGAGCCCGAGTACGCCTTCGAGATTCTCGACATCCTCGCGCTCTCGAGCCTCTACAAGGAAGGGCTTCCCAATGTGGTGCTCGAATCCATGTCGATGGAAGTCCCGGTTGTGGCATCACGGCTGGCCGGTACTCCGGAGGCCGTGATCGAGGGAGAGACCGGCCTGCTCGTGGATCCCGGCAACGTCGACCAGCTGGGCCAGGCCATCCTCCGCCTCTGGTCTGACCAACCGGCCTATCAGCAGATGCGAGCGGCGGGACGCCAGCTCGTCACGACGCACTTCGACAAGCGGCAGCAATTCCAGCGCTTCCTGGAAGAGTTCGAGCGGATCGCCGACACGCGAATCGACGCTGGCCCGCCGGCGGGACGAGATACGTCTGGTGCGGCGCGTGGCAGCGGGTAGTCTATCCGCCGGTCAATCCCCGGCCATAAGGCAGAGACGCTCAGGAGGAAGCAACCATGGCATCGACAGCTGCGCTCATGAGGCTGCGTCGGCAGCTTGGCGAATTTCGCGAATTAGACAGGGAAATGAGCTTGACAACAGCACTCTTCTTTGTGGAGGTGATGCTCGCGGAAGCTCCTGGTCTGCAGAGTTCGGACGCGACATCTCGCTTGGAGATCGCGTCGAGCGGGCCGCGGCGATACGCCGATCTGCTTGGCGCGCGAGGACGGGGCAGCAAGAAGAAGGGGCTCGGCTTGGTGGACGAACGGAACGATGCTGTCGATCGGAGGCTGAAGTATTTCTTCCTGACGAAGAAGGGCGCGGCGTTTCGCGACCGGGTGGGCCGGGCGTAGTGTGACTCCGGCCACCTGGCAGCGATTCAGGTGTTCAGGTTATTCGCGCCTGATCTTGGGGCCTCACGGTAGCCGCTCTGGGGTGGAGGACTCGATTGGAACGGCTATCGTTCGACGCTACACCAGTAATTCTCCCGCACGATCCGCCGATTCGGTCCTGGCTCCTTGGGGATGGAGTTGCGGGCTGTGATCGGGTTCGATCTTATTTGGGAGCATCCCACTGCGCTCTACTCTGATCGGCAAATCCCTGCTGGTGCTTCTCGGGGTCGGCACAGTCACCGGCCTGGTGCTCCTCCTTGCGGCCATTCTCAAGAACGACCTGGACCAGAAGCATCGAACCGGCTTGTTGCAGAGCAACCTCGAAGCCGAGCTCCAGCTGCGACACTTCGTCACGACGGACCTTCTCATCGACCTCACCGACGACTGGGGCCCCGGTGGTCCCGGAACGAGCGAGTTGCGTGAATGGCGCGATCATATCGATGAGCTGATTCCCTCTGACGCCGCGCGGAAGATCCTCGACTACCCACTCGATGAGACACCCGTGCTCCGCGAAGCAAGAGACCAGCTTGTCGACATGCTCGATGAGATGCCGCCGCCCGAGCATATCTCGAGCTTCGCAGTGCGGCTGACTCCGATGGTCAAGGCGATCGCCACGCGAACCGAGCACTCTCTCGAGGAAGTCCAGAAGTCCCGCCTCCAGCTCGGCCGCGACTACGAGCGAGATGCCGACAGGAACGCGCTCGTGCTGCTCGTCGCCGGTCTGGCCGGCTTTGGCGTCGTGTGCACGCTCACCGGCGTCTTCTTCTTTCGCGTGGCGCGTGACGTGGGGCGACTCGAGGACCGCGCCGCGGAGATTGCGCGCGGTGACTTCGCTGAGCCCTTCAGGCTCGATCGCCGCGACGAAATCGGGGGGCTCGGAGACGCCATCAACCGCATGGCCCATGCTCTGGCCCAGCGGGAGTCCGAAGTCCAGAGCTACCGCAGTCGCCTCGCCAGCGAAGAACGCATGTTCGCGCTTGGAACCTTCGCCGCAGGAGTCGCGCACGAGATTGCGAATCCGATCTCCGCGATCCAGGGCATCTTCGACCTGATTCGTCTCAACCTTGGTGGGGATTCGAGCAATCAGACACAGTCGGAGAACTCGGAGATCGTCGACCTCTTCGAGGCGGAAATCGGCAGGATGAAGGCCGTGGTCAGCGAGCTCAGCGAGTTCACTCATCCACCCTCCAGTGAGATCGGACCGATCGACATCAACTCGGCGCTCCGATCGGCCGTTGCCCTGCTGCGCTTCGACCCGCGCTTCCGCGATATTCAGGTCACGACCGATCTCGCCCGTTCGGTCCGGGTGGTATACGGAGTCGCGAGCCAAATCACGCAGATCGCGATCAATCTCCTGATCAATGCAGCCGACGCCATCGCTGGGCCTGATGGGGTGATCAGCGTGTCCTCGCTTACCGATGGGGATGGGGTGCTGGTTCGTGTCACTGACAATGGGTGCGGCATGTCGGACGACATCCAGCGGAAGGTGCTGGATCCTTTCTTCACGACGAAGCCGAGAGAGAAGGGAAGCGGACTCGGTCTGCCAGTGTGTCAGACGATCATAGACCGGCATGGCGGCACACTCGAAATCGACAGCAGGCCAGAGCACGGGACCACGATTTCGTTCTGGATTCCCTCTGTGCCGGATGCGGAGGTCGAGACGAAATGAATCTCCTTCTCGTCGAGGACGAGTACGCACAGCGCCAGATTCTGGAGAAGGAGCTGACAAAGCTCGGGAACGAGGTTGTCGCCGTCGAGACTGGCGCCGAAGCCGTGAGCCATCTCGAGCACGGCACCTTCGACGTGGCGGTGACAGACCTGCAGTTGCCGGACTTCGACGGCATCGAGGTGATCCGGCGAGCGCGAGCGGCCGGAAACAACGTTCCGATCCTGGTGATTACGGCGTACGCATCGCTGAAGACCGCGGTCTCGGCAATACAGGCCGGTGCCACCGATTACCTGATCAAGCCCATTCGAGCGGCCGATCTGGCGCGTCGGCTGCAGCAACTGAACGACCTCGATCACCTTCACCGCGAGAACAGGTTGCTCCGCCGGGTCATCCAGCAGGATGCCAAACGCTACTGGTTCCCGGAGACACCCGCTGGGCAGCAGCTCGTGCGATTGGTCAGCAAGGTCGGATCTACCGATCTCCCGGTCCTGATCACAGGCGAGTCCGGAACCGGCAAGGGGATGACCGCACGCCTGCTGCATGCGGCGAGCCCCCGCGCCGATGGCCCCTTCCTGAGCATCAACTGCGGTGCACTTCGCGAGAATCTGATCGAATCGGAGTTCTTCGGCTATCTCAAAGGAGCCTTCACCGGCGCGACCGAGTCGCACTCCGGGCTCTTCGATGCCGCCGCGCGGGGCACGCTCTTCCTGGATGAAGTCAGCAGCCTCGATTCGCCCATGCAGGCCAAGCTCCTCCAGGCGATCGAGGAGAAGGCGATCCGTCCGGTCGGCTCCACCACCGAGCATGAGGTCGACGTTCGCATCATCGCCGCCACCGGTGGCGACCTCGATGAGATGGTGCTGCAGGGCGTTTTCCGCGAGGATCTCGCCTTCCGACTGAAGGTCTTCCAGGTTTCGTTGCCACCGCTACGCGAGCAGCGAGAGGCGATTTCGGCGGCGGTCGACTTCTTCATGACCAAACACGCCGGCCTCTGTCCGCACCAGGAGATAACGATCACATCCGCCGCATGGGATCTGATCCTGGCCCACGACTGGCCTGGTAATCTGAGAGAACTCGAGAACGCCGTTGAACGAGTGCTTGTCCTGTGCGAAGCCGGCGAGATAACGCCTGCAGATCTGCCACCGACGCTTCAGCTCTCAGGCGATGCTCGGCCAGCACTGGCGGATGCCGGCCTGAAGCAGCGCGTTACGATATTCGAAAGGATGACCATCCTCCAGACTATCGAACGTTGCCAGGGAGATCGGCAGAAGGCAGCCGACAGCCTTGGCATCGGCCTCTCGACGCTGTACCGCAAGCTCGACAGGAATGACCACGACACCTGAGGATTGCTGAGCACCCTCGGACGTCCGATTCCGTCCTCTCCGAACTCACGCGCGCGACTCATGACGTCGAGGGGCCCGTGCGCGCTGACCCCGGTCCGAACCACCAGACGTTCGCAATCCGTCATCGCGCGCAACGCGAAGCCGAACTCCGCGCTACTGTCTCGGCACCCACCGTGTCGACCAACCGCGACGACCCGGTCGTGCGATCGCGCGGGCCGAGAGAGCGCGGGAGAGAGGGACCAAGGAGCCAATGGAGATTCAAGGCATCGGCGCCATCATCACAGGCGGCGGCTCCGGCCTGGGCGAGGCCACGGCGCGAGCGCTGGCGAGCCGAGGAGCGAAAGTGGGGCTGATCGACCTGGGCCGCTCCAAGGGAGCTGAGATCGCTTCACAGATTGGCAATGATGCGCTCTTTCTGGAAGCCGATGTAACGAGTGAGGAACAGGTCACGGCCGCCCTGGATCGTGCCGTCGAGGCTTTCGGCGAACTGCGAGTGGCGGTCAGCTGTGCTGGCATTGGCATGGCGGGCCGCACGATCGGTCGAGACAACACACCTTTCAGCCTCGATGTGTTCCGCCGCACGATCGAAATCAATCTGGTAGGCACGTTCAACGTGACTCGGCTGGTCGCGGCGCGGATGGCCGAGAACGAACCCAATACCGGGGGTGAGCGTGGCGTCATCATCAACACTGCATCGGTCGCAGCCTTCGACGGCCAGATCGGACAGTGCGCCTATTCGGCCTCCAAGGCGGGCGTGGCCGGCATGACGCTGCCCATCGCGCGGGATCTTTCGCGCAGCGGCATCCGTGTAATGACGATCGCCCCGGGCTTGTTCGCGACGCCGATGCTGATGGGGTTGCCGGAGCCCGCTCGCGAGGCTCTGGGTGCCTCGGTCCCGTTTCCGCCGCGGCTGGGCGAACCACCGGAGTACGCTGCCCTGGCGTGCCAGATCGTGGAGAACCCGATGCTGAACGGCGAAGTCATCCGACTCGACGGCGCGCTGCGAATGGCGCCCAAGTAGTCGCCAGCATCTGAAAAGAGCAAGAAACTCTAAGACTCCCGGTTGAACTTGCCGATGCATGCGGCGTGGCCTGGTCCGGCCACCGGGAGGTTCCATGCGACACGTCTTACTCCTGCTGTGCCCGCTGGTGGCAATGCTGATCTCCCCGCTCGCCGAAGTGGCGCGCGCTGGAGACGATTCCGAGCAGCCGATTCTGCTCACCAACGAGGATGTGGAACGCCTGTCGCCGAAGCCGACGACCTCGGGCCGGGCAAAAGCCCCGCCCCCCGGCCCCGCGGCTCCACTACGACCTGACGTCCCGAGGCACGATGAGGTGCGCAGAGGCCGGGCGACCCGTGCAGATCCGGATCAGCTCCCCGAGCGCACGGCCCTTCGCAGCCCGGCCTCTTCCTGGCAGGAGGAGTACTACCGCCTCAAAGCGCTGGCGCTCGAGCGGGCCCTGAAACGAGGCGATGCCGTCGACTTCAGCGATCCGCCCGCGCCGGCGGAGACACCCGCTGATCAGAAGAGCACCGCTCAGCCGTCGAGTCCGGCGTGTCTCTACGATGCAGACGGTGCACTGATCCACGCGCCGCGAGGGCGGGACTGTCGCCCGAACCGCCGCGAGCGAGACGGCGCTCCTTCCAGCAGGAGCAAGACCGAGGGCGGGTCCTGCGCCTACGGCCTGCGCGGAGAAGTGCTCTACCGCCCGCCCGGCCGAAGCTGCGCCCGATAGCCGACGAGATCGACTTCAGTGCAGGACGCGCGGTGGAAAGATCTCAGTCAGCACGTCCCGCACCCGGAGGCGACCGGCGGCCGGCTTGACCTCGAACATTCGCAGCTGGAAGCTCGGACGCTGCTGCGCCGGGAACTCCTCACAGAACTCGCTCGTCAGCCGCTCTAGCACGTCGGTGGCTCGCGCTGCATCGACATCGGCCAGATGCAGAACCGCTCGCTCGCGCGTCATGCGAAAGATCCCGTCCTCGACGCGCAGGGCGCTCTGCAGGAAGCCGACGTACTCCGGAAACACCAGATCGCCCTCCTCGGCCGCCAGACCCACCACCACTGAAGCGACGGAGTGGGCCACGGCAAGATCCGAGACTCGCGTGATCATTGCGCTCAGCTTCCGGGGGTCGTCGTTATCCTGACCGGCCATCGTGCTCTCAACCATAACACCGAGCTTATCGTCGCCGATCACTCGAATCTGAAGAGAGCCGCAGGGGCGCACACATGCACGGCAGGCCATTTCGCGGCTAGAACGGCGTAGGACACCATGCCACGCCCGCGCTTGCGGACAGCACTGCACGTGCAGCTCACGCAGAAGGCGTAGGGCCGACACGTCGGACCAACACCGGAGCGCGCAGGCGAGCGGCGACTCGCGTGCAAGCGAGCAGCTCTTGCCCCAGCCCCGCAGGGTGGCAGAGCGACATCCGGCTGGTCTCACGCCCTTCTCTCACGCGCGGCATCGGGATCGGCCCGGTGCTACACACTGACCCGCCGAACCACCGCCAAGCAGGAGAGCCTGCCCGATGCGCCCGCACGAGATCTTTGCCGCGATGAGCCCCGAACGTGCGGAGGCGGTTCTGGGCAGCCTGGCGAAGCAGTCGCCCGCCCTGTTTCTACAGGCCGTGCATGCGGCTGCAGCGGCCATGAACAGCCGCCCCCAGTATCTGATGAAGCAGCCGTTCGCCAAGCGCGTCACAGCGGTGCGGCGGGCGCTCTCTCGCGTGGCGGCAGGCGCCGTAGCCGAGGAGATTCTCGCCGTCTACTTCCTCGAGTGCCGCAAGGAGCTGGTGGCGGAGTGGCTGGACCTCATCGGTCTCGAGCACGAAGAGGGCGTGCTCAAGCAGAGCAACCCGCCGCCGCCGCCGGAGGCCGAACTCAACGAACACGTCGGAATCTTCCGCACTGCCGCGGACGACCCCGACCGCGAACTCCTGCTGCAGGCTTTTGCCGCCCAGACGTCCATCGAATGGCCGGCCCTATCAGCCCTGCTCGAGGGCTGATAGGCGGCCGACCTGTGCGCTACTCGCGCACCGTGATGGCGGCGTTGCTGATGATGCCGGCATCGCGATCCTTCGACTTCGCTTCGATGAGAATCTTGTTCCCTTCCTTCCAGTAGGAGGTGACGTAGGTCTCACCCGGGAAGCCGACTCCGCTGAAGCGCGCCTGGTAGCGCGCCACCTTGCTGACATCACCGCCGAGCGCGTCGTCGACGACCGCCTTACAGACGACGCCGTAGGAGCACAAACCGTGGATGATCGGCCGGTCGAAGCCCGCCATCTTGGCGAAGTCCGGATCGGCATGCAGCGGATTCTTATCGCCCGACAGGCGGTAGATCAGCGCCTGTTGGGCCAGGCTCGGACTTTCGATCTGTCCGTCGGGCGCGCGATCCGGCCGGATGTTGTCAGCCTTCGGGCCTGACTCGCCGCCGAAACCGCCCTCGCCGCGCAGGAAGAGACTGAAGCGATTCGTGAAGAGCTTCTCACCGCCCTTGATCGTGCTCTCCACCTCGATCACGCAGAGACAGGCCTTCCCCTTGTCCCAGAGCTCCGCCACCTTGCCCTTGTTCTCGATCGTCGCCTCCGGCGGAATCGGCTGGTGCAGCGTGATGTCCTGCTCGCCATGCAGCAGCATCGCGAAATTGAAGCTCAAGCCCTCGACTGTCCCTAGACCGCCCATCGACCCGAAGACTGGAATCACGCCGAAGCTGGGAAGCACTTTGAGATTCTTCTCATAGGTGTACTCGAGCTCTTGCTCATCCGTGGGAGGCACTCCGGCACCCACGCCGAGGTGGTAGAGGATCACGTCATCCCTGGTCCATGTGTACTCGCCCTCGCCGAGCGGGGCACCCAGGGCTTTGCTGGGATCAATCGGCATCTTGCTCTCCTGAATATCAGATTCTCGTTGACTCGAAGCTCTCAGTCCTGCAACGCCTTCATCATCACCACCATTTCGTCCGAGATGCTGCCGGGGATGATGTATTCGCCGGGCTCGTGGATCTGCGCGAAGTTGTCTCGAATCTCCTCGACAGACGCGACGTCGCCCTTCTTGGTCCATCCCGGGGCCAGGCCGACGAAGACGCGGGCATAGCGACCGCCACCCACCGAGTAGATGGCATGGGTCTCTTCGCAGTCCTCGGAGCACAGATAGACCGTGATCGGTGTAATGTGCTCCGGCAGCACCTTCTCGGCCATCGGGCCGAGCAGGTTCTCGGTCAGGCGGGTCAGCGCGATCGGCGCGATCACGTTGGACTTGATGTTGTACTTCGCGCCTTCGACAGCGACCACGTTCGAGAGGCCAACCAGGCCCATCTTCGCGGCGCCGTAGTTCGTCTGCCCGAAGTTGCCGAAGATGCCGGCAGCCGATGCTGTGAAGATGAAGCGGCCGTAGCCCCTGTCCTTCATGACCCGAAAGGCGGGCTGAGAGACGTAGAAGGCGCCCTTCAGGTGGACGTCGAGCACGATGCTCAGCTCGTCTGGAGAGAGCTTGACGAACGACTTGTCGCGCAGGATGCCGGCGTTGTTGATCACGATGTCGATCTGGCCGAAATTGTCCAGCGCCGTCTGGATGATGGCCTCACCGCCCTCGGGCGTGGAGACGGAGTCATAGTTCGCGACCGCCGTGCCGCCGGCTTCTTCGATCTCCTTGACGACTTGGTCCGCCATGCTGGTGCCGCCACCACTGCCGTCGGCCGCACCGCCCAGGTCATTGACCACCACCTTGGCACCGCGGCGGCCGAGCTCGATGGCGTACGTCTTGCCGAGACCACCGCCGGCTCCTGTGATAACTGCGACGCGGTTGTCGAATCGGATCTCGCTCATGTCGAAAGCTCCTTGTGTGCAGAGGGGAGTCGGAGACGACACGCTCCGAGACGCGCGACGATGATGCAATCCATCGGCGATCTCACAGCTCGTTGACTCGCGAATCAATTAGCTTCGGCCTGAGCGTGTACTGCCGGGGGCGTGTAGAACTCATCCGAAGTGTTTTTAGAAAACCTCAGCCGCCCGGCCACCAGCGCACTCTCCTGGCCGTGGCGGAGGGTCGGCGCAAACCATAGCGAACGGATCAGATCTGCCCCAAGCCGGCTCAGGTTCCCTTCGGACTGCCCCGCAGGAAAACACCCGATCGTAGTGGAGTGAGCGATCCGGCAGCCTTCCGATCCCCCGCTCGATGGGCGACTCGGCGGCCCGGCGGCTCACTCGCACCGGGAACGAGGTGCCCGGCCGGCGATCGAGTCAAGCTCGTAACCGGCCGCGTGCCGCAGCCGTATCAGCTCCCCAGCGGCCGCAGGTGACAGTCACATCTGCGGGAGACGACCCGTGAACTCGGCTCAGGATGAACGACAGCAGGAGAACCAGCCGTATGGCCAGCGACTTCCCGACGACAGACATAGACCACAGCGCAACGGAGAGGGCGGTGCGCGAACGCTACAGCGCGGCGGCGAGCGAGTGTGAAGTCGCTCTCTGCTGCCCCGTCTCTTATGACGAGCAGTACTTGAAGATCATCCCCGACGGGGTCATCGAGCGGGACTATGGCTGCGGCGACCCATCGCGCTACGTGCGAGAGGGCGATGCCGTGCTGGACCTCGGCAGCGGCGGGGGAAAGATCTGCTTCATCGCCTCGCAGCTCGTCGGCCCGAAGGGCGAAGTGATCGGCGTCGACATGAATCGCGAAATGCTCGAGCTGGCCCGTCGCTCGGCACCCATCGTGGCCGAGCGGATCGGCTACGCCAACGTCCACTTCCGCCGCGGCAGGATCCAGGATCTGGCGCTCGACGCCGACCGGCTCGACCGCTGGCTGGCGGACAATCCCGTCACGACAGTCGACGACCTCTCACGCCTCGAGGAAGAGAAGGACCGCCAGCGCCGGCAGCAGCCGATGGTGCCGGACGCCAGCGTCGACATCGTCGTCTCGAACTGCGTGCTCAATCTCGTTCACGAGCGTGACAAGGCGAAGCTCATCCGCGAGATCTTTCGAGTGCTCAAGCCGGGCGGTCGGATTGCCATCTCGGACATCGTCTGCGACGAAGAGGTTCCGGACGAGCTGCGGTCGGATCCGAGGCTCTGGAGCGGCTGCATCTCCGGCGCCTTTCACGAGAAGAAGCTGCTCGAAGAGCTGGCGTCGGTGGGCTTCTACGGCATCACCATCGACAAGTGGGAGCGGGAACCGTTCGCCGTCGTAGAGGGCATCGAGTTTCGCTCCGTCACCATCACGGCGGTCAAGGGCAAGGAGGGACCGTGCTTCGAGGCGAACCAGGCGGTGGTGTACGGCGGACCGTGGAAGCGCGTCGAGGACGATGACGGCCACGTGCTCGAACGTGGTGAGCGGGTCGCCGTCTGCGACAAGACCTATCGCATTCTGACCTCGCGGCCCTACGCCGAATGCATCATCGGAATCGAGCCCCGTATCCCGATTCCCGAGATGGAACGCACCCCCTTCGACTGCGAACGTACAGCTCCGCGCCATCCACGTGAGACCAAGGGGGAGCGATACCGGGAGACACGAGAGGGCTCTGACAGCGGGAGTTGCTGCTGATGGAGTGGTGCGTCCTCGCGGCAGCGTTGTTCCTGGCGTTCATGAACGGCGCGAACGACAACTTCAAGGGCGTCGCGACCCTGTATGGGAGCGGGCGTCTTGGCTACCGCGCGGCGATCGGGCTCGCGACGGTCACGACCCTGCTCGGGTCGCTCCTCTCGCTCTGGGTCGCGCAGGGCCTGGTCCGCGCCTTCAGCGGGAAGGGGCTCGTGCCGGACTCGGTGGTCGGTGAACCCGGCTTCTTGGCGTCGGTCAGCCTCGGCGCTGGGGCGACCGTCTTGGCGGCCGCGGCCGTCGGCCTGCCGATCTCGACCACGCATGCCCTGGTCGGGTCGTTGGTGGGAGCGGGGTTGGTCTGGGCGGGCGCGGTCGAC